>CP070645.1:0-6522 GCA_020354275.1 Dehalococcoidales bacterium
CTTTATCACCAAATTCAGAAGCAGCCTCGATAACTTGGGCCAGAATTCCAATATTAACTACCAGTTCAATTCTCAGACCACGTCACTACATCTCGATTCACTGGTAGAATTTGAGTTACTCCGCATCTGCCAGGAAGCGCTGACTAATGTTAAGAAGCATTCCGGGGCCGATAATGTGGAGATCCAGATTAGGCCGGTAAATAACCATATTGAAGTTAGTATCACTGACAACGGTTGTGGTTTTGATGTTATGGCTGTAAATAATAATAATGGCTCAAAGGTTGAAGGTCATGGTCTGGCAGTTATGCAAGAAAGAGCCGAACTAATAGGAGGCCAGTTCCTGGTATTGAGTACTCCCGGCCATGGTACTGAGGTCAAGGTGGAATTGCCATCGAATTCACACCGGAGTGATCCATTATGACTGAAGAAATAAAAGTCTTGGTTGTGGATGACCATGCTGTGGTTCGTGCTGGATTAGTAAATATACTTAATGCTGAGCATGACATCAGTGTTATCAGCGAGGCCAGCAATGGTTTTGAAGCCATTAGTAAGGCGGTTGAGCTGGATGTTGACGTTATATTAATGGATGTCTTTATGCCTGAATGCAGTGGCCTGGAAGCTATCGTGGCTATAAAGGATAAAAAACCCCAAGCGAAGGTACTGATCCTTACCATATCAGACCGTGAAGAGGACCTGTTTCAGGCTCTGAAGTTTGGCGCTCAGGGTTATCTTTTAAAAAGTGCCACGGTTAGCCAGGTAGTGGAAGCGGTAAGGAGGACTGCCGCTGGTGAGGCGATGCTGTCACCTCATATCGCCTCAAAGCTGGTGGCTGAATTCCGCGGTAAGGGTGATGAGCCCAGGTTGAGCGAAAGGGAGATTGAGGTATTGAAGCTTATGGGTGAGGGTTTGACCAACACTGAGATTGGTAGTCGCCTTTTCATCAGCGAAAGTACGGTTAGAACCTATCTACGCCGTCTGCTGGATAAGCTACACCTGAGAAACCGGGCTGAGGCTACTGCCTATGCCGCCCAGCGACATCTGGCCCCGCGGTCTTACGAGGTACCCAGGAAGCCTTAAATTCCTTTTATGTCACCGTTAACTGCGCTGTCTTTTCTATTGTTATTGCCTGGTGGGCTATCCCTCATACTGCCCCTGTTCCAAAACCAGGGGCGTATGCTGAGGAGTCGGCCCGGGAAGCAGAAACAAGCCCCCAGAGCCAGGACAAGCAGGCCGATGTCAATATAGAGCGACTGCGTTGTTGAGAGCTCGTCACCGAGTAACCTTTCCATTATTCCCAGGCACCCGCATGGTTCGAAGCCGAACCCCTGGCTGATCATCCAGCCGTTGTAGTATATGAAGGAGGCTATCAGCAGGGCGGAAGTGCCGGCGGCAATCCTGGTGGCGATGCCGGTGAGCAGCAGCGTTCCTAGTACAATCTCCACCCAGGGCAGAATGGCGGCAATGGCACTGGCAACTGCCGGGTTCAGTACCAGCGTGGATACCTGTAGGAGGAAGGCGCCCTCCCCCAGCAGCTTGCCCACCCCGGCGGTAAGGAAGACCAGACCCAGCAGAACGCTGGCACCAAGGCTTATCCAGTAGCGGTAACGTAGCATCTTCTATTGCTATATTAGTTTTCCTGCCTGCGCCTGTCAATCACCCGGATAGTTTATCTTAATGAGTCATTGTCTACTCTGACCACTGACATTCTCCTCCCCACCACCTTATTGGCTATGAAATGGTAATAAACCTCTTTGTCGTCATTTTCGTGACACGATTTCGTGACAAAAAATCGTCATTTTGACTAGTCCAAAATAGCTATTTGAGCGACAGACAGCAGGCTCGACCGATAGTAAAATAGTCCCATAAATAGGGATGGCAAACAATCCCCGCTCTGGTCGATTCTCCGGAGCAACGTTCTCGGGAGAGGGGCGATAATAAACTAAAAGGAGAATAAGATGAGAAATATCCTTTTAAGTGTCGTTGTTGTCGCCGCACTGGTTGTTGCTGGAATCGGCGGCACCCTGGCCGACTGGGTCGAGGATGACCACGGGAGCTACTGCTTGACAGCCGGTTACTTAAACCTGCGTGTAGACATTGATGGTAACTGGATAATGGAGGGACCATACACTGCGGATCAAGACCCGGAGGGTGTGGGTGTTCCCATGGCATACTATGCCGATGACCTGGGCGAGCTTATCTGTGAATCCGGTATCGAGCCTGGTGATTCTGATGAAACAACCCTGAGTTTCCATATTTATGGTGACACATCTATCACCGGTGCCAAAGTGACCGTCAGCGGTACAATCGAAAGCTTAGAAAACACTGTTGTCGAGCCGGAGATAACCGCCGGGGACCGGACATTTGGTGCTGGACCCGACCAGGGTGAGCTGGACGACTTTATGCAAATCATGATCTGGCTTGAGCTTGATGGTGACAATACATACGAGGATGGCGAGGTGCTACTCTACGAAGGTTCATGGGCTGGTCTGATTGCTTGCCTCGAAAATGATCCGAGTCAGTTAGAGTTTGAACTGGTGAAATGTGTTACTTACTACGTCGGTTTCGCCTGGGAACTGCCCGGTTATGACGAGGAGCCCGATGTAAACCAGTGCATGACCGACTCAATAGGTGGCACTGTCACCTTCACGGCAGAGGCCATACATGCTCCAACTCAGCCAAATCCTCCTATAACACCTTAACCAGAATAAAAAAGTTAAAAAGCAGTAAATTGCCGGAAGGGGGATGGCTCTTCAAAGGGCTGTCCCCCCGGTAGGCGAAAGCAGAAAAGTGAAACAGTTACTTTCAGTATTAATACTAGCGGCAGTGCTCTCATCCCTGGCCATAGGTGGCACCTTCGCCGACTGGCTTGAAGACGACCACGGTGAATACTGCTTCTCTGCCGGGGAGTGGGAGGTTTGCGAGAACGAGCAGGGGAGCCGGGGGTGGTGGTCGCAGTTGCAGTCGGAGGAGACGGGGGCGGGGCCGATTAACAGTGGATTTGTTACCGAGGCCCAGGTTATCGGCTGGCTCAACGACGACATCAGCCAGGATTCGTGCTGGTTAACACCTACCGTGTTGAATGCCGTTTCTGGTCCCCCGATTACTTTGGACGATGCGGTAGAGGTGCTGGCGGTGGGGGGCAAAGACGCTGAAGGCAAGTTCTACGCCCATTACCTGGCGCTGTGGTTGAACCTGATGTCGGGCCGGCAGTGCCCGGATACCCTGCACGATGTCAGTGAGGTTGGTGAAACTCTAGACTACGAGGACTACGGGGATGGCAATTTTCTGGCCCTGAGTGACCCGGAGAATGTTTCCCGGGCGGAGTTCGTGGCCGCTGTTGAGGCCTTATGTAATTCCCCGGTGTCCGATACTGAGTTTACTCTGATGAAGGAAATCAGCGAAGCTTTCAACGACATGGATATCTAGCCGCGCCTGGCAAAACTGGCAAGTAAGTTTCCCGCGGGGCTACCGGCGGGATTTTTTATACACATTTCAGACTTACAATTAGACAATCCCGGTATCTTCATTATAATATAGCTTAATGTAGCTTATGGGTATTGACATGGCTGGTGAAAAAATGAATGCGAACAGCCGGTCAGGAGGTAATGAATGCTAAGGGTGGCGAAATGGGCCGGCGGCGCGGTGGTGCTGCTGGTGGTGCCCTTGATGATTTTCGTTATCCTCCTGCCCGGGGTGCTCTCGTCGCGGCTGGTCATCGTTTACAGCGGCAGCATGGAGCCGGAGCTGCCGATGGGTTCGCTGGCGGTGATAACGCAGGTTGACCCGGCAGCGATTCAGAAGGGCGATGTCATCACATTCCGCTCGCCCGAAGAAGGGGTTAATGTCAGCCACCGTGTTGTTGCCGTGTCACCAAGCGCTCCACTCACTTTTAAAACAAAGGGTGATGCCAACAGTGCCGCTGACCCCTTTATTGTGCCGGCGGAGAGCGTGGTCGGCAGGGTTACCGGGAGCGTTCCCAATGTTGGGTACGTTCTGGGCAGGATGGCGGACGTCTTCACTAGGCCATGGGGGCTTGTCCTCCTTATTGCCCTGCCATCCCTGGTGGTGCTGGGCAGTGCCGTCAGGGACGCTAATTTCATGTACAGCCCGTCAAAGAGAAGGGCTAGGCAGCGGAAGAAGATTGCCGACCGCCAGAAGAAGAGGAGGCGGCACAACTAGTACCATTTACCTATTGTCAAAGGTGACCGGCTTGGGTAAATAGTAAAGGCAGGCGGGAAGGCCATGATCGATAGAATAATCTACATCTTAAATAGAATGGTCAGGACGGAAAGGCTGTACCTTGTTTTCCTGGCCGTTATTCTGGCTGCTTCCATATTTGGCGCTTTCGGGACCTACCGGGCATTCAGCAGACCGGCCCAGTTTGAAGAAGTCATGACCTACAAGCACCGGGGGGAGTTCGACTACCTCACCCACCTGGATGCTTCCTATGTATATGGCGATATAACCTTTGAGGATTTCACCTATGAGCCGCCCGATTATAGACCGGCAACGCCGAAGTACGCTGTCGAGTTTGTTGACCGTATCGTGATGAGCTTCGGCTATCTATTTATGCCGGACAGGCCGGTCAATAGTATATCCGGGCGGGTAGAGATTGACGCAGATATTGACTATAGGGAAGGAGAGGATGAAGAGGTAGTCCTCATGCCGATGACCAGCCTGCCCAACGGCTCCAGCATTTTTTTCACGCTGGATATGGATACGCTTCTTGCCAGCGCCAGAATGCAAATCAGTGCCAATGCCTACCTTACAATAGAGACAGATAC
Source organism: Dehalococcoidales bacterium (assembly GCA_020354275.1). Lineage (GTDB taxonomy): Bacteria > Chloroflexota > Dehalococcoidia > Dehalococcoidales > UBA2162. Next base: position 4,785 of record CP070645.1, read on the forward strand.
CGGCCCGGTCTTCGAGAGATACAGCCAGGTGTTCACCATATGGGTAAACGACCCTATTATCGAGATGGATAGGGACCTGGTTAATACCTACCAGGCATCTTTCGGAGGATTGAACTATGACATTGATGGTGCTTTTGACTACACCGTGTACCTCAAGGAGGACTCTCCCTATGAAGCTAAAATCCTGAAACCACCGGTAAACCCAACGCCGGATGTAAACAGCTTACCGTCGACAAAGACATTGGGGCCGGGCGACTCCATTTACTCAGCCCTTTTTGACAGGATGGATGGGTCATTTACCTACAGGTTTGAATCGAACGGGCCGGTCCGTTATGTGACCGAGGAGGTGGAAGTAAACGCCATCCTTGAGACGGAGGGTGCCTGGAGTAAAGAATTTGTACTCGTCCCGCGAACCACAAAAACAGGTAACTTTACCGTTGATTTTACACTTACCAGTGAAAACCTGACCCACTTTGTTGATATCCTGAAGGTTATTAAGGAAGAGACCGGCATTTCTTTCCCATATATATTGAAGATTAAGGCGGAAGTCCAAACTACTGCCCAGACTGATTATGGACTTATATCTGAACAATTCGACCAGACACTAAGCGCCCGGTTGGGAGACCAGGTTATTACCTGGGAGGGGCAAATGACTGGTTCTGATTCAGGCTCCTTAAGAACCAATAATATGTTACCCAACCCGGTAAAAGTAATGGGGTTCCGGGTTTCAGAGGCAAGAATTCTTTACCCTGTATTAACCGGGGTTTTTCTCGCTTCGCTGGTTACTCTATTGATATATTTCAGGAGATTTAAGCCAGAGAGCCTACCCTCGGTTGAAGACGAACTGCTGCGCCTAAGAATGAAGTACAAGGATACTATTATAGATGTTGAGGAATTACCTCAACGCATCACGGGGGATACGGTATCGGTAGTCAACTCACTTGACGAGCTAGTTAAGATTGCTGACTCGCTTTTTAAACCGGTACTACACGAGACTCAATCTGAAGGTCATAAATATTGCGTTATTGATGGTGCGATAAGATACACGTACAATGCTAACTACAATGAGGGAGTATAGGAGAGATGCTCGAGAAAGTAAACAATTTAAGGCGTAAACAAATTGACGATTTACGTAATGCTGGTTTGACCTATGCTGAAATCGGCCGTGAGTTGGGGATTTCTCGGGAAAGGGTAAGGCAGATTGTATCGGGGAAAAGCAGAGATAAGAAAAAAACCACTAATGATAATCCGGATGCTCTGTTAAGAACCGCTGAAGCGGCCAGAATGCTTAATGTTCATGTTAATACCATACGACGCTGGAGTGATAAGGAGTTACTGACTGCACTACGCATCGGTCCACGGGGTGACAGAAGGTTTCGGCTTCGTGATATTGAAAACCTCCTGAAGATGTAGTCTACCGGCACTGTAATAATGTGAAGTGTTTTTGGTTCCTTCTTTCGTATCGAGTCTTTTCTCCATGTCCAACCTTCACGGAGTAGGATTATCCTATGCTTCCCTCGGGTATAAATAAAGAAAAAAGCATCAGCTACCACAGTAACATCTTCTAATACCACTTAGACTCCTCTGTTATCATTATTATATAGGGTGTATATAATTAGGTTGTTGTTTGACTCTCCCATGCTAGTGTAATAAAGTATAAACGGGCCAAGTAAACCGGGTGACCGCTCGCTTAAGGTGGGAGGAAAGTCCGAGCTCTACCGGGCAGGACGCTGGGTAA
>CP070645.1:6622-10058 GCA_020354275.1 Dehalococcoidales bacterium
AACTCGGTTTATGGCAGCAGGTCTTGTTTGAAGCGGTCAACGATAGTGGGTGTTCCCCACAAACTGGTAAGCGATCCTTCTGGTAAACCTAAAAGTTGTTCATAGAGTGCCAGTCCTTCCATGATATCAGGACTGATAGCTTTCAATGTACCGGAAGCAAAGTTGAAGGCCTCTTCAATGGTCACGTCGAGTGTCTGGGGATTACTATCATGGTCAAAGAGTTCAGCTTCGGGGACTAGGCCAGATAGTGCTCCAAGAACGAAATATGTGAATAGACCGTGGTTAATCGTCAATGTTGTGCCATCTGGTAGTTCAAACTCACCTGCCTCGGCGGCCATTCCCGTCTTGGTAGTCGCCATGCAGACAATCCGGCCTTTCTTGGCCAGTTCGGTCATGCCGCCGGAAAGGCAGCTGTCAAAGATGAACACGATTCTATCGGTATCATAGTGCTGGAAAGCCCTTTTTAATTCGTCGTCCCAGATGAAACCGACATCGTTGTCGTCACCCTCGTCAGTGACGATCCCTTCATGGATTGCCCCCCAGCCCCTTGTACCCGCTTCTTTTTTACTCTGGATGCGTTGCGCGCCATGACCGCTGTAGAAGAACACCACCTCGTCACCGCGTTCCTCTATAGCCTGGAGTTGGGTTATGGCATCCAGGATATTGTCCCGGCTGGCATCCTCCCCAGATAACTCGGTAACATTGAAGCCATATCCGTACTCAAGCAAATCTGCCATGTCTGATGCGTCATTCTCGGCGTAATTGAGCTGGATTTCGAAAGGGGGGATTAGTGGGGGGACCACACCGTCAGGAGCGGTGGAACCCTCAAAGTTACTGCCGATGACTATGGCATAACGGCTCATGCCTTCCGGGAGCGCTCCCAGGCTTCCGGTAATATTGGCAAACTGTTCCCCGCTGTGGCCTTTAGGTATTTCTCCTTGGGGTGTACTGTACGGGCTAAACGGGTATGTTACCTTGGGGACTATCTGTATCGTTGAGTCGCTTGTCGTAGCTGCATCCGGCTTGGCGGCGTAGACCGTGGCCGGTTGCACAAAAAGGGCTGTCAGAACCAGGACCAGGCATAAAGCCACCATAGTCCTTCTCTTTCTCAGCCACCCCATTTTTGCCATATTTTACCTCCCTGTTTAGGTGTGTCTGTTAACCCAGATATATCAGCATTGAAGACACATTCTAACAGGGAAAGGTTAAGGAGCGGTATAAGAAAGGTTAAGATTTGGTAAGTGTTTGGTTGAGATTTGGTTTAGATTTGCCCGATTCAGGCTCGGCTGGTTCTGGTGGCCGGGGTTTTTGCAGGTTATTCTGATACGATAAGCTTGTAACCCACACCCCTTTCGTTGATAATCATGACGGGGTTCTGCGGATTGTCACCCAGCTTATGTCTTAAATTGTGGATATGCAACTTGAGCAGGTTGGTTTCATATTCATAGTCTTCGCTCCACACCTTGGAAAGCAGGGCCTGGTAGGTGAGTACCCTCCCGGCATTACGGCTGAGGTGATATAGCAGGCCGTATTCCGTGGGCGTGAGCTTGACCACATCGCCATTGACCCGTACTTCCCGGCTATCAAAATCAATTCTCAGGTTGCCGCTGGAAAAGAAACCTTCACTGTTGGAGAGGGGTAATTTCTGGGTACGCCGCAGTACTGCCTGGACCCGTGATAACAGCTCGATATGGCTGAAAGGCTTGGAGATGTAATCATCGGCTCCGGTCTCCAGGGCGCGAGACACATCGGTATCTGCATCCCGGACGGTGAGCATTATGATGGGTATATCAGAAAAACGGCGTATTTCACGGCAGACCTCAAAGCCGTTCATTTCGGGTAGGCCTACGTCGAGGATGATTACGTCAGGGCTTTCTGACTCGACCATCGATAATCCCTCTGTTCCATCAACAGCTGATATGGTGTTGGTTTGCGGCCAGCGCATTTCGAAACAGAGTGAGATTACCTGGGCTACATCGGGGTCGTCATCTATTACCAGTACTTTCATTTTGCCCTAGATTTCCTATTGCGGTACGGCTTCCTTTCTCTCGGCCATCGATATCCAGCCGTGGCGCATTGCCAGGACAACGGCATGGGTCCGGTCATTGGCGTCGAGTTTCCGTAGAATAGAAGTGATGTGGTTTTTAATGGTCTGTTCGCTGATATTGAGGGTATAGGCGATGCGCTTGTTTCCGTAACCCCGGGCAACATAGGTAAGTACCTCCAGTTCCCGGGCGGTAAGAGGTGCGGCCAGGGATTCCATTGCCACACCGGCTAGTGACAGGTCCTGAAACTGTTTCAGTACGCGTTCGGCGATTCTGGGTTTAGTCAGGACGTTTTCGGTTATGATGTGCTCCCCGCTGGCAACCCTCCTGATGATGTTAGCCAATTCTTCGGCATCAACGTTCTTGCTGAAATAGGCTACTGCACCCGCTTTAATTGCCTGGAACAGCTGGTTCTCGTCTTCGTAGGGTGTAAGTACGATTACTAAAGTCTGGGGTGAACGCTGTGTGATCTGCCGGGTCAAATCCAGTCCATTGAACAAGGGCATATTTACGTCAATTAGGGCTACTCTGGGGGCGAGTTGTTCAATTATCTCTATAATGTCTTTATCGGTGATGTCAGCCTCACCAATAACCTCAATATTTTTTTTATCTACCAGGGCCAGCCGGACCCCCTGCCGGAAGATATTGTTGGAATCAACCAGGAATACCCCGATAGATTCATGCTGTTCTTCTGCATCAGTGTTTCTCATATTGTTTACCTTTATAACCCGTTAGAACTTATGCAGTTTACTATATTATGTATAACCAAGGCAAATATTAGTCCACGGAGTATTAAAATGCCATAAATATTCCGTTAAGACTGCATAAATTCTAAAGATCCCTCCCGATTTAGTACTAGCCAAATGTAAAACAAGAGAAGATTGTGTTAAAAAACCCGTTCTCACTCCCCTTATGTTTAGCTGTTATTTTGCCAACTGGCAAATAGAATAGCACATAAGTCAACCCCGTGTCCATAGTACTTTGGGACTATACGTGCATATTCTCGGTTTCTCTACTGAAAACTGACCGTATCATTACCAAAACATTACCTTCTTTACCGTTGTTTAGACCTGCCGTTGCTAAGATATCACTTGTGAATAATATAAGTGACTAAAAGTTAAATCTGCTGAGGATATCCTGTTCCGACGCCATGCCATGAGGAGCAGGAATCATGACAGTTAAGCATATCAAGCATTAAAAAAGGCTAGAAATGACAATAAATGAGAACAGGTAAAGGAGGAGGAAGATGAAAAATATACAGGGAGTAAGGCGGATTCTTTTAAGCCTGGTGATAATTGCCCTGGTCGCTTCTTCGGTTACGGTAGGGGCGATGGCACTATGGACAGACACCGAGACCAGTGCGTCCAATACCTTTACCGCGGGGACGATAG
>CP070645.1:10158-15043 GCA_020354275.1 Dehalococcoidales bacterium
AGCATCCATTGCTAGCTTAATCAGAACATGAGGGATTATCAAATCTGAAATAATCATAATTAGGGAGGTAGTACCATGGCAGTTGACGGGACTTATAACATCGAATTAGAGACACCGATGGGCAACCGGCCCGGTACGCTCACGCTTAAAGCCGATGGGGATTCGCTGAGTGGTACCTACGATGGCGGGATGGGTGGTGCACAGGCATTCTCCGGTGGTACAGTTTCCGGGGATGATGTTGCCTGGAAAATCTCGGTTAGCGGTCAGATGGGCCAGATGGAACTTGACTTCAAGGGCAAGGTGACCGGTGACGAGATATCGGGCCAGGTGCAGCTTGGTTCTTACGGCTCAGCCAATTTCAAGGGCAAGCGTGCTTAACACCTGACTCACTAATATCAAATAACCAATAGATGATCGGAGTTCTTACCAGACGTCTGGTTTGATGCCAGGCGCGCTGGGGAGTGATATGTTGCCTGTTGGCCTATAAACTATGTCCCTTCTCCCTTTGACCGGTTTTTCCATTCTTAAGTCTGCCGTAGTGCTTTGATGATTTCGCCTATTCTGGGGGTTTTGCCGTGCATTAAGGCGAAGGTCCTGAATATCTTGGCAGCGAGGAATATGGCCCCGATAATAGATAGCACCATCAGGGTTATGCTGAGTGCCAGCTCCCAGACGGGAATGTCGCTGAAGGCAAACCTGGAGAACACTGCCATAGGAGCAGTAATCGGTATCATCGTCAGAATGGTATTAATAATGTGGCCAGGATTCTCCCGGGTGAAGATCATCAGCACGTAGAACGGGATAATAGACGGCATGATGATTAACATTGATAGCTGCTGGCTGTCCCGGGCGCTGCTGCCAATGGCGCCGATGCCGACCATCAGTACGGCAAAAAACACGTAGCCCAGCATGAAGTAGGTTATACCCAGCACCATCATCGTGGTCGGAATCTGGAGTCCGACGAATACACCACCGATACTGGTTTCCGCCATGCGCAGTAGAAGAGTCACCGAGACTAACCATATTACGAGCTGTGTCAGCCCGGCGCAGCCAAGTCCCAGTACCTTCCCCAGCAACAGCTGCCGCGTGGAGATAGATGATAGCAGGATTTCCATCACCCTGTTCTCCTTCTCCTCACTAAGTCCCTGCAGAAGAGTACCGGACGAGCTGAAGATAGCAATGAGTAGCAAAATGCCGAACAGGAAGGGAACAATAAAGGCCGTGAATCCACCCTGGTCAGTGGCCACTTCCCCGGTGGTATCGAGCCTGACACTATTCAGGTAGACGGGGACTTTAGCGCGTTCAGCTATCTCGGGTGAGGTCTGCCCTTCTAGGAGATTGCTGAGCAGGAAATCCCGAATGGTCCGGTAGGTCCTCTCCGCCGGTTCCAGTTCCTTTTGCAGTGTATAGCGGGTAACCACGCCATGGTATATGTAATCCTCGGGGATGACGATGTATTCCTTGATTTCCTTATCAAGCAGGGCACTGTTGGCTTCTTCCTGTGTTGCATAGGGGAGGAGGGTGATTTCCGGCGACTGGCTGGTATATTTATCAAAACCACCGGCCTGGTCAACATAGCCGATGGTTAACACCTCAACCTGTTCCGGTGGGGGGGCCCCTTGAACTAACTGGTAAATGCCGATGGCCAGCAGGGCAATCGCCGGGAAAGAGAGGGTAAGTATCACGAATGACTTGGTTCTTACCATATGAATGAACTCGTGTTTTAGTATCAGAATAGTTTTATTCATTAATCATATCCATCGGTTCCTTCTATTTTATTCAACTGAGTATTAACCTTGCCCGCTGGAAACGGGTGGTTGCCATCCACAGTAATAAAAGGCAGATGGCAGTCACGACTAATGTGACGAGGACGATGATCAGAGTCCAGTTGGCATTGGCCAGTGTATCTATAATGCTGTCCAGCCATTGGCGTTGCATTTGAAGTACAATAAGGCCTGCCACCTGTAGGATAATAAGGGGAAACATAACGGCTGCCATCAGGGTCTGGGTGGCTCCCTGTACGGTTGAAGCGCGTAATGAAATTAGGACGCCGAGGTTGGCCATAATAATCGCCAGCAGCAGCGTTAAAAAAACATTAATCAGAGCAACAGCTGGCGTAAAGAGTGTTATCTGGCCGTTCCAGTGGGCAATGTTTATTGTCGCCAGGCTCACTATTAGCGTTAGGAAGGTCATTAACCAGGCGTAACCGACGGCCAGGGCTATCTTGCCGTAAAGTATGGCCCGGTCTGGCAGGCGGCTGGCCAGGAGTGTTCCCAGGGTATGCCGTTCACGTTCACCGGCAAAGGATTCGGGTATTACCATTCCCACCAGAAGCAACGGGATTAATACTGAAGCCAGTAATGACCAGTAACCCTCAACCCATCCCGTGCCGATTTGCCAGGGGAGGAAGATGGAGAACATAATTACCGGAACCAGCAGTGTAAACAATAACCTGGTTCGGCTGCCGTGCTGACGGAGTAGCAATTTTCTTTCTTTCCACATTACCGTCAGAATGTCAGATATCATTCGCCCTCCTCCATCAGTGTTAAAAATACTTCTTCCAGGCTGGCTTTGCCCTTTCTGATTTCTTCCACCCGGATGCCTTCGTTTACCATCAGGTTGACCAGGGGCGCAGTATCCGTCTCTTGGTGCAGGTGAATAGACAGATGACCGTTCTGAATCTCAACCAGAGATACCTCCGGGCGTGCGCGCAGTAGCTCCAGCACTTCTTCGGTGAAACCATTTCCTGTTACCTCGACCTGGGGATTGCCGGCCTGCGCTCGCAGGGTATCGGGGTGCCCTAATGCCAGCAGCTTGCCCTGCCGGATTACTGCCACCTGACTGCACAATCTCTCCGCCTCGGCCATATTATGCGTGGTCAGGAACACGGTTACACCTTCGCGTGCCGCTAGATCGGCCAGGTCGTTACGCAGTGCCGTTGCTGCCACAACGTCCAGCCCGGCGGTCGGTTCGTCAAGAAAGACCAGGGGTGGACGGTGAATCAGTGCCCGGGCCATAGCCAGTTTCTGCTTCATCCCCCGGCTCCACTGAACAACACGTTCACGGCGCCGTTCCCACATATCCATGTGAGTGAGCAGTTCTTTCACCCGGTTCTTTGTCTCGGCGGGCGGTATGCGCCAGACCCGCGCGTAGAACTCCAGGTTGTCCTCGGCACTCATTTGTTCGTAAAGGCCGGGGTATTCCAGCAGGGCTCCGGTACGGGCACGGACCTCGTCAGGCTGTGTCCGGGTGTTGAAACCCAGTACTTCAGCTTTACCGCTGGTCGGTTCCAACAGGCCGAGTAGGAGGTTGATGGTGGTGGTCTTCCCCGACCCGTTTGGCCCCAGAAAGCCGAAGATTATCCCGGTTGGTACGGTCAGAGAAAGGCTGTTGACAGCCCTAACTTGACCGAAATCACGGGTCAGGTCTTCTGTTTGGATAGCTATTCTGTTTATGCTTCTCCTCCGGGATAATTAAATGTTTCAGGTCTGATTATACCGTAAATACCGGTCTCTGTCTCGTAAGCTACCAGCAGTACAAGCCATAAAAAGTCTGTCTGATGGTAAACCTATGAGGGATTGTTCTTATTACTGTCTACTTATTATCCTGTCTCAGGCAGAGGGGGTATCCGGTCTTCGCAGGGGACTTTGGTCTGGCACAGGCCGCAGCCCAGGTAAGAACCGGTGTACCCTTCTTCTCTACCCATTTCTTTCATGATTGCCCTCTGCTCATTAAAAAGGAATTCCCGGCACCGGTTTTTATCGTGCCCCTGCTCGGTGATTGCCCCCGCGGGACAGCGTTCGATACAGCGCCGGCATGACCCACCGCGGTAAAAAATGCAGTTATCCCGGTGGTTACGGTAGGTTCTGGGAGTGGGTGAGAGTACGGCATCACAGACCACGCTTCCTGCCCGGATGGCGATTCCTTTTGGGGTGATAAAACCGTCGCTGAGGCTGAAGGTCCCCAGTCCCGCAGCGTAGGCAATGTGCCTTTGTGACCAGGTTGAGGCCAGGCCGTTGGCCAGGTTCATGGTTCTAAATGGCCCAGATAGTTCTGGGGCTAAAGCCTGGCAACCGAGTTCCTCTAGCCGGGATACCAGGTGACGTGACAGTTCAAAAATAAAATCCTGGCCGTACCACCGTGTGTGGTTCCACCTTAGAGATGGCACGGTTGTTTCCCTGCGCAGGCTGAGCCGTGTCTCACGGGTGCTGGGCAGTACCCATGATATGACGCTGATGTTGGTTGTTCCGGTATTAGTATTATGCCTTCTGCTTTCTGTAGCCTGCTGAAGGGCTTCTCGCGGAGTAAGGTGGAAGTCCCCGATAATCTCTTTGTAATCCTGAAATAAGGGGTCATCGCCATCAGCTAAACCGACCAGGGGCTCATCCCAGATAGGTTCATTATTGAAAGCCTGAAACCGGTTACCGGGGCTGGTAGCGACATACTGCTTGATTGTCTCTTCAATGAAGCGATTGGGATTGGTCTTGAATCGTTCTCGTTCAATTTCGGTTGCCACGATACATTATCTCCCAGGGTTAATAAAATGGCACTGCTGGTAAAAGATTAACGGGGTTCAAGACCGATAAGAATTTATCTTGGCCGGTGCATTGTAGTAAACGGTAGTTTAACGATAACAAGTCAGTACTATTTTAGCCGAGAAATACTGCGGCTGGCAATGGTGCGTATTGTACGGAAGCTGAAAAGGGGAAATCATACTTCTCTGGGTGTCCTCCTCCACCCTGCCTGCCACAGGTATATGAAGGCAAACAGGGCATACCAGAGCGGGAAGATAACATAGGGGATATTGGAGTGCATTGTTTCTATGGCACTGGAACCCCAGTAGTAACCGGCCGCCACCGAGACTACCACCCTTATAATGTTCTGC
>CP070645.1:15143-28501 GCA_020354275.1 Dehalococcoidales bacterium
CAGGAGACACATCACGATATGACCGCCTTTCTGGGCGCCGTTAGCGAGAGCCTGGGTGACGAATCGCGTTTCATTCACCTCGGACTTACCTCCTCGGACGTGATTGATACTGCCCTGAGCCTGCAGCTTGTTGCCGCCGCTGAACTGCTGAATGAAGATATCAAGGAATTGATTTCAGCCCTGGCTGAGAAGGCAATGAAGTACAAGTTCACGCCCATGGTGGGCCGCACGCACGGCATCCACGCCGAGCCGATTTCCTTCGGCCTGAAACTGGCGCTGTGGATTGATGAGATGAACCGCAACCGGCAGAGGCTCAGCGAGGCCAGGAAGACGATAGCGGTGGGCAAGATATCGGGGGCGGTGGGCACCTATGCCACCCTGTCTCCCGAGCTTGAAGAGAAGGCCTGTGCCCGTTTGGGGCTGGCGCCGGCTCCAGTGTCGAGTCAGATATTGCAGCGTGACCGGCATGCCCAGTTTGTCACCACCCTGGCCATAATCGCCAGTTCGCTGGAGAAGTTTGCCACCGAGATCAGGGGGTTGCAGCGCACCGAGACCAGAGAAGCGGAAGAACCATTCGAAGCGGGGCAGACCGGTTCTTCGGCCATGCCCCACAAGCGTAACCCCGAGCTCTGTGAGAGAATCTGCGGCTTATCAAGGCTGGTCAGGGGGTACGCCCTGACATCGATGGAGAATATTGCCCTGTGGCACGAACGGGATATCAGCCACTCGTCCACCGAGCGTGTTGTCCTGCCTGATTCCTGTCTGTTGCTGGACTACTCTCTCGATCTTTTCACCTCAGTAATCAGGGGGTTGCAGGTCTATCCCAAGCGGATGGAGAAGAACCTGCAGCTTAATAAAGGGCTGATTTTCTCGCAACGGGTGATGCTGGCCCTTATTGACAAGGGGTTGAGCCGGCAGGATGCCTATGAGCTGGTGCAGCGTAATGCCATGAAGTCTTGGCGGGGAAACAAGGACTTCCTGAAGTTGCTGCAGGCCGATGATAAGGTTACCGGTATTTTGTCTCCCACCGAGCTCAATGGGCTTTTCGATTATCAATATTACCTGCGTTACATAGACGATATCTTCAGAAGGGTAGGCCTGACCGAAACCCAGTGGCAGGGGCAGGTGGGCCCGGCCAAACCTGGCGGGCTGGCCCCGAGGGCAATATAACTCTTTTATTATCACTTTTCATTATCAATAGAACTAAGTGCCAGGCCTGGTAGTTTGATTATGATCAAATCCCAGACGAGCCGTATTAGTTTTAACCGTATCCTGGAAATAGGCCCGGATATCTATCAGCTATCCGACAGGGGCGTTAATATCATACTGATTGTCGAGGATGAGCTGACCCTAATCGATACCGGATACCCCGGTAGTTCGGTGCCGATAGCCGGTTTCATCAGCAGCCTGGGGCGTTCGGTGGATGAGATCGGCCTGATTATCATCACCCACAACCACATCGACCACATGGGCGGGCTGGCGGAATTAAGGGAAATGGGCAGGGCCAGGGTGGCTGTCCATCAGGCCGGGATTATTGGTGACGGGGACGAGCCGCCTTATCCCGCAGGCATCCGCCGCCTGCTGCGTGTACCGTTCTTCTCCAACCTGCGCCGGCGTTTCCTGCTCAGCCCCGGCGATGTTGATATCCGTCTTTCGGATGGTGATGTTCTCGAGCCGCTGGGGGGTCTGCGGGTTGTGCACACCCCGGGTCACACGCCGTGCAGTATCAGCCTATATTCTCCGAGGGACAAACTGCTTATTGTCAGCGACACCCTGGTAAGATCCCGTAGAGATGTACGGTTGCCGCACAAAACGGTGGCCACCGACTTTACCGAAGCGATGCATTCCATCAGGAAAATGGCCGGGCTTGACTTCGATATTCTGTGTTTCGGTCACAGAAGGCCGTTTATCGGGGGTGCTTCCGCCAGGGTACGGGACCTGGTTGACGGTATCAAAGATTGACAATATCAATCGGGACTGGTTATCATTAGTGCGGTGTAATGCGAGTAATCGCTGGTCAGGCCAAAGGGCACCGGCTGAAAGTACTTAAGGGAACGGTTACCCGTCCAGCAACAGACCTGGTACGGGGGGCAATCTTCTCTATATTGGAAAACACTACTGACAACTGGGAGCTGGTGCTTGACCTTTTCTCCGGAAGCGGGGCTCTGGGCATTGAGGCTCTGAGCCGGGGCGCCGGCTGGGTGGATTTTGTTGAGCGCCAGCCAAGGTGCTGTCAAATAATCAGGGGGAATCTGAGGACAACAAAATTGGCAGAGCGGGCCCACGTTTATTGTTGCAGTGTGGCCAAGGCTCTCTCTTTTCTGGATAAGGAGTATAGCATTATCTTAGTGGATCCACCTTATTCCAACTCAACTATCGGAGACCTTTTATCGCAGCTGGCAGAATCAAAACTGGTGGGGAAAGAAACGACCCTGGTGGTGACCCATTCTCCTCGCTTTCAATTGCAGCCCGTATATGCTACATTACGCATGGCCAAAGAGCATCGCCACGGTGATAGCTTTATTGCAGTTTATCGAAAGGAGGACAACGATTGACAGTTGCTTTTTACCCTGGTGCATTTGACCCGATAACCAACGGGCATCTGGATATCGCTACCAGGGCAGCCAGGCTTTTTGAGAAGGTTTGTGTCGGTGTCTATGATACACCGGCCAAAGACCTGCTGTTTAGCACCGAGGAAAGGTTGGAACTGGTGAGGCAGGTCGTTGCTGGCACCAGCAACAAAAATATTGATGTGGTAACCTACACTGGCCTGACCGTGGATTTTGCCAAGAAGATTGGGGCTCAGACAATCGTACGTGGTCTTAGAGTTGCTACTGATTTCGAGCGCGAATTCGATATGGCAATGATGAATAAGAAAATAGCCCCAGATTGCGAGCTTGTCTGTTTGATGGCCAGCCAGCAGTACCAGTTTGTCAGTTCCAGCCGTCTCAAAGAGGTGGTCGCTCTGGGAGGTCCGATTAATGACCTTCTACCCGAGGTCGTGGAAATAGCCCTGAGGAAGAAGTTGACCGGTAAGGATTAGCCGGGTATAAAATCTACCAAGTAGAGAATTTAGGAGGTATAAGTTACATGGCTTATAAGATCACGGATGAGTGTATTAGCTGTGGAGCCTGTGAACCGGAGTGTCAGAACCAGGCGATCACTGAGGGGGAGACAATCTATGAGATAGACCCCAGCAAATGCACCGAGTGTGTCGGCAATTTCGATACTCCCCAGTGCGCTGACATCTGCCCGGTGGATTGCTGTGTGCCCGATCCCGACCATGAGGAGACCAAGGAACAGCTACTGGAGAAATGGAAGGGCCTGCACCCGGGCGAAACACCAGCAGGATAGCCTGGAGCCTGTTTAGACCAATAAAATTTATTATGATTCTCCCGGAAACCGGGAGAAAACCGCTATAGCCTTCCCTGAAGGCGGGGTGTTCAGCCGCTATCTCAGGGCGGGTACCGGTATTGCAGTTGACTAGTATCTGTCGGGCTGGTTTTACGTGTCACTGTTTTGAACAGGCACTCACCGGGCAGTTCTAGTGGAAGAAGTCACGGATGACATTGAACTCCGCAGGAAGCAGGCTCAGGATCAGCGGGAACTTGTCCAGGAGTATGCCGGCGATAAATGAATCGGTAACCAGGCCGGTACCGAAGAATTTCACCCAGCTTGCCAGTATGGCGCTAATGAATATTGCCCCCATGGCAAAGCCAAATGCGGCACCACCGATATGGTCAACCCAGCCCAGCATGGTCACCGAGGCGATAAACTTCAAGAAACGGGCCAGCACGGTGGCGATGACTATCACCAGGACCAGTATCAGTATAAAGGCGACCACGTTGGCGGCGTTTTCGTTGGGGATGAAACCCATTATTCCGGCCAGGGGTTTGTAAAAATTACTGGCCAGCACGACGCCGATAATCAGCCCGGCCAGAGATAGTGCCGCCTTGATAATACCCTGCTTCAGACCGATAAAAGTGGGGATCACCAGGACTACCAGGATAACAATATCAAGCCAGTTCATGTCAGTTCCCCCTTCGCTTTCCGGGAGTGTTGCCTGCACTGGTAGTTTAGAGCATTAAGAGGGTTTCGTCTAGGTACTTTGGTCATGTTTGTCCCGGTACGATGGTAGTAAGCCATGAAATGGGCTGGATTAGAGTCTAGGGTTGCTATCACCGAGTTCCCGGGCTTTGTTGTAGGCGGCCTGGACAGCCCTGGCAATCAGGTCAGTAAACTGGCCTTTCTCCAGCTCGCTAATGGCCTCGGCGGTGGTGCCCCCGGGGGAGGTGACCATCCGGCGCAAATCGGCGGGTGATTTTCCCGATTGCTGGATGAGGTGGCCCGAACCGAGTATTGTCTGCAGAACCAGCTTTTCCGCTACATCACGGGATAGGCCGATTTCTACCGCCGCATTACTCAGGGCTTCGACAAAGAGAAAGAAATAGGCCGGACCGCTGCCGCTGACGGCGGTGGCCATATCAATATCGCTTTCCTTCTCAACATAGATTTCCTGGCCGATAGCACCGAGAATAGCGCGGGCCCACTGCTTTTGCTGCTCATTTACCTCTTCGGTGGCTGTCCACACGGTGATGCCCTGGCCGATCTGGGCCGGCGTGTTGGGCATGGCCCGGACCGCAGGCAGGTGCTTCAGGCCTGTGCAGATAGTATCGAGCCTGGCACCGGCGATGATCGAAAGTAAAAGCTGGCCGGGATTGAGCTGGCCGCCGAGCTGGGTTATTACATCGGGCAGGTTCTGTGGTTTGACGGCAAGTACGATCACGTTGGTTTTGGATATAGCCAGTTGATTGTCAGCCGTCACTCCTACGCCATATTTCTGTTTGATATGCTGGCGACGGCTCTCAGCAGTATCACTAACCACGACATCTTGAGATGAACTTATTCGCTTATCCAGCAATGCTGACAGCATCGCTTCGCCCATGTTGCCGCCGCCGATAAATGCTATCTTCATTGTATTAACCCCATCCCCCTGTGTCCCCCTTCCCCTTTCAAAGGGTAAGGGGGAGGGGTTTTTTAAGAGGGGTTTCACCCCTCTTCTACTCCCCTGAATTTATACAGCAGGGACTGTGTCCCTCTTAGACTCCCCTGTATTTATGCAGCAGGGACAGCGTCCTTCTTTGACGCCCTGTTTCGTTTCTCCCTTCTTTTAGGGAGATAGAATACTTCTTTAGCCTTTGACCCCTTTCTACTTATTATTATATAGGTTTTTTCTTTTATAGCGACTAAGGTCTTTCTCTATCTTTTCATGGCTGATCTGGCCTTACCGCACCACTATATTAACCAATTTACCCGGCACGTAGATAGTTTTAACGGTCTCCTTGCCCTGGAGATAGGTCTTGACCCGTTCGCTTCCCAGCGCCTGTTCTTTGGCTTCGGCCTCGGTGATGGAGGCCGGGACGGCAATCCGGTCGCGCAGCTTGCCGTTTACCTGGACTACCAGCGTAATCTCGTCTTCTCTGGCCAGTTCCTCGTCCCACAACGGCCAGTCCTGGTTGTGGACGCTGTATTCGTTGCCAATTTGTTGCCACAGCTCCTCAGCCAGGTGGGGTATGCTGGGGGCCAGCAGCAGTATCAGCGTCTCAACCGCTTCATCCCAGGCGGGTCGGCCAATCCGGCCGTCTTCCTTTACTTTGGTCAAATAGTTGGTTAATTCCATGAGGGCGGCTACCATTACGTTAAACCGCAGTCTTTCCAGGTCGGTGGTGACCTTCCTGATGGTCTGGTGGGTAAACCGGCTGAGCTCTCTTTCCGCTTCGCTGATGCCAGAGGGGTCGCTACCACTACGCTGGTTATAGTCATCCAGCACCAGGTTCCAGATGCGGTTCAGCCAGCGGCTAATACCGCTGAGGCCACTATCGTCCCACTCGCCGCCCTGCTCCCAGGGGCCGAGAAACATGAAATAAGTGCGTACCGCGTCAACCCCGAGGTCGGTAACATACTCGTCAGGATTAACCACATTACCTCGCGATTTACTCATTTTTCTCCGTTCGGCAATAATATGGCCTTGATGGAACAATCGTGTAACCGGTTCACCGAAGTCGATCAATCCCATGTCCCTGATCGCTTTAGTGAAAAAACGAACGTAGAGCAGGTGCATTACCGTGTGCTCGGCACCGCCGGTATAAATGTCTACCGGTAGCCAGTACTTCATCTTGTCGGGCTCAAAGGCAGCCGTATCATAATGGGGGCTGACATACCGCAAGAAATACCACGAAGAGCAAACAAAGGTATCCATGGTATCAGTCTCACGTTTGGCTGGTGCGGAGCATTGAGGGCAGGTCGTGTTGACAAACCCCTCATGATAAGTCAATGGCGATTCTCCGGTTGGCTTAAACTGAGCATCCTCAGGTAGCAGTACCGGCAGGTCTTCTTCTGGTACGGGGACAATACCGCATTTTTCACAATAAACCATCGGGATCGGCGCTCCCCAATACCGCTGGCGGGATATCAGCCAGTCGCGCAGGCGGTAGGTTACGGCATGCCCTCCCCAGCCTTTTTCGGCCAGGTAGTCGGCGACAGCCCCGATACCTTCCTGGCTGGGGGTGCCGTTGAACTGCGCCGAGTTGACCATTGTGCCCGGCTCAATGTATGCCTCCGCCAGTTCTTCGCCCTGCCACTCGGGAGGAGATATAACCACTCTAATCGGTATGCCGTATTTCTTGGCGAAGGCGAAGTCACGCTCATCATGCGCCGGTACCGCCATAACGGCCCCGGTGCCGTAACTCAACAATACGTAGTCGGCAATCCAGACCGGAACCTTTTCGCCATTTAGCCGGTTTATTACATAAGCCCCGGTGAAGACCCCGTCTTTTTCCTTCTCTGTTGACAGCCTTTCTATCTCCGTTTGCCTTCTTGATTTGGCAATGTATTCTTCAACCTCAGCCTTATTATCGGGGGTGGTAAACCTGGCCACCAGGGGGTGTTCCGGGGCCAGCACCATGAAGGTAACACCGAAGGTGGTATCGGGGCGGGTGGTGAAGACCCGGATCTCCTTTTCCTCCACCCCGGGGTGGTCAAGGGCAAACGAAATTTCGGCCCCCGTGCTCTTGCCAACCCAGTTCCGCTGCATTATCTTGGTCCGCTCCGGCCAGTCGATACCGTCATGCTGTATAAGCTCCTCGGCATATCTGGTAATCCGGAAGAACCACTGCTCCAGGTCCTGCTGACTGACCGCAGTGCCACAGCGTTCGCAACCGCCATTCACCACCTGTTCGTTGGCCAGCACCGTCTGACACTTAGGGCACCAGTTCACCGGAGCCTTACCCCGGTAGGCCAGGTCGTTCTCGTACAGCTTCAGGAAAAACCACTGCGTCCATTTATAGTACTCGGGAAGGCTGGTAATAACCTCACGGCTCCAGTCGTAAATAGCACCGATACTCTTAAGCTGGCGACGCATATTATCTATGTTCTGCATCGTCCAGGTATAGGGGTGAATACCGCGGTTTATGGCGGCATTCTCGGCATTCAGGCCAAAGGAGTCAAAGCCCATCGGGTGCAAAACATTATAGCCCTGCATCCGCCTGAAGCGGGCGTGGACGTCCGATGGGGCCATGGCGTACCAGTGCCCGATGTGCAGGTCTCCCGAGGTATAGGGGAACATGGTGAGGGCATAGTACTTGGGCCTGGGGCTATACTCGCTAACCTCGTAGAGCCTGTCATCGGCCCATTTTTGCTGCCACTTTTTATCTATTTCTAGGGGATTGAACTTGGGTGCCATTTTACCTTCCTGCCATATTTAGAGTCTCGGCTACTGCCTAATAAAAAAGGCCATCCCAGTGGGACGGCCCTTGTGGAGACGAACCCACCAAGCGGTCAGTGTTTATTAAGGGTGAGGGCTAGGTCTTGCTTTTTCATATTATGAAACTAACATAGTTGGTGGTTATTGTCAATAATATCGCCTGTAATTAATACCGGATAAGCATAGTACTAAAAGCACGGGGGGTGTGGCCTGCCGTAGACCTTGACAGTCGGCTGGCAGCGGTTTAACATGGCCACATCGGCGGGGTGGGGAAATCTATCCGTATGAAAGGCAGGGTTCCGTCATGCCCAAGGCTAAGGTAAACGGTATTGAGCTGTACTATGAGGTTCAGGGGAGGGGCTATCCCGTGGTTTTTATGCACGGTTTTACCTATACCGTGGATATGTGGCAACCGCAGGTTGAGGCGGTTTCCCGCGGATACCAGATGGTTGCCTACGATGCCCGTGGCCACGGCCGGTCAGAGAGCCCGCCATCGCCTGAGCAGTACTCGTCGGATATCGTCGTCGAGGATTTACATCAGCTTATGGCTGCGCTGGGAATAAGTAAGGCGGTGCTGGCCGGGCACTCCAACGGGGGCTACCAGGCCATGCGCTTCTACAGCCGTTATCCTCAGATGGTTGCCGCCCTGATTTTAATTGACTCCGGGCCGGGATACCGCAATCCGGCCCACATGGAAGAGTGGAACCAGCAGCAGGAGGGACTGGCCAAAAGGTACGAGAGCCGGGGAGATATCGGTCTGGCCAACATGGCACGCCGGGTGATAGCCCAGCACGATTCCTCGGTTATCGAGAGCTTGGGCGAGATAAAAGTCCCCACCCTGGTGCTGGTGGGCGATGGTGACCAGGCCTTTCTACAGGCAGCGGAGTATATGGCCGGGACTATCCCCGGGGCGGAGCACATGGTGGTACCCGGAGCCGGCCACAACGCCAACCAGGATAATGCCGGGTTCGTCAACAAAGCTATCCTGGATTTTCTGGGGAAGCTCGACCTGCCCGGCGGATAGAATAGACAGGGTATTCAGCTCATGCAGCATGGTCTCCTTCTGGCGATAGTGGGTATCTAAGAGTTATAATCAAACCAGCGGTGGCGGGCGTTGTTGAATCTTTGCAGGGGTGCACCGGGATGAAGACAGAGATAAACGATATCCAGGTATATTACGAGGACCAGGGGCAGGGCGAACCGGTAATCTTTGTTCACGGCTGGCTCGATGATAGCTCGGTATGGAAACCTTATGTGGAGCCTTTTTCCGGAGGGCACAGGGTGATTGTCTATGACCACCGGGGACACGGGCAGTCTGACAAACCGAAGGGGAGTTACTCGATAAAGACGCTGGCCAATGACCTGCACGCCCTGATACAGAAACTGGACCTGGGAAAGGTTACCCTGGTCGGTCATTCGATGGGGGCTATGACCTCAATGCTGTTTGCCCTGGATCACCCGGGCCGGGTTACCCGCCTGGTGCTGGTCGGTGCCGCGGCCAGACTGCCTTCTATCATGCGTGGTGGCAGCCTTATACGTCACATTCTCCCGTACCGGAAGTTTATCGAGATGGCCGTGAAGTCCGCTTATCATATGCCTTCGGAGGCAGTTATTCAGGATAGCCTGAAGACGGCGCTCAATACGCCGAAGTATGCCGCCTATGCCTGCTATGACGAGTTCACCGGTAAGTATGACGTCAGATACCGTGTGGCCAAGATTGAAGTGCCGACGCTGATCGTGGTCGGTGAGCAGGACAAGAACACGCCGGTGGCCATGAGCCGGTTTTTATCCGGCGAGATTAAAGGCTCAAGATTGCAGGTCATTGCCGGGTGCGGGCACGAGGTTATGGTGGAGAAACCGGAGGAGCTAAAGCAGGCCCTGGCCGAGTTTCTGGGGTAGGTGGCTGATTGACTGTACACCAAGCGCCCCGTTGCCCATAGTCTGCTATTCCGCGTTCACTATCTGGAACGATATTAAGGGATAAACCTGACAGTTTGCCGTTCCTGGCCGTTATAAATACTGAAACACTAATATCAGGGAGACGGCTATGAACGAGCAGAACCAGACTCCATACGACTTTGACTGGCAGAGAGAACTTGACGCCATTACCACCGCCATTCAGCTGGAGGATGTAATGGACTTTGCCTCCGGGCAGCTTGAAATAGATGAGATACTGGAAGAGGCGAAGCAGTACGGGGAACACTACGGCAGCGGGTTTGAGGACGGGTTCTGGCGGGGATACCAGTACTGGCAGGACAGGAATTCGGCCAGGGTGAATTCAATACAGGAAAAGCATGAGGCATTGAACAGACGCTGGGAGTGGAGTCAGGACTGATTTTAAGGGCGTGATGATTCTGTAAAGCCAAGCAATATCAATACATACTAATTAAATGAGCCGTGGAGATAACATGAGCCACGGCTTTTCTATTTTTACCGGTACCATAATATAATATAGTCAGATACGACATACTTGTTTGAGCTAGTGCCAGGTATCTTTTCATAAAGAAACGCAAAAATGGACAGTCACGACCGGTCCTGCAGTGGCCTTTAGAAGCCCTGAAATGCCCGTAAAAGCCAGGTAAAGGCCAGCTGCGGGAAATTACTAACCCCGGGGCGTTTGGTTCGTTATATTATCTGGAGAGAAAAATATACGGAGGTATAAAGTGTTGAGGAAGAACAGCAGGTTTTTCGGACTGATTGCGGTGCTGGGTGTGGTGGCGCTGATGATGGGGGCTTGTGGTGGTGAGACCGACACGGAAACGGACGGTGATCTGGCCGTCGTTAACGCTTCTCAGGCAAAGGATGCAGCCCTTGAATATCTGGCGGAGAAGGAATCTCAGGATACGCCGGATGTTGGTACCTGGAACGAGGATAATGTTACTCCTCCGGACTGGGTGGGGGGTTCATTCTGGGAATATACCGGTAATGGCTGGACTATCAAGGTCAATCACCCGGTGGTTGCCCTGGAGAATACGGTATATACGGTGGTGGTTTACAGTGTCGACACGGGCTGGCACTGGAAGGGTACTATCAAAGCTGACGGCAGCGTTACCGAAGTCAGCCCCTTCAAGCAGGTGACACAGGAGGAAAGCCAGAATGTTGCCGGGGAGTTCGTCAGGGATGACCCGACCTTTGTCTATGACGGGATGGAGGACACGCTGGCACTGGTCGATGTGACAACGGCGCGGTGTCCCTACTGCTGGCTATTCACCTACGAGTTTGATAGCCGTCACGCCGGTTATGGCGACAGGACGGGGCAGGTGCTGGCTCAGGTAATTACCCCTCATCAGGTACAGATTGGCGTCCAGATGCTTGAGGTAACGACCGCGGTGATGGATGGCCAGTGGGATATGCTAAGACAGGGCCTTATCGATGGCGATGAAGTAATGACGGTGGCGGAACTGCTAGCAAACCCGGTTTATGATAACACGGTGCAGGTAGAGGGGGAGGTGGCGCTTCTCGGTGAGCTCCTTTGCCCCTGCTTTGAACTGATATCCGGGGGAGAAACAATACAGGTATGGTATGGGCTGATGGTGGAGAATGACGGCACTGAAAGGCCCGATGTAAGCGTGGAAGGGATTAAGAACGGCGACACGGTTACCGTGACCGGTGTGTTGAAGGGCGAGGGCGGCACGCATTATTCCGCCGGCGATTTCTGGGCGGAAGAAATTACCGTGGTTACGTCAATACCCGACGGGGAAATTGAGATCAGCCTGGCGCCGATTCATGATGTCGAGGTGCTTTTCGCCGAGTCCTACCCGGTGCAGGTATTCCTCCACATCAGGGGGGGTCTTGCCGACGGCTGCACCACTTTTCACGGGCTGACCGAGGAACGCGACGGCAACAACATCAACATCGAGGTGACTACCCAGAGGCCGAAGGACGCCATATGCACCCAGGTCTATGGTTTCTTTGAGAAGAACGTTGGTCTGGGCATCGACTTCATTTCCGGTGAGACATACACCGTGACCGTCAATGATGTGGTCACCACTTTTGTGATGCAGTGACCGAATCAGGGGAGGTTTTAGAATGAGAAATTATGCTGATTATATTCTGGCAGGCAAGATGGCGAAGACGCTGAATCTCTTCAACAGAATGACGGAAGGCTTGCAGTACCTAATCTCGCTCCGGGTACTAGGCGAGGCTACCCAGAGGGTAAGGTTGCAGCCGGAGGTTGTCAGGATTAACAGGGAATATCTGGAATAACAATTGCCTATCTACTATATAAGAACAGAGAGGGGGTTGAACCCCCTCTCTTCTTATTTGAGCTTATCGGCTCAGTCTTACCTTGCGGTAGCAGTCGCTGCAATACACCGGCCTGCCTTCGCGGGGCTCGAAGGGCACTTCTGTGTCCTGGCCGCACTCGGCGCATACTGCCGGGAACATCTGCCGCGGTGCCCGGTAGCCGCCGTTTCCGTAACGGTCCGACTTCCTGGCCTGACGGCATTCGAGGCAGCGTTTGGGCTCGTTGGTATAGCCTCGGGACTGAAAAAGCTCCTGTTCCTCAGCGCTGAAGGTAAAATCATTACCGCAATCGGAACAGTTGAGTGTCTTGTCCTCAAAAACCAAAGGATGACCTCCTCTCTTTATTATTTGGCTAGAGTTTTGGCCATCCAATACTTATGGAAACATCCAATGTTCAAATAACTATGTGATAACCAGTACTAAACCTAACAATATTATACATTAAAAGGTTTTTATTTGCAACAGGCAGGAATATCTGGGAATATATGAAGCTTTATTTCCGGGCTAGACCGTATAGAAAACCGTACTAATTGATTTAGCTTTCTGCGGTTTCGCCTGTCTTCTTCTCGCGGGTTCCGGGTATTTGGTTGTACCACTTGACGTGGTGTGAGCGGGCATATTCCGCGGATACCTTGCCGCGGGCCATCGAGCTCCACGCCCCCGTCCGCAACGGGCGCATCAGGGGGTGTATCACTGACAGGTAGATGTGAACCAGCAGCATGCAGCCGGTAACAATAAAGGCGATGTCATGGATAAAGACCATCCATTGCATGACGGCAGCCGGGATAACCGTGTCGAGCACGGCCATAATCAGACCGGTAATGAAGAACACCAGGCCGAACACAATGGTCATCAGCCACCACATCTTCTGACCCGTGTTCATGTGGGCCTGGGGCGGCATTGTTTTGTCATCACCCAGGAAGTAGTAGCGGGGAGCCGCCTTCAGCCAGCCCAAATCTTCTTTGCTCCAGGTAAAGGCGTCTTTTAAGCCCCTTAGCGTTGCCTTCCCGTTGAGAGGCAGGTAAATGAGGGGCGCGGAAACGAAGAGGATGGCCGCAGCGCGGTGCAGGACGCGGCTCCAGCCGTCCTGGGCCAGGACTCCCAGAGCCGGAACGAACAGTATCAGGCCGGTGAGAAACAGCATGACAAAGGCACCGCCGTGAACCCAGTGCAGGATCCTGGTCGGCTTCCGGTAGCGTTCAACCTCTTTTTCCATCCTGTTCCTCCTTCCTGGCCTTGGTGTTGGCCCGGGCGATAACGTAGTTGACCAGCAGCACCAGTGTCGTCAGTCCCCCCCGGACGAAGCCGATGGGTTTGGTTACATCCTGCCAGACGGTAGCCGCCAGCGGTA
>CP070645.1:28601-33046 GCA_020354275.1 Dehalococcoidales bacterium
CACGGCTTTGTTTATAATCCAGGCTATTGGCAACCAGGCAACGCCAGCAGAAATATCACGCTGGATATTGCGGGAACCTCATTCGGTTTCCGGCCTTCTGGACAGGATGGAAAGAAGGGGACTTATAAAGAGGACCAAGGACCTCGCCTGGAAGAATATGATACGGGTCACGGTAACCGAGCAGGGGAAAGAAGCCTACAAAATATCCACCGCGAGGGAATCAATCCATAAGATACTTTCGGTTCTATCTGACGAGGAATGCTGGCAGTTAGGTTCCTATTTAAGGACAATACGGGACAAGGCGCTCGATCAACTTAATACAGATTACGAGATGCCGTTTCCCTAGTCACCCGGCCATGCGGCCAGGCAAAATATACCAGCCCCTCATTGTTAAATTGCCCCGACTAGGGAATGAAACCTCTTCGGAGTCCAAGCCAACAGAGGTAGGCGTGTAATCTAAAGCTATCCTCGGAACCTCTATTGCTCTAATGGCCCAGTATGATGAGATGCCTAGATATGCCAACATTAGTATGACTGAAATACCAAGCAGTTCCATCTTGTCACCCCCCAAAGGCGACAGGAAAGATAAACGGGAAGCTTGATTTGTGTTCTGTTATCTGCCATCACCCGATGTTGTATCTTTATACCTTTAACCCACCCTCAACCTTATTTCTTCGGGGGTGACATTCTCTATATTTATATTTACTCCATCAATAATAATGTTTTGTTGTCTCTTCTGGAAAAACAGGTTCCAAGCATACCCACGGTACCCGGTATCTTTTCTCTGTACCATGGAATATGCGTCTTCCGATACCATCCCCGCATAGGTAATGCGGTCTTTACCAAACTTTAGGTGATGTGTTTGACCAACTGATAATGTAACTGCTTGTAGCATACCTCCCCCTTATTAACTCTATTTGGTGACATTCTACAGGATTCTAAGAGTATCTGTAATACTCCCATACCTTCTTGGTGTAGTTTGGTGACAAGTTACGTAGCTTCAATCCATTGATATAGGTATCAAAGAGGGTATCGTTATCAAGCTGATGGAGTCTTAGTTGCGAAGCAAGGTCAGTATTTGAAGAGAGAATTAAAGAGAGGATTACATTAAAACCAAACTGATGACGTTTTTCAAGTGGTGGGCGGTACTGGATTTGAACCAGTGACCTCTTGCATGTCAAGCAAGCACTCTAACCAACTGAGCTAACCGCCCCTGGAATAGGATAGACTCTCCTGAAATGTGTTACCTCGGGGGCAATTTATTCTATTACTGAGCTTTAAGGTACACGCCAACCGGCCCACTTTCCCTCGTCAGTCTCACCATTAAAGGCTGCCTTTGGTGTCACACCCCGGGTAATGACCGCTGCCAGAATAACCTTGACCACATCGCCGGCAATGAAGGGAAGAAGGCCCATACTGAGTAATGCGGCTAGGGTTACCGTTTCCCCCCCCACTAATCTCAACCATAACCCGAGCTGGATTAGACCGGGTATGAAAACTAAAATAAAATTAGCAAAAAGCATGAGCCCCGTCATGCTAAAAAAGCTTCTTGCCCTGACGTACTTATCGGTCAAGTGCCCCAGGAAAAAGGCTGCCAGTATAAAACCTATAATGTAGCCCCCCGTGGGGCCAGCGAGGTAAGTCAGGCCACTGTTGAAACCGGTAAACCAGGGAACACCCAGAACACCAAGCCCAACATAGGTGGCGATACTAATTCCACCCCACCACCTCCCTAGGAGTACAGCAGCAAGGAGTACGGCAAAGGTCTGCCCGGTTACCGGAACCGGACTCCACGGAACAACAATCCTGACCTGAGCGAGCAGGCCAACGAGACAGGCCATACCAAATGCCAGGGTTAGTTTTTTCGGTATGCTGAGCCCATAACGCCATCTGAAGACATCGTATTTCGCTTGGTTGATTCTAGCGACTACTTCCAACTTGATCCTCCGTTACTATTTATTTCTGTCTGTAAAACTGGAATATATCTCTAGAGTTTTCTTTATTTTCAGTGTATACTCTATCATACTAACACCGCACAGTTCAATCAAGGGGGAGAAATGCCAGAAGGAAGAGAAGCAGCCAAAGAACAGGTCCTTAAAACGACCAGAGATGGCAATATCAAACTAATAAGCCTGTGGTTTACTGATATTCTGGGTTTTCTAAAAAGCCTGGATATTACCCCCAGGGAGCTGGAGACGGTATTGGGTCATGGTGCAGGATTTGACGGTTCTTCCATTGAGGGTTTTGCCCGTATTGATGAAAGTGACATGGTCGCTTTCCCGGACCCGGCCACCTTCCAGGTCCTGCCCTGGAGCTTACCACAACACCCGGTCGCCAGAATGTTCTGTGACGTATTAAAACCAGGCGGCGAGGCCTTTGAGGGAGACCCCAGATATATATTAAAGAGAAACCTGCAAAGGGCTACCGACCAGGGTTATACCTTTAACGTAGGCCCTGAACTGGAATACTTTTACTTCAAGAATGCCGAAGGTACCGACACCCTTGACGAAGGCGGTTATTTCGACTTAACACCCCCGGATATCGCCAGTGACCTGAGACTGGAGACGATACTTGCCCTGGAACAGATGGGTATCACCGTTCAGTCCAGCCACCATGAAGTAGCCACCAGCCAGCATGAAATAGACCTTCTTTACACCGATGCCCTGACCATTGCCGATAGCATCATGACCTCACGGTTAGTCATCAAGGAAATAGCGCAGAAACACGGAATCTACGCTACATTCATGCCCAAGCCGATACTGGGAGTAAACGGCAGTGGTATGCACGTACACCAGTCTCTATTCAAGAACGGCAGGAATGCCTTCTTTGACGAAAACCCGCCTTACCTGTCAAAGGTAGCCCGTCACTACACTGCTGGCCTGCTGAAACACGCCCCGGAGATTACCTCCATTGTCAGCCAGTGGGTAAATTCCTACAAGCGGCTGGTTCCCGGCTACGAGGCGCCGGTTTACCTCTCCTGGGCAAGGAGGAACCGTTCGGACATGATCAGGGTTCCTGAATACCAACCGGGACAAGAAAACGCCACCAGGATTGAATTCAGGGTCCCGGACCCGGCCGGCAATCCCTACCTCGTTTTCAGCGTTATGCTGGCCGCCGGCCTGGAAGGAATCGAGAAGGAGTATGAACTGGGTGACCCGATTGAAAACAATATTTTCCAGATGACCGATCAGGAACGGGAAGAGAGAGGTATCGGCCATCTGCCCAGGAACCTCTCTGAAGCCATTAGTATAACGGAAAACAGTGCGCTGGTGAAAAAAGCCCTTGGCGACCACCTGTTCAACAGCTTCATTGAAAACAAGAAGATAGAGTGGAACCTGTATCGCATACAGGTGACTGAGTACGAGTTAAAACGGTATCTGCCTATTCTCTAAGGATGAGATTTACGGCTATAGTTTCGGTTTCTGGCTGCCGACGATAGCAATCTCAACATCCTTGCCACAGTGAGGACAGGTTATATTGATAGCGACCAGCTGACTCATTATACGTTCAGCTACCGCGGTCACCATGGAATCGATATTATCCAGGCGCTGATCTAACATATCCAGACGCTGCTTGATACGCTCAATTTCCAACAACTGCTCATCAGCCACATCAATGGATTCATCTCTATCAACCAAGGTTATCTCCTATAGACCAGCAATCCAGTTTATTATAGGTGACAGGTAATACTATGTCAAAGCAACTGAACCAGCAGCAGAATAGTTACGTTAGACCATACTGACCCCGGGATGACGGTCTTGTCCTTTAAGAAATGAAAAGATAGAATAATTGGTAGAAAAGGTTTTATAAAGGACAGGGATTTGGCAGTCATATTATATCAAGAGCCCCTTCTTAAGAACCCGGACCTGATCGCCAGCTGGTCAGGAATCGGCAATATTGGCCTGGTTACCGTAGACACACTACAGGGCCAGGTCGGTGCTGAAGAACTGGGGATGATCGAGCCCTGGGAATTTCACTACCCCAGTAAAGTAACTATAAGGGATGGAGTAATAGCCGACCTGACGTTTCCCGCCAATAAATTTTCTTATAAAAGACTAGCGAACAGGGATCTATTATTTTTTACCGGTGAGGAACAACCCGCTGACGGAAACCGGATATATGCCGAAGGCATGAAAGCCTATCAGATGGCCAACATGGTCCTGGATACCGCCGAAAAATTCGGTTGCCGCCGGATATATACCTCGGGAGCAGCCGTCGCTCTCACGCATCATACCCTGAAACCGAGGGTGTGGGCGGTGGGCAGTCAAGAGGCGTTACTCATTGAGATAAAGAAACACGAGAACACCATTCTTATGGGTGACGCCCTGGGAAGGGGTGAACACGGCACCATAACCGGTCTGAACGGTCTCATGCTGGGACTGGCCAGAAAAAGGGGGCTGGAGGCCATCTGTCTGATGGGGGAGATACCGGACTACCTCTCGGGA
>CP070645.1:33146-45200 GCA_020354275.1 Dehalococcoidales bacterium
GAAAGCAACAATTTTCTTGATTAACGGAGCACGGGGGTCTTTCAGGAATTGCCATGTATGTCTCAACAACGTATCTTCACCTCTTACCGTTTCAGCTTTGCTTCAGCTCCTGTATCTCGCTTTCTACTTCCTTCAGTTCTTCCTCCAGGCTCTTCTTGTACTCTTCCAGCATTTCAAGGTATTCCTTACGGCGTGGGAAAGGTCTCATCCTGTAATGCCGGAACCCGTGGCCAGGAAAGCCAGAACCAAAACCAAAGCGAAAATATCTTCTGCCCCACATATCTTATTCCCCCTCTCATCCCCGGGACGACCCCAAGTGACACTGCACCGGAGATTCCCCTGTCTGTACTCGTATAGGTAACGGGTGGTTATATATAATTCTATGGCTGTAAATAATAAACTGTCAACAAATAGTTATCCATCGTTATCACCGGGTAAATACGGTGGTAGAATAGGGAAGCCGGCCAAATACTGGCGTATTATTACCCTGGGGTTATACGTGAAGGAAGATATCGGCGTCAAATTCAAGACGGTCTTTTTAAGCAGCTCTATCCTGGATGACCCGAGAAAGGACCTTTTAATAGAGTGGGGTAAGTGGTTCGTCCGGCTGGGGCTGGCACCCTTGTCAATGGGCAATCTGAGCTTTCGAACAGAGAAGGGATTTGTTATCACTGCCACCGGAATTGGACTGGAGATAGTTGAAGAAGATAACCTCACTGAGGTACTGGGAGTAGAGGAAGGACGTAACCTGCCTGTGATATATGTGAATGGGAAGGTAGTCCCCTCACGGGAAAGCCTGTTGCACCATGAAATATACAAGGTGAGACCGGAAGTAAAAGTAGTCTTTCATCTTCATGACGAGTTAGTTATGAAATGCGTCGATGAATTAAATCTGCCCTCTACCATAGGTGAACAACCCCCTGGTTCTGAGGAACTGGTCCGGGAAGTCAACCGCCTGTTAAACCTGGCTAAGAACGCCAGGTACCTGGTCATCAGGGGTCACGGTATTATCTCCATGGGTGAAACACTGGAAGATACGGGGAGAATGGTGGTGGACATGAACCAGATGGCCAGAGATTATGTGGCAGGTAAGATGACAGAGGGATAAAACTCCACCACACCCTGAGCCCACTGACCGTACTATTTACGGGTCGTTGATGTAATTTTCCCATAGTATCAGGTAAAACTCCCCGTGGTATTGCCGTGTATTCCCCCTGAAATATGTCTAAAGCTGTTTGCTTAACACATATCATTGGTTGAAATCTCCATTCGTTAGCATTAATTCTTTAGGCTTGATGAGAGACTGCTTCGCCTATCTTTTTATGTGCCTCTGCCCATGCATTATCTATTTTACGTAAATTTTACATAACGATAATACTGGTGTAACAAACGTATCGCAATAATAGATAGACTGCAGAGTTGAAAAGAAGGAACTGCCTTAAGGGATCCCGGGCAAGACCTGCTTACAGCCTCAGTCAATAAAGTAAAGGGGGTAAAGAAATGAGAAAGAGATGGGTTATCATCACAACCTGCATACTGTCACTGCTGGTGCTGGCATCAGCCGCAACACCTGCCCTGGCTCAGGAGGGAGAAGACTCAACGGATAATCAACCAGCAGTCTGCCGGGCTCTGGCTATTGACGCGCCGAGGAAAGCAGAGGTAGGTGAGAAGGTTACCATCACCGTCACCGAGCGGGGCACCGGTGATGCCGTCAAAGATGCGGGAGTCTGGGCTTTGACCCGTGAGAATGCCGAGTTACTGAAAGCGGAGATAGAAGGTATCAGGCAGAGTGCTGATGTTGCTTCCGTGCAGTCAGCTTTAGAGCATTCTGTTAATATCCGTGGCATCTTTCTGGGCACCACCAACGGCAGTGGCAAGGTAAAGTATGCCTTTGAACAGGCTGGTGGTTATCTTCTGGTGGCGTTAAAGCCCGGTTACTTTCCGGCCTGGAAGCCGATATTTATTGTCAGTGTACCCAAGGCCTTGGCCATTGACGCACCGAGGAAAGCAGCGGTTGGCGAAAAGGTTACCATCACCGTCACCGAGCGGGGCACTGGTGATGCCGTCAAGGATGCCGGAGTCTGGGCTTTGACACGGGAGAATGCCGAGTTACTGAAAGCAGAGATAGAAGGAATCAGGCAGAGTGCTGATATTGCTTCCGTGCAGTCGGCTTTGGAACAGTCTGTCAACATCCGCGGTATCTTTCTGGGCACCACCAATGGCAGTGGTAAGGTAAAGTATGCATTTGAACAGGCTGGTGGTTATCTTCTGGTGGCGTTAAAGCCCGGTTACTTTCCGGCCTGGAAGCCGATAGTCATTGTCAATATACCCAAGGCTCTGGCTATTGATGCGCCGAGGAAAGCAGCGGTGGGTGAAAAGGTCACCATTACTGTTACCGAGCGGGGCACCGGTGATGCCGTCAAAGATGCCGGAGTCTGGGCTCTGACCCGTGAGAATGCCGAGTTACTGAAAGCGGAGATAGAAGGTATCAGGCAGAGCGCAGACGTTGCTTCCGTACAGTCGGCTTTAGAAGAGTCTGTCAATATCCGTGGCATCTTTCTGGGCACCACCAACGGCAGTGGCAAGGTAAAACATGCCTTTGAACAGGCTAATGTTTACCTTCTGGTGGCGTTAAAGCCCGGTTACTTCCCGGCATGGAAGCCGATATTTATTGTCAATGTGGATAGTACAGTAACCAGCCTGAACTAGGTATATTAAGCGGTCAGGCTTACAAAGTGAATCAGATTAACATGAGGTGGTAGCGGGTTCGAAAAGAACTCGCTACCATTTATTATTATCCTTAAGGATACATGTTGAGCTGGTCGTCTTGATAGCCATTTGATAGTAGTTGACGCGGGGCACAGATACTGGCTATGATTCAGGTGACGGTTATTGTTTATTGTGTAGCTCTAAAGACAGATAAAGGAGGAAAGTAATGACTGGTGGATACATGGGCAGGATTTTGTTCGTGAACCTTTCAACAGGAGAAATTAGAGAAGAGGTACTTGAAGAAAATATATGTAGAGATTTCATTGGCGGCTACGGAATCGGGGCCAGGATTATCTATGACCGCCAGGCAGCCGGGGTAGACCCGCTTGGCCCTGACAATACCCTTGGCCTGATTACCGGTCCTCTTACCGGCACGCCGGCCACGACGGGCACACGTTATCAGGCAGTGGGTAAATCACCCCTCACCGGCGGCTGGGGAGATGCCAATTCGGGCGGGTTTTTCGGCCCCTACCTCAAGTTCGCTGGTTACGATGCCGTCTTCTTCAATGGTATAGCCGAGAAGCCGGTTTATCTGTTTGTTGACAATGGAAAAGCAGAACTCAGGGATGCCAGCCATATATGGGGAAAGGATACCTATGAGACCGAGGACACTCTGAAAGCTGAGCTGGGCAGAGGGGTAGAAATAGCCTGTATCGGGCCGGCTAGCGAGAAGCTCTCTCTTATATCGGGCATTATCACCAGAAGAGGGGCTGCTGCCGCTCGCTCAGGACTGGGGGCGGTAATGGGCTCTAAAAAGCTGAAGGCGGTGGCGGTAAGGGGGAATCAGAAGGTTCCTGTAGCCGATAAGGAGCGGGCTGATAGATTAAGGAGCGAGCAGATAGCCGAGATGAGGACACCGGTGGCGGGAGGGCAATCGTTCATTGAGCGGTTCCATAAGTACGGCACCTCGTCGGGAGCACACCGTTCGGCACTGAGCGGTGATACTCCGGTCAAGAACTGGGGCGGTATCGGCGTCGTTGATTTCCCCGAACCAGACAGTCTCGGTGGTGATAATGCGATAGCTAACCTGGCAGGGAGGGCTGGCTGCTGGCGTTGCCCCATTGCCTGTGAAGGCAGGCTGAAAGAAGGTACGGGCGAGTACAGATATCCGGCTGGCACCCGTCGGGTGGAATACGAGACTCAGGCCTCTTTCGGAACGATGTGTCTCAACAATAATATAGAGTCGGTCAATATGGCCAACCATATCTGCAACAGCTATGGCTTGGACACTATCTCAGCTGGTTGCACTATTGCCTTTGCTATCGAATGCTATGAGAATGGTCTGATTACCAGGGCAGATACCGATGGAATTGAAATGACCTGGGGCAATCATCAGGCCATTGTGGCCATGACCGAGAAGCTAGCTAAGAGGGAAGGTTTCGGTGATGTCCTGGCTGATGGAGTTAAAGTAGCTGCCGGGAAGATTGGCCGGGGGGCCGAACAATATGCGGTACATATCGGGGGGCAGGAACTGGGTATGCATGACCCGAAGCTCATCTCGCCCCGTCGCCCGAGCCAGCCCTCGGCTGCCCGTTATCAGGCAGACGCTACACCCGGCCGTCATACCCAGGGTTTTGGGCCTTCCGGTTTCCGGGGGCATTTCCTTAATGCCGCCGGCCTCTGCATGATGGGCCAGATGGCGGCAGACCCGACCAAATATTTGGTGGGGTTCATGAGTGCCGTGACAGGCTGGGAGTGCACCATGGACGAACTGCTGAAGGCCGGGGAGAGAATCGCCAATATGAGGCACGTTTTTAACCTCCGTGAAGGCATAAATCCCATCGAATGGCAGGTACATCCCAGGATAACTGGAAACCCTCCCCAAGAGGAAGGACCACTCGCTGGCGTAACGGCTGATATTAAGGCCCAAGTTTACTGGAACCTAGGGGCCCTGGACTGGGATATGATTACGGCTAAACCCAGCAGACGCAAACTGCTGGAACTGGGGCTTGATGACATCGCGCGGGAGCTGTGGCCTTAAACCGGACTCTCATAGGCTAAATACCAGCTGGTATGAGGGTAGCAGGAGGGGGCAGGAATGGAAATATTGTCCTATGTTTAGGTGTGTTGTCGGGGTATTCGGGTTGCCACGTGAGGTAACCGAACTCAGGGAAGTGGAGATTGAGCTGGAGGATGGAGCACGACTTCGAGATATAATAGCAGCACTCAGACGTGAAATCCCGGCGTTGGAAGGCGATATCATCTGTGCCGGGGAAGACCGCCTGACCGATAATTACGCATTCAATATCAACGGGCGCTTTTACCAGGACGAAAACGAGTTACAGGTCAGGCCGGGTGACCGTGTAGCCCTACTTTTGCTGGCCAGCGGGGGATAACGAAAAATACCGGTAGTAATCTGGCATTGAATATTGGTGAACCTGTCATCGGGACACATCAATTCGTAGGTTTATGTGGAGTAAGGTTGTCATCGTCCATAAATGCCTGGGATGAGATTTTCAAGCAAAGGAGCATGGTTTTTCCTGAGCCGCATGAAGACATGCCCGGCATTGTCAAATTACTGAAGGGTAGAGGGGCGAGTACTGTACTCGACCTCGGCAGTGGCACCGGCAGGCATGTAGTTTACCTGGCTAAAAACGGCTTTTCGGTTTATGGACTGGATAGCTCGTCGGTAGGAGTCAAAGCGACCCGCCAGTGGTTGAAGAACGAAGGTTTGAAGGCTGATTTGAAACTGGGGAGCATGACCGAACAATTACCCTATGCAGATGCCTTCTTCAATGCCGTCATATCAGTGCAGGTTCTCCATCATGCCAATAGTTCAACGATAGTAAAAGTTGTTGGGGAGATTACACGTGTCTTAAACCGCGACGGGCTCATTTTCATTACTGTCCCCAAGCTGAAGAACCAGGGAGACAGTTTTGAACAGGTGGAACCCAATACTTTTATACCCCTGGATGGACCAGAAAAAGGAATACTACATCACTACTTCACCTCTGAGGAGTTGCGGGAGGTATTTGTTGATTTTGATATAAAAGATATTCACCTCGATACGGTCAATCACTACTGTTTATTGGCCTTTAAACAGTAGGCAATGCCCGAGCGGTTGAATTACTCCCATACCAATTTATCACCACTTCTTTTCGCCTAAGCAGTAGAATACAATCTAACCGTAATGGCTAAAGAGTTATAATAGATAATATAGACTCCTTTTCGTTTTCCTAAATGCCTAAACACTCATTGGTACTAACCAGGTTAACCTGCTACCATAACTAATACAAGGCTAATAACCCTGGTTTTATCATTAGAGAAATATCCAGGGAAAATATGTAATAACTTATAAAAGTGGTATAATTGCCAATCAAGTTGGCTAGGAAATCGCTCTGTATTAAGGAGTAAGATATGAATCAGAATATGGGGACAATTGTTAAGACAGATGCGGGGAGTGTTGAGGGCTACCAGAACCGCGGTTTATATGATTTTAAGGGTATACCTTATGCTGCCCCACCGGTAGGTAAACGGCGGTGGTTGCCCCCCGAGGCTGTAGAACCCTGGGGCGGTGTGCGCCCGGCGCAGTCTTCGGCTACCATTGCACCTCAACCTACAGCTCAAGGGAGTATGCTGGACCAGGGCCTTGAGGCACAACCACAGAACGAAGACTGCCTGTATCTCAATATATGGACGCCGGGGCTTGATGATGCCCGTCGCCCCGTCATGTTCTGGATTCACGGCGGTGGTTTCACGGGTGGCTCGGGTTCAGCACCGATGTACAAAGGAAGCAGACTGGCAGCGCGGGGCAGTGTTGTTGTGGTGACGATTAACTACCGCCTGGGCTCACTCGGTTTTCTGAACCTTAATGAGGTCACCGGAGGAAAGATACCGTCCACGGGAAATGAGGGTTTGCTGGACCAGGTCGCCGCTTTAGAGTGGGTGCACAATAATATCGCCTCATTTGGTGGTGACCCTGGTAATGTCACCATCTTCGGTGAGTCGGCAGGGGGTATGAGTGTTGGTTGCCAAATGGCTCTACCGAAGGCAACCGGGCTATTCCAAAAAGCAATTGCCCAGAGCGGTGCTGGCCATTCTGTCCGACCGTTGAATGAGGCGGTACTGGTCTCCGAGCAGTTCCTCGATATTCTTAATGTAAGACCAGATGATATTGACGCCCTGCGCTCAATTCCGGTAGAACGGTTACTGGCCGCCCAGCAGGAGTTGAACGCCAGGACACAGGCCCTGGGTTTACTGGGCGGATTAACGCTGCGACCGGTAATCGATGGTGACATAATGCCGTCACTACCACTTGATGCCGTGAAGGAGGGCCTAACAGGCCAAATACCTATTATCGTGGGCACCAATCTCGATGAATGGAAAATGTTTGGTGCCAGGAATCCGGAAATGCAGAAGATGGATGAAGGTACCCTGATACAACGCCTGCAGCGGATACTCCCTGGTGTAGATGTAGAATCACTTACCCAGACCTACAGGAAGGCACTAACCAGGCGTGGTGTACCTAACCCGCCGGTTGATATCATGACGGCAATCCAGACAGACCAGATTTTCAGGATACCGGCAATTCGCCTCGTTGAAGCCCATCAGGGTCAGGGACAATCTGCCTATAACTACCTGTTCACCTGGCCATCGCCGGCACTCGGTGGTGCCATGGGTGCCCACCATGCTCTGGAACTGGGTTTCCTTTTTGGTAATTACGGTGAAGGGTGGGGAGGTTCGGGCCCGGCAGCGGACGCCCTGTCCCGGAGTATGCAGGATGCCTGGCTAGCGTTTGCCCGTAATGGCGATCCTAGCTGTGATAGCATCGGCCAGTGGCCAACCTATGGCCAGGACCGGGCAACCATGATATTAAATGCAGAGTGTCAGGTAGAAAATGCACCCTATGAAGAAGAACGCCGCGCCTGGGACTCAATTAAAAACGAGGTTTTAGGATCATAGAGTAGCTGCTGCAACCGGGAGTTGGTGGAATTATTATGCTGCCAGCTCACATCCTATACTGAAGCACAATAAGCTTGGCACGATATAACTTTTCATGGGAAGGAGGGTGCAACTGCGGATTCATGTGCTGTGAATGGGTGATCAGGCAGGCTCTCTTTTCCCCCCACTCTTATCGGAATATCCGATTGAGGCTGACTACATTATGATATCATTTCGGCGAAGGTCGGATATTTCTTCGGTACTCAGGCCGAGGAGTTCATGCAAAACATAATCGTTATGCTCTCCTAGCAGCGGCGCGTACCTGATATCGGCTTCAGCATCACCCATCTTCCAGGGGACCCCCACCAGCTCCAGTTCGCCTATCTCGGGGTGTTCGACAGTCACGAATGCCCGGCGGGCTTTAAGGTGCGGGTCGGCGTAGAGGTCCTTCCAGTCCCGTGACGGTGCTGCCATCAGTCCCGCCTGACAGAACTCATTCACCATCCAGTCGCGGTCACGTTGCCGGGTCCAGTTCTCAATAATCCGGTCCAGCTCAACCTCGTTTGCTTTACGGGACGACATGTTGGCAAAGCGGTTGTCTTTAGCTATATCGGGTTTACCGATAATATTAGCTAGAGCAGCAAATTCGGCATCAGAATGCACCTCGAGTGCCAGCCATCGGTCGACGCCCCAGCACTGGTATACATTGTGGGGAGCATATTCAGGGTGCGCATTACCCATGCGCTCTGGAATCTGTGAGTTCATTTCATAACCCAGCAGCAGGTCTCCAATCAGGGAAGTTACCCCTTCGCATTGTGAGAAATCGATAAACTGGCCTTCACCAGTCTGTACCTTATGGAACAATGCAGCTAAAATGGCATAGGTTGTGGCAGTAGCATTCATAATGTCTGAGTCACCGCCACTGGTGCAGGGGGCGTCGTCAGCATAGCCGGTAATGTAGGCTCCGCCACCGATGGCGTGGTGGATGGTGGCGTATCCACCGTAGTCTTTTTCCGGTCCCTCCTGTCCCCGGCTGGAGGAGGATACCACGATAATGTCCGGCCGCACCTGCCGTAATTCTTCATAGCCCAAACCCAGTCTAACCATCGCACCGGCACGCATGTTATCGACCACAACATCGCTTATCGTAGCCAGCTGCTTGGCCAGCCGGACACCTTCCGGCTTGCTCAGGTCTAAAGTAATACTCTTCTTGCTCATGTTGACGCTGTTAAGTGACATACCCTGATTGATTGGTGTTTCCTGGGGAGCGGCATCCTGCAGCGGCCATACAACACCGTGGCGGACTAGGTCTGTCCTTTTATGACCTTCCACCTTGATGACTTCAGCCCCGAGAGTGGCCAGGAGCATGGTGCAATACGGACCGGCCCATACCCAGGAAAAATCAGCCACCCGCACACCCTCCAGAGGAAGTATTTTGTTGCCCATAGTTCTCCTCCTTCCGGCTTTATACCACCCCGTTATGCTTTAGTTGCTCAAATTCTTCCGGTGAGTAACCGAGTTCGGTACAATAAACCTCCTGGTTGTGCTCACCAAGTAGCGGAGCCGGTCTCTGGATGTGTGGTGGTGTGGCTGACATCTGGTATGGCCAGCCAGCATATCGGTTGCTGCCTGCTTCAGGGTGATCCACGGTAATAAAGTAGCCCCTGGCGGTATACTGTTCGCTGGTCATTACATCCCGGGCCGTATTGATTGGGCCCATCGGAATCCCCTTGCTGGCCCCCAGGTGATGTATATCATCCTTTCGCTGTGTCAGCATCCATTCGTCCATTTTCGGGGCAATCTCCATAAGGTGATGCCGGCGGTATGTCATAGACCCCCATTCCTCACCAGCCGCCCATTCGGGGTTACCCATCAACTCGGTAAAAGCCCGGAAGTGGTGGTCTTCAATGGCGCCAACCACAATATAGCCGTCGATGGTTTTCATTCTACCCATGGCTGGCGGCCGGTCGGGAACACGGCTCCAGGTTATATCGTGGTAGCGCGAACTGGCTACATTCACTCGCACCAGAGTTAGTATTACCTCCTGGAGTGAGATATCGATTATTTGCCCGTGGCCAGTCTTTACTCGACCCAGTAGTGCCGCCAGGGTAGCAACGGCTGCAGTGAGGCCAGCATGATAACCTACAGGGTAACCCCCCATCTTTACCGGGGCGCGGTTTATATCAGAGGAACGGGTAGGTAACAAATTACCCAGACCTCCGGCATGAATGATGGTCAGTTCATCTCCCTTATCACCGGCTCGGGGACCAGTACGGCCATAAGGGGTGATGGATGTATAGACCAGCATCGGGTTCAGCTGGCACATTGTATCCCAGTTGAGCCCCAGGCTTTCCAATCGCTGGGCAGGATTGTTGTCAATGAGGACGTCAGCCCACTTGAGGAGTTTCCGGAAGGCTACGATGCCTCCTGTTTTATCCAGATTGAGCGTTACTCCCCGTTTGCTGGTGTTGTTATAGAGGAAGAGTGCGCTACGTTCGGTGTGTGCTCCGCTCTCAGGAAAGGGCCCACACTGACGCGACGGGTCACCTTCCGGTGGCTCCACCTTTATTACCTCAGCCCCCATGTCAGCCAATAGCTTACCGCAGTATGGCCCGGAAACCATGTTTGCCAGTTCGACGGCCCTGATACCGTTAAGCGCACTTTTAGCCATTGCTATTCACCCCTACGTATAATCCCTACCTTGCCAGATATTGCTTCTCGGACTATGTTAAACACCCTCTAGCTAGCTGTCAAGGTAGTTTTATAACCATTGGTTTAAAAAGGGGGTATTGCGTATTGTCACTAAATAGAGTATTAAATAGGCTATAAAATAATCAACGGGTACTCAATATGGGTCGACCCACGTACATTCTTGTTTATTAAAAAGGAGGGAGAAGGTAATGGCTGGTCCTGTATTACTTTACGAAGTTAAAGACAATATTGCTTTTATAACAATGAACCGTCCTGAGAAAATGAATGCTCTTAACGGGGAGCTTAGCGATGCGTTGCGTAAGGCCTGGCAGGACTTCGAGCGGGACCCTGATGCTTTAGTGGCCATTCTCAGCGGGGTAGGTGGGTCTTTCTGCGCTGGTGCCGATATAACTCCGAGGGCTACCAACCCAGAGGTTCCATATCAGGTGCACCAGTCATACCCACAAAATGGAACCAAAGTATTCAAACCTATCATCGCTGCTGTTCACGGCTACGTTCTTGGCTCCGGCTATGCTCTGGGTATTAGGGGCAGCGATTTGACCATTGCCGCTGAGAATGCTCTGATCGGTTTTCCTGAACCAAAAGTCGGTATAGCAATGCAACCGATTGATTACCTGCCGTACATGCCGTTCAAAATAAGCCTGGAATTTATGATGCTGGCCTGGAATGGCGGGCAGATTATGACTGCCCAAAGAGCCTATGAGGTGGGACTGGTAAACAAAGTAGTTCCAGATAGCGAGCTTAATGCTGAAGCCATTAGGTGGGCAGAGATGCTGAAAGAGATTCCTCCACTTTATATCAGGTCGGTTAAGTATGGGCATTACCGTGGTAACACGTTGGGATTCATAGATAGAGAGATGGAGTATGTCGACTTCGTACATCCTCAGGCAACAAGTGAAGATGCCAAAGAAGGGCGACGCGCTTTCCGGGAAAAAAGGAAACCCATCTTCAAGGGCAAATAGTATATCTGATAAGTGTCAGTATAGCTTGATGTTCTGGCGTCCCTGGCTGGATTCGAACCAGCGACCCGCTGCTTAGAAGGCAGCAGACCCAGAATTTCTTCCTTTAGCTTCACCACTAAAAGGTCGCAAAGCTGGCCAATGTTGTCATTTTCAAGTAAAGCAGTCGCCCCTTTATTTGTATTGTTCTGTGCCATTGTTTTTCCTCCAAATCATTTATTGGTTTTGGTTTTCGTAATATTACAACGCTTGTGTACAATATTCTAATGGCACAGGTTAACGTTGAAATCGTGCGTATAACTTACATTATACGCTAGCCAAAATCAAGCTTGATTTTAAGATTTTAATTCACCCAACAAAAGCCTCAATTGTGTAGAAGTGAATAAAATAAGTAATGGTTCCCCAAGCCAAATGAAACCGAGGATTGTTAAATAAAGTACTGACCTCTAACTAAAGACATATATTAGTGTGAGTGGCCATGATGTTTCTGAGTCAGCCAATAATAAAAGGTGACTGTTGTTGACTGACCCCCCTTTTCTTTTACCTGAGCCACTTGTCCTAAGGGAACAGTTCGCCAATATACTGATCACTGATTTGCGGATGCGAATCAGATCGCTCACCCGTAACTTCTAGATAGGCATAGGAATGAGCTTTTTCAATGGAATCGTCACCCTGTGGATCAGCTAGACCCTGGAGAAGACCTTCGTCAACAAAGTACTTACCCCAGAGAGTA
>CP070645.1:45300-55761 GCA_020354275.1 Dehalococcoidales bacterium
AAGAGGAGGAGGAAGAAGCCGTGCAGACGAAGGCAGGTGAACGGTCGGCATTTGAAGTCAGTGGCAACCTGGAACAGCGGATCGAAGCAGCACGTGGTAACGGGCAGCCGTTGCAGGAATCTACCCGCGGCTCGCTTGAATCTCAACTGGGCCACGACTTCAATAACGTGCGTATCCACAATGATGCCGAGGCAGATAAGCTCTCACGGCAACTGGGAGCGGAGGCCTTCACTACCGGGCGGGACGTGTTTTTCAAAGAGGGCACTTATGACCCGGACTCTGACCACGGCCAGGGGCTTATTGCCCATGAATTAACCCATGTTGTACAGCAATCAGCGGTGCCGGAAATTCAACGGCAATCAGTTACTGAAAAGGAAGCCAAGGCTGCAGAGTTAGGTGGAGGGAAGGCGGTAGATGAAGCCAGGCTGGCTGCTCTAAAAACAATGTTTGAAGTGGCCGTAGCCGGACAGTTACGCGAAGGCTATAAAGCCCTGACAGGGGAGAAGCCGGATGCCAAGCAGGCGTATACCAATGTTAGGGGGGCTTATGATGTCGTTAAAGCCCTGCTGCCGTCATACCATGGGGTTGAGCCGATATACTCACGTCTGGTTGCCCTCGGCAACGCGATCCTCACCATTGGAAATATGCTTGAGCCGCATATCGGCATGAGCAGGCCGTTGTCGGAAATAGGTGAAAACCTCAATCCGGACGGTGATGTGATGGGCGGCTATATGGAGGCAATAAAGTCCCAGTTATAACTACCGTAAGGTAGCGAAGGAAGGTGGCCATGATAACCGACCTTGATGAGACGATAAAGCAATTGCTGGTAACCAAAGGGGCTATTGACCTGGCGGAGGTGGATATCAATTTTGACACCCCCGACCGTGAGTGGTCGACGGCGATATCCAAACCGACGATAAATTTCTATCTCTACGATATACGGGAGAACCACGATTTACGGGGTATAGAATGGCAGATAGAGAAAGATATAAACGGTGTCGCCACCAGGAAGAAGACCCCCAGCAGGATAGACCTGTCCTATCTGATTACGGTGTGGACCAACGACACCGGGGACGAGCACCGCCTGCTGTGGCATATCCTGCTGACCATGTTCCGTTATCCAGTCTTTCCCGACGATGTGCTCTACGGTCAGCTGGTTGACCTGACGTGCCCCATCCAGATCAGTACCGCACAGCCTGACGGGTTGTTTAACAACCCGGCTGATTTCTGGACAGCCCTGGATAATGAACTGAAACCCTCGATTAACTACGTCGTCACCCTGCCTCTGGATACAAGCCTGGCATTTACGGCCCCGGTTGTCCGCACCAAGGTGGTTGACTTCAAGGCGCCTGGTGCAGATAAGGAAAGGCTGGTACAGGTGGCGGGCACGGTGCATGAGGCAGGAGACCTGGCACGCGGGGTTGCCAGTGCCAGGATAGTCGCCAAGGAGGCCGGCATGACCACAGAGACCGATGGTGACGGGCATTACTCGTTCCGCAGGCTCCCGGAAGGCCAGCATACCTTCCAGGTGCTGGTCTCGGGGAAAAAGGTCAAGGAACTGGCATTGACTGTACCCGGCGCCAACTATGATTTAGAGGTGCCTTAAAACGAACGCAGATTTAAAGGAGGTGGTCGTTTCGATAGTAATCGGTAAAGAAAGCGAATCGGGATATTTTCCCTGGGGTGCCGGCAGGGGCGTCGATAAATCTACACCGGCACGAGTGTTTACTGAAAGGAGACAATAATATGTCACCAGAATATCTTTCTCCAGGTGTATACGTCGAAGAGGTGGACAAAGGTACCAAGCCCATTGAGGGAGTTGGCACAGCAATGGCTGCCTTCGTCGGTTTTGCCGAGAAGGGACCGGTCAACCAGCCGACATTCATCCCCAACTGGACAGAGTACGTCAACACCTTCGGCGGCTTTATTAAGGGGGTTTACCTGGCCCCGGCAGTATACGGCTATTTTCAGAACGGGGGCGGGCGCTGTTATGTTACACGGCTCCCTGGTGGTGAGGAAGAAGCTGAGGAACCGAAAGCGGTAGCCATGCTGACCAGTGGTGCTCAGCCATCTATTGATAGCCTTTCCATCACGGCTTTGGAGGCGGGAGCTCCTGGTTCGGAGATAACCGTAGAGGTCAGCAAGCCGTCCGGTGAGGACGTCCCTGATGACCAGTTTAACCTTACCGTACGCCGCGGTACCACTGAAGAGGTTTTTGAGAACCTGTCCTTCAGCAAGGCAAAGGGTGCAAAAAACGTAGTGGACGTTGTCAACAGGCAGTCCAAGTTGATTCAGGTTGCCGAGAAGGAATCGAGCCTCAGCATGGTGGAGAAGGTGCCCGGTGTTGGCAGATATTCACTGGCTCTCGGCGAAGCTCAGACGATAGCACTGGCGCCGGTATCTACTGACGTTGTCGTTGGCGATGCTGCTGAGCGCAGCGGTTTATCCGGCTTCGAGGTGGCCGATGAGGTCACCATGCTGTG
The DNA here is from genome assembly GCA_020354275.1 of Dehalococcoidales bacterium. Taxonomy (GTDB): domain Bacteria; phylum Chloroflexota; class Dehalococcoidia; order Dehalococcoidales; family UBA2162. Next base: position 47,784 of record CP070645.1, read on the forward strand.
TGTTCCCGATATCTGGGCGCTCTATAAAGCGGGTGCCATATCCATGGACGGGGTAAAAGCGGTGCAACTGGCCATGATTGCCCACTGCGAGAACATGAAGGACCGCTTTGCCATTCTGGATTGCCCTCCCGGACTTTCGCCGCAGGAAATAAAGGACTGGCGGATGACGGAGACCGGGTATGACACCAAATACGGTGCTCTTTACTACCCCTGGATCAGCGTGGCCAATCCGCTGGGTAATGGAGAGAGCATGGATATACCTCCCAGTGGTTACATGGCCGGTATTTACGCCCGCAGTGATACGGAACGCGGTGTCCACAAGGCACCGGCCAATGAGGTGGTAAGAGGGGCACTGGCAGTGGAGACACAGATTACCAAGAGCGAGCAGGATATACTCAACCCCATCGGCGTAAACTGCATCCGCTCATTCCCGGGGCGCGGTATCCGGGTCTGGGGTGCTAGGACGCTCTCCAGCGATGCCTCGTGGCGTTACATTAACGTCCGGCGCCTGTTTAATTTCGTCGAGAAGTCCATTGAAAGGGGCACCCAGTGGATAGTATTTGAGCCCAATGACATGGACCTCTGGGCAAGGATAAGGCGCGATGTCAAGGCATTTTTGACCACAGTATGGCGCAGCGGGGCACTGTTTGGTGCCACCCCGGCACAGGCCTTCTACGTCAAGTGCGATGAGGAGAACAACACACCGGATTTACGTGATCTGGGACAGGTGATTATCGAGATCGGCATGGCACCGGTTAAGCCGGCTGAGTTTGTGATCTTCCGCATTAGCCAGTGGGCCAGCGGCTCGGACACTTCTGAATAAACAATGGTGATTAAAAAAGGAGGAAAACAAAATGGCTGACGATCCACTGTTGGGTTTTAATTTTGGCCTTGAATTTCAGGGTGCAATTGCCGGTTATTTTACCGAATGCAACGGAATCGGCTCCGAGAATGAGGTCATTGACCATAAGGTAGTCGATGACTCCGGGCGTGAAATAACCAAAAAGATACCGGGGCGGCTGAAGTGGGGTGATATCACTCTTAAGCGGGGCATCACCGAAGATATGCAGATCTGGGACTGGCGTGAAGACGTGGTGCAGGGAGACATGGATGGAGCCCGTAAAAATGGCTCTGTCGTCATGATGGACCGTAACTACAATACTGTCGCTCGCTGGAACTTTGAAAACGCCTGGCCATCCAAGGTATCCGGCCCCTCAATGAAATCGGACAGCAACGAGTTCGGTATTGAAGAGCTAGTGATTGTGCACGAGGGCATATACCGCGAGAGTTAGGAGGCTTAGGAAATGAATCTGCAAACGGAGTTTGAGTTTACCCTGCCCCGGGGCTATGTTGACGGTGAGGGCAATCTTCAGAGGCAGGGCACAATGCGTCTGGCTACTGCTATGGACGAGATTGTCCCTCTCCGCGACCCCCGGGTAAAGGCTAACCAGGCTTACCTGGCGATTATCCTTCTAGCCCGTGTTATTACCCAGATGGGCAGTCTTAAGGATGTCAATACCGGGGTTATCGAGAAGCTTTTCTCAGCCGACTTTAACTACCTCCAGGACTTTTACCGGAGGATAAACGAGAACGGTTCGGCCAAGGTCTCGACCAGCTGTCCGGAATGCAGTCATAGCTTTGAGGTGGACTTGAGTTATTTGGGGGAATAGTAAGCTACCCCCTTGAGCAATTGCACGAGGAGGTAGCTTACATCGCCTACTACTTCCACTGGCCGCTGGAAGACATCCTGGAGATGGAACATCATGACCGCCGTCAGTGGGCGGAAAAGGTTGCTGAAATCAACCGTAAACTATCGGAAAACGGTTAGGTTTAGGGTGAATATCAGACTGTCTGTAAAAAGGGGGTACTGTGCAGCAGGATATCGGTAGTCCTAAAGTAACTACCTGGGTACAGCGTATCATATCTCTTAATCTAAAGGTTAAGAGTAGCAGTGAAACAGGTGGTTTCACAGGGAGACTTCGTTCCCTCTTCAATACGGGTAAACCGTTAGATGCGGATACCCGGAGGTTGATGGAGCCAGTCCTCGGATCTAACCTCGAGGATGTGCGTACCCATGGCGGCTACCAGGCTGAGGAAACGGCACGCCAGCTTGGGGCACAGGCTTTTACCTATAAAGGCCATGTCTTCGGCCCTGACCGGGACCTGGATACATCAACCAGGGAGGGATTGAAACTGATGGCCCACGAGTTGACCCATGCTGTCCAGCAGACACAGCCGCAAAAACTGTCCCCTGGTCAAACACTGCAGCGAGAGGGCAGACCACTGACGGTTACTCCGGAATATACTAATAATAATATGGTTATACAGACATCACCCGGTGAAAGACCGTCTGCAGGTACACAGACTACGGCCAGTGGGGAAGGGGTAACGGGGAGTTCTGATAGCAATCAAAGCCAGTCATCAAGTGAGATAGACCGTTATAAAGTAGCGGACAGGGTCTATCACCTTATGCAGCGTGACCTTGTTATAGAGAGGGAACGGGTTACCAGAATTGGAGGGTAATGCATGTCAGTTTGGATGAACAGTACTAAGACAGGAGAGAGAGTCGATCCCTTCGCGACCTTTAAATTCCATGTGGAGGTTGATGGTATTGAAGAGGCTGTTTTCAGCGAGTGCAGCGGTCTGGAGATGGCTACCGAAGTGTTTGAATACCAGGAAGGGGGACTGAACGAGTACGTCCATAAATTACCGGGAAGGACCAAGCTGTCCAATGTTACTTTGAAGAAGGGCACGGCTGAATCAAATTATTTGTACCAGTGGTACCATGATTTGGAAGAGGAGCTGCTGACGGGCGCTGCTATTACGCGCAAGCAGGTGACGATAACCCTTTATAGCACCGCCGAACCCGATCTGGAAATGAGCTGGACATTGAATAATGCCTTCCCGGTTAAGTGGGTAGGGCCCACTTTTAAGACCGCTGAGGCGGCAGTTGCCATAGAGACACTGGAGTTTGCTCACCACGGTATAGACATGGATTAGGGAGAAATTAAATGGCGCCGGACAGGCAAGATGAAAATCAAACATTCACCAACCCGCTGACCGGGCAGGTAATCAACCAGCGGCTGAGCGGGCAGGTGCCGCCACTCGTTTCCCGGCTGAAGATGCGGGTAGCAGAATCGCCCCTGGCCAGTTATGCCGTACAGCGGCTAAGTGACCTGGGACAGGGGAGCAGCCGTTTCATAAGCAGGCTGGTCAGTCATGCCGGTGCTGCTCTCTCGCATGCTGGTCGGTTGTCCGGAATGGTGCCGGGCTACCTGACTGGCGGTGATAAACGGGCTAAGAACTCACCGATGTGGCAGCCGGTACTGGACCTTACCTGGTTCCAGCGTCAGCAGAGACCGGGGCAGGAACAGGTCTACCGGAGAGCGGTTGATGTCAGTCCTGAATTGCCTTTGAGTGATGGGGAGTCTCCTGAGGTTACAACATACCAGGGTGGCTTCCTGCAGGAGGAGCCCGGTTCTGCTGAGGATATCCATTATGACTATCGCGAAGCCGGGTACTATGAAGTATCTTCAGAAAAGGCTACCGGGGAGTTGCTTCCCTCTAATATAAATGACTCTTCACTCCCTGATGACAGGGCTACATCTATACCACCGATCACCCCTTCTATCAGACCGCTGACTGAAGAAGCTGCACCCCGCCGAGACCCGCTTTCACTACAACTCGGAATACCGCCGTTGAAAACGCCGGGGCTATCGCGGGGTAGGGGAATCCAGAAGTCGGATAGCAGCGAAGACTCCACTGCTGAAGACAGGCCGATAGGCGGTTATCATCAATCAGATTTGCTCTACCGGCGGCTGGACCAGGGCCGGTTAACGGGGGCTCAAAGGATAATACCTGACCATGCTATGTTGGGGCCTGCTGGGGATATTGACATTCGTGTTACCGGGAGCCAGATTACCAGGCCGGCATCCCCACGGCATCCAAGGGAGATAGAGACCAGTGGTGAGCCATATCGTCCGGTGGATAGACATCTGGCGGCAACAGACCTGTCCGGTGTTGCTAGCGTTGTTACAGGCAAAGATGAGGCGTCCACCATAACAGATAGGAATATGTCACCGGTTTTACCGGAGGAGGAAGGCAGCCTGCCCGTTTACCGGGCACATGAGGGTATAACCGGCAGACTGAAGAAGGTTATAGACAGGGTCCGGCAATCGGTGGCACCAAAACGGGATGAGAGTCCTGTCAAACAACCCGGTACGCCCTCATTATCAGGTGAAGAGCTGTCACCGGGTTTTACTGAACGGCCTGTATACCAGACAGTTGCGGAGGATAGGGAAAGTATACCACCGGCACCGTTGCAGCTTTCACTGCACCGGGTAGCTGGTCAGGAAACCGGCACATCACCAGAGTCGGTGGTCTCTGAAGATGTAATCCCGCAGCAAGATACCGGGGCTATATCTCAGGCCGCCGATATACCTCAGAGTAAAAGCTGGCTGATGAGACGGGTTGAGACCTATCTACCGCGGTTAAAGTCATTGGTGCCGCTGGATTTAGCCCATGGCAGACCTTTACGGCCCTTGGGCAGAGTCATACAGAAAAGCGATACCGGTAGAGACTTGCCGGCTGATGTCGGCCGTCATTACCGTTCGTTGCCTGCAGAAAGCCGTCGGGAACACATGCCGGCTATACCGGGAGAAACGCGTGCAGAACCACTGGACAGTGTTGGCTACCCCGGTGTTGAAAGTGAAGGCTGGCCACCCGTTTTTGATGTTGTTGACCGGTATCCGCCAGAAGAGCCGTCGCGGGAATACCCTGATAGCATCTCTACCGGTGACATAGAGGTTGACCAAGTAGCACCTGTTTTTAAACCTGTTGACCAGCCTTTAATAGGGAGTGATATTTTCTCGCGGCAACCGGGATTACTACCCGGACTGTACGCAAAATCGGTGGGTGACATCAGTGGTGATATCAGCGAACCTGAAGAACCATCACAGTTCCCAGTTAAAAAGGAACTCTGGTTGCCCTCATCGCGTCCTATTGTTCAAAGGCGGCCGGAAATGCCCCCGCGTTTTACAGAGAAGGAGTCTGAAGGTGAAGGCAGTATATCCGGAGAAGATATTGTGTCGGGTGTAATAGAAGGTGCCGGTTATTACGGCCACCGGGAGGTGCCCGAGCTGGCATTGGCTCCCGCCGGGCGTCAGGCGGAAACAACATCGGCAGCGCCGCCTGAAACAAGGCAGGCATCTGCCGAGGGTATGGCAGAAGGAGCTGCCCCGGAGATAGATGACATCGCCCGTGACGTGTATCGTATCTTGAGAAGGAGGCTTATCAGAGAGAGGGAGCGTGCGCTGGGAATAAGTTAGGAGGACAGTATGTCAAGTACCAAACCGGAAAAAGCGAGGATAATCAATCTGGATAAACCCAACCAGAGGGAAATTGTGTGCATGTTCAATCCTAACGAGTATACCTTCAGCAAGAAAAATACCTGGAACAAGGGGGAGATAAAGGGCAAGAATGTGCCCCAGCTGGAATTTGGTGGTGGGGATTCGATGACATTGAAGCTCCAGCTCTTTTTTGATAACTATACCGATGGTGGGGATGTACGTCAGACCACCAACCAGATCTGGAGCTTGATGAATATTGATAAAGACCTTACTGATATGACCAGTGTTAAAGGCCGGCCACCGATGGTTGAATTCCAGTGGGGTTCCACCTGGGCATTTAAAGCGGTGATTACCAATATCAGCCAGAAGTTTACCCTCTTCCGGTATGACGGTATCCCGGTAAGGGCGACGCTGGATGTTACCTTCATGCAGGCCAAGGAGAAGGGGAAGTACCCCGGCCAGAACCCGACCACCGTCGGCCAGCCGGGTTACAAGCACCGGCTGGTCAAGGAAGGGGATGTTATAGACTGGATTGCATTTGAGGAGTACGGGAATAGCGCTATGTGGCGTTACATTGCTGAGACCAACAAGCTGGACTACCCGCAGCGGCTTAAGCCCGGGCAGATGCTGGCGATTGCGCCGCCACCTTAAGGAGGTAAGTTACCATGCCGCAAACTGAAGAACTGGTTTCACAGGTATATCTCAAGATCGCCGGCAGCAATGCCTCCGAAGAGGTAATGGACAACCTGATAAGTGTTGAGGTTGATGATAGCCTGTTGCTACCGGACATGTTTTCAATTCATATGCGTGACCCCAACTTCGAGCGGGCTGATTCTGATGAATTTTCCCCCGGTAAAGAGGTAGAGATTTCGGTTAGATACGAGGATAAAACCAGCAAGCTCCTCACCGGGGAGATTACGGCGATTGAACCGCAGTTCTCCCAGGTTGCCGGGTCTACTCTGTTGGTCAGAGGTTACGACCAGGCGCACCGTCTTCATCGGGCCAGACAGACCAAGACCTATATTCAGGAGAAGGACAGCGACATAGTAAAAAAGGTAGCCCTGAGATGCGGGTTGAAAGCCGAGGTTGACTACACCCGTGAGGTACATGAATATGTCTTCCAGGACAATCAAACTGACATGGAATTCCTTGAAGAAAGGGCAAGGCGGAACGGTTACCGTCTATATGTCGAGGACGGTAAACTGTATTTCTGTAAGAAGCCGGGTAGTGAGCCTGATGTACCGGTTTTGGAGTGGGGAGAAACCCTGCTGGATTTCGAAGCACAGCTTTCCACAGCCCAGCAGGTTACCAAGGTGGTTGTACGGGGTTGGGACCCTAAGAAGAAAGAGGATATTGTCGGGCAGGCAGCTACACCGCAGGACACACCGCAGGTCGGGGAGCGGCGTGCCGGAGGTCAGGCAGCCAAGCGGGCATTTAACGTAGATAGCGAGGAGGTTGTCGTTAACCGTCCGGTGGCGACACAGGCGGAAGCTGATGCCCTGGCCCAATCTATATGCGATAAAATCGGTAATACCTTCATCAAAGCAGAAGGGCTCTGTTATGGCAACCCGGCGGTACATGCCGGAGCGATTGTCGAGATTAAGGGGGTGGGGGAGCGTTTTTCCGGGCGTTACCGCATTAGCCATGCCCTTCACCATTATGACGATACGGGGTACACTACCCTTTTCAGCGTAACTGGGCGCCAGGCCGATACCATCGGTGAAATACTGGCACCAAAAACCCAGAACAGTTATGGTGTCGTTATCGGTATCGTCACCAACAATCAGGACCCTGATGGCTGGGGCAGGGTTAAGGTGAAGTTCCCCAGCTTGCCCGGTAACGAGGAGAGCCACTGGGCAAGGCTGGTAACTCCCATGGCCGGTAACGGCCGGGGCTTCGAGTTCATTCCAGAAGTTAATGATGAAGTATTGGTTGCTTTTGAGTACAACGATGCCAGTCATCCTTTCATACTGGGGTCGATGTGGAATGGTAAAGATAAGCCGCCGGAGCAGAGTGACAAGGTGGTTAATGGCAGTAGCGGACAGGTCGAAAAAAGGATAATCCGCTCCCGTTCCGGGCATACCATTACCCTGGATGATACTGACAACAAAGGAAAAATCTCTATTATAGATGAAACAGGAAAGAATTATATTGAGATAGATTCATCAAATAATTCGGTAGCCATAAAGACGCAGGGAGATATCAAGATGGAAGCTACCGGCAAGGTGACAATAAAGGGCAATGATATCGAGATGGAAGCCAGCAATGCCGCCAAGATGAAAGGCACGAATATGGATCTGGAAGCCAGCGCTCAGGCCAACCTAAAGGGCGGCAGTGGAACCAATGTCGAGGCCAGCGGTAACGTGGTGGTTAAAGGGGCCATGATTAACCTGAATTAATAAGGAGTTAACATAAATGGGACAGCCAGCGGCAAAACAGGGTGACCAGGTTATGGCTACCGATACCCATATTATTATGGTACCGGCGCCTCCGGGCCCGCCGGTGCCGACGCCAATACCGCATCCGTTTGTTGGGATACTTAGCATGGGTTTGAGTACCAATGTAATGATACAGGGCATGCCGGCAGCCACGGTTGACAGCATAGCCATGAATACCCCTCCCCATATCCC
>CP070645.1:55861-58857 GCA_020354275.1 Dehalococcoidales bacterium
CCAGTTTATTCCCTGTGAGCCGGTCTGTCAAATAAAACGGTATAAACACGCCACACGACGGGACATGCTGAAATCACGATATATATTAAAGGCAGGGGTCTGCGACCCCTGCCCCTTGCATTATTGTCTAATTTCCTGTCCAGGCCCTGACTCCGCCCTTTACTCTTCCTCAATCTCGGCTTTGGCATCAGTGATTGTGCTATCGCTCATGATACCCTCTATTTCAGCCCAGGCACCGACGGCGGGTGTCCCTTCGACTTCAATAACATAGACCGTAACCGGGCCGTCAACTCCACTAAGGGTCATCGTCCAGGGACTGCTATTTTCCTCGCCTTCAGTAATGGCGGTTATTTCGCCTTCAAACCATTCAACCTGACCTTCCATGTTGCCATGCTGCCCCTGGTTCTGCTCCTGGTTTTGCCCGGAATTCTGCTCCTGGTTCTGCCCGCCATTTTGACCCTGGCTCTGCCCGCCATTGCCGTTATTTCCTTTGTTCTGCTCCTTATTCTGCCCTTTGTTCTGTTCTTTATGCTGCTCTCGGTACCGCTCGGCCACGCCCTGCGGGGTTACATCATTAAACTTCTGGTTGGGGCCACTCTCGGCTATCTGGGGTTTAATAATATACTGCTGGCTTTTACCAGCCTTATGTACCGTGATATCGTAAACAAAATTCACCACCTGGTCTTCACCGACGGTAAAGGGCTTGGAAATCTGCAGCCGGTCACTGGGCAGCTTCACCTCGGCTTCCCCACCACCCATTGCCTCGGTAAGTATTCCGGTGATGTTATCGACGTGGATAAATACCTTGTTGTATTCCCCGGCATCAATACTGCCGCTCCAGAGTATCAGGGCATTCTCGCCTTCCAGTGGTCTAAGGTCAAAACCAGGTATACCATCGTCATCCGGGTCTTCATTGGCCTCAAGTGTAATCCACTCACCGGGGTCACCAGCCGGCTTCAGACCGATACTGGCGATTTCAATAATGAGACTTTCAAAATCGCCGATGTCGTTCTTCTCGTCACTGATGAGGAACTGCATATTTACCGTCTCTTCACCAGACATGGTCTCTTCCTCATCTCCCGGTGACATCCCTTCCTCGCACCCGATAGCCAGTGATGCCACCAGTGCCAGGCCTACCATTGTTATTAAAAATCTTTTCACCTTTGTACTCCTCCTGCTTTGATAGTTTTTGCGGGTTTTCACCCTGTTCAATTAAGATAACGTAAAAGAAGAAAAACTGTCAGGAATTACTGGTCGGCTGTTCCTGAATTAAAAAAGGGGGAGTTTCTGATAGAAGGTCTGAATGTGGAATGCCTAGATGTCTAGCGGGGTTTGTCCTGGTTTATATCCATGCCCTTGTCCTGCCCGTCACCCTGTCCCTTGTCCTGCCCGTCGCCCTGTCCCGTGTCCTGCCCGTCACCCCGCTCCTTCCCCTTACCGCTATCTTCGTCCTGGCCACCCACCAGTTCAAATCTCTGCTCAGCCCCGCTTTCGGCTATCTGGGGTTTCAGAATATACTTGGCACCGCCCTGGGCATTCCCGGCGGCAACCACGGTCAGGTCATAAACAAAGTTGACTGCCGTATCACCGGTAACCTCAAATGCCTTGGACATATGCAGTTTGCCGCTGGGCAGCTTGATTTCAACCGCCCCACCACCTTTGTCCTCATTCAGGACCCCGGTAACACTGTCCACATAGATAAACACCTGGTTGTATTGCCCCAGAGGGACATCTCCCTGCCAGACTTCCCGGGCCTTATCCCCCTGCAAGAGGGTCAGGTCTACTTCAGCCACCACCGGCTCAAGCTCAACCCACTTTCCTCCGTCTCCGGCCAGCTTGAGGCCTATCTTGGAGACAGTAATATTAACACTGCTAAAATCACCTATGGCATTAACCTCGTCACTAATCAGGAAGACGAAGTTGCCTTCCAGGCTCGGTTGGGCAATAATCACCTCGGTAGACTCGCCGTCATCAGGGCTGACAACATCGGGGCCATCACCGTCCTCAGGGCTAATCCCTGCCGGGAATAGTACCGGCTTCAGTCCAAAGTAGCCAGCTACTGCCAACGCCACAACTACGGTAACGGTAGCCCACACCCTCGGCTGGCCGAATAAGCGCCGGTAAAGCGGCTGCTCCGCCTCCCGCCTTCGCCGCTGTTCGGCCAGCGCCGCATTGAAACGTTGCCGGTGGGCATCCTTGACTACCGGTGAAGGCACAAATTCATAGACCTGCTGGCTGACAAGCATGGCCTTCAGCATGGGCTCAAGCTCCCCGGCATGCTCAGGATAGTCCGCCAGGCAGTCTTCGATGCTGTCCCCGCGGTTAACGCGGTTTATACATTCGTCTATTATTTCATTAAATCTTTTAGCCATTTTTCATCACTCTGATCAGGATTCATCAACCAGCAGCTCGCGCAGGCGCTTTATCGCCGCGCTCTGCATCTCACGCACCGCACCGCTGCTCTTATTCATTACTTTACCTGCCTCTTCTGAGGTCAACCCGCCGAAAAACCTGAGCTCAATCACCTGTTTCTGCGCCGGTGTGAGTTCGGTCATTGCCTCTGAAACCCTGGCCATCTCGATATTGGTCTCGGCTATTTCCTGCGGGTTCGTTTCCGCTTCCACTTCCACATCATCCACCAGTATAATACCCCGCCGGCTTGACCGCCGTAGGTAATCAACCACCAGGTTATGGGCAATCCGGAACAGCCAGGCCTGCATCGGCACGCCCCGCTCCTTATATGACCCCAGAGACTCTAAAGCCTTCAAAAACACCTCCCCGGCCATGTCCTCGGCCTCTGCCCGGTTACCCATCCTGACATAAATATAACGGGCGATTTTATCATAGTACTCATTATAGAGACCGGCTAAAGCATCTTCCTTGCTGCTTATTCCCTTTTCTCTTTTTTCTTCGGGCATACTTCCGTCTCACAGAGGTCAAAACATAATTTGCTTTCCAGTATACCACAATATTAACCCGCCTCTGGAGACAGTCGG
>CP070645.1:58957-64783 GCA_020354275.1 Dehalococcoidales bacterium
CCGGAGTGGGGCAGAACCAAATGTGGGCCGCCCAGCAATTTTGGTATGATAAGCCGAATAGCTTTGTTTCATCGGGCGGATTGGGGACGATGGGCTTCGGATTACCGGCAGCCATCGGGGTCAAGACAGGCTGTCCTGACCAAACGGTGTGGTGTATAGACGGAGACGGTAGTTTCCAGATGACCATCCAGGAGTTAGGTACCATCGCACAGGAAAATACAGCGGTTAAAATAGCTATTATGAACAATGGTTATCTGGGAATGGTAAGGCAGTGGCAGGAGCTTTTCTATGACCGACGGTATGTAGCCACGCCACTCAGTGGGCCAGACTATGTCAAGATTGCTGAAGCCTATGGTATTCCGGCGCTGAGAGTAAAGGATAAAAAAGAAGTAGTCCCGGCCATTGAACAGGCCATGACCGAACCGGGACCATTCCTGATAGATTTCATGGTGGAACCGGAGGAAAACGTTTATCCTATGGTACCCCCGGGAGCATCTTTAGCCGAGGTCATGGAAGAACCAAAAGAAAAGGTGCTCTCTGACTCAGCCAAGCTTCCAACAAGTAATATCTAATCCTAAAAAAGCGAGGTGATAGCATGCCAGCAACTAAGCATACCATAGTCGCTTTAGTAGAGGACAAGCCGGGAGTATTGAACCGGATTGCCAGCCTTTTCCGAAGACGTGGTTTTAATATCGAAAGTATAGCCGTGGGGAGTAGCGAAATACCCCACTTATCACGCATGACTATCGTTGTTGATGGAGCCAACACAATGGTCGAGCAGGTACGCAAACAGCTGGATAAGACCATGGACGTAGTCAGCGTTTCTGATATCACCGGATCTAACCATGTTTCCCGTGAGCTGGCTTTAATTAAAGTGAAAGCTAATACCGCTACCCGTAGTGAGATTATGCAGATTGTGGACATATTCCGGGCTAATATCGTGGATGTCAGTGCCGATTCGGTAACCGTTGAAGTTACCGGCGATGAGGAGAAAACCAGTTCCTTACTGAATTTACTACGTGACTACGGCATCAGGGAACTAGCCAGAACGGGGCGTATTGCTATGACCAGGGGAAGTCTAAATTCACCAAAGAAGTGAAGGGTTCAACTGAAATTTGCAGCAAATAACAAATAATATTATTATTAATTGCTGTCAGCAAGTAGTATATTTTCAAATCTACAAACGGAGGTTGTAGCATGTATCAGAGGATGCTCGTTCCACTGGACGGTTCGGAGCTTGCCGAGGTGGTCTTCACCTATGCCAAGGAACTAGCCGGGAGACTTGACCTGGATATAATTCTACTTCATGTTGCCCGGCAGGCTGCAGAAAACACCCTGCCCATGCGCAAAGCCTATATTGAACGAGCGGTGGAGGTTATCCAGCGTCAATCACAGGAGATACAGGACAAAACAGCAGCTAAAAAGGAGGGTAAACCGATCGATGTACGTGGTGAAGTGGTTATCGGTTATGCTGCTGATGAAATCCTCCGTTTCGCTGATGAAAACAAGGTTGACCTGATTCTTATGGCAACCCACGGCCGTTCTGGCATAAAGCGATGGACCATGGGCAGCGTGGCTGATAAAATCCTTCGTGTGACCAAAATACCGGTCTGGCTGGTGCGTGCCGGTATGCCCGATGAAATCGTTTACGGCCAGTGGCCAACAACAACTATACTCCTACCACTGGATGGTTCGGAACAGGCTGAATCGGTGCTTCCCCATGCTGAGACGCTGGCCAAACAGCGGGGCATCGAGCAGGTTGATGTAGTTCTCCTCAGGGTCTGTGAACCCCCATCAAGGCCATCCTACTACCTGGCTGAACCTGGTGTAACCTATGCACCACTATCTGAGCCAGAAGCTATCGAATCACATATAAACTGGCAAAAGTACATTGAGGGTGAAATGGTTAAGAGTAAGCAGGTAGCTGGAGAGTATCTGGAAAAAGTTGAAAAAAGGTTCAAAGACAGTAATATCAGCGTGCGGTCAGAGATTCTAGAAGGTAGAGCTGCTGAGGAGATTGTTGAATATGCCAATAAAAACCCTTTCAACCTTATTGTCATGTCGACACACCCGCGCTCCGGGCTCCGGCGCCTGGTCTATGGCAGTGTCACCGAGAACGTATTACAGGGAGTCAACAGGCCGGTCCTTCTGGTTAGGACAGACTAGTCTGATTTGATTAAAATAAAGGGGGGATTAAAGTGGCCAAAATTTATTATGATAATGACTGTAACCTGGAGCTGATCAAAGACAAGGTAATCGGTATTATTGGTTACGGGAGTCAGGGACATGCCCATGCGCAGAATCTCCGTGATAGTGGTTGTACGGTTATAGTAGCTGAACTGGAGGGGAGCCCGGGCTGGAATAACGCCAAGGAAGCCGGCTTTCAGGTGTCAGATACGGCCAGCATGGCACAAAAGGCTGATATTATTACCATGTTAGCAGAAGACCATTTTCACCGGGATATATTTCACCAATCCATAAAGAACGGCTTGGTTCCGGGTAATACTCTTATGTTTGCCCACGGCTTCAGTATTCACTACGGCCAGATTGTCCCGCCGGCTGACATCGATGTCAGCATGATTGCCCCTAAATGTCCCGGCCATATGCTGAGACAACTGTATACCGAAGGCATCGGGCCGCCGGCAATTGTCGCTGTTGAAAAAGATGCCTCGGGCAAGGCAATGGATATTGCCCTGGCCTACGCCAAGGGCATCGGTTGCAGTAAAGCCGGGGTAATTGAGACTACCTTCGCCGAAGAAACTGAGACCGACCTCTTCGGTGAGCAGACAGTACTATGCGGCGGTGTTACCTCCTTGATAAAGGCTGGTTTTGAGACGCTTGTTGAGGCTGGATACCAGCCAGAAATAGCCTACTTTGAAATCCTCCACGAGCTAAAGCTGATTATCGACCTGATTTATCAGGGCGGCCTTTCTTACATGCGCTACTCGGTCAGCGATACCGCTGAATACGGTGACTACACGCGGGGCCCGAGGGTCATCAATGACATGGTGAAGGAGGAGATGGAGCAAATCCTGCTGGAAATTCAGGAAGGTATTTTCGCCAAAGAGTGGGTTCTGGAAAACCAGGCCGGCCGCCCGGTTTACACTTCTCTGAAGCGCCTGGAAACCGAACACCTCATCGAGGAGGTGGGTGCCGAGTTACGCCAGATGATGCCCTGGCTCAAGGGCTAGTATTTTGCTCAATAGGTATAACAAATTGTTTAAAATTATAAGCCAAACACTACCTATATATTTCATTGGATTTATCCTTGCTGGGAGATGCAAGCTCATCCTTACCAGCCCCTCTTCATAATGGGGAGGGGTAATTACAGCTTCGTCTAAGGAAGAGCACGAGGGGATTTTTATCCTTTTGTAAATAACCTTTTGAGATTCGTTTCTCCCAGGGAGGACACTATGGACAAAGTAACCATTTTCGATACAACACTGAGAGACGGTGAGCAGGCGGCCGGAGGCACACTGAATATCCAGGAAAAGCTGGAGATAGCCCGTCAACTGGAAACACTTGGTGTAGATATTATTGAGGCGGGCTTCCCGGTTACCTCGCCGGGTGATTTTGAGGCGGTAAAACGCATTGCCCAGGAGATCCGCACCCCCGTAATTTGCGTTCTAACCCATGCCAATCTCGCGGCTGTCGACCAGAGCTGGGAAGCGGTCAAGGGAGCCAAACAACCCTGCATTCACATCGTTCTCTCTTCCTCTGATACCCATCTTTTCTATCAACTGAGAAAGAGCCGCGATGAAATTCTGGAGATGTCCTGCAGTACGGTAGCCAGGGCTAAGAAATATGTCAACAACGTTGAATTCTCTGCCATGGATGCCAGCAGGACCGATCCCGAATACATCTACCAGCTCCTGAAAGCGGTTATTGACACCGGGGCAACCACAGTGAATATACCCGATACCGTGGGTTACGCCATGCCCGATGAATTCGGACAACTAATTGAAGGTGTTTTCAAAAATGTTCCTAATATCGACCAGGCCATGGTCAGTGTTCACTGCCATAATGACCTGGGCCTGGCCGTGGCTAATAGCCTGGAAGCACTGAAAAGGGGCGCCAGACAGGTAGAGGGTACCATTAACGGCATTGGCGAGCGTGCCGGTAATGCTTCGCTCGAGGAGATTATCATGGCGATTCAAACCCGCCAGGACTTCTACAACCTCACTACCAGTATTGACACCAAACAGATATATAAAACGAGCCGTCTGGTCAGCGAGTTAACCGGTTTCCCGGTGCAGCCTAATAAAGCAATTGTCGGCGCCAACGCTTTCCGCCATTCATCAGGACTGCACCAGGATGGCGTTATCAAGATGCGGGGTACTTTTGAAATAATGGACCCTAAGAGTATCGGCATGCCGGCCAGCAGTCTGGTACTGGGTAAGACCAGCGGACGACACGGCTTCCGGGAACATCTGGCAGAACTGGGATACAGCCTGTCTGAGGCAGATTTTGACCGTGCCTTTACGGCGTTCAAGGAACTGGCCGATAAAAAGCCGGAAATCACCGACAGAGATATTGAGTCCCTCGTTGCCGAGGAGAAACGTACGGTATCGCAGGTCTATCACCTTGACCGCCTTCAGGTAACCTGCGGAGACAGGGGCATCCCTACGGCTGCTATCAGACTGATTGGCCCCGAAGGGCAGATCCTAGCTGATGCCTCACTGGGCACCGGTCCCGTCGACGCTGTATATAAGGCAATTAACCGGCTGGTTGGTGTCTCCAATACCCTTACTGAGTTCAGTGTTAAATCAGTGACCGAAGGTATTGATGCCATCGGTGAGGTGCTGATCAGGATAGAAAGTGAGGGCATAACCTATACCGGAAGAGGTGCCGATACTGATATCATTGTCGCCAGTGCCAAGGCTTATATCAATGCCCTTAACCGGCTGCTTGCAGACAACCAGAAAAGCTAGAGAGCGAGGCTATTTCCAGCCAGATATTATTTCCCACCGGAACACTCATAAGCACAATGGCCTGTAACCTGTGATAATGCCTTATTAACACCAACAACTCTTCTTTCATGCCATTGGAAAAACTAGCTAAATATCGTGTTATAGACTATTATGTGTTTATGTAAAGCTTTGGAGAAAGGAAAACAAAGTGACCCTAATTGAGAATATTCTAGCAGCCCATACCGATAAGGAAAAGATAAGCCCTAGCGACCTGATTAACGTTAAGGTGGACCTGATTCTGGCTAATGATATCACCGCCCCCATTGCTATCACCGAGTTCCGCCGTATCGGGGTGGATAAGGTATTTGACCCCCATAAGATAGTGATGGTAGCTGACCATTTCACGCCTAATAAAGATATCATTTCTGCTGAGCAGGCTAAATTGATGCGTGATTTTTGCTCGGAGCAGGGCATCCAGCACTTTGATGTTGGTCAAATGGGAATCGAGCACGTGCTGCTACCGGAACAGGGTTTGGTACTGCCGGGCGACGTGGTCATCGGTGCAGACTCCCACACCTGTACCTACGGCGCACTGGGTGCTTTTGCCACCGGTATGGGGTCAACCGATATCGCCGCCGCCATGGCGACGGGTGATATCTGGATGAAGGTGCCGCCAACAATAAAATTTGTTTACCACGGGAGCCTTAAGGAATGGGTAGGAGGTAAGGACCTGATTCTATATACCATCGGGGATATAGGAGTGGACGGTGCCCTCTACGCCGCCATGGAGTTCACCGGAGAGGCTATAGATAACCTGTCTATGGACGGGCGTTTTACCATGGCCAATATGGCCATCGAAGCCGGCGCCAAAGCAGGTATCTTCTTTGCTGACGGTAAAACACAAGATTATGTCAAG
>CP070645.1:64883-68252 GCA_020354275.1 Dehalococcoidales bacterium
AGCTACGTCCACGAGTATCAAACATCCCGATGTTTGTTTGTTAAAACCTTTGTATTTTAATGCAAATTTTTAAATTAAACTGAAAACTATAGAGTTCAACAAGTTCATAGAATTAGAGATTAAACATTTACCTCCAATGAATAGTGTGTACATGGTATATGGTTACGATAAAGTGATTAGCTGTAAAGTGGGAGAGGTTCTGAATTCCCATCTATAACCAATGCGTGCTCTTCGTGATGTTTGATTGTCGTGGACGTAGCTTCAAACGGAGAGCAATCTGTAAGTATTTTGCCGTGTTGAGTTCTTACCTACCATTGCACGAACATAGGCATGACAACGTGGATGTAATTATCTACCCCCATCGGACGGATAACGGCCGGGCTTGATGGATTGGTTGTCTCCAGGGCTACCCTTGATTCATGAAGCACGCCAAGTACATCAATTATGTACCTGCCGTTAAAGGCTATCTTGGCTTCTTCACCATCAACAACGGCATCAATCTCACCAACATCGTCACCTATCTCTTCAGAACGAGCCGATATCGTCAGCTTGCCCGGGGTCAGTTCACTACCCGCCGCCATCACCAGACGGACAATCCCGCTGCCATCACGAGCGAATATCGAAGCTGTCCTGGCCGCCCTTAAGAATTCACTAACATCAACCACTGCCTGTGTGTTATAGCTCTGGGGAATGAGTTGCGAATATTGCGGGAAAGCGCCCTGAATTAGCTGAGATACCAGTTCTGTATCTTTAAAACTGAAAAGTACCTGGCTCTTGCCGGGGTTTATAGTTATGTCAACTACTTCCTCGCCATCAGAAACCAGCCGGTTCAACTCATTTAGCGTACGTGCCGGTATAATAATCTCAACCTCTTGATCAACTGGTGTATTGACGGGTAGTTTATATACTGCCAGTCTAAAGCCGTCAGCCGCAACCAGTGTCAACGAATCATTGGTAAATTGAGCGTCTACTCCAGTGAGCACCGGTCGTGATTCTTCAGAGGCAGCGGCAAAAACAACCTGGCTGATTCCCTGTTTCAGTTCCGCAACTTCAACCTTTGTCGTGATACCTTCATCAATAGTGGGTATTGGCGGAAAGTCCTTAGCGTCAACCCCGCTGATTCTTGCCTCGAAACGGGCGCACTTTAATTCCAGTGTTTTAGTTTTAGGAGAAAGACTGATATCAATCCTGTCATTGGGTAAGGACCCAACAAACTCGGTAAGCAGCCGGGCTGGTACGGTTATTTCACCTTCTTCTTCTACCTTGGCACCCGTCCAGTAGCTTATCGCCATTTCCAAATTAGTAGCCACCAGCTTCAGGCGTGACTGGTCGGTGGTTAAGAGAATATTATTGGTTATCGGCAACGTTGTCCTGGTGGCCACTGCCCTGCCTACTATACCAAGCGCCTTATTCAGATTCTCTTGAAGACACGATAACTTCATGGCTCACCCCCAGTGTTATTAGTGGTGGAAAGTAGTATATAGCAATAACTACTGTAATTCAAGGTTAGTCTCCCCGGTTAACTAGAGATATAAATCCCCGGGCAATTATTGACTGATTGATAAATACTCCGAAAATGGCGGCCTTTCCAGCATATGTTTGACCTTTTGTGCTGCCTGCCCCCGATGGCTAATTGTATTCTTTATTTCCAGAGGCAACTCGGCCATGGTCTTATCCAGCCCGGGGAGATAGAATACTGGATCATAACCAAAGCCGTGTTCCCCCTTCGGCTCACAGGCTATTAAACCCCGACACTGGCCAGTGCACAGTTCTACCTGACCACCGGGAACTGCCAGTGCGATGACACACCGAAAGCAGGCAGAACGCTCTGACCACGGTATATCCTTGAGCCGTGACAGCAAGTACTTGACCCTGTCCGCGTCCGAAGCACCTTCGCCGGCATAACGGGCCGATAGTGGCCCGGGCTCTCCGTCCAAGGCATCTACCTCTAGGCCAGAATCGTCAGACAGGGCCACCAGCCCGCTTTCAGCCGCCAAAATAGCTGCCTTTAATCTGGCATTCTCCTCCAGGCTTCCCCCAACCTCATCAACCACGGTTGTTATGCCCTGATCCGCCAGAGTAACCAGTTCCAGTGGTAGTCCCTTCAATAGTTCACGGTACTCAATCATCTTGGCCTGATTATTAGTTGCCAGTAGCAGCTTAGACATGCCTTTTATTCCAGGTCAGTAAACCTTCCCTCTAGCTTCTTCATCACCTGCGGCATAGTGGTGTACTCCATCTCCTCCAGGGGCAACCGGTGAGGTTCGAAGGGACCATGACTACGCATCATATCTGCCATTTCATTTGCCTGCTGCCGGGCTAGGTCATATGATTTGTCAGCAAACATATCACGGGGTCCTATTAGCTTCCCCCCGGAGACCTGGAAACCAGCCGCGGTTACCCTGGGCGGACCGTCAAACCGTGTCGGCGTACTGTCACAGACAGCTACTGGCATGAGAGGCCCCATATGAGAACCCCGCATCCAGCCTTCAACCAGAATTGGAGAAGCGAATGGTTCCAGCACTTCGCCCACGGCAGGGAATTCACCCTGCGAGCGTACAATGCACACAGGGTCATCCTTACCAACGTAACGGCCGGCAATCAATGCCAGTCGCTGGGTTGAAGAAACAGCGGCAATATTCCCGGAATCCCGGTGATAGATTGCCTTTACCATGAAACGTGACGGCGCCCCGATGAAGACCAGCAGGTCATATATCTCTTCGGGGGTGTTGAAGGTTATCTTCTTACTCTCTTTGACATCATGTACCTCAAAGGCAAAACCGTTATGCATGTTCTCGGCAATTACCAGGCCAATAGTATTGAATGGATCAGCAAATATCTTATACAAAGGCATATTCCACGCCCCAGACGAGGTCTTGTCCGCCATAAAGACTATTACTGGTTCAGAGCCCCGTTCATCGAATTCCATCTCAGCCACCCCTGGCCCCATTCCCCTGACATTACCTGAGAAAGCATCCGCCAGCAAATCCTGTCCGGCACCGTGGAGTTTCAACTTCTTGGCGATTTCAGTACACTCAATAAAAATATCCCAGGTCAGTTTATGGATTTCTTCATTATCCACTCCCTTCTGGTGAGTTATGATTAACTGCAGGTCATCCCCACACTTGGTCACATGGTAGTCAATCAGCAACCCATCCTGTTTGGGTTTCGCCAGCATTTCGTCTGCCCTGGCTATCATTTCAGGGTGAGTATCCGAGTGACCCACGTATCCTCCAATATCAGCCTTGATAACGCTCATGGTAACCTTCATTGTCTCCTCCTTCGTGTTCGCAGTTAGTAATCAATCCCTTTCCGCGCTACCACACCTTCATCATAGGGATGTTTAATCTTTAAGCATTCGGTAACCAG
>CP070645.1:68352-79747 GCA_020354275.1 Dehalococcoidales bacterium
GCGGCGCAGCCGGGCGGGACGATTGTCGCCCCCGCTTCGACTAAAGTGGCAATGTGCCCTTCTTTAAGGGCTGCTGATAATACTGTCTGAGAAGCCGGGGCAATAACAAGGCGGGTGCCGGGGTGCCTTTTCTTGCCCTGAAGTATACCGGCGGCGGTCCGGATGTCTTCCAGCCGCCCGTTGGTGCAGGTACCGATAAACACCTGGTCTATTCTGACTCCCTTCAGGTCTCTGGCCAGGGCTGTATTATCAACCGTATGAGGCCTGGCCACGGTTGGCTCAAGCCTGGTGCCGTTTATCTCAATGGTACTTTCGTAGACTGCATCGGGATCCGGCTGAAGGTTCCGGTATCGTTCTTGCCTTCCCTGTCCCTTCAAATAGTCTTCGGTGATTTTATCCGAGGGGAAAAGCCCGACCTTGGCCCCGGCCTCAACTGCCATATTAGCTATGGTAAGTCGCTGTGACATTGGCATGTCGGTTATCGCCTGGCCACCGAACTCAAGCGCCCGGTAGGTAGCACCGTCAGCCCCTAGCTGTCCGATAAGGTGCAGTATCAGGTCCTTGCCCTCGACACCCCGCTCAAGGCTACCATGGACCAGTATCCTCATTGTCTCCGGTACGCGAAACCAGGTTTTACCCAGGGCCATCGCTGTGGCGATATCTGTTGAGCCCATTCCCGTAGCAAACGCGCCCAGGGCGCCGCCGGTGACCGTGTGAGAGTCAGCCCCGACAATCACGTCTCCCGGGCCAGCGTATTTTTCGGCTACTATCTGGTGGCAGACACCATCGCCGGAATCACTTAAAACAACCCCCTTTTCCCGGGCGAAGCTTCTCAAGAAGATATGGTCGTTGGAAAGCTCGCGGTTCGGGCTGGGCACCGAATGGTCAATGAAAATCACGGATTTTAAAGGGTTGTGAATGACGCCGAGATTGGTATCGGCAAATTGTCTTAATGTCAGCGGGCCGGTACTGTCCTGCATAAAGACCAGGTCTACCCGGGCAATAACAATACTGCCGGCGCTAGCTTCACCATCGGATTTGGCGCCGAGTATTTTCTCGGCCAGAGTTTTTCCCATAGCTATAAATATAACGGATGCCGGAGGTATTGTAAAACCCTGGGCTGTATGCTGTTAAACTTAATACTGTTACGATTAGAATAACACTGGCGGCAGACCACGCCATCTCTCGTTGACTTACCCGGTGGGCATTGGTAATATTGAGACAGAGAAGGAGCATATCCCATGGTAGATCAACTAGCAAGATTGGCTTTGTTTCCGAAAGCTACGAGGGTAAACGACCAGGGTCACCTGGTGATTGGCGGTTGTGATACGGTAGAGCTGGCCGCTGAGTTCGGCACGCCGTTGTATCTCTTTGATGAGCAGCACCTCCGCGATAAATGCGCCGATTTTGTGAATGAGTTCGGCCAGCGTTATGCCGGTACTACCGTTATCTATGCTTGTAAAGCCTTTATTAACAAAGCCATAGCACTTCTACTAAACGAAGAGGGTCTGGGGCTGGATGTCGTCTCCGGCGGAGAGCTTGGTATTGCCCGTTCCGTTGGTTTTCCCCCGGAGAAGGTCTATTTCCACGGTAATAATAAGTCAGCGGATGAAATTAGTATGGCTTTAGATTGGGGCATCGGGCGTATCGTGGTGGACAATTTTCACGAGCTCAAGATGTTGAATGAAATAGCCGGGGAGAAGGGCTGTGTTCCCGAGATATTATTACGTTTATCACCGGGTGTTGACCCGCATACCCATAGTTATATCACTACGGGAACCGTTGACAGCAAGTTCGGATTTCCGCTGGCTAGCGGTGAAGAGGCCGTTGTCAGCAGTCTAGCTCTTTCCAATCTGAAGCCGGTCGGTTTGCACTTCCACCTGGGCTCTCTAATCTTTGAGATCGAGCCCTACCAGCAGGCTATAGAGCTGATACTCGGCTTCGCCGCTGACATGAGGCGTAAACATGGTTTTGAACTCGGGGAACTGGGTATCGGTGGGGGATTTGCGGTTCAGTATACCCTGGATACTCCAGCGTTACCTGTCTCTGCCTATGCCGAGTTGATAGCAAAAAGTGTCAGGCATAAAAGCCAGGAGTTGGGTATACCCCTGCCGCAGCTCGTTATTGAGCCGGGGAGGTCGGTGGTTGCCCAGGCCGGGGTAGCCTTATACCGGGCGGGAGTGGTTAAAGATATCCCCGGCGTGAGGTGCTACGTTTCGGTGGATGGCGGTATGGCCGATAATATTCGTCCGGCGCTATACGGGGCGAAGCAGGAAGCGGTAGTGGCCAACAGGATGACGGAGAAAGAGGGGCGAGAGGTGACTATCGCCGGCAAATTCTGCGAGTCCGGAGATATATTGATAAGGGATATCAGCCTGCCTCAGGTTGAAGCCGGCGATGTCATTGCCGTACCGGGCTGCGGAGCTTACTGCCTCCCGGAAGCGATGAACTATAATGCCTCTTTCAAACCAGCGGTGGTCATGGTTAAGGATGGTCAGGCACGGCTTATCCGGCGGCGTGAGACCCTGGAAGACCTGATGAGGTGCGATGTTCTCTGAGGTGTTTTCTACTTGGTAATAGTCTAGGTTAGAGAGACTGGTTTTATAATAGTGTTTTCAGGGATATGAATGATGTGGCAGATGATAGGACAGGACAGGGCTGTTTCCTTACTCCAGCGCAGCCTGGAGATGGGCGCTCTGGCTCATGCCTATCTTTTCGTTGGCCCCGCCCATGTGGGCAAGATGACGCTGGCCATTAAACTGGCGAAGGCATTGAATTGCACCGCGGCTGAGCCACCCTGTGGTGAGTGCCTTTCCTGTCAGAAGATAGCCTCGAATAAGCATGCTGATGTACAGGTTATCGATCTCGATCATAGAGGAGATTTGACCGAGGCGGAAAGCCGGGTGAAGATTGGCGTCGGTCAGATTGAGCAGGTGCAGCATTCCGCCAGCCTGCCACCCTTTGAAGGAAGATACAAGGTATTTATTATTGACAGGGCTGATCTCCTCTCAATCGGAGCAGCCAACCGCTTACTGAAAACTCTGGAGGAACCAGAAGACAATACGGTTTTCGTGTTGCTGACCACCAGCGAGCAGCTTCTTCCCTTGACGGTAATTTCCCGCTGTCAACGTGTCGAGTTATACCCGGTGGCGATAAACGAGTTAGAAGAAATCCTGAAGAGTAACTGGGTTAGTGACCCGGCAAAGGCCAGACTCCTGACCAGACTTTCACGGGGGTGTCCCGGCTGGGCACTAGCGGCTATCCATGATGAACGTTTACTGGGACAGCGTGATGAATACCTTGATGAAATTATGAGTATTGCTCACGCTGACTATGATGAGCGTTTTACTTACGCTGGCCGGCTGGCGGCACAGTTCCAGCAAAACAGAGAACTGGTCCAGGAAAGACTGGGATTGTGGCTTGGTTGGTGGCGTGACCTGTTGCTGGTTAAAGCTGGTTCCGCTGATGATATCACCAATATAGACCGGCTGGATACGCTGGTTGAAATGGCGGGAGGCTACAGTCTAACTCAGACAAGGGATTTTATTAATAGTATTCGAGCAGCATATCAACAGCTCGGGCAGAATGCTAATGCACAGCTCGTGTTAGAGGTATTGATGCTGGATTTACCCGTGGTGGGTGATCGGGGTGGTGGAAGGTATGCTGCTCAGATTGAGGTTAAGCATGGCTGATGTTGTTGGGGTACGTTTTAAAAGGGCTGGTAAAATCTATTATTTTGACCCTGCCGGTATTGACCTGGAAGTAAATGATTATGTGGTGGTTGAAACAACACGTGGCTTGGAGCTGGGACGGGTGGTTATTTCCCCTGGGCAGGTATTGGCCAGTGATGTTAACAAACCTTTAAAGCCGGTGGTGCGTAAAGCAGAACCGGAAGACATCCAGCGGGTGCAGGACCTGGAAAACAGGGAAATAGAAGCCCTTGCTGAATGTGGCCGGTTAATCGAGAAGCTGAAGTTGCCGATGAAACTGCTATCAGCGGAATATAGTCTGGATGGTAACCGTCTCACCTTTTTCTTCAGTGCTGCCGAACGGATTGACTTCCGTGAACTGGTTCGCGAATTGACCAGCCATTTGAAGGTGCGAGTAGAACTGAGGCAGACCGGTCCCAGAGATGAAGCCAAGATAGTTGGCGGCTGCGGGCGTTGTGGGCGCCCCCTGTGCTGTATGAGTTTTTTGAGCGAATTCGCTCCGGTTTCGATCAGAATGGCCAAGGAGCAGGGCCTGCCGCTGAACCCGATGAAGATATCCGGTGTTTGCGGTCGTCTGATGTGTTGCCTGGTCTATGAGAATGAACAGTACCGGGAGATGAAAGAGAAATTACCCAGGGATGGTCAATTAGTGTCCACATCTTCAGGAATGGCCAAGGTGGTGAGCAGCAATCCACTCAAGGAGACGGTACTGGTGGAACTTGAAAGCGAGGCTACCGTAGAACTGCCTTTTAGTGAAATTACTGTTGAAGAATAGTAACCGTGTGGGCAGGGGCGGGTCAGTTATTAGTCTCCTCGTGCCCTCTTTTACTGAAGAAAGGGTTCTCGGGGCACAGGGCTTCTGCCATGTTGCCGGTATTGACGAGGTTGGCCGTGGGGCACTGGCGGGACCGGTGGTGGCAGCGGCTGTCATTCTACCTGCCCAGATTGACTATGGCTGGCTGAGCCTGGTAAGGGACAGCAAGCAGTTAAGTCCCAAAAAACGCGAGTATTTGCTTTCCCGCATTGTTGAGGTAGCGGTAACCATTGGTATTGGCCGGATTAACGGCGAGGTGATAGATTCCTGCGGTATTGTCAGGGCAACACAAATGGCGATGAAAGCGGCGGTCGAAGGGCTCTCACCACAGGCCGATGCTCTCCTCATCGACTATATGTCTCTTCCTCAGGTAAGCTTACCCCAGAAGGGGATAACCAACGGCGATTGCCGGTGCCTGTCTATAGCCTGCGCCTCTATAGTTGCCAAGGTGACGCGGGACAGGATCATGAAGGAGCTTGACCAGTATTACCCCGGTTATGCAATGGCGCAGCATAAGGGTTATGGTACCAGTGAGCACATTTCCTGCCTTTACCGCCTGGGGCCATCGCCTGTCCATCGGCAAACCTTCAGGCCGGTTAGAGAAATGATAAGGTAGTCAAGGGCGTGATACTGTAATGAATCGAAGGGACACCGGTATCCTCGGTGAGAAGTTGGCCCGGGATTTTCTTAAAAAAAATGGTTATCGCATACTGGACACGAATTACCGTTGCCCTTATGGCGAAATTGATATTGTTGCCAGACATGGGGATGTCCTCATCTTTGTTGAAGTGAGGACCAGGAGAAGTCTGGATTATGGTAGCCCGGAAGAATCGGTTACCACAGCCAAGCAAGAGCATTTGAAGGCTACCGCTTTTCATTATTGCCAGACGCATAATAACTTGCCGTTACAATACCGTATTGATTTTGTGGCGGTGGAACTGGACGGGAAAGGGCAGCCCCTACGTATTGAACTCATTGAAAACGTTGTCGGCGATGGTTAGAGAACACCAATCTTTACTGGTGAGCCTAGCTATGTTAAAATAGGCTACCCTACTAATTACCAGCGTCCGTTTTTCCAACCGTTTATAGGGCAAAAACGGCTGATTCAGAATTCATGACGCATCATACAATGCGAATTATCGATGCCAATCTGAACCGTATCGGGGAAGGGCTGCGCTTTCTAGAGGAAGTGGCCCGCTTGTTGCTTAACGATACTGTACTGTCTGGACAACTGAAGACCATGCGGCACGAACTAATCAGGAGTAGTATGGCTTCTCAACAGCAGTTCCTTCAAGCCCGCGATGCAGGTGGTGATGTTGGTGCCGATATCGAGGTTACCGGTGAGGAAGAGGAAAGGGAGTTACCGATGGCGCTGATCGCCAACGCCAGGAGGGTGCAGGAATCGCTCAGAACCCTGGAAGAGCTGGCCAAAGTACCCGGTACTTTGCCTGAACTTGATGCGGCGAAATTCAAGAAGGCGCGGTTTGACCTCTATACGATAGAACGGGAATTGTTGGCCAAGCTACTCTCTCAAGACAAAGTGAAGCAAATCACCGGCCTCTGTGTTGTTTTGGACACTCAGGTGCTGGAAGAGCGTACCCATCTGGATGTGGCCAGGCAGGTGGTCCGGGGTGGTGCCGGGGCAATACAGCTGCGTGATAAAGTAAAAAGTAAAAAGGAACTGTTGCCTTTAGCCCACCAGTTGAAGGTGTTGTGTGCTGAGCACGGCGTCCTTTTTATCGTGAATGACCATCTCGATATAGCCCTTGATTCTGATGCTGATGGCTTACATGTTGGGCAGGATGACCTGCCCGTTCAGGTTGCCCGTAAATACCTACCTCTGGGTAAGGTATTGGGCTGTTCCGCAAATTCCGTTGAAGAGGCTGGTGCCGCTCAATCCGGGGGAGCCGATTACATCGGTGTCGGCCCGATATACCCGACGGATACCAAAGATGCCGCAGTAGTCGGTTTGGACCGGCTACAGGATATCAGAAAGGCAACTACCTTGCCGATAGTGGCCATCGGCGGTATAAACAAGGACAACGTGTCTCAGGTTTTGGCCGCCGGTGCTGACTCGGTGGCGGTCATCAGTGCTATACTAACGGCGGAGTCACCGGAAGAAGCTACTCGTCAAATTCTGGAAAGAATGGCTGCAGGAAGTGAGTAAACCGACCGACAATCTCGATTCGATTGCCGAGCAAATCAGGTTGAACCTGTCAGACAAAGATGTGGCTCGTGAGAAGGCACTACCGTTGTGCCGCGAAGTTATACGTCAGTCAAGCCACGCCATCAGGGCAATACACCGCCAGGAGTTTGACCAGGCGGAGGACTTGCTCAAATCAGCCCGTAGCCTGCTTGATGATATTGAGCGTGTTGTTGCCGTACACAAGGAGTTCAGCAACAGCGGCTTTGTCAGGGATGCTGGAAAGGAGTTTGCTGAAGGCAGGATAACCCTGGCTTTGGTAACCGGTGTATCTATCCCGCACCCTGATGAACTGGGTGTTGACATGGCCGCCTACCTTAACGGGTTGGGCGAGTCTGCCGGCGAGCTGCGCCGTTACCTTCTGGACAGCATAAGAAAGGGTGATTTATCGCGTGGCGAGGAGTTGCTATCGGCGATGGATGATATTTACAGTGTTCTGGTTACTATGGACTTTCCCGATGCCATTACCGGTGGGTTACGCCGCACCACCGATATGGTTCGTGGGGTCCTGGAAAGGACACGCAGTGACCTGACACTGGTTATCAGGCAGAAGGACCTGGAGGATAAACTCGGGAAATTGGATATTGAGGGATAGGGGATTGGTCGAACAGATTCAATAAGGATGGTGAGAAGGTGAGAAAATTTCTAAAACGGAAGCATATGGGACTATATAGCATGGTGGCGGCCACGGTTATTGTGATGGGAGTGTGGTTTTTCTGTGGCGGTAGTGTGCTGGCGGCCAACGGAGAACTTGAAGAAAGCGCACAGATACCGTTGCTCTGGTATCTGGCTCCGGCGGCGGCTGTTATCGCCCTGATCTTCGCGTTCCTTTTTTACCGTAATATGAAGAAAGAATCCGAAGGGACCGATAGCATGAAGGCTATCGCCGCTGCTGTCAGAGAGGGTGCCAATGCTTATCTGAAACGTCAGTATAAGGTTGTGGCCATATTCCTGGTGGGCTTGGCGGCTGTCCTGGCCTATCTGGCTTTTGGCCTGGCCGTGCCGGTTATGAATCCCTGGGTGCCTTTTGCTTTCCTTACCGGTGGACTGTTTTCCGGTCTGTGCGGGTGGCTGGGAATGAAAACGGCCACCCATGCCAGCGCCCGGACCACTCAGGCGGCCAGGACTTCATTGAATTCGGCATTGAAGATCTCGCTGCGTAGCGGAGCCGTCATGGGGTTGGTGGTAGTCGGTTTCGGGCTTCTCGATATCTGTATATGGTTTTTAGTAATGAAGCAGTTTACCGATTACGGACTGGTTGCCATCACGGTCACCATGCTGACCTTCGGTATGGGTGCCAGCTCCCAGGCCCTCTTTGCCCGTGTTGGTGGAGGAATCTTCACCAAGGCAGCCGATGTCGGTGCTGACCTGGTGGGGAAGGTAGAGGCTGGCATTCCCGAGGATGACCCCAGAAACCCGGGTGTCATTGCCGATAACGTTGGCGATAATGTGGGCGATGTGGCCGGCATGGGTGCCGACCTTTACGAGTCCTACTGTGCTTCTATCCTGGCGGCGGCAGCACTGGGTGTTGCCGCTGGCTTCGGTATGATGGGAGTGATGGTGCCGATGATGATTGCGGCACTGGGTATCCTTTTCTCCATACTGGGCATATTTATTGTTAGGGCCAAGGAAGGCTCTACTACAGCCCAGCTGCTGAGTTCTCTGGGGAGAGGGGTTAATGTCAGCGCCATCCTTATAGCACTGGCTTCCGGTGGAATTGTAATCTATATGCTGGGATCGGAGGCCGGTCTTGGCGTCCTGGCGTCGGCCAAGATCTGGGCGGCCATAGTGGTAGGGCTCCTGGTCGGGATAGTGGTCGGCAAATCAACGGAATACTACACATCATACGATTATGGGCCTACCAAGGAGATTGCCGGGCAGTCAATTACCGGCCCGGCGACAGTCATTATCAGCGGGATATCCACCGGGCAGATATCAACCGGTATCCCTATGGTGGTAATTGCGGTTGGAATTCTGCTCAGCTTTGGCCTCGCCGGCGGGTTTGCGGAACCGATGCAGGGGCTTTACGGAATAGGGCTGGCGGCCGTCGGCATGCTGTCAACACTGGGAATTACCCTGGCCACAGATGCTTACGGGCCGATAGCTGATAACGCCTCGGGGAACGCCACCATGAGTGGCCTCGACCCGGAAGTGCGGGAACGTACTGACAAACTGGACTCCATCGGGAATACTACGGCGGCTACTGGGAAGGGTTTTGCCATCGGTTCCGCCGCTCTTACCGGGCTTGCCCTTCTGGCAGCCTATATTGAGGAGGTTAAGGCAGGTATTGTCCGGATTGCTGAGCACGCATCCAACGGGTTAGCCGAAATTATACCCGGTGTTTTCTGGACCACGGAACAGGCAGAGGGCGCCACTATTGCCGATTTTGTCAGCGTTTATCAGATTAACCTGATGAACCCCAAGATACTTTTCGGTATATTCATCGGTGCCATGCTTGCCTTTGTTTTCTGCGCCTTGATTAACAAGGCAGTGGGGCGTAACGGGTCAAGGATGGTCGAGGAAATCAGGAGGCAGTGGAAAGAGATACCCGGTATTATGGAAGGCACCGGCAGACCTGATTATGGCCAGTGCGTCTATATTGCCACCAGGGGCGCTCAGCGTGAAATGATATTGCCGTCAGTACTGGCGATCATTGTTCCCATACTTGTCGGTATACTTCTAGGGCCGGGTGCCGTATTGGGTATTATTGTGGGTGGCCTGACGGCCGGGTTTACACTGGCGATTATGCAGAATAACGCCGGTGGTGCCTGGGATAATGCCAAGAAATATATCGAGGCTGGCAACCTGGGCGGTAAGGGTTCAGAGGCTCACAAAGCCGGGGTGGTAGGTGATACCGTCGGAGACCCATTCAAGGATGCTTCTGGCCCGTCACTGAATATCCTGATAAAGCTGATGTCAATGGTGTCGGTGGTCTTTGCCGGGGCTTCGGTAAGTTTCAGTCTGGTTTTCGCCAGGTTATTCGGGTTTTAGTCTGTCTCTATAGCCACGGGTTCCACTGCCGTTCTTTAGCAATGGTGGTTTCCGGGCCGTGTCCTGGGTAGACGATAGTGTCATCGGGCAGCACCATCAGCTTGGTATGGATGCTGTCCATTAGCTGGTTATAGCTGCCACCGGGCATATCTGTCCTGCCGATACCAAAGTTAAATAATGTATCGCCGCTGAATACTACGCCTTCACCGAGGAGACAAATTCCGCCTAGTGTATGCCCGGGCGTGTGCAGAACCAGAAGGCTTGTATTGCCAACGGTTATGGTATCGCCACCCTTGAGCAACCGGTCCGGGGAAGGTGTTTTTTGGGAAGACCCGCCTAACATAGCGCCGAAAGGATTTCTTGCCTGCAGGGACCGGGCATCGTCAGCGTGGATGGCGACCTCGGCACCGGTGGCACTTTTAACTTCAGATAGGGCACCTACATGGTCAATATGCCCGTGGGTCAGGACGATGATTTTTATATCGAGCCCCAGGTCATCAGCCGCGGCTAAGATCCGGTTAGCTTCGGCGCCGGGATCAATGACGATACCTTCATGGCTAAGCTCGTCACCCACGATATAGCAGTTGGAGGCAAACGGTCCTAATTCAAGACCTTTAACGATCATTTCTATTCCTTATTAATTTAAAGTAGCTTATATAGTGCAGTAACAGGGATTACATTCTACCATTTACCCGGTCTGACCACAAGATAAGCTTTCAGGCTTAAAACAATACTGTCTCTGAGACTATTCCTTGACATGGCGAGGGTGGGCTTGGTAAACTGAATCTAACTTCCTTGTTTTAACCCTTTCTGGTGTTCTACCAGTCTCCCGTTTCGAGGCTCTGTTGACAGAAACATCATCATTTAATAACTCCTCGTCGTCAGAACCATTGGGGAAAGGCTTCGTTCAGGTTTTTACCGGTGATGGGAAGGGTAAAACGTCTGCCGCCCTGGGCATCGTAATGCGGGCGTTGGGCCACGGTCTGAGGGTATATATTGCCTTCTTTATGAAGGGCGACTATCCCTATGGTGAGTGTAATATCCTGGCCAGCCTGCCCAATGTCCAGTTCTTCAGCTTTGGCAGTACCGAATTTGTTGACCCGGCGAATATCAAGCCAGACGATAGAGAGCGGGCAGGGCAGGCTCTGGCATCATCCCGCCAGGCAGTGCTCAGCGGTGACTATGACCTTGTTGTACTCGACGAGGTAAATGTAGCCGCAGACTGGAAACTGGTTGATTTGGATGAATTAGTCAGACTTATTAAAGATAAACCGGCCAATGTTGATCTTATCTTGACTGGTCGTCATGCCGATGCTAGGTTGATACAGATGGCTGACCTGGTTACCGAATGCTTAAAGATTAAACATCCCTATGATGAAGGTGTGGTAGCGCGGAAAGGGATTGATTACTAACTGCGAACACGAAGGAGGAGACAATGAAGGTTACCATGAGCGTTATCAAGGCTGATATTGGGGGATACGTGGGTCATTCGGATACTCACCCTGAAATGATTGCCAGGGCAGACGAAATGCTGGCGAAACCCAAACAGGATGGGTTGCTGATTGATTACCATGTCACCAAGTGTGGGGATGACCTGCAGTTAATTATAACTCACCAGAAGGGTGTGGATAACGAGGAAATCCATAAACTAACCTGGGATATTTTTATTGAGTGTAC
>CP070645.1:79847-90215 GCA_020354275.1 Dehalococcoidales bacterium
CGCCACTTGATTAGTTCGGTTATGTCTGTTGTGTTATCGAACAACTCGCCGATTACCGAGCGGTAAATCTGGTCTGCGTGATTCTCCAGCCGGTTAATCTCGACACAGTGTTCGAGTACATGTTTCAGTTTGGCGTGGTGACGGAGTAACGGAATGGCGATGGCTATCTCATTGGTTGCCTTTACGATGGTATCGGAAAGTTCTATGATGGGTTGCGCCGGACGACTTACCTTATATATGAATATGCAGTCAGCCGCGTGGTGGATAAAATCAGTAACGTCATCCATACTGTGGGCCAGGCGGGCGATATCTTCTCTGTCGAACGGGGTAACGAAGGTGCGGTTTAGCTGTTCAATTATCTGGTGGGTGATCCTGTCGCCTTCGTGCTCAAGTTCGGTTATTTCCGCAACCTTTTCACCGACGTTCTCCCATTTGTCAACCAGCTGGTCAATTTGCTCGGCAGCTT
The DNA here is from genome assembly GCA_020354275.1 of Dehalococcoidales bacterium. Taxonomy (GTDB): domain Bacteria; phylum Chloroflexota; class Dehalococcoidia; order Dehalococcoidales; family UBA2162. The sequence continues at coordinate 80,314 of CP070645.1, forward strand.
TTACCATGTTCTGGGCGCTGGCCTCAAAGAGCTCAAAGAATTTCTCTGTGCGGGGAATAAAAGGGAACTTGAGCAAGGTCATTCCTCCTTGGTTGTAAACTGTAAACTATGCCAAAGAGTCCCCGGGAGTTGAGGGGGTAATAACGAAGATTCCGTAGTGATACCACCGTGAGTTTAGCCCAGAAAGGTATATAATGTCAAGATGAATAAGGGCTATATGGTGATGTGAATACTGTAATTGTGTGCGATGGTCAGCCAATCTGGCTGGCACTGTATTTTTTATTTCGGTTATAATTGTTGGGTTAAGCGGCTGTGGGGTTAGTACAGTGTTTGGTAAAGGGGAAAGAAGAGACAGCCAGCAGGGGACACCGCTGGCGCGCCGAGAGTTCCTTAAAGGTATAACCCTGCTGGGAGGGCTGGCGGTGTTAGCCTCGCTGGTGCCTGCTTGCCTGCGAAAGGACGAAGCCGTACCGGAAACCGCTTTGCCAACAATAACGGATAACTCACCGGAGGCTGCTGAGGAGGGAATCATGGTAAGCAAAATAGGCTTGGTATGTACCGGTAATCGGGCAGAAGGCGTAGTAAGGGCAATCGACCTGCTCCAGTCCAACCCGGTGCAGGGTAAGGCGGTTGTGCTCAAACCCAATTTCAATTCGGCTGATGCTGCCCCGGGCTCGACGCACAACGATACCCTGCGTGCCCTTATTATCAAGCTTAAGGAGATGGGGGCTACCAGAATTACCCTGGCCGAACGGAGCGGACCGGGGGACAGCACCCGCCAGGTAATGGAGAAAAAGGGCGTCCTGGACATGGCCGGTGAACTGGGCTTTGACATCGTTAACCTCGAAGAACTGGGGGCAGAGGGGTGGGTCCACCTGAAACCCGAGAACAGCCACTGGCGGGACGGCTTCCACTTTCCCAGGGTTTACCGCGAAGCTGAATGTATCGTGCAGACCTGTTGCCTGAAGACGCATGCCTTTGGCGGGCACTTCACCCTTTCTCTCAAAAATTCGGTGGGCACCGTGCCCAGGGCGGGGTATCCCTACATGCAGGAACTGCATTCGTCTCCGTACCAGAGACAGATGATTGCCGAGATTAATACCGCCTATTCCCCGGATATAGTATTGCTGGACGGGGTGGAGGCATTCGTTGACGGCGGTCCGGCACGGGGCACAAGGGTTGATGTCGGGGTTATGCTGGCTGGTAGTGACCGGGTGGCAATCGATGCCGTGGGTGTGGCCTTACTGCGCTTACTGGGCACTACACCCGAGGTCAGCCGCGGGCCAATCTTCAAACAGGAACAGATTGCCCGGGCGTCTGAGCTGGGGCTGGGGGTCAACTCACCCGACCAGATTGAGATTGTAACCGGCGATCCTGAAAGCGAGGCCTTTACCGGAAAAATCAGGGAAATCCTGCTTAAGGAGTAGGTGTTACCTGTTGGGCCTGGCCGGTCTCTTTACCTCCTGGATGTTTCTCCTGTTCTCCGCCAGCTGACGTATTTCGGTAAAGACGGAAAGGCTATCTTCTGGTGCTGGCGGGGGTGACATCTTCAGGAATACCGCCTGTTCCTCCGGGAAGACTAGTGTCGGTGTGCCGAAGATACCCAGATTATCGACAGCATGGGTATGGTCCTGGGCAAGGCGGTCGAGTATTTGCCGGTCATCGAGGTCTTTCTTAAATCTGTCGATGTCCAGGCCGACACTCCCGGCTAGCTCGACGAGGGTGTTGGTATTGGCGATGTCACGGCGCTGCTCATTCCGGGCCCGGATTAGGGCCATGTGGTAAGAGTAAAAGGCGTCTTCACCCTGGTTACGGGCGGCTTGGGCAGCCCGGAAAGCGCGCAACCCGCGACCGGGGTAGTCATCCGGCTGTTCCCATATTTTCCACCCCGCCCCCTGCTGGCTGTTGACCTGTTCCAGGCTGAAAAACCTCCAGTTGACGGTCAATTTCGGCCCCAGGCTCTCCTGTACCTTCTGCAACCAAACTGCTGCCGTGTAAACAAAGGGTCAGAGATAGTCGAAATAGACATCTACGGATAAGGTGTCATTGGTTTCGTCGCTGGTCATTGTCAGCCTCCTATTCTTTGGACAATTTTATAGCATGGATGGTAGGGCCTATCATGATTTCCTTCTCGTAAACGACATAGTCGCCGCAGACCATTGGTCTCATCCACACTTGTCGTTGTGTAAATCTCATGTCCTGCCCGCCGACTTCCAAGGTATATTCACCTTCTGTTAGGGAGGGAACGAGCTGTGTTTCCTGTTTGGTATCGAGGTTATAGAGATAGATTTCGGCTGCCCCTGACTTACCTCCTTCTATGATATCGCCGGCAGTATTACCCTGGCTGATACGGGCATCCGCCCAGACTATAAGGTTCTTATATATAGAGGGATATGAATTATAGGCAACAAATCCACTTTCTGATATCTTGATTTCCCGGCTGTCTTTCATATCATGGAGGAAGATATCTGCTTCTCTGGCTTCCCACTCCCGTAACCAGACGATACGGCCATCATCAATCACCGGATGACAGTCATTACCCGGATAAGTCGTAATACGTTTTTCCTGGCCTGTAGTCAGGTTATATACGTATATCTCATTATTGTCGTGCTGTCGGTAATAACCATCTTGAGATAGTTCAGCATACCGGCTGTCCGTCCAGACAACAAGGTCACCGCTGATACCCAAATCATTCTCCATAATCGAATTGGTCGAAGTAAGCCTTCTCTCCTGGTTTGTGTTGAGGTCGTAAGCGTAGACATCGTAATAGTGCGGATAACGGTTCTCCGCTTCATGCCGGGTATCCAACCAGACGATGGTGTCACCGTATATCCTGGGTTCCGTCTGGGCATGTTCCTCGGTAGTAATCTGTTGCAACTCGCCAGTTTTGAGGTCAAGGAGAAAGACATCCCAGTTGAGGGAGACTATATCTTTCTGGGGGGATTCCCGCATCTCCTGGCTGTAGTAACAGGATGCCCATACTACCCTGTCATTATAGATGGAAGGTTCGTCTACTAGGTAGTTAACGGGAAACTCGGTAACCCTTTGTTTCTCTCTGGTATGCAGGTTATATGTAGAGATATACTGCGCTTCTAACCCACCGCTAAAGATATACTCGGTCCCGATAAAAATGTCTCCCCAGATAGCCTGCGGGGAATACTGCCAGTGTTCACCAATCTGCCAGTGTTTACCAATCTGCCAGCTTTCCGATGACGGTTTACAGGCAGAAAGACCACCTATCACCAGTATAGGTAAAACCAGCACTATTATCAGCCTTTTCACTTTTAACTCCCAGACCGGAAAATATTCCCTCATGCAGAATGCCCCTGGTGTTTGAGGAGTTGAGCATTAACCTCTGCCGGTGTCAGTCCTCTGATAGCTATAACCTTATTACGGCTGGTCTGGCCTTTTTCAATAGTTATGTTGCTCCTGGCTGTCTCTAGTATGTCACTGAGGAACTTTACCAACTCGCGGTTGGCCTTTCCCCTGGTCGGTGGCGCTGCAATCTTGAGGTGCCAGACATCATCAGTGAAGCTGGCCACTCTATTTTGACTGGCACCGGGCTGGACCTGGATCATGATTATTGATCTTCCTTGCGCCATAGGGGGAGTCCTTCCGAAGTCGGGTTTTTATATATCAGTCTTGGGGTATAGCAAACAGCTGGCGGGCATTACGGGTTGTTTCTATGGCGATTGTTTCCCATGTTTCCCCCCTGAACCCGGCTATGGTGTCCACCGTATAGGTGATATAGGCTGGTTCATTACGCTTGCCTCGATAAGCCTGTGGGGGCAGGAAGGGGCAGTCGGTTTCTACTATCAGACGGTTATTGGGGATGTAGCGGATGACATCATGAAGGTACCCCGAAGAGGGATAACCGATGTAGGCGCCGAGGGAAACAAAGAAATCCATATTAAGATATTGTCTGGCCATATCAATGACGTTGTTGAAGCAGTGGACGACTCCTCTGGGTGTTCCACCTGACTGGTGATGGCGGGAAGTCCAGTTATGGAGTATGGGCAGTATGTCTTTCTCCGCCTGGCGGCAGTGAATAACTACCGGGAGGTCAAGCCTCACCGCCAGTTCCAACTGCCACTCGAGCACCCTCAGTTGCGTCTCCCTGGGTGAGTAGTTGCGGTAGAAGTCCAGCCCCGTTTCACCGATGGCCACCACTTTGGGGTGTTCAGATAGACTGACCAGGCTTTCAATGTCATCCTCCTTTACCTGGCTGGCCTGGTGAGGGTGAAAACCAGCCATGACCAGAATCCCGGGATTGCTTTCCGCCAGCTTTATTGCTTCATTGCTGGACTCCAGGCCCATCCCGACGGTTATAATCGTGCTGACGCCTTTGTTCTGTGCCCTGGAGATTACCCCGGCACGGTCGGAATTAAAGGTTTCCATATCCAGGTGGGCGTGGGTGTCAATGATGTCGGGTCTTCTCTCTGCTTCGTTTCTTCCGCTTGAAGGAATGCTGTTGGTCATAAGTTTGCCCCCGTCGTCTGGTCTGAAACCCCTGTAAAAACACGGTGTTATGCGATAGTATAGAAGTGTCAATACCACTATAGTAAATTACGCCTGGCAATTGCAACAGGGGATGGATGATGGCCGATAAAGCTGACCAGGCTACTAAGGGAAGTATCACCATGTTTACCGGTAAAGGCGGGGTCGGTAAAACGACCTGTGCGGCTGCCACGGCGTTGCACCATTCTTCCCGGGGGGGACGGACACTGGCTATTTCAACCGATGCTACCCCTTCATTATCGCACATATTTTCCATAACAGACGGTGATAAACCCGCCCGTGTCACCGAGTCGCTGTATGTCAATGAACTCGGTATTGCCGAAGTGAAGGAGATGTGGGACAAGAAGTTCGGCCGCGAGGTGTACGAGGTATTCTCCTCTCTGGTTGACATTGAGTATCCCGAATTTGTTGATTTCATGACGTCGGTGCTTCCGGGGCTTAGCGATGAGTTCATGGTTGACTATATAAGGGAGCTGGCCTGTGCCGGGGAGTACCAGGCCATTGTCTGGGATACGGCCCCGCTGGGACAAACGCTGGCCCTGCTGAAAACCCCGGCCCTGCTGGGTCAGCATTTAAAGATGGCGCCGCGTATCTACTCGAAGCTGAAGCTGGGGCAGAGGAGCCGCGAACCGGTGTTGGATATCCTGAGGCGGTGGGAAGAGCTTTCCGCGGTTAACATGGATTTTTTACGCAATGAAGTAGAGTTCGTGGTCGTTACCATACCGGAAGCGCTGGCCGTGGAACAGCTGGAGGGCGTATTCGGTGAGATGAACGCGTACGGGTTGCCGGTGCAGCAGCTGGTAATAAACAACGTGGTCAGGGATGACGGCTCGGACTTTTTGACCACCAGGAGCCGACAGCAGAGGAGCTACCTTGACCATATCCACGATAGATATTCGGAGCTGGCGATAATCGAGCTGCCCATGTTCCCCTACGAGCTAAAGGGCATCGATAGGTTGAAAGAACTTGAGAAAAACCTGTGCCGGTAACGGGGACGAGTATCGTTATTATGGGTCGGCTGACTTTTTCAGATAATCTCCAGACCGGTCAGTGGTGATTGCATACCGCAGATGAGCTTCCAGCCGTTCTCTGTCCGCAGCCATGTATGGGTAGCCCTTTCGTGCTCGACGAATTCGCTGCCGTCCTCTTTTATTGCCCTGGTGTGGAGTTCAAAGTAGGTGATTGCGGTATCACCGTAGACGCGGACCGATAGTGGGTGCGGCTTGAAGCTCAGTGTATCTTGCCGTAGCTTCGAAAATGCCTGAGCTACATGCTGACGGAACCCTTCTTTATTCAGTGGTGATGACTGGCTGCTGTACCAGGCGATACCGTATTCGTGCCAGAAGGAAAGGAAGCTGTCCAGGTCGGCCGATTCGGCATATCCCCAGTAGGCTGCTTCGTGGCGCCATACTTCATTTTCAGAATCCGGCTTTACCGTCATCATACTACCACTGTTTTAATGGTAATCTATTACTTAAAGGTTCACCTGCCTACCGCCAGTTTCTGCGTTTCAAGCCCCGCTGCACGCCGCGCAGGTAGTCTATCTGCCCCACATGCATGGTTATCTCGGTGATAAGGTGGGCGAACAGGGTGCCTACTGTCATCTGGACACGGTCTGGCTGGCGTGTCTCAAGCAACTCTTCGGGGGTAATAGAGTCTAAAAAGCTCAGCGTTCTCTTATGTACAGCCCGGGAATATGCCCGGAGATCTTTTAATGGTGGTGTCGGCCAGGACTGTATTTGTTCCTCGGTGTAGGTATTGCCACCGGTCCTGGGTGTACCCAACCTTTCCCTCCAGCCCTCTGTATCGTATATGGCACTGCCACGCCCGATGACAGCATTTACATACCAGTCTTCTCCGCGGGTGACATGCCAAAGTAGGAATGCTATGGTGTTACTGTGTGGCGCTGGTCTCCAGGTTATCTCCTCCTGCGTCAGCCCGTTGAGGGCACGGTTCAGATAACCCCAGCTTTCATTCAGGGACGCCAGGATGAGCTCCTTAGTGGCCATTCTGCTCCCCTCTATTCACGTTGTTTACCCATCCAGTCGCTCCCTGACTATTCCCCCCTGAATACCGGCTCCCTCTTTTCCACGAAAGCCCTGGCCCCTTCTTTATGGTCCTCTGACTGGTGGATTTCCCTGGTCAATGAGCTGACGTGTTTAAGTGTCGTTTCCAGGTCCATATCCAGACCATCGTATATCGCCCGTTTGGATGTTTGTATTGCCCGTGCAGGGCCCTTGGCCAGCTTCTCGGCCAGTTCCAGGGTGGCGCTTTCGAGCTCATCATGGGGAACAACCATGGTTACCAGCCCGATACGCTCGGCTTCTTTAGCGTCAATCATATCCCCGGTCCATATAAGCTGGCAGGCTTTATCGATACCCACCAGCCTGGGCAGGAAATAGGTGCCACCGGCGGCCGGGACTATTCCCCTCCTGATATAGAGTTCGGCGAATCGTGCCTTCTCCGAGGCAATCCTGATGTCGCAGGCCATGGCCAGGTCAAGGCCGCCGCCAACGGCATCTCCATTGAGGGCGGCGATTATTGGTTTTTCGCATTTCTGCATCAGCACATGAAGCGAGATGCGCCCGGAGCTTGCTTCCTTGGGTCTTTCCTGGCGGGCGGTGGGGCGGTTAAAGCCTTCGGCCATGGCTTTAACGTCGGCACCGGCGCAGAATGCCCGGCCGGCACCGGTAATAACCAGTACTCTCACTTCATCGTTGACGGCAACACTTTCCACTACCCGGTACATGCTGTCTGACATGGCCGGGCTGAAGGAATTCATCCTATCCGGCCGGTTCAGGGTCATGGTGGCGATGCCGTTCTCTTCCTTATAGATAATGTCCTCGTAATCCATTGTTGTGGCTCCTTTTCACTTCAGGGTAATTTGTACCCGGTCTACCTGGTTATGGGTGGTTATTTACCGGGGTATAGTCTTCGGGGAAGGTAATCCGGTTCTCATAGTCCATAAAGGCCGCTCGTAGACCTGCCAGTCCAATCCGGTCCATCTGGATATAAACCGGCCTGCGGCCAATCTCTCCGGGGGCATGGGCGTCCGATCCCTGGATACAGGCGTATTTCTTGGGGTAGCCACGCACCTCTCCTCTGTTCCACAGGCTCCTGTTCTGGGGTATGGTAATCTCCAGGGCACTGAGGTAATGGCTGTCATGGATCTTCATCTTCACCTGGCGTGGCTGGTTTGTCTCCAGAAAACCGCTGGGCCACCTCTCGATGTGGGCGGCGATGGCAATTCCCCCGCACCGCTCAATTCTCTGGAAGACCTCTTCAGTCCCGTCTTCGGTCATATTGGCAGCGTTGCCCCGGCCGTCGGGTGGAATACCGGCGCTATCCAGGAACTCTTCAAGTCGCTTTATCGGGGTATCAAGCTCGAAAAGGGCGATGACATGGCCCCCTCTGGAGGATATCTCGATTCCGGGAAAAACGGCCAGGCCATTCCTGCTGGCAAAACTCCTGATGTCTTCTATTCTGGCCGCCGTGTTGTGGTCGGTGACGGCAATGGCTTCCAGACCGGCGGCGATGGCGGCAAAGACAATCTCCTCCGTGGTGGTTGACTTTTCGCTGTAGCACATTGATGCTGGGGTATGGATGTGCATATCTACCTTCTTGAAGCCCGGTTTGTTGAGGTTGATCATCTGACTCCTATCTAATCTGGAGAGATTATATATCATTCTGGGATATATAACCACCTTTGACTGTACGGGCAGTAATTATATAGTTTTACCTTGACGTTTGTTATTTCAGAAGCTAGTATTGAAACGGCCACGATACGGTTAACGTGTTGCACTAGCCTTAACGGAAGACGCCGATGTACTATTTTGCCTACGGTATCCATCTCAGTAAGAAGAAGATGCTGCAAATCTGCCCGGGGAGTAAACCCGGCTTTGTAGCTACCCTGCCCAATTACCGGCTGGTCTTTCTGGGGTGGTCACGGCAGTGGCGGGGTGGTACGGTCAGCATAAGGCCTTTCCGGGGGGAGAAGGTGCTGGGGGCTGTCTATGATATCTCCGACAGAGACCTAAAGCTGCTCGATAACTACGAGGGTTATCCCAGGAATGCCGACAAATTGAATGTTACCGTGTTTAATGAAGACAGCGAGCAGGTCCCGGCGGTAACCCACATCAGGGCCGGTAATGTGGAGGAAACACCACCTTCAGCGGACTACCTGTCCGTTATTCAGCAGGGTTACCGGGACTGGGGGCTTTTTTAGTTGGAATTATCCTTTTAGAAAGGGTTTTTTACGCTATATAGACTTGACTAGAATGTTGCTGATGATGTAGAATAATTAGCAGTCAAAGGGCGCGAGTGCTAACTTTTTCTAATGTACCGGTCAGGTGGATACCTGGTTCTTATCCTGTGAGGCACTGGCTGAGTATTAGCCAGTGTTAAATTTGTATACTTGCCGGGTTAAAGCGGTCTCAAAGGCCAGTATCTGAGAAACAGGGGATATGCCGAGGAGGTTTATAGGGTGCCTATCTACGAATACGAATGTACCGGTTGTTCATCACGGTTCGAATTGAAGCAGAGCTTCAATGACGAGCCAAGAGCTTCCTGTCCTCAGTGTGGGGGCAGGGCAATACGCGTCTTCTTTCCCGTACCCATACATTTCAAGGGGTCCGGATTCTACGTAACCGATAACGGGGGATATCACAGCAGCTCATCCTATAATAATAGTGATGGCGAAAATGATGGTAAAAAGGTTGTCGGTACTTCCTATGAATCTGGTAAAGCCAAAAAAGACAGTACTGGAGACAATACCGACGAAGGTAGTTAATACCCGGATAAATATACTGGTGTAGTTACCATCAAGGTATTGGTGGGGGCAAATTGGCTTTTACCGTTCTATACCGCCGGGAGCTAGAGGAATACGATTTTGGACCAGGGCATCCCTTCCGTGGTAACCGCTATCAGAGATTCCCGCATTTCATAAAGCAACACCTTGCTGATGATTATTACCAGATAATTACAGCCGAACCGGCCACAAATGCCGATTTACTTCTCATCTGCCGTCAGGATTACATCGATTTTAGCCAGGGATATTTCCGGGCAGCTAGTGCCGGATTGAGTTATCCCGGCCAGTTCTTTCAGTTCCACAGTGCCGATAATAGACCTGCCGGCAGGCCGGGCAGAGTAGAGGAGGCAGCCCGGCTGATTATCGGTCAGGCCAAACTGGCCTGCGATCTGGTGCAGGGAGGGGAACACAGCAAGGTAATATCCATTGGCGGTGGTATGCACCATGCCAAGCCGGCTTACGGAGAGGGATTCTGCATCTACAACGATGTTGCTTTCTGCGGCCGGTATTTAATCGAAGAATACGGGCTGGAGAGAGTCCTGATTCTGGATACCGATGCCCATGCCGGAAATGGAAC
>CP070645.1:90315-93300 GCA_020354275.1 Dehalococcoidales bacterium
GTTACGACCGCTGCCAGCTACCGGGACCCCGGTGGTCACGCCAGTGGCAAAAATGAGCTTATTTTCCGGGCCAAGCGGGTCAACACCAGCCTTCACCTCCCGGAGGAGATAATAACTGACTAGACCACGACCTCCTACATAGCTCCGGTAGAAGTCCTCCTCGGGCTCATCAACAGATATATTTCTACTGGACAGGTCAACCCGTAGTATCTTCCCGTTGTAACCGTTTAACATACCGATAACCTCCGCTCAAAAATAAAACCGAGAATTGGATCACGTGAACGGTAGATATATCAGAAAGACCGATACACATGTGTTATTATAGAATGTTTTGCCCTATTCCGCTAGACCCCCAGGCTAAACCTTGGAAGCAATTAAGGCAACCTTTGCCAAAGTGGGAGGATACGGTTTACCTGTATCTGCAACTGAATATGGCATTTGTCCACATACATGGTACCACCCCGTTAGAAGGCAGGTAATCTGAACAATTACGGGGAAGGATTATTCAGGTGATATTATTACCGGATAAAACACGAGGTACCTTACAACCGTTTGTTCCCAGAAAAACCGATAAGGATAATGGGGAAATATGCCCTGCCGCCATAAATGGAATATAAGAAACCCTCAGTCCTCGCTATAGAAGGCAACGCCCAGAGCCCCGGTGCCGCAGGCATAAGCCATTAACGGACTGAACTCACTAATCCATAACTCAGAACAATTAAACTCTGATGATATTCTCTCCTTCAAGGCCTCGGCATCATCAGGTGTGTAGGCATGGGTCACCGCCACGTGAACCGGATTTGACCCCACCCTCTCTCTCATCATTCTGAGCAATTTCTCCACCCCGCTCTTTTTACTCCGGGCCATTCCGGTAAAATGCAGAACCCCCGAAGCAGTTGTCAGGATCGGTCTGACACTGAGTAGGGAACCCGCCTGGGAAGCTATCTTGGGGATACGTCCTGAGCGGTACACATGGCGCATGGTATCTAAGAATATCAAGAAACTGGCCCGTTCTCGCACCTCTTCAGCCGCCTTGACCACCTCAGCCAGGTCTTTCCCCTCAGAAGCTGCCCTCGCCGCTGCCAGGGCAATAAAACCCTCGGCAGCAGCGCATGTCCGCGAATCAAACACTTCAATAGAAAGCCGGGGAAGCTCTTCCAAGACCTGTTTTTTAGCCTCCGTAGCCGAATTATTCACGGCACTGATTTTGGTGGAAACGGTAATACAGATAATGTTGTCTGCTTTCTGGCTGACTTCACGATAAGCCTCAAGACACTCGCCGGGCGAGACAGATGACGTTTTAAAAGAATCCGGGTCTTTGAGAAATAGCTCGTAGGCTTCGGAAGGGGTGACATCAACCCAGTCACGGTAAATCCTGTCGCCGACATAAAAATTCAGTGGCAGAACCTTGACCCCGTACTGCTCAACCATTTCTCTGGTAAGGCAAGCTATACTATCAACCACAACGGCTACGCTAGCCATAGCATCCCTCCTCTACCACATGATAAGACCGTTCACCATTTCCTTTTTGTCATTCTTCAACATAAAAGGCTACGGCCAGTACCCCGGTACCAGTAGCATAACCCATTACCGGTGAAAAATCACTGAGCCACAACTCGGCACAATTAAAACGAGCCGATATCTGCTCCATTAATTTCTGCCCCTCTTCGAGTACATCGGCGTGTGATACGGCCACGTGTACTGGCCTAGTCCCCACTCTATCCTTCATCATCTTGAGTGCCCGCTTTACCGCCCGCTCCTTACTCCTGGTGAACCCGGCTATACCTACAACGCCATTAGTAATGGTAAATATCGGTTTTATACTGAGCAAAGAACCCACCTGGGAAGTCATTTTAGGTATCCGCCCGGTCCTGTAAACGTAACGGACCGTCTCCATAATACCGATAACATTCACCTTATCCCTTAACGATTTAACCAGCTTAGTCACCACGGCCATACTCTTACCCTCAGCGGCAGCCCGTGCCGCTGCCATAACCACAAGTCCCTCCCCACCGGCAGCCGTCATTGAATCCAGGACCTCTACCGGTATCTGGGGGAAATCACGCCTGGCTTCTTCCTTGGCCAGTTGCGCCATATTATACACGGTACTTAGTTTGGAGGAGAGGGTTATACAGAGTACGCTCTCCCCATATTCAGATGCCTTACGAAAAGCTCTGACATATTCTCCGGGCGAGGCAGGCGACGAAGCGAAACGGTCCGGTGCCCTTTCCAGCATCTGGTAAGCCTGGGACGGGGTCAGGTCTTTACCATTCCGGTAAGTCTTCCCCTCATACTGGATATTGATAGGAATTATCTGTAATTGGTATTCACTAACCAGCTCAGGTGGCAGACAGGCGATACTGTCAGCCACTACGGCTACCTTTTTCATTAGAAACTCTCCAATCGGGTGACACCATAAGCCGGCATTTATTACCTATGATATCAAATAACCAACCAGTAAGGAATTATAGAAATAACCCCCCTTCGGGGATTATTCAAGAAACTTCAATCCTGGAATTCACTATACGAGTGCCATCACCCTACTCTGAAACTACCTTCCCCGGGAAAATTGACGGAATCGATAACTGCTTACGAATACCCTCCTTATCGATTTCTCCAGAGGCAGTTCTGGGTAGAGAGTCCAGAAAAATAAATTGCTTGGGTGCCTTATAACTAGCTAGGCGTTCCAGGCAAAACCGCCTTAGCTCATACTCGGTGACCACTTCGTCCTTTTTCAAAGTTATAACCGCAGCCACCACCTCTCCCCGCAGCTCATCAGGAACACCTAATACGGCCACCTCCTCCACTTGAGGGTGAGCCGACAACACAACCTCAAGGTCACTGGGGTGGATATTCTGACCCTTGACGATAATCGTCTCCTTTTTCCGACCGGTGATATACAGATTACCATCCACATCAATGCTGCCAATATCACCGGTACGGAGCCAGCCGTCCGCCATTACCTGGGCCGTAGACTGCGGATTA
>CP070645.1:93400-98603 GCA_020354275.1 Dehalococcoidales bacterium
AGGCGGAGAACCTGCGCAACATTGCTGAAACAGCCTGGACTGAAGGAGACTACTCAGAAGCCAACGAAGCTATTTCCAGAGCCCACGATTTGCTTGACAGAACCCTGCCGGCTGAACCGACGAACGGGATGCTAATCGGTCTGATTATTGCCGTTGCCGTTATGGTGGTCAGCATAGTTACCTGGCTGGTCATGAGAACACGGATGGTTAGCCGGCGGCTCTAGGTATCAAACATAAATAGCGGGATAAGTATGAGATCAGACTACCGCGCTACAAAACTTGTCAGTTTCTTACAGCACTGCGTCAGTTGCCAGCAGTGCTCTGGTTTATAAACTCGGTTTCTAGTTGCCCTATTTTCTGGCTGCTTTCGATGCCCATTTGCCGGAGGATATCTATGGTGTCCTGGAACCTGGTTTCATTTTCATTCAGGAACTGGCAAACAGCCTTCTGCCCCTTGGTGGTGAGTTGATAACCCTGTAGCTTGTCCCATTTAAAAAAACCGCGTCTGACCAGCGAATCATATAAGTAGCCTACATATTCGCCAACAATATCCATCGGCTGGTTTCTAAGCTTAACACCGGAGTCCCTGGTGACGGCAATAGCCATTAGAATAACCATTTCGCTGGGAAACATGGCGTCCCTCCCCTACTGGAATATTGACAACTGTCAATATAGTATCACTTAAAGGGACAGTTGTCAATATTGTTGATTGTATATTATATGTGTGTTAGGCAAATTATGGGAAATATTTGCCGGTGGTGTGTGTCCTTGAAATGCCGGAAGTCAGGTAAAATGGGTATTATTAAATATATTGGCGGAAATTATAATATAAGAGCGGTTATGGCCAAAAGGATGACAGGTATTTATAATGAACGAGTATATTTTTCAGCAACAATGAAATACAGTGATAGTTATTGACAGATGCTGCTTTAGAACATATAATGCATCTAGATATATCGAGATATAACACTTTATACCAGTATCTTATTTATATCCGATATGGGAGGTTAATATGTCCAGACGCCGAATTTGGAGGGGGGAGCGGTTTTTCAGGGGGCCATGGCGCGAAAGTCCATTCCAAAAGGGGGATTTGAAGTACGTTATTCTGGATCTGATAAAGGAAAAACCAAGATACGGTTACGAGATTATCCGTGACCTTGAAGAGCTTTCACATGGTTTCTATACCCCCAGTCCCGGTGTGGTCTACCCGACACTCCAAATGCTGGAAGAAACGGGTTACGCCAGCGCTATAGAGCGGGACGGGAAAAGGGTTTATACCATCACAGAAGAGGGACGCAAGTTCTTGATTGAACGTAAGGATTTGGCTGATGAGGTCAGGAGCCAGATGAGGCACCAGTGGAACCCCAAGAATATTGATGTGATTGGTAGGATGATGGCTGAGTTTGGTGAAATCGGGTTGTTGCTGAGACGGCGTCTCCATCACGCCGAACCCGAGAAAATCAGCCGTATCGATGGGATTGTTACCCGGTCACATCAGGAGATCAAGGCTATACTGGAAGAATGAAGGAATGGTTTCTGGCCATCAAGTGGATTGAGGTATGTTAATTGAACGATAGGGCGGGCATTGACCAAGGCCAGAGGAGAATCTGGGGAGTCAATGCCAATGTGTTCTTCCTGGGTGTGGTCAGTCTGCTGACGGATATCAGCAGCCACATGATCTTTACCCTTGTGCCGCTTTTTCTTTCTAATGTTTTGGGAGCAGGGGGTACTGTTGTCGGCCTTGTCGGCGGGTTGTCCGAGGGTGCCGATGCTATTTTCCGGATATTCAGCGGCTGGTTCAGCGATAAAATAGGCCGTCGCAAGCTTCTGGCCGTCTGTGGTTACAGTATTTCTACCGTAGCCAAGCCTTTTCTGTATCTGGCCAATGTCTGGAGCACTGTTCTGGTAGTCAGGTTCGCTGACCGGGTCGGCAAGGGTGTCCGCACCTCATCACGTGATGCCCTGATTGCTGATTCAGTGTCGTCCGATGAAAGGGGCCGGGGTTTCGGCCTGCACCGGGCCATGGATACCACCGGGGCGGTTTTAGGGCTGGTCATTGCGGCTGTTATTTGCTACCTAGTTCAGGGTACGGGGGCGATCGAGATTAGTCAGGATACCTTCCGGTGGCTGGTGCTGGTGGGTGTCATCCCGGCCGTCCTGGCGGTGTTTGTACTGCAGGTATTTGTCCGTGAGAGGAAGAGGGAGCAGCCACCGAATAGTCGTTCCCAGGGTAAATTCTCCCTCGCGGGCATAAAGGATGGTTTTGATGCCCGTTTCTGGGTATTCCTGGTCATCATGATGGTTTTTACGCTGGGTAATTCCAGCGATTTCTTTGTAATCCTCAGGGCGCAGAATCTGGGTGCGCCCCTGGTGCATGTAGTGATTATGCTTGTCTTGTGGAATGTTACCGAAGCCGCCTTCTCGTTACCGATGGGTATTCTCTCGGACAAGCTGGGGAGAAGGCGGGTTATCATCCTGGGCTGGTTTATTTATGCCCTGGTTTATCTGGCCTTTGCCGTGTCCTCAAGCCTGTGGCAGCTGTGGCTGCTTTTTGCCTGTTATGGGATCTATTACGGGATAGTCGAGGGGGTGGCCAGGGCTTTTATCGCTGACCTGGTAACGGCGGAGAAGAGGGGCACTGCCTACGGGCTGTATCACGGTGTTGTTGGTATCAGCCTGCTGTTGGCCAGTCTGTTGGCGGGGTGGTTGTGGGATTCTATCGGTCCGGCAGCTCCCTTCTACCTGGGGGCTGGTCTTGCTTTTACGGCAATGCTGGGCATTCTGGTCTTTATAAAAGAGTAGCGGTTCACTTCAGTGCTTTATTAGCCAGACGATCGGCTTCTTTGTTCTGCTCGCGGTTGACGTGAGTGATTCTGAAATCAACCAACTGGTTCCGTAACTGATTCACCTTCTGGTACAGGGGTTTGAGGGATGCATTTTTCACCCGGTACCGGCCGTTGACCTGCTTGACCACCAGCTCCGAATCTGAGCGCAATTCAACCCGGCTGGCTCCCAGTTTGATGGCCCGTTCCAGGGCGGCGATGATAGCCTGATATTCTGCCTGGTTGTTGGTGGTGCGGCCAATTCTCCGGGAGATAGAGGCGAGTTGCCTGTTGCTCTCGTCCCTGATGATAACACCTATAGCCGCCGGGCCGGGATTGCCCTGAGAAGCACCGTCGGTATTTATTATCACGCTTTCCGTCTTCAATATTTAATTCCGGTTCAGGCCAGGAACAGGATACGCCCGCAGCTACTGCACCGCACTAGATTGCCGCTCCTTGTCTGTTGCACCTCGGTGACGGGCAGTGATATGCGGCAACCACGGCAGATCCCCTGTTCCACCCTGGCTACGGCTGTCCCCCTCTGCTTTTTAATTTGTTGATAGATTTCGATTACCGCCGGGTCAACCTCATCCGCCAGCAATTGCCGTCTTTCCTTAAGCCGGGATAAGGTGCCTTTTATCTCTGCCAGATTGGCGGCTAGCTGTTGCTGCTGGTGTTGCCATTCTGTTTCCAGTGCTTTAAGATCGCTGCTAATCCTGGAGACGTTCTTATCAGCCGTCTCAACCTGGTCCATTATCTCCAGGGCTTTTTCTTCCAAACGGTTACGCCGGGTTTTAAGGGCTGCGGTTTCCTGCTGTAGGTTAGACAGTTCTTTGGGGTTGCGGATCCGGCCGCTGTAGAGGTTTTTCTCAGCAGTGGTAAGCTTGCCTGAGAGGTCATCTATTTCCCATTCCACGGAACGCTGCTGCTTTCCCAGTTCTTCAAGTTCAAGCTGCTCCCGAGCCATCTGTTCCCGAGTCCTGATTACTGCCTCACTGTCACCAAGCTGGCTGGTGATTTCTCTAAGAGCTTTCTCGTTAGACTCAAGTTCCTGGTCGATTTCCTGTAGCTGATATAGCTGCCTGGGCACGTTCATCGTCAATACGGCTATTGTATAACAGCCATAGGGCAATATCAATTTAGGATGAAAAAGGTCTGATGGTGACAAAAGTGGGTGGTAAAATGTAGAACATATGTACTATAATCCATGCTGGTGGATAACAAAGGTTAGGTATGAGGAATAACGTGAAGCTTTTACCAGTAGCGGTGCAAAACCGGCGGTGGGACCTAGCAGCCCATACCATTATCCTGGCGGCTGCCAGTGTTTTGGGAAATGGAGATAAGCCAGATGCCAGACGAGAAAGTAAGAAAAAGGGGCGCTCCCAGGGGTAACCAGAACGCCAGGAAGCACGGTTTCTACTCCAAGGTTCTTGACGAGGTTGAGAAGCTGGATTTTAAACTGGCTACCAGCGTTGAGGGTATTGATGATGAGATTGCTCTGTTAAGGGTAAAGATAAAGTCTCTTGTTGAGCACGACCCGGAGAACATAAAACTGATTATGCAGGCCACCAATACCCTGGCCAGGCTGGTCAGGACCAAGTATAACCTGAGCAAGGAGGACAGGAAGGGGTTGAAGGAGGCAATTGGTAATGTTCTCAGGGATGTCGCCCTCCCGCTGGGTATTACTATCGGGACTACTATAGGAAAGTAGTGGATTCTTGGCAGACGGTTCATTTTCGGGAGTTACCATAAACAGGTTGCGTCCCTATCAACGTGAGGTGGCTTTCAGCGTACTGGGTAGCGTGTTTGGCGGTAAGGGCATTACTTTCTCTGTTGAGATTGCTCGACAAGGGGGCAAGAATGAACTATCGGCTCAGATGGAACTCCTGCTTTTGACCCTCTATATGAACCGGTCACAGAACCTGGTGAAGTGCTCACCTACTTTCAAGCCACAGGCAGTCATCTCGATGACCCGCTTGAAAGACAGGCTACATGATGCCGGCTTCGATGGTATCTGGGAGTCTGAGCTTGGCTATATCATCAGGCTGGGGAATGCCCGGGCGGTGTTCCTTTCTGCCGATGAGTCGGCCAGTGTGGTCGGACACTCAGCCCATATCCTGCTGGAGATAGATGAAGCGCAGGACGTCAGCCGCGAAAAATATACTAAAGAATTCAAACCTATGGGGGCTACCAGCAACGTGACCACCGTCCACTACGGTACTACCTGGGATGATAGCACCCTGCTTGAGGAGATAAAGCAGACCAACTACGAGCTGGAAAGAAGGGATGGCATCAGACGGCACTTCCGTTATGACTGGCAGGAGGTTGCCCGGTATAACCGGGACTATCTGGCTTATGTGGAGGGCGAAAGGGAGCGCCTG
>CP070645.1:98703-102738 GCA_020354275.1 Dehalococcoidales bacterium
CATTGCCATGTTACACCGGGTAACCGGCCAGCTAAAACAGGTGTTCCAGACACAGAACGACCTCTTTCTACTGACCGGCTCCGGGACCGGTGGCCTGGAAGCAGCCATCGTCAATACCCTGTCACCGGGGGACAAAGTATTATCGGTGTCAATCGGTGTCTTTGGCGACCGGTTTGCCGCCATTGCCCGGCAATTCGGGGCCGAGGTAATCCCCCTCGCTTTCGAGTGGGGTCAGGCGGCTGACCCCGACGCCGTACGCCATGCCTTACAGAACGAATCGGGAATCGTGGCGGTACTGATTACCCACAACGAAACATCAACAGGGGTAACCAACGACCTTGCCGAGTTGAGTTCGGTGGTCAAGGGATTCGATAAACTGCTGCTGGTTGATGCAATCAGCAGCCTCGGCTCCATCAACCTTCCGGTGGACGAATGGCGCTGCGATGTTGTTGTCACCGGGTCACAGAAGGGTTGGATGGTGCCACCCGGCCTGGCGATGGTCAGTGTCAGCCCCCAGGCCTGGCAGGCGCATGCCACTGCTAGAATGCCCCGCTTTTACTGGGACTTTACCCAGGCCAGAAACTACCTGGAGAGGGGACAAACGCCGTGGACACCGGCTGTCTCGGTGGTGTTTGCCCTGTCGGTATCGCTGGAAATGATGCTGAAAGAAGGGCTGACCAATATTGTCGCCCGGCACAGGCGGGTCGGCCAGACCGCCCGCGATGGGGCAAAGTCACTGGGGCTACCTCTCTTTGCCGAGGAAAACCATGCTTCTAATACCGTTACCGCCATCAGCTCTGCTAACGGGCTGGATACCAAGCAATTACTCCGTATTATGCGGGAGGACCACCAGATTATACTCGGCGGCGGACAGCAGAAGCTGGACGGCCAGATATTCCGCATCGGGCACCTGGGCTGGGTGTTCGAGGACGACATTAATAAGGTAATGGCCAACCTGAAAGAGGTACTACCCCAGGCTGGATTCAGGAAAGACTAAATCATGAAGGTTCTGGTTGCTGATTCAGTTGAAGAAGAAGGGATTGCCATACTGCGTGACTGCGCCGAGGTGGATATTAAAACAGGCCTTAAACCTGAGGAGTTGATTACCATCATCGGCGATTATGAGGCCCTGGTAGTACGGAGCCAGACCCAGGTAACACGCGAGATAATCGCTGCCGGCGAGAGATTGCAGGTGATCGGCCGCGCCGGCGTTGGCGTTGATAACATTGACATTAACGAGGCTACCCGGCGGGGCATAGTCGTGGTCAATGCCCCCACCGGTAACACCAGTTCGGCCACCGAGCATACCATCGCCCTGATGCTGGCTATAGCCCGCAACATCCCTCAGGCCAATGCCTCGCTCAAATCGGGGAAATGGCAGCGTAGCAGCTTCATAGGAACCGAGCTCAGAAACAAAACGCTGGGTGTTATCGGTCTGGGTAATGTCGGTTCGGAAGTAGCCCGGCGGGCCACGGCTATGGAGATGAAGGTTTTAGCCCATGACCCGTTTGTTTCCGTTGAATACGCCCGCAACATTCAGGTAGAGCTTGTACCGCTGAAAAAACTGCTCCAGGAATCTGACTTTATCACCCTGCATATCCCACTGACGGATTCTACCAAAGAATATATCGGGGAAAAGGAGCTCGAGCTGGTCAAGCCAGGCGTGCGTATCATCAACACGGCCCGGGGCGGGCTGATTAACGAAAAAGCCCTGGTAAAAGCCGTTAAAGATAAGAGGGTGGCCGGTGCCGCTATCGATGTATTTGCTACGGAACCGACCACCGAAAGCGTCCTCTTCGAAGAAGAAAACATCATCGTCACCCCCCACCTGGGGGCTTCGACAACGGAAGCCCAGGTAACGGTGGCCAGGGATGTCGCCGAACAGATTATAGCCATCTCTAAGGGGCAACCAGCCAGGTATGCGGTTAATGCCCCCTTTATCTCAGCGGAAATGCTTTCTGTTCTGGAGCCTTTCATCAAGGCAGCTGAAACAACCGGCCGTTTGATCAGCCAGCTGGCCGATGGTCAAATGAGCACCATCAAGATAAAATACGACGGTGAAATCTCCGATTACGATACAAACGCCCTGAAAGCGGCCGTACTGGGAGGGCTGCTGGCGGGTGTCAGCGAGGAACGGGTCAACCTGGTCAACGCCAATATAGTAGCTTCCCGGCGTGGGCTGACCGTAATCGAGCAGGAAGAAGCAACCTGCGAGAACTATGCCAGCCTTATTACCGTAGAAGTTACCACCAGCGAAGGGGTAACGACCGCAGCTGCCACCGTACTGCGCAGTGAAACGCATATTGTACGAATCGATAATTACTGGATTGATGTTGTCCCGCACGAAGGGTATTTCCTCTTCAGCGACCACCAGGACCGTCCCGGCCTTATCGGTGCCGTCGGCAAGATTACTGGCGATGCCAACATAAACATCAGCTCGATGCATGTCGGCCGCCTCAAACCCAGGGGACAGGCACTGATGATACTCGTCCTCGATGAATTACTGCCCGAGAAACAGCAGCAGCAAATACTGGCTATTCCCGGCGTTAACACCGTCAAACTAGCCAAGCTTTGAGCACTGCCTGAACCTAGCGAACGGTATTTGACCCCCGCCATAGTTAGGGGATAGAATGGGTTAATTATTTACTGGGGGTGACACCATGGCCTACGAAGACCTGTTACTGGAGAAAGAGGAAGCGATTGCCATAGTAGCGCTTAACGTGCCCGATAAGTTGAATCCCATCACCGGTAAAATGGGGGTGAGTCTGTCCCTTGCCGCTGATGAGATAGCCAAAGATAATGAAATCAGGGCTGTGATTGTTACCGGTGCCGGGCGCGGGTTTTCCTCAGGGGCCGATGTTTCCGGGATGGCCAGGGCTCAGCAGGGCTCAGGTGGGCAGGCTGCAGCCCCCGCCCAGCCGGTTGAGATACCCCGTCAATCACGTTACCAGCCGCAGGGATATCCCTTCGCCGATGTCTTCCCCAAACTGAACAAGCCGGTTATCGCCGCTATCAACGGGCCCTGTGCCGGCGGCGGTTTCTCATTGGCCCTGAGCTGTGACATCAGAATCGCCTCGGAATCAGCCCGCTTCATTGTCAGCCAGGTAGCCCGCGGTCTGAACCCCGACTGGGGAATGACCTACTACCTGCCCATGGCAATCGGCATGTCCCGGGCGCTGGAACTGATGTTTACCGTCGATATGATTGATGCCGCCAGCGCAGAACGGATGGGCATCGTCAGTAAGGTAGTCCCCCACGATAAGTTGATGGACGAAGCCCGCGAACTGGCAGCCAAGATATGCAAACAGCCGCCAATTGCCGTCGAACTGGCTAAAAAGGTTGTCTGGCAGGGCAGGTTGGATGACCTGAACCGCCAGCTCGATTTAGAGACCTGGGCACTGCGCATTTCACAGCAGACGGAAGACTACCGCGAAAGCGTGCGAGCCTTCATGGAGAAGCGGGAGGCCCAGTTCAAGGGGAGGTAATCAACCTATACCAGCCGGTTAATCAGCAGCCCGGCGGGGAGCTTGGGGTAGAAATAGGTTGATTTCCGGGGCATCCTGTCGGCAGCATCGGCAATGCCCTTTATTGTCTCCGCCCTTACCGGACGCAACAGGAACGCCAGCTGGTACTCCTGGTTCAGCACCTTATTGACAGCATCCAGCCGGTCATAGCTGTAGTCAAGGTTGGCTTTCTCATCATCGCTGCTCATGGCCAGGAGCTTCTCCAGTACGATATGGTCAACAATACTCACATCCAGGTTCTTATATAGGTCAGAGTGGAAGTGGGGCATCATCTGGCTGACCATATTCGTATCACGCAGCCTCAACAGGTAAAGGCTATCACTATCCAGTCCGAAGAGGAGTAGCCTGATATCCTCCCGGTTAAGGAGTGCGTGGTCAACATGTCGCCAGACACCAGCCGTACTTAAGGGCAACTCTTCTATCTCAAAAAACACCTTCAACTTACCGGCCAGTTCATTCAGGACCGCCCTTGGGATACCCCTTACCAGCCGGTGCGGTGGTAGAATTAGCA
>CP070645.1:102838-106352 GCA_020354275.1 Dehalococcoidales bacterium
CCGGTTAATCAGCAGCCCGGCGGGGAGCTTGGGGTAGAAATAGGTTGATTTCCGGGGCATCCTGTCGGCAGCATCGGCAATGCCCTTTATTGTCTCTGCCCTTACCGGCCGCAACAGGAACGCCAGCTGGTATTCCTGGTTCAGCACCTTATTGACCGCATCCAGCCGGTCATAGCTGTAGTCAAGGCTAGCTTTCTCATCATCGCCGCTTATGGGCAGGAGCTTCTCCAGTACGATATGATCAACAATACTCACATCCAGGTTCTTATATAGATCAGAGTGGAAGTGGGGCATCATCTGGCCGGCCATATTATTATCACGCAGCCTTAACAGGTATAGATTATCTCTATCCAGACCGAAGAGTACCAGTCTGACATCGTCTCTGGCAAGGAGTTGACGGTCAACATGTTGCCAGGCATTATGCGTACTCAAGGGCAATCCCTCTATTTCAAAAAATACCTTTAGCTTATCGGTTAGCTCATTCAGGACCGCCCTTGGAATACCACGGACGAGCCGGTGCGGCGGTAGAATTACCAGCCCGGGATCAGCAAAATCCACCATGGTCATCATGACAAAGTTAAAAGGCTCATCCCCTGAGGTTGACCTGGAATAAGCCAGCCTTTCCTGCTGGTAAGCCATGGCGCTCTCATAGCGATGGTGCCCATCGGCAATATAGAGGGGTTGCCCGACCAGGCAGCTGCTGATCTGACTGATTGCTCCGGGGTCACTTATTGCCCATACCGTATGGCCCTCGCCGTCGGTTTTCTTTAAATCCATTAAAGGTTGCTTCTTCTCCTGCTCGGCCAGTACTGAAGATATTTGCTTCTCACTGTCCTGGTACATGGCCAGAATGGGGCTGGTATTGACTTTAAGCGCCCATAGCAGGCTCAACCGGTCTCCCTTCGGTTCACCCGTCGTGCCTTCGTGAGGGCGGATAACCATCCTGTCCCATTCTTCCATCCTGACCCGGGCGGTAATACCGCGACGCCTGAACTCTTTCCCTCCATATATAAAATACTGGTCATGCAGATAAACGGCAGGAACCCGGTCAACCTCAAGCACACCCTGTGCCAGCCATTGCTCCAAGGTGGATGCACCACGGGTATATTTATTATCGTTAACCGTATCCTGGGGTAACTCCCGGCCAAACTCCAGCCGGACGAAATTATACTCGCTCTTGCGGTACAACTCCTGTTGCTGCTGCTGGTTGATGATATCGTAGGGATCACAGATGACGGCCGTCCAGTCATCAATCATGGACTTATTGTAGTGGACACCCTGGAAAGGATAAATCTCAGCCACGACTGTCCAGCCCCCTTACAACATAATGCCTGAAATCCCCGGACATATTATCCTGCTATTAAGTACAAGGAATAATCACCCCGGTTTGAAACCTGTGTATAAAAAACAGGAATGGCGTCGTTAACACTGTAGTTTACCCCAGATGGCGAAACTGGCGCAAGAAAAAATCGCTTGATACCTACCATATAACCAGTATGTCTTTTATGGTGTCATCATAGTCAGGCTCCTCATAATAGTAGCCTTCTTCAGGCTCCACACACTGGTAAAACCTTTTGTCTATCACCGGTTTCACCGCCCAGTCATTCTGCGGCTCAAAAAAGACCACGCCTTCATCAATGGTATCAAAGGCGATTATGGCATGCCCGCTATCCATGTAGCGTACCTCAACGAAGGCACACCGGAAGCCCGCCTGTTCCGCGTTATCACACACATCCCGGGCATAATGGCTGCAAACATAGACCCCGTACGAACTGCCGTCGTATTGATTCTCGTCCGTTTTATCCTGGCTGAGAAAGGCGATAACCTCCTGGTAGGTGGGGTCTCTTAATGTGTAGCCATGCCCCAGCCCATCTTCTATACCTTCTTCATATCCCGATTCGTATCCGTCGGCCTCACCCTCTATATATCCAGCGGTTTCTCCTTCTTCATAGCCGTCAGCCTTGCCGGAAAGGTAGCCATCTTGTTCGCCTTCACTGTAGCCATCCTTCATGCCCGATGCGTAACCCTCAACCTCCCCCTCGCTATAACCATCCTCCTCACCGGAAAGGTAGCCTGTCTCATGACCTTCCGAATAACCGGTGTCGTAACCAGATGACTCACCGCTGGTATAGGCATTATCGTAGAGAAAATAGCCACCGCCACCCAGCAGAACAATTACCGCCACCGATATCAATATTCTTCTCAACCATATCATCACATTACCCCTCGAGTTTTTTAACCTGTATTATATCCTTTTATCTTCTGTCCATCTATGTACTATGCTATACTTAATCGACAATTCACACTGAGCAGGCATACTATGAATGACCTGGAAAAAGTAAAGGAAAGACTAGAGCAGCTCAAGGCAGAAATCAACCATCACAACCACCGCTATTATGTCCTGGACAGTCCCGAGATTAGCGACGCCGAGTATGATTCGTTGATGAGAGAGCTGAAACAGCTGGAGGAGAAATACCCCCGGCTGCTATCTCCCGACTCCCCGACCCAGCGGGTTGGCGCCGCCCCGGTAGAGGCCTTCGGCGTGGTCGAACACCCCCTGCCCTTACTATCGCTGGGCAATGCCTTTTCCCGTGAGGAATTGCTGGCCTGGCACACCCGGACGGCAAGGCTACTGGGCAACAGCCAGTTTGCCATGACCGGTGAGCACAAGATTGACGGCCTGGCTGTCGCCCTGACCTATGTTAACGGCCAGCTTACTACCGGAGCTACCCGCGGCGATGGCTTCCGTGGCGAAAATATCACCCAGAATCTGAAGACTATTCGCAGCATCCCCCTTTCCGTGTCCCGAGAAGCGCCACCCCGCTTCGAGGTACGGGGAGAGGTATTTCTGTCCAGAGCTGGTTTCAGGAGACTGAACCAGGAGCGGGAATCCGAAGGCCTGCCCCCGCTGGCCAACCCCAGGAACGCCGCTGCCGGCTCTGTCCGCCAGTTAGATCCGCGTGTCACGGCGAAACGGCCTCTGGACATCTACATCTACATGCTGGGTTACGCCGAGGGTAAAGCCACACCGGAAACACACTGGGAGACTATGGAATACCTAAAATCGCTGGGTTTTAAAATAAACCCCAACAACCGCCGCTTTGACCTTATTGACGAGGTAAAAGAATACTACCAAAGCTGGGTAGAGAGAAGAGAAGAGATACCCTATGAAACCGACGGTATTGTGGTCAAAGTGGACCCACTCGGCCTTCAGCAAGAGCTGGGTAGTATCGGCCACGAACCCAGGTGGGCCATCGCCTACAAGTTCCCGGCCACCCAGGGAACAACCATGTTAAAAAGCATAGAAATCAGCGTGGGCAGAACGGGTACGCTGAACCCCTTTGCCGTGCTGGAACCGGTCTCGGTGGGCGGTGTAATCATCAAGCAGGCAGCCCTGCATAACGAAGACGACATCCGCCGCAAGGACATCCGCGTAGGCGACCGCGTCTTAATCCAGCGGGCCGGTGAGGTGATACCCGAGGTAATCGGCCCAACCCCAGAGAGTAAAGAGAGC
>CP070645.1:106452-109338 GCA_020354275.1 Dehalococcoidales bacterium
AAAAGAGATAATAGCAATTACTTAATATACCGCTTCAACAAGTTCACCCTTGCTGGGAGGGACAAACTCATCCTTACTGGCCCCTCTCCATACTAGGGGAGGGGTAACCTTGGTTTCATTGAGCAAACACTAAGAAAGGAGAATATCCCATTTATATGAGAAACCAATGTTTTTTCAGTCGTTTCTCCCAGGGAGGATATCATGGAAAAAGTAATTATTTTTGATACCACATTACGCGACGGGGAGCAGGCCGCCGGGGGGAGCCTGAATCTCCAGGAAAAATTGGATATAGCCAGGCAATTAGAGAGGCTCGGTATCGATGTTATTGAGGCTGGCTTTCCCGTTACATCACCGGGCGATTTTGAGGCGGTAAGTCTTATCGCCAGAGAGGTCCGCACCCCGGTAATCTGTGTCCTGACCCATGCCAATCTTGATGCTGTCGACCAGAGCTGGGAGGCAGTTAAAGAGGCGGCACACCCGTGTATACATATAGTCCTTTCATCTTCAGATATTCACCTCTTCTACCAGTTGAGAAAGAGCCGCGAGGAAATCCTGGAGATGTCCTGCAATACGGTGGCCCGCGCCAGGAAATACTGTGATAACGTCGAGTTTTCCGCCATGGACGCCAGCCGGACCGACCCTGAATATATCTACCAGATCCTCGAAGCGGTCATTGAGGCCGGGGCTACCACGGTAAACATTCCCGATACCGTCGGCTATGCCATGCCGGATGAGTTCGGCAAACTCATTGAGGGAGTTTTCAAGAATGTCCCCAATATAGACCGCGCCGTCGTCAGTGTCCACTGCCATAATGACCTAGGGCTGGCGGTAGCTAACAGCCTGGAAGCTCTCAAACGTGGGGCAAGACAGGTAGAAGGCACCATTAACGGCATCGGCGAAAGGGCGGGTAACGCCTCGCTTGAAGAAATCGTAATGGCTATCAAGACCCGGCAGGACTTCTATGACCTGACCACCGATATTGATACCACCCAGATTTATAAGACCAGCCGCCTGGTCAGCGAGTTGACCGGTTTTCCAGTGCAACCTAACAAGGCTGTTGTCGGCTCCAATGCCTTCCGGCACGCCTCAGGTCTCCACCAGGACGGCGTAATCAAAATGCCGCTCACCTTTGAAATAATGGACCCGAAGAGCGTTGGCATGCCAGCCAGTAGCCTGGTGCTGGGCAAGACTAGCGGAAGGCATGGGTTCCGGGAGCGGCTAGCGGAACTGGGCTATGCTCTGCCTGATGAAGACTTCAATCGCGCCTTCTCCGCTTTTAAGGAGCTGGCTGATAAGAAAAGAGAGGTTACCGATAAGGATATCGAGTCGGTGGTTGCCCAGGAACAACGCACCATCTTCGAGACCTATCACCTGGACCGCCTTCAGGTCACCTGCGGGGACAGGGGTATTCCCACTGCCGCCGTCAGGCTTATCGGCCCCGATGAACAGGCACTGGAAGACGCCGCCCTCGGTACCGGCCCGGTGGATGCCGTATACAAGGCAATCAACCGGCTGGTCGGGGTACCCAATGAACTTACCGAGTTCAGCGTTAAATCAGTAACCGAAGGTATTGACGCCATCGGTGAAGTGCTGATAAGGATAGAAAGCGAGGGTATAACCTACACCGGGCGAGGTGCTGATACCGACATCATTGTAGCCAGCGCCAAGGCTTATATAAATGCCCTTAATCGGCTACTGGCCGCTAGGAAAGCGTCCGGGTAATTTTTTCGTCAGGTATTGAGATGCCAATTGAGCTAGAGATGGTTCTTCGCCTCCTGCTGGCAGCGGCCCTGGGGTCTATTATCGGCTTCCAGCGGGAAAAAGCTGATAAACCGGCCGGGATTAGAACTCACAGCCTAATCTGTGTTGGCGCTGCCACGTTTACTGTGGCTTCTGCCCTCGGATTTGTCGGTGCCGACCCGACAAGGATCGCCGCTGGAATAGTTGCTGGCATTGGCTTTCTTGGGGCCGGGGCAATAGTACGCAGTGGTGAAGGTATTGTTGCCGGACTGACTACCGCCGCCACCATATGGGCTGTAGCCGGTATCGGTCTGGCAGCTGGGGCTGGCATGTATGTGATTGCGCCGGCGGCAACTGCCATCGTGTTAATCATACTACTTATACCTCACACAATTGGTTGAGTGCTGGTCTCGGACCCGTCTCCCTGAATATCACTAAGAAAGGAAACTATATTGACCATAGCTGAAAAGATACTTGCCGCCCATACCGGTAAAAAGAAAGTAAGCCCCGGTGAATTCATAAATGTCAGGTTAGACCTCATCATGGCCAATGACATCACTGCTCCCATCGCCATCAGAGAGTTCCGGCGCATTGGAGTTAATAAGGTCTTTGACCCCGAGAAGATAGTGATGGTGGCTGACCACTTTGTGCCCAACAAGGACGTTACCGCTGCCGAGCAGGTCAAGGTGATGCGCGACTTCTGCTACGAGCAGGGGATACTGTACTTTGACGTGGGGCAGATGGGCATCGAGCACGCCTTGCTCCCCGAACAGGGACTGGTATTGCCCGGAGATGTGGTAATCGGGGCTGATTCGCATACCTGCACTTACGGTGCTCTGGGTGCTTTTACCACCGGTATGGGTTCAACCGACATAGCCGCCGCCATGGCCACCGGTGACATCTGGATGAAGGTGCCACCTACCATCAAGCTCGCTTACCACGGTACCCTGGGAGAGTGGGTAGGCGGCAAGGACTTAATCCTGTATACCATCGGCAAAATCGGTGTTGATGGCGCCCTCTATTCGGTAATGGAGTTTACCGGCGATGCAATAGATGCCCTCTCTATGGACGGGCGGTTTACCATGGCTAATATGGCTATTGAGGCTGGCGCCAAGGCTGGTATCTTCCGGGTGGACGATAAAACTC
>CP070645.1:109438-111939 GCA_020354275.1 Dehalococcoidales bacterium
AATGAGTAGAAAACTCTCAGACGGGTAGGGCTGTTCAAAGGAGGTATTACGGCAGCGTGAATCGCTCAGTTTTTCTGCGGTTACCTTCCAAGCAGGTTGTCGCGGGTTCGAGTCCCGTCTCCCGCTCCAGGTAGCCCGGGCTGTGCCGGGCTTAACCGTCGGCTATTTCCTCAAGCGCAGATGCATATGCTTCAAAAGTAGCTGAATCAAAAAGAACGAATACTACCTCTTTGATTGAAGAATCCTGCTCCCTGAGGAAAGAGGCTACAGTATTCACCGCCACTTTAGACGCGTCACCTACGGGATAGCCGAATGCACCGGTACTTATTGACGGAAAGGAAACACTACGCAGGCCGTTATCGGCGGCTACTCTCAGGCTTTCCCGATAGGCGCTGACCAGCAACTCCGGCTCTCCGCTGTTACCCCCACGCCAGACAGGCCCCACGGTATGAATGACAAACCGCGCCGCTAGGTTTCCGCCACCGGTAATTACAGCCTTGCCCGTGGGTAACCGTCCCTGCCGGGCAACAATCTGCTTACATTCCTCCAGAATAGCCGGGCCCCCGGCATGGTGAATGGCACCATCAACACCACCACCCCCCATCAGGCTTGAGTTGGCCGCATTGACGATAGCATCGGTGCTTTGCCCGGTAATGTCTCCCCAGGTTACCGCCACCCTTGATTGACTGATATTCACTTCTACAGTTGCCATAGTTTCACCCCCTATACCACCAGAGTTACCCCGCCTGATTATCTTTCATCCAGGTATTTCTCTATCTTCTTAGTCGGTAGTCTATCTTTGAACTGGTCAATGATATACTGGCAAGCGGCGAAGCCCTCCTGCCGATGGGCTGAGGCTACAGCGACAACCAGATTAATTTCTCCGACCATAAGTTTACCTATCCTGTGGGATATGGCGACATTTTCTACCGGCCATCTACGCTTCGCTTCATCGACGATTTCCTGCAACGTGCTGACGGCGTTTCCATCTAAATCCTGGTATTCCACAGAGAGGACCTGCTTACCCTGGGATTGGTCACGGATCAGCCCAACGTAGGTGACCACACAGCCGCTACCACTGCTTTTCACCTTTTCAACTATTTTTTCAGGAGAAAGGGGGGTCTCAGTTATCTCAATCATTTTTACCTTCTTATTAGCCCTTACTTAAAACCAGGTCTTTCTACAAAATCAGGTTCAATATCGCTCCTACTGATATAGCGACAACAACCATTATACCGGTTGCTTTCAACATATTCACCACTCCGAGTTCCCTTAAAAGGACAATAAAAGTGGCGACACAGGGGAAGAACATCGCCAGAACCACAGTGCCTACGACCAGTTGTTCGGCACTGAGGGTTAGGGGAGCAAGCATACCTACAGCCACATCCTTGCGTAGCAACCCAATAAATAAAGCCGTTATTGCCTCCTTGGGTAGTCCTAGAAGACCACTTACTACCGGTGCCGTGAAATCAGCAATGGCATTGAAGACGCCAAAGAAGTAGAGGATATTTATAATAAAAACAGCACCCAGAATCATGGGGACTGCTTCCAGCAGGAAGCCATAACTCCTTATCCACAGTTTCTGCACTACGATACGCCATGGTGGCCAACGATAGGGTGGTATTTCAATCAACAGCTCGGGGGTGAAACCTTTTACGGCATAACTGAGAATAATCCCCAGAACAACCCAGACTACGAACAGTGTCCCATATACGATGGCTACATACTGCACCCCACGTTCACCGACCAGCCCGAAAACCATCGCCTGCAGAGCGACACAGGGTACGGCAATAGAGATTAACGTAGCAGCAATAAACCGCCCCCTTCTACTTTCCAGGATTCGGGTAGCTAGAATAGCCGGTACATTGCAGCCTAAACCAAGTAGAGTGGGAATGATGGCATATCCGTGCAGACCCAGGCGGTGCATAACGGTATCCATTAAAACAGCCAGGCGTGGTAAATACCCCGTATCTTCGAGCAGCCCTAACACCAGATAGAAGGAGATAATATACGGTAATACTACGGCAAAAGGAACATAGATCCCGCTGGATAGTACCCCAAATGACTGAACAAAATCCACCTGCCCGTTAATTAGTTTGCCAATCAAGATTCCATGCAAAAAACCAGCCCCTCCTAGGAGATCGCTCAACCTTAGAAGCACCGGTGACCATAGATTGTTAAACAGAGGTTCAAGAATATAGTTAATCAGGCCTTCCCCAATCAGGCGAGTGACCAGGAAAGCACCGACCAGAACCACCAAAGCTATAATACCACCGCTCAGTGGTCTTACAGTGGCATCTGCCAGATGCTCACGCCAGGTGTGATGACGATGAGTAACACGCTGAACCTGGTCAGTAATGCTACCAATAGTAGCCCAACGCTCATCCCGGCTCCGAACCGGAGTATCAGGTGAAGTAGCATGAGGAATACTGCTAACCAGTTCTCTTATCCCCTGGCCTGTGGTGGCTACGGTAGGAACAACCGGCACCCCCAGTAACCCA
>CP070645.1:112039-116640 GCA_020354275.1 Dehalococcoidales bacterium
TCAACCTGATAAACAATGCCATACAGTTTACCCCGGAAAAAGGAACGATTACGGTTCGAGCAGAGGTATACAGTAAGGATACTGACTATTTATGTGTATCGGTAGCCGATACCGGTTGCGGTATCAGTGCCGAGGAGCAGGAGCTGGTATTTGAATACCTGTACCAGGTTGATAATGACACTGACACCATTCGCCGGGGCCTGGGGCTTGGCCTCAATATCTGCCAGGAACTGGTCTTAAGGCAAAGTGGAGAAATATGGGTCGAAAGCGAAATTGGTAAGGGTAGCACTTTCTTCTTTACCTTGCCTGTCTTCTCACTAAAAAGGTTACTACTACCTATCCTTAGTGAGCAAATCCTGCAGAAGGGCACCCTGGCACTAATCACAATTGAGCTATCCCAGATCGAGAAAAGCCGGATCATTGAAAGGAACGGGGCGGTGATTCAAGAAGCCTGGAACACTATACAACACCTGATACCCGGAGATGTTGCCCTGTTATTACCAATAATGCCCCAACCTCAATCGAAAATGGCTTTCTATATTGTTACTTGCGCCGACCAGCTCAATACAGAAGTCCTATTCCCGCAGATTCAAGAGCATCTGGCCCACTGCCAGAGCCTGAATAATGCCGGTTTTGAACCGGTGATTTCGTTTACTATGCTTGATTTGCCACCAGCAGAAAACACAGTACCATGGGACGAACTGATTGAAGACATTGTAAAGAATATTCAAACCCGAATTGAAACTGCACTCGTTAAAAAGTGAAACTAACATGACAGATGGAAAGATATTAATAGTGGATGATGACCAGGACCTGCAACGTGGCCTTGGTGTCAGGTTAAATGCCAACAACTATAAGGTGAGTTTTGCCATGGATGCCATCTCGGCTGTCAGCATGGCACGCAAGGAAGAGCCAGACCTCATTATTCTGGATATCGGACTGCCGGGTGGCGACGGCTTCACCGTTATGCAGCGCCTGTCCTCCATGGCCAACCTGGCTTCCATCCCGGTTATCATTCTAACCGGCCGGGACTCCTTTGGTAATGAGGAGCGGGCTGCTGCCGCTGGTGCTAAGGCATTCTTACAAAAACCGGTGGATAACGACGTACTCCTGACCAGCATTGAAGAAGCCCTGCAACAGGACACTGCTGCTGGGTACCAAGAAAACGACACAGATGATAAGGCCACTTTATCAAATAATAAGATTCTTATTGTTGATGATGACCTGGACCTGTTACGCGGACTGAGTGTTAGACTAACTGCCAACAACTATAAAGTGAGTTTTGCCACGGACGGTATCTCTGCTGTCAGTATGGCACGCAAGGAAGAACCGGACCTCATTATTCTGGATATCGGCCTGCCGGGCGGTGACGGCTTCACCGTTATGCAGCGCCTGTCTTCCATGGCCAACCTGGCTTCCACCCCGGTTATCATTCTAACCGGCCGGGACTCCTTCAGTAATGAGGAGCGTGCCGCCGCCGGTGGAGCCAGGGCATTCTTGCAAAAACCAGTCGATAACGACGTACTTCTGACCAACATCGAAGAAGCCTTGCAACAGCACACCGGTGCTCCACATGCCACGAAATAGTCCTATAACAGCTTTATCGGTACAGGACAGAAGAAACCCTCACAGCCCTATATCCCCAATGCTTTCCGCCCGTGCGATATCCTCCTCGAAATCAATCTCCACCCACCTCAGGCCGTCAATAGTTAGCGGTCTGAAATGGAGACTTTGAAATAAAAACGGCAGTATGTCCTCATACCCCAGGTTATGTTCGCCTGCTTCTACATGTTCTGTCAGAATTTCTCTCAACATAGTGCTGGCCTTTGCACCCAACCGGTAAAACCCAACCGCTTCTCCTGAGGTATCAAAGTTCCCAGCTAGTTCCCGCTTTATGTCAAGTATCCGCCCTGCATTAATCCCCACCATCATCTCTTCTCCGGTGCTTTTTGAGGTAGTATCCACGGCAACCAGGTCTGCCCGTTCTTCATTCACCAGCCTGGCCAGGATCTCGGTCTCAAAATAAACATCTCCGTCCATCAGCAGCACATCCCCCTCCAACTCACCAACCGCCCGGTTAAGGGAGAGAATGCTCCCCTTCTGAAAATCCGGGTTTTCGATAAATTTAATACCACCAGGAAAATTCAGCTTCCCGACAAAATCCACTATCATCTCCTGGCGGTAACCGACAACGATAACAACATCTAAAATACCCGCCTTTTCCAGGGCACTCAGGTATCTTTCCAGTAGAGTAAGGCCACTGATTTTCAGCAGGCACTTGGGTTCCCCGGTGGCGCCCCTCAGTCTCTTGCCTATGCCGGCTGCCAGAATGATTGCCTTCACGCCCTTACTCCGAGGACTTCTTTTAATACCGTCAGGAAATCCATGATATCCTGGCTGTTAATCAAACCGACGACGCCCAGCATAAACACCGTCCCCCGGAGCTGGCCCTGAGAGTTATATATCACGAACCCCCTCTTTTTTATCTCGTCGTGTAATTCCTCATAGGTCATCCCGGATGGCAGATAAACCGAGGTCATGGTATTGGAATAGAGCGCCTCAGGCAGGTACAACCTCAATCCGGTGTCCTTTAGTCCCTCTCTCAATAGCCTGGATATATCCCGGTAATGGGCTATCCTGTTCTCTACGCCCTCATCCAGAGTTTCTCTCAGGGCTTCTCTAAAGGCAAAAAGGGTATGTACCGGCGGGGTAAACGGAGTCTCATTCTTTGTGGTTTCTCTTTCAAGATGTGTCAGCAGGTCAGAATAGTAGGTCCGCCTTTCCCGTTTCCGGGTCACATTGAGGAAATTCTGGCTCAGGATGGCAAACGAGACTCCGGGTACGCCCCGGAAGCACTTGTTGGCTGTCCCGACAACGCCATCAAGGCCCCAGTCAAAGTCTATGTGTTCTCCGGCCAGGCTGCTGATGGTGTCGCAGAGGACCAGCTTACCGTATTTACGGGCGAGTTGGGCCACCTCTTTCAACGGGTTAATCAGTCCCGTGGTGGTTTCGTGGTGAATGAGATAAACACCGCCGATATCGTCTCTACTGATTTCTTCCCCTACCGCGGTAAGATCAGGGGGCTTTCCCCATTCCAGCTTTAGTTCCTCAAACTTTATGCCATAGGTCAGGGCAACATCCCTAGCCCTTTCTCCATAGATTCCGTTAGAGATGATAAACAACGTCTTTTCCCAACCGGAAAGGCTGGTTATCAGAGCCTCTATCGCCAGCGTACCCGAACCGGAGAACACCACTATTTCATAGTTCCGGTTATCAAGTTTCAGGGCTTTAGCCAGAAGTGCCTTAACATCCCCCAGTAACTGGCTCATCTCTTCTTCACGATGGCCAATATCGGGCATGGTTAGTGCCTGTCTGACCCTTTCTGAAATATTGGCCGGACCTGGAGAAAAAATTATCATTTTTGACCTCTACTTGATATACTGAATTTCAAAGGTCGACGTCTCCTAACTGGCAGACCGCCCCAGACCTTCGATAAAGCGTCTCTTTATATCTTCCGGGGAGTGAGTAACCCGGCCGGTGCCACCCTGGTTTTGCGGGGCAACCCTCACCCAGACCAGGACAGGCCCTTCAGAATCTTTCACCGATTGGAGCACCCCCTTGAGTTCCGTCCCTGAACTCGCTTTGTAGGCGCGCCGGTATCCTGAGGCAAGGGCCAGCTGGTCAAATTGCGTTGATGTGGCGATAGTGGGCTGACCCTCTGTTGAAGCATAGACCTGGTTATCCAGGACAAAGTGAAACAGGTTCCCCGGCTGCCGGCTACCGATAAAGGGTACCAGTCCCAGGTGCATCAGGATGGCCCCATCGCCGTCCAGGATGGCAATTTTAGCGTCCCCCCGGGCCATAGCCACCCCGCAACCGATAGCCGAAATTAACCCCATGGAGCCAACCATATAAAAATCGGGCGAATCCTCAACGACAAAGGATTCGCGGCTGGTGTACCCTGTCGTCGATAAGAAGGTAAACCCCCTCAGCGATTCCTTGATTATCCCTATCGCCTCATATCTGGTAAATCCGTCTTCTGTTCTGGCTTTATCGGGCGCCTGACCGGCAGCAAAGAAGCCCTCTTTGACCACCGCCGCCACCGGGGTTTTCTCCCGGGCGGCCATACCGGCCAACCCGGCTATTTCGTCCTGATAACCGCCTTCGGTTAATACCTGGTAGGGTAAATGGCACACCCTTAGGAAGTCTTCGAGGTCACGGCCCATAATGTCATGCTCCGGGGCATCAGTACCGGGACCGCCTGACCCCCGCCAGGTCATTAGCAAAAAAGCAGGTATCTTGTAAATCTGGTTCAAAGATGTCAACGGGTTAATGATATTGCCCAGCCCGGAGTTCTGCAGAAACACTACCGGGATTTTCCCGCTGCCCAGGTAATAGCCGCTGGCCAGCCCCAAAGCATGGGCTTCGTTGGTCGGGTTAATGTACTCCATAACCGAGGGATTATCCAGGACGAAACCGATTAACGGAGCCAGAATTGAACAGGGAACACCAATAAACGGGCCCAGATTGTTTTCCTTCAGAGACGCCACAAATTCATCGGGAGTAACCATTATAACCGCTTTCTAAAACCGGGAGTGTCA
>CP070645.1:116740-119516 GCA_020354275.1 Dehalococcoidales bacterium
ATATATTAACCAATAACATTGGGAAAAAGGAGGGAAATGAATAAGAAGATTGTTTGGATAGCAGTAAGTTGCCTTATGGTGGTATCGCTGCTGGTGTCTTCGTGCGGTGACGGTGTTACCGATGAAGAAGAGGAGATCGACGGCGAGGAAGAGGAGATTGACGGCGAGGAGGAAGAGGAAGAGGTAGACGTAGGAGAAGAGGGGATGGATATGGTGGTCAATGCCGCCGGTAAACTGGTGGAAAGACCACGTTATGGCGGTGAGTACCACTACGCCCTGACATCAGACGTCCGTGGCTTTGACGATGTTATCTCAACCAGCCCGGCATACGCTACCTTCACCCTGAATGAGACACATGATGAGCTTTTCACCGGTGACTGGACCAAGAGTATGCAAGGCACGGGTGAGGCTTCATTCACCATAGGTGGCGTCTACTTCCCCCACCTGCAGACAGGTATGCTGGCTGAGAGCTTCGAACTGCCTGACAATGAAACCATAATCTGGCATATCCGCCAGGGAGTCCACTGGCAGGATAAGCCACCGGCCAACGGTCGGGAATATAATGCCCACGATGCCGCCTTTAACCTGGAACGGGCATTCCATACCCCAGGTTCCTACCTGTACGGTACATACCGACAGGACAGAGGGGACAGCCCAACCTCAATCAAAGCGCTCGATGACTGGACGGTGGAAATGAAGGTGCCATCGCATAGGCAGATACCGCTACTGTTCGCCGCCAACGACTTCGTCTACCACCACTGCCCGGAGGTAATCGAGGAATATGGCGATGCTGATAACTGGGAACAATGTATTGGCACCGGACCATTCATGCTGGTTGATTATGTCCCGGTAAGTACGATACGCATGGAAAGGAACCCTAACTACTGGCGCAACAACCCGCTCCACCCCGAGGACCAACTGCCTTATATTGATGCCATCCAGTACATGGTGATACCGGATACAGCCACCTCCCAGGCAGCCTTCCGCACCGGTAAGATTGAAACCAGAACCGGCATAGTCAAGGATGACTGGGAAGCCCTGGTACATACCAATCCGGAACTGATGTGGAGACAACAATCACCGGGAGGGGGTTATCAAATCCACATGAGGCAGGACAAACCCGAGCTACCTTATGACGATATCAGGGTAAGGAAGGCACTCTTCTACGCCATAGACCACCAGGAAATACTCGATGAGTACTACGAAGGTCTGGGTGAGATGATTAATGTGCCAATACCAAGCGCCCCTGAATACCAAGCGATGTTTACCCCTCTGGAGGAGTATCCCGAGGAAGTCCAGAAGCTCTACGGATACTATCCCGAAGAGGCTAGGGAACTGCTGGCTGACGCCGGTTACCCAGATGGCTTTGAGTGCACGTGTCTCATTTCTTCAGCAATACCAGATGGGGAACTGACACCTATCATCAAAGATTACTGGGAGCGAAATCTCAATGTTATCATGAACATGGATGTCAGGACCGGCCCTGTGATCAGCTCTTTAGTAATCGGTGAACGTCAAGAGGATATGTACTACGGTTCTTGCGGGACATCAGTACTCAAGTGTAACCAGTGGCGAACTGACTCCTACCTCAATTACGGCCAGATCGTCAACGAGGAGTTCAACGAGTGGTTCGTTGAATTCGAGGCGAATATGCTTGATTGGGATACCATGGCCCGTATGATGAAGGAAATAGAGCCCAAGATGCGGGCACAGGCCTACTTCATAGACTTCCCCAATGACTATACCTACTATATGTGGTGGCCCTGGCTCAAGGGTTATAATGGGGAAACCGGATGCGGTTATTTCAACACAGGTGGGCAGTTGACCTACCTCTGGATTGATACCGACCTCAGGACAGAGATGACGGGACTTAGCAGATAAATCCAGGAGTATTCTGTTATACCCTCATATAAATGAAAAAGGGGCTGGAAAGAAATCTCCGGCCCCTTTTTACATATAGTAACTCGGATTCTAGGCCACTGAGTACCATTGACTCTACATTATACTGCTGTTTATTACCTGATAATCTCCGGTCAATTACTTGACAAAAAGCCTGCTTATATATATAACTTTTACATTATACATAACCGGTAAATCTTATAAGATTTTTTCTTATGATATTCGTTTCTTAGTAATCGGGAGAATAGAAACCTTATCGTTATTAAGATGCCTGGCAAAGCATCTGGCAGACGCTCGGGATAGACCGATTAATATAATTAAATTCAATAACATTAATAGAAAGGAGGGAAATGAATAAGAAGATTGTTTGGATAGCAGTTAGCTGCCTTATGGTGGTATCGCTGCTGGTTACTTCATGCGGTGACGGTGTTACCGACGAAGAAGAGGAGATCGACGGGGAGGAAGAGGAGATTGACGGCGAGGAGGAGGAAGAAGAGGAAGAAGAAGAGGTAGATGAAGGGGAAGATGGCAAGGATATGGTGGTCAATACCGCCGGCAAACTGGTGGAAAGGCCCCAATACGGTGGCTGGTACCATACTGCCATAGTCACCGACATCCGCGGTTTTGACGATACTATATCAACCAGCCCGGCATACGCCACTTATACCCTAAACCTCACCCATGACGAGCTCTATACCGGGGACTGGGCAAAATGCATGGAGGGTACCGGCGAGTCTTCCGGAGTTGTGTATACCACTTTCTTCCCCCACCTGGAGGCACCATGCCTGGCCACGGGATACGAGCTGCCCGATAGCGAGACCATCATCTGGCACATCCGCCAGGGAGTCCACTTCCAGGACAAGCCGCCGGCCAACGG
>CP070645.1:119616-123736 GCA_020354275.1 Dehalococcoidales bacterium
ATATGATTAGAGCTATAATAGTTGCCGGACTGGCAGTTCGAACGTATTTACAGGAAAGTGGAGACCTGGGCTTCAGCCTGCTCCTACCGATAGCCATTTTCGCCCTCATGTACGGTGCCTTCGGTGGACAGGACATGTTCCACGGTACTGCCCATGTGGTAAATGAAGACCAGGGAGGTACCTACTCCACTCTCCTCCTGGAGCAGCTCGACGAGCTTGACACCCTCGATGTCGATCTCCTTTCTGCACCTAAAGCTGACCTCCTTCTGGAACGGTCCGACCTGCTAATGGTCCTTTTTATACCTGAGGATTTCTCGGACAGGTTCGCCTCTGGAGAACCGACACAGTTGCTCTTTAAACAGAGGGGCAACGGCGGGTCGGAGAGCCAGATAGTCGCCAGCATCATTCGGGGTGTGGTCGAAGAGATGAACCAGTCCTTCCAGGTGCAGAGTCAGGTTAACAGCGCTTTGTCAGAAACAGGCATACCAGAGGAACGTATAGATATTGCCGTGCAGAAGTATCTGGCGCTGGAACGCAGCAGTCCCACCGTAAGAGTTAAAGAAGATACCGTCGGCAGTAGTCCCGACCCGGTAAACCAGTTCCTGCCCGGTATCCTTACCATGTTTGTCCTCTTTGCCCAGACCCTGAACGCCACGGTTCTGGTACAGGAACGCCGGCTAGGAACCCTGGAGCGACTACTCACCACCAGGCTGAGTGTGGGACAGCTCTTTATCGGCAAGTTTCTGGCCGGTCTGTCTCGTGGTTTTGTCCAGGCGTTCGTCCTCCTCGTCCTGGCATATATAGTCTTTCAGCTTTTTACTCCCCTGTCCTTCATTGAATGCCTGGTTATTATTCTAATTCTCTCAGCGGCAGCAAGCGCTCTGGGACTGATTATAGGTTCGATAGCACGCACTGAAGACCAGGCTTCCTGGATTGCTGTCGTCTTCACCATGACCATGGTTATGCTCGGCGGTACATTCTTTGAAATACCCAAAAATCTTGAGATTCTCAGTCAAATATCCATGAACACCTACGCCAACAACGCCCTCAAGACCGTAATAGCCCAGGGAGGTCATCTGGTCGACCTGGGGCTGGAACTGGGAGTGCTGGCTGGAATCATTGTAGTCGGGCTGGGCCTCAGCCGGCTCATTTTCAAGGTTATGCCCGGAGGCAGATAGAAAACTATGAAACAACTGAGGTATGTCTGGTTTATCGCCCTTAAGGACCTGAAGCTCTTCTTCAGAGACCGTATGGCTCTGTTTTTCTTCGTTCTTTTCCCCTTTATGTTTATAGTTCTGTTTAACTTCCTGCTGGGAGATGCTCTCAGCGAGGATGACCCGCTGGTATTCCATGTTGTCACTAGGGAATCAGAAGGCGGGCTGAGTTATCAGATAATCGGGGCTATTGAAACCACAGACTGGTCCGAGCCCGAGTCCGGTCAGCCGCGTATAACCTGGCTTAAGGACTATGATGAAGCCCGTCAGAAAGTTGAAAGTAAGGAGCTGTCAGGCTTTTTGTCCTTTCCCGCCGATTTTACCCAGCAGATATTTACCGGAAGCCAGGCTGAACTTGAGGTGGTAGCCGATGCCGAGGACCCATACACCCGGGCCGCCCTCTACGGATTGGCCCACGCTATTTCTTCCCAGATCGGCTCACAACGAGTGGTCATCAGTGCCATCGCAGATCTGACCGGAGAAGAAGTACAGGCTATCTCGGAGACTTTCTTGGCTGAAACCGATATAACCGCACTGCAATCGTTAATACAATTCGAGACGGAGAAGGTAGGAGAAGTTGAGCGTCAGGAACCGTCTGACTTCGTTATCCCCGGCTATCTGGTGATGTTCGTTTTCTTTGCCGCGGCATTGTCTGCGGAATCTATTGTCCGTGAGCGCCAGAACCATACGCTGGAACGGCTTCTGGCCAGCTCGGTAAGGCGGGAAGGCATCTTGGGGGGTATATATACCGGTACCGCCATCAAAGGCCTTATTCAGATTACGATATTCTGGGCAGTCGGCTTGCTTGTCTTCAATATAGACCTGGGACTGGCTCCGGCGGCAGTTATCCTCATCTCTATACTGATGGTTATTATGTCGGCCGCCTTCGCCCTTATGCTGGCTACCCTGGCCAAGACTCAGCGCAGTGCTGGTGCTATAGGTGTCCTTGTCTCTCTGGTGCTGGCACCCCTGGGCGGTTGCTGGTGGCCCCTTTTTATCACCCCCAAATGGATGCAGTTTATCGCCAAGTTTACACCTCATGGCTGGGCAGTCACCGGCTTCAACAAATTGATGCTCTTCGGAGCAGAGTTCGGTGATGTGGCCCCCGAGATGTTAGCCCTTGTCGGTTTCGCCATCGTCTTCGGTCTTATCGGGATATGGCGCTTTCGCACCAGTGCGGTTTGATTTAGTCGAGAGCACGCACCGTACGGTTCGCCGCAAGATAGAAGCCCGTTAGTACTATCAAGCCTCCGGCACCAGCAAACATAAACGAGTAACTGAAATCAACCAGCCAGCCCGCCAGAGCGAGAGAAAGCGGCTGCAGCCCCGCCGAAGCGAACATTATCAGGCTCATAACCCGCCCCAGCATGTCGTGTCGGGCTGCCCCCTGGAACCAGGCGATGAGCACCACATTAGCCAGGCCATTCCCGATAGCGGTCGCTCCGACCAGCAAAGAGATTGACAGCACGTTGGGCATCACGCCAAGAAAGGCAAAGCCGGCACCTGATACTATGAATACGGCAATAAGCAAAATTCCCCGGCGTCTCAGCCTGACCGAACCAGCCAGAAGCGTACCGAACAGTCCACCACCGCCGGCTACCGCCATCACGATTCCCAGCGACGTAGGCTCTCCGGTGAGGTCATGAACCAGTACCGGCAGGCCAACACCTATAGGCCCGACGATGCAAAGGTTGGCAACCGCAATCGCCGGCAGCATCGCTCGAATCCCCGGCTGGCTCCACATGTATTTAAAACCGTCCTTAATGTCAGACAGTGCACTATCCCTACGAACGGGTTCAGCCAGTTCCCCTTCACCGCTTCGTGTCGGCCGCATCTGCGGACTCAACCCTCTCATGAGCAATAGCATAACGGTAGCAAAAGCAAACGTAGCCGAATCGACACCAAACGCCAACGCCGTACCCACTGCCGCCACCACGACACCGGCCGCCGCCGGCCCAACCAGTCCAGCCAGTTCCATGGTACCCATTACCAGGGCATTGCCCGCCTCAAGTCTCTCCTTATCAAGCAATCTCGGTACCATTGTCATCATGGCCGGCAAAAAGAAAGCGCCTACTATCCCGAATATTACCGAAAACAGGTAGAGATGCCACAGCTCTAATGTGTAGGCCTCTCTTGTGTGGGCGAAAACAAGTATAGCCAGCCCGCCTACCAGCAGGCAAAGCCCCGCGTTTGACACCAGCATCACTAAACGAGGAGAAAGGCGGTCGCTCAATACACCGCCGAAAAGCATGAAGACGGCACGGGGTATCGCCGACGCCATCATGACCGTGCCGAGGGCAAGGCCGGGCGCCTTTAGAATGTCAAGTATGACCCATGTGAGGGCTAGAGCCTCAAAGTGATTACCGAAGACGGACACACCCTCGCCGGCCCAGAGCAGGAGGAAGTTACGCTCTGTCAGTGGCCGGAAAAGGCGAAAGCGGCTGAGTCCACCGTCACCGGAAGGGGTAATATTATCGGGCATTAAGTCCCCTTCCAGCTCGCCGCCTTCTGAATCAGCTCACGGGCATTATCCAGAGAGGTTTTGGTGTACTGCGGCCCGCCAATCATAACCGCCAGTTCCTTGAGACGCGACTCGTCTTGAAGGGATTCGAGC
Source organism: Dehalococcoidales bacterium (assembly GCA_020354275.1). GTDB lineage: Bacteria > Chloroflexota > Dehalococcoidia > Dehalococcoidales > UBA2162. The sequence continues at coordinate 123,445 of CP070645.1, forward strand.
CGGCTCAGCGTCCGCTCCCCGGAGACCTCCTTGTGGACCCGGTAATGTGCATCAGCGAAGGCCGCTATCTGTGGAAGGTGGGTGACGCAGATTGTTTGATGGTTCCTGGAAAGGTGCCACAGTTTCCTGCCAATTATTTCTCCGCTCCGCCCGCCGACACCTATATCAATCTCATCGAAAACAAGCACCGGGATGTTGTCCGCCTCGGAAAGTACCCCTTTTAATGCCAGCATGAAGCGCGATATTTCTCCGGTGGAAGCAATCCGTGCCAGCGGCTTGAGAGGTTCTCCGG
>CP070645.1:123836-130286 GCA_020354275.1 Dehalococcoidales bacterium
AAACGAAATCAGGCTGTCCCGGGCAACCATACCGATGATGCTGCTATCCTCGACCACCGGCACCTGATTGATATCCTCGTCGGCCATGATACGCATTACCGTAGCCAGGTCTTCGCCCCGGGTTACGGCCTTCATTTTATCCAGCGGTGTCATCGCCTCCTCTATTATCTTGGTGTTCCACAACTCACGAGGTACCGCATTCAGGTTTTTCAGGGTAATCAGACCCATGGTGCGGCTATCGCTGACGACGGCGAAACAGCGGATTCCGGTGGTAAGAATATGCTGGTTGACCAGCTGCTCGAGGGTCAGCCCCGGTGGTACTGACGGACAGTCCTCCGTCATTATCTCATTGGCGGTGTGCCCTTGCAGTATCTCCTGAAGGGCTACCTGTCGGTAGCTGCCGACGGCGGCATTCTCCAGGAACCAGCCGATCAATATCAGCCACAGGCCGTTGAACCATAGTCCGCGGAAGATAAAGAATATCCCGCCAAAAATAAAGAGGTAGCCCACACCCCGGCCGATGTTGGAGGCAGTCCTGGTGGCACGGCGCAGGTTCTGGTTGCGCCACCACAGTATTGACCGCAGGACACGCCCGCCGTCAAGGGGGAAGCCGGGAATAAGGTTGAATCCGGCCAGGAAGATATTGATCATGCCCAGCCAGAACGCGATAGCGGTGAGGAAGTCGGACAGGTGTCCCAGGTAGTACCAGATTCCCCAGAAGATAGCCCCGATGAGCAGGCTGGTCAGAGGCCCGGCCAGTGCTATCTTGAGTTCGTCTTTCGGTTTCTTGGGCTCCTCCGTCATCTGGGAAACGCCGCCGAAGATGAAGAGGGTGATGTCGTTAATCTTGATACCTGCTGCCTGGGCGACCAGGCTGTGCATCAGTTCATGGGCCAGAACGGAGGCGAAGAACAGCAGGCTGGTGATAACGCCGGCTACCATCTTAATGCCCAGGCTCCAGCCGGGGAAAACGGAGGGGAAGTAGTCGGCCACCAGTACCCAGGTCACCAGAACAAAAACAATGAACCATGAGTAGTTAAGCCGTAATGATATGCCGAACAGCCGCCCTATTGGAATCCCGCCGCGCAACATGCCGTCACTTCCTCCTGAAACAAGTGGTCATACGCTTAATATTAATAATATTTTATAAAGAGTAATGGTGCAAATATTATATCCTTGTGGCCACCCTGTCAATATCATCTGCTTATACAATAGTTTATCATGCGGCCTTAATCTGTGATGAAAGTCGCAGAATAATAACGGATTTAAGGCTTATCATTAATTTGGCAACAGGGGGTGGCATGTCCCAGTATAGAGAAATATACACTGATGGCAATGCTGAGCTAAAGCACTACCGCAAGATGGCTGCCATCTACCTTCGATTAGAATACCCATTGGCTGAAAACAAGGGCACAGATGGAATATTCCCCCGGTTTATAAAAGGTATTTTTTCACGGGCGGTAAGGCTTTACCAGTGGATCAATGATGATTCTTCCGTGGATGTCTTTCCCCCGGGTCACCCCACCTGACGCCACCTCTGGTAAGGCAGTTTGTCTTTACTCACGTGTCCGTATAGTAGCTTCAGAGATATATTATTCTGCTAATTGCACTCCTTATGGTGACATATGCAAAATCCCCCATGAGCTGTTTAGAATGTGACTAAAGCGGTGCTAATGGGGTATACTAGGCAGAGATAAATGATTTCAGGAGGGATAATTTGAGCGCCGAATCGGAATACGTAGAAGCTGTAGAGAATTACCACCGTCTTCTGGACAAATATTTTCGTATCACACGCGTAATTGGTGGCGGGTCGCAGATAGCCGGTGAACCGTTAACATCACTGGCACGCCAGGAGCTCAGGGAAGCCTATAACAAAATCGGTGAAGCAAAGCAGAATTTGAGTCTTTAACTGGTATATCGTTGAAAGTGTATTGAGAGAACTGCCAGCATAACAGTATTTCAGGGGGCCTGATATGCCAGAATCAGGACTGGTCCAGCAGATTGCCCAGAAAGGGGCTGATCACGGGGAGATCGCTGACGAGGTTATCCGAAGGCCGGAGTTGCTGGCTGAAGTCCTGGCTGGTCTTGCTTCCGATAAGGCGCGTATTAAGTACGGCTGTGACAAAGTACTGAGGAGAATCAGCGAGAGAAAACCGGAGATTCTATACCCTGAAATCGACTTGTTTATTAAGCTGATTAATAGCGAAAGCACCTTTCTCAAGTGGGGTGCCATCCATATTCTGGCCAACCTGGCTGCTGTAGACTCGGACGGTAAGATAGAGCAGACCTTTGATAAGTACTTTTCCCCTGTTACCGGCCCGGTGCTGATTACAGCGGCCAATATAATAAAGGGGGCTGCCGTCATCGCCCTGGCCAAACCGGATCTTACCAAAAGAATAACCGCAGAGCTTTTGAAAGTGGAGAGCGCCCGGTACCAGACAGCCGAGTGCAACAACATCGCCCTCGGGCACACCATCAGGTCTTTTGACCGCTTTTATCTCCAGATAAAAAACAAAGAGCCAGTCAACGGTCTGGTCAGCAGGCATTTGGAGAATACCAGAAACGCCACCAGAAAAGCAGCCGAGAGGTTCGTTAAAAAAAGGTTGGCATAATCTACGGATATATCGTTTCAGTCACCCGTTAATAATGAAAAGCCGCCCCTTTAAAAAAAGGACGGCTTTTTTCTTCTGTTGTCGCAATATTGGTACTAGTCTCTGGGCAACCCCAGTATCCTCTCAGCAATAATATTGCGGTTGATCTCTGAAGTGCCCATCTCGATGGTAGCCCCGCGTGCCCTGAGCATGTTATATACCTGCGTCCCGTTATCTACTGCTCGCGGGTCACCCCTCATCAGCTGGGAGTAGGCCCCGATGATTTCCATCACCATGTCTCCCTGGGCCTTTCTCCTCTCAGCCTGTGAGTTCTTGCGTATGGAGACCTCATTACCGGTAGCGGTTCTCTTCCTCATGGCTATCGCCATGCGGGTTCCGGAGTTCCGCGTCGCTTCGTTCTCAATGGCAAACTGGACTATCCTGTGCCTGAAGTTTTTATCGTCCCAGAATGACTTGCCGTAACGCTTGGTATTCCTGGCCAGCTCGATCAGGTTATTAACACCACCCAGGCTTCTTATCCCCAGGCCCATCATGCCGGCGCCTCCGCCAACACCACCACCCCTTTCGGACTGAAGGGTGGACATGGCCACATACCAGCCCCGCCCTTCCTCGCCTATCATATTCTCGTGAGGGATGCGCATGTCGTCGAAGAACATCTCGCCGAATTCGGACTCACCGGACATCTGTTTCAACGGGCCACGGCTGAAGCCGGGGGTATCGGTGGGGAATATGAAATAGCTCAGATTGCGGTGCCTTGGTGCGTTGGGGTCTGTCTTGGTTACCAGCAGGCTCCAGTGGGCAAATCTCCAGGCGCTGGTCCAGCACTTCTGCCCGTTGACCACCCATTCGTCGCCGTCTCTAACCGCTGTGGTCTGGACATTGGCCAGGTCGGAACCGGCATTGGGTTCGGAGAAGCCCTCGCACCAGGCTTCCTCTCCGCTGAGTATCTTGGGGATGAAGCGTTTCTTCTGTTCTTCGCTACCCCACGCCAGCAGTGTGCCGATAACCATCAGCGGGCCAATAGATGTTGGCCCCGGTGGTGTTCCCCGGCGTGCCAGTTCCTCGCGGATAATGGCTGTCTCCCAGGCCGGGCGTTCCACACCGCCATACTCCTTGGCAACGTTGAATCCGGTGTAGCCGGCGTCGTAAAGCCTTTTCTGGAAAGATGTGCCCAGCTCCTGGGCTTCCGGGCTGAGCCGCTCCGGGGCTACGTATTCGGGAGTTCCCCATTTCTCGGGCAGGTTTTCGTCCAGCCAGGCTCGTACCTCTTTCCTCAGGGCTTCCGCCTTTTCTATGTCAGTAGAGGTCATGTTAAGCTCCCTTCTAGTTATCGTAAACATTCCTGGCCTGCTGGTTGGTAAGGGCCAGGAATGTTTATCTTCATTTATTTACATTTTTATTGGATGTAACCGGAGTAAGGCAACTATCCCTAGTCTTATTTCTCCCGTTCGAAGAGTGTTGCCATTCCCTGGCCACCACCGACGCATAGTGTGGCGATGCCATAATGAAGGTCACGGCGCACCATCTCATGGGCGATTACGGCAGTCTGCCTGGTTCCAGTCATGCCCAGCGGATGGCCGATAGCAACCGACCCTCCCTTGGGGTTGGTTTTCTCCCATTCCTCGGGGCCAAATCCGAGCATGCGCCCGGAATAGAGCACCTGGCAGGAAAATGCCTCGTTAATCTCGAAGATGTCGATGTCCTTAATCGTCATACCGGTTCTCTTGAGAAGTTTCTCCGTGGACGGGTAAGGGCCGACACCCATAACGGTGGGATCGACGCCGATAGCCACGGCGTGTCGGAAGGTGCACATCGGCTTGTAGCCCAGTTCCTTGGCCTTTTCCTTGGACATCATCAGTACCGCTCCGGCACCGTCGCTCCTGGGGCAGGAGTTACCGGCGGTTACCCGGCCGTTCTCCTGGTAGGCGGGCGGCAGAGAAGCGATCTTCTCCAGACTGGTGCCTCTTCGGGGGCACTGGTCGGTGTCGATAGTCTCGGTAGAACCGTCCTGGTAGTTGATGGTTATGGGGACAATCTCATCCTTGAATAGGCCGGCATCCTGTCCGGCTATTGCCTTCTCGTGGCTGGTCAGGGCAAAGGCATCCGAGTCTTCGCGCGAGATATTAAAGCGTTGGGAAAGCTCCTCGGCGGTGCGTCCCATATCATAGATCCAGGGTGGGATATCTGCTGGTAAGCGGGGGAGGGTATTGGCGTGTTTCCAGTCCGGTGGATACTCTGCTTGTGGTGCCTGTGCCATTTGAGGTCTGCCACCACCACCCCCCATTCCTGGTGCTCCGCGTGCACCTATCTGCCATGCCTGCACCGGTCCCTGCCTGTCCATGGTCTCCAGGCCGGCGGCAATCATGATGTCAGCATCGTCATTGATAATGTAGTGGGCGGCGATGGCGATAGCATTGGAGGATGAAGCGCACTGCCGGGCAGTATCACTGCCGGCTACAGACTGGGGGAAACCGGCTACCAGTAATATATTCCTGATCATGGCGCCACCGAGGGTGGCTGAGCCCATGCAGATATCATCGATCAGGTTCGGGTCCAGCTTGTTCCTCTCTACAACGGCCTTGAGCACCGGCACCATAAGGTCAACAGGACCGATTGCCCGGTATACTCCCCGGTCTCCGGCCCGGCCGATTGGTGACCGGCAGGCATCTACTATGACTGCTTCTTTCATATATCACTCCTTTATTAAATTTCTTTTGATTTATATTATACTGTATTTTTAGACCCAAAAATCCCCTATAGCAGTAATGGGTTAATTGATTAAGGTCTGGGTAACAATGGTACCATATCGGTAATAATGTTGCGGTTGGTCTCTGAGGTGCCGGTTACCAGATACCACACTTAACCCCCCTTAAAGGTCAGAAAATCCAGCGAGTGTTCGCTGAAGTTGGTTCTGCAGCACTTTAAATCGTAACATATGCGTTATTGTGTGTCAATATTGGCTGAGGGTGGTCTGCAGCTCTAACCTACCAAGGGGAAACCCTTGACAATCAATTAGATAATAGGTTAAATATATCATTGAGCTTTAGCCGGAGAATGATAGAAATTAAGGTAACAATTAACGGTACCGAGATAAACGGTAGCGAAGGGATGAGTATCCTTGAGCTAGCCCGCGAAAATGGTATCGATATCCCCACCCTCTGTTATCAGCCCGATTTAGTACCGGTTGGCGCCTGTCGTCTCTGCATTGTTGAGGTGGAGGGTTCGAGGACGCTGGTCGGGTCCTGCCACACCCCGATAGCAGATGGAATGGTAATTTCTACCCATTCGCCGCGGGTAATCGAGAACCGCCGCGTTATAGTGGAACTGCTCCTGGCCAGTCACTGCGGTACCTGCTATATGTGTGACAAGGCCAATAGCTGCCAGCTGCGGCACATAGCCACCGATCTGGAAGTAGGAATCCCCAGATTTCCCACCAGAAAACGTTACTATCCGGTTGAGGATGTCAGCCCCTATATCCAGCGTGACCTGTCCAAGTGTATTTTATGCCGCCGGTGTGTTCGGACCTGCCGGGATACCGTCGGGCAGAACCTTTTCGCCATTGCCTACCGGGGTTTTGGTTCCAAGGTTGTCTTCGGCCTAGACCAGCCCCTGGATAATGAGGTCTGCCGGGACTGCGATGCCTGTATCGCTGCCTGTCCCACGGGGGCTTTAAGTAAACCAGGGAAAATAGGAGACGAGAAGAAAGGAAAGCCGCTCCTAGTCACTGATTGACCATATAAGTTGGGTGGCAAAGCTGTAGTGCCGGAAGAAACTAGCCGTCAGGATAATGACCAGGAGAACCTCCTGGTAGCGTTCAAGAAAGCACAGGAGCAACAGG
>CP070645.1:130386-152901 GCA_020354275.1 Dehalococcoidales bacterium
AGGGCTGCCGTTCGCGCTCTCATTGTCAGGCTGGCCAATAACACTGATCTTGAACACATCATTACCGCCGGTGTTTCCGGCTCCGGTAAAGCGGTTATACCCGGAGAGCTTAACTGGGTGGAATACAGCAGCCCGTTGTCAATCGCGGCCGGGGTTCTTCACAGGTATCCAGACAGCAAGACGATAGTACAGATTGGCGGGCAGAGCTCCTTGGTCATCGGTCTCGAGGACGGTTTGAGAAAACCGTGGAAGGTGGCCTCAAACTCTCTCTGTGCTGCCGGCACGGGCCGGTTCCTAGAACAGCAGGCGTACCGGCTGGGCATCGACATGGCAGATTTTGCCCGTTTAGCATTGCAATGTGAAGGCAGCCCGCCCCGAATAGCAGCCAGATGCAGTGTCTTTGCCAAGACAGACCTCATCCATCTGCAGCAGCGGGGTACTCCCGTAGAAGTGATGCTTTATGCGTTATGCGAAAGCATTGCCCGGATGGTGGTAGCTCTGAAGAAGGAGGCTTTCGAGGAGCCGGTCTGTTTTACCGGCGGGGTGGCCGCTAATAGTGCCATCGTCAAAGCCCTTAACGAAATCCTGTCGGCAAGGAACGGACACCAGGTAAAGGTCGTAGTCCCGGAGAACCACCTTTACACCGAGTCCCTGGGGTCAGCTTTGTTGGCTGCAGAATCCGGGCATATTTCCCGGGTGGCTATATTACCGGAAGTGAGTGATGCCGGGCAGAGGTATTTTCAGTTGCCTCAGCTTGAGCACGTTAATCTGCCCGGGAATGGAACCAGTCAGCGAATAAGCGAACCCTGCACGGGTTATCTCGGTGTCGATATCGGTTCCACCAGTACCAAAGCGGTTATTTTGGATGAGTCCGGTCAAAAAGTGTTGTTGAAGAACTACCTTATGACCGCAGGAAGGCCGGTTGATGCCATTAAGCAGGTCTTCCAGAACCTGCTGCTGGACGGTGCCGGCAGGGTGAACATAGCCGGCGTGGGTATCACCGGCTCAGGTCGGTACCTGGTCGGCAGCTTCATCGGGGCAGACCTGATTAAGAACGAGATCACAGCGCAGACCAGAGCAGCCGCAGAAATAGACCCAGAAGCGGACATTATCGAGATAGGCGGGCAAGATTCCAAATTGGTCATAAAAAGGAACGGAGTGGTTGTTGACTATCAGATGAATAAGGCATGTGCCGCTGGAACGGGGAGTTTTATTGATGAACTGGCGGAGATGCTTGGTGTTTCGGTAAACAACGGTGATTTTGCCAATCTGGCATTTGATGCACCCTATACCATGGACTTGGGGGCAAGGTGTGCCGCTTTTATGGCGCAGTCTGTTGCCTCAGCCCAGCAGGAAGGCGTTCCCCTGGAACTAATAACTGCCAGCCTGTCCAATTCCATCGCCAAGAACTACCTGTCAAAGGTGGTGGGTAATCGGAAGCTGGGAGATAAGGTTATCCTTACCGGGGCTGTATTCTACAACGAGGCGGTTGTTTCTGCCTTTCATCAGCAGCTGGAGGGTAAGACTCTGACCGTGGCGGAACACCGGGAGGTCAGCGGGGCTATAGGAGCGGCCCTCCTGGCCAGGGAGGCCAGCCCCGGGAAGAAGTCCAGTTTCAGGGGGTTCCGTGAGGTCGTTAACAGCCGTTGCACCCTTTCTACCTTTACCTGTAACGGGTGCGAAAATAACTGCGCCGTCACCCGTATGCAGATGCCCGGTGAAGACCCCACCTATTACGGCAGCAGGTGTGACCGGTATGACAGCACCTCCGGTCAGAAAAGGAAGGATACCCTTTTCGATGAGCGGGAAAGGCTTCTCTTTAGCGAATACCGTGAAGGTTCTGGTGAAGGGCTGTCGGTAGGGGTTCCCCGGGCACTGATGGTGTATGACTACGCCCCGATGCTTCTGGCTTTTCTGAATAGCCTCGGTGTCAGTGTTGTCCTTTCTAACAGGACGAACAAGGAAACTATTGAACGGGCGACCGAGTTGAGCTACTCCGACAGTTGCTTCCCCCTAAAGCTACTGCACGGCCATGTCGCCATGCTTGACAGCGTTGATTATTTTCTGTACCCGTCTGCCATCAGGCTGGGTGAGCAGAATGGCGAAAAGGACCAGCGATATGCCTGTCCTCTGGTTCAGGGATCTCCCTACATAATAAAACAGGTTCTCAATCTGGGAGAACGGTTGCTGATACCCGTTATTGACTTCAGCCGGGGTGACGCGGATACGATAAATAGCCTGACGCATGTCGCTATGAAGATGGGTTTCTCTAGGCGGAAAGCCAGGAAAGCAGCGCTTGCCGGCATCAGGGCTCAGGAGGGATTTCAGGAAGTACAGGTGGAACTGGGACGGAAAGCGTTAAAACAGTTACGCGAAGATGACAAGCCAGGCGTGGTGCTTTTTGCCCGGTCATACATGTCGCAGGATTCGGGGGCAAACCTTGGTATCGCCGAGAAACTGGCCCAGCTTGGTGTGGTGCCGATACCGCTCGATTTCCTGCCGCTGTCATCGGTTGACCCCAAGGAATACTCCGACCTTCCGTACTGGTTCTATGAGAGCAAGCACATAGCCGGTGCCGCCATAACCGCTGCCGATCCGAAGCTGTACGGGCTGGTATTGACCAACTTTGGCTGCGGTCCGAACTCGTTCATACTCAAGATTGTCGAAGATATCATGGGTGGCAAGCCTCTGGGGCAGCTGGAAATCGACGAGCATGCCGCCGAGGCCGGTCTGGTCACCCGACTCGAGGCGTTTGTGGATACCATTAAGGGGTTTGCGGGATATGACAGACGGCATGAGACAACGAACCCTGAATTATACAGGAGAGCATCCAAGGCTATCAATTCCAGAAAAACCCTTCTCGTCCCGCGGATGGCGCCACACGCCGAGGTCCTGGGTGCAGCCATAGAGGCCTGCGGGGCCAGTGCGGTTGTGCTTCCAGAAGCGGATGAGCACAACCTTCTCTACAGCAATCAGGTAACATCGGGCACGGAGTGTCTGCCCTACCGTGTGACCCTGGGCGATTTTATAAAATACTACTATGACAACGGTGCTGACAGCAGGGATGCCGAGGGGTTTACCGGTGGCGCCTACGGCCCCTGTCGCTTTGGTAAGTACGCTACCGAACAGATGAGGGTACTCAGGGAGGTCGGTATTGACCTGCCCATACGCACCACAGTATCAAACAACGCCTACCGGGACTGGAACCTCGGCCCCGAATTCGAGCGTCTGGCCTGGAAGGGAATAGTTGCCGTTGACTGTCTGGAAAGGCTGGTCTGGCGTACCCGACCGTACGAGAAGAGGGCGGGGGCTGCTGATGCAATGTTTAGAGAATTCACCAGCATGATTGCTGACCGGGTTCGACAGAAAGAGGACTATAGTGATGTTTTAAATCAGGCGACTGCCCAATTCAGTTCTCTTATTAATTCCGAACTGCCCAGGAGGCAGCTGGTCGGTATCAACGGCGAGATTTTCTTACGTTCCAACCGGTTTAGCAATAACAACCTGGTGAAAGCATGCGAAGACGCCGGTCTGGAAGTTATCGTTTCTCCGGTAGGCGAATGGTTTAAATATACCTCGTACCGTAACGTTGAGGATGCCGTCAAGAACCGCAAAATCAGGAAGATGGTGACCAGCTATATCAAGAAACTGATACAGGAGCATGATGAGCGCTCTATCACCGTAAATTTCCGGCAGTTGCTCAACGGGAAAGAGCCTTCGACGGCCAATATACTGGCACTGTCGGAGCGGTATTTTTCTGCCCGGTGCGGTACCGAGGCGGTTCTCAGTATAGGCAGCGGTATAGAGTGGCTGGAGAACCCGGACTTTGCCGGTGTGATATCGGTGATGCCACATGGCTGTATGCCCGGGGGAATCGTGGCGGCAATGTCAGAGAAGTTCAGCGCAGCATACCAGAAGCCGTGGATCAGTTTGACCTACGATGGTTTCGCCGAGAGCAATAACCGCGAGAGGATCAGCAATTTCGTGGAAATAATCAGGTTCTGCCATGAGGGAAACGGGGCAGGGGCTGATAAAGCACGCTCACATCCTGAACATGCCCGGGCGCGAATCGAGTAGTTCGCAGGACATAACCAGCGCTGAAAACCCTGACCATTTTTATGTTTACCTGGCCTCTTGTGGTTCCATGGTTAGGAAGTCCAGATTGTCAGTCTATGGGGCAGGCTCCGGCCTGGGCCCCAGCATTTCATGCGCTTTCTTGAGCCATTCAGCGACGGGGATTTCCTGGGGGCAGGCATCGCTGCATTCCCCGCACTCGGTGCACTGGTCGGCACGCTGGTCTTCACTGAGACCGCCGGGACCGCGGTAACGGCCCCGTCCCGTCCGGAAGTCGTCCCAGACTGACGCTTCGTTGTATATCTGGAAAATGGTGGGAATCTCAACGCCGTTTGGACAGGGCAGGCAGTATTCACAGCCAGTGCACGGTATTGGATTTGATGTTTCATAGGCCTCGATGGCACACTGGTAAAGCGCCTGTTCGTCGGCGGTGAGTATGCCCGGGCCGGAACGGCCGGCCACGGCCACGTTTTCGACCACCTGCTCCATGGTGCTCATTCCGCTCAAGGCCACCGAGACCTCGGGGTGGTCCCAGACCCATAACAGCCCCCATTCTGCCGGGGAGCGCTGCTGAGTAGCGCTAGCCCATACCTCGGCCACCTTCTGCGGTGGTTTTCTGGCCAGTCGTCCACCTCTCAACGGTTCCATGATAACGACGGCCAGGTCTTTACCGGCGGCATATTCCAGCCCGCGGCGACCGGCCTGAAAATTAACGTCCATGTAGTTGTACTGGATCTGGCTCAAGGTCCAGTTATCGTAGCCGTCAATGATACTCTTAAAGGTATCGAAGTCATCATGGAAGGAGAACCCCAGGTGGTCGAAGCGGCCGTTGGCTATCTGCTTCTCAGCCCATTTAATTATGCCCAGGTCGCGCACCTTGGCCCAGCTGTTTCGGTTCAACCCGTGCAGTAGGTAAAAATCCATCTTGGTATCCAGGCGGCGGCACTGCTCCTCGAAAAACCGGTCGAAGTCCGAAGTCGATTCTACCTGCCGGGCCGGTAGCTTTGTGGTCAGCTTCATTTTTTCCCGGTAACCGTCCTTCAGTGCCCGGCCGACGATACGCTCGCTTTCACCGCCGTGGTAGGGATATGCCGTGTCCAGATAGTTGACGCCGTTGTCGATGGCGTACCGGATCATGCGGATAGCCTCGGCCTCGTCCACAGATGGCGGTGCCGTTCCGATAGTGGGCAAACGCATTGCCCCGAAACCCAGTGCCGATACTTTCCATTCTAACTTGCCAAACCTGCGATATTGCATTGATACCTCGTTCCTTTGTTTATTCGTCTTAAAGATACGCCGCATCAATGTGTGTTATCCACAGATAGCGGCACCAATATTATCGTTTATTGAGTATTGAAAAGCAAACAGGCACGGTTTTTGGTTATTCATTATTTTGACAGTATTTATGGTGATTCAAGATATTGTAAATAATCACCTTGGTTACCGCTCAATACTTGCACGGCAACGGCACAGTCTAGCCAGTAGCAGGTAAAACGAATCCCCTTGTCTTCAGCTCCGGCAGACACGGTATGCTCCCAACGTTCAGGCAGTGTCTGTGGGGTTGTCAGCTGGAAGACATGGCGTTCATGATCCTCACGTCGTTCCGCATGCCACCAGTGGAATTTGCCAATGTAGCGTTGCACTCGCAGCTCCCGTATTCCGCTTTCTTCCCAGGCTTCGCGCAGGGCAGCTTCTTCTGCAGTCTCACCCGGTTCAATGCTCCCGGCGGGCACCTGTACCCCCGCTTCGGGATAGTCAACATGTTCGAATACCAGCACCTGTAGTGACTCGGAGTGTTCACGGGTGATGTAGCATTGGACCTTTTGTCTGGGTTGCATCGCACATTGCCTGCCTGGTTACTGCAAAGTTTGCCAGGCCGTATTCTACTACATACTAAAATAAAAAGGCCAGTCAAATTAATACGCCACACGGTTTTGGCGGTTGGGTTACGATGGAACTTACTTGAAGATACCCTGCTTTTGCAGGTAAAATGGGGCTATGCTTATTGGCGAAGGGCAGGACTGGCAGGAGGGCATGGAGCAGGCCTGGGATTTGCTGGCAGAGCGTAACCCCGAGGATGTTTGTTGGAAGGCAAAGGCCGATTTCAGCAAGTCAGACGGTTGTTATGTATTGCCCATATTCGGCGAAAAGGTCTATGTTTGTCCGGAAAAAAGAGAAATCCGGGGTGATTCGGAACTGGCTGATGTCTTACTGAACGAACTCCCACACTTTTCGATAGTGCCATTACTGTGGTACCTCAACAATGCCCGGGACATTCCTCCTTCCGGCAACCTGGTGAACCCCAGAGAAGTCGAGGGCGGCCAGATATTTACCCAGGGGTCTTACATCCTGCCGCTGGAGAGGATAGTCGAGAAATATGGTACCAGTGCCCGCGATTTTCTGGAAAGAGGCGATACACTGGGCGGCGAACGGCTGGAATACGGTGATGCTTCGCTGAGACTGCTGCCCTTCCCCCGGGTTCCGGTGGTGTTTATTCTCTGGGAGGGTGATGAGGAGTTCCCGGCCCGGGCCGACATTCTGTTCGATGAAACCTGTTCCCTTCACCTGCCCACGGATACCCTGTGGTCGACGGCCATGCTGAGCATCCTGATGATGACCCGGTAAGATGAAGATTAGGCCGGTTAGTTTTTCTGGCCACAAACGGTGCTTTATTATTCAGCTGGTATGAGGGTAATGTGGTTGACGGCAGCTGACTCGACCTGGTTTCTTGCCCACAACATGGGGTAATAATCGCTGTTACGCCAGGGGTCAATCATGTCATCGTAGTGCTGGCTGTAGGGATGACCGCTCTGGCCGGTGGTGTGTACTGTCAGGCTGCTTCCCAGGTCTCCCAGGTCAACAATCATACGCATTGACGGCAGGGTGGCCACGGTGAGGTTATTGTCGGCGGCAACCCAGCGGGTGGCATTGACGGCATCGGTGGTGCCGGCGGTGGCGAACGGCCCCCGGTTTACCAGCCTCTCTATCAGGCCGATACCGCTGGCCCCGAGTGGGTTGCTGACAAATGTCGAGGTATGCAGCTTACCCCACTGCCACCGGTCTCTGTCTGCACCGAGTTCGTCTTTGGTCTTGTTGTAGCCTTCGCGGAACGAGCGTACCAGTATGTCGTCGCGGGTTTCAGTAATCTCTTCAGTGGTGATGTCGTCCCACCAGATGTTATCTGGCTCTGCCATCAGCATGAATGTCGCCCACATTTCGGTGCTGTCGCCGTCTATCCAGACATCTTCACCGGTTATGTCCCTGGCCAGCTGGTCGGCATAGAGGTTGTGCATCAGTGCCGACCAGAAATAGCTGTAAAGCACTGCCTCGGGGCTTTCCATGTCACACTGATGGTCCCACTCCAGGAGCCAGTCGCGGGCGTCGGTCAGCTCGGTATCACCGAAGGCCAGGTTCTCAAGGAAGGGCATTATTTCCATAGCGCTGATCAGCTTGTTGTCGCCCTGAATGGCCTGGAAGCTGGCAACATTATGTGGTGCTCCTTCTTCTAGCAGATCCACGATCCGCTGACCTCGGTAGCCGTAGTTCCATTCCTGGCCGAATACATAGTTCGGCCCCTCGCCCAGGTCTTCTGCCAACTGCTGGAAATACTCCAGTGGCACTACCGCCTGGTTGGCGGTGACGATGTAACCTCGCTCAGGGTTAAAGATACGGGGCAAGCTGTCATAAGGGATGAAGCCTTCCCATTCAAATTCATCCGTCCAGCCGGGGACGGGCAGAAGGCCGCTGTGGCCCTGTGAGCGGATGGGAATACGCCCCGGCATCTGATAGCCGATATTACCCTCAACATCGGCGTAAACAAAGTTCTGGGAAGGGACATCCCAGTAAGCGAGCGCCTGGCGGAACTCCTCCCAGTTGTTAGCCCGGTTCAGGTGGAACAGTGACTGGCAGATTGTCGAGGGATTAAGGGCTGTCCAGCATAACGCCAGCGGGTCTTCGTTATTAAAACCGAGTATTTCGTCGCTTTCTTCATCCAAATGGTTATCGTTGATGATCGGCCCCAGGTGTGTCTGGCGTACCTGGATGGTGACCGACGGTTCGCCGTCTCCGAAGCGGATTGTTTCTTGGTGTACCGTCATATCCCGCCATTCCCCGTTCCAATCATACTGCAAAGGATTATCGGGGTTGACTTTTATCTGGTATAGGTCGTAGACGTCGGCGGCTAGGTTGGTTACCCCCCAGGCAATACGTTCGTTGTGGCCGATGACAACACCCGGTACCGCCGACAGGGCGAAGCCGGTAACGTCCAGAAGCTGCTCGCCGCTGGCCGAGTGGCAGTGCAGGCCGATCTGGTACCAGATGGACGGCATCTGGATGCCCAGGTGGGGGTCATTGGCCAGGAGGGGCCGGCCGCTTTCGGTCAGGTTGCCACTGACCACCCAGTTATTACTGCCCAGACCCTGTCCTCCACTGAAGTATGGGATAGGCTCCGTACTTCTAACGGTCTGAACCTCAGTTTCGTTAAATATACCACCGCTATCAGGCTGTTTGGCAAGCTGTCCTTCCACAGCGGGCAGGTCTTCCGACTGGACAATAGTCGGCTTCTGGCTATAGGGCCAGGGCGGAGTCAGCAACTGGTCGGTCATTTCCTGGCCTATTTCCTGGTAAAGCGTGGCCCGCAGTTCGTCACGGCACCCCTTGAAGCCCAGATCCCAGGCCATAACTTTGGCCCATACCAGCGAGTCAACCGGGGTCCACTCTTCGATGCTGATATCGATGCCGGTTAATCCCAAAAAACTGTATTCCATGGCCAGCTTGCCCGGCTTTCGGTTCATGATGTAGGCGTTGACGCCGTCGGCAAACGACTGAAGGTAGCCCAGCGTCTCTTCATCGCAGGTCTCGGCTTCCTCTTCGGCAACACGCCGCCAACCAAAGCTACGGATGAATATGTCAGCTGCCAGTATGTCGCTGTTCTTACCGACCAGTTCTTCGATGCGGCCGCTACCCTGGTGACGCCAGAACTCCATCTGCCACCAGCGGTCCTGGGCCTGGGTGTAACCCTGGGCGAAGAACAGGTCGTGCATGTTGCTGGCATATATGTGGGGAATGCCCCATTCGTCACGCAGGATTTCAACCGAATCTTTCAACCCGGCTAAGGATATTTCGCCGTTATGTTCTGGCAGGGGGCTTCTGGTGGCATTGTAGAACCATATGTAGCCACCGATCAAAGCAACAGCCACAACTCCCGCTACAACAGTAAGAGTAATCCGGACACCTCTTTTCATTATCAGAGCCTTTTTTGAAGTCAGGCAGGATAACGGCAGTCTGTTATGCCGCCATAGCATAAAGTTTAATCTGTGCAGGTGTCAATAGCATTTGTCTCATCCTTCTTCCTGCCAAGGAAAAAATTGCCGATACAGGATATGTTCAGTCGCGGTCGCAGAGCAGGTTAATGCGGCCTGACCGGGTGGTGTTTTAACAACGGGCTGTCCTTTGCTATACTTGGCTAAGGTGTCAATTACCGACTATAACCGGTATTGTAGTGCGATATGGACAGAATTAGATTTGAAGAACTTGTCGCCAGGGCCGTGGAAACACTGCCCGAACAATTTTTGGAGAGAATGGAAAACGTCGTTGTGGTGGTGGAGGACCGGCCCACCCGTGCCCAGCTGGCCAAAGCCGGGGCCGGGCGCAGTTATACCCTACTTGGCCTCTATGAAGGCCTTCCTCTTACCAGGCGTGGCCGGCACTACAACCTAGTGGTGCCGGATAAGATAACCATATTCCAGAGACCAATCGAGTCCAGGTGCCGCAACGATGACGAGATTACCGCTGAAGTGCAGAGGGTGGTACAGCATGAAATAGCCCACCATTTCGGCGTTGATGAGGCGACAATGAGGCAGATAGAAAGGGAGAAGTACCGGCGCCGACGGAGGTAACAAACCTGAGATAAACAGACATGGGACAAATTTGAGGTTGTATTCAGGCAACCTCTTTTTTCAGGATGGCATAGAACATACCTCTGGCATTCTTTTCTATCCAGGGTTTATGGCCGCAGTTTTCCAGTAGCACCAAGCGAAAATCGGGCAGAATCCGGGAGAGCGGTTCTTTGACTCCTTCGGCAGGGTGGGGGTCGTAATCACCGTGAATGGCCACTACCGGGCACCTGATGTTACTACCGAGTTCCAGTAACTCCCCGGTTATTCTCATCTCCCGGGCCTGTTGCCAGACGCTTTGATAGATATCAGGCTGGGATTCCAGCCCCTCGCTCTTAAGGGGCATGGGGTTGTAAGAATCAGCCTTGGAGGTTAGCTCACCGAACCGGGCCATCTGCGTGTTTTTATCACTGATGGTCGGGTCATCCAGGCTCTCTATCAGGGCAATAGTTTCCGCCCTTTCTTTTTCACCGAGACGGCTCAACCTGGTTGGCATGATACCGGCGGCATATTCCTCCTCGTAGGGCCCGCTGCCAATGAGTATCAGCTTCATTACTAGGGAAGGGTAGCGGGCAGTAAGAATAAAGGTTAACCATGCCCCCCAGGAGAAACCAATCAAAGTAACGGGAAGGGCTGCGTTATCTTCCAGAACACCCTTAAGCTCTTTGACCTGCCCGTCCACCGTTGTTGCCGTTTGCAGCGGTTCCAGAACGCCCCTGATGAATGATAGTTCCCGGGCAACGGGTGCCATCTCCCCGGGTGCCCCCGGCCCACCGTGAATAACGGCAATATCAAAAGGGCTTTCGCCATACATTCTGAGGTTTTTCATATCTGTCTCACCTATGATTAAAAAAACTATATTATATTGTTGACCTGTTATGTAAGAATAATGTGGGGTGGCTTTAACCTATTATAGCATTGTATAATCGGCAGAAACCTTTTGGCTATTTAACGGTACGCTGCCATGAGCTTCTTATTGTTTTACTACTGTGTTTAAGGAGGTTAACCGGGATGATAAAAATCGGCATTGTCGGCTACGGCAACCTGGGGCGTGGAGTCAGGGGTGCCCTGGAGAGAAACCCGGACATGGAACTGGTCGCTATCCTTACCAGGAGGCCAGTAGAGGTGAAGAATGAGGTTGGTGATATTACCGTGGTCACCCTGGACGACCAGGGTGCTTCTGTGGATATACCGGTAGATATAATGATTCTGTGTGGCGGCTCGAAAGAGGACACGCCGCAGCAGGGGCCGTTGTTCGCACGGAGTTTCAGCACCGTGGACAGTTTCGATACCCATGCCGATATCGCCGATTACTTTCAGCGGATGGATGTTACTGCCCGGGAGCACGGCAACGTGTCCATTATCTCGGCAGGCTGGGACCCAGGCATCTTTTCTCTGGAAAGAGTAGTTGGCGACGCTTTCCTGCCGGGGAGTAAGGGGTACACTTTCTGGGGGCCGGGGGTCAGCCAGGGCCATTCTGACGCCGCCAGGAAAGTTACCGGTGTTGCCGATGCCAGGCAGTACACGGTGCCGGTGGAGGGCGTAATCGAGCAGGTCAGAAGGGGAAGCACCCCGGACTTTACCAAGAGGGAGATGCACAAACGCGTCGTCTATGTCGTCGCCCCCGATGTGTCAGAACACGAAAGGATAAGGAAAGAGATTGTAGGGATGCCCAACTACTATGCCGACTATGATACCGAGGTGTTATTTATCACTGAGGAAGAGATGCAAAAGGACCACTCTGCCTACCCTCACGGTGGTTTCGTAATGACATCGGGATTGACCGGAGGAAACAACCGGCAGGTGCTGGAGTACCGGTGTCAGCTGAGCAGCAACCCGGAGTTCACCGGCAGCGTTCTGGTAGCCTGTGCCCGGGCAGCCTACAGATTAAAACAGAACGGTGCCCGTGGGGCGTTCACGCTGCTGGATATACCCCTGGGTTTACTCAGCCCGCACTCCGGCGATGCCCTGAGGGGTAGTTTTATGTAGGGTTTCTCAAGTGTTGCCCAGTCCCACCGTTAATTTTCCGGACTGTCGGCTCCGGGCTTGAGCAGTATATCATCGAGTTCCCGGCGTGGCCGCGGGGGAGGGATTTCACCGGCGGGGTAGCCTACCGGGAGTACGGCCACCGGCACCAGGTTATCGGCCAGGTTGAAGAGGGTCTGGAACTCGGTGGCATCGTCGAAACCGCCCACCCAGCATGTGCCCAGCCCCAAGGCTGTGGCCATCAATACCATATGCTCAATGGCGATAAAGGCGTTGGCCATGGAAAAGGTTATTTTCTGCTGCACTGGCGATGGTGGTGAAGAGCCGTAGTATTTCAGGTACTTGTTGGCCGAACGGCTCACATTGAAATACCGGTCCAGGTCACCGAAACAGACGATAACCACCGGTGCCTGTTCGATGAGCGGCTGGTTCCAGCATATGCGGCGTAGCTCCTTCCTGACCTCCATGTCTTTAACCACCAGGAAGCTCCACGGCTGTCGGTTGCCCGCCGATGGCGCCAGCCGGGCTGCCTCCAGGAGCTGCTCGATCATCTCGTCGGGGACTTCATCCGGAGTGAACTGGCGGATGCTGCGTCTCTTTTCTATCGCTTCCCATACTGAGAGCATTTTAGCCTCCTATATTTATTTTAGGGTCTGGTTTATATTGATGGGTATAATTTTTCTATTTACTCAGCCGTCCACCGGGGCTCCCTCTTCTCTACCCAGGCCCTGGGCCCCTCCCTGGTGTCAGGGGTGGTGGAATTAATCAGCATTGCCATCTCAGCCATCTCGAGGCTGATGTTGCGGTTCATGTCAATACCCCGCCAGAGGAGGCGTTTGGCGAACTGGGTGGCTACAGGGGCCTGGGTGAACTGAAGGCAGAACTCCCTGGTTGCCACGGGCAGTTCATCATGGGGGACGACCTTGCTGATGTAGCCTATCTGCAGCGCCTCTTCGGCATCAATCATCCGTCCCGACCAGATTAGCTCAAGGGCTTTGGCTATGCCGACGATCCGGGGCAGGAAGTAGCAGCCGGCGTCACCGGGTAGGAGCCCCATCCGGATGTAGTTCATGCCCACCCGGGCAGTATCGGCCATTATCCTGATGTCAGCCATGCTGGCCATATCCATGCCGGCACCAGCCGCAGCACCGTTGATAGCCGCAATGTATGGTTTGTCGAAGTTCTCCAGGGCACGGGGCACCTTGTGAACGTAGTTCCGTAGAAAATCCCTTCTGGCATAGAGGGGCGATGGCTGCCCTTCACCGGAGCCGCCGGAGCCGCCGGAGGCTGCCGCACGCACGTCCATCCCGGAGCAGAATCCCCGCCCCGCCCCAGTCACCACCAGCACCCTTATATTGCGGTCACGTTTGGCTGTCTCAATGGCATCCACCCACTCGTTTATCATGTTCTGGTTAAAGGCGTTCAGGCTGTCGGGGCGATTGAGGGTTATGGTAGCGATGTGGTCGTCTGTAGTGTAGATGATATCTTTATATTCCATGGTTTTACCTCCATTATTTATGACATATGGGTATTAAAGATTGTAAGGTGGCAGGGTAAGGCCGTCAAGCTGTCCTGAAAAAAAGGTAAAGATATGTCAACAAAAAGGGTTGCTATTTTTGGAGGAAAATAGTATAAGGTTAAGTTAGGGTGACCGCACTGCAATATGTAATCTGGAAACTACTGCCAGCGCGGTTGTTTTTTATAATGAGTAACCGGAACGTGCCATCAACCGTAAAGAAGCATTTCAAGAGCAGACGTTTGATGCTATCCCTGCTGGGGACGCTAATTACCCTTGTTGTCTCCGACGGTATACTTACCAATTATCTGATAAGCAGCCGGCTGGGGCGGGAGGGTAATCCGTTCCTGCAAACATGGGTTGGCGATGAGGGATTTCTCACCCTGAAAATACTGGGAGTCCTCCTTTGTTCTCTTATATTATGGGACATATCCAGGCGGCAACCCAAGCTGGCCACGGTAAGCAGTATTTGCTTCATAGTTATTTACTCCGGGATTGTAATCTGGAACCTGAGCATAGTGTTGATTGCCTGATTCCGGGGGAGTTCCTCTATATTTCGGCAGGGTAGTTGATTGCTGGTAATTCCCAGCGTCCCGAGCGCATCACATTCAGCAACAGGCGTTCTTTGATGCATTAAAGCGGGTAAGTCTTCCGTTGCAGTATTGGCTAGCTAATGATAATGTCATCGAGAGAACGCTTGGGCACATGACGGACGCCTTCATCGTCCCACCACCCCCGGACATTTCCATCCTCGCCGACGGGGTCAATGACCGTTTTATCTTTGGGTTTACCCAGGGCCAGCACCAGGAGGATTTCGTAGCGTGATGGTATTGACAGTGACTCGCGTAGCCTGTCCCTGTTTATGGCGCCGATAATGCATCCCCCCAGGCCTTTTTCGGTAGCCCCGAGCATAATGCTCTGGACGGCTATTCCATGGTCGCAGCCGAAGGACGGCCTGATGTCCCTGTCTCCCAGGACAATGATATAGGCTGAAGGCCATTCTCCTTCAGGGGGGTTGCCTGCCAGGCCGATATTCCGGAATATAAGCCCGTTTTTTTCCGGGTCGCAGGAAAGGAAATATTTCAGTGGTTGTACGTTGGCCGCTGACGCCGATAATCGTGCCAGGTCAACAAGCTCTTTGAGCGTCTCAACCTCAATAGCGGTCTCTTGGTAAAACCGGCGTCTACTCCTGTTCTTTAGTATCAGGTCTCTGAACATGGTCTACTCTCCGCTAACTTAATATTTCGCTTTATGGCTCGATATGGTCTATCTCAGCAAAATAGCACCATGTCCAGACAATGTCAAACCTTCTTGGGGGTGGGCGTAAATGGGCTTTCGGCAACTTATCTTCAGAAGCTAATCGGGTTCTTATTAGCCGTTACAACCACTTGCCACACTGCAATCATTGAGAATAGTCAATATAAACCGTTTATAACTCCTGTCATTCTCTATGGATAGTAACATGATTTTGTTCTCAGCGTTTTTGACATTGTCTGTCAATCCTGATACACTTACCCCTAACCTTGTAAAGACGGCGCTATAACCCCAGGCCATTCTTTAAAGGAGGTTTTCTACATCTTAATAGTAGTTTAAGTAATTGGGCGTTAAACTGAGTACCGATATTACTGTTAATGGCCGTATTGCTACATTCATTACATGACTTATTAAGGTTATAATTTCCTGTGGGCGCTGACCCTTATTCCCTCATGATTCCACTTGGTTCCCGGGACTTTCTTTTTGTCCTTTCCTGAATAATTATACCGGGGCTGACAACGCTCTTTTACTAATGAATGATTCCACGACTATCTCCACCAAATAACTTGTCTGAGGAAAGAAATGTCTGAAGAAATAGGAATATCGTGTCAAGATGTGTGGAAGGTTTTCGGGCCAAACCCCGAAAGTGTATTCGACCTTGTTGATTCCGGGGCTAGTAAGCAGGATGTTCTGGAACAAACGGGGCATGTTATTGCCGTAAAGGAAGTCTCGTTTGATGTACATGAGAACGAGATTTTTGTTGTCATGGGATTATCCGGGAGCGGTAAGTCCACTCTGGTACGCTGCATTAACCGGCTCATCGAACCCACAAAGGGGAAGATAGCTGTTGACGGGATGGATATAGCTGCCATGAATGATAATGAGCTAAGGGAACTCCGTCGCCACAAGCTCAGCATGGTTTTCCAGTACTTCGGGCTCCTTCCTCACCGTTCTGTTGAGGATAATGTCGGGTTCGGGCTGGAAATCCGTGGCGAGCATGGCCGTAAGAAAGAACAGAGAGTTGCCGAGGCTATCGAACAGGTGGGGCTGAAAGGCTGGGAAAAGAGCCGGATATCTGAGCTGAGTGGCGGCATGCAGCAGCGAGTTGGCCTGGCCCGGGCTCTGGCGGTAGAATCGGAAATCATCCTCATGGACGAACCCTTCAGTGCGCTGGACCCGCTGATCAGGCGGCAGATGCAGGACGAGTTCATTAACATGCGCTCAGAGATGAAGAAGACGGTGGTCTTTATCACTCATGACCTTCTTGAGGCACTGAAACTGGGAGACCGTGTCGCAATTATGAAGGACGGGGAAATCGTCCAGATTGGTACCCCAGAGGATATTGTGGGCCAGCCGGCTGACGAGTACGTGAGTGAATTTGTTAAAGACGTACCCCGGGGCAGGGTGATTCCTGTTCGCAGCATCATGGAAGAACCGATTGTCGTTGTTCGCAGTCAGCAGGATATTGAAACGTGTGTCAGGGAGATGGGTGACAAGCGGACGCCGGTGGCCTTTGTTGTCGGTCCCTTTAACCGGATAATGGGTATTTTAACCATGAGGGATGCCATTGATGCTGACCGCAAGGGACTGAAGACGGTGGGCGAGGCTGTCCGGGAGGAGTTCGCCTCGGTGACTCCAGATTCAATGCTGGAGGATAGCCTTCCTTTGGTTGCAGAGGGTAATCTACCGGTAGCAGTGATTGATGAAGAAAAACACCTGTTGGGGGTAATTAACCGGGCGACGCTTATTCAGGCAATGCAGGCCGAGGATACTACTGAAAATAATAACCAGCATAATAATAACCATAATAACCATAATAATAAAAAAGAATAATCCAGGGCTGGTTTGAAATTCAGACCGACCAAGAACTTATAAGGTAGTGATATACATATGCAGGAAGACAAAACAACTGAAATGACGGTACGCAGATCGTGGTGGAAGATAGGCGGTAATGGTGAGACTAATGGGTCAACCTGGCTGGTCAGAGGGGTAATTCTTTTAGTGGCTATTGCGGTGGTGGTTGGTGTTTTCTTTGGTATGTACGAGCCGTCCGCTACCGCCCAACCCGGCGAGGTACTCCTCGGGTTTCCGGAAGATTGGGTGGTTAAATGGGAGCTGATTAAGTGGGTAAATGACGGGTTAGACTGGATAGTGATAAAGGGAGACGTTTTTTTTAGTGGAATCCGCGATGGTGTTCAGCAATACATACTGAGTCCATTGCGGGATTTCCTTACAATGCAACCAGCTAAAAGTATCGGCGCTATTCATTTTGGTTTTGACTGGGTTCGGGCCTGCTGGATAATAGTGGTGCTACTGGCCGGGTTCTTGATGTGGTACTTATACCGCAAGTGGTGGGTAGGGCTGCTGACACTGGTGGCTTTAGGTGCATTGTACTACTGGATACCCTGGTTGGTGGTGGTGGCACTGGTAGGCCTGGTTGCCTGGCGTGTTGTCAGCTTGAAGCTCAGCATAGTAGTGGTAATTTTCCTGATAGCGATGAACTTCTTCGGGATGACTGACCTGGCCATGGAGACTCTGGCGGTCACTTTCACGGCATCCCTACTATGCATCGTCATGGGGGTACCGTTAGGTATTATTGCCGCTACCAGCAACCGCTTTGACAACTTCCTCAGGCCGATACTGGACGGCATGCAGACCATGCCCAGCTTCGTTTACCTGGTTCCGGCGTTAATGCTCTTCGGTCTGGGCATGGTACCGGCGGTAATGGCCACGCTGATCTATGCCATCCCGCCGATTATCCGCCTCACCAACCTCGGTATACGGCAGGTTGATGCACAGGTGGTGGAAGCGTCTAAATCGTTCGGGTCAACTGCTATGCAGCTGCTGGTCAAGGTTCAGGTTCCGCTGGCACTGCCTACCATCCTGGCCGGACTGAACCAGACTGTCATGATGGCCCTGGCGATGGTGGTTGTCGCTTCAATGATCGGTGCCAAGGGCTTGGGAGTAGAAGTTTTGACCGGTATTGGTAGAATCAACCCGGGTCAGGGTCTTATCGGCGGTATAAGCATTGTATTCTTAGCTATTATCCTCGACCGGATCAGCCAGGGCTTTGCCAAGCAGCCGCAGACATCGGTAACCGGTTAAATCTAAGATCAACTGAATTAAAGCCAGGGGCATATAATACCTAAAATTGTTCAGGACCTAGAGGGATAATATGAAAAGGGGGTGATGATTGGCTAGCTATCAGGAGCGAGTGTTTTGATAGTGAAACACTACTGCTTGATTGATGCACTTATTACAAACAGGAGGTAAATTGAATTGCTATTTACGAAATTACATTGGAAACAGTGGATGTTTCTGGCAATCACGTTAGTCATGGTCGTTTCTCTGTTTACTGGGTGTGGTGAAGCCGAAGAAGAAAAGCCCACTATCCTAATCGCTGACAACCAGTATCAATCCATTTGGATCGAGAACGCCATCGCCAAATACATTATTGAGAAAGGTTATGGCTACCCGACCGAGGAACTTATACTAGATACACCTGTCCTGCTGTTGTCTCTTTCAAACGGGGAAATTCACTTATGCATGGAGATGTGGCACCAGAACTATGTGGAATGGTGGGAAGAGCAGACAACGGCTGGCAACATTGAGCCCCTGGCACTCATCCTGGAGGGTGGGCCTCAGTTCTTCATGATTCCACAGTGGGTACATGAGGAGTACAACATCAACACTATTGATGACATGAAGGACCACTGGGAACTGTTTAAGGACCCCGAAGATCCGACCAAAGGGGCGTTCATCAACAGCAAGATCGGGTGGAAATGCACTGTGATCAACGAAATCAAGCTGGAAGCCTACGGCTTGACGGATTACTATAACATCCTTACCGCGGGCAGTGCTGGAGCCGCGGATGCCGTTCTGATGGGTGCTCAGAAGAAGGGCGATCCAGTTTTCGGTTATTATTGGGCACCGACGGCACTGATGGGTATGTACGACTGGTACATCCTGGAAGAGCCAGAATATGATGAGGAGGTCTGGGCAAAGGTTGTTGCAGCGGTGGATGACGAGTCGTTGAGGCCAGTAGATGAGGCTTGTGAATACCCCAGTCAACCTATCCCCATATGCATCCACAGGAGCCTTCGCGATATAGCACCTGATGTGGTGGCTATGCTGGATAAAATGGTCATTGGTCTCGACCGGATTAATAAGACAGCAGCCTGGGCAGAAGAAAACCAGGTCGGTGATGAATGGGATATAGCGGCTATCTGGTTCCTCAGGGAATATGATAGTCTCTGGAAAACCTGGGTCACTACCGATGCTTACAACAAGATAAAGGATGCTTTAGCCAAGGAAGAATAGTAACCGATAATTATCCTGAAAAACAGTTTCCGTTAGATTAAGATATAAGCTATTTTAGGGAGGTGAGTGGTATCGGAATAACAAGTGAATATATTCTGGCGGCAGGGAATTGCCGCTTAAGAAACATAGAAACAGGAGGTAGATAGTGCCCAAAAAATTACACTGGAAACGATTGATATTTTTATCAGTGACACTGGTGATGGCTGTCTCTCTTTTCATCGGGTGCGGTGAAGCCGAAGAAGAAGAGAAACCATTGATCAAGTTCTATGACGGTCAATGGGAGTCTCTCTGGATTGAGAACGCCATTGCTCAGTATATTATTGAGAGAGGCTACGGTTACCCGACGGAGACCGTTGTGCTGGATACGCCGGTACTGATGGTGTCTCTTCCCAAGGGGGAAATTGATATGTCCCTGGAGACATGGACACAAAATCTTGTGGAATGGTACGAAGAGGAGACAGCCGCCGGTACCATCGAGCACGTGTCAGATATCCTGGAGGGCGGCCCTCAATTCTTCATGATTCCACAGTGGGTACACGAGGAGTACAACATCAACACTGTTGATGATATGAAAGAACACTGGGAACTGTTTAAGGACCCCGAGGACCCGACCAAGGGAGCCTTCATCAACAGTAAGATCGGCTGGCAATGCACCAGAATTAATGAGATCAAGATGGAAGCATATGGCCTGACCGATTACTATAATATTATTACCGCGGGGAGTGCCGGGGCCGCCGACGCTGCTATGCTCGGTGCCCAGAAGAAACACGAACCCGTTTTCGGTTACCACTGGGCACCCACAGCTTTGATGGGCATGTACGACTGGTACGTCCTGGAAGAACCGGAATACGATGAGGATGTCTGGAATAATGTATACGCCGCTTTGGAAGACGAGTCGTTGCGGCCGGTGGCTGAAGCCTGTGAATACCCCAGTCAACCTCTGGCCAACATTATCTGGAGCGGCCTTCGGGATAAGGCGCCGGACGTGGTTGCTTTCTTAGAGAAATACGTTATTGGCCTGGACAGGGTCAGCAAGGCGGCTGCCTGGTCGCTGGAGAACGAGATTTCAGAATACGAAAAAACGGCTATCTGGTTCCTCAGGGAATACGATAGTCTCTGGAAGGCCTGGGTTACCACCGATGCCTACAACAAGATAAAGACCGCCTTAGCTGCGGAGGATTAATACTAATATCCTTCTCGCAAAAGCTTTACCCCCTGTCGGAGAGTATCTGACAGGGGGTAATTTTTAGAAAAAGCTGCTGCGACTAAAGAGGTCTGTTTTAGTAATTATTAAACCCCTAACCTTAGTCAATATTCCGATTGACACTTTTTGCTATTATAGCTCGACCTCTTTCAGGTCGTCGGCCAGTATCAGTGTGGCTTCGGTCAACGACTGAACCTCTTCTGCCGTCCAGTCAGGAGCGACTTCTTTGAGGAGAAGGCCTTCCGGTGTTACCTCAATCACCGCCAGGTCGGTGATAATTAAGTCGACGCACTGGCTGGCGCTGAGGGGCATACTCAGCCTTTTAACTATTTTAGGAGTGTCATCCTTGGCGGTATGGGTCATGGCGACAATCACCCTCTTGGCTCCCCAGGCGAGGTCCATGGAACCACCGATCTGCGGGTAAGGATCTCGGTCACTGGTGCTGTGGATGGCCAGGTCGCCCTTCTCTGAAACCTGCAGACCTCCCAGAATACTGGTCAGGCGGTGGCTCCTAATCATGGCAAACGATGTCAGTAGATCGAAGAAGGACATTCCCGGTGCCGGTGAAAAAGCCCGGGCGCCGGCATCGGACAGATCGGGGTCCCTGGTTTCCATCAGCTCATCAATCAGTTCCGGCTGTTGGGCCAGCTTTTCCATGTCAGCAAAAGATAGCAGTGGGCCGTAACCGAGTGCCCCGTTTTCAGTCTGAACCTTGACTGTTTCCGGTACGAAAGAAGCACAGAGCTGGGGGATACCGATACCCAGATTGCAGTAGTCACCGTCCTTCAGTTCCTTGGCAGCTCTCATCGCCACCAGTTCTTCACTCATTCTCTCTTTCATTGCCTAATCTCCTTACTGTTTACCTTAACTTTGAGGAGGATTTGCTGACATGGCGGCTTCCGCCTCGATCCTTCTTTTTATTATCATTTTTAAGACTTCGTTGGTCTTGCTTTCACTGGAAATGTCGTCTTCAGGTATCCTGACGATACGGTCAACATATATACCTGGTGTTACCACCATTTCCGGGTCCAGTTCTCCCGTTTCGACAATATCAAATACCTCGACTATGGTTATTTTGGAGGCCATAGCGACAACCGGGTTGGATGCCCGCGAGGTGCCACGGTAGACCAGATTTCCCATCCTGTCCGCCCGGTGGGCTTTTACCAGCCCGATGTCGGGGCGTATCGGTTTCTGGAACACATACTCTATACCGTCGATAGTCCTCTTTTCCTTGCCCTCTTCAATAACGGTATCAACACCAATCGGGCTGTAGATACCGCCTGAACCCATCGCCCCGGCCAGAAACCTTTCTATGTAGATGCCATGCGAACTTGTTTCTATTTCCAGTTCGCCTTTCTGTACCCGTCCTTCGAAAATATCTTCCTCTTCGGCTAATACGTTCCTGAAGGCCCTGCCACCTATGAATGGTGAGACAACCTTCTTGAGCTGCGGTAATAGACCGGTCAGGTTGGCCAGTCCTATCTCCTCAAGGGCAGATATACCGGGGATAAAGTTGTTGCAGTAAAGGGTCAGGTCTTTGGCTCCACAGGCCCTGAGAGCACGCAGCAGGTAGGCTGGCGTACCGGTCAGGCCCCAGGAATTGATGGCGATTGAATAGCCATCTCTGACTTCACTTATTGCTTCTTCTGCAGTGCATGTCTTATCTTTCAACTGAGTACCCCTTTCGTTGGCATGGAAAATGGTGTGCTACCAGTATTATAATCAGTGAAATTAATGAGTTGGATTATATCACATTATTATAGGGTATGTAATATAAAAAGAGGGTAGAATGAGGCTGTATATTATCCTGTTCATCGGTGTGCTATCAGTCTCCTTCGCTGCTATCTTTATCCGTCTGGCCGAGGCGCCACCGTTGGTGGTGGCAACCTGCCGAATGGCCATAGCCGCCGCCATAATGGTTCCGGTTGCCCTGACAAGGTCTCAGACAAGCCTGAAAAGCCTGGCCTTCCGCGATATGTTCTGGCTGATGCTGTCAGGCTTCTTTCTCGCCCTGCATTTCGGGCTATGGATAACATCTCTGGACTATACCTCTATCGCCAGCTCGGTTGTTCTGGTAACCTCTCATCCGGCCTTTGTTGCCGTAGTATCCTATTTTGTCTGGGGTGAGAAGCCGGGCAGGCTTTCAATAGCCGGCATCGCCATAGCCCTGGCGGGAGTTGTAGTTATCAACTACGGCGGTTTTACCTTCAGCCCAAGGGCTATACTCGGTGATTGGCTGGCCCTGGCCGCCGCCTTTTCCATGGGGG
>CP070645.1:153001-160649 GCA_020354275.1 Dehalococcoidales bacterium
GCTCTTGACCGTTTGTCCCGCGAGCCACTACACCAGCAAATTTTCGAAGTCGAGGCTGAACACTACGGAGTGAGACTTCAATACGCAGATGTCCCAAGCGGTAATGACCCGGGCAGCCAGTTTGCCAGTGTAGTGTCTCCAAAATGACTTTACACGTGTAGGCTTCCCTAAGGATTGCGTCGTCGGCGGCTGCCCTGTCAAGTTATTTACAAGACACCACACTAGGACCATACTTGCCCATGCTGCCAAGCTGGTAAAGCTCGCCAACCGTAAAAATAATCGAGGAGGCAATATCGGCAGAGTCGTTAGTGGTAATGTGCCTGCTGGCAAGACTTCCTATGGATACAAGTATAAGGCCCAATATGAAGCCCTTGGTCATGGACGGAGGAAGCTGATAAAAGCCGAGTGGGTAGCTGACAGGCTGGACGCAGCTGGTGAACTAGAATTCGGGTCTGAAGCATGGACTGTGGTACAGATCTTTCGTTGGGTTGGACATGAAGGTCAGACACTGTACTGGGTTACGAAAAAGCTAAATGATTTAGGTATCAGGCCACGGCATGCCAAACTGTGGTCACCGTCACTTATCAGCTTCATTGTCAAGAAGCGCTGTTACACTGGTGATCATGTTTACAACAAGGCTGCTTATATGCCCAATCCTAATCGGCCACTAGGTGATATTACCGGTGCTACTAAAAGAACTCTCCGGCAGATGAAGCCCGAGGAGGAGAGGGTTTCCTTTAAGGTGCCAGCGCTGGTCACGACGGCTTTGTGGGAACTAGCCAATAATAATCTGGCAGCGCGAGGAAGAGGTCGTGGTAAAAAAGGGCGAAATATCGAAGCCTTGTTACGAGGACGTGTTTTCTGTCCACAGTGCAACCGACTTCTCAGCGTTTATCGGGATAGTAATTACCGCCATTTAAAGTACTACACCTGTGCCACCCGTTCACAGGGTTGGAAGAAGGAGCGATGTCATTTTCCTGCTTTCCGGGTTGAATGGCTTGACAACGTGGTATGGGACTGTGTGTACACTCTGATGAAACAGCCGTCTCTCGTTGAGGAGCAATTATCAGCCGATAATAATGATAGACGTACAGATGGATTAA
Source organism: Dehalococcoidales bacterium (assembly GCA_020354275.1). Classification (GTDB taxonomy): domain Bacteria; phylum Chloroflexota; class Dehalococcoidia; order Dehalococcoidales; family UBA2162. Next base: position 154,105 of record CP070645.1, read on the forward strand.
CCAAACGGGTCAAATCGCTAAAGCAGAAAATAGCCCAGACAGACGCAAAGATACGGCGTATTCATGATGGTTATGAAGCTGAACCGCCGGTATATACAGCGAAAGAGGCGGAGGAAAGAACCAGAGCATTGCGTGAATTGATAGCCCGGATGGAGACAGAGTTGCAGAGACTGCAAACACTAGTTGAGCAAGAGGTTATCGGTCAAAAGACCATTGACATGGTACGTCGCAGCCTGGAAGAGGTGCGTGATGAAAACCTGGAAAATGCCAGCTTCAGCGATAAACAGGAACTGATTGCCAGGCTGGGTATTGTTGTCTACCCATCGGAAGACCACAGGACGGTACGTATTGCCTCCAAACTGCCGGTGGTGGGGGGTAAGATTTCTACTCAGATAATGAGCATCGCATCGCCGAAGCTGTAGAAATGGTAACGACGGGCTATGGCTTCCTGGTAGGCACGGCTCAGGAAGTCCTTCCCGACAAAGGCGGCCACCATCATCAGCAGCGTCGTCCTGGGCAGGTGGAAGTTGGTAATCATGGCATCAACCATCCTGAACCGGTACCCGGGGGTGATAAACAGGTCCACCCAGCCGGAGAACGCCGATATCTGCTCTGTGTCACCAAACTGAGCTACTGCCTCGACCAGCCGTACCGTGGTCGTGCCGACGCAGATAATCCGCCGTCCTTCCTTCCGAGCTTGAGACAGTTCACCGGCTACCTCCTGGTCTAAAAAAGCGTACTCTTTATGTACCGGGTGCTGGGACGGGTCTTCCTCCTTAACCGGACGGAAGGTATCCAGCCCCACATGAAGCGTCATAAAAAGGCATTTAACTCCCCGGGCCTTTATCCGGTCAATTAACTCCGCCGTGAAATGCAACCCGGCAGTTGGTGCCGCCACGCTGCCGTCCACACTGGCATATACCGTTTGATAACGTTCCGGGTCTGCCAGAGGTAAGTGGATATAGGGCGGTAACGGAACCTCGCCCAGGTTGGTTAACAGTGCTTCGTCAGAGAAGCTGATCACCTTTATACCGCTCTCCCCCATCCCGACCACCTCACCGGTAACGGCGGTATCCTGTCCCCCGGCAGTTAACGGGCTTCCGGTTATTTCAACCCCGGTGCCCAGCCTGACACGTCTGCCCGGCCTGACCAGCGTTTCCCAGGTACCAGGGCTAAGGCACCGCAGTAACAAAATCTCCAGTCCACCGCCGGTATCAGCCTTCTTTGCGGTCAGACGGGCCGGGATAACCCGGCTGTCGTTGAACACCAGAACATCCCCGTCCTGCAGATAATCAACAACCTCGTGGAATTCGTGGTGCTTAAGTGAATTATCTCCACGGTTCAGCACCAGCAAACGTGCCCGGTCTCTGGGTTCAACCGGGGTCTGGGCAATAAGCTCCGGGGGAAGTGAATAGTCAAAATCGCTGGTCTTCATTCTTTCCTGAACAGTGACCGAACTACTGATGATACCGTAGTGTTAAAACCGGCATTATTGAAATAAACAACCCTTGTTACCGGGGATAATATTGGCGCTCTGATGTTAAGGCTTAATGCTACGAAACACCCTCGAAGAAATGGCGGGGGCCTTCAACGCAAAGACGGTCTACCGTTGCTTCATCAACACCCATCTCCCGAAGCTGAGGTAGGACCACATTCTTGATGTGGAGGTACCCGGTGCCTGGCTCTGGCCGCGCTGAAACGTCAGCAGCCGCCCCCATGGTCGACACCAGCGAATGGTCATGGGATGGGAGTAAGCGGTCTACATAGCCGGCATCTATCAGTGCCTTCATGGTATTGGTACGTTCCTCAGAACTCACACTGCGTCCGGGATAACGATCCATACCTAGATAGCACCCCTGCTCCAAAATCCAGGTGAGGTATTCGACATCGGTAGTGTCATTGGAGTGGTCGAACTTGACCCGGCTCAGGTCCACGCCTTCTTCTTTGATGATAGCCATCTGCTGCCGCCCCACCTGGCCCGGTGAATAAGAATGCAACATGAGGGGAAGCCCCGTCTGCTTATGGGCCCGGGCTGCCCCGCGCAGTATTTTTTCCTCTTCCGGTTGCACCCCGGAAGAATCACTGGCCGATTTGATTATACCCGCCTTGATTCCGGTCCCGGCAATACCCTCTTCTATTTCACGCATAAAGAGCTGGGCGAACTGGTCAGCTGTGACACTGCGTATAAAACGAGGTATTTCCATCCACCACCCGGTGCAGGCAATAACATTGACCCCGCTCCGCCGCGAAGCCTCGGCCAGCACGTTCACGTCGCGCCCCAGATCGATGGTGGTAGCGTCAACAATTGTGGTTACCCCACCTTCTTTGGCCCGTATCAACCCGCTGACAAGGCGGTCTATAAACCCTTCACCTAACAGTTCAGGATAGTTCTGAACAACACCGGATGACGAGACGAGAAGGTGCTCATGCATGAGAGTGAAACCAAGGTCAGCAGTATCAACGGGTCCGAGGACTGAATTCACCGTAGCCATAGCTTGCAGACTCCTTTCCTAATCGAGAAATCTATTGGGTAACCTCTTCAAGCAGGATATTTGAATTGGCAAAGTCTATCTTCTTAATATCGGCCTGCATCTCTTTCGTCTCCCAGAATATGGTGGTCAGGGTGATCTTCTCCGCCGATATTTCCACTGAAGCTACGTTTTCCAGAAAAAGCGTTTTATTATCATCTTCCTTTAAATATACCTTAGCCAGACACATCTCTACCCCCCATAAATTTCTTACTTTTACAGTTTCCGTGGCCAGCAACTACTATCCTTCCTGCTCCCTTAACTTCTTTAGAGCACTAGCCAGGGTCTCATTGGCTTCATTCATCTGCTCGACACCCCGCATCAATTCATCATAAGCGGCTGTCTTGCCCAGTTCCATCGCTTTCTGTGCCAGGTCTTTTAGTTCCTCGGCATGCTCGCTATTGTGATTTATGGTGTAGTCCAGCAGAATATCCAGCTTTTTCATTTCAGAATCCATTTATGACCCCCCTCCCAGATACTCATTACAAGAGGTATATCAGGTTAGAGACTGAGGCCCATCCATAAGCCGGGGCTAAAAAAGGTTATCCTGTTCCGTTGAGCAACGACTCGATAATCCCCTTAACATCCTCCAGAGCTCTGGAATTACCCAGTGCCGTGCCTTCAAAGCCGGCCTCGCTGAGTTCAGGATCATAGTAGATTGTCCCGATTGATTGAACCCCCTTCTGGTCCAGCTCCTCAACCATCCTCTGCCTGACCTTTTCCGAAGGCACCTTATTCAGAACAGCCCTGACCCTGCTGATACCCATCCCTTCGGCCATATAACCTATTTTCCCGGCCAAGGATATCGATTCAAAGGATGGCTCAACCACCATCAACACGGTATCAACACTTCTCTCTATGCCCCGGCCGAAGCTCTCAATCCCGGCTTCCAGGTCAACCAGCACCACCTCATTCTCCCCGATAACAAGCTTGCCCATCAGTTCTCTGGTTATATCAGCTATCGAACAGGCACAGCCTTGAAAAGGGTCTTCAATCTTGCCCACCGCCAGAAACTTCAGGCCATCGCGGGAAAGAATATATTCGGCTGGAATATCCTCAATAGCAATCTCATCCCGGGTTATCCACTCCGTATTCGCTTCTGCCTCCCCCGGAGAAAACCTGCTGAGAAGTGTCAGCAATGGTTTCGGCTCGGCATTAAAACCGAACATACGGTACAGCCCCGGGTTGGACTCATCGGTATCCAGTACCAGAACTCGATAACCCTTGCCTACCAGTGCATTTGCCACCAGGGTAACCACCGAACTCTTGCCAACACCACCCTTCCCGGAGACAGCTATCTTCTGAATTACACCCTTATCCACAGTATGAGACCTCAGATAAGCCCGGATTTTCTTAGAGGCTGCCACCATCTCTTCCTGGGTTGTTGCCGAACACATACCGCAGTCAATACAGTCATCGTCATCATAAAAAGCTGCCCCCATGGGGCAATGGAATAAGCCCATCCCCTATACTCCGCTTCCCCCTACCAGCCGGTAACTGTATATCAAAACACAGGCGGCCGTCATTAGGAAAACACTTCTAGACAACACTACCCCCGTATGGTGACTGCACCATAAATAGCATTGCCCCAGCAGCCGGTATATCTTTTATTCTTCCTAATATATTCCTTGTGCTTCTGGAATGTGCTCCGGCGGGCGCACTATTTTCATCTGGCGTGCTTCGTTGGGACAGTGAATGACACAGCAGCCGCAACCCCGGCATATCTCCGGGTCGACGTAAGCACGTTCGGCATCGACCTCATCGTAGTGCTTCATGCTAATGGCATCGTACTGGCAGTGTTCAATACAGGTTCCGCAAGCCTGGCACTTCTCCGGGTCAACATAAGCCTCAAAACGGCTCTTGGCCGCTCCAGCCAGGGCACCACAGCAGCACCAGTGGCAGTTGCAGATCAACTGGTTGACGTCCTTCTGGTTCACCACCATGTTTATGGTATCATGGTCATCGAATGACTCAATAACTCTCAGTGCTTCCTCAGCGGAAATCTCCCTGCCGGCTCCGCGGTCAATATTATACTCGGCGGTGCGGCCAACACTGACACATGACTCCTCGGGGATACCGCAATCTCTATTGGGAAACGACCTTTTACAGCCACAATGAAGTAAGGCTATTTTATCCTGCGCTTTTAAAATTTCCCTGATATCTTCATGGGGTAACACGTCCGGCAGGTCTTTGATTGACTGCCACCTGGGTACGATTCGAAACGCCGAGTACTGGGGACGGAGACTCTCCGGTCTGGGTTTTCTGGTTATTTTACCCTCGGGACCACCCCAGAGCGTGAAAAATTCGGGGCCGACGTCGTCGTCATACTTTGGATTGCCCAGGGCAGCATCGTGAAACTGCATTTGGGTACGGGCAATCTGGGGCCCTCCCCTGGTGGGGAACAGAAGTCCTTTCTCATACAACTCGCGAATATGCTTATCCACCGTTTCCTTATCAAGGCCCAGTTTTTCAGCAAATTTATCGGATACCTCAAGCGACCTCCCAGCGGTAGCCTCCCTGTCCGGGTCTGGCAGGGCAGCTACTACTTTGGCCTGCTCCAGATTGGCCATCCTGGCCAGTATGTACGGTGTAGTCCCTGACCGGCCTCCCCCAATCTTAGCCGCCAATTCATGGTAAATAGGGTCAATTTCCTGGCTGATTAACTCCTCATAAGTAGGCTTATCTTCACTCATTACTTATATCACCCCTTGTTTAGTTATATTTATCTCAGTTCAACTACCGGGTGGGTTGAGACAACCCAAATAATGCCGCTGATTTGATAGTACACCCGATACAAACCCATATTCCAGAATAACACTCCAGTGATATATCACCCCCTTTACCATTCCTCCACTCGCTGACTCAATAGCCATATTAGATAAATGTATCCTTACTTAGGATGGTCGATATGGACAGCCAAGGTAGAAACAGTGAATCGTGAAGGTAATGTGTCAGTTAAAAAATATATTCTCATTTTGGTGCTACCAGTCATTATACCACAATTAGCTTCCCTGTCCTAATAACCTGCCCGCTATAATTGCAATTGCAGAAAATAGAACAGATATAAAAATGTCTATATTCCCCTTTATCATCTGTCACTCTCCTGTGGTATAATATGGTGTTGGTTTCTGATTTATCAGGGTAGAAAGCCCGGGATGGAAAAACCAAATCTTATAGAAATTTATATAGAGGGAAGGGCATGGCGAAACGGAAAAAAGCGAAAACCATTGGCGAGTTAAAAGCATCGGGCTATAAACCCGAGTCAATCAGACAGGAAATGAGACGTAACCTGATTGTTATGATTAAGAAGAAAGCAGATATATTCCCCGGGATAATAGGTTATGATGATGCTGTAATACCCCAGATTGAAAACGCAGTTATCTCGGGACAGGATATGATTTTCCTCGGCGAACGGGGCCAGGCCAAATCAAAAATTATGAGGTTGCTGGTGAACCTTCTCGATGAAGAGGTACCGGTAATCAAAGACTGTGAAATCAACGATAGCCCGTTTTCTCCCATCTGCCAGCAGTGCCGTAACAAAATCGCCAGTGAAGGTGATAATACCGAGATAGAATGGTTGCCGCGGCAGGAGAGATATGGTGAAAAACTGGCCACACCCGATATCACCATCGCTGACCTTATCGGTGATATCGACCCCATCAAAGTAGCTGAAGGAAGATACCTCTCCGACGAACTGACCATTCACTACGGCCTGATACCCAGGACCAACCGGGGTATATTCTGCATCAACGAGCTGCCGGACCTGACCGAAAGGTTGCAGGTTGGCCTTTTCAACCTGATGGAGGAAAGCGACGTCCAGATCAGGGGTTACCGCGTCAGGCTTCCCCTGGATGTTCTGCTGGTGGCCAGCGCCAACCCGGAAGACTATACCAACCGGGGCAGGATAATAACACCCCTTAAGGACAGGTATGGCGCCCAGATCAGGACCCACTACCCGGTTAGCATAGAGGATGAGATATCCATCGTAGAGATGGAATGGCGCCAGTTCAGCGGAGA
>CP070645.1:160749-169273 GCA_020354275.1 Dehalococcoidales bacterium
ACTGGGATGCATACCGCCCATGACGACCTTCACCCCCCTGGCTCTGAAGGCATCGGCGATCTGATATCCACGGTGCGCCGTGCAGGTCAGTGCCGTGATACCCACCAGGTCAGTATCCTTCTCGAAATCCACCGTAGTGATATTCTCATCGGTAAGGGATATTTCGAACCCCGGCGGGGTCAAAGCAGCCACCGTCGCCAGCCCAATCGGCGGCATTACGGCCTTCTTTCGCCTTTTCAGGTTCTCTTTTGTGGCCGGTACAATCAGCTCCAGTCTCATGCGGTACACCTGCCCTCTTTGTGGCCGTGCAAAACTATTTTTTTATGCGACCGTATGTTACTTTATATTTCCCGCCACTGCAACAATATAAATCCCAGCCCTTTCTGCTGGCGGAAATAATTAAAGCACTACCATGTTTTACCTGACCGGCTTATTGACGCCTTAATCAGTAAGGGGTTATATTCACAAGAAAAAGGGGGGATATGATGAAAGCTGCGGTTTGCTATGAATTTGGTAAACCCCTGGTGGTAGAAGATATAGATATAGACCCGCCCAAGGAAGGCGAAGTGAAGGTCCGCATGGGTGCCACGGCTATCTGCCACAGCGATATCCATACCATCAGGGGGGACTGGGGCCCTAGACTGCCCATCCTGGCCGGGCACGAGTCGGCAGGTTATATCGAAGAAGTGGGAGATAATGTGACCTTGGTAAAACCCGGTGATGCCGTTGTGGTGTCGCTCCTGACCTCCTGCGGGCGCTGCACAGCCTGTGTTTCCGGCCTCCCCCACCAGTGTGAGAACCGGTGGCCGTTGTCCCGTGAGAGCCGTATCCACAATAAGCAGGGACAGGATATCTACCATATGACCCGGACGGCTACATTTGCCGAGTACGCCATTGTCCACGAGTCCCAGACAGTCCCCATTCCCGAGAACATGCCCATAGACCGGGCTGCGCTCCTCGCCTGCGGGGTAATCACGGGTTTCGGAGCGGTGGTCAACCGCGCCCAGGTCAGGCCTTTAAGTAGCGTTGTCGTCATCGGTACCGGCGGAGTCGGCCTCAATTCGGTACAGGGTGCAGCCATATCGGGGGCTTATCCAATCATCGCGGTGGACGTGCTGGACAATAAGCTGGAGGCGGCCCGTACCTTCGGGGCGACACACACCGTCAAGGCCAGTGATGAAGAAGCCGTGCCGACCGCGCGGCAGATGACATCCGGTAGAGGTGCCGATTACGTATTTGTCACCGTTGGCAGCGCCGCTGCCGTACAGCAGGGTTTCACGATGCTGGGGCCACGCGGCATGGAGGTGGTCGTCGGAATTGCCCCGAGAGGGGAGACCGTTACCCTGCCGTCATTCCTCGGCGGCGAGAGAATGATCACCAGCAGCGGTATGGGGACAACCAGATTAAGCGTTGATGTCCCCAAGCTGGTAACCCTCTATCAGGCAGGACGCCTCAAGCTGGACGAGCTCATAACCGGCCGCTACCCCCTGGAACAGATTAATGAGGCGATAGAGTCAGTAGAAAGGGGAGAGGCGCTGCGTAACGTAATTATGTTCTAGCTGCCAAGTGTTGTATCATAGTATTAGCGATTATCCGCACCGGTGAAACGATACGGGCTAGTGCGTGATATATAACGAACAAGGAGGAGATAATGAGGACAAAGGAACAGTATATTCAGGGCCTTTCCGGGATGAAGCGGAACGTCTACTACGATGGTGAACTGATTGACCGGACTGATGAACGCCAGATGGACTGCATTAATACCATCGGCACCACCTACGATGAAGCCTTAAGGCCGGAGTTCGAGCAGCTGTGCACCGCCACCTCGCATCTTACCGGCGAGAAGATCAGCCGCTTTAACCACATCCACCAGAACACGGATGACCTGCACAATAAGCAGGACATGACTCGCATGCTCTGCCAGAAGGTAGGAGGCTGCATCCAGAGGTGTATGGGCACTGACGCCACCAATGCCATCTATAACGTATCCTACGAAGCGGACAGGGCCAACAACGGCACCACCCAGTACCACGAGAACTTCAAGAAGTGGCTCATTCGCTTCCAGAAAGAGGACCTGGTAGGCTGTTGCGCCCAGACTGATGTCAAGGGGGATCGTATGCTGAGGCCTGCCGACCAGCCCGATCCTGACGCCTACGTTAGAATCAAGGAGAGGCTAAGTGACGGCATTGTGGTCAGTGGTTGCAAGCTGCACATCTCCGAGGCTTCCGTGGCCGACGAGGTGCTGGTGGTCCCTACCCGGGCACTCCGCCCCGAGGATAAAGACTATGCCGTCGCCTTCGCTATCCCGGGTGACTGGGACGGCCTGAAACAGGTGGTTACCATCCGTAACCTGAGGCCCAGGGAGCACTTCAAGCGCGGGTTTATGCCCGCCGCCACCGATTCCTATATGATATTTGACGACTGTTTTGTACCCTGGGAGAGGGTCTTTCTGGCCGGTGAACCGCAGCACGGCGGGGTGCTGGCCCTCCTCTTCGCCCTGTTCCACCGCCATTCCTATTCGGGCTGCAAACCGGCCATAGGTGATGTCGTTCTGGGGGCGGCCGCCCTGGCTGCCCAGGTGAATAACGTTGAAAGGGCACCCCACGTCCGCAAGATGCTGGCCGAGATTATCATGATCAGCGAGCTGGGCTACGCGGCCGGATACACGGCCTCCAATCTCGGCAAACCGGAGGTCTTTATGCCCGGTGAAGGGTTTATCCCCTACGGCCCCGGCTCCTACATCCCCAATTCAATCTACTGTAACGTGGGACGCTGCCTCTCCGGTGAAGCCGTCTGGCATGAAGCCGAGATCCTCTGCGATATTGCCGGGGGTGTAGTGGCTACCTTCCCCCATGAGAAAGACTTCGTCAACCCGGAAACAAGAGACCTGCTGATGAAATATACCAAACGCAGTGCCAACATGCCGGTGGAAGACCAGGCACAGTTCTGGCGCTATCTGGGCGACTGGCTGTGCTCGGCCAGCGGCAGCGTCAGGAACGTGGGCGGTTACCACGGCGGCGGCTCACCGGTCATGGAGCAGATTGCCATAACCTCCCAGTATGATATCGAGGCCAGGAAAAAGCTGGTCAGGTATATCGCCGGAATGAGCGGCGGGGACCGTGATGTCTTGAGTAGCCAGTAATTATCAGGCAGGCCCCTTTGTACGGCGTCCGGCTCCCGAGATTAGAATAAGCAGGATATGCCAGGCATGTCTTTCTGGAACAGACAGGCCTTGATTAACCATATGGCTCCGTAACGGCCATAAAGGGTAATTTCGGCTATTATTGCTCTCTTCTGATTTTCTCGGCTTCTCTCTCGATGGATGCCTTATCGCCCCTTCCCTGCAATACGAAAACCTGCACGAAGTTCACCAGAACGAAAAACCCCCAGATGCACAGGGGCCAGAGGAACCAGAGATAACCGCCCCGGTCGGTCAACGCCCAGACAATCACCAGCACGGAATTCACTATTGCCCAGGCCGCCAGATTACCGTAGAAGCCTTTTTTAGCCTCAACCCGTTTCTTGGCCAGCTCATATATTTCGTTCTCGGACATCTGCCCTGCCAATTCCTCACCTCCTGATTCTTAATAGTCCCCGACGCGTGTATTTTAGTATATAGGTAGTCGTTTTTATAACATCTGGTTACTCAGTTGTCAATGCTAACGGTGCGGTACTCCCGGAGAAACGCTGACCGGTGTTACCGTGCCATGAGAAACCTTTGACAGCAGCCTGGCCTCTGCTATACTTGAAATTGCGATAATAAACCTGAAGGAGCGAACCATGCCGTATTTCAACAGCGAAGGAGTCAATATTCATTACGAGGTTGAGGGTACCGGCCCGGAGGTAGTCATGGTGCACGGGTTCGAGTCCAGCCTCGAGGGAAACTGGCGGCGCCCCGGTATGACGGGTGTTCTTAAAACAGAAAACCGGTGCGTCATGATAGACTGCCGGGGCCACGGTGAAAGCGACAAACCCTACGACCCCAGGATGTACGGGGCCAAGATGCTCGACGACATCGCCAACCTCATGGACCACCTGGGTATCAGTCAAGCCAACTTCCTCGGTTACTCCATGGGGTCAAGCCTTTCCCTCAACATGGTGCTGAGCCAGCCGGAACGGGTAAAAGCGGTCGTCCTGGGCGGTTTTGCCCTGCCCAACTCCGACCCAGAAGAGGTGGAGCGCCAGGCCCGGCGCGGCCAGCGCATACTGGAAGCGCTGCTGGCGGACAGCATGGAAAGCATCGACCCGCGCAACCGTCTGGGGCGGGAGTTCCGCAGAGTAGCCGAATCGAGCGGCGCTGACCTCAAAGCACTGGCGGCGATAAGGATGGGTCAGGCAGAGAGGAAAATGCCCACGCAGCGGATGGAGCCCGACACACTGGCAGAAAAGGTGCGTTCCATATCGATACCACTGATGACCGTCATCGGGAGTGAAGACCTGGCCCGCGGGGACAAATCCGCCCTGGCTATGCTGGTACCGGACGGTTGCCACTTTCAGATTGAGGGCAAAGACCACCTGACACTGGTACCTGACCCCAGGTTCCACGGGGTAACAAAGGCATTCCTTAGTTATGTAAATAACAGATAGGGGAGAGTTTATCAGTACTCTCCCCTCTTGTTTAAACCCGTATTCTCAGATTAGTTGTCTCAATGCACCCTATGCACCCGGGTTAAGGACACGACCGACAAACAGCACGGCACCGGTCTCAATGTCACGGATTAGAAAGATGAAGGGATGGTCAACGGTGACCTCAACCGGCGTCTCCGGCATTGCCGTCAGTTCCATAATAACCGCCGTGGCAGCCGCCGCCTCGGTACCGGCCTCATCCACAGAGACGAATGCTTTATGAATCACATCGGCAATGAAAAGCTCAGGCTTGCCTGTCATCCCCGAGAAGTCAGCCCCTGTGGTGAAGGCAACCGGCATACCCATCGCCGCCAGGGCCTTTTTCAGGGCGAAACTCGATTCGAACTCGAACTTGGGCATGGCCAGGTTGACCTCGCGGTGTCCCAGACTGTCCAGTATCCCGGCCACCTTCTGGGCATCCATAGCTTCTTCAAACGATTCAAACTGACCGTCCTGGGGCAGCAGAATCACCATGGATAGCTCCCTGCCGTCATAGGACAGCTCCACCGCCTGATAGTCGTCGCCCTCGGCGTATCCGAACGACTCGGTCTGCCTCATCATTGGCACGGTAACTTCATCCCCATCAATCAGGTAGAATACCCCGTCCTCGGTCATATCTTCTTCGAAGGGATATTGCCAGGCGGCGTTGAAGTAGATGGCATTGGTCAGCACGAGTCTGGTCATCACGGTAATCAGGCCCTGAGGTATCAGGTCTTTTATCCGCTCCTCCGTCTGGTCACTTACCCAGTCGTTGATGGTGACCCGGGACTCCTCCGGTGCAGCCATGAAATCAAGGGTTCTCATACCGGCACCGTAGTTCTGGGCCAGGAGGTCAAGAAATTCAGCCAGGAAATCAAAGTCCTTCTGGCCCCAGAGAGCATTGACGATATTCAGCCGGAAGCCTTCATCATCCTTGCCTTTGGCACCTTCACCGCGGCTGGCCAGTTCCAGGTCAAGGCCGTTAAAAGCCGGGTGCAGCCTGTTCTGGGAAAGAACCAAATTAAGGGCTTCGGCCATCTGCTCCTCGGTCTCGCCACGGGCTCCAGCATAGGTCATCGCCAGGGCCAGCGATATGCTGTAGGGCGAGTAGAACAGGTTGCCTTCCTCCTCCTTCAGCGCCTGGTATAACCGGAAAGCAAAGGCACTGTTGCCATCAACCAGGGCCGCCAGGTCGGGATCGCGCACATCAGGTGAAGACTCTCTCTCCAATCCTGATTTTATTTCTTCCCCGGATGCCGGTTGAGCACAGGCGGTCAGGCCTGCCACCATTGCTAGTACCACCATAAAAAGAAGAACCTTTTTCACTTTAGTTTCCTCCTGCTATTGTTTTCACTTCTTCACTTATAAATAACGTTAAAAGTCCCTATTGGTTAGGCTGACCGGGTAAAAACGTAACACTTCCCCGCCTAGAGTGTATGGCATATGTTAGAATAAGTAAATGATTACCATTATTGACTATGACGCTGGTAACATACGCAGCGTGCAGCGGGCCTGTTCCGAGATCGGAGTCCGGTCGGTAGCTACAGATGCCCAAACCGAAATTATAAATGCGGAGAAGATAATCTTTCCCGGGGTCGGTGCCGCCCCCAGTGCCATGAGCTACATGATAGAAAAGGGATTAGACAGTGCTCTGGCAGAAGCCTTCGCCTGCGGGGTACCAATCCTCGGGATCTGCCTCGGCGCCCAGATTATTCTGGATAGCTCCGAGGAAGGCGACCAGCCCTGCCTGGGCCTGGTTCCTGGAAAAACAGTCCGTTTCCAATTACAGAACAGATCGCTCAAGATTCCTCATATGGGGTGGAACGAGGTAAAAACCGTCCAATCCCACCCGTTACTTGACGGCATAAAGCCGGGAGACGAGTTCTACTTCGTCCACTCGTTTTACCCGCAGCCGGTGGAAGAAAAGAATATCTACGCATTATCGGACTACGAGAGCAGCTTCTGCTCGGCCCTGGGGTTCCGGAACCTTTTCGCCACCCAGTTCCACCCCGAGAAGAGCGGCCGCCTGGGTCTGCAACTGCTGGAGCGTTTTGCCCGCTGGGACGGCACTGTTCCGGTCATACCAACCGCGAGTGAGGGACACTAGCTATGCTCAGCAAGAGACTGATAGCCTGTCTGGACGTCCGCGATGGCAAGCTGGCCAAGAGTGTCCGGTTCGTTGACACCATCGACATCGGCGACCCCATCGAAAAGGCCAGCCAGTACTACCGTGACGGCATCGACGAGCTCGTTTTCTACGATATTAATGCCTCCAGAGAGGAACGCGATATTGATATTGAGTTTGTTGAGAAAGTGGCAGCAGAGATTTTTATCCCGTTCTCAGTGGGCGGGGGCATCCGTTCCGTCGAAGACGCCACCAGGTTGAGACTGGCCGGAGCCGAGAAGGTTAACGTCAATACCGCAGCGGTCAAACGGAAAGAGCTCATCACCGAAATCGCCCGGGCCATCGGCTCCCAGAGCACAGTCCTCTCGATGGACGTTAGAAGGGCTGACACAAGTAGTCAGATTCCTTCCGGGTATGAGATTGTAATCAATGATGGTACGACCCCCACCGGGATTGATGCCCTTAAATGGGCCCGGATGGGTGAAGAACTGGGTGCCGGTGAACTGGTGGTCAACTCCATTGACGCCGACGGCACCAAAGAGGGCTATGAACTGGAACTCACCCGCCTGGTCGCAGATTCGGTCGGAATCCCGGTAATCGCCTCGGGGGGAGCGGGAGAGCCGGAGCACCTGTACCGGGCGTTTACCGAAGGCCACGCCGACGGGGCGATTGTCGCCTCCATCGTCCACTACGGCGAATACACCTGCCGCCAGTTAAAGGAGTACCTTGATAACCATGGCGTCAAGGTGCGGATGAACTACTGATATTTGAAAGCCAGATTATACCGCCATCTTATTCCCACCGGAAAAACCGGACTGATAGCAGCGACGCCACCACCGTAATCCCGGAAACAACGGCGAACGATTTCATGTTCCACCCGAAACCGAGCCAGGGGTCCTGTAGTAAAAGGATGACATACCTCAGGGGCAGAATATCGGCAACCACCTGCATCGCCTCGGTCATGACCCCCCTAGGCTGCCCGGGTCGTGGGTAGCACTACACCCAGGAGAACACCCAGTGCGGTAAAGGTAAGTGTGCTCATAATGAAAGCGCCCTTGCGGGTAGGCACCTATTTTGTGTGACCAAAAGTCGGTGACCATGTTAACCACTTCGGGGGCACCTTGCGGTGCCTCATGGTTTACCTGAGCTATAAAGCCCTTGACTTTCGGTCACGGCTAAATGTTAGAACCATTGCCGAATGGAGGTCAATATAATGGGACTATTTTACTTTCTGGTTAGAAACCCCGTTATTTTATCTATATAACCAGGAGGATTAGACCTGTATCCCTGACAGTGACCAGCACTAGGAACTATCCATAGTTCATCGGAAGGATTATCGGAAGCCTCGAATAATTCAACAGCGTCTTCTGGCAGGATATGGTCATCAGCTGCTCCGTTAATGAATAATATTGGACAGCCGATGTCAGCGACTTTATCTATGGGATTAACAGCATCATAGCCGTAGATGACCTTTCCCATAAAAAATATCCCTGGAGCAAGGAACCTGATTAAAGGTTCTGGTAAGTTTGTTTCAACAGTCGTTTGTTTAATAAACATATCTTTAACATTGGTAAACGAGGTATCAGATATTATGGCAGTGACATCTTCTTGGCAAGTAAGAGATAAGGCTGCGCCAAGAGAAAGACCCATAATGATAATATCTCCACTGTTTCTATTCTTGATATAATCAACAGCACCTCCTATATCTTGACTGGCATTGACTAGAAGCAAACCCTTACCCTCTGATTCCCCCCTACCACGCTGGTCAAACAACAGTATGTTAAAACCTTTCAT
>CP070645.1:169373-172269 GCA_020354275.1 Dehalococcoidales bacterium
AATCTGGGATATGCTGGGGTCATCATCTATCACCAGCACTTTCACTTCCCATTCACCCCTCTTAACGATAACGGTGCCACCTTTATTCTCAAATTCATTTGCTATTAGTCATGATGTATTATAAATACAGTGAAATAGCTATACTTAATAGCATTTTTATATACCGTTCTTGTAAAATTTATCTATATATAATATTAATAACTCCCTGTACAGAATTTTGTCAGGCTATAGCTGGTCATACTTTAGTACCAGTGATTACCGGGTTAATATAAACTGTCTACCTACAATGATAATCCTGAAGAAGGACATGAATTGTATATTAGGTTATTGGCAGGCAGGTGTTGAGCCTTTAGCCCATACTTATCTTAAAAACAATAATCAGTCAGGCTATTGACAAAACCTGCCCTGTTTCATAAAGTGACTTTTATTATTGGGTATGTAAGAGGAGACAGAATAATGAAGGAAGAGAAACTGGTCGAATCCAAGTGCATTGGCAAGGACTGGCAGGAAGAATATCAGAGAAGAATGGCCACTCCCGAGGAAGCTGTCAAAGTAGTAAGGTCCGGTGACCGGGTAATCGCATCGTATCTACAAGCCCGTCTTTTGACGGAAGCACTGGCCGCCAGAAAGGATGAACTGAGGGACGTTACTATTCACTCCAACACACCCACCGAGCAGATCCAAGGCTTGTTTTTCCAAGAGGGTATGGATGATGTTTTCCATAACACTATTGAGATATACATTGGTGACTGGGCCCGCACCGCCCCCATCGGCACCGATACCAAGCGGTCCCATTTCTGGCCGGGCACATTTTCTTCTATGATGAAAACGTTCGATGAAAGACCCGAAGAGTGCCCGTATAAAATAGATGTTGTTCTTACTGTGGTTAGCCCACCCGATAAGGACGGTTTTTGCAGTTTCGGGTCAGCTTTGTGGAACAAGAGGAGCTACTGTAAAAGGGCCAGAAACGTTATTGCCGAGGTACATGATAACCTCATCAGAACCGGGGGCACTAATTTCATACACTTTTCCGAGATCGACTACTTTGTCGAGGGACCTCCGGATGAAACTGCTGAATTAAGTCCCGAGGAAAGGGATGCGCTCATAAAAGGTCTCGTCTCTCAGGCTGAGCCTGAGGTTCGTG
Source organism: Dehalococcoidales bacterium (assembly GCA_020354275.1). Classification (GTDB taxonomy): domain Bacteria; phylum Chloroflexota; class Dehalococcoidia; order Dehalococcoidales; family UBA2162. Next base: position 170,518 of record CP070645.1, read on the forward strand.
CACTTATCGAGTCAGTCCTCCCCGATATAGAAGAGGAGACAATGCGAATGCGAGTAGCCGAGAATATTTCGGTATTGGGTTTAGAAGAAGCTCAGACCCGGATAACAGCACTGAAACAACGTCTGGGCCTAGAGGACCCGGACCCGGTGGCCGTTGCCATAGCACAATACGTCTCTCAGCTGGTAAAGGACGGCGATACGTTGCAAATTGGCACTGGTTTTCCATCACAGCAGATGATCAGGCTGGGGGCCTTTGACGAAAAACATGACCTGGGTATTTATAGTGAAATGGCTTCCCCGGGATTTGGCACCATTGTTGAGAGAGGGATAGTCACCGGTAAATACAAGACCTTCCACCCCGGCAAGGTAACCGTTTCCAGTTTCCTGGGCTGTAATAGGGAAGACCTAGATATAATTGATGGCAATCCCGTATTTGAGCAGTATGACTCAGAATATATCCTGGACATCAGGAATATCAGCCAGAATGACAGCTTCGTGGCCATCAATAATGCGATATCGGTTGATTTAACCGGGCAGATAAACGTCGAGACCGGAGTTGGGCCGCGTATGATAAATGGCCACGGCGGACAACCTGAGATGCATATCGGGGCAGTACTGTCTAAAGGCGGAAGGGCTATCACCCTGATACCCTCGACGGCTCTGGAAGGGACGGTATCCCGTATTGTTCCCCACCTGGACCAGGGAGCGGTGGTCACCATACCCCGTTACTACACCGACTGCATAGTGACCGAGTACGGCATTGCCCGGCTCATGGGTAAGGACTGCCGGCAGCGGGCTGAAGAACTGATTAATGTCGCCCATCCTGACTTCAGAGCGGAGCTGAGGCGTAAAGCACAGGAGCTGTTCTATCCCTAGACTACTTTGGCGCGCCAATGATTGGGAACCGTATATATTAAATACCCTTTAGAGAGAAGGGCAACCAACCCCAAAGGGAGTATTTTGTGCCGGTATTAAGGATTCCCACTGCTCTAATCTACAGCTTTGTCCAGTTTGCCTTCTTCCAGAAGGCGGCGATGATCGCGAAGCGTTCACCTGTCCATTACTACTGATAGTCCCGCTGCCCGTGCCATGTTTGCCGCCTTTTCATTTATTACTCCGTCCTGGAACCATATAGCCCGGGCTCGTATCCGGATGGCTTCTTCTACAACAGGGATTACCTCACTGGGGCGACGGAAAACATCTACCAGGTCTACCTTTTTCGGAACCGACAGAAGGTCAGGATAACTCCGCTGACCCAATACCTCATCAATCGTAGGATTAACAGGGATAATATCGTAGCCCTGAGATTTAAGATAACTGGCCACCATGTGACTATCCCTCTCCGGCCGGGGAGAAAGCCCGACTACGGCGATGGTCTTAGCTTCCCTGAGAATGCCGATGACCTCCTCATCAGGTGGTGGTTCGGAATCCGTTCGAAATCCTACCATGTATTACCCCCATAAAAACGCTTAACAACCGTATAGAATACCGCGGTCGCCAGTAAATATCACCTGGCTAACACCCTATCTTAACAATTGGATTTAACGGTATATTTCTTCTTGCACCTCAGACTGCGCCGGAGAGCCGATACACCCTGACCGCGGTATCGTGGAACAGGGCAGCCTTTTCCGCAGCCGAGAAGTCTCTGGCGATACGTTTGAATGCGTTCCACATCACAGTGTATGAGTATGAGGCCTTATCGACAGGGAAGTTGCTCTCGAACATGCATCTGTCTACACCGAACTTCTCTATG
>CP070645.1:172369-185777 GCA_020354275.1 Dehalococcoidales bacterium
AGGGGATGCAAAGTGATGCAATGGCATTATTGGATGAAGTGTTACCACCAGGGAAAAACGGGGTAAAAAATATAATTAACGCCAATTTAACGCCAACAGTAGACATAACGTTAAGTAATAACTGAGATTTAGCCTCAAGCCCCTGTAGCTCAGGCGGATAGAGCAGCGGTTTCCTAAACCGCGTGTCGCGCGTTCGAGTCGCGCCAGGGGTACCACTGTTTATAGAGTCAGACAGGAAAGTATTTCTCCTGGCTGTAATAGTATCCTAAATCTTTGATGTTCTGCATACAGGTTAGCTGATGCCAGTGTGGTTTTTACAAAGCCCGTAAGATGATGTAGCTGACATAGCCAGCGTACAGGACTATAAAAGTAATCCCCTCCCACCTTTCCAATAAAGCCCTTCTTCTGCCAGTAAAAACAGATATGAACAAGAATACTGAAGCAGCTATGGTGACACCTATATCGATATTACCGCCGTTGTGTACGGGCAGCGGTCTTATTATTGAACTCACGCCAAGTATAAATAAAATATTAAAAATATTGGAGCCAACTACGTTGCCAACCGCGATATCGGCGTTTCTTTTTTGCGCAGCGATGAGTGATGTAGCCAACTCGGGCAGAGAAGTCCCTGTGGCGACGATTGTCAAGCCAACAAGTGATTGGTTGATTCCGAGCGTCTCTGCCAGCTTCACAGCACCATCAACAACCCATTTCGCCCCGATACCAAGGCCTGCGAGTCCCACAACAACAAAAATTATTGCACGGGTTAACCTGTAATCTGCACCGTTCACACCTCGTCTTTCACCTCGTTGCCCTTTTGCCATCACCCAGATGTAATACAGGAACAGGCCAAAGAATATCAATAGTAAGATCCCGTCAATCCTTGTTAGCAACGAAGGGCCGCCCTTATCTATTAACGAATCATTACCCATGATGCCAACAATAACTACAGCCAGCAGACTCAACGGGATTTCCTGCCAAATGGTGCTTTCCTGCACCCTTAAAGGACAAATAATCGCCGAAATACCGAGAATAATAAGAATATTGAAAGTATTGCTCCCCAGAATGTTCCCAAAAGCAATATCAGTGGACCCTTGAACACTGGCATATAAGTTAACAATTAGTTCTGGAGCCGAAGTACCAAAAGCAACGACCGTTAAACCGATGACCAAATCCGATATTCTCAGCCTTTTGGCCAAAGCCGAAGCACCATCAACCAGTAGGTCTGCCCCTTTATAAAGAAGGCCGAAACCAATAGCAAACAGAATATAGGTAAGCATTTGAACAGGTAACAACCGCCAGGCAATTGTCTAATTCTAATATTATGGTATAAAACATGTAGCTCTGGCAAAACTGTTTCCCCTTTATCCGTCCTGTTGAGTGGCGCCGGCTAAGCCGGAATAGACTCCTTGCTCTTGCAGCTGTTTAGGCCTGTGGCGTCAGGGGTACCATTTTTCAAGTTTACACGAACCACTCAATACCCCCCCATACCGTACAACTTGACAGCCAGGTCATGTTTTCCTAAAATATATTTAGGTTATACAGTACCATTTGTTATTACCAAACTATTATTACGGAGGATACTTTTCTATGCCACCTCATAACGAAAACCTGGTCCAGAATATTCTCAAGCGTGCAGAGGACATCTACAACCTGCTCTCGCCCGGTATCCCCACCGAGTGGCTTTCATCTGACCTGACCGTTGCCCAACTGCGGGTAATGCTTGTCCTGCTTGCTGAAGGCCCTACCCGTATGAGTGTTATTGCCTCAAACCTGGACATTGCCCTTTCCACGGCAACCGGAATCGTTGACAACCTGGTCAAGAAAGGGCTGGTAATCCGGGAAGCAGATTCTCAGGACCGCAGACTGGTTATCTGCCGGTTATCACCGACCGGACAGGACAACCTGAGCAAGCTGTGGACATCGGGACAGTTTCAGATGGAGAAGCTGCTGGAGGGTTTGACAGCGGACGAACTCCGCAAATCGGCTGAAGTAGCCGAGATACTTTATAAAAATATTTCGCGCCAGAAGGGTATAAGGGACAGGAGTACAGCTCGATGAAAAGGTTCTCTGAAGCACTGGCGCGATTGATAGAACGCCGCCCCTGGTGGTTTGTGATAACCGCTGTGGTACTGATAGGGGCGGCTGTACCCGGTGTGACCATGCTGGACTCGTCGACCGGTTTCGAGGCACTGGTTTCACCCAACGCTAAAATATCACAGGACAACGCACGATATGAGGAGCAATTCGGGGCCGATACTATCATTGTCCTGCTCAATGGCCCGGTAGATGGCATCCTTTCAGGCGAAAACCTGATGGTCCTGCACGACTTCGAGCAGGAGTTCTCCCAGGATGACCGCTACCGCTCAGTCCTCAGCCCGCTGACACTGCTGCAGACCGCTATTTATGAAGCCAACCAGGCATGGCAGACACTCCAGGAGCAGATTGCCACCGCCCAGGAACAGGCTGCCGCTGAAGCCAGGCGGCTGGTGGCCGAAATGGGTCTGGGCGAAGAACAGCAAGAACTGGCGGCTCAACAGGCACGGGAAGAGGTTCTCAAGGAATTCCAGCCGTACATAGAGCAGCTGCAGCAGATGGGAGAACCGGCCCTGGATAATACTTTATTTGTTGCCGCCGTTCTCTATGATTCGGAGGGGGCAATCAGTGAGGCAATGCTGCCCTTCGTCCCCGACGATGAACATGTAATGATAGTCATAACTCCTCAGGGGAATATGCCCGATGACGAAGCCCTGCAGGCAGCCCAGGACATCGAGGATTTCTTTACGGCACATCCCATGGAGCAGGTAGAGGTAACGGTAATCGCCGACAGCAAGCTCATCAATGCCATCAGCAACAGCCTGGGACAGAACATAGCCATCCTGTTCGGCTTATCAGTAGTGGCCATGGTTCTGATACTGCTGCTCATGTTCCGGGTACGCTGGCGGCTTCTCCCCCTGCTCATCGTCGGGACCGGCACCCTGTGGACATTCGGTATGATGGGCTACGCTTCCGTCCCGATGACAATGACCACAATGGCGGTACTGCCAATACTCATCGGTCTGGGAATAGACTATTCCATACAGTTCCAGAACCGCTACCAGGAAGAGGTTGTCAGGAGCAGGTCCGTCAGTGAGGCCATCATCACCTCCCTATCACGCATGTTCCCCGTGGTTAGCATCGCCCTGGTGGCAACCCTGATCGGCTTCATTACCCTCTACATATCCGAGGTGCCCATGATACGCGACTTCGGCATGATGCTGGCGGTAGGCATTATTCTCAGCTACATCGCCGGATTGTTCCTGCTCAACAGTATCGTATATCTCAGTGACCGGAGGATACCCATCGAACGCTTGAGCCGGACAGCGTTAAAGGCCAGCAGCCGCATTGAAAGAGTCCTGTCCCAGATTGCCCGGCTGGCCGTTAAATACCCACTGCCGGTGTTTCTAATCGCCCTGGTATTTGCCATCGCCGGCGGTGTTGTTGACCAGTGGCTGCCAACCAATACCGACTACGAGCAGCTGATGCCACAGGATATACCCGAGCTGGCCCAGTTACGTGAATTGCGGCAGATATCGGGGAGCGGGGGCGAAATTAGATTCATGGTGGAGGCAGATAACGCAGCCAGCCCCGAAGTGCTTGACTGGATACAGGGGTATCAAGCTGAAGGACTTGCTGCCTATCCCGAGCTCATCTCGGCCAACAGCCCGGTAACATTAATCGCCCAGGCGACCGGCGGTGTAATTCCCGGCGAAGAAGAAATTTCACAAATACTGGAGAACACCCCGCCCCACTACGTCGAGCAGGTCATATCGGGTGACCGCACCATGGCCAGTCTATCCTTCACCACCAGATACCTGTCCCTAGAGGAAATCAACGATCTACTGGAAAGTATGCTGGCAGATGCCCGTCCCCCGGCCAATGTCAAGATTTCACCTGTCGGGACTATCGCTCTCGGGGCGAGCACAGTAGATGCCGTGGTGGGCACCAGGTTCACCATGAATTTGCTCTGTCTCGGTGCCGTGTTCATAGTCCTCCTGCTGGTTTACCGCCGTCTCAGTAACGCCATATTTATCATCTTACCGGTAGGGGCCGTAATTGCCTGGTCTTCCCTGGACATGTACCTCATCGGTATTCCGCTCAACCCGTTGACTGCCGTGCTGGGCGTTATTATCATAGGTATCTGTACCGAATTCATGGTGCTGCTTATGGGGCGGTACGATGAGGAAAAGAGAGAGGGACAACTACCTCAGGATGCCATGGTCACCGCGTTATCCAAGATAGGACGGGCGATAGTAACCACCGCTCTCACTACCCTGGGAGGGTTTGGGGTACTGATAGCGTCGGACTTCGTGATGATCCGTGACTTCGGCATTGCCACGGTACTGGGGGTATTCCTCTGCCTGGTGGCTACCATCACCGTCATGCCGGGGATAATCGTCTGGTATGACCGGTGGCGGATGAAAAGGGTATCTTATAATTAGAGTATTTCGGATCAGGCTGTTGACGCTACGGGAACCTGGCTCAGAAGCTCCTCTGCCAGCTCGAAGTGCCGCCTGGCCTGTATTTCCCAGGAGAACCGGCCAGCATAGCACAGGGCTTTCTCCTCTATTCTGGCAGCGAGTTCGGGGTTTAGCAGCAGCTCTTTCATGCCGTTGATCAGTTTTCGCAGGTCGGTCTCGGCCAGCCCTCCGGCCTCTTTTAGAGTCTCACCCACACCCTCCAGGTCACGGCCGGCAACCACGGCGCCGGCACCCAGTGCATGAGATAGCACCCCGCTCTGGGTGCAGTCTCTGGGCCAGAAGAAGTTAATATCAAAAGCGTACTGTGCCAGGGGAAGTACACCCTCAGGTAACCAGGTTTCAAAGAAATACTTGCCCCTGCTATTATGCGTTGCTCGTAGTTTGTCAGCATAGATTCTCTGAGTTTCATCTCTGGGGTTGCCCACACGAACGGCAATGATGTTTTTACCTGGCGCGACCTTCTGCAACCTATCACTGACTTGAAAAAGCAACTCTGACTGCTTGCTGGGACACAGGAATCCTGTTCCCCCCAGTACGACATTACCGGGGTTGCTGAATATACCTTCCCGGTGAATTTTCTCTTTCATTTCCCGGTCAAGGTCTGACTCGTAGAGTAAGAAATCATTGAATCTGTCCTTGGCCTCACTACGGCTGAGACGGTTGATCGCCGGGTAAGAGTGTATACCATGCTTGATAACATGCACTTTCCGGCTGTATTCGGGGAAGGCTGAAGTAACGGCATCATACACCCCCCAGCTGAAAACGGTGATGGCGTCCACGACGGGCAATAAGATTTGTAGGAAGTCATGCTGCTCCCTCCGCAACCCACTCCTGGTCTCGGTACTCTGGAAGTGCAGGGTATGGAATGTAACAACCCTGGGTATCTTAAGGTTCCGGAGTATATCAACAAACTGTATACTATTCGGCCAGATGCCAAATTCGTGCTGGAACCACAATACCGGGTCTTCTTTCCTCGCCCCCAGCTGCTTTAATCCTTCCTCAATCACTGGCGCGGAGAATTCATACCACCCGGGTATGCCGTACCATACCCTGTCCCAGTTTTCCACATCACTACTTATCAACTGTGCGCCTGATTTTTCAATATCAAAGGATAATACCCCCCAGCTCCCCGCCGGACTGTTACCGGTTATAAAACTGGTATAGTCGGCAATACCGCACATGATAGGTTTATATGTCCCCACAAAGTAAATCATCGTCATTTGACCAAGGCCCTCATACCCTGTTTCCGTTCCTGGTGTATTCTCGGGCTTTCATTACTCATTCCAGCACTATTGCTGGCAGATAGGTCCAGAATATAAAGGGAATCTACCGCTACCTGACAGTCATCCTGCGGGTCAAGGTAAACCCTGTAACCGCACTGCAGGCACACAATGTCCTGACTATAAATGCCATTGTCCAGAAAGAGGTCACCTTTGCATTTGGGGCATGCCTTAAACCAAAACATAACGCCTTTCACCTCCACCGTGAAGATTACCTATGCCGCATCAGGTATTAGAGTTTAAAATACTCGGCCTCGGCCTTATCAACAGAGTTGGTTTTGAAGTTCCGTGAATCAGCTTGTAGGCAACGCTGCCATAAGCCCAGTGGCTGAATCCAGACCGACCGTGTGTGGTCATCACTATCAGGTTAATGTCATGTGATTCTACGTACTTGATTATTTCCTCGGCTGCCCTGCCAAAGGGAGACTCCGAGCGTACTTTGAAACCATTTGCCTGCAGCCTTTTTTTTACTTCTACGAGGTAGTTCTGGATACCCTCCAGAATATCGGGCATAGCCTGTGCCAGATATAGCTCCCACCCGGGAATAAACTCTGGGTCCAGATATGAGGAGAGTTCGGTAGCATTGTTGACGCGGAACAGTATCAGTTCGCAATTCACCTTGTTGGCTATGTCAGTGGCATAAGGTAGAGCCGCCTCAGAATACTTGGAACCATCCAGGGGAACCAGTATTTTACACAGCTCTTCCGCCAGGAATTCTGTTTGCATTACACCCGTCTTGATTAATAGCAATGGGGTGTAAGACTCCTGTATTACCTTGCTGCTTATGCTTCCGGTGATCCAGCGGGTAATCCCGCTGCGGCCGTGGGTACACATTACAATAAGGTCAATGTCATTCTTCTCCGAGAAGTTTACAATCCCATCAGCAGCATCACCGTAATCAATAGCCACCGTAGTTTTTAAGCCCAGGCTACGCAACTCCTCCGCCTTCTTCTCCAGATATACCCTCATAAGGTTCTCCTCATACACCTCTCTTTCGAAAACGGAGAAGACGACGATCTCGCCGTCCACTCTCCTGGCAATTGTTTCGGCGTAGTGAATCGCCCGTTCAGCCAGTTCTGAACCATCCAGTGCTACCAATATCTTCTGATACATCTTCTCCAGCACCTCCACATTCTATTCGACTGGTGTTACTGATAACGGACATTCCCAGTAAACGACCCACATCCTTGACCGTTTCCTGTGGTCACCTTCCTCTGGTATCTTTCATTTCACCCCAGCATAATCATTTTGGACTATTTGCCTTGTAGATTTCATCTGCTGGAAAGCTTGTTTCCTGCTACTAATATTAATGATATTGCCCATCCCTCTTTCGGTGGTCACGGGCCATCAACGGCCACCTCAATTAAGTATTTAACGCAATACTCCGTAGGCATATTTCTCGACAGTAACTACGCCATTATGCTAATATTTATTTAGGAAGCGATTTTAATATATATATGAAAAAAATAAGGATCTTACTTGCCGATGACCACCCGGTATTTCGTGAAGGCGTAAAGAAGCTACTCTCAGAAGAGCCGGACCTTGATGTTATCGGCGAAGCCGATACTGGTCAAGAAGCGGTCAGGCTGGCCAATGAGCTTAAACCAGACGTGGTACTGATGGACATTATGATGCCCCAGCTCAACGGTATCGAAGCTGCCAGGCAGATAAAAGCAGCCCTCCCCACCACGGCCATCCTCATCATAAGTGCTTATAATTACGAGTCATATATCCTGGACGCGTTGCGGGTCGGGGTAGCCGGTTTCCTGCATAAAGGGGCACGCAGCAGTGAATTACTCAAAGCCATAAAGACAGTCCTGGTCGGCGAACCGGTGCTCGATCCCACGATAGCCTACAATATGCTATCCCGCGCGGTTTCCTCCGACGAATCCAGTCCCAAGATAAGACTGGAGCAACTGCATAACCGTGAGCTTGAAGTGCTAAAGCTGGCGGCTAAAGGAATGACCAACAAAGAAATCGCTGAGGAGCTTATTATCAGTGAACGCACGGTGCAAACACACTTCGCTAACATCTTCCGCAAGCTTGATGTCGGTTCGCGGATTGAGGCCCTGCTGTACGCTTTCAAGCAAGGCTGGCTTCTACTGGAAGACCTGCCTTAGACCGTCTTGACAATCGCTACCATAAATTAAACACCTGGCTCACGGGTGAATTTTGAAACCTGGACCCTTATACAGAAAAAAGAGATTAACGGTGCTCGGTAACCCCCACTTTTGGGGTATCACCGTTTTACTGGTTATAATCACCATCATTTACTATGGCGACCTTTTTGGCCTGGGTGAGTGGACCAGATTCGGCCAGTATTTCTTCGTTACGGAGACATTAAGAGACCTTCACCGCTCACTATTACTCATACCCCTGCTCTACTCTGCCATAATATTCAAGATTCCGGGAGCTATAACGGTCTCGGTGATAGCTTTCATCATCGTCTTACCGCGAGCAATCTTCATTTCACCAAATCCTGACCCGCTATTACGCTCGGTAGGTTTCATGGTCCTGGCCAGCCTGGCTACTATCTTGGTGGCTAAAGAGCGTAAACAGAGGGAAGAAATCGGTAACCTGGTGCAGTACCCTGAGGAGGATCCCAACCCGGTACTGCAGGTTACCAAGGATGGCACTATTGTTTACGCCAACCAGGCCAGTTGGCCAATACTGAATACCTGGGGTGTCCAGGTCGATCAACCTCTACCTGACCAATGGCGCAGCCTAACCGCGGAGATAAACAATAAAGACTCGCCCAAAGAATACGAGATCGAATGTGACGACCGTACCTTCTCCCTGACAATCGCCCCGATAAAAAACGGCCGGTTCCTCAATTTATACGGACTCGATATCACCGAGAGGAAACGGCTTAATGAAAATATGCAGTTCTATATTTCAGAGATTACCAAGGCTCAGGAAGAAGAGCGCAAACGTATCTCCCGTGAGCTGCACGACGATACAGCCCAGACCGTTGCCAGATTGGGTCTGGATATTGACTACCTGATCGGCAGCGGGGAACAACCCTACGAAGAGCTGAACAGACAGCTGGAAGAACTACGTAACCGGACCGATGACCTGCTGGAGGGGATACGTCGCTTCAGCCATGACCTGCGCCCCATTGTCCTTGACGAAACAGGCCTGGTCGGAGCATTGAACTGGCTAATTGATGATTTAAAAGCCCGGTATGAAAGTGATGTCTCCCTGGAGGTCACCGGCAACCCCAGGCGGCTATTAACTGACGCTGAACTGGTGTTGTTCCGTATTGCTCAGGAGGCCCTACAGAATATCAGCAAACACTCGCAGGCAACCCGGGTCCTAATTAACCTGGATTTCGGCCAGGATAATGTGATCCTAAGCATCAGTGATAATGGTCAGGGGTTTAACCTGGTTGAAAAGCTGGGTGATTATGTCTACCTGGGGAAGCTGGGGCTTATTGGAATGCAGGAAAGGGCTAAGCTGCTCAATGGTAACCTTGAAATACAGTCAGAGCCAGGGGAGGGGACGAGCATTCGGGTAGCAGTAAATGTGTAGATAGCGGCTTATAGAATTTTTTATCAACTGTCTCCCCGGGGGAGTATGGTGGAGATATGAGATTGAGGGGAATAATAAGGAGATAAGAAAATGTAAAGAAATTGAATTCTGATAACTCATAAAATGTTAACTTTTTTAGCTGCCTGGACATGTAATCAATATATCTATTTCTTCTGGGCAGCTTCTTTTTTATCTGTGAGGTGACATAAATATCAACGAGTCTGCGACCAGTTTTAAACGGCGTGTAGAGACTGATTCAAGGCAAACTAAATTGAAAGGAAGGGATAAGTAGATTCACCTGTTGCCAGGATATGAGCTATTAAGCAAAAAGCATTAGTCAAACAGCGGCAAATTAGGTGTTTTATGAGGTTAGTAATAGGTACTACGGCGGAAGTTAGATTTGTTGTCCCGGTGCTAAGCTGATAGTGGGAATAAGAAGAGGAGGTGAAAACAATGCAGTGGGAATTCATAGTAGCGCTGGTGATAGCAATCCCCGTCGTCCTTTTACCGGTAGCTCTCGTCTGGTACCTGAACATCGGTGGTGTTTATACCGCCATCAAGGAAGCCAAAGAAAGACGGGTCGCCCGTGAGAAAGGAGCCAGAGAAGCAGCCCGTAATTAAGGCCATATAGATATTCATTTTTAGCCCCTTTAGTCAGGAGATTACTAATAGTGTTGCCCAACCATAACCATACAGTTCGAGACCAGGCCAGGGATGTTGCTTTTAGCGAGACTGTTCCACTGCAAATTAAAGATACGGGTATTTTTATCTGTTCCATGGGCATATGTCATCAAGATTTCTTACCGCTATTACGGCCAAACAGACGGGGGATACCTTCAACCTGGTGAATAAGAGGATTGTATTAAGAGCGGATATAGACAAAGGCAAACTGGATAATGAAAGGTCTGTGGCAAAATCCACCTAAAACACTTATTGTTCTCTTAATACTCTCAGTTATCCTCAACAGCTTTTTATGGTACCAGCTGGAGAGCAGTAAAGCCGAGCTAGATGCCACCAAGAACCAGCTGGAAACGGTCGGTGAAGAGCAAACCGAAATAATTAACTGGTACTCCGACCTGCGGGACCAGATCAATATACGTTTGGGGCAAGGGCAAAACGCCAGTAGTTTCATTACGCCCGATGACCCTTTAATCGAAACCAAAATCCAAGAAATTATTGATGGGCCCCCCAAAGATACCAGCGAATACTGGATGGACTGCTTCCGTATATATTGCTGGGTCAATTCTCACATCGGCTACACTATGGATACTTATACACCCGTCCTTCCCGGAGCTACCAATGACTCCCTGAAATGGCGTCCGGACTTCTGGCGAATGCCTACCGAAACACTGAATGATGGTGTCGGTGATTGCGAGGATATAGCCGTGCTGCTGGCCAGTATGCTAAAAAACTATACCGAAGGGAAATCTGACATCTGGGTACTGGGAATCAAGACCAGTGACCCCGACCCGACAGGCCATGTTGCCGTTGTTCTACCAGTCGAGGGCAATGAACTGGCCATACTTGATCCATACGGCGGTTATTGCACCTGGGATTACCAACAAGACGAATTCATATTTGACAATGCCACCGTAGCTATTAACAAATGGATATCATACTGGGCGGAAAGCATGCCGGATGCCGAGGTGTTCGAGGTATTTTCTGACCAGTTCCATCATTACTTCAGTAGCACAGGTGGCTTTATCAACTGGGCAACTCAACGGAAATAGACAAGCGTCTACCTCTGTTTAGACCAGCACATCAGCCCGACTCAGACGGTCAATACCGTAGCTTACACCAGAAGAGGGGGCCAGAAAGCCTGAATCCGGCCCCTCTCTATCAGTACCGCTGAAGTTACCGGGATTTACCTGGCAATCCCGCTCATTTCCTCCCTCAGCTCGGTGTCAATCCAGAGATAGTTAACCTGGTTATAGACATTCCAGTAACCCACGGAGATCTCACCATGCCAGCCCTTCAACCACGGCCAGTACAGGAAATAGGAATATGCTGCCGGCAGGTCTATCCAGTAGGTATGCGCCCTCATCTTGGGCTCCATCTCCTTCATCATGGTGCAGCATTTGTCCCAGTCGAGCATACTGGCGTTGAACTCCTCGAACCACTCGTTGAATTCTTCATTAACCAGCTTGCTGTAGTTCAGGTAGGAGTCCGTACGCCACTGGTTGCACTTGAGCACCGAGTTACTCACCGTACCGTAGTACATATCCTCATGCTGCCCGCCCATGGTTACGGAGCTGACCACCGGGCTGGTCCTAATATCAATCTCCACTGTAACGTTAAGATTCTTCGCCCAGTAATCCTTGACTATGGGCAGCACCCCCTCGGTGGAAGCCAGTACGGTGCAGGAAAAGCCATCGGGGTATCCGGCGTCAGTCATGAGATCCTTGGCCGCTTCCGGGTCATAGCCGTATAGCTTCTGAATGTCTTCAGAGTAACCTTCGAGCGGGGTGAACATACATTCATATTCTTTAAGACCGGATATCGGCCCGACTATAATCTCGGCCAGACCTTCGTAGTAGTCGTTAACTATCGAGGGGTGGTCAATGGCCAGCATCAGCGCCTGTCTCACCCTGATATCGTCGTAGGGTAATTCGGGTTTGTCCAGCCGCATGAAAACAGCGCTGGAAGCGCTTGGCTGCCACTGGTCCCATAACAGGTCGGGGTTGGTTCTCATCAGGGCCTCCCAGTCATCCTTGTTGACGCCGGGCCGGGCCTCGAGCTTGCCGGTACGGAAGGCCGCCTGGGCGGTGGTAGCATCCGGTATGATTAAGAACTCCACGCCATCAACATAGGGTAACTGCTGGTCGGGATGCAGAGGGTTGGTACGCCAGTAGTCAGGATTCCTCTCCCAGGTCAGCGAACTCGCCTGAACGTAGTCGGTTAGCAGGAATGGCCCCGTGCCCAGTGAAACCTCCCAATTGGATGCATCACCATATTCCTCAATTACTTCGGGGGCATGCATGAATACAAAGTCATTAGAGGCGAACAGAATCGGTACTTGCCATCCGGCAGGAACTTTCATCTCCACCGTCCAGTCATCCAGCGCCTGTATGGATGTCGGTGCCCTTCCCCAGTCCGCACGGTAGGTGCCGGCCAGGTAAGACCCCGAGGCAGTATATGCCCGGTTCAGGTTAAAGGCGATGTCATGGGCATTCAGCTCCCTCCCGTTAACTGGAGGTTTGTCATGGAAGTGCACACCCTGGCGGATGTGCCAGATGATAGTCTCGTCATCGGGTAGCTCGTAGCCAGTAGCCAGACAGGGTACCTCCATGTGCGGCAGGTAAATAGCGCTGATAGTCCCGGAAGACTCGCCGGTGCCCTGTGTCATCTTGGTCCAGTCGCCGGTGTACAGCTCGTCATGGGTCAAGGCAAGGTATGTAGACATGTATTGAGGGCAAGCCGCCAGGCAATCGTCAAAGCCGCGGACGTCTGTTGTCCGGGATAGGTGATACCACCCGCCATACCTGGGCTTCTCCACCAGTTTACCGGCTGAATTTAGCACCATCCCTTCACCGACTTCCTCCTCATCCCCTCCGTTTACCTCCTCTTCCTCCCCGTTGACCTCCTCTTCCTCTCCGTTAAGGTCCTCTTCCTCATCGGTAGCCGCTTCACCACAGGAAGCTACCAGCAGACCGACCACCATCAAGCAGCTTACCAGTATCCAGATAAACTTCTTCTTCTCCATTTTATCCGCTCCTTAAATTTGGTTTATATAAATCGGTCTTTCCCGAGCGTCTATAATTAGGTTATAAACCCATGGCTCCAGCCATAATAGGGTGGTGCGATGTAAACACCACAGCCCATTCCCTTATCTGAGCAATGGAATTTCAACCCCTATCTACTTAGCCCAGTCATTTCTTCCCTCAGTTCCGTGTCTATCCAGAGATAGTTCATGTATTGATATACGTTCCAGTAGCCTACAGAGACCTCACCGTGCCAGCCCTTCAACCACGGCCACCACATGAAGTAGGTATAATCGTTGGGAAGGTCGACAAAGTAGGCCTTCGCCCGCATCGTGGGCTCCATCTCCTTCATCATCCGGCAACACTCATCATAGTC
>CP070645.1:185877-188453 GCA_020354275.1 Dehalococcoidales bacterium
TAGATATCAATCTGGCTAATCTGGTGATGGGCGGTGTGCCGCTGGTAGCCATACTGGTACCTGTTATAGCTGTAATTGCCGTAATTGCCGCTTATCTGATATTTAAGAAAAGACCGTGGTTGAAAGCCGCTAAAGTAATAACACCAGAGAGCGGTGTCGAAGCCCGGAGACGGCGGTTACAGCAGGAGCTGGCTCAGATTGATGATGATTTCAGGCAGGGCCTGATAAGTGAGGATATCTTTAACCAGGCGTATTCGGATAAAGAGGCCCAGTTGAAAGCGCTCGGGGTTCAGAAAAAAGGGGAAACGGCTAGCAATGAGTGACAAGGAGCCCCATTCTTCCCAATGGGCTATTGAGGCCAGGGGACTGGCCAAATTATTCGGGAATAAATATGCCCTGAAGGACATTGACCTGGGAATCAGGCAGGGAGAACGACTCGTTATTTTCGGCCCCAACGGGGCGGGAAAGACGACGCTGGTCAGGTTACTTTCTACACTCGCCAAACCCTCTGCCGGAAGTGTGCATATTGATGGACTGGACACACACCGGAACCAGGCCCTAGTTCGACGTAAGGTTGGCGTTGTCGGCCATCAAACGTACCTTTATGGCAATCTTACTGTACATGAAAACCTTAAATTTTACGGCAGGATGTATGGTGTACCAGATTTGGAACGGCGAATACAGAATGTAGCCGGTCAGGTGCAACTGGAGTCCCGCCTTCACGATAGGGTATCCACTCTATCCCGCGGTCTGCAGCAGAGGGCGGCTATTGCCCGTGCCGTCATCCATGAGCCACAGATAATGCTTCTTGACGAACCGGAGGTCGGGCTTGACCCGCAGGCTGTTATCATGATGAGGGATGTCCTGGATATCTTCAGTTCCGGGGAACGTACGGTGGTTATGACTACCCACAATCTGGAGAGAGGCCTTGATTTATGCGAACAGGTAATAATCCTCAATACGGGTAAGATTGTCTACCAGGCAGGTAAATCTGAAATAGACCGGGCAAATTTCCCGGAACTCTATTCCCGCTATACCGGGGTAAGTCAGTGAAAGCGATGTGGTCCAAAGTCTTTACCATATTCTGGAAAGATACGGTTGCCGAACTCAGAACCAGGGAGATTATTACCTCTGTTCTGGTCTTCGCCGTGCTGGTACTGGTAATCTTCAGTTTCGCTTTTGACCCCGAAGCAGGCACGATGGGGTTAGTTGGCCCCGGTGTCTTGTGGGTCTCTTTCACCTTTGCCGGTGTACTTGGCCTGAACCGCATCTTCAGCGTGGAGATGGAGAACTCCTGCCTGGACGGATTGAAGCTTTGTCCCGTGGAACGGAACGTTATATTCTGGGGGAAAATGGTAAGTAGTTTTACCTTCATGCTGGCCGTAGAGATCATAATCACCCCCATATTCCTGGTTTTGTTTAACCTGCCTCTCTTTATGCCCAGGTTGTTTTTGATTGTTGTGCTGGCGACGGCTGGCTTCGCTTCGGTGGGGACATTGTTCTCAGCATTATCAATGAATACCAAAGCACGGGATATTCTGCTGCCCATTCTCTTTCTTCCTATTGTTGTCCCCGTGATTATCGCCGGCGTTGAAGCCACTGCCCTGGCACTGGACGGTAAGCCCTGGGGAGATTTGTCGGTATGGCTTCAAATAATAGTAGCTTCCGACATTATCTATTTTGTCGTAGCGACGCTGGTATTCGATTTTGTTATCGAAGAGTAGCTATTTTGTTTCATAACAGGGGGTATGTAGTGAATAGAAATGGTGTCATGAGAAATAATATTTTGCTAGGGCTGAGCCTGGCGCTGATGATAGCCGCCCTCTATATGGTTTTCATCTATGTACCTACCGAGAAGAATATGGGTGTGGTGCAGCGGATTTTCTATTTCCATGTGCCAATAGCCTGGGTGGCTTTTCTGGCGTTTTTTATCGTTTTTATCAACAGTATCATGTACCTCTGGAAACGCGACATGAAGTGGGACCGGTATGCTCACGCCTCGGCGGAGGTCGGCGTCATCTTCACCACTCTTGTCTTGATTACCGGGAGCATATGGGCAAAGCCGGTCTGGGGAATCTGGTGGACATGGGATGCCAGGTTGACCGCATCCCTGGTGTTATGGCTGATTTACGTTGCCTATCTTCTGTTGCGTAACTATGCCAGTGAACAGGCTCAAGGGGCCAGGATTGCTGCCGTTCTGGGTATTATCGGCTTCATTGACGTGCCTATCGTTGCTCTGGCTATCAATATATGGCGGACCCAGCACCCTCCGGCGCTGATCTTTGAAGGCGGACTGGATACGCCGGGGCTTTTCACTTTACTGGTGAGTATTGTTGCCTTTACCTTATTATATGTAACCCTGGTCTCATATGGAATTACAGTGAAGAAACAGGATGAAGAAATTAGTCGCTTAAAAGATATTAAGTCAGAACGGGGGGGGTGATTAGTTATGGAAAATGTAAGTTATCTCTTTGCGGTTTATACCATTATCTGGGTCATCTTTTTTGGTTATCTGTTTTACCTGCACCGAAGGCAACAAAGGTTGCAACGAGAGATCGATACCCTGAAAAAGGATA
>CP070645.1:188553-191905 GCA_020354275.1 Dehalococcoidales bacterium
CGGAGAGCTAAAGACCGTAAAGCCAGGAAAGCTAGCCCGGTTAGCGATTTCCATAGAGGCCGCCATCATCTTGGAGGAGTTAGTGGTGAAGAACAGGCAGTCCTCATTCATGAGCTCGTTAATAATGGTAACCGCTTTCGCCGCGTCATATTCATTGTCACGCCAGACCACCTCGATCGGGTTCCCTGCAACACCGCCGAGCTCATCATTAATGAATTTTATGCAGTCCAGCTTGGCATTACCCATGGGACGTCCCTTTTCAGCGGCAACCCCGGTATAACAAATACTGAAGCCTACCTTCACCCCTGAAGGGGCAGGAGCCCCAGCATCGGCACAACCGCTGCTGAGTAAGGGTATCATGGAGATAGCCAGGGTTATGACGATAGCCAGAGTTATCTTTAGCGAACCTTTATATCTCATCTTGAATTCCTCCTTACGTTAAGTATGGTTACGGTATTCGAAATTGATGCTACATTATTGATGCTACATTATTGATGCTACATTACACCTCCTCCCTTAAATTTAGCATTAAAAAGGCCAGAGCCGATAGGAAGCCCTAAGCAGCGACCAGCGGTGAGCCAGACCCCGGGGCATGAATATCAAGAACAGTATTATAGCTATGCCGAATACCATCGGGCCAATACCGGCGGTAAACCCGGCTGGTAAGTTGGGAAACAAAGCCTCTATGACGGGTGAAATCTTCATTATAAACCACTGGAGCCACCGGATAACGAGGACCCCGAAAATAGGGCCAATGGTAGTGCCCAAGCCGCCAATGATTATGATACCAACATACAGTATTGAGTCCATCATGGTAAAGTTCTCCGCGTTGAGAAATCCTGTCCAGTGAGCAAACAAGGAACCGGCGATTCCCGCCAGAAAACAGCCAATGAAGAAGGCAAGTAGTTTATATCGGAAGAGACTGATGCCCATTACCTGAGCAGCCAAGTCGTTATCTCTAATGGCGACAAAGGCTCTACCAGCCCGCGTCCGAGACAGATTTTTCGCCAGAAAGACAACTGTTATCACTATTATCATGATGAGATAGAACTGACTGGCCTGAGTAACCAGAGTGAGTCTGCCAATTTGAACCGGGGGGACGCTCATACCATTAAAGCCGCCGGTGATGCCGGTCCAGTGATTAATAACCCAGATAATGATGAACTGGGCGGCAATAGTGCTGATCGCCAGGTAAAAGCCCTTGACCCGGAGGGACGGGATACCAAAGACCACCCCCACCAGTCCGGCCACACCCCCAGCACCAATTAAGCCGACCAAAAAGGGGAGCTCAAATCGTTTAGTTATTATTGCCGCCGCATAGGCACCGACGGCAATAAAGCCGGCATGGCCGATAGATAGCTGCCCGCAGTAGCCGGTCAGAATGTTTAATCCGGTAGCCGCGATTATTGTAATACCGATAAGATTGGCCACACTCAGCAATTCCCCCCCCCAGTAAAGGGGGCCGGTAAATAGTAAGGCCAAGAGCACGCCGAGCCACACCCAATGGGCTCTGGTGCGGAAGACGGCCATATCCTGGGCGTAGTTATAGCTCCGAATGCCAGTTGGCAAACTCAACTTCTATATCCTATATCCTCTCTATGCGGCGTTCTCCAAAAAGACCGTGAGGCCTGATAAACATCACAATGACGATAATCACAAACGGGATAATCTCTCTCACTCCAGGCCAAGTCAATGGGGTGAGGTAACCACCACCAAGGTTCTCAGCGAGACCAATTATGGGACCTGCAACAATCGCGCCGAGAAACGAATCCAGACCACCGAGTATGACCACCGAAAAAGCCCTGAGCCCAGTACCGACCAGACCGAAGGTGATACCGCCAATGCTCGACATGAGAATACCACCCACCGCCGCCAGCACGCAGGCAAACATCCACGAACGAGAGAAAACCTTAGCTACCGGAATTCCACAGGCCTGGACGGCCATCTGGTCATCCGCAACGGCTCTCATAATAATACCCATCCGGTGATATTTGAAGAAAAGGGTCAACAGAACAAACAGGATTACTGATATAACGGCCGCCCAAAGGTATTCCTGAGAGACGACGGCAGCACCGATATGAATCGGTTCCTCAGGGAAAAGTCGTGGCAATGCCGCCACGCTTTTGGGCCAAACTAAGCTAACCAGACCCTCGATAAAAAAGGCCACCCCCAGGGTAACCGTGATCAGAGCTAGAATCGGCTGCCCGATAAGGGGGCGCAGGGTAAGCCTCTCCACCAACCAGCCTACGCCCAGAGCAAAAAGAATAACCAAAGGAATACCAACCCAGACCGGGAAGCCTACCTGAACCAGCATCCCGTAGGTGAACCATGAGAAAACCAGCACTAGTTGCCCCAGCGCCAGGTTAGCCACTCCGCTCGACTTCCAGATCAAGACAAAGCCCAACGCGATGAGGGCATAAACCATACCCACGGTTATACCGGTAATTGCAAATTGACTAAGCTCTGCCATTCCCTGTAACCTTGTCGGATACACTCCTTACTTTAATCGCCGTGGCTACGACGCCCTTTCGGCCGTCCCTATAGGTCACTGGCACCTTAACCTTAATCCCCCCAGCACCACGATATATGGTACTGATCAAATCCCGATACCGCTCTTCAATGAACGCCCTTCTTAATGTTCTGGTTCGGGTAAGCTCGGCCTCATCAGGGTCAAACTCTTTATGAAGCAAAACAAACTTCTTGACTCTGGCGGGCTCGGGGAGGTAGCTGTTAACTCGAAGCAAGTCCTCCCGCACCAAATCAGCTACCGCATCTTTCTGGGAAAGGTCCGCAAAGGTAGTAAAGGCCACTTGATGGTGTTCCGCCCATTTGGCTAGCACAGCAAAATCTGCGTTGAGTATGGCAGCAACGAAGTCCCGATCCCGACCGCCAATGACGATGGCGTTCTTGATATAGGTGCTGAACCTCAGCTGGCTCTCAATGTACTGGGGAGCATATTTGACACCTGAGCTCAGCTCACCCACATGTTCCAGCCGGTCCAGATAGACTAGGTGCCCATCCTCATCGATATTTACGGCATCCCCGGTATGGTACCAGCCATCCACTAGGGCAGCCGCAGTTTTGGCGGGGTCTTTATGGTAACCACTAAACATCGAGTTACTCCTAACCAGAAGTTCTCCGGTCTCTGTTATCCTGACCTCAGTGCCTAGCGCCGGCCGGCCGACACTCTCTAACCTTATCTCCCCCTTGCTGTGAGAGGAGATAAAGCCCGCCTCGGTAGTGACATAGTTCTGCCTGAGTTCGATACCAATAGCGTGGATCAAACGGAGGGTATCCGGACTCAGGACAGAACCACCCGTGACGGCAAACCTGACTCGCGATAGCCCCAGTC
>CP070645.1:192005-194982 GCA_020354275.1 Dehalococcoidales bacterium
GTCGGGTGCTTTCGGTATTATGGAGGGTTACTTGTCCGGTTCACCGATGCTGGTTATCGCCGATACCTCGGACGCTGGCTTCAGCCAGTATGGTACTTACCAGTCAGGCAGTGGTGAATACGGCTCCTTCGATATTGTCAGTTTGTTGCGTTCGATTAGTAAATTTATCACCTACGCCGTGACTCCTGAGGAGGCGGTGCACGGAGTGCAGTTAGCCATAAAGCACGCCCAGACGGGAAGGCCGGGGCCAGCTTGTGTGGTGGTGCGTAATAGCGCAGTGACCGGTGAGTTTGATAGCGAGAAGACCCCGAAAACATATCCCACGGCGGGTTATCTCAAGGATTCGCTCAGTACTCCTCCGGCTGAGGACATCGAGAGGGCAGGCCAACTTATTCTGCGAGCCCAGCACCCGGTTATTATTGCCGGTAATGGTGTGCATACTTCCAAGGCCTACAATGAACTGAAGGAACTGGCTGAGCTTCTCGGTATCGGGGTGGCTACCAGCTATAAGGGGAAGAGCAGCTTTCCCGAGGTTCATCCGCTGGCACTGGGGATGATGGGCACATTTGGCCAGAAAGTAGCCAACAACGCTATTGCCGAGGCAGACCTTATCCTGGTCGCCGGTTGCAGTCTTTCACCGAGCGATACCAAAAGTGGCAGCCCGCAGCTGATTGACCCTTCAAGGCAGACTATTATTCAGATTGACATTGATTCCAGGAATTCCGGCTGGACCTATCCTGTAGAGATGGCTCTCATCGGTGACCTTAAACCCGTCCTGAGTCAGATTTTAGATGCGCTGAAAAGGCTTGCCGGGGGGAAAGATACCGTGGCTGCGGAAAGAATGGCAGGTCTCCGCGAAAGGAAGAATAAGGAAGACTTCTTTGAGGCGGCAGAACTCTACTCTGATGCCTCCCCGATTTTGCCCCAGCGGATTGTAAGGGAGATAGAGGAGGCAGTGGACGCTTCGACGTTAATCACCCTGGATGCCGGCAATAACCGGATATTCATGGCCCATTTTTTCAAGAGCCAGGAGGCCGGCACGGTATTCTGCCCCGGCGGTGTTGCCGGGATGGGGTGGGGACCACCGGCGGCACTCGCTGCCAAACTGATACACCCTGATAGACCGGTGCTTGCTGTATCCGGTGACGGGGGGTTCGCCATGATGACGCATGTCCTCTCAACGGCCGTCCAGTACAGTCTGCCCGTGGTCTTTCTGGTGATGAACAATTCGGTACTGGGCATGGTTCGGGACGGGCAGGCACCCCGTAATAGATTTGTTGCCAGCGAGTTCACCGAGACCGATTTTGCCCAGGTGGCGCGGGCTTTTGGTTGCCAGGGGGTGAATGTCAGAGAGGCAGGCCAGCTGGGCCCGGCTATCCGTGAGGCCTTCAAGTCTCCGGTGCCGACGGTTATAGACGTGGCTACCAGCGTCGATGAACCGTACTTTAAAGTAGCCGGTGGATAGGAGATATTGGCATGAAAGCGGTGGTTAAGACGAAGAGAGAACCGGGTATTGAGGTGCTTGATGTTGAGGTACCTGAGGTAAGGGACACCGATGTTCTGGTAAAGGTCCGTGCCGGCAGCCTCTGCGGCAGTGATGTTCATATCTATGAATGGACGCCGAATTACGAGTTCTTGCCTTTACCCATAATAATTGGGCATGAGTTCTCCGGGGAAGTGGTCGAGGTCGGTTCTAAGGTTAGTACAGTGGCTGTTGGCGACCGGGTTACCGCTATGCCCGGCATGGCCTGTAGCCGCTGTTCCTTCTGCCAGATCGGTAAGAGCGAGTTTTGCACGGGCAGACTGTCACTGGGCATGAGTGCCAACGGTGCTTTTGCTGAATACGTCCGGCTGACTGCTGCCGCCAGCATCTTTAAAATTCCCGAGAATGTGGATTACGAAACCTCAGCATTGTCCGAGCCCCTTTCTGTAGCCCTACATGCGGTAGACCTTTCCAACATCAAGGCGGGCCAGACAGCAGCCATACTGGGGCCGGGCCCTATCGGGCTGCTTACCCTTCAGGTATTGAAAGCGGCGGGTGCTGCTGCAGTGATGGTGGCCGGTACCGGTGCCGATGGCAGGAGACTTGAGATCGCCCGTGAGCTGGGTGCTGATGTTATCATCGATGTCGAAAAAGAGGACCCGGTAAGCAAAGCCAGGGAAATGACACGGGCTTACTCCAGTGCCGGGCTGGACTTTGTCTTTGAGGCATCCGGTAACCCCAGGAGCATCCCACAGGCGTTGAGCATGGTCAGGGCAAGGGGAACGGTTATCGCCATCGGGATTCACCCCGCAAACGCTGAGATTCAAACCACGGAGCTGGTGCGCCGGAGTAAATCTATCATCGGCGCCTATGCCTATGATCAGGAGACATGGCTCCGGTCTCTGGTCCTGATGGCCTCGGGTAAGGTAAGGATTGAACCGATGGTTACGCACCGGTTGCCTATCCTGGAAGCTAAAGACGGCTTTGAGCTGGCAATAAGCAAGGAGGCAGCCAAGGTTCTCTTCATACTGTGAAGGCTGACTGCTAAAAGGTTATTGCTATACCGACGGGTGGCATTTTAAGGTTACAGTATCTTGCCGTTAGCTAGTCCCATGACCTCAGGCGGTAGTAGTCAGAGACCATGCGGTCAAAGTCAGCTTTGGGCAGCATTTTACCGCTGTCATTGAGGCTTTCCTGGAAAAACCTTTTTGGCAGGGTGTCATCTGATGGGGACATGCCTTCACGGAGGTTAAACTCCCTGGCCTTATTGGTGATGTTGGCCGCCAGTTCCTGCATCTTTTCCTTGTCCAGGTCCATTCCGGTGGTTCCCTGGATAATCAACGATATTGTTTCCCAGGGATAGAGGTCCCGGAAGAAACGGCAGACTATCAGCGAATCAAAGAGGGTGTGCCTGTCCTCGAAGTCAATTAATACTTCCGCTTTACCTTCGACCTGTTCCGGGGGTATCATTCCGGAGAGTTCGGCTTTATAGAC
>CP070645.1:195082-205041 GCA_020354275.1 Dehalococcoidales bacterium
ATAGAACAGCAAGGAGTGGAGTTTCATGGCAGAATCAGAAGAAAATCCCCTGGATTTGAATAACGCCAGTGAAATCGCGGCTGAGATAAATACAGAACTGCGGTCACTGCGGGCAATGCGGCGATGGAGTACGGTAGGTATCCGAAAAATCATGCGCAGGCATGCCCGGATACTTGAGCAGGCAAGCCCTGAATTTATCCTGGATATTGCCAGAGAGGTCATATGGGGTAGGTTTGTGTTGATTATGGAACACCAGGCCACTGCCAAGAGCATCGACGAAGCTAAACTGGAGGAGTTTGGCCGGGGTATGAACAGCTGGGGTGCTGTAGATACCTTCGCCTGTCATCTGGCAGGGCCACTCTGGCTTAACCGACAGGTGCCTGACGAATTGTTCCACCGCTGGGCTCATTCCGAAGACCGGTGGTGGCGACGGGCGGCGCTGGCCAGCACGGTGGCGCTGAACACGCGGTCGCAGGGGGGAAACGGTGATGTTCCCCGTACCCTCCGGGTGTGCCGTTATCTGGTAGGCGACCATGATGATATGGTGGTCAAGGCACTATCCTGGGCACTTAGGGCGCTGGTGGTGCATGACCCGGATGCGGTGCGCCGGTTTCTGGCTGAGCATGATGGCGTGCTGGCGGCACGGGTTAAGCGTGAAGTAAACAACAAGCTGGAAACGGGACTGAAGAACCCCCGGAGGGGGAAACAGAAATAGGCATATGCTTTATATGTTCAAAGTGTAACCGTATCACGCCGGCACAGTAAATAGTAAACCCGCACGGTTTACTTCTTTTATGCGCCTGTTAGGTTGACTGTGCTTACCCTTGAATAGACCGCCCCCGTCCTCTGCAGCTGGCTTCTCATAAGGTTGATACCATTGACAGTAAAGGTGCCGCCGTTGAATGGCGTGCTGGCCAGCAGATCTCCTAACCGTTGCCGCTCATCGGGGGATGCTTGGTCGCGTACCCGTCCCAGCGTCAGGTGGGCGCTGAACGGCCTTTTTTCCGGCGTAAAGCCGATTTCAGCCAGGTTGGAATCAATGCGTTTTTGAAGCTGGTTTAATTTACCGGTTTCACCGCTGACACCGGCCCAGGCTACCTGAACCCGTCTAAGGTTGGGGAAGGCTCCCAGCCCCTTGACCTCAAGCCGGAAGGGAGCCATTCCCTGTGCTCCTTCCCTTATCGCTCCAGTTATTGGCTCGATCCTGTCGGCGGTGATGTTGCCCAGGAACTTCAGGGTCAGGTGGATGCTGTCCGCTTCCACCCACCTTACCCGTGAGGAATGCCCTGATTTAAGACTGGCTATAATACGCTCCAGAGCCAGCCTGACCTCTGTGGGCAGCTCAATAGCAATAAAAGAACGGATCTGCTCCATTTACCGTTCAGTCCCGTTATCAATACCCAGTAATCTTTGGGCATTACCTGCGAGGATCATTTCTTCCGTTTCGCCGGGCAGGTTCAGTGATTTGATTTCTTTTATTACCCGTCTCTGCGGCATCAGGGGGTAGTCCGTGCCGAAGAGGATTTTATCCGCCCCGAGGATTTCGCTGACCTGGCGATATATCTGGGGATTATATAAGAATGGTGAGGCGGCCGTATCGAAAAAGACATTGGCCAGGGCCCCTTTTACCTCGGGCATCAGGGCATAGAAGGGCAGTCCGCCGCCCCAGTGGGCGCAGACGAGTTTCAATTCTGGGAAGGCGGTTATCAGGGGGTAGATAACGTCCGGCGTTATTTTCCCCTTCCCGGGGTATATATGGCCTACCGGCTCTGAGGTATGGGTAAGTAGGACTAATTTGTGCTTGATAATCAGCTCGATAACGGATCTAATCGCTTCTCCGTTTATTAAGTCAGTGCGCTGCGGGTCCGGCCTTATCTCGCCAATTCCTTTTATCCCGCCTTTAACGCAGCGTTCGATTTCGGCTATGGCTGTATCCGGCGACTGTAGGGGGACGGTGCAGAAACCGATTAGGCGTTTCGGGTAACATGTTATTGACTCCATTATATAGTCGTTGGTGGCGGTATAGAGTTCGTTGCTGCTCCAGCCGATATTGAGCACCACCGAAATATCGACACCATCCTGGTCCATGCTGGCGACAACTTCGTCGGCAGTAGCCATCTTGGCTTTCGGAGACGAATACATGCTGGCCAGGGTGTGGTCGCTGCCTGCATATTTACTGCGGTCGTTCTTTATCCAGGGAGGAAAGATATGGGTATGAAAATCGATGACCATGGCCAGATTATAACAGAGTATTGGCGTCACCTTCAATATACTGAACTCCATCACAATAGTATAATTAAGTGAAACAAAGCATGGTGGAGATAATCAATGTATTATTCGTTATAAATAACGCACAAAAAATATCAGTCATTATCATTCCTCGTTTATTAAGTTGCGGCATATGCCCGTCTGCGTTATCATAATAGGGTTAGCACTCTAAGCCTGAGAGTGCTAACGAATTTAATCTACAGTTGCCTATTTCAATTTGAGGAAGGAGGAAGATCATGGCTATTAAGCTTGAACCGTTGGCTGATCGGCTGGTGGTCAGGCCCATCGAAAAGGAGGAGGTCACCAAAGGGGGTATTATTCTACCTGATACCGCTAAAGAGAAACCGCAGGAAGGCGAGGTTCTGGCGGTTGGTCCAGGCCGGGTATCCGAGGATGGTGACCGGATAGCGATGGATGTCAAGGTTGGCGATATCATAATATATGCCAAGTACGGCGGCACCGAGATCAAAATTGACGATGAAGATCTAATGATATTACGCGAAAGTGACGTTCTGGCCAGGAAGACCGGGTAAAGACGTAGTTTCTGGCGAAGATACGGTGAGAAAGGAATAATAAACTTAACCAAGGTAAGGAGGGTAAAATGGCGAAACAAATTGTATTTGACGATGAGGTCAGGAATAGCCTTAAAAAAGGGATTGATATACTGGCCGATGCCGTCAAAGTAACGCTAGGACCAAAGGGGCACTGTGTAGCCCTGGATAAGAAATGGGGGGCGCCTTCGGTTATTGATGATGGGGTCACTATTGCCAAGGAAATCGAGCTTCCCGATCCCTTTGAAAATATGGGGGTGCAGCTGGTTAAAGAAGCGGCCACCAAGACCAATGACGCTTGTGGTGACGGCACCACGACATCAACACTACTGGCTCATGCCATTATTACGCAGGGTTTCAAGAATGTAGCCGCCGGTGCTGAGCCTATGGCCCTGAAGAAGGGAATAGAGATGGCAACCTCGGCTATCATTGAGGAACTGAAGCGGTTATCCACCGAGGTAAAAGGTAAAGACCAGGTGGCGCAGGTGGGTAACATAACAGCTGTAGATAAAGAGATCGGCGATTTAATTGCTGATGTAATGGAGAAGGTGGGCAAGGACGGGGTCATCACGGTCGAGGAATCAAAAGGCTTGAAGTATGAGACTGAATTCGTCGAGGGTATGCAGTTTGACCGCGGCTATATCAGCTCCTATTTCGTAACCAATACCGAGCGTATGGAAGCCATAATTGAAGACCCCTATATTCTTATTACCGATAAGAAAATCTCGGCCGTGGCTGATATATTACCTTCTCTGGAAAAGATATTGCAGATGTCCAAAAACCTGTTGATTGTTGCCGAGGATGTTGAGGGAGAAGCACTGGCTACGCTGGTGGTTAATAAGTTGCGCGGAACCCTTAATATCGTGGCGGTTAAAGCACCGGGGTTTGGCGACCGGCGTAAGGCAATGCTGGAGGATATGGCCATTCTGACCGGTGGACAGGTTATTTCGGAAGAGGTGGGCCGCAAGCTGGACTCGGTCAATGTGGAAGACCTGGGCCGGGCCCGACGGGTTACCGTGGACAAGGATAATACCACTATCGTTGAGGGCAAAGGCTCGGATGATGATATAAAGGCCAGGATCAAGCAGATCAAGGCCCAGATAGAAGAGACAACATCCGATTTTGACCGCGAGAAACTCCAGGAAAGGCAGGCAAAACTGGTTGGCGGCGTTGCCATAATCAAGGTGGGTGCGGCTACTGAGGTTGAGCTCAAAGAGAGGAAGCACCGGGTTGAGGATGCCCTGTCGGCTACCCGCGCTGCGGTGGAGGAGGGGATTCTGCCCGGCGGTGGTGTCGCCCTGCTCAATGCCCTGCCGGTTCTGGATAAACTCAGTGTTAGCGGTGATGAAGCTACCGGAGTTGATATCGTCAGGAGAGCGGTCGCGGAGCCGATTCGCTGGATTGCTGAGAATGCCGGCAAGGACGGTTCCGTGATAATGGAAGCGGTCAAGAAGAGTCCTCCCGGGGTTGGCTATGATGCCGTCAGTGATGATTTTGGCGATATGGTGGAGAAGGGCATTATCGACCCGACCAAGGTGGTGAGGTCGAGCCTGGAAAATGCCGCCAGTATTGCCACCATGGTTCTGATTACGGAATCGATGGTTACCGATATTCCGGAGAAGGAAGGGGCTATGCCGGGAATGCCACCCGGCGGTATGGACTACGGTATGTAAGCCCAATAATCGGTACTCAAAGTTACAGGAATAAGCTAGCCGCCGTCTCCAGACGGCGGCTACTTCTTTGTGTGCTACTGATTTATAGCCCTATTTAATGCTATCAATAAATGTAATAATATATGGAGTTAAAGCAGTAACTAAACTTGAAGGCGGAAGATGATTGAATTCACGAGTTTCCAGCACCATTCGCGAGGATTGTTGGTATCGCTTCTAGCACAGAGCTATGCTGGTTACTTCCAATACGACCCGGAATGTAAGGCGGCGTGGCAAAAAGATTGGGAGGAATACGATAGAGACGTATTCCAATACCCCGATACGGTCGGAGCCAGTGGTTTCGTGACATGTCTGGAAGGTCGAGCAATAGGCTTTGCATCGTGGGACCCAAGGCAGTTACCAGATATCGGTATTATCGGCCATAACTGTATATTGCCAGATTTTCGGGGCAACTCGTATGGTATAGGGCAAATCGTTAGAGTCTTGGGTATATTAAGGGAGCAAGGTTGCCTAAAGGCATGTGTTACTACAGGTGAACATTCATTCTTCAAACCGGCGCAGCAGATGTACCAATCCTGTGGTTTCACCGAGGTACAGCGTAGTTATGCTGATGTTAACTCCAAGTTCAGGACAATTGATTATGAGCTATCTCTCCTCTAGAGAAGTTGAGAAGCATACGTAATATTTCAGTATAACGTGTAATTGAACAGAATGAGGGGCCGGGTATATTTGTTACTCGGCCCCTCATACCGTTACTGGTTTCTGTAGTGTCGTCACCTACCTGGTCAGACCGGTCAGTTCTTCCCTCAGCTCTGTATCGATCCATAGGTACTGGAATTGAGTGTAGTCGTTCCAGTAGCCGATGGTGGTCTCACCGTGCCAGCCCTTGAGCCACGGCCACCACAGGAAGTAGCTATATCCTGCCGGCATGTCTATCTGGTAGGCCTCGGCTCGCATCCTGGGTTCAAGGTCTCTGATTATCTCGGCACACTTGTCCCAGTCGAGCATTGATTCGTTTAGTACCGGCCATACCTCGTCGAAATAATCGTTCTGGACCCGGCTCAGGTTCATGTAGATTTCCGGGCGCCAGTAGTTGCACTTGAGGACAGGACGGCCGTCCAGGTAGTAGTATACCATGTCCTCTTGGCGCGAGCCGACGATTATGGAGTTGAAAACAGCCGACGTCTTGATCTCGATGTTCAGATCTACATTAATTTTAGACCACATGTCCTTGATTATGGGCAGCAGCCCTTCAGTTGTGGCCAGTACCGTGCACTCAAAGCCGTCCGGGTAGCCGGCCTTGTCCAGGAGGTCTATGGCCTCTTCGGGATAATACCCGTAGAGCTTCTGAATGTCTTCCGAGTATTCCTCCAAAGGCCTGTACATCGCCTCTAGTTCGGCTATGTGCGCTATCGGGGCTGTTATCATCTCGGCAAAGCCCTCATAGTAGTCATCAATTATAGACTGGTGATCGATGCCGTAGAATAACGCCTTCCTCACCCTGATGTCATCATAAGGTAACTCGGGCTTGTCCAGCCTCATGAATATGCACGGGTTGAGTTGTGGTGTCACCGTATCCCACAAGAGATCAGGGTTGGTCCTCATCAGGGCTTCCCAGTCATCCTTGTTGACGCCAAACCTGGCCTCGAGCTTACCGGTGCGGAAGGCCGCCTGGGCGGTGGTAGAATCCGGTATGATCAAGAACTGAACGCCGTCCACGTAAGGTAGCTTGTCCTCGGGGTGAAGCGGATTATACATCCAATAGTTCGGGTTCCTTTCGTAGGTCGCGCTACTCACCGGGGTGTAGTCGGTCAGGATGAATGGCCCCGTGCCGCAGGAGTTCTGCCAGTCAGACATGTCCCCGTATTCCTCTATCATTTCCGGGGGCTGCATGACGATATAACC
Source organism: Dehalococcoidales bacterium (assembly GCA_020354275.1). Classification (GTDB taxonomy): domain Bacteria; phylum Chloroflexota; class Dehalococcoidia; order Dehalococcoidales; family UBA2162. Next base: position 201,477 of record CP070645.1, read on the forward strand.
GTTGGTGCCGAAGAGTATCGGTACCTGCTGTTCCGGGGGAACCTTCATTTCTACAGTCCAGTCGTCAAGGGCTATTATTGATGTTGGCCCCCGACCTTTATCCTGCGGGTAGTTACCGGCCATATAAGACCCTGTAGCATTAAATGCCCGGTCGAGGTTATAGACGACATCATGGGCATTGAATTCCCGCCCGTTTACCGGCGGTTTATCGTGCCAGTAGACACCCTGACGGATGTGCCAGATTATGGTCTCATTGTCGGGCAGGTCCCAGCTGGTGGCCAGACCGCCTGTCATCAGGTGCGGAAAGTAGGTACCCCCGCATGTCCAGGAAGCCTCACCGGTTCCCTGTGTACTTTTTGTCCAGTCCCCAACAGACAGTTCTTCATTGGTAAGGTTGATATTGGGTATCGAATACTGAGGGCTGGTCGACAGGCAATCATCAAAGTTACGGAAGTCCGTTGTCCTTGAGATATGGTACCAGCCGCCGTACTGTGGTTTTTCCACCAGCTTGCCGACGGAGTTCAGCACCATCTCTGCATCGTCATCAACGCTACCTCCGTCCCCTCCGTCACCGTCTCCTCCATTCACCACTCCATCACCGTCTCCACCATCGCCGTTGATGTCTCCGTCATCAGTTGTTCCCCCGCCGCAGGAAGTCACCAACAGGGTTATTACCATCAGGCAGCTTATAATAAGCCAGATGAACTTCCTATTCACTTACATATCCTCCTTTATTATTTGGTTATATGTTAATCGGGCTTTCCCGAATAAAAATAATAGCCTGCGGATTATGAGGGTAAAGGTTTTTTAACAAAATAAAAAACTGCCCCAGACTTCTGGAAGGAACTAAGCACAAGTTCAAGGCAGTTATTATCGTTGTCATTTTTATTCAGTTATTACTAATATTACCTGTTCATAAACATGTCTCCTTATTATCTCCCTCAAGATAAATCTTCTATATTTCAGGTGATTAACTCGCTTTTTGAGTATCCGGGCCATTCACAACAATTCCTCACTTCCAAGGGGTGTCATGCCGGCCAATAAAAGCCTTTCGTTATCGCTAATCAGGGTAATAACCTTATATCTATATTATACTTTTTAGTGGCTATATTTTCAAGAGTCCCTCGATAGGTTCTTCATCAGTAACAGGGCCGACCACCGCCAACCTCAGTTGACTGCTCACCAGAATATCTTCGGCCAGTTCTTTCAACTCGGCAGCGGTGATGGCATCAATGATGGCAACAACCTCTTCGACGGTGAGAATGCGCCGGGTTAGCAGCTCCTGCCCTCCTGTCCAGCTGGCGATACTGCGACTGTCCTCCATACGCAGCAACATCCGTCCCTTAGATAGCTCCTTGGCCTTAGCTAGTTCATGTTCAGGGATTGGTTCTTTTAGCAAAGCCAGTTGCTCCATGATGGCCTTTATTGTGACTGGCAGGTTCTTAGATTCCACCCCGGCATAAATGGTCATTGAACCTGAATCGAGGAAGTGGTCGGTATAGCTGTGAATGCTGTAGGCAAGGCCCAGTTTATCACGGATTTCAGTAAACAGACGGCTGCTCATTCCCTCTCCGAGGATAACATTAAGTAGGTCGAGGGCAAAACGTTTGGGGTGGAGTAACGCCAGTCCCGGCAATGCCAGACAGAGGTGGACCTGCTCGGTCGCCTTTTCCTCAATCCGAAGCCGCGGGTTCGGTTGTTCCTGGTAGGTGCTGTATTCCGGGTGTGGCTGCTGGTTGGTCCAATTAGCCGTAGCCTGGACAACCGTCGAAATAGCTTCCTGGTGTTCGATATTGCCGGCAATAGCCACAACGGTATTTTCCGGCAGGTATTTGCTGTTGAGGTAATCAAGCATGGTATCACGGGTTATACCAGTTAATGATTCCTTATTGCCAGCAATGTCTCTTCCCAGGGGATGTCCCGGCCATAACAACTCGTCAATAATCATGTTGACCTGCTGTCCTGGGGAGTCCTTACTGCGGTTAATCTCTTCGATAATGACCTGGCGTTCCCGCTCGATGTCCTCGGGGTCGAACCTGGAGTTGAACAGCATATCCACCAGTACATCCAGGGCCAGGTGGAAGTGGGGTTGGGCCACCCGGCACCAGTAGATGGTTAACTCTTTATCGGTACCGCCATTGAGGAATCCTCCCACCCCCTCGATTGCCGCCGAGATCTCTTTGGCTGTTGGGCGTTTCAAAGTGCCCTTGAAATTCAGGTGCTCAATGAAATGTGAGATGCCGGCCTGCTGGTCGGTCTCGTACCTGGAACCGATGCCAATGAAGAAGTAGACCGATACAGAGCGGGTGTGGGGCATGGTAGTGGTAACCAGCCTAAGTCCGTTGTCGAGAGTCGTCAGTTGATGCACAATGTCACCTCAATGGCAAATATTAAATAATATTCTAAACGTTCCCCTTGCCCGGGTCAATGTAAAGGCTATAACAGGCCTTTTCTGTTATTGGTTTAAGGTTGCCCCGAAGTTGACGAAAATTTACAGATAAGCTAGAGTAGATAGGCTAGAAGGAATAATCTATACCTTAACAGGCCGAAGTGGCGGAATGGCAGACGCGCTACGTTCAGGGCGTAGTGTCCGAAAGGGCGTGGGAGTTCAAATCTCCCCTTCGGCACCAATATGAATAATGGAGTGCGCTTGTAGCTCAGTTGGATAGAGCGCAGCCCTGCGGAGGCTGAGGCCGTGGGTTCGAGCCCCGCCAAGCGCGCCATATATGAAACAAGTCCTTAAAGGTATATGGGGCGGTTAGCTCAGTTGGTTAGAGCACCTGCTTTACACGCAGGGGGTCAGAGGTTCAAGTCCTCTACCGCCCACCATAGCCTCAATTTCAGCCCCGAAAATTGCCACTGACCCGAAAAAGGGCACCTGCTTGCCCGAAAATAGCCGCCAAAATGCACGCAATGTAGCGCAAAGTTGTAGTCGCTCATCCCGGCAGGGTTTATGCTATCAGTGTAAGGAGTTTGAGGTGATGACACTCCAAGACGCACTGGTAGCTTATAAAACCTACGCCAGGGCCGAAGGGAAAAGCCCGAAGACCGTTGCTTGGGTTGCCTCCAGCGTGGGATACTTCGCTGATTTCCTTGGCCCTGAGCAGCAGGATATAGAAGCCCACGTGGACCTGGCCCACGCATTATCTAAGGCTGAGTGGGATGATTTGCTTTTCATAGTCCGGTTTGCACAGTTGGTAGTCTTAAGAGCTCTGAACGATGCATTGAGGGAAAAAGAGGAGAAATATTAACCGAAAAACTAACCAAAAAATTACGGCAAAATACTGAAGAAACGAGGCTAAATATGGGCTCCACTGGTTATAACCGCACCAGACTTTTAATCAGGGTGTCGCAGGTTCGAGACCTGCACGGCCTACCAAGGCTAGAAGACCATCCCTGCCGGGTAATTTTTCAGAGAATCAGGGTGTCAAAACACTAGGTCAATCGACACCCTGATTTCATCGTTTTTGCGGTCAAATATCAACATTGTCACAAAATGCAATTTTGCCACATCTACTGTAATGGCAACGACCCTAATCTCGCTGAAGCGCCTGCAAACATCCCC
>CP070645.1:205141-216370 GCA_020354275.1 Dehalococcoidales bacterium
ATTCTAACGTTGGTAGCTATGATATATGTGCAGTTGCCTTCTCTCCCAGCTTTGCCATAGACCGTCAACTGGTAGCGGTTGTCACCGATGAGACAGACACCATGGTTACCACCAAAACCGGCAATCTTGGCTGGGCGGCACTCACCGGTGACGCTATCATCAACAGCATAGCCCCGCAAACAGTAGCCATTGCCTTTTCCGAGGACTATAACGCCTCGGCAGGCAGTAATACTTTCTTTGTAGCTATTGATGGTGGCAGTGATAATGGCGATGTCTACCTGGTAAACAGCCTGCCAGTACCGAGTAACTCAGTAGCTACCGACCTCAATATCGGCTCAGCCTACAACCTAAGTAATATCGATGTTACCAGCCTGGTTATTAGTGGAAACGCTACATCGATGACGCTAATAGCCGGATCGGCCGGCAGCACCGAGGTATATACCAGCACCGATTACGGACTCAACTGGACACGAAGCTTGAAACAACCAACCGGGCAATCTCAGACCAGTCTGTGCCTGGCACCCGACTTCGCTCATAGCGGCCTAGCCTATGCAGCCACCAGCGGCACCGAAAGCGCTTTTTCCTGCACCACAGATGGCGGGGGCACCTGGAACCAATCCGGACTCATTGACACCGCCATCAACTCTATTCTGGATCTCGCGGTTTCACCCAAATATAACCAAGACAGCACAATTCTTATTGTTACCTTCGATAGCACTCATACCGAACACAGCCTTTGGCTAAGCCTGGATGGTGCCATCAAATGGCAAAGGGTGTTTACCGATACTCTGGCCTCGGCCGACAGCATTAACCGGGTAGAAGTTCCCCCAGATTACGGCAATACCTCTCAGACGGTTTATCTGACGGGGAGTAACGGTTCTGGCTCAGTAATACTGAAATCGGTCAACAACGGGCAAACATTTACATCGCAGCCGGTCCCGTTCTCTATTGACACCTGGGCAATGGCTGATAGTAACAGGCTGTTTCTGTGCAGCTATAATGGCAGCCACGGCCTGGTCCACCAGACAATAAACAACGGGTTACTATATCCTACCGCAACCGTGGCGGGAAACCTTCCCCTGAAATCAATAGCCCTTTCGCCTAACTATCAGAACGATAGGACCCTGCTGATAGGAGATACCAGTGGTTATGTCTACTGGTCAAACGATGACGACGGGTCGTTTAAGCTGTTACCCCCATATGCAACCTCGCCGCCCTTAAGCGGCAACATCCTGGTCGCATTTGATCCCGGGTTCAGCAGTAACAGAGTTGTCTATGCCGCCAGTGATGTCACCGCCACCGAAAACAGCAACGAACGCATCTACCGGTTTACTATTGGCAAGAGTTATGCCTGGCAAAGCATAGACCCCACCCTTCCCGTGGGCAGTGTTCTCAGCCAGCTGGTGGTCTCACCTGATGGGATATTGTATGCAGCTAACTCCCAAGCAGTTGATGCCGTTAGTAAAGAGGGGGGAATAGAGCGTTCACTGAACCCGACCTACCCTCTGGGACCGAGTTTTGAGACGGTAATCCACGGTCTCAGCGATGGAGCCACCCTGACCGGACTATGGCTGAGAGATAACCAGCTATGGTCGATTGACGCTACTAACCAAACCATAATGACCTATATCGACAGTCTGACACGGCCAGTTACCCTTACCACACCACTCGATAAGGCACCGGGGTTCAGCACCACCGGTGCTGGCCTGGACTGGGAAAGCGTGAAAGGCGCTACCCAGTACCAGTGGCAGATGGACTGTGACAACAATTTCTCATCAGTACCCTATGGTTTTGATGGCATCACCAGCAGTAGCAATACTCCCCTGCCAGCACTGGACCTGGCGACCACCTACTACTGGAGGGTAAGAGTGACTGATCCGGTAAAAAGCCGGTGGTCAGCTACCTGGTCTTTCACCACCTACCTCGGCTCCGCTGTCGCCGCCCCTGAACTCTACATTCCGGAAGCAGGGGCTAGAGGAGTGCTGGTTAATCCGGTCTTTCAGTGGAGCGCCATTGCTGGAGCGGACAGCTATGAGTTACTGGTATCAGAAAACGTTTCTTTTGCCAACCCGTTAATTATGAAGATTCATAACAATGCCCTGCCGGTTACCGCCTGGCAGAGCGATATTGGCCTTTCTGCCAATACCACCTACTATTGGAAGGTCAGAGCTACTGGTTCTAATAGTTACAGCGCCTGGAGCGCTGTCAGCGTATTTACAACTGCGCCATCTCAAACACAAACACCAGTACTGGCTGACCTCCCATCAGCAGCATCTTCAACAGAACCTTCATCACCACAGCTGTCACTATCGTCAGAGCTGCAATCAGCAGCCCAACAATCCCCGGTAGTATCAGTCGATTTCTCTATACCCGTCTGGGTAATGTACCTGGCTGTCTCCCTGCTGCTGGTCATAGTGCTGTTACTGGTTACCATGGTGGTACTGGTGGTAGCCATGAAAAGGCCCTGAACCACATATAAAGCCAACAGGGTTACAATATTGACGTACTTCTCAGGTTGCAGTTATACTTTTTAATGTTACTATCATCATGTGCAACGAAGCTATATCTACCTCACCCTTATGGCAGCCAATTTGCCACCGCAAGCGGGAACCTTGGCTATACCTGAATAGAGAGGCTGTTCTTGATTAAGAGACGAAGGTTCCCCAAGATATTCTTCGGCTGGTGGACAGTTTTAGCCTGCGGAGTTGTCGCCCTCATCGGGCACGGTTACAACGCCTACGGTATTTCAGCACTGTTTAAGCCAATATCTACCGAACTCGATTTCAACCGCACGGTAACCTCTGTTGCCAGCAGTATCGGGCGGCTCGAGGGTGGATTCGAAGCGCCTTTGACGGGATGGATTACGGATAAATACGGCCCGAGATGGATAATTATCTTCGGTATCTGCCTTATCAGCACCAGCCTGATACTGATGAACTGGATAAATACCCTCTGGCAATACTACCTGGTCTGGGGAATCATGCTGGGAACGGGATGTAATATCGCCCTGACCCTGCCGGGAGACGTGGCAATATCAAACTGGTTCGTCAGGAAAAGGGGGCTTGCCCTGAGCATCAAATGGGTATTTTCCGGACTTTCCGGCGTGCTGGTATTGCCCCTGATTGCCTTGATGATTAAATATCAGGACTGGCGTACGGCCTGTGTCGCCGGTGGCATAGCCATGGCTGTCATCGGTCTGCCCCTCACCCTGTTATTTGTCAAACAACGGCGGCCGGAGTACTACGGTATGCTCCCTGATGGTGCTACCGTGGAGGAAGAAACTGTTGATACAGAACAGATGATTGACCAGGGTGCCGAATATGCCGCCGAGTTTGGGGAGATAGAATTCACCGCCCGGCAGGCAATGAGAACACCCGCCTACTGGCTGATGATACTAGTGCAGGCGATACACGGTCTGGTTGCCCCGGTCATGAGTATCCACTGCATACCATTCCTGACCGACAGGGGAATCGATCCCCTGGTAGCTGCCGGTATGATGGCGATAATGCTCACCGCCAGCATTCCAGCAAGGTTCGTCGGCGGTTTTATAGCCGACCGCATCAGTACCGGAAATCTGCGGTTCCTCATGGGGGTGGTTTACTTCCTGCAGGCCATCGGCATCACCATCTTCCTGCTTAACCAGACGGTGGCCATGATTTATGTCTGGTTTATTCTCTACGGTATCGGGCATGGCGCCAGCCTGACAATAAACAACCTGATGAGAGCACGCTACTTCGGCCGTAAAGCCCTGGGCTCAATCCGTGGTTCTTCAATGATGTTTATGACACCTGTCGGAGTGGTAGCCCCAATATACGCCGGCTGGGTATATGACACCACCGGCAATTACCTTAACGCCTTCATTCTGTTTGCCGGGTTGCTGGCCTTATCTGCCGCCATCTTCCCCTTTGTTAAACCGCCCAAACCGCCAGCCAAGGTCACCGATATCCGCCAGATTCTATAAGGCATAGACCACCATCCAGCCATAACCTTTACAAACCATCCCGGATAGTATATTATCCCGTCTATTGCATATTTTCAGGAATGGTGCTGCTATGGCTGTCAAAAGAAAAACCCCCAGGATATTCCCCGGCTGGTGGACAGTCCTCACCGGCGGGATCATCGCCCTCTGGGGGCACGTCTTCCATACCTACGGCTTTTCAGCGTTATTCAAGCCGATTGCCGCCGAACTGGGTTTCAGCCGGGCAGTAACCTCAGCAGCATCCAGCATCAGAAACTTCCAGGGCAGCTTCGAAGCGCCGCTGGTAGGCTGGATTACCGACCGCTTCGGCCCGAAATGGATGGTCATTGGGGGCGTACTGCTTATCAGCACCAGCCTGATACTGATGAACTGGATAGAATCGAGGTGGGGTTATTACCTGGTCTGGGGAGTGATGCTGGGGACCGGTGCCCAGATGGCGCTGTTCCTGCCCATAGATGTGGCGATATCAAACTGGTTCGTCAGGAAAAGGGGGCTGGCACTGAGTATCAAATACGTTCTCTCCGGGCTGGCCGGCATGCTGGTACTACCGCTGGTGGCCTGGCTGATAAACACCCGGGAGTGGCGGATGACCTGTGTTATCGGCGGGGTAGTAATGGCTGCCATCGGCCTGCCCCTGGCCTGGTTTTTCATCAGGCAGCGCCGGCCGGAGTACTACGGACTGCTACCCGACGGGGCCACAGTTGAAGAGGAAGCAGAAAACACCGACACCAGGCAGATGATTGACCGTGGCGTCGAGTACGCCGCCCAGGTCGAGGAGGTAGAATTTACCCTGCGGCAAGCCCTGAAAACACGCACCTACTGGCTGATATTTCTCATCGGGGTCCTCCCTGACCTGGTGTACCCTGTGATGGGCATCCACGTTATACCCTTCCTCACCGACCGGGGTATAGACCCCCTGGTAGCCGCTGGCATGATGGCCATAATGGTCACGGCGGGCATTCCCGCCAGGTTTGTCGGTGGCTTCATCGCCGACCGTGTCCGGCGGGACCACCTGCGCTACCTGCTGGGAGTAATACCGCTGGTGCAGGCACTGGGCCTGGGCATTTTCCTGTTGAACCAGACCACGGCCATGATCTATGTCTGGTTTGTCCTCTGGGGAACCGGCTTCGGGGCCAACCTGACCATCGGCACCGCGGTAATGGTGCGTTACTTCGGCAGGAAGGCTTACGGTTCGATTGACGGTAGCTATGCGATACTCTATCTACCGGTTGGCGTCATCGCCCCAATCTATATCGGCTGGTTATATGACACCCACGGCAGCTATATGCTGGCTTTTACCTTACTGGCAATATCACTGACCGTTACCGGAATCCTCTTCCCCTTTATCAAACCACCCAAACCACCGCCCAAAATCACCGATGTACGTCAGGTTTTCTAGGGAAGTGGCCAGTACGGCCTGCCGGTGATAATTCGGCCCCGGTTAGTAATCTAGCAGAAAGACCTGGGTGGTCAGGGGCAGGTTACCCTTGTTAAATGACAGTTTGGCCTGAGGGCTGACCTCTTTTATCCCCATCTCCTTGAGAAAGCGGTCTACCGGCTCCAGGTCTCGCCGAATTGTGTCTGTTTTATAGTGCATCGGGACTACTACCTTGGGTGTCAGTTGCCTTACAACTTCAGCAGCTACCGTAGCATCTATGGTTGATACCCCGCCGACCGGTACCATTAAAACGTCCACCTCATCAATCCCATCTGACCGTTCGGTGGAAAGTACGTGCCCCAAATCGCCAAGATGGCAGACCGATATCTCGTCTATGTCCATGACGTAGACCGTGTTTTTGCCCTTTCGGTTGCCGCCCTCGTCATCGTGAAAGGTGGCCATACCTATAATTAGGACATTGTTGATTTCATACTCACCGGGCCCGGCAACCCGCCTCGGGTCACCGTCAATGCCCTCAAAATAGGAATGGCCGGGGTGTTGATGGCTTATGGTTACGATATCTGCCGAACGCTTGCCCAGTGAGTAGCCCAGGTCCGGTGCATAGGGATCGGTTATAATAGTGGCCTGACTACCCTTGATCTGGAAACAGGAGTGACCCAACCATTTGATCTCCATTTCTTACACTATAGCATGGCTGGCATTGCCCGAGCAATATCAACAGTAATACCGTCCCTTGACAAAGAGTGCTCAGAAATGCTAAAAATATGTTAGCAGTCTAGGCTTTAGACTGCTAAGTGGAGGCTGAAATGCTTTCTCCAAGAACAGAAACAATACTAAAATCGATAGTCGGGAAATACATCACCAGGGCAACACCGGTGCCTTCGCAGAGTATCTCCAGCGATTCTGAGCTGGGGGTAAGTGCAGCTACCATCCGTAATGAGATGGCCTACCTGGAACAGGAAGGTTACATTACCCGCCCCCACACTTCTTCCGGCAGTGTTCCCTCCGATAAGGGTTACCGGTGTTATGTGGAGTCGCTCGGTGATGTCCATCTACCCCTGAACGAACAGCGGTTGATAAACCACCTGTTCCATCAGGTAGAGAAGGAACTTGATGAATGGACGAACCTGGCTACCACGCTGATAGCACAGATGGTTCAGAATGCTGCCATAATCACCATACCCAAACCACCTGCCTGCCAGCTGAAGCATCTGGAACTGGTCGGCCTGCAGGACTTCCTGGCACTCATTATCCTGGTCCTCAGCGGCGCCCGTCTGAGGCAGCAGCTGATTGCTTTTGACCAGATTACATCCCAGGAAGAACTGACCCCCATCGCTAACAGGTTAACCACTGCTTATGCCGGAATGACGGCAGCACAGATTCTGAAGCGAGACCAGGACTTAACCCCCTTCGAGCAGCAGGTAACCGGCTGCATTACCAGCGTAATGGAAGCTGAAGACGAAGAGGAGCACGAGGTGCATTACCTTGACGGTCTGCATTTCGTCCTTAACCAGCCTGAGTTCACCCATAACCAGCGATTGGCGTTAAACCTAATGGAGCTGATCGAGCAACGAAACCTGCTCAAGAGCATCAGACCGCCAGACCTATCGAGCGATGAGGTGCAGGTAATTATCGGCACCGAGAACCGCAGTGATGATATTCATGATTACAGCGTGGTTATCGCCAAATACGGCCTGCCGGAAGAGGCGGTTGGTACCATAGGCGTAATTGGGCCCACCCGGATGCCCTATGCCCGTACCATCGCTACCGTTAGCTATCTGGCCTCAATACTCAGTGAACTGGAAGCCAGGCTCTATGGGAAGGAAATACAGGCAAGAATGAAAAACGAAAGTACTAATTGATAAGGTTGAAGATCCGTTGGATAATAGGAATACCATTTACCTAAATCAGAAGGGAGTATAGGGGGGGAATAAAGCTAACAATGATTCCACAGGAGCCAGAAGAATCAGGCAACGAAGCAGAAGTCAATGCTGATGAGGGAGACAGCGAGTCGTTACAGCAGTCTCTAACGGCAGAGAAGGAAAAGGCAGAAATATATCTGGCCAACTGGCAGAGGGCCCAGGCAGATTTCATCAACTTCAAGCGACGTACCGAGCAGGAAAAAGAGGAAATCAGACGGTCTGCTCAATCGGCAGTAGTACTCAACCTACTCTCTGTTCTTGATGATTTTGAAAGGGCGCTGGCTTTAATACCACCCGATTCCGAAAATATTGACTGGATAGAAGGCATCAGGCTTATTGAGCGTAAACTCAGGACAAGCCTTGAAGCACAGGGATTGTGCCCTATTCAGGCAGTAGGGGAACCATTTGACCCCCACCAGCACGAAGCCATTAGACAGGCTAACGGCGAAGACGGTATAGTACTGGAAGAAGTGGAAAAGGGCTATAAGTTAAACGATAGAATTCTACGGGCCACCAAGGTGGTGGTCGGCAATGGTAAAGAGACAGAACCAGAAGGAAGCAAATTTGAAAATAAGGGCTAGGATGACGCAGGGGACATTTGAATTCCTGGCATCTAGGAGGAACAAATTATGGCAAAAGTAATCGGCATAGATTTAGGTACCACCTTTTCTGCCGTTGCAGTAATGGAGGGAGGCGAACCGACCGTCATCCCTAATGCTGAGGGCGGACGTATTACTCCATCTATTGTTGCTGTAAATAAGGCTGGTGAGCGTCTGGTCGGGCAGATAGCCAAACGCCAGGCAATAACCAATCCGGAAAACACCATTTTCAGCATCAAACGCCTGATGGGCCGCAAATTCGATGAGCCTTCTACGGAATACGATAAGAAGCTCCTGCCCTATAAGATCAGCAAGGCGGCCAATAATGACGCCAATGTAGTAATGGGTGACAAAGAATATAGCCCCGCAGAAATCTCGGCCATGATATTACAGAAGCTCAAGACTGATGCCGAGGCCTACCTTGGTGAGAAGGTAACGGAGGCGGTAATCACCGTACCCGCTTATTTCAATGACAGTCAGCGGCAGGCCACCAAGGATGCCGGGAAAATTGCCGGGCTTGATGTACTTCGAATAGTTAACGAACCCACGGCTGCCTCACTGGCTTACGGACTGGATAAAAAGGCCGATGAGACTATCGCCGTCTATGACCTCGGTGGCGGGACTTTTGACATTTCCATCCTTGAGCTGGGTGAAGGTACCTTCCAGGTCAAATCGACCAACGGGGATACCCACCTTGGTGGTGATGATTTTGACCAGAGAATAATGGACTGGCTCTGTGATGAATTCAAACAAGACCAGGGGATAGACCTCAGGCAGGATAAAATGGCTCTGCAGCGGATTAAGGAAGCTGCGGAAAAAGCGAAGTGCGAGCTCTCCACGGTTCAGCAGGCGGAGATAAACCTTCCTTTCATAACCGCCGATGCCAGCGGTCCCAAGCACCTAAATTTCACGCTGAGCCGGTCAAAGCTCGAGCAGCTGATAATGGACCTGGTGGAGAAGACCCTTGACCCCTGCCGCCAAGCCCTTGACGATGCCGGCAAGACCCAGTCACAGGTTGATGAGGTAGTGCTGGTTGGAGGGCAGACCAGAACCCCACTGGTCCAGGAAAAGGTAAAGCAGTTTTTCGGCAAGGAACCCCACAAGGGGGTCAATCCCGATGAAGTAGTCGCCATCGGGGCCGCCATCCAGGCAGGGGTTCTGAAAGGTGAGGTCAAGGATGTGCTGCTACTCGATGTCACCCCCCTCACACTGGGCATAGAGACACTGGGTAGTGTGGCCACCTCTCTTATTCCCCGCAACACCACCATTCCTACCTCCAAGAGCCAGGTTTTTACCACTGCCGCTGATAACCAGCCCACCGTTGAAATTCACGTTTTGCAGGGAGAAAGACCGATGGCCGCTGACAACCGGACTCTGGGGCGGTTTATACTCGATGGCATCCTCCCGGCACCGAGGGGGGTACCTCAGATAGAGGTAAGCTTCGACATTGACGCCAACGGCATACTCAGCGTCAAGGCTCAGGACAAGGGCACCGGTAAGGAGCAGAAAATTACCATCACCGCATCCAGCGGTCTTTCTAAAGAAGAAGTGGAACGTATGCAGCAGGACGCGGAGCAGCACGCCGCTGAGGACGCCAAGCACCGCGAGGATGTGGAAACACGTAACACCGCCGATACCCTGGCCTATACCGCCGAGAAAACACTGCGAGAACAGAAAGATAAAATCCCATCAGATTTGAATCAAGAGGTAGAGAACAAGGTTCAGGCGGTACGATCGGCCTTACAGGGGACAGACATAGAAGCAGTACGCCAGGCAACCCGGGAGCTGAACGAAGCAATGCAGAAGGTTGGTGCTGCCGTCTACCAGCAGCCACCGCCTCCCGGAGGCGAGTCAGCGCCCGGCGAAGAGGAGCCGCCGCCGGATAAAGAGGACGAGGGCACCGTAGAGGGAGAGTTCCGCGAGGTTTAAAAGATAGAATATGCCGGAGAAACGTGACTATTATGAAGTCCTCGGTATCAACCAGAACGCTTCCGAGGAAAAAATAAAGGCCGCCTTCCGTAAACTAGCCTTTAAGTACCACCCCGACCACAACAATAACGACGGTGCTGAGGCAAAGTTCAAGGAGATTAACGAGGCCTACGAAGTCCTCTCCAACCCCGAGAAAAGGGCTACTTACGACCGCTTCGGGCACAGCGGTAGCGATAGATACTTCGGGCAGGGCTTTGAGGGATTTAACTTCACCGGCTTTGGTGACATTTTTGATGCTTTCTTCGGCGGGGCGACGACAACCGCCCGCCAGGCACCACGTCGTGGCGCTGACCTTCAATATTCAACCACCATCACCTTTGAAGAAGCAGCCTTCGGCGTTGACAAGGAGATAAACATAACGCGTACCGAACAGTGCTCGGTGTGCCGGGGTAACGGTTGCCAGCCAAATACCAAGCCCGACCGGTGCCCCAGCTGTAACGGGAGCGGGCAAGTTCACCGTATGCAACAAAGTATCTTTGGCCGTTTCACCAACATTACCACCTGCTCGCAATGCCACGGGGAAGGTAAAATCATCAATGACCCCTGCCATCAATGCCGGGGTACGGGGAGAGAGAAGCAGCAACGCAGCATCCTGGTTAAAATCCCGGCCGGTGTTGAGGACGGCTCCCGTATACGCCTCAGCAGTGAAGGCGACACTGGCACCAGAGGAGGTTCGCCCGGCAATCTCTATGTAAACCTGTCTGTCAGGGAACATGAATTCCTTAAGCGGGATGGTGACGATATCCTTTATGAACTGCCCATCAATTTTACCAAAGTGAGCCTGGGTACCGATGTGGATGTGCCCACCCTGGAAGGCGACGTTAAGCTCAAGATACCGGCCGGCAGCCAGACAGGGCAGGTCTTCCGGTTGAAAAATAAGGGTATTCCTCATCTCCAGGGCCGGGGGCGTGGCGACCAGTTTGTTAAACTGCTAGTGGTTACGCCCGACTCGCTTACCAAAAAGCAACGCCAGTTACTTGAGGAACTCGACGAGAGCCTAAGACCACCCAGAAGAGAAAAGTAATAGTACTGGCACGCTAAGAATAATATTCGGTAAGTACAAGGCAGGATTCAGGAACCCCTTCGAGACCTGAGAAAAGAGAACAACCGCCACTTCCGGCCGGAAAGCTCGTGAGCCGCCCCACCCATCATTAACTCAACGGCTGTCTGGTGAACATCAGCCCCATCATAAAGAACCCGGTAAATCGCTTCGGTAATAGGCATGGCCAGCCCCATCTCCCGGGCCAGATTCCAGACAACAAGAGTGGTAGTCACCCCCTCAGCCACACCGGTCATTGACCCCGTTATTTCTTCCAGCGGACGCCCCTTGGCCAGTTCTTC
>CP070645.1:216470-222153 GCA_020354275.1 Dehalococcoidales bacterium
ATAGGCCATGCGGCGGCCGAAGCCGAACTGTATTATGTCATCTACCATCTCCGGGGTGCATACCCCCTGGTCTACCAGCGACCGCACTTCCCGGGCAATAGCGCCCTGTATCCTGTTACCGGCAAAACCGGGCAGTTCGATGGGCAGTACAACCACCTTTTTACGCAGGCCACGCAGGATGCGGGTTGTCTTATCGACCACCTCCCGGTCTGTTTTCTCCCCGGCCACCACCTCTACCAGGGGTACAAAGTGAGGCGGCTGGAAGTAATGGGCTATTATAATACGCTCCGGGTTTTTAGCCACAGTGGCAATTTCGGTAACCCTTATTGCTGAGGTATTGGTGGTCAGAATGGCCGGCGGCGGGCAAATCCGGTCGAGCTGGGTAAAAACCTCGTGTTTCAGGGAGAGCATCTCCAGCACCGATTCGGCCACGTAGTCGGCACCGGTGGCAGCCTCCTCCAGGTCAGTGGTGAAGATAAGCCGGTCGAGTGTGTCCTTCGCCTCGTCTCTTGAGATAAGCTCCGTCTCCACCATTAAATCCAGGTCCTCAATAGCCCTTTCCCTGGCATCACGGCTGGAAGCTTCCCTGGTGTTATACAGGCTGACCGGATAGCCAAAGCGGGCGAACTCCACACCTATACCCAGGCCCATCAAACCGGCGCCAATAACGGCGACCTTTTCGATACCCTCTTCTCTACTCATAAAATCCTCCGTTATTAATTAGTCTTTCTCCAGCAGGTCACTGAAGACGTCAATATGATATATCTCATGGTCTCTAATCCGTATCAATAGCTCCTTCAGGCCGGGGTCATCGGTTTCACCGGCCGCTTTGTCATAGGCATCGGCTACTTCCCGTTCAATCTTGATATCGGCCCGGAGCATATCCGCCGTCTCTGTCGATTGGTCAACATCGGTATGCTCTATCCGAGGAGTGCCGCTGGCACCGACCATCTCCTCCGCCAGCCAGCCCAGGTGCTGCATCTCATTGATGGCCTGGTCTTCCAGCTCTTTACTGGCTTCTTCATCTTTGGTCATATATGACTGGAAGATGTACTGGAGGATAACCGTGTACTCGTGCTCTATCCCCCAGTTAAGCATACGGGTAACTCCATCCGAACGATTGCCCCTCAGGTCTTTAAGGCCTTCCCGGCCGGCTTTCTCAACGAAATGGTCAAAGTCTCCCCGGTGCGATTCTTCATCCGAGAGGATACGCTTCAGCAACCGCTTGATTTTGGGGTCATCAATGACATCGATATGCTCCTTGTAAAGCTTGATGCCATCGTCCTCTTGAAGCACGTCATTTTTCATCCACTCGGCTACCGACTGTCCGGTCATCCGCATTTCGCCACGCTGCAGACTGGGCACGCCACCAAGGTCAACTATGGTTTCCGCCAGCCAGTCCAGGTGGCGCATCTCCTCCCGGGCAATCGCCTCGATTTCACAGGCCATTTCACCCTCACCCATCGCATAGGCATGAGTCAGGTACTGAATAATGGCGGCATGTTCGCCCTCAAGGTCCTGGTTTAACAAGGCAATAATATCACTCTTCTCCACGGGACACCTCCTCAGTTGGTTCCTTATATAAAATGAATTACATTATGAATTTTAAGGAGAGTGACCTGATTTCAGATACAGTGGAGGTCAGGTATTGAGTATACCACAGATTCTACCTGATTAATAAAGCCTTATTCATTTATTATCGCCCCTGATATAAAAGCCATGTGCTATCACCCGATCTGCTTGATCTGGTAACGCAGTTTACCGGCTGGCACATTGGCCTCAACCACCTCCCCCTGCCTTTTGCCTATAACGGCCTTACCAACGGGTGAGGCGCTTGAAATCTTGCCGGTGCTGGCGTTTACCTCTCTGGGATTGACCAGCGTATACCTTACCTCCTCTCCCGAGTCAAGGTTGAGAAGGACAATGGTATCACCGACACTTACAGCACCGGTTTCATTAACCGTCTCATCGGTAATCACCGCCGATTTCAGGATACTTTCCAGTTCTAATATCTGCCCCTCTATCTTGCCGCGCCGCTCCCTGGCCGCTTCCAGCGGTACATTCTCCCGGAAGTCTTTGTCGGCAGCAGCCCTGCGCACTTCTTCAATAGAATCAAGCCGCTTAGCCTTTAGTTCTTCAAGTTCGTTCTCCAGTTCAATATAACCCGGCCGGGAGAGAAAGACAGCCTCTTTTTGCTCCTGAACAGGGGAGGAGACCGGCCTTGATTTCCCCTTTCTGGTACGGAGATGGCTGGCAAGATTAGTCCTACTCCACCCCTTCTTCCTGGCATAAACAAGGAAGGCACGCACCAGTTCCAGCTTCCGGGTGTAATCGGTATCAGAGAATGAAAGCCGTTCAGCGTAGTTGCCCACCTCGGCCGCGGTAAGTCCAGACAGAGACCGATCTTCGCCAAACCAGCGAACAAACCTGTAGAGCTCCTGCTGGCTTGCCCACCTATCTTCAGGCGGTAAGTTAGCTATAAAGTGACCGTATGCTTGACCCAGGTCTATACTCTGATGGTCTCCGTCCATCTCTGGGGTAACCTTCCTATCTACAATTTGCACTCTGTTCCGATAAAAAACCCGATTAACAAGGCGTGCCATCAGGCTTAAGCATAGCACAATGAGATTGGCGGGTGCCAACATTTTAAAAAAAGAGGATACGAAAGACAACATTTCAACATGGGGTGATGAAAGGCAGAAGCATGGCTTAGATGGTCAGTAACAAATTGTCTGGTTAGTCCAGGTATAACCTTTGGTAGTAGCAGGGCAGTAATTTCAGCCGATGTAACAGGCAGGAGTACATTGGATGCATGATAGCAATACAGTGCAGATTATGCCACGCAGAGTGTCATACAACCCCACAGTGCCAACGGGCAGACGATTATTCCGAAGAGCAGTACTTGCCACAATCTCATTTTAGACCCTTTCTCCGTAAACCTGGTTATCCTTTGTAGAAACCTTAATCAGTAAATCTACAATATATAACATATAACGATAATTTGCCGGAATGGTTAGGTTACCTTCTGAAAAATGTGGCCGGATGGGTAGGATTTCAATATTAAATAGCCCGGTAAGGAGGTTTTATTGGATGGAGCCTACATCTGACTCAGCGGCTGTTCTTTATGACCTGCTTGATGCTTTCAACTAGTAGCTGGCAGTTTCTTACCTTTGATTCCACGCAGGTGCAGAAAAAACGGTCCTGGCACCTGCTGCAGTACAGGTCAATAAATTCGACACGGCTAAGCTGCCAGACGCTCTTTCTGGAATAACTATGTAACTTAGCCATTGCCTATTTATGGATTCCTTAAAATTTTATTTGGGCAGCCAGGTCCTCTTACGTCGCCTTAACCTTGGCCTTACCACCAGCTGGGTTCTTAACCAAAAATAACCCCCAACGACAAATGTGCCGACAAGGAAAAGGGCCGAGTATGCCAAGATATTTTCCACGGTTTGTCTCCCTAAAGTGTTAACCATAACTCATAGGGTATTGAACCTTTTTTGCTGTCTCATAGTATAACTAATCCTCAATAAACGTATATGGGAAATTAGTACCCTCTACCAATTGATTTCTATACTTTTTTCAGCATGTATTCACCAGGTGGAAATAAGTAGCCCCGGCTCGTCACCGGGGCTACCGCTCCCTGAAACAATTTCGCTATGCACTTATTATAACGTTAAGGTTAACCAAATGTCAGGTTACCTTCATCCCGTCCTGCTAAAAGGCAAGGGTGATTTTATCATTCTGACAACCTGAGATACTGCCTTTTGCCCCAGCAGCCTTAATATCGCCTTGCTATGCCAGTCAAATGATATGTCACCGTCACCAACTAATTTTTCAGCAATGCCATCTTCAATTGCTATGTCAAATAACCATTCAATCTGAGCATCGCTGAGGAGTTCAAAAAACCTTCGGGCCCAATGGCCGACTCTGAACTCACTGCCCAGTTTATTACGCCAGGCCTTCTCATAGGCGGCCAGGTTCCGGGCTGACAGGTCTCCCTCCCTGAGTGCCCGGCCCAGGTTCTCTGCGGCAATATCAGCGCAGAGCAGGCCGTAATAGATACCTCCGCCGGTGGTCGGTTTCACCTGTCCGGCAGCACTGCCTGCTATTAATAGCCTTTCCCCGTAGGACCGACTTATTGGTCTTAACGGGATAAAACCATAGTTGAATTCCGGTTCGGCGGTAGTTATTCTACCATTGGAACGCAGAAAGGCAATAAACTCTCTTAAATACAGCCCCGGGCTTTGCCGTGACAATAGCCCGGCCAGGCCCCTTTGCGGACCAGTCGGCACCAGCCAGGCGAAATAACCCGGCGCAATCTGGTTACCCAGATATACCTCAATCTCATCAACTCCGTCTGTTGCCACCTCAGCCTGAACACCAGTTATAAAATCACCAAGGTCACCCAACGCCATCCTATGAGCTATTTTCAGGTCAGAACCGGTGGTAAGAACTACCGCCCTGGCCTTATAACAGTCTGAGTACTGCTCTCCCCGTCGAGTTACCTCAATAGCGACACCGTCAATCTCGACCGTCAGGTCAGTAACCGTACTACCCAGCATATATTCCACCCCCATGCTCTGAGCCCGCTTGGCCATGGATATATTAAAAGCCGGACGGTCCACGATACAGGCCTGGGAATCACTACGCTGGATACTCACTAACTTGCCCGAAGGTGAAAAAAACCGGGCACTTTTCACCTTCCTGACAATGGTACTTTCCTCGATACCAAAGGTGTCCACACACTCCTGACTGATGATCCCCGTACAGCAGACCGGTCCACCCATTTGCTCCTTCTGCTCTAACACCACCACGCGGTATCCTGCTCCGGCCATTTTCTCAGCTACACGGCTCCCTACCGGCCCGCCACCAATAATCGCCACATCATTAAGCATCGTTACCCCAATCAAAAAAGCATTTTTAAATAAATCATACCAAATTCAACGCTAAACAATCCTAAGCAGCCAGGCTTTTGCGGCGTTTTACTAATCTATTTAGATAATAGATCGCCAACGGGATAAAAATAATGATACCTATAGATAGCACAGAATTGAAACCGGTTACCATGATGCCAACCAGTACACTGGAAAACAGAAGGCCGATTGTCACCATAACAAAGGACAGTGCAAAAGATATAATAAGCCTTTCTATAACCCTGATTTGCTGAAAAATGACAAGTGTCCAGCTGAAGCCGGGAAGGAAGAAAACCAATATAGAGCCCAGTAGCATCCTGATAAACGGAAAACGATCCAGAAAGGGCAGAATAAAATCAAACATCTCTCTAACCGGAAACAACCAATCCAATCTTTACTACCCTCTAAAACAACTTCAAATTCTTACTGTCTTCTAACCCAACCTAGCGTTGTTTCTACTGCAGAATATCGTCTCATACTGGTTTACCGCAAGCACTTAATATATCCTAATCAAAATCAAAGGCAACTTCAAGTATAGATTGTCTGTATTGAATACTACTATGAAATATGACAGAAAGACAAAAACTTGGACTGCTGTCACTTTTCAGTAGCTTTAAATGGCTCTGTATTATGCATATTGTCCATATTGTGGCTTGACTTTTCGACATGTATCTTATATACTCCCTATAAAGCTGGCTTATTATATCGTGAAAATACATCCCGGCTTTAACTGGAGACTCAGACAGGAAGGTTGATGCTGGCAATAC
>CP070645.1:222253-225335 GCA_020354275.1 Dehalococcoidales bacterium
GGTCCCGGCGGTAACCCACATCAGGGCCGGTAATGTGGAGGAAACGCCACCTTCAGCGGACTACCTGTCCGTTATTCAGCAGGGCTACCGGGACTGGGGGCTTTTCTGATTATAATTTTCCTTTAAAAATGGGCTTTTTAACGCTATTCAGTCTTGACTAAAATACCGCCGATGATGTAAAATAATTAGCAGTCCAAGGGCGCGAGTGCTAGCTTTTTCTAATGTACTGGTCAGGTGGATACCTGGTTCTTATCCTGTGAAGCACTGTCTGAGTATTAGCCAGTGTTAAATTTGTAAACTTGCCGGGTTAAAGCGGTCTAAAAGGCCAGTATCTGAGAAATAGGGGATATGCCGAGGAGGTTTACAGGGTGCCTATCTACGAATACGAATGTACCGGTTGTTCATCACGGTTCGAATTGAAGCAGAGCTTCAATGATGAGCCAAAAGCTTCCTGTCCTCAGTGTGGGGGCAGGGCAATACGCGTATTCTTTCCCGTACCCATACATTTCAAGGGGTCCGGGTTCTACGTTACCGATAACGGGGGGTACCACAGCAGCTCATCCTATAACAATAGTGATGGCGAAAATGATGGTAAAAAGGTTGTCGGTACTTCCTATGAATCTGGTGAAGCCAAAAAAGACAGTACCGGGGACAATACCGACGAAACCAGTTAATACCCGGATAAATATACTGGTGTAGTTACCATCAAGGTATTGGTGGGGGCAAATTGGCTTTTACCGTTCTATACCGCCAGGAGCTAGAGCAATACGATTTTGGCCCGGGGCACCCCTTCCGCGGTAACCGCTATCAGAAATTTCCGCATTTTATAAAGCAACACCTGTCTGATGATGATTACCGGGTGCTTGCCGCAGAACCGGCCACAGATGCCGATTTACTGCTCATCTGCCGTCAGGACTACATCGATTTCAGCCGGGGGTATTTCCGGGCGGCCAGCGCCGGGTTGAGTTATCCCGGACAGTTCTTTCAGTACCACAGTGCCGATAACAGGTCTGCCGGCAGGTCGGGCAGGGTGGAGGAAGCGGCCCGGCTGATTATCGGGCAGGCCAAGCTGGCCTGCGATTTAGTCCAGGGAGGAGAGCACAGCAAGGTAATATCCATCGGCGGCGGCATGCACCATGCCAAGCCTGCTTACGGCGAGGGGTTCTGCATCTACAACGATGTTGCTTTTTGCGGGAGGTATTTAACAGAGGAATACGGGCTGGAGAGAGTCCTGATTCTGGACACCGACGCCCATGCCGGAAACGGGACCAGCCAGTATTTTTATGAAGACCCGAGGGTGCTGTTCATAGACTTGCACCAGGATCCCAGGAGCCTCTACCCCGGCACCGGTTTCGCTGACCAGATTGGCGATGGCGAGGGTAAAGGATATACCATTAATATTCCCCTGCCGGTCTATGCTGGCTATGATTCTTACCGACTGGCCTTTGAATCGATAGTCCAGCCGGTAAGTCAGGAATTTGAACCCCACGTTATCGTCCGCAACGGCGGATCAGACCCCTATTTCGCTGACGGGTTGACCCGTCTGGGGTTGCCGGTGAAGGGCTTCAGGATGATCGGGGAAAAGGTCAGAGAAATGGCCGAAATCTGTGAGGGGAGGGTAATTGACCTGATTGCTTCCGGTTACAACGAAGAAGCCCTACCGTGGGCATGGCTGGCCCAGATTTTAGGTCTGACAGGCATTGAAACCGAAATAAAAGAGCCGTTGCCAGTTCCCCGTGTATTTGAAACAGACCTGTCCTTCTCCGAGACCGAAAGGGTCATCGGTGAGGTAAAAAGTCACCTTAAAGACCACTGGAAGTGCCTGGCGTAGTCCCCCGGCTGTGGCCAGGTCCCCTGGCTTGACACGGCGTAATAAATAGACATATCATCGGTGTCGTAAGTGGTGGGGCTGAGAAATTCTCTTCTGAAATGCCAAGTCTTACCTATTTTTATTTTATGCGCCGGTATTTCCATATGTTTATACGGTGTTAAGATAGCGGTCTAAATAAAACATTGGAGGTGTGCCATGGTTTCCGGGAAAGGGACTCTGGAGGGGAAGATAGCCATCGTAACCGGTGGTGGTACCGGGCTGGGTAAGGCGATGGCTCTGGCCCTGGCCAAGGAGGGGGCAGACGTAGTGGTCGGCGCCCGTCGTCTGGAGCCTATTGAGCAGACGGCGAAAGAAGTGCGGGATATGGGAAGAAGGGGGGTGGCTGTATCCACAGACGTCACTGATTCCAAGCAGGTTAATAATCTGGTCGAGCAGACCCTGTCGCAGATGGGAGGGCTTGATATCCTGGTCAACAATGCCGGCATAGTCAGGGGTCAGCAGAGACGGGAGTTCTGGGATATTACTGACGAAGAGTGGCATCTGGGTATCGATACCAACCTTACCGGCGCCTTTTTCGGCTGCCGGGCGGCGTCAAAGCACCTGGTTGAACAAAAAAGCGGCAAGGTAATCAACATTGCCTCGGGTGAGGGACTGAGGGGTGTCAAGGGCAATCTAATGTACTCCGTGGCCAAGGGCGGTGTCGTCCAGCTTACCCGTACGCTGGCATTGACCTGGGCGGATGTAAATATCCAGGTAAATTGCATTGCCCCCGGTTTTATCGATGTCAGCACCTTACAGCCGGTAGTAAGACAGGGTTTCGGGGGAAGAATGGCCGAATTTAACCCTTCCGGGCGCATCGGTGTTCCTTATGACATCAGTTCGATGTGCCTCTTTCTGGCTTCAAGTGCATCTGATTACGTAACCGGCGGGGTATTTGTGGTTGATGGTGCCGGGTTGGCCGGGGGATATACTCCCACCGGATATGCGCCAATTATCAATCTGGAGGAGGAATAACATGGTCTCCGTAGAATTTAATTTAAGTGGTAAGAGTGCTCTGGTGGCCGGGGATAGCCGGTTCTGGAGCAAGCACGTATCAATCGCCCTGGCCGAAGCGGGGGCGGATGTCGCTGTAGCCGGCAGGGACTCCAAAAAGCTGGACGAGGCAGTTGCCGAGGTGCAGCGTCTAGGAAGGAAGGCATTGGCTATTCCGACTGACACGACACAGTCATCGCAGGTTGAGAAGATGGTGGA
>CP070645.1:225435-230818 GCA_020354275.1 Dehalococcoidales bacterium
GACAATGCCCACCTCCTGACCGCTGGGTAGCGTAAGCCAGGCGAAACCGAGGTCGATGGTCATGCCCCGTTCCTTCTCTTCACGCAGACGGTCGGGGTCAATCCCGGTCAGGGCCTGCACCAGGACTGACTTGCCGTGGTCAATATGGCCAGCAGTACCCAGTACAAACACGCTTTCCTCCTTTGAGATTGCTAGCGATAACAGGTGAAATTAACCAGCAGCGACTATGGTTTTCAGAGCTTCTATTACTATGTGGTCGTCCTCAGGTAAAACCGAACGCGGGTCCAATAACAGGGTGTCCTCACTTATGCGGCCTATTACCGGTACCGGCTGGTTCCGCAGCTTTTTTGATATGGCCTGTGCCGTGCTGCGGCCCTTCCTCCTGCCCTGACCACCGACGGCAACCAGCCTGGTCGGAAGGGTGCTCCCCGGCAGGCTACCTCCCCCCACCATCCCTTCGCCTTCGATTACCCGGCCCATGCCGTTAAGGGCCTTAGCCCACGTTTCGGCCCGCCGTTCAATCTCGTCAATGGGCATGGAGAGCATACGCCACACCGGAACCTTCTCCGTAGCCTCGTCCTTCAGATAATGAATCAAGGTGGCGCTTATCCCCGCCAGCCTTATCTTGTCAATCCGTGCTGCCCTGGCCAGAGGATTTCTGCTCAATTTATCAAAAAACCGTTTCTGGCCAACAATGAGCCCCGCCTGCGGGCCACCAACCAGCTTATCTCCGGAAAAGAATACCATGCCGGCGCCTTCAGTCACGCTCTGCTGTACCAGTGGTTCCGCCCCCAACCCGAAGGCCGTCGTATCCAAAAAACAGCCGCTGCCCAGGTCATCGAGCACCGGCAGGTCATACTGCTGGCCCAGTTCCACCAGTTCCCCTAGGGTTACCGAATGGGTAAAGCCGGTGACCTGGAAGTTGCTGGAGTGGACTCTCATCAGGGCGGCGGTACGGGGCGTAATCGCCCCTTCGTAATCGGCAATGTAGGTGCAGTTGGTGGTACCCACCTCTATCAGCTTGGCCCCGCTCTGACGCATGACGTCAGGTATACGGAAGCTGCCGCCAATCTCCACTGCCTGGCCGCGGGAAACGATTACTTCCTTCCTCTTAGCCAGGGTAGAGAGGCCCAGCAGCACTGCTGAGGCATTGTTATTGACCACCAGCGCTGCCTCGGCCCCGGTCAACTGACACAGAACCGGCTCGATGTGGGTATGACGCGAGCCCCTGCTGCCGGTGCCGATATCAAATTCAAGGTTGCTGTAGCCACCGGCCACGGTATTCATCGCCGCCACCGACTCCTTACTGAGCGGGGCTCGGCCCAGGTTGGTATGAAGCACGATACCGGTAGCATTAATGACCGGACGCAGGCTGGGACTGGTCAACACCTGGACTTTAGCAGATACAGATTCTGCAATCTGGGAGACCGAAGGACAGGGATGACCGGCACTGATGGCCAGCCGTTCTTCCTCAAGATGCTGCCTGATTACATTCACCAGCAAATCATGGGGAAAGGAACCGGCAAGCTGCCTGATACTCCCCTCAGAGATTACTCTATCCACGCTGGGCAACCGGCGGAGTTCACTGCTCATATCAATCCGCCATCTATTTTAACACATGCCATCTCACCTTCAAAACAATGGCCGTCATGGGCAGCAAAAATGTCCGCTTTGGCTTCAGGCTAATCTTCTGCTAGAATATAGGTTATGATAATCATGGTGTATAACAGGAACGGAACTCTAATTACAGGTGAGAAAAACGGAAGATAATACGAAAGTAGCTGTGGGCATGAGCGGCGGAGTGGACTCATCGGTGGCCGCTGCCCTCCTTAAAGAACAGGGCTACCAGGTCTGTGGCGTTACCATGCAGACATGGAATGGCGGATTGACCGCCCCGCTTGAGCCGCGGCACGGCTGCTGCGGGCCGGGCGAGGAAGAGGATATCGAGGACGCCCAGAATGTAGCCCGGACCCTGGGGTTCCCTCTTCATGTCCTGGACATGAGGCAGGAATATGAAAACGAAGTCCTGGACTACTTCCGCCAGGAGTACCTGGCGGGTAGAACACCGAATCCTTGCTTCAGATGCAACCGCAGAATCAAGTTTGACGGCCTGCTGGCCAGGAGCCGGGAATACGGTATCGAGTTTGATTTTTTCGCCACCGGCCACTATGCCCGTATTAAGCACGATCCGGATAGCCGCCGCTACCTCCTGAAAAAAGCCAGAGACACCAGTAAAGACCAGTCCTATTTTCTGGCTTCTCTATCCCAGGAACAGCTCAGCCACTCGCTCTTCCCACTGGGTGACTATACCAAGGAAGCTGTCAGGAAGATAGCCTTGGAACTCGGGCTAAAGGTAAAAAACAAACCGGACAGCCAGGACTTCATCAGCGGCGGTTACCAGAGCCTTTTCGGTAAGACAGAAGCCGGGCGGATTTTGGACGGAGAGGGCAATGTACTCGGTGAGCACCGGGGGATATCAGGCTACACCATCGGCCAGCGCAGGGGGCTGGGTATCGCGGCCAGAGAGCCTTTATACGTTACCGCCATTGACGCTGAAGAGAATACCGTCAGGGTTGGGTTTAGAAATGAACTATACCAGGACAGCCTTGTCGCCGGCAGCCTGAACTGGATTGCCATAGACGATTTGAAGGAACCAGCCAGACTTATGGCCAGGATAAGGTCGGCACAGAATGAAGTCCCGGCCACGGTAACACCCCTGGGGGAAGACATGGTGCATGTCACGTTCAGCGAACCCCAGATGGCGATTACGCCTGGCCAGGTGGTAGTCTTCTACCGTGGAGACACCGTGGTCGGCAGTGGCATAATAGAGAGCACAAAGGAGGAATAGCATGGCGAGAGTTATCGCCGTCTGCCGGAGCTGGAAAAAGGGCACCAGCAAGGAGGCCATCGGCGAGGGGTACCTTCACCAGGAATACGGCCTGGCCGATGATGCCCATGCCGATTGCTCAAGCCACCGCCAGGTGAGCCTGATGGCAATGGAGAGCATAGAAAAGATGCGCAAGCTGGGTCTGGAGGTAGGGCCGGGCGCCTTTGCCGAGAACCTCACCACGGAAGGACTGGATATGGCCTCGCTGCCCATCGGTACCAGACTAATGGTGGGGAAAGAGGTCGTCCTGGAGATTACCCAGATTGGCAAGGAGTGCCATACCAAATGCGCCATCTATCACAAGATAGGCCAGTGCATCATGCCGGAAGAGGGAATATTTACCCGGGTGGTACACGGCGGGCCGGTCAGGGCCGAAGACGAGATAAGGACAGGCAGTAATGGAGAATGAAATAGAAAGGATCCCGGTATTACGCCTTAGCGACGGCAAAGCCAGCAGCATTGAAGACATGGTGGCCAGGGAATTCCCCCTCACTATTCTTCTCAATGACCAGGAGATGGTCACGCTGCTCTGCTCACCGGTGAATTTGAACTACCTGGCGGTTGGTTTCCTGTATTCCGAGGGATTCCTCCAAGACGGTGATGAGATCAAGAGGGTGGTGGTTGACCAGCAAAGGGGGGTGGCACGGGTAGAGGTTGAAGGAAATGAGGAACTGAGCAGCGACGTGTTATTCAAGAGGATGATAACCTCAGGTTGCGGGAGGGGGGCTTCCTTTTACAGTGCCACCGATGTTACCAGCCAGAAGGTGGAGTCCGCGACGCAGGTATCACCGGCCGAGATCCGCAGTCTGGTGCTTGAGTTCCAGCACCGTTCTTCCACCTACCGGGCCACCGGTGGTGTTCACAGCGCTGCTCTATCTGATACCGGGAGTATTC
Source organism: Dehalococcoidales bacterium (assembly GCA_020354275.1). Classification (GTDB taxonomy): domain Bacteria; phylum Chloroflexota; class Dehalococcoidia; order Dehalococcoidales; family UBA2162. The sequence goes on from CP070645.1 coordinate 229,217, forward strand.
AGGTCTTCAGCGAAGACATCGGCCGGCATAACGCCATCGACAAGGTCTTCGGGGAATGCCTGCTGGAGGGCATTTCTACCGACGGTAAGATAGTGGTTACCAGCGGGCGGATCTCATCGGAAATACTGCTCAAGGTGGCCAGAAGGAATGTCCCCATCATAGTCTCCAAGTCCGCCCCTACTGACCTTGGTGTCAGGTTGGCCCACGACCTGGGCATTACCCTGATTGGTTTCGTGCGAGGAAAGAGGATGAACGTTTACAGCAATGAGTGGAGGGTCACAGATAGTGGATAACAGGGACAATGAATTAAGAGACAAAATCATGCTCCTCAAGGACCAGAAGAAGGCGATAATCCTGGTTCACAACTACCAGCTGGGCGAAGTGCAGGACATCGGCGACTTCGTCGGGGACTCCCTGGAACTCAGCCAGAAAGCAGCCGGTACCGATGCCGAAGTTATTGTTTTCTGCGGGGTACACTTTATGGCCGAAACAGCCTCCATCATCTGTCCCGATAAGACAGTCCTCCTGCCGGACTTACATGCCGGCTGCCCCATGGCCGACATGATCACCGCAGAAAAGCTCAGGGAGAAAAAAGCAGAACACCCTGGGGCCACAGTGGTCTGCTATGTCAATACTACCGCCGAGGTCAAAGCCGAATCGGACATCTGCTGCACCTCGGCCAACGCGGTTAGAATCGTCGAAGGCATTGATACCGGAGAGATTATATTCGTCCCCGACCAGTACCTGGGCCATCACGTCAGCAGCAAAACCGGCCGCGAAATGATTCTCTGGCCCGGTTTCTGCCCCACCCATACCAGAATCCTGCCCCAGCATATCCTGGAACGTAAACGTGAGCACCCGGGAGCTAAAGTGGTTGTCCACCCGGAATGCCGTCCTGAGGTAACCGCCCTGGCCGACGAGGTGCTGAGCACCGGCGGCATGGTCCGGTTTACCCGCGAGATAGAGGCTGGAGAGATAATCGTGGGGACAGAGGTGGGGATACTGCACCGCCTTAGAAAGGAGAACCCGGATAAGAAATTCATACCCGCCTCCGAGCAGGCAATCTGCCCCCGTATGAAGCTCATCACGCTGGAGAACGTGCTGTGGTCGCTGCAGGAAATGCGCCACGAGGTGAAGGTGCCCGAAGATATTCGCCTCAAGGCAAGGGCTGCCGTTGACAGGATGCTGGCCTATGGATAGCCTGACCAGCAATTAGCTTTTAAGCAGCTTCTATTTAAAACCGGCTAAGTCCTTTGGCTAGATTAGCCCTGCGTCCATGTCCCGCTTCATCAACCGGATGAGTTCCGTATTATAGTCACGGAGGAAGTTTTTAGCCTTATCACCCGACCAGTCATAGAAACCCCGTCCGCTCTTCATACCCAGCTCCCCTCTTTCCAGGTGTTCAGCCACGGGTTTCCACATACCTTCTCTTCTCGTCTCCCTGCCGCGGGAGCCAAAGTCCAGCCCGATTAAATCCGAACGCTTGAAATAGCCGGTATAGGCCATGCGGCGGCCGAAGCCGAACTGTATTATGTCATCTACCATCTCCGGGGTGCATACCCCCTGGTCTACCAGCGACCGCACTTCCCGGGCAATAGCGCC
>CP070645.1:230918-236685 GCA_020354275.1 Dehalococcoidales bacterium
TAGGGTCTGATTGAAAGCTTATCAAGCACCTCCAGACTGTCCCAGGAATAGGTAACTATCTCCTGAAAACCGTAACCGGTAAGGTGATTAACGATTTCACGTTTCAGGGCAATGAGCGGGTCAGGGTCCTGCTGTGGTATCGGCTGGCTGACCATGGTCAGTGGAACACTGTCATAACCGATAATACGGGTCACCTCTTCAATAAGGTCAACTACCAGACTGATATCAGTACGCCAGTAAGGAGTGGTAATCCTGACCGCTGAACCCGGTGCCACCCGTTCACATTCAAAACCTGCCGAGTTCAAAGCGCCTTCTATCTGTTCAATACTGAACTCAATACCCAGGACACGCCTGACATCTTCAGTGGACAGCAGGATTGGCTCCGGCACTGCCTTGCCGGGATAAACGTCAACCACGCCACGGGCAATCTCGCCACCGCCAAGCTCCGCAATCAACTGAGTTGCCCGTTTCAGTGCCGGTATGGTCAACTCCGGGCTGATCCCCCTCTCAAAACGCATGCAGGCTTCGCTAGGGATACCCAGAGTCCTGCCCGTGTAGTGAATGCTGGCTGCATTAAAATTAGCCGCTTCCAGCAGTATCGAAGTAGTCTCTTCGGTAACTTCGCTGTTGAAACCGCCCATAACCCCGGCAACGGCCACCACCCCCATTATATCGGAAATAACCAGCATGCCCGAATCGAGTTCCCTCTCGTTACCATCGAGGGTAGTCACCGGCTCATACTGGGTAGCCCGCCGGACAATAATCTTCTGGCCCCTTATCTTCTCATAATCAAAAGCATGCAGGGGTTGCCCGTACTCCAGCATGACAAAGTTGGTGACATCGACAATATTGTTTATCGGACGCATCCCGTAAGAAATCAAACGCTCCTGCATCCACCTGGGTGACTGGGTTATTTTTACCCCGGTAATAAGGCTGGCCGAGTACCTGGGGCAAAGGTCAGTGTCTAAAATCTCCAGGGTTACCTTCTGGTCAACGGGAGGGCCGGGATCATGGTAACTGACCTCGGGAAGACGGATATTCTGCCCGGTGAGAGTCGCAATCTCTCTGGCTATTCCTGTCATGGACAGACAGTCCGTCCGGTTGGGGGTAATATCCATATTGAGAATGGAATCACCCATGTAATCAGCCAGTGCCCGGCCAACAGGAGCCTCCTCTGGTAGTATCAATATCCCTTCGTGTTCATCAGAGATGCCCAGTTCTTTTTCCGAGCAGGCCATGCCATTGGAAACCACACCGCGAATCTTAGCTGACTTCAAGCGAACCGTTTCGCCGCTGTGCGGGTCGGTAAGCTCGGCACCAACCGGGGCAAAGGCTACTTTGGCACCGGTCACAACATTGGGCGCCCCGCAGACCACTGTCTCCTGTTTTTCACCCAGGTCTATCGTTACCAGGGTAAGGCGATCGGCATTGGGGTGGGGGTTCACCGCCGTTATCTGGCCGATAACAATCCCCTGCCAGCTGCTACCAATCTCCTGCACCCCTTTTACTTCACTGCCAGCCATGGTCAACCTGTTGGCTATATCAGCCACCGGCAGGTCAATATCTACATACTGTTTCAGCCAGTTAAGCGACACCTTCATTTTTAACTACCTTAATAAATAGCTGTCCATTATCTTTAACAAACCTGCTGTACCCCGCAGGAACTAAAACTGATACAAGAACCTGAGATCGCTTCCGTAATACAGCCGGATATCATCAATACCATGGCGCAGCATATGCAGACGTTCAACGCCCATACCAAAGGCAAAGCTGGTATAGACATCCGGGTCAATGCCGCCACGCCGCAGCACCTCGGGATGGGTCATCCCGGCACCCAGTATTTCAATCCAGCCACTATTACCGCACAGGCGGCAGCCAACGCCATTGCAGACCAGGCACTCCACCGCCATTTCGACCCCCGGTTCAACAAAGGGGAAAAAGTCGCAGCGGAAACGCACCTTCCGGTTGCCACCGAAATAACGCCGCGAAAATTCGTAGAGGGTTCCTTTCAGGTCGGCCATGGTAATCCCCCTGTCAACCGCCAGGCCATCAAAATTAATAAACATGGGGATATGGGTGGCATCGCTGGCTTCATAACGGTACACCTTACCGGGCTCAACCACCCTTATCGGGGGTTCCATGGTCTCGACAACCCGGGCGCTGACCGCAGTAGTATGGGTACGCAGCAGCATCTGCTTATCGGCACTATCTGACCCGGTATCAGCCCAGAAGGTTGACATGGTATCACGCGCCGGGTGCTCTTTAGGGATATTCAATGCCTCAAAATTATAGTAGTCCCACTCAACATCCGGCCCCTCAACCACCTTAAAACCCATGGAGACAAATATGTCACAGACCTCGTACAGGGTGCGGGTAATGGGATGAATGTGCCCCACCGGCCAGGGCTTTCCCGGCAGGGTAATATCAATAGCCCCTGTACCAGCCAAGGATAGCTGGCCTTCACGCAGCTCCTGTTCTTTCCTCCGGTGACCCGCTTCCAGAGCGGCCTTTACCTGATTACCGCGGGCACCCACGTGCTTCCTCTCCTCAAGAGGAAGGGTGGCCAGACCACGCAGAATCCCGGTCAGTTCGCTCTTCTTACCCAGGTAACGAACCCGCCAAGTTTCCAGCTCACCCGGCAGTGTGACAGCGGCCAGTTCCTGCAGTGCTTTCTTATTCAGTTCTTCTAACTGGTCCAACATTCTATTACCTTGACCAGATTTCAGGCATTTATCTTGAAAACAAGTGACCGAAATAAAAAACCCCCCCGCCTGGGAGGGTTGCTGTAGGTATTCTTCGTTCCGGTTTATCTTCTAATTACCGATAAATACATGCCAGGTCTCCCAAGCGCATTAGGTGCGCACGGTAAACGCGAAGATAAATGAAAAATATCCGTTTTGAGAGACTACTCTACCTGGCATATTAAAAACACCGTTCCTTTATGCATAAACTCTAACAGAACAGGGGTTTTTTTGTCAACCGTATCCGTTAATACCTGTAAATGATACCTGTGAAACTAGTTTACCTTTATATAGGACTCTTTCGATTTTCCCTTGGAGCCCGTTAGCCCTGGAGTTTATCCCTGGCTATGGTAACCAGGCTGGCAAAGGCCTCGGGTTCCCTGACTGCCATATCGGCCAGTATTTTCCGGTTAATTTCAATCCCCGACCTGCTCAAGCCATTAATAAACTGACTGTAGGTAAGCCCGTTGGCCCGCGAAGCGGCATTGACCCGTGAAATCCACAGACGCCTCATATCACCCTTCCGTTCACGCCGATGGGCATAGGCATAGCTCAGTGACTTGAGCATTGACTCATGGGCCCGACGGTAAAGGGAATGCTTGGTCGCACGGTGGCCTTTGGTCAAGGCAAGCACCTTCTTGTGTCGCCGATGAGTGGTTACTCCCCTTTTTACTCTAGGCAAGATATTTCTCCTCTTTGTACTCGATACTATGAAAGCTATTTATCTTATGCTTAACTTAAACACCATATGGTATCAGTCGTTTTATCCGTTTTTTATCAGCCGGGCTTAGCGGAAGCTTGCTATCATAAAGGCGCCTGGCCTGTTTTGTCTTGCGCAGGCGTAAATGACTCTTGCCACCCTTCATCCGCATAACCTTGCCGGTCCCGGTAATATGGAAACGGCTCTGGGCACCCTTATGAGTTTTCATCTTTGGCATCTATGACTTCCTTACTTTTTCTTCTACTTTCTTTGCTTTCTGTTCTTCTACTTTTTTCGCTTTCTGTTCTTCTACTTTTTTCGCTTTCTGTGCAGACAGTGGTACCATAACCACATTCATTCTTCTTCCTACCATCAGGGGTTGTCCCTCAACCGAAGCTATGTCCTCCAGCGATTCTGCCATCCTCTGCAGCAACCTCCAGGCAATTTCAGGATGAGTGATTTCTCGTCCCCTGAACATCACGGTAATCTTAACCTTGTCGCCGCCTTCCAGCAATTTCCGGGCTAACCTGGCCTTGGCCTGAAAATCATGGTCACCGATTTTAGGCCGCAGCCGGACCTCTCTCAACATGCTGACTCTCTGGCTCTTCTTAGCCTCACGCCCCTTCTTGGCCTGCTCGTACTTGTATTTACCGTAATCAAGCAAACGACACACTGGAGGTACTGCGGTGGCCGCTACTTCAACCAGATCAAGGTTATTGTTTCTGGCGACCTCCCGTGCCTGTTCCAGGGGCATAATCCCCAGCTGCTCACCTTTTGCCCCGACGAGACGGACCTCTCTGGCGGTTATCTCCTGATTTACTCGCTGTTTCCTAGCTATGTACTATTTCACCCCCTCAAAGCACCAGTATGCTGCGAATAGAAACTATATCACATTCCCAGGTTCTAATCAATTCAACTGCTTAATTATGGGTTAATAACCCTTATTTTAGTCCTTCGATTTACTGGCGATAGTTATCTGAACGGTCTCTTTAAAACGCTCAAAGGGTTGTGAAGACAGCTGTTCACCACTGCGTAAACGGACAGATACAGTGCCTTTAGCTTCCTCTTTATCACCCACCACCAGCATAAACGGCACCTTTTCCAGCTGCGCCTGCCGTATCTTCATGTTCATCCTCTCGGAGCGGTCATCAACCTTTGCCCGCACACCGTCACCGGTGAGTTCTGTCCCCAGCTTACGGGCATACTCCAGGTGGCGGTCGGCTACCGGAATTACCACTACCTGGACCGGCGATAGCCATACCGGGAAGGCACCGGCATAGTGCTCGATTAAAAGTCCAAAAAAGCGTTCCCATGCCCCCAGCAGGGCACGGTGTATCATATAAGGGCGATGTTCATGACCATCTTGTCCTATGTAGACCATATCGAACCGCTCCGGCAGGTTGAAGTCAAACTGTATTGTCGTCATCTGCCACTCACGTCCCAAGGCATCTTCTATCTTGATGTCTATTTTTGGGCCGTAAAAAGCACCGCCACCTTGATCCACTTCGTAGGGTACATCCTGTTCGTCGAGGACTTTGCGTAAGGCTTCTTCAGCCTGGTGCCACTGCTCTTCTGTCCCTATCGCCTTCTCCGGTCGGGTAGAAAGGTATACCTTATATTTCTCAAACCCGAAAGCCTGCCACATATGGACTGAGAAACGGAATACCTCGGCAATCTCACCCTCAACCTGCTCAGGAGTACAGATAATATGGGCGTCGTCCTGAGTGAAGCCACGTGTCCGTAATAATCCCAGCAATACACCGCTGCGTTCGTAGCGGTAGACAGTACCCAGTTCTGCCCAGCGTAATGGCAAATCACGATAGGAGCGTATCTGTGACTTGTAAGATAAAATATGGAAAGGACAATTCATTGGTTTGAGAAAATATTGGTGTCCCTCGATATCAATTGGTGAGTACATATTCTCCTGGTAGAAATCAAGATGACCACTGGTCTCCCAGAGCTTGCTGAGACCGATATGGGGAGTGTAGAGCAGCTCATACCCATTGGCAAAGTGTTCCTGCCGCCAGAACTCCTCGATAACAGCACGAATGCGGCCAGCCTTGGGACCATAGATAATGAGACCACCACCAATCTCCTCAGGGGCAATATAGAGGTCAAGTTGCTTGTTCAACCGACGGTGGTCACGAGCTTCTTGTTGCTCAAGCTTATCAAGGTGTTCCTCTAGGGCTTCCCCGGTTTCGAAAGCAACCCCGTATATCCGCTGCAGCATGGGACGCCTTTCTTGACCGCGCCAGTAGGCCCCGGCAATGCTAACCAGCTTGAAGGCTTTAATCTCCCCGGTAGAGCTGACATGGGGCCCGCGACA
>CP070645.1:236785-239747 GCA_020354275.1 Dehalococcoidales bacterium
GATTATTCTTTCCGGGCTGGGTTTTACCGAGTCAGACTTCCAGCGGCCACTGGACAACTTCAGCGGGGGCTGGGTTATGCGTGTCGAGCTGGCCAAGCTGCTCCTGTTAAGGCCCGATGTACTCCTTCTGGACGAGCCGACCAACCATCTTGACCTTGATGCCTGCATCTGGTTCGAACGTTACCTAGAGGGGTACGGAGGAGCCGTGCTGGTGACGTCTCATGACCGCGCCTTCCTGAACCGGGTGGCTACCAGGGTGCTTGCTTTCGAGCCGACCGGTGTTATTCTACACCGCGGTAACTACGATAGCTTTATGCTGGCCCGTGAAAAGGAAATTACGGCTAGGCAGGCAGCGGCGGAAAGGCAGGAGCGTGAGATTAAAAGGCAGCAGCGTTTCATTGACCGTTTCCGCGCCAAGAACACCAAGGCCAGCCAGGTGCAGAGCCGGATAAAGCAGCTGGAGAAGGTGGAGAGGATTGCCATGCCCCGCGCCACCCGTAAGATACACTTCTCGTTTCCCAGGCAGCCCAGAGGTGGCCGTGACATCATCACGTTAAAACACGTTTTCAAGGCCTATGACGACAATGTGGTTTACCGGGACCTCAACCTGGTTTTAAACCGCGGTGACCGGGTGGCCCTGGTGGGTGCCAACGGTGCCGGCAAGACTACCCTGCTCCGGATTCTGGCCGGGGTGCTTCCCTTTGAGGGGGGTGAGCGTGAGCTCGGTTATAACGTCACCACCGGCTACTATGCCCAGTACCAGCTTGAGCTGCTGAAGGAGGAGAATGACGTACTTACCGAGTTACAGCAGGTTGCCCCTGAAGAACCGGAAGAAAGGCTGAGGCAGATTCTGGGGGCCTTTCTCTTCAGCGGCGATGATGTGCGTAAGAAGATAGGGGTACTCTCCGGTGGCGAGAAGGCACGGGTCGCCCTGGCCAAGATGCTGACCCAGCCGGCCAACCTGCTGCTGATGGACGAGCCGACCAACCATCTTGATATTCCTTCAAGGGAGGTGCTTACCGATGCCCTGGAGGCCTACCGCGGCACCGTCTGCTTCATAACCCATGACCGTACGCTGATTCAGCAGATTGCCAACAAGATTATTGAAATAAAAGACGGTGAGCTGCAGATATACTATGGTAATTACGAGAGCTATCTCTATCAGAAGGAGGCTTCGCTGAGGCCCAAACAGGAAGCTACGCCGGTCTCCGGCTCCGGCTCAAAGCAGGCGGGGCAACAGCGCCAGCAGAAACTGGTCGAGGCGGAGTTGAGGAACAGGTATTACCGGGAGAGCGCCCATATCAGGCGCCGGATTGCTGAGATCGAGGCAGAGCTTCCCCGGCTGGAAATACGTTTGAAAGAGACTGAGAGCCTGATGGCTAATCAGGAGCATTACCGGGATAGCAGCCGTGTCGTGGAAAACATCGAGCAGCACCGGAAACTTAAGGAGGATATCCGTTTGCTTACCGGGGAGTGGGAGAGACTCTCCGGGGAGGCTGAGCAGATGAAGAGGGAGTTTGACCAGGCGGGTGACAGCCCCGGGAAATAAGTAACGTATTTCTGTTGTGACGGTAGACTTGACATGCAGCAATGGTTGTGATACCATCCTGCGCGTAATCAAACGGCTTAAGAAAGAGAACCGGAAAGGAGGGGCGTGAATGTTTAAAGAATGTGTGCAATTCAGCGTTATATTGCGCCCCGGCAGGTTTCCGGTCGAGTAGGCTTTACTAACTGGCTAACAAGGCAAGACCGTTCCTCCGGGAACGGTCTTTTGTTTGTCCTGTTCCTACATACGGAATAATGGGTTCAATCAGAAAACCGGCCGCGGGCGTGATATATCTGCGGCTTCTCTTTTTAATGGCCGTGTGTAAGACGATTACTTCAAAATCTGTTCATATTGGTAGAGGGTAAAAATTAATGGAAGTAGGTCAAAATAATCTGGCGGAACTGGGTTGGGATTCCTTTTTCACGGAGCACTATGAATTGCTGAAAGTGCCTGGTTCCATACCGGCCAGGGTTGTCTCTGAGGAAAGGGGCTCGTATCAGGTATACGGCCGGTATGGCGAACTGTCAGCTGAGGTATCGGGCAGGATGCGGTACCAGGCTTTGGCTGGAGAGCTTTATCCGGTTATCGGTGACTGGGTGGTTATCACGCCAGATATCAGCCAGAAGAAGGGGGTGATTCACGCTGTACTGCCCCGGAAGAGCCGGTTTTCCCGGAAGATGGCCGGGCCCAGGACAGAGGAGCAGGTCGTGGCCGCTAATGTGGACACCGTCTTCATTGTCAGCGGGCTGGATGGGGGCCGTAATCTCAACCTGAGAAGGACGGAACGCTATCTTGCCCTTGCCTGGAGTAGTGGTGCCATACCGGTGATTGTTCTCAACAAGGTTGACCTATGCCCGGATGTTGAAGGCTGCGTGCGGGATGTTGAGCCGGTGGCAACTGGTGTTGCTGTCCACCCGATCAGCGCCACGGAAAGGATAGGGTTGGACGCCTTGTGGCAGTACCTGGCGCGGGGAAAGACGGCCGCCTTTCTCGGCTCATCGGGGGTGGGCAAGTCCGCCCTGATCAACGTCTTGCTGGGTACTGACCGTCAGAAAGTGGGTAGCATACGGCAGAGCGACGGCAAAGGAAGGCATACCACCTCTAGGCGCGAACTCATCCTTCTCCCCGGTGGCGGGGTCGTTATCGATACGCCCGGAATGAGGGAGATTCAGATGTGGACTGAGGAGGATAGCCCTTATGGCGCTTTCGGTGACATTGGAACGCTGGCCGGGGAATGCCGTTTCAAGGATTGCCGGCACCTGACCGAGCCGGGCTGTGCGGTGAAGACAGCCATCGAGCGTGGCGAACTGGAGGCTGCCCGCCTTAAGAGTTACCGGAAGCTTCAGAGGGAACTCAGGCACCTGGCGGCACGCCAGAACAACCGGGTCCGGCTTGAAGAAAAGGCGAGGTGGCGCC
>CP070645.1:239847-244761 GCA_020354275.1 Dehalococcoidales bacterium
ACTCGGTGATGCCGGGCATATGCTGGTTGACGTGCTGGCTTTGGGGCTCAGTCTATTCGCCATAACCATGGCCAGAAAGCCGGCAACCCCAAACAGAACCTTTGGTTACCACCGTCTGGAAATTATCGTCGCCCTGGTCAACGGCATCATCCTGGCACTGGTTTCAATTTATATTTTCTATCATGCCTACCAGAGGTTTCTGGAACCACCCCAGGTTCAGGCACCTTTAATGATACTGGTCGCCGCCATCGGTCTAACGGCCAATTTGGCCGGGATACTACTACTGAGACAGGCCAGCCGCGAGAACCTGAATATCAGGGCTGCCTTCTGGCATGTACTCGGTGACACGATATCTTCAATCGGCGTCGTTGTTGCCGGTGTTATCATCGCCTTCACCGGCTGGGGTATTGTTGACCCCATCATCGCCATCCCCATCGGTATTATCATACTCTGGGGAGCGGTGCGGCTGGTCAGAGAATCGGTTGATATCCTTCTGGAGGCCGTACCCAAGCACATCCAGGTGGACGAGGTTATTGAGACCATTAAGAGCATACCGGGTGTAGAGGACGTGCACGACATCCATATCTGGACTATTACCTCAGGGAAACACGCCCTTAGTGCCCATTTACGTATTGAGGACCAGAGAGTCAGCGCCAGTGCTGAGATCGTGGGGGTAGTCAACCAGGACCTGTCCCAGCACTTTAATATCACCCATACAACGCTACAACTGGAGTGTGAGAGCTGCCCGACAGGGCTTGTGTGTGATATGGATAACCCCAGTTCTCAGGCATAGACTGACCCGAGACTGCGCAAACAACTACAACATCACTGACCTGTCTTCTCCCTCAGGCTGTAAAGACAACCGCAGTAATCCTGCCGGTGGATTTCCCATTCCCTGGCCAGCTGGGTGGCACGTTGAAAGCCCGCCTTCTTCTTAAAATCCCTGGCCAGAAACCTGTCACCACCTATCTCTTTACCTATCTCATTTATCACATCTGCTGATTTATGTGGGCTTACGGTTAAGGTGGTAGTAAAAACCTCATCGCCATATTCCGGCATACAGAAGTAGGTCTTCTCCAGCCTCAACCGGTAACAAACGGCGCACCTCCGGCCACCTTCCGGCTCATCTTCCAGGGAACGGGTTTCCTCAAACCACTGCTGCGGCAGGTAAGGACCAACCTCCAATGCAAAACCAAGTTCTTCAGCTACCCTTTTAGTGGCTTCCAGCCTTCTCTGGTACTCTTCCTCAGGGTAAATATTGGGGTTAAAAAAGAACCCCCTTACCTGGTGCCCTTCCTGGATTAACCTTTCGATAACCCCGGCAGCACAGACCCCACAGCAGATGTGCAACAGTATCTTCACGATTAAATCCCTGGAATACCAATTATCCTGTTAATCATGGCTGAAAGGTTGCTGATTCACTTTAGCCGGTTAACTCTGTCAAAGAAGCCCCAGACCCTTTATTACCTGGTGAAAATCGGTGAAAGCGGTATAGTCAACATCCGTATGTTTATAGTGGTCAAGCAGAGTACCGGTGGCAAAGATATGGCTGCATTTTCCGGCCGGTGCAATATCTGAAGTACCGTTACCGATATATATTACCCGATAACCCTCCCTGATGAAGGAATCAACATAGGCAGCCTTGAAGTCTTTTTCCAGGTGATTGCCGTCAGGCCCGATATACTGCACCCTGATACCACCGGTTTCGAAGCTTGTTCGCGCTGAAAATACCTCGATATCGGCTAGTCCGATATCGCCAAGCACCTCTTTAATATAGAAATCAAGGCCATTACTCACCACGACAAAACGGAAACCCCGATTACAGCAGTAGTCAACCATTTCTTCGAATGCGGGCCGTATTTCTATGTTATTTTTAAAAATCCTGAGCAGACTATCCTTATCAGCTCTGACCATGGCAAAGGCGTTTGTATTAAAACGGCCGACCGTTATCCGTCCTTCCTGATACTCCCGAAATAGATGACGCCAGTCTCCATCAGCATAGGCATCCAGCATCATGAAACTGACATCTTCCTCAGTAATAGTACCGTCAAAATCACACTGCACCAAAGTCCTGGTTCTCTCTGGCAATTTTATCGCTACCCCCGTCTATAGGATTATGTATAGTGCTTCTTGCTGGGCTAACAGACTAATGCCAGCCTGCCTAGGCCCGTTCCAGACTAGTCTGGAATAACCGGATTTGCATCATGGAAGTCAACCTATCTGCTTTTCGTTCTGAAAATTCAAAGCATTAACCGCTCATGGCCAGAAAAACCTGCGGTATTACACGCCATGAAACAGCAACCATGTTATCAGTATCAGTCCTGATTTCCACGCAGTCCCGCCTAATACAGGAACCACCTGGCTATGACGCCCTGACCATCAAAACCGGCACGCTGCTGGCCCGCAGAACCTTATCGGCAACGCTGCCGAAAGCCCACCGTCCCATCCCGGACCGGCCGTGGGTAGCCATGAGCACAAGGTCGACCTCAAGCTCGTCTGCGATGGCCACAATCTCCTCGGCAGGGTTCCCCAGGAGCACCCCGGTTCTAACCGGTATATTCTTCCTATTCAAACGTTTGGCTATCCTGCTAAGGTACCTTTCAGCCTGCACCAACTTCTTTCCCACGGCGACCGGTAATTCCTTGACCTTGTCGGCTAGCGGTACAGCATCTATCCTCGTATAGATGCCAGCCGGCCCGGTTGGGGTAGCTGCACCCGGTAATGCTTCTTGACGGCTAAGAGGCCAGGCTTCCCGGGGCCAGGCGATAGCAGCCCGACCGGGAAGCCGTTCAGTAACGCTAACCAGAATGACTTCCTCGGTATCACAACCTTGCGCTATTGTTTCCACGTGAGGTAATGCTTGTTCGGCCAGCTTTGAACCATCCAACGGAACAAGAATTCTGCGATACATGTAACCAACTCCTTAAAGATATAATTGCCTAATTATAAAACATATACTAAAGAAAGCAAAGGTAATACAAATTACAGGATTAACAACCATCTTACTCCGCATTTTACAGAACACCAGGCATGTGTTATCCTCATAATTGAATCCATATCGCTGTAGGTTCTGGAAATAGTCCTAACTTTGGAATCTGCTTTCGAATGGAGAATAGCAATATGAGACCGTACAGACGGCGATTAATGCATACAATTAACTGGCTGGTTCTTATCCTGCTGGCGATAATGAGCCTTAGCTGTACCCCTCCCAATGACCCCCCCATCATTGAAAGCCTGACCGCTGACCCCGAAGAAGTAACACAAGCCGGGAGTTCCATTATTGAATGCATTGCCCATGACCCCGATGAGGACAATCTTACCTACGAATGGACCATGACCGGAGGGAATATTGAAGGGGAGGGTTCCAGAGTAACTTGGATCGCCCCACAGGATTGTGCTGTCTATACTATCTCGGTTACGGTTACTGACGAAAGAGACGGTAAAGCCAGTAAAGACCTGCAGATAAAGGTAAAAAAGCCAGGTTGAGGTTAGGCATCACAGCCTGTAAGGCTGTTACTTTGTAGATACGCCAATCCAATGTTTAGGAAACTCAACGCCAGGTCACTGAGAATAAGAGCCGCTGACTGGTTCAAAATCATAGTTCTGTTGCTGGATGAAGCGGTCATCATTACGCTGGTTGTACTGGCACTTCGTTACTTTAAAATACAGATCCCATTACCACTCACCGTTATTATCATTATCTTACTGGGTATCCTAGTATTTATTATACACAAGGCCATTATACCCAGCTTTCACTGGCGGCCGGTCAGCGGATCAGAGGGAATGATTGGCACACTGGGCACGGTAATAGAACCACTGACTCCAAAAGGCTCTGTAAATGTCCGCGGTGAACGCTGGAACGCGAAATCGGTTGGTGACAACATTGAGACCGGTGAGAACGTGGAAATCGTGGGTCTTGAGGGATTAACACTTCAGGTAAAGCGCCAGGAAAGCTAGTATCACGTTAGGACAACAGGGACTCACTATCAGAAAAACCCAGGCAGCAAGCGAATCAGGTATTCATATTACCCGGCAATAACCTGTAACCTATACCTCGTTCGTTAATAATCATTACCGGGCTCTCCGGATTATCATGCAGCTTATTTCTTAGATTGTGCACGTGAACCTTCAGCAGATTTGTCTCATAGACATATTCTTCCCCCCAGATTTTAGAGAGGAGGGTCTGATAGGTCATTACCCTGCCTACATTATGGCTCAGGTGGTACAGCAGACCATATTCAATAGGAGTAAGTTTTATTAATTCACCACAGATCGACACTTCGTGGTTGTCAAAATCAATCTTCAGGTTATTGTTATAGAAAACATTTTTACCTTGCGGAACGGGCAATCTATGAGTACGTCGCATTACCGCCTGGACACGTGATAGCAGCTGAATATGGCTGAAAGGCTTGGTGATGTAATCATCAGCACCAACTTCCAAACCACAAGATATATCGGTATCAGCATCCCGGACGGTAAGCATTATGATAGGCACATCGGAGACGCTACGGATTTTATAACATACTTCATAACCGTTCATCTCAGGCAACCCTATATCCAGGATAACGACATCGGGATGTTTATTTTTAACAAGGAGCAGACCTTCTGTTCCATCAACAGCTGATACCACCTCTGTTTGAGGCCAACGCATTTTGAAACAGAGCGAAATAACCCTGGCTACATCAGGGTCGTCATCTATTACCAGCACTCTCATTTTCGGCTAACTTCCATCCTTATTGTACCGTCGCTACTTTTTCTCCCTCAGACACTGATATCCAACCGTGGCACATGGCCAGTACTACGGCATGGGTACGATCATTGGCACCAAGTTTCCGCAATACAGAAGTAATATGGTTCTTGATTGTCTGTTCACTGACATTAAGAGTAGTGGCAATACGCTTGTTGCCATTACCA
>CP070645.1:244861-250043 GCA_020354275.1 Dehalococcoidales bacterium
AGCCGGGCGAACATGATTATCCGCATCGGGTTTATTGCATCACCAGCAGCCTGCATGGTACCCTCAGCCATCATACGGAAGGACATTGCCACCGAACCGACCAGCATGATACGCATATAAGCGGCACCCTCACTGACAACGTCAGGCTCCACACCCATCACTCTCAATATCGGTTCGGCCAGAAAAATGCCGATTGCCGCCATAATTACAGCAAAAAGGGTGCTTATTACCAACGCCTGCTGGGCTACGTGGACAGCCCCCTCTTTATCGTCAGCCCCCCAGAAACGGGCAATCATGGCCCTGGTACCGGTCTGGAGCCCCATCCTGGCCGAGTTAATCACCATCACCACCATACCGCTGACACCGACACCAGCGATAGAAGCTGAACCCAACTTACCCACCCAAATCATGTCAATGGTAGGGCCCAGCATATTAAACATGCTGCTGACTATCATGGGCCAGGACAAACCCAGAAGGTTGCCGATTATGCTTCCCTGTGTCCAGTCCTTGTCAAGGGCACCACCCCTCTGGGGACGTCCACCACCTCTTCCTTCCACGGAAATCTATCCTCCACTCTTAATGAGTACGTGGAAATATATTATTAAATACTACTTCATTCTGGGGAAAAGCAACTCACCCGTTAGATATGGCGAGCTATACCTTCTTCCTCTTCCACCTTCCCATGCGGAAATATACTGCGTAAGTAAATGCCCTGACCACCAGAGCGATGACCATTGCCCAGCGTACACCATTAACACCGAGATTACCAATCTTGGGTAAAAAGTAGCCCAGGGGTACCTGTACCGCCCACATTGCTACCAGTGTAACCACCATAGTTATCACAGTATCGCCAACCCCGTTCAGGCACTGCGCTAACCCCGCTGCCAGGCCAAAGACCAGATAACCCGCAATCTGTATTCTCAGGAAGATGCTGGCTATCTCGACGAGACCCGGCTCACTGTTGAAAATGCCAACCATACCTTCAGCCCAGAACCAGGTGGCTATAGAAGCAACCGCCATAACCGCCGTTACTAGGCCTACTGCCAGCCAACCAGTCCTTTCAGAACGACCCGGTTGCTGAGCACCTAGGTTCTGTCCCGCCAGCACCCCGCTGGCCATACCCAGCCCCTGAGTAGGCATATGAACAAACGATTCTATCCTGCGGCAAAGGCTGTGAGCGGCTACTGCCAGAGTACCGAACGGCACAATGAATGTCATCATCACCAGGTTGGCAAAGCTCCTCTCCATGCCGGTGATGGTAGCCGGGATGCCAATCTTCACCATCCTCCATATGATTGGCAGGTCAAGATGGAAATTTTTTAGGGTTAACCGCAGCCGGGTCCGTCCCGAGAATAGGAACCAGAGCCCGATGGCTGTCCCCAGGCTCTGCGAAACCACATTGGTCATGGCGGCACCGGTAACACCCATACGGGGGAATATCCACCAGCCAAAAACCAGGAAGGGGCAGAGGGCTACATGGAAAAACCGGAAGAACATGGCCACCCTCATCGGGGTCATGGCATCACCGGAAGACTCCATAACAGTCTCGCACATTATCCTGAGTGACATAAATAGAGAGCCGACGAACATGATGCGCATGTAGGCGGCCCCCTCTTCCACGACATCGGCCTCAAGGCCCATCACCAGCAGTATTGGCCTGGCAAATATCACGCCAATAGCAGCCAAAAAAGCGGCAAAGGTAAAAGTGACAACAAAAGCCTGCTGGGCAATGTGGTTGGCCCCTTCCTCGTCACCCGCCCCGATAAAACGGGCTATCATGGCCCGTTCACCCGTGCTGAGACCCCTCCTCGCCGAGTTCACCAGCCCCACAAGCATGCCGGAAATACCCACCCCGGCAATGGCTGCCGCCCCCAGCCTGCCCACCCACACCATATCAATGGTGGGGCCCATCATATTAAGGCCATCGGTAACCATCATTGGCCCGGCTAGGGATAGAAGGTTGCCAATGATACTACCCTTCGTCCAGTCTTTCTTGTACCGAGCCCCCCTCCTGCCACCACGCCTTCCCCCCTGCTCAGAATCCCTTGTTTCTGCCATCTATAATCAGTGTATCCTTTCCGCTGGTCAAACCATTACAATAAATATTCTGCCTGCTCTATTGCACCAGCAACGACAAACAATGAACCGGTAACGCAGATAAGGTCATTCTCTTTAGCCCGGGATAATGCCAGAGGTAGTGCATCCGAGATATCCTCGGTCGCCAGCGCAGTTACCCCGTGCCGCCGGCACTCGGCAACAACACTGGCAGTGGGCATAGCCCGGGGATGAATGGAGTGCGTGGCGATTACCTCGTGAAAAAGAGGTTTCAGTTCCGATATAACTCCGGACAGATCCTTATCTGAAGAGACACCGATGATCAAAATAGCGTGTTCAAAGTCAAAGTACCGCTCCAGGGCTTCTTTCAACCTGGAAGCTGAGTCAGCATTATGGGCCCCATCAACAACGACAGTCGGGTTACGGTGCAGCACCTGGAGACGGCCAGGCCATCTTACTTTGGCCATACCTTCAACAATGCTGTCACGCGAAATATGAAAACCCTTCTCAACCAGTACCTCCAGGGCAGCCACGGCCGTCGTCGCGTTCTCCAGCTGGTACTGACCCAGCAACGGTATTGTCAGCTGATAGCTACCCAGCCTGCCCTTCACCTCCAGCGATTGCTGGTGTGAATCATATCCGGCCTCTTGCCAGCTGACATCGGTACCCACCCTGATCAGCTTTACCTGGCGCTCCAGACAGGTCTTCTCGATTACCGTGTCCGCCTCATCTGCCTGGGGAGAGGTGACGACAACGTTGCTCGGTTTGATGATCCCCGCCTTCTCGGTGGCGATCTGGGTAAGGGTATTACCCAGTGACTCCATGTGGTCGAAGCTTATCGAGGTGATAGCACACACCTCGGGCCGGACGACATTGGTGGCATCGAGCCGACCCCCCAGCCCTACCTCGATAACCTGAAAGTCCGCCCCCTTCTCCTCGAAGTAGGTGAAACCCAGCGTGGCCGCCAGTTCAAACACAGTTAACCGCCCCCGCACCGCCCGTTGGTTTACGGTATCAATCTCAGGACGGAGTCTTTCACCCAGGGTAAATAACTCTTCGTTGGTGACTACTTTACCGTCCAGCCTGATACGCTCGTTAAAGGCAAGCAAGTGGGGCGAGGTAAAAAGCCCGGTCTTATAACCCGATGTAGTGAGTACCGAAGCCATCATGGAAGCAACGCTGCCCTTACCCTTGCTGCCGGCAACGTGAACCGTCTTCACTTTCAGGTGAGGGTCGCCAGCACGAGACAGCAATTCTTCGATTAGCCTGAGATCGTACTGGGCAAACTCCCGCGGTCTGGCATCCTTATCGAAGTCAATAAAGCTATAGACATAATCCAGGGCTGCATCCTGGTAAATATCAGTCAAACCCGTTCCCTTTATCTTCAGAAAAATGAATAAACACATAATACCATTTCTTTTAATCATCGGCAAATAAAACCCGGCACCGCCACGGCTACCAAAACCCGCGTCATACCAAATAATCTCCTAAAATAATGGCAGGAGAATCAACTCCGGCAAAACCCGTTTTCCTCTAGTTGATCACCAATCAACATTGGTGTTCATTTTATGCTACAATTAACCCACCAATGAGTCAGCCAACACGATTAGTAAGTGGGGCTATGCAGGGACTGGCAGCTCTGGAAAACGCCGTCTAGGGAGGAATGGGCAAATGCAAAAAACGAAGGCAGGTATTATTAATGTTACCAGCTACGCCGGTGTTGAGCTGGCCAGGTTGCTGCATCAGCACCCGGAAGTAGAGCTTTTTTCGGTTACTGGCCGGAGTACCACTGGTCAGAAGCTGGGTAATGTCTTTCCTCACCTGGCCAGCCTTGACCTTACCATTGAAGCAGAACTAGCCGGTGTTGACCTGGTCTTTTCCGCCCTGCCCCATAAAGAGAGCGCCCCGGAAGTCATTTCTCTATATGAACGCGGTGCCAAAGTAGTGGATATCAGTGCTGACTTCAGGCTGAAAGAAGCCAGTGAATACCCGTCGTGGTACGGTTTTACTCATCCCACCCCGCAACTGCTGGCGGAAGCAGTCTATGGCCTGCCTGAGTTACACCAGCCTCAGATTACTTCTGCGCGACTGGTGGCCAATCCCGGTTGCTACCCCACCGGGGCTATCCTGGCCCTGGCCCCGGCGGTTAAAGCAGGGCTGATTGAACCTGATATTGTTGTTGACAGCAAGTCGGGCATATCAGGGGCCGGCAGGACCCTGGAGCTGAAGAGTCACTACTCGGAGGCAAATGAAGATGTCACCGCCTATGCCCTGGACGGGCACCGGCACCTACCTGAAATCGTTCAGGAGCTAAAGCAACTGAACGCCGGGCAGACCCCGGTAATAACCTTCGTCCCCCACCTGATACCGATGACCAGGGGAATACTGACCACCGCCTACGCCAGTATCTCTCCCGGTAAACTGGCCGGGGACGACAAGGGGAGGCAAGAGCTAAACCGCCTGTACCAGGACTTCTACCGGGATAAACCGTTCGTCAGGGTAACCGAAATGTCCCCCCACACCAAGCACACTTGGGGCAACAACTTCTGCCTGGTTCACCCCACCATAGACTACCGGGGAGAAAAACTCGTTGTTATCAGCTGTATTGACAACCTGGTCAAAGGGGCTGCCGGACAGGCCATCCAGAATATGAACCTAATGCTGGGCTTGCCGGAGACGACCGGGCTGGAAACGCTGGCCGTCTATCCCTGAACAAAAGCTCCCGAGGTAAGGCTTCCCAAATTGACGGCTGGTCACTGCCTGTGCTAACCTTAAACTGGATGTGAGATAAAAACCTCTCACCAAAATAAGGGGGTTATCATGCGAGAAAATGTGGAAGGCGTCCTGGACAAGATACGGCCCAGCCTAATCCAGGATGGCGGGAACGTAGAGCTGGTTGACGTAAATGACGGCACGGTCAGAGTGAGACTGACCGGCGCCTGTGATGGTTGTCCGATGGCTGCCATGACCCTTAAAATGGGTATCGAACAAATACTGAAACAGGAGATACCTGAAGTCAAAGAGGTGGTCGCTGTCCAAGAAGCCGACGAGGACTAGGGTACGGTAATCCAATTGGTTAAACCGTCCTCACCAACAGTAACCAGTTACACTCATCTCCAGCTAGGCC
>CP070645.1:250143-258396 GCA_020354275.1 Dehalococcoidales bacterium
GTCTATTTCATGGAACAACGGTGAACAGTCAAAGAAGAATGACAGGGCACCACGGGCGTTTTCCTGGGCGATTCTGGTTATCAAAGACAGGTATTCTTTGTGTTGGTGCCGGTCTATGGCGGACATAATATCAGCGCCGTTCTGGAAAAAATTGACTGCCCCCTCAGGGTCTATCCGGGCCAGTGTTGAGGCCAGGTTCAAGAACAGGACCTGTTCATCCTGCTCCAGGCGGGTAAAGACCCGGGGTGCGGAGTTGAGGCACTCGATAGCCCGGGTGTATGAAGTTACCGTCAGACGGTTGAGGAAGAGAACTAGCCGTTCTATCCGCGACAGGCTGAGGTTCTCTATCAGGCCGGGGGTTACGGTAAAGAAAACGCTGGCCAGTTCCACTGACTCCGGGATGCTCCGGTAGAGCCGCCGGCCGATATCCAGCCAGATTGCGATTGAGTCATCAGAAAAGCTGGTTAAGGTCTCAGGGCTGGCCTGAAAGTAGGCGACGGCCATACCGGGGTGCAGGAGGCAGAGGGCCTTGCCGCCCTGGACCCAGTCGAGGAAGCTGGTAAAGGGCAGGATATCCAAGACAACAGTTGAGGCCTGTAAATAGGCGGCCGCTACCTCAAGAGACAGCGGCCGGGAACAATTGGCCAGGTCAAGCCCTTTTTCGGCCCAGGTAACCAGTTGTTCCGGGGAGAGGGTGCGGCTGGCCAGTTCCCCCGTGTTGCGGAATTCACCGGCAAGCTCCTCTGACAAATATCCGAGCTCTTTCTCAATGGTGGTGAAAACCTGGTGGGTGTTGTTATTGCTGTTTAAGGTCAATATAACCGCCTATTCAAAGATAGCCCAGATAACCTCCAGAACGCTCCTTTGAATCTCTTCATCGTCGGTTAGAGACCAGGCTATGGCCACTTCAGCGGCACGGCGCGGGGAAATCCCTGCGGTAATCAGTCTGGCGGCGTAGATCAGAAGGCGGGTACTTACGCCCTCAACCAGCCCCTGCCCCTTGAGGTTGCGTATTTTCTCGCCCAGTCTGGCCAGTGACGTGGCTATCTCCGGGGAACACTGTCCTTCGTGCTGGATTATTTCCTTTTCCAGTTCCGCAGGCGGGAAGACAAACTCTATAGCCACGAACCTTTGCCGGGTGCTGTGTTTCAGGTCCTTGAGCACGCTCTGATATCCCGGATTGTAGGATATTACCAGAAGAAAGCCGTCATCGGCCTCGACTATCTCCCCTTTCTTCTCGATAGGCAGGAAGCGGCGGTGGTCGGTCAGGGGGTGGATGAGGACGGTGGTATCTTTACGGGCTTCGACGATTTCATCGAGGTAACATATAGCCCCCGATTTAACCGCCCGGGTAATCGGGCCATCGATCCACCGGGTGGAATCGCCTTCCAGCAGGTACCGGCCCACCAGGTCGCTGGCGGTAAGGTCCTCATGACAGGCAACCGTTACCAGGGGTATGCCCCGTGACCCGGAGGGGAGGGGGTTGCCTTTTGCTTCGGGCCGGATTACGGTAAGGGGCCGCCCCAGGCGGTAGGCCATGTATTCTACAAACCTGGTCTTGCCGCACCCGGTGGGGCCTTTCAGCAGGACCGGTATCTTCTGGTTATAGGCCGCTTCAAATATCTCTACCTCATCGGATACCGACAGGTAGAAGGGCTCTTCTTGAATAAAAGATTCTTCTATTGGGTGCTCTCTAAACTTACTGCTCATCTTGATAAATATTCCATTTAATAAATAAATCGCTTGGAATGGATGAAAAAGTGGTATTAAACAGGGAACATAATATTCTCTTCCTCAAAGACGTGGCTAACAGACTGGTTATGGTGAATTCTCCAGATTACTTTGGCCAGCAGCGGGGCTATGGAGAGTACTTTTACCTTGCCCCCCAGCCGTTTTTCTTCAGGGACTGGTACCGTGTTGGTAACGACCAGTTCGATGATGTTGGGAGACTTGAGAAGCTCAACAGCGGGGCCGACCAGTACCGGATGGGTAATTGCCAGGTAAACCCCCTTGGCTCCGGCATTTATTAGTTCTTCGGCTTGCCTGATGGGTGTTCCAGAGGCGACGACATCGTCGATAAGAATGGGGATTTTACCGGTAACATCACCCATAATATCGAGCAGTTCCACCTCTCTGCCGCCGATACCGCTGCGGCGTTTGTTCATCAATGCCATGGGCAGGTCTAGAATATCCCGGTATTTTTCGGCTACTTTGACACGTCCCGCGTCAGGGGCAACGATAACGGCATCGGGTACGCGGTTCTCCTGGAAGTAGCCGGCCAGAATGGGTACGGCGGTGAGATGGTCCATGGGGATGTTGAAGAACCCCTGTATCTGCGTGGCGTGCAGGTCAACAGAGACAACGCGGTCAGCACCGGCGGTGGTAATCAGGTCGGCGACCAGTTTGGCGCTGATTGGCTCACGACCGGTGTGTTTGTGGTCCTGCCGCCCGTAGCCATAATAGGGTATGATGGCCGTAATCTGGCGGGCCGAGGCCCGGCGTGCCGTGTCAATCATTATCAGCAGTTCCATCAGGTTTTCGTTGGCCGGCTGGCAGGTGGACTGCACGATAAAGACGTCCTGCCCGCGGATGCTTTCCTCAATCTGGATATGTATTTCGGAATCGTCAAATGTGCTGATGTGGATCTTACCCATGGGTATGCCAAGAATACCGCCTATCTCCTCGGCCAGTTCGGGATTGGCTCTGCCCGAAAACAGCTTGATATCATTGCCCGGACTATCTGCTGCTGACACCATTTCCCTCCTCTATTAACTTATCTGGCTCCTCTTGATTATACCATCACTGTACCGCAGCCACAAACAGGGGCAGGGGAACTTCCTGGAGTAATTACAGGGCTGGTTATGTTATAATTCGAGCAACAATGGACAGCAGGGATAGGAAACTACATACTAAAATAGTGTGCACCCTGGGGCCTGCCAGCAGTTCTCCTGAGGTTATTGAGGGGATGCTGAGAGGCGGCATGGACGTTGCCCGCCTGAACCTGGCCTACGGGACTCCCGATGAACACAGCCGGCTTATTAACGAGGTCCGCAGGTTGAGCCAGAGTTCAGGTATGCCTACCGGTATTCTGCTGGATATGCCGGGTTTGAAGCGTAATACCGGTAATATCCGGGATGTCTTCAGAAGCCACATTGATTTTGCCCTGTCTCGGGATGTCGATTTCGTCGCTTTATCTTACATTACCTCGGCACGGCAGGTAGTTGAGGTAAAGGAACTGCTTCAGGAAAGGCGGGTTGATATCCCGGTCATCGTTAAAATAGAACGGGCACAGGCTTTTGAGGATAGCACGGCCATATTAGATGTGGGTGATGGTATTATGGTGGCCCGGGGTGATCTGGCCTTTGAGATAAGTATCGAGAGGGTTCCCCTGGCGCAGAAACAGCTGATAGACAAGTCCAACCGCCGTGGCAGGCCGGTAATAACGGCCACCCAGATGCTGGAATCAATGGTGAGGTCGGCCATGCCGACCAGGGCGGAGGCGACCGATGTCGCCAATGCCGTTCTTGATGGCAGCGATGCCCTGATGCTCTCCGAGGAAACGGCTATCGGTAACTACCCGGTGGAAGCTGTTGAAATGATGACCAAGATAGCCCTGGAAACCGAGACGATGCTTCCCTATGACCAGGTGCTGCGGGAAAGCGGCCTTATTTTCCTGCCCGAAGCTGACGATGCCACAGCCAGGGCCGCCTGTCAGATGGCCCATCAGATCAATGCCAAGGCCATTGTTGCTTTTACCACCGGCGGGACCACCGCCTTACGGGTGTCGAAATACCGGCCCCGCCAGCCTATTCTGGCGGTAACCCCCTCCGATACCGTGATGAGGCGTCTTTCTGTTGCCTGGGGAGTGTTCCCGGTAAAGAAAGCGGAATACCTGGACCTGGAAGCTGTCTTTGAGATAGCACAGGAGGTTGCATTGGAAACAGGCGTTGCCCGCAAGGGTGAGCTGGTGGTTATCACTGCTGGTTTGCCTCTGAATGTTAGCGGGAGCACCAACTTGGTCAAGGTGCAGAGCGTATAACTGTAGCGTAATTTATCGCAGTCAATAAGGGGGGTGACAGTATGAGTGAGACCGATGATAACCTGAGGGAGGCTTTTGCCGGTGAGAGTCAGGCTTATCAGCGTTACCTGTTCTTTGCCGATAAAGCGGGGGATGAAGGGCAACCCCAGGTCGCTAGGTTGTTCCGGGCGGCGGCAGAAGCGGAGAAAGTACACGCCGGCAATTTCTTTTCCATAATGGATGGAGTGGGCTCAAGTAAGGATAATCTTTTAGCCGGTTCTATCGGCGAGCACTACGAGTTCACCAGGGTGTATCCATCTTTCATTGAGAAGGCCCAGGAAGACCGCAGTGAGTGGGCCCAGATCTACTTTGAATATGCCAACGAGGTGGAAAAGATACACCACGACCTCTTTCAAAGGGCGCTCAAGGTGCTAGAAGCCGGGCAGCAGCTGGAGGGTATACCGTACTTTGTTTGCCCGGTGTGCGGTAATACTGTTGAGGGTAAAGCCCCGGACACGTGCCCGATATGCGGCGCCCCCGGCGATATGTTTAAGCGCGTGGAGTAAGCTTTCTAGTAAGAGAATAAGGAGTTAAGCCCCTTTAAGTAGTCCCTTCCATCCACTGCCTGACCAGTTCCTCCTCCTCCTTTCTGGAGGTCACCTTCCTGTCCAGCTTGGCTGCCTTCAGCCGTTCCAGCATCTCTTTCATTTCAGGACCTGGCTCGATACCCATCTTTTTCAGGCTATTGCCGGTGAGAGAAGGTTTGACGAAACGGTACCTGGTGACGAATGCGTACAGGTGCCGGTTGACCACATAAGAGTCACCGGCCAGGTAGTTGGCCATAATAGCCGGCAGTGAGTAACCTTGCAGCAGTTTATAGACCTGGCTCGGTGGCAGGTTTCTTTTGTCAAGATTGCCCAGGGCACCTGCCAGGCTATGGGTTTCCCTGAGCACCCGTGCCGTTGACCTGTTTGGCCTGAGGTATGAGATCAGGTCTTCGCATTCCTGGCCGGTTAGGCGGTAGGCCAGCAGTGACATATACAACGCCGGTAGTTTCAGGTTGGGCAGGGTTAAATTACGGGCACGACCGATCTTATCGGCCAGCCAGCCCCCGTCTTTAAAAGCCGGGTGTACCTTGGCCAGAACACCCAGCTCTTCGGCACGGCCGATGATTTTATGTGGGCATTCTTCATTGCAGACCAGTTCCAGCTCATGTCTTATGCGGTCACCACTTATGGTGTCCAGCATTGGAACATCCCTCTGGAGCAGTTTCAGGGTTTCCTTTTCAATCTGGAAGTTTAACCGTTGTTCATAGCGTATTCCCCGCCAGATACGGGTGGCATCATCGGTGAAGCTTTTTTCGTGTAAAACACGGACGAGGCCTTTCTCCAGGTCTTCTCGGCCTCCGTACTGGTCAACCAGTTGTAAGTAGCGCTGGGGATTCAACTCAAGGGCCATGGCGTTGATAGTGAAGTCACGGCGGAATAGGTCATTTTCCAGGGAGCCCGGTTGTACTCTGGGTAATGCCCCCGGGTGGTCATAGGTTTCGGAACGGGCGGTGGCCAGGTCGAAGCTCCATTTGGTCCAGGTTACCCTGGCTGTTTTGAAGCGGGCATGAATGGTGAGTTCGGTCTGGGTCACTTCGGCAAGACGTTTGGCCAGCTGGACGGCATCGCCTTCTACCATAAGGTCAAAATCAGAGATATTAGTCCCCAGTATCAGATCACGGACCACCCCGCCGACCAGGTAGAGGTTATGTCCCTGTTTGGCAGCTAGCTCACCCGCGATTTGCAGAATGTTGACTACCTTGGGAGGTATTTTGGTCTCTATGTTTACTGTTTCGGTCATTTTGGTGCCACGAAATTATAGCATAGATTACCCCAGTGGTTCAGGTAAGGGATATGAAGGAAATCCCGCCGACAATCATGGCGGTACCGATAAGCCGCAGGGCTATTATACGCCTGCTCGATTGCCATTTGAGAAATCCCGGTGCCAACCGGCTCAGAACAAGGGCAAATAGGACCACGAACATGGGGCGGCTGCCCACGATGGGAGATACCAGTGATACCGGGCCATTGGCCAGTGCCCATATTGATAACACAATACCGAGTGGTGCCAGCACCTCGTTGAAAAATATGATAGCCAGGGTTGTTGACCTGTTTTCTATGTTACTTAACTGCTTGAGGATATACGGGCGTGCCGATACCAGCAGGAAGACGCCGGAAATGCAGAATGCGGTAAGATAAAACATATTCCAGAATGAGATGTAATCAAGGACATACTTGCTGGATATATCGGCCAGGGCAAACAACAGGCTGGAAGCGAGGAGAAGAATGAATGGTTTCCCCAGCCAGGTTGTTGCACCCGAAGAACTGTGTTGTATTGAGACCATTACTGCCCCGGCAACCACGATGATAATCGCCAGCCATTGCAGCGGGTACAGGCTTTCGCCCAGCAGGGGCACGGCTATGATCGCCACGAAAACAGGGTAGGTCTGTACCACCGGGATAACGCGGGAAACATCTTCCCTGGTAAGGTTATAGAGCATGATGAGCACGGCGATTACCCGTGCTGTCCCGGAGAGCAGTGCTATCAGGATTACACGGGGTTCTGTGTTTTCCGGTAGGGGGAACACAAAGAATAAAACAATGGCGAAAACCAGGTGTATGGCACCGACCGGCAGCAGGAATGACCTCAGACCGGGCATTCGACGGGATAGCAGGTGGCTATCAATTATGTTGACTACTCCCGCAGTAGCTGCGCTCAGTATTGCTGCACTAGTCCAGTTCACCGGTATCGCTACTCATTTCTCAGCCTTGGGCTATCGTGATAAAGAAAGCGAAGATTACGTTCTCTCCTGACAAACCAGCCTTCACCCTCACAATAGTATGACGAACGCTGATGACCAGTCAATGCAGGGTTGGAAAATACTGCGTGGCAGTTTGGTATTGCGTTGACCGTAGGTTTCTCAACTGATAGGATAAACGTTACTGGATTTTACAGGAACAGTGGGTGCCATGCCTGTCATTGAAGTTCAGCACATAACTAAAAAATTCAAGGATCTGGTAGCTGTGGACGACGCCAACCTTGAAATAGAGGAAGGCGAGTGCTTTGGCCTGCTTGGCCCCAACGGGGCTGGTAAGACCTCGCTCATCAGGATGATCATTGCCATCTCACCGCCTTCTGAAGGCGATATCTGGGTTCAGGGCAGGGATATAAAACAATACCCGCGTCAGGTAAAGGCTGTGCTGGGTGTAGTACCGCAGATGGATAACCTCGACGAAGACCTGACGGTTCTGCAGAACCTGACTACTTTTGCCCGGTATTTCGCTATACCGAGAGATGAGGCATACCGCCGCAGTCTGGAACTCCTTAAGTTCTTCCAGCTCGAGGGCAAGCATAAGAGCCGGATTAGGGAATTATCAGGCGGTATGAAGCGGCTTCTATTGTTAGCCAGGGGTCTGATTAACCGGCCTGAAATTATCATCCTCGACGAACCAACGGTAGGTCTTGACCCTCAGACCAAGCACATGGTGTGGCAGAAATTGGGTGAGTTGAAGGTGCAGGGAACAACTCAGCTTCTATGCACCCAGAACATGGAGGAGGCAGCCATACTCTGCGACCGGGTGACGGTGATGCACCACGGCAGGATACTAACACAGGATACCCCCCGGGCTCTGCTGGCCCGATATGTCGGTGATGAGGTTCTGGGGATTGAAATGGACTCAGAGAATAAGAGTAGGCTGGTTAATGACCTAATTGACGGTGGCTTTGACTTCATCGATATGGGCGATATCATTCAGGTCTTCCATGTAACCAGAGATGAACTGGTCGGGAGAATAGAACATTTACCGGAGAGGCTGATAGAGAGGCCGGCCACCCTAGAGGACGTGTTCTTCCGGCTCACCGGGCAAACGCTGGATGTGGGCGAAGTATGATAATGGGCGGGGTAGTTTAAGCAGATGAGGATGTTTTCCTGGCGCTTTATTCGAATGTGGCAGCGTAATCGGGATGTTTTCTTCCGGTTGTGGCGCTCAGAGGCACCCGTTATAATAGCCGAGCCGGTTCTGGTTCTGCTGGCCATGGGCCTGGGTCTGGGGGCCTATGTCGCCCTGGTTGACGGCCAGCGGTATATCGAGTTTGTTGCCCCCGGTGTTATCGCCAGCTACGGGATGTTTGCCGCCAGCTTTGAGTGCACCTACGGCAGTTTCTTCCGTATGGAGGAACGCAGGACA
>CP070645.1:258496-295129 GCA_020354275.1 Dehalococcoidales bacterium
CCAGATTTCCCGACACAACATAAGCTGAAAGCTAACAGCCCCATTATCAGATGGCTGGAACGAGAAAAGCGGTACCTCCAGAACAGAGAAATTGATGTCATGCCCAGATTACTGTCTATGGGACCCAACGAACGTGAGGTTGTACGCAATCTGGAAGGAGAACTTTACATACCGCTGAATGCCCAGGATAGACTAATAGGTATTTTAATATTAGGCCAGAAACTTTCCCAGCAACTATTTACCACCCGTGATTTACAGCTGCTTTCAACGGTAAGTACGCAGATTGCCGTCAGCCTGGAAAACGCCAGGCTATATCAAAGGGAAAAGCAACGTGCCGGCGAACTGGCCATGTTATACCAGAGTTCAGCGAAGTTGGCTTCGGAGCTCGATCTGAACCTCCTGTACCAAAAGATAACGGAGGAAACCGCAAAATTGCTACAGGCAGATGCCGTGGTCTTCCTTAATATAGATGATGTCAAACGTAGGTTGTCATTCCAAGCATCCACCGGCCTTAACAACACCAATCCTCAAGGAATTGATCTACCTGTACCCCAGGAAATACCAGAGGAACTGTCTAATTACCTGAGGGCAGAAAATGAAGTTTTCATTATTAATGACGTAAATACCCATCCTGTTAACAGAATCCGGTTTTTCCAGCAAGAGCAAATTCGCTCGATTCTGGGAATACCGATAACAGAATCGGGTAAGCTGGTAAGTGCCATTGTTATCTTTTCCAGAGAAACACCTAGACGGTTTACCGATGAAGAAGTAAATATGGCCCTTACTTTTTGCCGCAACGCTGCTCTCGCCATAGAAAATGCCCATCTCTACGGGATCGAACGTAAACAGCGTTTGGAGTTAGAAAGGCTTGATGAGATGAGGTCGAACTTCTTCATCGCCGTTTCCCATGAACTCAAGACTCCACTTACCGCCATCAAAGGTGCCGGCGAGATAATACTTAACGAGCAGGGAGTCAACCTGGACGGCCCCGAAGCCGAGCTTTTTAACATCATTAACCGTAATGTCCAGAGGATGGAAACCAGGATTCAGGAATTACTGGACTTTGTTAAGATACAGAGCGATACATTGCAGCTGGATTTAAAGGCCGAGGATGTTAACCAGGCCATCGAGGAATCCACTACAGTTAACCTGCCAACGCTGTGGTCAAGAAAGCAGACCCTGGAAACAGATTTGCTGCCTTCACCAACCACGGTCATGCTGGACCACAACCGCTTTGAACAGATACTGGCCAACCTTCTTTCCAATGCCAGCAAGTACAGCCCGCGGGGCAGTGAAATAACCGTAGAAACACGAATAGAAGACTCCAAGGTTATTATAGACGTAAGTGACCGGGGCCGCGGCGTGCCACCGGAATTCCGCGAGCAAATCTTTGAATCCTACTTCCGGGTAGAAAACAACACGTCCGGGCTTGGCATCGGCCTCAGTATTGCCAGAAAACTGACCGAGTTGCACGGCGGACAGATGTGGGTAAGTGACCGGGACGGCGGCGGCAGCACATTCTCTTTCTCCCTGCCTATCGAACAGAACTAGATAACCCGGGTGTTCACCCGGCAAGCATAAGGTAACAGTCCGTGCGGCAGTGTTTACCAAGCAAATCCGGTTCGTAATCTCACACTTGGCCAATAGTTTCCAGGTTTAACAAATAATCAGCTATCTACCAGACTTAACCCGACCTGAAACCTGCCTTGAAGATACCGTTTTATTAGACCTGTTCATCCTGATTCCTCAGAATACAGTCCTTATCCTTCACCCTTTCCCCAATTATTGTTTATACCTCTACCGTAAAAACACTAAAACACCGCTGAATTTCATCGTAAATTGACCGTGACGACTCCCCTACTGCAATTTAATATGTACCCGACCTTGATTCACCAGCCCCGAATTATCAGATCTAC
Organism: Dehalococcoidales bacterium; assembly: GCA_020354275.1. Lineage (GTDB taxonomy): Bacteria > Chloroflexota > Dehalococcoidia > Dehalococcoidales > UBA2162. The sequence continues at coordinate 260,413 of CP070645.1, forward strand.
AAATTAGAAATAAATATCACCGGGCATGAGAAATTCTACCCAGAATGGCTTTAGTTAGTTATACCCACTGAATCTTTACCTGAATCTACCTGCTTCATTACCGAATAACAACTATCCTAACTATATTTTTTATTAACCAGTGCTATCCTAATCTCATACAACAGGACAAGTTTTAAAACAAACCAAATCAGTTGGTTAAGGAGATGATTCGATATGGTAGTAGCTGAGAGACGAATCACCGATGTTGAGAATCTGAATGTGCCCAGCCTTGATGAAGTGGTTACCGTAATCAGGGTAAACGGCGGCCTGTTCCTCAAACCGAGACAGGCAGCAGAGGTGGCCTCCAGGTTATCACCACTCTCCCGGCGTGAAATAGAGATCCTCGACTATGTAGCCGATGGACACTCCAATAAACAGATATCTCACCGTTTCGACATCAGTGAACATACAGTAAAGAACCACCTCACCACTATTATGCAAAAACTCAATGCCAAAGACCGTACCCATGCCGTAGTTACGGCATTGCGTGAGGGATGGCTCTCAATATAGTCCTTAATACATAAGTAAGGAGGAAACTTTGACTGATAAATCAATAAAACAAAAAATCGGGGTCTTCCTCGTAGCTGAGAGTTCGATTGCGCGCCAAGGTGCTGCCGCAATAATATCCCAACAAGACGACATGGAAATGATAGGGCAAGCCGGTGATACCGACGAAGCCTTTTCATTAACCGGTGATATTACATCGAGGATGGTGGTACTGCGGGTCCTCCCCCCTAAAGGTAGTTTTGAGGTAGTCCACCGGCTCAGAGATATCTCGCCGGAGACATCAGTTATTGTCCTGGCAGAATTTGAAGATGATGAGGGACTTTTCCAGGCAGCTTTAGCGGGAGTATCGGCATACCTGACCAAGGGGTGTGCTAACGAACAACTGTTAAGCACCATCAGAACAGTAGCTAGTGGTGAGCAGCTTATATGCCGTAATATACTCAATCGGCCCAGGGTTGCCGCCAAAATCCTGGAACGATTCCGGGAGTTGTCATCAATCACAAAAGGCCTTGAACCGCTGGTGGCACCTTTATCATCTATTGAAGAAGAAGTACTACGTCTAGTTGCTACTGGCAACCCGGTGGAAACGGTGGCCTATGAGCTTAATGCTAGCCAAAAAGTAGTAGTTAACCACATTACCTCAATCATGCATAAGCTCGATGTTAACCAACGGACCCACCAGGCGGTTGCTTCACTTCTGGTTAATCAGTCATGAGATTAAAAGGGTATTCTTATATTTCGAGGTGAATTGTCATGGTAGTAAGTAAAAAGAAGGTAGCCTATATCGGGGGACGGGAGTTTGAGATAGTTAAGGACGGACTTTCCCAATCCCAGGTAGATACCTTCATTACCAAGCTTATGGAGCAAAACCAGTCTCTTATCAGGAAAACAGAACAGCTTGCTGTACTGGAGAAACTGGCCGAACAGACTATCGCCGAAGCCGACAAACTGGCGGAAAGTATCAAGAGTAAAGCCCAGGAAGAGGCTGCCTATATAGTACAGATGGCAACAACGGAAGCTGAAGAAATGATAAGGGATGCCAGAGAAGATAGCAAACAAGCACTGGTAGTTAGCCGTGAACGCCTGGAGAGTAAACTCAAAGAAAAGGCAAATGAAATATACTTGAAAATACTCAACCGGTTGGAAGGAACCATATCCGAGGTATGGTCAGCAGACCTTATCGGGGAAGGAGTGGTCACTCAATCAGCGCGGCCACAGATTCCAGCCCAATACCCGGCTAATATTATTGAGGAACCAGTCGCGGAAAGACCCCTACCTGGTCTCTACGAAGGGAAAGTAAACCTGGATATAGTACCACCGGTTGACCTGGCCAAGTTTATGAACTTCAGGAAAGAAATTAAGAATATCCCTCAACTAAGAATATTACATGTATCCAGCTCGCAGAAAAGGGGAGGGACAATCAGCATTCTATTGACGGAACCCACTCCTCTACTAGACATCTTAAACGGTATAACCGATGTGGAAGACGTAGTAGCAGATAAATGTTCCCAGACTGGGACTACAGCAGAATCACAGCAGATTGAACCAATACCGAAAATATCAATAGTGTTAGCCTTTGATGAGTAAACTTAGACAGATACTATTTTACTATAACTATACCACCCAAAGTACCATTGTAATCACTACTAAAGCTCCGTAAAATTTAGATTCAGGGGGATTAATATGAAAAGTAGCGAGGTGAAACTATTCGACGGGCAGGAATTCCAGAGAGTTAAATGGGGGCTAGCCGAAGACCAGGTTGTTAGTTATATCAATAAACTTATCAGAGAACGTGACAATTTACTGGAACGGCAACAACACCTTAATTCACTCCAGATGCTCGCAGAAAAGACTGTAACCGAAGCAAATGAGCTCGCACAACAGATCAGGCAGGAGTCTCAGGCTGAGGCCAAGAATTTGGTAACCGAGGCTGAAAAGAAGGCCGGTGAAACCCTCAGTCAGGCTCAACTTGAAGCTGAGAGCACACTGGCCCAGGCAAATGAGCTGGTTGAGCAGGCAGTTGCCGATGTCAACGACCTGGCCCTGCAGATCAAGCGGCAGGCTCAGACTGAGGCTAACGAAATACTGGAAGAGGCCGAAGAGAAGGTTCGTGAAACCATTGCTGAAGCCCAATTGGAAGCTGAGGAAACCACTACCCAAGCCAAAGAACTGGCCGAAAAAGCCATAACAGAAGCCTCGGAATTATCCGAAAAGACGATAACACAGGCCAACGAGGAATCTGAGAAGGTGGTAACAGAGGCCAGTCAACTGGCTGAGAAAATCAGGCAAGACGCCCGGACTCAGGCTAATACAATAACAGAAGAGGCCGAAGAGAAAGCGAACGAAACCCTTAACGAGGCCCAACAGGAAGCTGAGAAAACCACCGCTCAGGCTAATGAAACGGCGGAGAAGACTTTAGCAGAAGCCAAGGAACTGGCTGAGAATATCAGTCAAGAAGCCCAGAACCAGGCGGCCAAGATAATCGAAGAGGCTGAAGAAGAAGCCAGCGGGATTATACATGAAGCGCAGAAACAGGCTGAAGAAGAAGCTGAAGAGAAAGTGGCCTTAGCGATGGAAAATTCAAAACATGAAGCCGCCGCTATTGTAGAAACAGCCAAGAAGAGCATTTCCAGTGAGATTGAGGATTTCCACAGCAGGTTCAGTAACCGGCTACAGAATCTCATCTCCGAAATAGCAGCCTACCAGGATATAGTAGACTCCGCAGAGGTGGAAACAGAAGAGGACAAAGTAGAAGCGTTGTCCCAATCAATCCCCTTTACAGAAGTGGGCGACTCAAGCAACAACGGTAACAATGAAGATCTGGCAATGGACGGAGACTTCGAATCCGATTTAGCCCTGGCGGTTATGAATCAAGAAGAAATTGCCGAAGACCCCGCAATAACCGATTCTGAATACGTCACGGCTGAGCCCACTCAGTCATCAGATGGCACTGTTCTCTATCAAGGCGAGATAGAGCTGGCAATGCCACCGCCAGTAGACATGGCACAACTGATTCGCTTCAGGAGGAACCTGCAAAGTATCAAACACCTGAAAGTCCTACGCACGACGGGTTCATGGAACGAAGGTAGTATCATTACTACCCTCATTGATAAACCACTACCGCTGATTGACTTACTCATCGAAATGCCTGAGGTAGAAAAAGCGGAGTTATTGGCTATTGACGATGACGCTGATACCGACTTCGCTTCAGGGGAAGCAAATGAGGCTAGAAGTGATGATTTACCGAAGAAACGGATAGTTGTCACCCTGATTGAAGATATTGGATAAAAGGGAGAAGGGCAGAAATAATGTCTATTATCACCACGGTAAACAGAAACCTTGGTGACATACTGGTCCAGGCGGGACTAATTACCCCTGAACAGTTAGAGAATGCCTTGGCGCTGCAGAAGGAAAAAGGCGGTGAGGTTGGCCAGGTTCTGGTAGAGCAAAATCTAATTACCGCTCAAGAGCTGGCCAGCTTAACCGGTCTGCAGTGGAATATCCCCTATATTGATGTTACGCAACAGCGGATTCAGCCCGAGGCAATGAAACTCATCCCCGAAGAAATGGCCAGGAAATACAATGTTGTTCCATTAGAAATAGCCGATGGTGCGCTGGTAGTAGCTATGGAACAACCCTGGAATATCGAGACGATTGGCGACCTTACCATGCAGGCGAGGATGACGATTAGACCGATGCTGGCAGTTGCCGCTGATGTCCAGGAAGCCATTAACCTGAACTATAAAGTCAGTAGCGAGCTTGAAGAGCAACTCAGTCACATCTCACTAACCACTGCTGCTCAAGCGAAGATGGATGAGCGTGTTTCTTCTGATGTTATTGCCCAGGCTCCTATTGTACGGTCGGTAAGCCTTATCGTGGGACAGGCGGTCAAAGACCGTGCGTCTGATATCCATATCGAACCCCATGAGGACAAGTTGCGAATTCGTTACCGCATTGATGGCATCCTGCATGATGCTATGTCTTTACCGATGAGTATCCACCTGCCACTCACCTCCCGCCTGAAAATTATGGCCGGAATGAATATCGCCGACCGGAGGCGGCCGCAGGATGGCCAGTTTTCATTGAAGGTGGAGGGCAAAGAAGTAGATATTCGCGTCGCCAGTAGCGATACGGTACAGGGTGAAACCATAGTATTGCGGATATTAGATAAATCATTTGCCCTGTTCGAGTTAGAGCAACTCGGTTTCTCTCTTGGTACTCTGGAGAGATACCGCCAGGTGCTTAACTCTCCATTTGGCATGATTCTACTCAGCGGTCCTACCGGTTCGGGTAAAACGACGACACTCTACGCCTCGGTGAACCAACTCAATCATAACGAACGTAATATAATGACCATCGAGGACCCGGTAGAATACCGCTTCAATAACATTACCCAAATCCAGGTAAATCCCCGTGCCGGCATTACCTTCGCTAGTGGGCTTAGAGCCCTGATGCGCCTTGACCCGGATGTTATTCTGGTTGGAGAAATACGAGATAGCGAAACCGCCCGTATTGCCGTTCAGGCTGCTCTCACCGGGCACATGGTACTTTCCTCAATCCATGCCAATGATGCTGTTGGCGTCCTTTTCCGTTTGATAGACCTGGGGGTTGAACCATTTCTGGTATCCTCAGCACTGGTCGGCGTGGTTGCTCAGCGGATGGTACGCCGTGTCTGTCCACACTGCCGCCAATTGACTCCAGCATCCGAAGAAGAACAGATCATATACGAACGGGAAATGGCAGAAAAACGAACCGAATTCTACACTGGTGCCGGTTGTAACACCTGCGCCAATACCGGATACCATGGACGGAGTGCCGTGCTGGAGTTGATGGTCATGAGCGAGCAGTTAAGGCATCTGGTGATGAGCGATGCCCGGGCTGACATAATCCGCAATAAAGCAATTGAGGAGGGAATGGTGCCGGCATGGCGTGATGGCATGTTAAAAGTCAAGGAGGGTACTACCACTCCATACGAATTACTGCGCAATGTTTATTCCATCACCTAGTATCCCGGACAGGATACCCCCGCATAGAACAACCTGACTCCCCGGAGAAAAGATGAATTACCAATATGTAGCTTATACCAAGGATTGGAAAATAGTAAAAGGTACTCTGAGTGTCGCTTCAGAGGCAGTGGCCGAACAGACCCTGATAAGACAGGGCTACCAGCCTATCTCCGTCAAGTCAATGGCGGCTATGCCAAGCATCGAGCAGCTATTTCCTTCACTTTTTACCGTTAAACCCAAAGAGGTAATCATGTTCGCACGTCAGCTGTCGACATTGCTCGAAGCTAGCATCAGCCTGGTCCCCGGTCTCCAGATGCTCCAAGAACAAATTACCAACCGGTTGTTCAAGAAGGTAGTTGGTACCATGCTTGATGACATTCGGGCTGGTAATTCATTTTCTGATGCGCTGACCAAACATAGTAATATCTTCGGAGAAGTATTCTGCAAACTGGTTGCCGTTGGCGAGCAAACGGGTAGCCTTGAAATCTCGCTGAAACAGGCATCCAACTACATAGAGAAAGAAGTCCAGGCCAAGAAGAAGATTAAAAGGGCTTTAACCTACCCTATCATAGTACTGGCCGTAGCTATAGTGGTAATAGGCGTACTAGTCATCTTTGTACTGCCTTCAATGATGAGCATGTTTACCTCAATGAACGCCGAGCTACCAATAACAACAAAAATGCTGGTAGCTATCATGAACTTCGTTGAAAGCTACAAGCTTTACCTTTTTGGTGCAGTAGTATTATCAGTAGTAGGGCTTGTCGTTGGTATTCGGCAGCCGAAAGCACGTTATCAATTGGACCGCCTTCTAATCACACTGCCGGTAATCGGAACTGTCAACCTTATGAATGAGATGGCCCGCTTTTGCCAGACCATAACCTTGCTACTACATGCCGGGTTACCCCTGCCCGATATAATAAACATGACACGACAAACCAGCAGCAATCGCGTAATACAAAATGCATTGAATGATGTACAAAACGACCTGATAAAGGGAGAGGGATTATCAGTACCCATGAGCAAGCATAGTCTCTTTCCCCACCTGCTGGTCCAGATGGTAATGGTTGGTGAGGAGAGCGGTAATCTGGAGTCCACCATGAGCATCGTTGCTGAAAGCTATGAGTCCGAAGCTGATGATAAGATCAGCGGTCTGATTGCCCTCATCGAACCAGCCATGACCATTGGCCTGGCGTTAATGGTGGCTTTTATCGCTCTTTCGGTAATCAGCCCGATGTATTCAATTATGGGGGCATTTGGTTAAGCCAGCTTTATTAAAGCAGAAATAATTATGCAAATTTTAATTAAGAAAATAACAGCCATTATCAACGGGCAAAAAGGCTTTACACTGTTAGAGACACTAACGGCACTGGCCTTGCTGGCTATTCTGGGGGTAGTTTTCTATTCCTCCATAGCTACTTCCAGTATTACTATGGCTAGTGCCGAAGAAAAGGTCCAGATTGATAATCTGGCCAGAGCCCAATTCGAATATACCAAGAAATGCGAATATGTCGAATACATTTATGGTTCGCCGGATACGCCACCTGATTACACAACCCTTGATGAACTCGATCCCACTGACCCTTATGCAATCACCCTGCCCGACGGCTATTCTATTGATGTTGCTGCCGTGGCACTCCACGTACCCGATGCCGGGGTACAGCAGATAACGGTCAACATATCACGGGACGGAGAAAGCCTGCTGGTAATAGAAGGCTATAAGTTAAACAGATGATTAAGTCATTAATAAGAAACCAAAAAGGGATGACCTTTGTTGAAGTGATAGTGGTCACCGCTATTATTGCGGCAATCACGGGGGCTTTTAGTTCGTCAATCTTTGGCATCTTTCAGCACACTGAGAGCAGCAATGCTCACATGACCGCTGCCAGCAGCATAGAGAACGCTGCCCACCGTATTAGCACTGACGGACAGATGGCCCAGAATACTGACCTCGTTCCAGGTTCTGCTGCTGTAAGCAGTATAACCCTAAACTGGACCGACCCGGTCAGTTCTGACTCCTACGAAATCTACTATTTCCTGGCCGATGGTAACCTTCAACGCCGGGAATCAGTTAATGACATAGAACAGAGTACACAAACAATAGCTAAATATATAACCAGTATCGGATTTTACCAGGAAGCAGGTGATGAACAGTTATTTACCGTCGCTATCACCTCTTCAGGGTCAAGTCCCCGGGTGAGTGAAACCAAAGAGTACCATATTCTACTTAGAGCAACTGATTGACCATAAGGGAGGGTGTTTAAAAAGCTGAGTCTATTGCCCAATTTCTCCGGCACGGAAATTGAAACAATCATACCAGATCCATTCCCCCACTGGGGAAAATATAGAACAGGTTTTAAACGGTAAAAAATGAAATATAAAAGGATATTTACAAGCATTCCATTTATAATCGGTATTTTCATTGTCATTTACGCTGGCTTTGGGCTGGTATATTTCCAGAAGCATAATGAATGGCGTGATATAAATGCTCAAATTATTCCTACTCGAACTGCTCTGAGTAAACCTTCTGCCGACCTGGGGCAACTGGAAAGCCAGCTCAGCCAGATTGAATTCCAGTTTGAACAGGCCTGGGCAACTCTTCCTGATGCGAACCAGGGAATTGATCTATATGACGCCCTAATAGAGGTGGCCCGTCAGAGCAATGTAGACGTTATTAGTGTAGTGGCTTCTTCACCGGCAGACGGTCACTATGGCGGAATAACATTTACCACATTACCATACAATATCAATGTACAAGGCAGTGAAACTGGTATCCTTAACTTCGTCTCCAACCTGGCCGACGGCCCGGGGTTATTAGAAAGCTCTGAGGTCCAAAACCTAATTATTATTAATGGTGAATCAGACAATGTCACGGGTATTAGCTCCAGCCAGGCGAGTTTTCAACTGGTTATATACGCCCAACCCAGCCAATCACTGTAAATTATATATATCTCAAGCGATATAAGGGAGTATAAAATTGTTCTCTAAGAAAATTGTAACCTTGAATATCGAGAGTACTGACATCAGGCTTTTAACTGTAGTTGGTAAACGGGTACAAGAGTGGAGCACCGCTTCCCTTGACTCTGATCTGGTAAAAGAGGGATTAATAATAGACCCCCCAGCAGTGAGTGCCGCCATCAGCCGGCTTATGGCTGACCAAGGAATCAAGGAGAAGGACATTATTACCAGCTTGAGCGGTTTTCAATCAGTCCAGCGTACTCTTGATCTGCCCAAGTTATCTCACCAATTAATTGGCGATGCCCTTCTAAGGGAAGCTAAAAGGACAATGCCTGTTTCTCTAGATCAGTTATATCTGTCCTGGCAAATCCTCCATGACGGAGATCAAACTCAGCCTGTTTTTCTGTTGGGCATTCCCAGGAACTTAATGGACGCCCAGGTTGTATGCCTGCAGCAGGCCGGGATTTCTCCACGTACTATGGAACTCAAGCCGCTGGCTTTAGCCAGAATGGTAAACCGGCCCGAAGCACTAATTGTTGATGTTGAAGAGGAGAATGCTGATATTATTGTAATATCAGGAGGGATCCCCATCATTATGCGCACCCTCAGCATGCGCATTGACCAGTCGCTGAGCAGGCGGCTACAATATTTGGTTGAAGAGTTTGAGCGAACCCTGCAATTCTATGCTTCCAACCACCCGGACGAACCTTTGGGCCGTTCGACTCCGCTCTTTCTAACCGGTGGACTGGCTAAGGACGTCGAAGTAGTCCAGGTAATAACCGCCGGTATAGAATACAAAATAGAACCCTTGGAGTCTCCGTTTGAATCTCCCCCTGATTTCCCTTCAGAACAGTATGCTGTAAATATCGGCATGGCGCTGAAATATACATCCTTAATGAGAGACACAAGCATACCCGATGTCAACATATTGCCCGATAACTATCGCCCCCACCGGATGCCAGCCAAACAGATGCTCCTGGTTCCGGGGATTGTAGCCGGAATCGCGGTCATCCTACCCCTGTACCAGCTGGCAAATTCGGCTAATGTCGAGGTTTATCAGGCCCAGGCGGAATATAATAAGGTCACTCAACAGCTCCAGATCAGACAACTGGAAAATAAAAGGGTTCAGGAGATTGAAGCTGCTATCGCCAAGATAGAAGAGAAAAAGCAGCAGCTGGAGACCAAGATAGAGGAACTTGGCGCCGGGCGTCTGGATATCTATGATACCCTCTCCACGGTCGCTGTTGAATGCCTGCCTTCTGGGGCGACCCTGTTCAGTACTTCATATTCAGGCGGGCAATTGAAACTGCAGGGCAACGCTACCAGTTATACACAGGCGCTGGAATACAGCCGCATTCTTGAGCAAACGGAAAAATTTGCCGTAGTGTGGATAAATTCGTTAAACGCTGCCGATGACGGCACGGTGAACTTCAGTATAACTCTAACACAGTCTTGATCCGCCACGGTCATACCCATAAAAGATATATAAATTGTGAAAGGTAATTAAACAATGGACATTATCGATATTCTACAACTGGCAGTGAAGAGAAATGCCTCTGATATTCAAATCCTGGCTTTTTGCGCCCCGGTAATGAGGGTTGACGGTAAGTTGGTAACACTGGACACCCTCCCCCTGACAGCCGAAGATGTCCGGCAGATATTCGATGAAATAACCAATGATGAGCAGAAAGAGAGCTTCAAGCGTGAACAGGAGCTTGACTTTGGTTATAATTTCTCGGGAGGTATCCGCTTTAGGGTGAACGCCCACCGACAGAAGGGGACTATTGGTCTCTCCTTCCGTCTGGTCCACAATACTATTCCCACTATCGAGGATTTAGGGCTTCCACTAATATGTCAGGAACTGGTAACCAAACCCCATGGTTTAATACTGGTTACCGGACCCACCGGGTGCGGCAAATCCACTACCATGGCGGCGATGATTGAATACCTTAATCACTACCTGCGCCGACGTGTGGTTACCATTGAAGACCCTATAGAGTACGAATATGCCAGTGACCAGTGTGTCATATCACAACGCGAAATTAACTTCGATACACACTCATTTACGGCAGCACTGAAACACGTGCTCCGCCAGGATCCCGATGTCATCCTGGTCGGTGAAATGCGGGACCTAGAGACGGCAGCGGCGGTACTGATGGTTGCGGAGACCGGCCACCTGGTGATATCTACCGGCCATGCTCCCAGCGCCCATTATTCCATAGAAAGAATCGTTGACCTCTTTCCCGCCCACCAGCAACAGTTGGCCCTGGGGCGGCTGGCCGCTGTCCTTCAGGGAGTGCTTTGCCAGAGGTTAATACCCAAAGCTGACGGCGCCGGACGGGTACCCGCGGTAGAGGTAATGCTGGCAACTCCGGCAGTGAGAAACCTCATCCGGGAGAACAAGACCTACCAGTTGCCTAATGTCATCCGTACCAGCTCGCAGAGCGGCATGCGCACCATGGACGAAGCATTATCGACACTCTATCTCACCAAGCAGATTAGTAAAAAGGAACTTTTCGATAATTGCGCCGATGAAGAGGAAGTGGTCAGGATAATCGGTGAGCCAAGACGAGGTGTTGCCCTGCATAGAGCGGTATCATACTAGTCTCCTGACGGTTACTCCTAATACGCCACCAGAGCATACGTTTCTTCAAAAAGATCCTGTTATTCAGAGCTAATAATATACACAACATAAAAAGAACAGACACCTCTTTTCAAGGTGTCTGTCTTATTTTCCTGCTTGCTAAAGCTAAAGCCGGCTTTAGCTTAAACTGTACACAGGTACCAGATTACGGTGCAGAATCAACTCCGATCTCATTATTGGATGTTCCGCTACCGCCACTTGTCCACCACCCGCGGCAGGTTCCGTCAGAATCAACGCTATACCAGAACTCTGTTGTGTCCTTCTGCAGATAATGAGTATTACCAAACAGGCTAACATTATCTGAATTACTGGTGGTGGGGAAATAGGTCATGTCATTGTACGGAGATGTAGTAGTTGAGCAAGGGTTCGTGATTGACGTAATACCCAGGTCTGCCATCATCGCCGTCACCGCTGTCTGGATACTGTGCAGCTCGGTCAACCCTGACTCGTCTTTGCCCTGGCCCATGAACTTACTGACATTGGGTACCACCACTGCAGCCAGTACGCCTAGGATAGCAATTACCACCAGGAGCTCAATCAGGGTAAACCCCTTTTCGCCATAACGAAAGTGCTTCAGGAATTTTTTCACGTTTCACCTCCTCTCGTGAATTGTTTCCAATGCTGATACTGGTGTTAACTTCACTGTCTCCATACTATCGTCCAGGCAGCCTAGAGTAAATAGCCTAAAGGTAATAACCGAGATAGGAAAATTATCCTATTGTATTGACGCAACATGTAGTCATACAGTATTTACAATAGTAATGGATGGTATATTTAGTAATAGACTGGTTATGCTACCATTGTTTATCCTGCTGGGAGTAGTGGTAGGCAGTTTCCTCAATGTCTGTATTGATCGTCTGCCGGAGCGCCAATCGCTTTTCAGACCGCGTTCTCATTGCCCAGTGTGCCAGCACCGACTGGCTATTAGCGACCTGATCCCGCTCTTCAGCTATCTCTGGCTGCGAAGGCGTTGCCGTTATTGCGGGGCCCCTATACCCCAGCGCCTATTCTGGGTAGAACTGGTCACGGCACTACTCTTTGCATTCTTATGGTGCAGTTACGGCCCCGGCGTCCAGCTAGGAATATTATTAGCTTATGGTTGCCTATTTATAGTTATTTTCGTTATTGACCTAGAACGGGGCCTCATTCTCAACAGGCTGGTGTATCCGGCCGCTCTGTTGACCCTAGCGCTGGTGCCACTCCGCCCTGAACTTACCATCGTCAACTCGTTAATAGGAGGTGGAATCGGCCTGGCACTCCTACTCCTGCCGGTAATCGTCTTTCGTGGCGGAATTGGTTGGGGTGATGTTAAGATGGCCGGACTGATAGGCCTGGCAACCGGCTCGCCTGTTGTCTTCACTGCCATTATCAGCGCCATTATCGTCGGCGGGTTGATTGCCGGTATTCTACTCCTGCTGTCGGTGAAGAAACGCGGGGATACCATACCATTCGGGCCATTCTTGTGCTTGGGTGCTATGGCCGGGCTGCTGTGGGGGAGTACCATCTACGACTGGTATATTGGTCTATTCTCGTAGTTATACCGGAACTTGAAGCAACCAGACCTGCTTATTTATATGACAAACCAAGGTTGACAAGGGCACAAAATGACAGCGTAGAAAGAAGGCGTCTCATACCAACCTGAGGCTAAGTATGGGACGCCCTTCTAAATAAGCACATCCGTTGCTACAATGGTCTTTTAATCCACTGTTTAATTATACCGACACCAGATAAACCTAGCATACCTCTTACTCAACAGCACCTTCTATCACCAGTTGGACGACCTCCTCATCCGACATACCCAGTAGCTCTTTCAATATATATTCATTATGCTCGCCTAGCGTGGGGGCACTCTTTAACTGAGTTAATGACTTCGATAGCTTGAATGCCGTGCCCGCTGCCCGGTACTTCCCTATCTCCGGATGGTCAAGCTCCTCAAAGAGACCGCGATACTTCAATTGTGCGTCCTTGTCCATCAGGTCCTGCCCGGTCTCCAGAATACCGGCTGCCACACCGGCTTCCTGCATCCTGGTCATTACCTCCTCGGCCGAGAAGTTGATTGTCCATTCCCCTATCAACCGGTCCATCTCCTCCTCGTTCTCCTGCCTAGACTTTAGTGTGCTGAACTTGGCATCCTTCGTCCATTCCGGATTACCGATTACACGGCAGAAACTCTGCCACTCTTCATCGGTCTGCACAACAATAGCACACCACCGATCCTCGGACTTGCAGGAATAGGCTCCGTGCGGCATCGCTACAGCAGCCCTTTCGGCAAACTCAGCATCCTCGGCCAGCTCTACCTCGCCACGCTCAAGCCTTCGTACCGGCATATTAAACCGCCTTAACATATTGGTAATTTCGCCAGGGGACCGTTCCATTGTCCATTCCTCCATCAGCATATCCAGCTCCGACTTGTTTGCCTTTCTCCCCTCAAGAGTGCTGAACCGCTCTTCCTGGACCCACTCGGTTTCACTCATCAACCAGCACATTATTTTCCATTCCTCGTCCGTAGCGACAGAAATACCACACCACCTGTTTTCGGAACGGCAACGATAGACGCCGTGTGGGGCAGCATAAGGAGAACTGTTACCAACCCTGGTGGCAACCCGCTGGTTGACCACATTGTCCAGTATTAGTGGGCTTAAGAAATGTATTGCGTTCTCATACTGCGATAAATCAAGGTACTGCCCCTTGCCGGTGCGGCGCCGGTAGTCCAGTGCCGCCAATATGGCCAGTACACTAAAACGGGGCACTATATAGTCCGGATAAGGGCCATCCGGGGGTGAAGGCTCCTCACCAGGCCAGCCGGTTATATAATAAAAACCGGACAGAGCCGTCAGCTGGTACCCCGTCCCCGGATGATCGGCATGCGGCCCTGTCTGTCCCTGCATGCAGGCACTGAGCATGATAATGTCCGGCTTAACCTTCCTGAGATCCTCATAACCCAATCCCATCCTCTTCATTACACCCCCGGCATAGTTCTCAACGACAACATCAGCCCGGGAAACCAGCTTCTTAGCAATCTCTATCCCCTTGGGATCGGCCAGATTAAGGGCAATGCTCATTTTGCCGGCGTTGTACTGGTTGAAATCGCCACTACGGTCTACACCCGATTCGCCATCCTTATAAGGCCCGGTGGTTCGTTGGGGATCAACCCTGGTCCGGCCTTCGATACTGATAACCTCGGCGCCACAGGCAGCCAGCGTCTTGGTCGTCTGCGGCCCGGCAACATACCAGGTAAAACCAACGACCTTGATTCCCTCTAACGGTTTCTTCTCCATTCTCTCCCTCCTGATATCCCTTTCTTCCTTTTCTATATAACTCCAGCCTGCTTCAAAGACTGTATCTCTTCCGCAGACATGCCCAGCTCCTGCTGGTAAACCTCCTCGTTGTGCTCTCCGATAAGTGGTGCACGGCGCGATATCCCGGGAGGTGTCTCCGATGCCCAGGTAAATGCGCCGGGATAGGTGATGGTGGTGTCTAGCTCAGGGTGTTCCACTTCTGCCCAGAACCCCCTGGCAGCCAGCTGGGCACTCTCCAGAATAGCAGCGGTATTGTTCAGGGGATAAAGGGTAACCCGGTGTTTTACCGCCCCATCCATTAACTCAGCCATCGTGTGTGACATGAAGAACTTGCCTGTCGGCTCCTCCAGGGCTTCTCGCCTGGTCTGCAAGCGCTGCCTTCTCTCATCAGGGGTCTCTTCCAGTAATTCTTCAGGGGTCGGCGGGACGCCAAATGCCTCCCAGTCAAATTCCCTCAGGAAGTCGTTAGCCATTCCCTCGCTGTCCATCCACTCTATAAGTGGCGGGTTCCGCCGCTTTCCCGCCTCGCCAGGGAAGAAGAACCACATGACAAAGCCGTCCTTACATGGCCACACCCGTTGCATCCTGGCAACTTCCCTGGTGGACTCCGGATCCTGCCTTGGTCTAATTGTTTGCCCATGGTCCCAGGAGGCAGTTAACATATATGTCGCCTGGGCCAGTGATGACTGAATGGAAAGGTCAACATGCTGCCCTTTACCACTCGATTGTTTCTCGAAAAGAGCCACCATAGCACCCACCGCAGCCTCAACAGAACCGTGCAGATATGCCTGAGCATGGTGGCTTATCTGCACCGGGGGGTGCTCGGGAGGGCCAACCGAGTACATCTGGCCACCCATCCCCCAGGCTACAATATCAGGGGCTTTATAGCCCCGGTACGGCCCACTCTGGCCAAAGGGCGTAATCGATACCATGATGACACCGGGATTGACCTTCTCCAGGTCAGCATACCCCAGACCAAGCCCATCCAGATAACCCGGCGCGAAAGACTCTATAACTATATCAGCGCCCTTAACCAGCCTTTTCAATATCTCCCGCCCTTCAGCCTTTTCTATGTCCAGGGTGATACCCCGCTTGCTGGTGTTGAAAGCAAACCAGAAAAGGCTCTTCTCCGGGTCAACCTCATCATGATAGAAGGGGCCTATATTCCGGGTAGCGTCACCACCCGGCCTCTCAACCTTGATAACATCAGCCCCCAGATCACCCAGTAACTTGCCACACATAAGACCCTTCTCGTCGGTCAGGTCCAGTACCCGGTAGGGGCTCAGCATCCCCTCAATCCTCTCCTTTGTTGTCATAATCGCCCTCCGTTTTAAATGTTAGAGATAGTTCTTGATCAGCGGCAGTGATACGTAACAAAGAGAAATATATTATCTGCGATAAAAACTGTCAAATTTTCAGGCACTTTTTCCCCACCTGTTTCACCAAGTATCCTCTGCCGCCACTTCCCGTAGAATATGATTTAAATCATAGTTAACCTGCCAGCCCTGTGTTATCATTTTAATAAAATATATAAAACCAGACAGAGCTGAAGAGGGAGGTAAAATAATGGCAACGATGAAATGCCCGGGTCAGGACATGCGAAATTTACGTGTGGAGTTATTCAAATGCCCCGGCTGTGGCGGTGAGGTTGAGGTCTTCTCCGACGAAATGAGGGTGAAATGCCAGAAATGCGGCCAGCGTGTCTATCGCGATAGCGTCCCGTCATGCATCGAGTGGTGCGCCTCCGCCCGTCAGTGCCTGGGAGAAGAAAGATGGCGTCAATTACACGGCGGAGACTAGCCAGGACCGGTAAGGAGATATGCCATGACGACAAAAGTAAATAGAAATATAGTAAAAATCGACGAGGATAAATGTAACGGTTGCGGAGCCTGCATTATATCATGTGCCGAGGGGGCATTACAGGTAATTAACGGCAAGGCAAAGCTGATCAGTGATAAGTACTGTGACGGACTCGGTGCCTGTCTCGGTGAATGCCCTCACGGGGCCATCAGTATCGAGGAAAGGGCTAGTGAAGAATTTGACGTAGAAGCCGTCAGGCACCACCTTGAAGCAGCAGAACCAAGTAGCAGGGAACTACCCTGTAGTTGCCCTTCAACCACCGTAGAAAAAGAGACGGCAAACCAGCCATCAATACCCGGCCAATGGCCGGTCCAACTCGCCCTGGTACCGCCAGAGGCACCCTTTCTTGAACAAGCGGACCTGCTGCTGGTAGCCGACTGCGTCCCCTTTGCTTATGGCAAATTCCACCACGACCTACTCAAAGACCATGCATTGCTGGTAGCCTGCCCCAAACTGGACGATTTCCAGACGCACCTGCAAAAACTCACCGAGATCCTGCGCCATTCACCGGTAAAAAGCCTTACCGTGGCGCACATGGATGTACCCTGCTGCGCCGGGCTAACCCACATGGCCAGGCAAGCAATACACCTCAGCGGACGCGAAATCCCTCTCAGTGAAATTACTATCGGCATCAGGGGAGACATAAAAAGACCTGACGCCGGTTCAGTAAGTAAATTGCCTGCATAATCCTCCCAATATTGACATTACGCTACAAGAGAACTAAACTCAAGACAATACACGAACCACCCGCAGTATTTTTTAAGGTAAGTGTATAAAGCACATAAATTACCGGGTTCCTGTCTAACGTAACCGTCAGGGAGGTAAGTAATGAAACTGCTAATTGTTGGCTTTGGACAATGCGGGGGCCGGATTGCCGATGGTTTTGCCCGTCTAAACAAAAGATCACGGGGCCGCCGCGGACTGGAAATAATAACCGGTATCTATGCGGTAAACACGGACGCTGCTGATTTAAGCGGGTTATACAACATCAGGGCAGATTACCAGCACCGAATCCTCATCGGTGGTGACAAGACCAGGGGACACGGTGTCGCTAAAATGAGCGAGGCCGCGGCCGATATAGCCAGAGAAGACGGTGATAAAATCATCGATGCTATACGTACAACCAAGAGATTTTTTGAAACTGACGCATTTTTACTGATTGCCGGCGCTGCCGGCGGCACCGGTTCCGGTACGCTACCGGTAATGATACAGCGTATTAAAGAGCGTTACGTGGATAAACCCGTCTATGCCCTGGTTGTCCTGCCCTTTGAACACGAGGAGGAAACAGAAGAAAGGACTATCTATAACACCGCGGTATGCCTGAAATCTGTTTATTCCGTAGCCGATGCCGTGTTTCTGACCGATAACCAGAGGTATGTCAAGAAAGACATCTCTCTGAGGAATAACATCGCCAAAATCAATGACATGATTATTGACCCATTCTACAACCTGCTCTGCGCCGGGGAAGAAAAAAAGGCAAAATATATCGGGACCAAGATGCTTGACGCCGGAGACATAATGCACACCCTTTCGGGGTGGACGGCATTCGGTTATGGCAAATCGCTCCTGCCACTGATTAACCTGCCCTTTGCCGTAACCCGGAACTTCCGTAAGAAGAGTAGTGAAACCCACAAGGGAATCCAGGCCATGGACCAGGCCATCAGCGAACTGTCGGTCCATTGCGACCCCAAGGACTCGGCCAGCGCATTGTATCTTTTAACTGCCCCTTCCAAAGAAATGAATGTAGAGCTGGTAAAGGAGCTTGGTGACTCCCTCCGTAGCATAGCCCCTGAAGCTATTATCAGGAATGGTGACTACCCCAGAGAGAGCGGTGAAATCAACGTGGTCGTTATACTGTCACGCCTTAACGAACTGGAAAAGGTGAAGCAATATTACATCAAGGCGTCCAGTGTGGTTGCCGAGATTGAAAGAAAACAGGAATCGATGGCCGATAAACCCAATGCCACCGAGGAAGTATCCAAGGACATCCCGACACTACTATAGGGTTAAAGGTTAGCTATACCAAGATACCATTGAGAAGGATATTACCGCCGTAATAGAATAGTAAAACAAACGAGTTACCGGTGATAAACAATATCATTAATTACCTTCAAAGAAGAAGAAAGACGAAGCTATACCGGCAGTGGGTACAGCAGAGTAGTTTATCTGCCGATGATGTTCCCGATGAACTTGTAAGACGGGAAAGAGAGGGAGCCGATCAACCCTCAGATGAAGAATCTGATTTTTTATTTGAAGAGATGCCCCGGCAAAGAATACCGGTCAACACAAGATGGCAGGTTTCATCCAGCGGTATATTTATACCTACCCGATATATCCTGCTGACCGGTTCTGCAATCCTGTTACTCCTGGTTATTGTATCAGTACTCTCAACCGTCCTCATTATGCGGTCCTGCTAACACACCAACCGGAACCCCCTGGCTATGGCGACCGGGTTTGCTATCTACTACGCATACCGTCGCTGGAAACACATACCGCTGACCCACAGTACACCGGCACCAACCATAATATACCGCAACTAACAACCTTAGGCTTTTATGCCCACCTTCCCGTATCAGAAACCTGGTCTCTGTACTGCAGTGCATCTATTATTTTACATTCTGGCACCTTCTCTGATGCTACTAGAGGAGCTCACTAATCACAAAATACCAGGATGGTTTCAAATGCAGCACACTGCACGTTCTAGACGATTACATAATTATAAGCCCTTTTAAGTAAGGTGAAACCAAAACTGCGTCAGTTCGGCTTAGGTATTAATACTTAGAAAACACGACTAATAATAGGTATTACTACGGAAGCCAGTTTAACGAAGAATGTAATAGTCTAATATGTAGGGAGGATTTATGCTGCTGTAAAAAAGCCAGGGTGGAGCGAGTTGCTGAAGTCAACCAAGCGTAGGAAAGAACCGACATAACGGTTTGCCAGCAGATAATTAAGCCAGACCAACAATAAAAAATTAAGAGCCAACCAATAAAACAGTATTAAGAATATAGTTTCATGGAGGTACATTATGGAATGGTGGGTGATTTTGCTTCTGGTACTGGCAGTGCCCGTAATCCTTATCCCGGTGGGCTTGATCTGGTATATCAATGTCAGCGGTATCTATACGGTTATCCGGGAGACACAGAGGAGGCGTGCTGAGCACAGTAAAAGGGTCAGAGAAACGCAACTGGCTAGCAAACCAGTGCTGAAGTAAGGAGAAGTGAAAGGCTTCTCCTTTTCACTGCGGACTTGCTGTGCCCAGATTTTGCTTTAGTACGCGCAAGCTCCAGAAACTATTTTTAGGTAGCAAATTCAGTATATTACAGGGAAGGAGGTTTGATGGAAAGAAGAACACGAACAGATAGTTTTATAGAGGAAGTCAGTGCTATTCCGGGCGGAGAAGGTATCCGCCTTTGTATTCAATGCGGTACCTGCACGGCGTCCTGCCCCAATGCTGATAGCATGGACCACACTCCGTCGCAACTCATCGCCATGACACGGGCAGGAATGAAAGAAGAGGTTCTTTCCAGCAATGCCATGTGGCACTGTCTCTCCTGTTATCTCTGTACTGTACGTTGCCCGAGGGGAATCAAGCAAACAGACCTTATGCATGCCTTTGAGTGTCTATCAGTGCGGGAAGGTTTGAGTCACGGCCGGACACTCACGCCGGCTATGTACCGCAGTTTCAATGATTTCGTTTACAGCCTGGGAAGTCTCCCCGAAGCAGGATTTATAACCTGGTATTACCTGTTGACTAACCCGCTGCGTGCTATCAGGTTGTTGCCAATGGCATTGAGCTTGCGGAAGCGGGGACGCCTAACTATTAGAGCCAGAAGGCTAACCCCGGAGGGAACCAGACAACTCCGGGCTATCCTTGACAAAGCCGAAGAGCTAGGAGGTGTGAGTTGAGATATTATGCCTATTTCCCGGGTTGCTCCTCGTCTGAGGGGGGAGCCAAAGCATATGGTGTGTCAGCTCAGGCAGTTAGCAAAGCTCTGGGCATCGAGCTTCTTGAGCTGGATGACTGGAACTGCTGCGGCTCGACGCCCTATAGCTCATTTGAGGAACTGGCTTCCTTCTGCCTTTCGGCGCGGAACCTGGCTCTGGCAGAAAAGACGGGCTTAGATTTAGTGACGCCATGCAGCTCCTGCTATGTCATCTTGAACCGTGCTAACTCTTACTTGAAGCAGTACCCTGACCTTAAGGCTAAAGTTGATGAATCTCTGGCAGCCGGGGGGCTGGAATACAAGGGGACCGTTCGGGTCAGGCACCTCCTCGATATCTTTGTCAACGACATCGGTTACGACACCATCAGCGCAACCGTAAAGAAGAGCCTTGAAGGATTGAAGGTGGCTCCCTACTATGGCTGTCAGCTGGTTCGACCCAGCTTCGGCTTTGATCACCCTGAAATGCCTGAGTCGATAGATAAACTAATAGTAAGTCTTGGGGGAGAGACTATCAACTTCCCCAAGAAAGCCCGTTGTTGCGGAGGGTCCCTGATTATCTCTGAAGAGGACCTTTCACTGAGTTTAATCGGCAAGGTTCTCAAATCTGCGCTGGATAATGGGGCAGAATGCATAATTACCCCCTGTCCACTGTGCCAGACTAACCTGGATGCTTACCAGAAATCAGCTGACAAAAGGTTTATGACCAGCTTCAACCTTCCCGTCCTGTTTTTTACCCAGTTGATGGGAGTGGCTTTCGGGCTTGTTGAGAGAGACCTGGGCTTGAAAAGCTGCATTGTCCCGGCCGAAACGGTCTTAGGCAAGTACCTTTAAGGAGTAGAAAATGGAGCATAAAATCGGCGTTTATGTCTGCCACTGCGGGGCTAATATTGCTGGTGTCGTCGATGTCGAGCAGGTAACTGAGTTTGCCCGGGGTTTGCCGTCAGTAGCTATAGCCCGCGATTACAAATTTGTGTGCTCGGACCCGGGCCAGGACATGATAAAGAATGATATCAAGGAACTGGGGCTTGATCGTGTGGTAGTAGCGTCATGTTCACCACGCTTACATGAACCCACCTTCAGACGCATGCTGGCCAGCGCCGGGCTCAACCCCTATTTCTTTGAGATGGCCAATATCCGCGAGCAGTGTTCCTGGGTAACCGAAGACAATGAGGCGGCTACGGACAAAGCCAAGGCAATGGTGAGCGCCTCAGTACGGCGTGTTTTCTACCACGAGCCGCTGGAAACGAAGGAGGTTTCGGTCAACCCCTGTACTTTAGTCGTGGGAGCGGGTATCGCCGGGATACAAGCCGCACTGGAAATCGCCGACTCGGGTAACAAGGTTTACCTGGTAGAGCGTGAACCTTCAATCGGCGGTAACATGGCCCGGCTGGACAAGACATTCCCTACATTAGACTGTTCGGCCTGAATACTCACGCCGAAAATGGCCTCGGTGAGGTCACACGAAAACATCGAAATGATGACCTATAGCGAAGTAACGGATGTTTCCGGCTACGTGGGTAATTTTAAGGTCAAAATACGCAGGAAGCCGCGCTATGTGGATGAGAGTAAGTGCACCGGTTGCGGTACCTGCCAGGAAAAATGCCCGATAAAAGCGGGCAACGAATTTGATGTCGGTCTGGGTAAGAGGAAGGTCATCTACACTCCTTTTCCGCAGGCAGTACCCAATATGCCGGTAATTGACCGGGAGCACTGCACCTATTTCCTGAGGGGCAAATGCCGCGCCTGCGAAATGTTCTGTGAAGCCAAGGCGATCGATTTTGAGCAAACGGAAAGGATAGATGAGATAGACGTTGGTTGCATCATAGTCACTACCGGCTTTGATTCATTCGACCCCTCAGTGATGACTCAGTTTGGCTACGGTCAATATGACAATGTAATCTCCGGCATCCAGTTTGAGAGGATGAGCAATGCCTCGGGCCCAACAGGCGGTAAGCTTCTGCTTAAAGACGGGTCAACGCCACAGAGCGTGGCTATCCTGCACTGCATCGGCAGCCGCGATGTCAACTATCACGAGTACTGCTCACGGGTCTGCTGCATGTACTCACTCAAGTTCTCCCACTTGGTCAGGGAGAAGATCCCGGATGCCGAGATTTATCAGCTCTATATTGATATGCGTTGCTTCGGCAAAGGCTACGAGGAATTCTACGAGCGGCTTCAGGAAGAAGGGATCAACTTCGTGCGGGGGCGTGCCGGTGAGATTACCAACATTGCCGAGGAACCCGGGGAGGAAGGCAAGCTGGTGGTGCTCGTTGAAGATACGCTGGTGCGACGGAAGCGGCGCATTCCGGTTGACATGGTCGTGCTGAGTACGGCTCTGGAGCCACAGGCAGACGCCGGTGAGGTAGCCAGGCAATTCTCTATCAGCCGGAGCAAGGACGGCTTTTTTATGGAAAAACACCCCAAGCTCGACCCGGTAGCAACCACTACCGACGGCGTCTTCGTTGCCGGCTGCTGTCAGGGCCCGAAGGATATCCCCGATACCGTGGCTCAGGCGGCGGCGGCGGCGGCGAGAGTGCTGGCGATGATAAACAAGGGTAATGTGGAGATTGAGTCGGCAATAGCTGCTGTTGATAAGGAGTCCTGTTCCGGTTGCAAGACCTGTCTCACACTCTGTTCTTACAATGCAATTTCCTTTACTGAGGAAATGAAGGTGGCGGTGATTAACGAGGCGCTGTGTAAAGGCTGCGGAACCTGTGCTGCGGCTTGCCCCAGCGGGGCGATTATCAGCCGGCATTTTACCACGCAGCAGATTATGACGCAGTTGGAAGGAGTGTTAGTATGAGCTTTGAACCCAGGATAATCGGATTTCTCTGTAACTGGTGCTCCTATGCCGGGGCTGACCTGGCTGGCACATCGCGGAAAAAATATGTCCCCAACGTGCGCGTGATAAGGGTAATGTGCAGTGGCCGGGTAGACCCCAGCTTCATCGTCAAGGCTTTCCAGCTGGGTGCGGATGGTGTTCTCGTCTGCGGCTGACATCCCGGCGAATGTCATTACCTGGAAGGTAATATGAAAGCAGCCCGACGGATACCTTTGATGAAAAAAATGCTGGCCCAGTTCGGGATTGAAGAGGAGCGGGTACGCCTGGACTGGGTATCGGCGTCAGAAGGAGACCGCTTTGCCCAACTGGTCAACGAAATGACGGAGGAAATCAGACGGCTGGGTCCTTTCAGCGGAAACGGAGGTAAGGCCGATGACTAAACCGAAGATAGCCCTGTACTGGGCGGCCGCATGCGGTGGCTGTGATGTCGCCGTGCTCGATACCAACGAGAAGATACTGGATATTGCCAATCTTGCCGACATTGTTTTCTGGCCGGTTGCCCTTGACTTCAAGTACCACCACGTTGAAGAAATGGCCGATACCTCCATTGACCTGTGCCTTTTTAATGGCGCGGTTAGAAATTCGGAGCAGGAAGAGATTGCCAGGCTATTACGCGCCAAATCAAAGGTAATGGTAGCCTTTGGCGCCTGTGCCTGTTTCGGCGGTATACCGGCGCTGGGCAACTTCACCACACGCGACGAGATATTCGAGCGCGTCTATATTGAGTCACCGTCAAGCGCCAATGAAAACCGTACTTTCCCCCAGACCCTGACCAAAGTTGAGGAAGGCGAATTAGATCTGCCGGAGATGTTCGATACCGTGATGACACTGGCACAGGTGGTAGATGTGGAATATTTTATCCCCGGCTGTCCGCCGCCGGTGGATATCATCCTCAAAGTAGTAGACCTGTTTGCTAGCGGACAACTACCTCCGGTGGGGGCGATAATTGCCTCGGATAAGACGCTGTGCGATGAGTGCGAACGGACAAAGGAAGAGAAGAAGATAGCCAGGATTTATCGCCCCCACCAGATTATCCCCGACCCGAACAGGTGCCTGCTGGAGCAGGGAATAATCTGCTGCGGCCCGGCTACTAGAGGGGGCTGCGGCGTCCGGTGCGTTAAGGCCAACATGCCCTGCCGCGGCTGTTTCGGGCCGCCACCGGGGGTTATTGACCAGGGAGCCAAGCTGGTCAGTGCTATTGCTTCCATCTATCAGTCTGACGGACAGGAAGACATTAACAGAATGTTAGAAGATATAGTGGACCCAGCAGGAACATTTTACCGGTTTGGTATGGCTGATTCCATGCTCAAGAGGAAGAGTCTACCGCAGGGTGAAAGGAGGGCGTAGCCGCAATGAAAAAGATTTCCGTCAATCCCATAACCAGGCTTGAAGGACACGGCAAGATAGAGATCTTCTTAGATGATAGCGGCGAGGTTGTCAATAGCTATCTTCAGATTCCCGAGCTTCGCGGTTTCGAGAAGTTCTGTGAGGGCAGGCCGGTTGAAGAGTTGCCCCGCATCGTCCCGCGAATCTGCGGCGTCTGACCGGGGGCACACCATCTGGCCTCGTGCAAGGCCACAGACGCCGTCTACCATACTGACCCTCCGCCTGCTGCTAAGAAGGTGCGGGAGTTGTTCTACTGTGCCCATATGGTCCACTCCCATATCGCCCACTTCTATGCCCTGGCCGCACCCGATTTCGTTCTGGGGCCCACCAGCGACCCCGCCGAAAGGAACATACTGGGGGTAGTGGCCAAGGTCGGGCTTGAAATCGGTGGTGAGGTGATAAAACACCGTGCTTATGCCCAGGATATCCAGAACACTATCGGCGGTAAGGCCACTCATCCCGTCTTCGGCCTGCCCGGGGGAATCAGCAAGCCAGTCACCGAAGAGGAGCGTAAAGGCTTTGAGGAAAAAGCCAGGTCAGAGGTTGAGTTCGCCAAATTCAGTCTGAAACTGTTCAATGACGTGGTGCTGGAGAACAAGGACTACCTGGCTCTGATAACCGGTGACATATATACCATGAAGAGCTATTATATGGGGCTTGTCGATAGCCAGAACAGGATTAACTTTTATGATGGCGATGTCCGTGTGGTTGACGAAGATGGGAAGGAGATTGTCAGGTTTAGTCCTGCTGAGTATCTGGACTATATCGCCGAGCATACTGAACCCTGGTCTTACCTCAAGTTCCCCTTCCTGAAAAAAACCGGCTGGAAGGGATTTATTGAGGGCAGGGAAAGCGGCATTTACCGGGTGAGCCCGCTGGCCCGTCTTAATGTTGCCGATGGCATGGCCACTCCCCTGGCTCAAGCCGAATACGAGAAGATGTATCAAACACTGGGTGGTAAGCCTGTGCATGCCACCCTGGCTTTCCACTGGGCGAGGTTAATCGAGTTGTTGTACGCAGCCGAGCGTCTACTGGATCTCAGCCAGGACAAAGAAATAACCAGCCCGGAGGTCAGGACTATACCAACGGCCACACCAGACGAGGGGGTCGGTATCGTTGAAGCACCACGGGGCACGCTTATCCACCACTACCAGACGGATAACAACGGCATTGTCCAGAAGGCCAACCTGATTGTCGCTACCTGCCACAACTACCCGGCAATGAATATGTCGATCAAGAAAGTGGCTCAGGCAGCGATTAAAAAAGGGGAGGAAGTATCGGAGGGGTTGCTGAATATGGTGGAGATGGCATTCCGCGCCTACGACCCGTGCTTCGGCTGTGCTACCCATACCCTGCCCGGGCAGATGCCGATGGAAGTAACAATTTATGACAGTCAGGGAGAAGTCGTCAGGAGATTAAGCCAGAACCTGCCCGATAGATAGTCTGACCGGTTTTGTTATAGGGGGAACGCGGCATGAAGACACTGGTGCTGGGTCTGGGCAATCCGATTCTCAGTGATGACGGTGTGGGTATTCGCGTTGCCCAGGAACTAAAAGATAGTCTTGACCCGGCCGAGGTCACGGTGACGGAAGCCGGTGTGGCTGGTCTGGATTTTCTCGACCTGCTGACTCCTTATGACAAAGCTATTATTATTGATGCCATTCAAACCAGAGAAGGAAAGCCCGGTCAGGTTTACCGGCTCAAGCCTGAAGACTTCATGGCTACACAGCATGCCTGCTCACCCCATGACGTAAACTTCGCCACTGCCCTTGAGCTTGGGAGGAGATTGGGCATACTCTTACCCCAAGAGATAGTTGTCTTTGCTGTTGAAGTCGAAAACGTAACGACTTTTAACGAGAGATGTACACCCAAAGTAGCGCAGACGGTTCCTGTAGTGGTTGACATGGTAATGCGGGAACTGAACGGGGGATAAAGGATAACACCCCTTTTTAACCCTGCTTTCACATATATTCCCTTGTTATGTTAACCCGTTAATCATGGATGCAGGCAAATCCTGTTCGGCTATTCTACCTGCAGTAAGGAAAAGCTTGTTTGCCCCTGGCAACTCGCGCCTGTAATTGACAACCACCTACGCCCTCTTGTCCATAATCCACATAAGACATTCGCTCCCTATGTGACCAGGGGAATGACCGTACTGGATGTAGGCTGCGGCGCCGGTTTCGCTTCCTTAGGGCTGGCCAGACTTGTTGGTGAGGAAGGCCTGGTGATTGCTGCAGATTTGCAGCCCAGGATGCTTAACTTCGTCAAAGAAAGAGCAATCAGGGAGGGACTATCAAATCGAATTCATATTCACCTTTGCAGCCATGACCGCATTGGCCTGCAAGAAGAACTGGACTTCACCGTAGCCTTTTTTATGCTACACGAAGTACCGGATATACAAGTCTTCCTGAAAGAAATTAACTCGCTACTTAAACCGGGTGGCCGGTTTTTCATCACCGAACCAAAGATTCATGTAGGCTTAATAGCATTCAATGAGATGATGCGAAAAGCTGAAGACGTTGGCTTTGAAATAGCAGAAAAGCCCCGTGTACGGTTTGGCAGAACGGTGTTATTATCGAAGAGTGAATAATATTGTATTAACCAACCACCTATATTTATACCCAAAGAGCTTGCAACAATTTCCGATACAGGGGTAATAGCTTCTTTGTTTACAGATTGGCGTACTGCAGCATAGGATAGAGCTTGACAGCTCAGACGCGGCATGGCAAACTAATCAGTGGCGTTAAGGACGCCTCCTGGTCTGCGGGAAGGACGTAGTCCACCCCGGCAAAGTGAAAACCGAAATAACCTTCTTTCTGCCTGCGATTGCAGACCCCAGGCAATTATGTGAAAGGAGGTTGTCATGTCCAAGTCTCTTCCCGATCGGCCGAATCTTGATCATGTCAAGAATGAGGCCAAAGCACTCCTCAAAGCGTACAAGGACGGCGACCCTGGTGTTTGCGAAACGCTGCGACATCTCGCCCGTCTGCGGGATACTTCGGACAAGGAAATCCTAGCGGCGAACGTTTCCCTGCAAGAGGTGCAGCATGCTCTGGCATGCCAGTATGGCTTCAAAAGCTGGAAGGCGTTGGTCAACATCGTGGCCGAAGGTACCGAGTTCGCTGAACATGTTCAGGAAGCCTTCGAGGTCTTCACATCCAAAGGTCCCGAGCACAACTCCACGGGATCCTCCTGGGACCAACGCCGCAAGGATGAGTGGAGAAAGCTATTGCAATCAGGCGATGATGGCTTCCGGGCTATGATGAAGCTGGCACGGTCCGATAATGGTCGGGCACGTAACGCGGCAGCGGTCTTCTTCGGATTATCCGATGACAAACGGGCTACCGAAGAGCTTCGGACGCTACTGCTGAGAGATCCTGCAGCGACGGTTCGAAGTCGAGCAGTGCGTTTCTACGCTGCGCGGATACATCCTGCCAAGTCGGGGGATAGACTTTTGAGAATCCACGAGGCCGCCGACACTATCCCAGAAGGTGTGGAAGCCATCCTGCCGCTTGTGCGTGACGACAACGTGAAAGTGAGGATGGACGTCATTGCGATCCTCTCAGCCTATGCGCGGCTAGGCGACGCTCGCATCGTAGAAGCACTGCACCAAGCACTGGACGATCCGCTTCACAAGGTACGACATGCCGCCGCCCGCGTACTGGGCGTGCCGTGCCCACGGTGTAGCGAGTCTTCCCAAGCGGGTAAATAGAAAGAACCAGAAGAATGTCGGCAAAATGTCAGCAGAAGAATAAAAATCGATTGTGAGTCGTGCAGGTCTCGAACCTGGAACCAGCTGATTTTGAGGTTATGTACAATCTATAAATGGATAAACTCCTTGGACTCAAAGTTCTTCTCAAGGGTCCATATATGAGCGAGTCCGTTCTTCAGGCAATACATAATCGGTTCCTGGCCTTCATCAATCCATTTCTGGAACTGCGGACGCCTGGGTATGAAGTCCTCTTTACTAGCGGCATCATCAACCGGTACAACACTTCCTCTGACCCTGACCTGTATGCCTTCCTCGTAATTGTTAAAACATAATTCCACTTCTGGGTTCCTCTCGAGTTGTTTGCCTACATCCTTGCTTTTCCACGTCTGAAATCGTATGCCATCCTCGTCAGCCTTGGCTATGCCGATGGCACGGACCCGTGGTGCGCCATCCTCCAGAGTTGCCAGATGGCTGGTACGGTTCTTAGTTATGAACTCCAATATTTCTTGCTTATTCATTCATTCTTCCTTTACCTAGAGTAATAAAACGAGACTTAGATTTATCGCTTCCTTCCTTATCGTTAATCATTTCACTCCTTCTGATATGAATTATATCCCATGGTAATTATTTTTAAGGGATTTCTTACTAGGTTTTTTCCCGACGAGTGTGAGCCGCGGAGGACTCGAACCTAAAACCGGTTGATTAAGAGATAGGTGCTCTGCCATCTGTCAATTCAAAATAACCTGAATATTTAGGTGCAGGAAAAATCCCCCTGGTGGAGCTGAGGGGACTCGAACCCCTGACTTCCTCCGTGCAAAGGAGGCGCTCTCCCAGCTGAGCTACAGCCCCATGTGCAAAAACATTATAGCAATAAAAATGGCTACTCACAATTTGCCCGTTAGATTTCGGCACTAAACTCACAAACCTGTCTCTCTCCAGTAGTCTGTTACCTACCCCGTAAATGGCCTTTCAAGCCCCTTCCGTTTCTCCCGCCAATGTTAGCCGTTAGTGCCAAGATATTCTGTTCCACGCTGAAGGTGTATGGTGATACAATGGTTTTAAGAAAATAATAAAAAACAAAGCATACAGGGGATTAAAGGAGGATCGGTGCCATGAATGAGAATAAAATATCAATCTGGAAATGGACGGTGAAGAAACTGAGGACTCACTTCTTCACCGGTGTTGTTACCACCATACCACTCGGTATCACCGTATGGCTACTGGTCTGGTTCTTTGTCACTATCGATAATATTCTGCAACCGGTAATTACAGCAATTTTCGGGCGCCCGATAACCGGCTTGGGTTTTGGAATAACGATAGTATTAATCTTTATAATCGGGGTTATCGCCAGTAACGTTATCGGTAAGAGATTGATTGGCTACGGTGAAGCCATATTACCATTCCTACCGGTGTTCCGGCAGCTCTATACCGGGCTAAAACAGATTACCGAGGGTTTTACCGCACCGGAACGGACCGGTTATATGCAGGTGGTACTGGTAGAGTTCCCTAGAAAGGGGATGAGGGTAATAGGGTTTCTCACCAACGAGTTGGGTGACGAGCCCGAAAACAAGTTATTAACTATCTTCATACCGACTTCTCCCAACCCAACATCAGGTTATTTACAGCTGGTCAAAGAAGAGGAAGTTGTCCGTACCAATATATCTGTAGAGAACGCTTTGAAGATGGTAATTTCAGCCGGCAGGGTCTCACCAAAGGAGGTTGTCAATGAATTACCAATTAGCCCTTAAGCGTGTAATGAGAAAATCATCATCTCCACGGAAAAGGTTATAGATGCTTTACCATAGATAATAGCGGGGTTTGTTCGCCAGACATGCATCAGCTTATCTTCCAGAAGACAATAGTTGCCTTCTCGCCCCCGGGAAAGCCCAAGTCTCCGCCAAGTCCGGGCAAAGTGATTGTACCCCACGAGTGAATATCAATATTGGTATACCCGGCTACAGCACCGTAGAAATCCATGTGAGGCTGGAACTCCACCCCACCTTCAATAGACATCAGGAATAAGAAGCCATCTTCACTGGTGGCATTGAGTGGCTGAAAATTAATATCCCCGACGGCAATGATACACCCCTCTCCCACGAAGTTCACCTTGTTGGGGGCAACATATATATCGCCATCGACAAATATGGTCTGACCATTAAGGTCTATCGTATAGTCATTGTTTGCCTGGTTAAAATCCAGATTACCAACTACGTATATGGTCCCGGTAAGATTTGCTGTTGCTGCCCCAAAACTATCAAAAACCAGGTCGCCAACCCTGTATAGCGGCCCGACAGTGGGATTATCCTGAACCCATATTATACTATCGCCAGAAGGTGGTAAACTGTCCACATCTTCATAGTAGTAATCACGGAACTGGTCGGCCGTAGGCCAGTCATCCGGGTCAAAATCATCATCAACCTCGCCGTTAATAGTCACGTGCGGGTATTGGTTCACATCGCCTGGAGTGGTGATTGCATTATCCAGGAAGCCGGATAAATCAAAGGTCTCTATATAAGATTCAATTGTAGTATTGGAATAACCCGTACTGTTGGCGGTGGAGCTTATCTGGTAGGTGGGGAAACTCTCCCCGGGTACGCGGAATATGGTAATCTCTACTGTGGCGTCATTTAACAGGAATTGTGGCAGGGTCAGATTCTCGCTCTCAACCACCGTTAGATTGCCGCTGGTCAACTCCCATATCGCTTTCTCAATTCCGGCATCAGCGGCATACATTTCACCGGTGCGCCTTTCCTGGATAATGGTAGATTGCAGGCCGGTTACCATGTAGTTTAGAGTCGGTGTAATCATCAACATCCCCAAAGCAAGTGCAATCAAGGCGAGTATCATGGCCATACCACCTTCTCTGGCTTTGTCCGCCCTGATAAACTGGTGAATCCGTCGCCCTAGATAGAACAACTCAAATCCCCTTTCTCCGCATAAACACTACTCTTTTACGTATATAGAACCGGTTTTTCATGGATCCTCTAATTTATTTGATAACTGGTTATCTTGGGGTATTCAATCACCCAGCTGGGTAGGCCGGGCCAGGGCCCCGCATAACCTTCCACAGCACTCCCCCAGATATCAGAACTGTAATCGGTCGAAATAGTCCCACCGGCATAAGCACTGCCTTCAATCCGGCAGCCCTGCGAGATATCGATAATACCGAGGGCATAAACATCACCCTGGACAATAACATTCTGAGTCAGTTTAATATCGCCGCCAGAATAGACAGTGCCCCATACAGTTAGACTCTGGGAGAGGTCAACATTACCGGTTGCATAAACATCGCCTTCGATTCTATCAGCCTGGCTGCCATCAAAATCCCCTTCTATATACAGACTACCTTCTATAACCGACCACTGGCCCAAATCCAGGCTGCCACTTATCCAGGCATTTACTGAGATATAGGTATTCTGTCCCCAATCCTGATCTCCATCATAATACTCGTAATCCACCGAGGTATAAGATTCAATAGTGGTGCCACCAGCAGTTGAGGTGATTTTAAATGTCCGGTCAACAACGTTCTCTATGGTAATACTCACATTGTCACCATTAACATCTACAATCTGATCCGAATAAGGGTAAGTGGCCAGCGGGTCATTCTTCACCGTCCATACAGCATACTCAATGCCGGCGTCTGCGGCGTAAAACTCACCGGTGCGCCTTTCTTTAATATCAACCGATTTAATACCGGCAACCATGTGGTTCAGGGTGGGAGTAATCATCAGCGTTCCAAGGGCGAGTGCAATCAAAGCCATAACCATAGCCATACCCTGTTCGTCTCTGTGAAAAACCTGGCCTAGCCTGTTAATCCACTTCCTGTTAGCCAAAACAAAAACCTCCGTACCGAAAATCTTCTTGGCAACCTACTATGATCAGAAATAAAGATAGCATTCCTGCGTACAGATAATGGTTTAGAAAGTTTTCTACAGGTACTGAAGCGGTAAAAATTTGATAGAACACAGGGTTTTGTTTTTCTTTTGACAGGCTGGACTCATCGTGATAGTGTAGCGTTACCTGAAAGAAGGACATTTGAGGAGTGCAAAATGGTTGTCATGGCCAAAGATGACAGCATCCAGATTGAAAGGCTAGAAATGCCCCCCTTCGGCACCAATGCCTATATCGTGACCTGTCAGGTGACACAGGACAGCGCGTTGGTAGATGCCCCTGCCCAGCCGGACATACTCATGGACAACCTGAAAGGTACCAACCCCAAATATATATTACTGACCCATAACCATATGGACCATATCGGGGCCCTTGCCGAGTTACACGCCACATTAAAGATCCCTCTGGTTGTTCATGCCGCCGACGCAACGAACCTACCATTAACGCCGGACATGCTGGTGGACGACGGGGACACCATTTCACTGGGAGAGTCGAAGCTAGAAGTGCTTCATACACCAGGGCACACCGCCGGCAGCCTTTGCTTCAAAGTGGGTAACTATATGATATCAGGAGATACCATATTCCCCGGAGGGCCGGGGAAAACAAGGTCACCCGAAGCATTCCAGCAGATAATACAATCAATAACCGGGAAAATATTGACCCTGCCCGACGATATGACGCTGTACCCCGGCCACGGTGATCCTACCTCAGTAGCGTCAGCCAGGGAAGAATTCGCTGTCTTTTCATCACGCTCCCACGACCCGAACCTGTGTGGCGATGTTCTCTGGTTATCGTCCTAGCCAATTAACTACCGGAACAGTTCTACCCGGTGGAAGGCCTCGGCCAGCTCGAAATCCTCTCCCTCGGCGAACATATGGTGCCTTTGCCTCATCCTTTCCTCAAGCCCGGGGTTCGAGCTATCACCAACCTGGCTCCTATGACAGCGCAGGGCGGCAATCTTGACATCAAAGGTATCGGTAATATCGGAACGGTAATTAGGTTCTTCAGAACCCCACAGCAGTATCTCCCTAACCCGGTGGGGCTGCAAGCCTTCCTCTATTAAATCAGGATAGGCATGGATATCCCGAGCATAAGGGAAAACGGCATCCAGCACAACCTGACCGGTAATCCGGTGGTCCCGGTGCCAGATATAACGGCGGTAGGGGTCAGCCGTAACCACCGTCTCGGGCTGGTACATCCGTATCAAGCGCACGATCTCTTTCCTGAATTCCGGCGTGTCCTCCAGACCCTGGTCGGGGTAACGCAGGAAAATGACCTCCCTTACTCCCAGCAACTCGGCTGCTGCCAGCTGTTCCTTCTCTCTGGTTTTAGCCAGTTCCTCCGGTTTCATATTCATATCGCTGGTTCCCTTATCACCATTGGTGCACACCACATAGATAATTACCTTCCCCTCAGCGGCCAACCTGGCTGCCGTCCCGGCGACCCCGTACTCGGCATCATCCGGGTGCGGTGTGAATACCATCATGTCAACTGGTGCGGTCATTATCCCTGAACCCCCTATCTTCAAGATGAACTAATAAGGAATTGTATAACATTCGCCGGACTGATACAATTTAGCTTGTTGCGAAATGCCCAGCTCTTAATTCGTGCTATAATTAACCGCTATGAAGAATGTATATGTCGTTACCCATACTGAATCCGTTCATCATGTCCAAGGTTTGGTTGGAGGATGGTATGACACTTCTCTTACGGAGAACGGTAGGAGTCAGGCTAAAAAAACTGCAACAGCTCTCTATAACGAGATAGGAGAACGAAACATACCAATATACTCCTCTGATTTGAAGAGATGCGCAGAAACGGCAAGCATTTTTTCCGAAGTATTTAACAGTACCGTCATTCTTGATAGAAACTTAAGAGAGATGAACTTCGGAGATGCTGGCGGAAAGACCAAAGAATGGCGTGACAAAAACATCGTTCCCAAGCCAACGGATGGCAACAGACTAGACCACCGGATTTTCAACAACTCGGAATCCAGAAGGGACATCGGAACACGCATAAGTGACTCTCTTAATCGAATAATAAGCAAACAGGACAATAATGTAATAATCATAACCCACGGATTCGCCTTAACATATATAATCATGGCATGGTTGAAAGTCCCGGTGGAGAACATGGATTATTGTGGGTTTAATGGTAGACCTGGCGGAGTAACACTCCTATATGAGGATGACCTCTACGAAAACAGGTCTGTAATGTATATCAACAAACAGGATTATTTAATGGTTTAG
Organism: Dehalococcoidales bacterium; assembly: GCA_020354275.1. Taxonomy (GTDB): domain Bacteria; phylum Chloroflexota; class Dehalococcoidia; order Dehalococcoidales; family UBA2162. The sequence goes on from CP070645.1 coordinate 294,750, forward strand.
AAACGAATATAACAAGGTCAAGTGACTATCTGGCAACAAACCAGACTATAGCCTTTAACTATTAAACTTTAGTTCAGTATTCTGGTATCATTACTCTAAATGAGCAACCCGCAGTATCACATAAGAAACTATAAACCACAGGACTTTCACCGGCTCGTCCTCCTCTACTTTGACGCCGATGAGCTGGAGTCAACCGGGCAGGGAGTATCCCCGCAGTACATTACCCAGCGCTTGAAGCGGCCGGGTTATCAGCCCGAGCAGGACTTGTTTATCGCCGAAACGGGTAACAGCTTCGTCGGTTATATGGATATCAACGCCGAACTGCCCATTGGGCGGGTCATCCTCGACTGCTGGGTGCACCCGGAACACCGCCGGAGGGG
>CP070645.1:295229-304730 GCA_020354275.1 Dehalococcoidales bacterium
CATATTTGGGTGAGGTGGAGGTAAGTACCAGTGTGATCGGTTTCCAGAAAAAGGCCCCATACACGGAAGAGGTTATCGGTGAAGAGCCACTCAACCTGCCTCCGATACGGTTCGAAACGGTTGCCCTCTGGTTTGACCTGCCACCCGGGGTTATCAGGGGAATGGAGGAAACCCGCCTGGACTTGGCCGGCGGGTTGCACGCTGTTGAGCATGCTGCTATTGCCATCCTGCCGCTGTTCGCCCTTTGTGACCGTAATGACATCGGAGGTGTATCCACCCCCCTTCACCCTGATACTGGCAGGGCCCAGGTCTTTATCTATGATGCTTATCCCGGTGGCATTGGTATCGCCGAGAAGGGTTTTGACTTGTTGCCGGAATTGTGGCAAGCTACGTTAATGGCAATAACCGAATGCCTCTGTCATGATGGCTGCCCCAGCTGCATCCAGTCACCCAAGTGTGGTAATAATAACAGGCCCCTGGATAAAGAGGCAGCCCGGGTACTGCTTGAGGGGTTGGTAGGCATAAAATAAGCTCAAACTGGTTGTCTTTGTACATAGAATAGATCCTTGGGAGTAATTTGACCTGGGCAAAGTGCAACGTAGGGAGTGAATTAGGAGGGTATTCATAGTGTACTGGAGGGATTGTGATTGAGATAGGTATCAACCCGGTGGCTTTTGGTAACGTGAGATGGTATGGCATAATGGTGGCTCTGGCTATTGCCATAATCATTGTTTGGGTGGCCTGGCAGGTGAGGAGGGGGGCGAATATCAAATATGATACAGTTTTTACGGCGGCTCTGGTGGGTATCCCCTCAGGCGTGGTGGTATCAAGGTTAATACATGTTATTGACCGCTGGGATTACTACAGCCGGAACCTGGGGGAAATTGTCGGCGGTGATGGCCTGACTATCTATGGCGCTGTGCTGGGGGCTGCTCTTGGCATCTGGGTTTACAGCAAATTCAGCAAATTCCAGTTCGGTTATCTCGCTGACCTGATAGCACCGGGGCTGATACTGGCCCAGGTTGTGGGACGGATAGGCTGTTTAATAAATGGTTGTTGCTACGGCACGGTATGTTCCCTGCCCTGGGGGATCGTTTACACCAATCCTGATAGTCTGGGTCCTCTGGGGATTGCTGTTCATCCCACGCAGGTCTATGAAATAATATATCTATTTATAATGTTCGGGATAGTCATGCTGTTCAAGGGACGGCTCAACCCCCCAGGTTCACTTTTTATGGTATACCTCGGGCTCTACTCTTTGTGGCGTTTCGGAATAGATTTCATGCGGGAAGGTACCTCATTCCTGTTTGGTTTACACCAGGCTCAAATCATTGCCATAATAGTACTGGCTATTGTTATCCCTGTCCTGCTTGTTAAGACCCGGTGGGTAAAGGCGGGAGAGGGAGTTGAAACTGTAAAGGAAATTGAAAGTATATAGGGGGTAGGGAAATGATAGATATAGGCATTCTGGCTATTGTGGTATGGGTTGGGTGTTTCGTGGTGGTTGCCGTGGATTCAGTTTTTTGTAATATCAGTCCCTGGTTCTGGCGGCTGGCAGCCCTTTTTGGAGGGCCTTTTGTCCTGCTGGCTTATGGACTGGTCCGTGAACAAAGTAAGCAAACAAAGGATAAGTAATCAAGCTCTGCTAAAACCTGATCAAAGAGATAACCCGTCTATTTTTTACCTGTGCTCAGTTCTACCAGCCTGCTACGGGTTTGGGGAGCTGTTATTTACTTGGTACGAAGTCGAGGATATTTAATCTGAGTCTTTCTTCACCACCCCAACGGTCTAGCTCCAGGTTGTAGACGATGTCCAGGGGAGGGGGTGTCTCAGCCAGATAGTTGCCTAATCTGAAACCTACGCTGTCCCATATACTCCCCTGCTGCTTAAGTTTTAACCTCAGGTGTTCTCCGTTGTTACCCATAGTGCGGTAATCGACGACTTCAACCCGGCGGCTGAGGAATACGGGTTCCGGGTTACCCTGTCCGAAGGGGGCCAGCTTCTGAATCATTGAATAGGTATTGCCCCCCATATCGGTTAGCCTGACCTCAGCATCTATATCCAGTCTAGGGCGTAGGTCTAGCCCTTCAAGCTGTGTACTGGCCATATTCAGCAGTGCCTCCTCCAGGTGGGGCAGGTTCCTGGTCAGCAGGCTGAAACCGGCCGCCTGAGAATGGCCGCCGAAATGCGTAAAAAGGTTTTTATATTGAGTCAAAGCCTTGATAATGTTAAATTCGGGAATACTGCGGCAGCTACCGGTGCTTATCTTATTGCCGGTTCTGATAGCAATTGCCGGGCGGTAAAACTCATCAGTTAACCTGCCGGCAATCAACCCGATTATGCCGACGGGGTAATCTTCATCGCTGGCTATCAGCATCATCCGGTCTTCCTGAGCGGAAACCTGCTCTTTTGCCTTGGTTAATGCTTTGGTGGTTATTCTTTGCCGCTCAGCGTTTTTCTGTTCCAGCCAGGCAGCCAGTTTTTTAGCTTCCTGCGGTGAGTCCGTCAACAATAATCTGTAACCGCCCATAGCATGCTCCATTCTGCCGGCGGCATTCAGGCGCGGGGCTATATTCCATGAGATAGTCTGGGCGTCAATACCACCAGACTCCATCCCGGATTGGGCCATCATTTCTCTTATGGCCAGGCGTGGAGATGAGTTAAGCAACCTCAAACCTTCTTTGACCAGGTAGCGGTTTTCTCCCAGCAAGGGCATCATATCGGCTACCGTCCCCAGTGCCACCAGGTCGGCCAGTTCTCTGAGTTGCTCTTCCTGGCCAATGCCCTGAAACAGGGCTTGAAGTAGTTTGAAGGCCACACCGACACCGGCCAGTTCTGAGAAAGGATAATTTGAATCGGGTAGCTTGGGATCAACAACAGCATCGGCTGGCGGTATTATATCCGGAGGTGTGTGGTGATCGGTGATAATGATATCAAGCCCCTTCCTTTTCGCCCTCTTTACCTCGGGCAGGGAAGTAATACCACAATCAACGGTAATAACCAGGCTGACACCCTGCTGGCGAAGGTTTTCCAGGGCGGTATTATTCAGGCCATAACCCTCAGTCTGGCGGTGTGGGATATAAGCGATAACGTTGCCTTTCAGGGTTGTTAATCCCTGGACCATACAAGCGGTGGCGGTAATGCCGTCGGTATCAAAGTCACCATAAACGGCGATTTTTTCACCAGAGAGCAGCGCCCGGAAAATACGGGCTACGGCTTGATGCATACCGGGTAATAGAGACGGTTCGCCGGACAATCTCTGGTCGGCGGCGATGAATGAATCCAGCTGAGTTAAATCGGTGAGCCCACGGTTATAGAGTATCTGTGATATCAGCCGGGGGAAATCTGCTATGTCTAAATGACTATCGGGGATGGGCGGCAGTATATTCCAGCGGCTATGGCTCAAGCCTATACCTCGGTATATTTTCGGAGGATAAGCACTGAATTGTGACCACCAAAACCGAAGGAGTTGGTCAGGGCTGTGGTCACTTCAGATTTACGGGCCGTATTGGGCACGTAATCCAGATCACATTCGGGATCAGGGTTGGTAAGGTTAATCGTTGGCGGTATTACCCCCTGTTGGATGGCCATAACACAGGCAGATGCCTCGATAGCACCGGCGGCACCGATGAGGTGCCCCAGCATCGACTTTGTGGAACTAACGGCGAGACGGTAGGCATGTTCACCAAATACAGTCTTAATGGCTATGGTTTCAGTCTTGTCGTTCAGCGGTGTTGATGTACCGTGGGCATTAATATAATCAATTTCATTTGGTTCAATTCCGGCTTTGTTCAGTGCTTGTGTCATTGCTTTGACGGCACCATAGCCATTCTCCACCGGTTGGGTGATGTGGAAAGCGTCAGCGCTGGCTCCATAAGCCAGGATTTCGGCAAGGATTTTAGCTCCCCGTTTTTGAGCATGGTCTAGGCTCTCGAGGACGAAGAGGCAAGCACCTTCGCTCATAACGAAGCCGTCACGCTCACTGTCAAAGGGACGGGAAGCCCGCTGCGGGTCATCATTCCTGGTAGAGATAGCCCGTAAGGCGTTAAAACCAGCAACACCGATGGGAGTGATGGTTGACTCGCTGCCACCGGCTAATGCTGCCGGGGTGTCACCCCGTTTGATGAGTTCGAAGGCTACCCCGATGGCGTCGGAACTGCTGGAGCAGGCTGATGTGGTGCATAAATTAAGCCCTTTAATGCCCAGAGCAATTGATATCTGTGCTGCCGCCATATCAGATATCATCATGGGGACCAGGAACGGGCTTACCTTGCTGGCTCCTTTTTCGAATAGTACTCGGTGCTGTTCATAAAGCGTTGTCAGCCCTCCTATTCCGCTGCCTACAACGATGGCAATGGTATCTTCGTTGGTGGAGTCTATTGTCAGTCCGGAATGCTTTACTGCCTCCTGGCTGGCGGCAACGGATAGCTGGGCGAAACGGTCCATCCGGCGGGAGTCCTTGCGGTTGATATAGTTGTCCGGGTCAAACCCCTTTACCTCACCAGCAAACTTGGTCTCCAAACCTTCGGTTTCACACAGGGTGATATAATCGATGCCTGATTTACCCGAAATAAGGCCTTCCCAGGTAGTGGGTGTATCCAGTCCCAGCGGTGATAGAGTGCCTATCCCGGTTACTACCACTCTATTGCCGTTATTAATTTTGCTTGTCAAGCTAACCTCCTATTTTCAACCCCATATTTGGAAATAATGTTTCTGTGGGATTACCCCATTTTGGGGGTTAGTTCCAGGTTTCTTATTGCCTGATTTGCTCTCCTTGGGATTAGGTTAGTATAATGTATTTTCAGCCGGGTAGTCAATATTCAGCTTGAGGATTATCTATTTTCACGGGTAGCAAAAGACCGGTTAATTGGGCAGGGTTGGGTTAATAATTACCGGTATGAATATCGCTATAGAGACTCTGGGATGTAAGCTGAATCAGGCAGAGACCGAGTTACTGGCCAGGCAGTTTCTGAAGGCTGGCTACAGGCTGGTGTCTGCCACCGATGCGGCTGATATTTATATCTTGAACACCTGCACTGTTACCAGTATTGCTGATGCCAAATCCCGTCACCTGCTGAGACTGGCTCACCGGCAAAATCCTGATGCAGTGCTGGTGGCCACCGGCTGTTATGCTCAACGGGCACCTGCTGAACTGGCCCAAATCGAAGGGGTTGCCCTTGTTACCGGTAATGAAGATAAACCGGAACTATTGCAGCGGCTCAAGGAATCTGGTTACCTAGAAAACCACTCCGCTGTCCCGGAAAACGCCCTCGGGCACCCTCATCCTGCATTCAGGACGCGGGCATTTATCAAGGTGCAGGAAGGCTGTAGTAGCTTTTGCTCATATTGTGTCGTACCCCTAGTCAGAGTAAAGGAAAAAAGCCTGGCTGCTGACCGGGTAATCGGTGAAATAAATAAGCGAATAGCCAGCGGGTACAGGGAGGTGGTGCTAACCGGGACCAAGATCGGCTCTTATAACGATGATGGAGTTACACTTCAGGGTTTACTGGAGCGTATTCTGGGAGAGACTGATATCGCCAGATTGAGGTTGTCTTCCCTGCAACCGCAGGAGATTACAACGGGTCTTCTTCATCTCTGGCGTAATGAAAGGCTCTGCCCTCATTTTCATCTTTCCCTGCAGAGCGGTTGTGGTACGGTGCTGAAGAGAATGGGGCGGCGTTATACAACTGCTGATTATCAGAGGGTGCTGGAGCTAATAAGGAACCTGGTGCCTGATGCCGCCATTACCACTGATGTTATTACTGGTTTTCCCGGTGAGACAGATGCGGAGTTTGCCGAAAGCTACCAGCTCTGCCAACAGTTAGCCTTCGCCAGGATTCACGTATTTCCCTATTCGCCACGTAGCGGTACAAAGGCTGCCCGTCTTCCCGATCAGGTTGACCACTTGGGGAAAAAACAACGGGCTCAGCAGATGCTAACCCTGGCAAAATCAAGCTCCCAGAATTTCAATCAGCGGTTTCTGGGCAGGATTATGACGGTATTATGGGAGAACCAGTCTGGCGGATTATGGTCAGGCCTTACCGGTAACTATATAAAGGTTTATTGTGAAAGCAACAAAGAACTGACTAGTCAAATATTACCGGTGAAGCTAGAAGAACTCTATAATAGGGATAGAGTTTGGGGGCAGATATTATTTTAGTACTGTAGTACCCAGCACTACCGAGGTCTCTACCTGGCGCCGCGGGATGTCCCAGTAAGTATTGAGCAGCTCATCCTTATCGGGCAACAGGGTAAAACCGTGCTTCTGGTAGAAGTCAAGTGCCCAGTAGGCGTCAGCCCAGGTACCTACCAGCAACCGGGGCGTGGTCACCCTTTCTTTCAGGTATTTGAGGAGGTTACTGCCTATTCCCTGTCTCTGCCATTGTGGTAGTACGTAAGCGTGACGGATAAGGGTGACATCCTGAATCGGTTCAATTCCCATAACGGCAACCAGACCGTTGCTGATTTCCCTGCCGTAGAAACTCACCCGTTTCATCTCCTGCGCGAGTTCGTCCCGGCTCATATACGGTTGATGGTAGCAGTCGGCCGGTATCACCCCTTGATAAACCTTGGCTGATTCGTTGATAATGTAATATATTGTTTCGCGGTCACTTTGTTGACATTTGCGGATTATATGTCTGTTAGCCATATTGTAACCAGGTGGTAGTAGAATTTTAGTGTATATTATATCACGTGATTGGTTGGTATATAGTATCGTGAAATTATGCTATAATAATAGTCTTGTTTCATTGGTAACTGGAGGATTTGCTGAATGACACCAAAGTTTAATCTTGAGAAATTCGCCCAAACTGCTGATAGAATCAGGGAAAAGGCCATACAGGAGAACCGGTTGCTGGATAATCCCACTGATGAAGAGCTCAGGGCGCTTATAGCTAAAGAACCGGGGGTAAAGAAGACAATCTACGGTAATTTTGTGGCTGAGAGTGAGCCTACTTCCAGGGCACAGGCATTCACCAAGAACAGTGTCGATCACTCCTTTGGCAAGAAAGAGCTTGAGCTATTGGAACAATGCGAGCAACTCATGGCTCAGGAAAAACTGATTTCTGTGGATAGTATTGTCGGCAATGAGAGCAGTGAAACAGTGGTCAGGGTAATTGCTCCGGAAAGGTTTGCCCATGTTGCCTATGGCGGGAAAAACCTGTTTATACCGGCGAGGGGCAGGGATGTAAAACCTACCTATCAGATACTGTTCTTTGCTGATGAAGCCTGGGAGACTAATAGGGATAAACCTTTACCGCAGAAGGATATCACCATCAGGTTAGCCATGCTGGATGACGGGCGGGTTATCAAGGTGGTCAGGAACAGCAACTATATCGGCGAGTTTAAAAAGGGAGTATTTGCCGCTGAAGACTGGGTGGCCAAGACGAAGAGGGGAGGAATCTTCCTTCATGCCGGTTGCCGGGAAGATTACCTCCAGCTGGCTCACGGGGATTATCGCCCGGTCAGGACGCTGCTTACTGCTTTAAGCGCCAATGGGAAGACAACTACAACCTGCCGAATCCTGGCCAGGAAGGGGATGGAGGTATCCTGGCTTGTTCAGGATGACGGTGGCACACTCATGCCCGATGGCTCTTTCCACGGCTTTGAAGCCGGTGGTGTTTTTGTCAAGACCGAGGGGGTGAATCCAGGGGAGCAGGTTGAGATTTATTACGGCCTGCTAAAACCGAGTACCGTATGTGAGAACGTTTATGTGACCGAAGACGGTGATTTTGACTTTGAAAACTTTGAGAGAACATCAAACGGTAGAGCAGTGGTTCTAAGACAGGATTTTATGCACGCCAGCCCTTATATTGATGTCGATGGGATAGACCATCTTATTCTTATCACCCGGGAACCACTTGTCCCGGCAATATCCAAGTTGACTGTAGAACAGGCGGTGGCTCTTATGGTTCTGGGTCAGGCAATGGAATCCTCGGCTGGTGACCCGACTAAGGCCGGCAAGATGAGGACCGAGTTCTTCTACGATCCCTTTGTTGCCGGTAGTAAGGCCGAGCACGCCAATATATTTTATGAGATATTAAAGGGCCTTCCCCATGTGCAATATTACCTGATGAATACCGGCGGTGTCGGGGAAGACATGCATTATAAAAACATTACTGTAGGTCATACTCTGGGAGTGCTTGATTCCCTGCTGAGAGGCGGGCTTGAAGACTGGGTGGACTCACCTACAGGGTTCAAGGTACCGGCGGCGATAAGAGCTGTGGACAATGTCATGTTGCATCCGGAAAGGCTCTATTCCCGGATGGAATTCGAGGAGCAGCAGCAGAAGCTCAACCTAGTCAGAAGGCAAGCCGTAGAAGAGATTGGCGGTGGTTTACACCCTAAAATACGGCAGGTTTTTGACCTGGCTTAAGATAAGCTGCTCTTGGCATAAATGCCCCGGGAATTCTTGGGCCATATTTTAGATTAAGAAGGGTTGATTCATCGTGCTATGAGCTGGCTGACCAAAATAGCCCTGAAGAAACGGTGGTTGAGTTTTGTCTTTGTGCTCTTGATAACCGGCGCTTCCGTTTGGGCTACTGTAACCCTCAAGATGGAACTGATTCCGGATATAGAGCTGCCGGTGACCAGTGTCGTCACTATATTTCCTCAGGCCAAGCCTGATGAAGTGATGGAAAGGGTTACCGTCTCTGTCGAAAGTGCTATCTGGGGCATCAGTGGTCTGGAACAGCTGCTCTCAACCTCAACCGAAGGCACTTCTTTTACCCTGGCCATGTTTGACTATGGCACCGATATGGAAAGGGTGAATAGCACTATCGCTCAGAACCTGACCGAGTTAGATCTCCCCTCTGAGGTGCGTGACCTTCCCTCACAAATGCCTCAGTTGAAAGAAAATCCCCGCCTATATCCAATCAATATAAATATGCTACCGGTGGTTATGCTGAGCCTTAGCGGGGACATCCCCTCTAACCAGTTACAGCAGATTGCTGTCACCGAAATCATGCCTGAGCTGGAGCTTATTGAGGGTGTTTACCATGTAGGGTTGGAAGGGGGCAGCCAGGAAAAGGTCCTGGTCACCTTAGATGCCATAAAAATGAATGATGCCGGTATCTCATTGTCTCAGGTAGCCGGGGTTCTGGCTATTCAGGAATACAGTTCCCTCGAACAGGTTGAGAATACGACTCTGACTACCGATGCCCTGTTACTTAAAGATGTTGCCAGGATTGACTTGGGCCCACCGCCTGGGGCAGCAATCAGCCGCACCAACGGCAACCCTAGTGTAAGTATCATGGTATTGAAGGAGACCGAGGCCAACACCGTCTCGGTAGCTAATGCCGTGATGGATGAGGTGGCCAGGATACAGGCTACCCTCGGGGAGGGTGTGGAGATTGTCACCATTCTCGACCAATCGGAGTTCATTGAAGAGAGCATCAGGGAGCTTTTTCGTGAGGCTGTAATCGGGGCTGTTCTGGCGGTGTTGATCGTTTTCCTTTTCCTGATGGCCTTCCGGGCTTCCCTGGTTACCGCTATCTCTATCCC
>CP070645.1:304830-308626 GCA_020354275.1 Dehalococcoidales bacterium
AAGGCCGACTGGAGCTGTTTTAGTTCCGGCTCCCGGCCGACGAATACCTTCCGGTAGAGCGGATTTTCAGCGGGGGCTTCCCGCGATGGTTTTTTTATCTTACCCGCCTCGATTGCTTCCAGGGCCTGCAGGACAACCGCGGCCGATTCCGGCCTCTTCTCAGGGTCTTTCTCCAGCAGTTGCAGGATGAGCGTCTCCAGAGCCGGGGGCAGGTCGGCCCGGTGCCAGGTGGGCGATACCGGTGGGGTGTTGAGATGCTGACCGATAATAGCCATATCATCATCACCGATAAAGGGCGGCTGCCCGGTCACCATCTCGTAGAGCATTGCCCCCACTGAATAAAGGTCGGCTTTGGCGGTCACTTCTCCGCCCATGGCCTGCTCCGGTGGCATGTAGTAATAAGTGCCCACCATCTTGCCCTCATGACTCAGGCGGGGAAGGTCTACGGCCAGGGCCAGGCCAAAATCACCTATCTTGGGGGTGCCGTCGGCACTGAGGTATACGTTGCTGGGTTTTATATCGCGGTGGATAATTCCCTTGCCGTGAGCATGCTCCAGGCCCCGGCAGATGTCCTTGGCAATACCGACCGCTCGCTCGATGGGCAGGCGGTGCTGCGGGGCTTTCTCAAGCAAGTCTTCGACATCACCGCCGGGCAAGACAGGGAGAACTATGTAGGGTTGTCCTTCATAGTTTCCCGTATCGTGAATGGTCACGATATTGGGATGGTCGCCGAGTCGGCCCATGGCCCGGGCTTCGCGCATGAAGCGGGTTTGGGTGGCGTCATCCAGTTTCTCAGCCTTGATGAGGGCAAAGGCTACTTCACGTTCAAGGAATGTATCATAGACAAGGTAGACCTTCTTCTTGCCACCCTCACCCAGCAGTTTCTTGACCTGATAACGGTCATTGGCGAATGAGGCAGGTTCGGGAGAAGGTGGAGGTGTTGTCGGTAACGTCGAAGGTGTTGGTGCTAGGGGCCGACCACATCTGTTACAGAATGCACTGTCAGGGCTGTTCGGATGCTGACAGTTCTTGCAGACGAGCTCGGCCTGAAGAGATTGACCGCATTTCTTACAGTATTGGGAGCCGTCACGGTTGTCAGTCCGACACTTCGGGCACTTCATCATTAATGCCCTCCCACCAATCTACAGTCTATGACCGTTGGGCAGGAATGCCGAGACCCGCAGGATTGCACAAGATGACGGTTTGTCATGTTTATGACGAAAGCCAATTCCCTTCTCACAGGTTGCGCAATCCTCTGATAAAGCCTCAAAATATCCTCAAACTTAACTGACTTGTTACATCTCAGCACCATATCCGGCTTCTCCCGACCATAACTCCGTAATTAAAAAATTCACCTTTTTCAGGCCAGTAATCCTATGGGGTGGAGGTACGGGGAAAGTCTAATCCAGGTCCTGGTCGCCAACACTACCCGTAGTAGCTATCTCCCAAGACGACCGCGGTGCCGTCGGACTTAAGCCCCACCGTGTGCTCCTCGTCTGCGGCGACCTGGACGATGTCCGTCCAGCCGCCCACATCGCACTGCCCGTAGTAGCTGTCTCCCATGGCGACTGTGGTGTCGTCGGACTTAGGCCCCACCGTGTGATAGTTGCCTGCCCTGAAAAAATCATCTTTCTACATAAGGTGGTGGTGGGTTTGCCCGATTAGATTGCACTGCGCCACCCGGAACAATCTTCAATGCCCTCGCGGTTTGGATTTCTGCCCCGGTACCTAAAAGCGTGTTTCAGCTACTATTCATGGCTAGGTCGTTATTAACTTTTGGCATCGACACCCGGAGGTGGTGGGTATTGCCCCATATGTTGCACTGCCTTACCGGGAGTAATCTGCAATGCCTTCGCGATGTGGATTTCTGCCCCAGTACCTAAAAGCGTCCTTCGGGCATTATCCAGGGCCTGGTCGTCATCGACGTCCGCGATGGAGATACCTACCATTCTGTTTTTCCAAGCACTAGGAAATGCTTCTCGTTCTAGAAATACAGCGTGAGACGTTATACTCACCCCTGGCTGTGTTTGTAGGTTATCGGAAGCTGCTGCTACCGCCGCTGCGTCGTCGCTACCAAAATAAGTGTACGTAACTACCTTAAACGACATCTTACTCCTCCTTTTAATTAGGTCTTGCAGGTATTCAATTGGAACCAGCCAACCCCCTGGCTACCTGTAAGCAAGGAAGCTGGCTCTGATTTGGCATAAACACCACCCCCTTTCTCCGAAATGTTTACTCCTCCAAAATTGGAGTACTACTTCGGGTTTTTCCAGGAATTTTATCTTATGAACTTAATACCTGTTGGAATAACATTAATAAGAATAACGCTTATTCAGAACATAGTCAATACCTTGAACGGATATCAGTCATCAAGAACTTGTTTATTACCCAAATAGGAGACCGCACAGATACTAGATAGGAGCAGTAACGACAATACCATAGCAATAAATTCACAGCACTAATACCAACGACGATATAACCGCACCTCAAATCCCAAGATTATTAGCCGAAAAAACTAAGGGGAGCAGTACTGCTCCCCTTAGTTTTATCTTGGTGGCGGGAGGTGGATTTGAACTACCGCCCTCTCGGTTATGAGCCCGATGAGCTACCACTGCCGATACATAATGGAGACCTTGGCAGATAAAGGCATCAGGCTAATCTTCATCACGCCTTCTTTGCCCGGCTTATCTTCACTTGAGGAACATCGCCTTCCTTCTGAGTCATAAAGCCGTCTCTAACAACCATATCCAACAGAACTCCTGGGACTAAAGTGTCGAAATAGTGGCGGGGAATGTTACACTTCGAATTAAGCCGGGATAAAATACTCGCCAGAAGCTAGTCTGAAAACTTCTTTTCCACCTCAGCCGGGGGAATGCCGTTTTCATCCCAGCCACGCTTCTGATAATACAGTGAAAGAAGCTTCTGGAAATCTTCCTGGCTGATTACCTTGCCCACGTTCGGACCCGTGAGAGGAGGATTAGCCCAAACCTTGTAGGGAAGCGTGTCATCTTTACGGCTCATACCGAGGCGTGCATTTATCAGTCTTGTTAGGTCATATATGTCATTCGAAAGCTCTAGAAGCTCCTCAAGGGACGCTTCGTTTCCGGTCACATGTTTATAGAAGTTCGCATAGTGCCGCTCGCTCAGCCCAAGTTCAATCCAGGGTAACCGGCAAACACCAAGCATGTCAAACAACGGGCGTAATTTTTGGTGATATATTACGGTGTCAACCTTTTCGTCGTTAGTCCAGTTCTGCCCCTCTTCCATTTCCTGGGCAATGGTCCAAGCTCTTGTGTGATGTGCGCCTATGTCTGAGGTTGCATAGGCCAGACCCATGGAAATGCTGGCGCGACTATCATAGGCCGACTGCTCAAGGCCTTTGACCTGGAGGATGATTTTGTCCATCTCGGGCCAGTTCTGGATAATACAGTGGGAGCCATCAGCAAGAATGTCGCCGATGCCCTGCCGATGAGCGATTTTCTGTATTAGTTCCAGAATGGCATCATCATCCCCCCAGGCGATTTCCCTACCATCAAGGTCGCTGAGCGACAAAATCCCCTTTTCGTACCCCTCTATTATAGCTCCCACGATGTTCCCGGTGGAAATTGTATCCATACCCAGTTCATCGCACAATCGAGTTGCAGAAAGTATCGCGGCGAAGTTGTCAATGCCCAAGTTTGGTCCCAGCATAGCACAGGTTTCATATTCTGGTCCCTCAACAACTGTGCCCGTATATTTCCCGCTCTTAACGAGGCAAATATTGCCGCAACACATGGGACAGGAAAAGCATGCACTA
>CP070645.1:308726-311512 GCA_020354275.1 Dehalococcoidales bacterium
AGCGCTGGAGATGTACACCGTAAATGCCGCCTACGCGTCTTTTGAGGAAGACATTAAAGGCTCGATCAGTGCCGGTAAAATGGCCGATATGGTACTGTTAAGTGATGACCCCACTGAGGTACCTCCAGAGCAGATAAAAGACATTAAGGTTGAGATGACCATAATAGAAGGTGAGGTGGCCTGGCAGGCTTGACTTGCCAGTTGAAAATGGATAGACTTTCTATGAGGGAGAGAAATGCCGTTATATGAGTACGCTTGTCCCAGCTGTGAAGTCAAGTTCGAGCTGATACGTCCGTTGAGCCAGGCAACTGAAGCGGCTGAATGCCCCAGTTGCCTGCATAATGCTGAACGGGTATTGTCCACCTTTGCCTGTTTCACGGTAGACGAGAGCGGGCTGTCGGCCCCGTTGGGGGGGTCACCCTGTGCCAGCTGTGGCGCCGATAGCTGTGACACCTGTGATTTGTAGGTAATCGTCCATTACAGCTAGCCCTTTCCTTGATACTGGCTTTATTACCCGTATGCAGCAGGTAGCATATTATGTCAACATCTGGTTTTCCCCGGCGTACTGGCATTGCCAATCTGCCACTTCATGGCGGCAAGGCACCTCGCTGGCTTTTCAGCCGCATGGTCAGGCTGGCGCGTGAGATTACCGTCGCCATCGTCGCTGACTTCGGTCCCGAAGAGATGATCAGGCGTTTATCTCATCCCTACTGGTTCCAGGCTTTCGGTTGTATTCTCGGTTTTGACTGGCACAGTAGCGGCGTCACCACCACCCTTTGCGGCGCCCTCAAAGAGGGGGTAAAGGGCTTGGAAAACGATTTAGGACTGTTTGTTGCCGGGGGTAAGGGCCGTACCTCGAGGCGGACTCCCGCTGAAATAGAGAACTGGGGAGGGCGCATCCCGGTAGACCCGGAACCGCTGGTTTATGCCAGCCGCATTTCGGCCAAGGTGGATAACTCCGCTGTCCAGGACGGCTATCAGCTCTACCACCACACCTTCCTCTTTACCCGCGGTGGTTCCTGGGCGGTGGTTCAGCAGGGTATGAACGAGTCCACCCGTTATGCGCGGCGTTACCACTGGCTGGGTGAGGCGGTGACCAACTTTGTTAACGAGCCCCATTCCGCCGTTCTTTCCCAGGCAAGGGGAAAGGCGCTGAATCTAGTGGCGGGTGAAAGCGAACCGGCCAGGACAACCATCGCTGGGATAGCCAGCGGGGAAAAGCCTGAGGATACCCTGAAGTCCCTGAAGCAAATCAAGACCCTGGACCTGCCCTCTCGCCACTACCTGAGTATTGACGACCTTCATCCCGATAGCCTGAGCCGGATTCTGGTAAGTACCTACGAAAGGCAGCCGGGTGATTTCGAAGAGCTGCTGGGACTTCAGGGGGTGGGGGCCAAGACCATACGCGCCCTGAGCCTGATCTCAGAGCTGGTCCATGGGGTGCCCCCCAGCTACCGCGACCCGGCCCGTTACAGCTTCGCCCATGGCGGTAAAGACGGTATCCCCTATCCGGTGGACCGCGATACCTATGACCAGTCTATTGAACTGCTCTCCAAAGCAATAGGAAAAAGCAGGCTGGGTATGACCGAAAAGAAGGAGACTTTAAGCAGGCTGGACGGGATGAGGTTACCCCGAATGGCTTAGTTAAAAAACTACCTTACTCTTAATCAGCCCACCTTATTATTTTTACCGTCCAGGGCTTGACATCGGTGGAGTTGGCGTCTATTATCAGTGCCAACATTAAAGAGTATAAAAACCTTTCCCTGAATTCACATAGTCTATACTACCCCTGTCGTAGTAATAAGCATAAGGAGGATTACCATGGCGGTTAATGCAGGAGTTTATCCAGTCAATCTAACCGTTGATTATCCTGATAGAGAACTGGACAGGGTAACAACCCTTTTCCGGTTGTTTACGATCATTCCCATCGCCATTGTCTTGAGTCTTATTGCTGGACCCACATTAAGCTGGACCAGTGCTAATCAGGTGACCTACGAATACGCTGCTGGTGCCATTGTTGTCCTGCCAACCGTATTGATGATTCTCTTCCAGCAGAAATACCCCCGCTGGTGGTTCGACTGGAACCTGGCTCTGACCAGGTTCAGCACCCGGGTTGGGGCCTATTTTATGCTACTCACCGACCAGTATCCCTCCACCGACGAGGAGCAGGCGGTCCATATTGATATCTCTTATCCCGATGTCAAAGAAGACCTCAATCGCTGGTTGCCGCTGATAAAATGGTTCCTGGCGATTCCCCATTACATTGTTCTTTGTTTTCTTTACGTCGCGGTTCTGGTGTGTGCCGTTATTTCCTGGTTTGCCATTGTATTTACCGGCCGTTACCCCAGAGACCTGTTTGATTTTGTAGTCAGCGTTTTCCGCTGGACGGTGAGGGTGTCTGCCTATGCCTTTATATTGACCACCGACCGGTACCCACCTTTTAGCCTGGCCGTCTAGAATTGTTTGGTGAGTGCTAGGTGTCCCGGCGGGGTGACCTTAACCTCAGGTGTTTACCGATATCCTTGAACTCATGACGGAGGTAGACCGGATAACCAGCCTCGCTGGGATTGTTTACCTGGATTTCGTGGCAGCCTTTGGAGTTGGCTTCGGCAATGGCGGCTTCAAGGAGCTGGCTGCCTACTCCTTTGCCTCTTGCCTTCGGGCTGGTGATGAATTCCTCGATGCAGGAATATATTCCGCCGTGGTGTATAGCCGTGGGATAAGAAAGGGTGATCAATCCTATTAAACTGCCGTCATCTTCAGCGACCAGAACTGTGCCTTTTACC
>CP070645.1:311612-321139 GCA_020354275.1 Dehalococcoidales bacterium
ATCTTGCTGAAATGAATCCCCAGGCCTTGAGCATAGTCACTGAGCTCCTCACCGTGCCCGCCACTCTGGGAGACAAAAGCCACCGAACCGCTGCCAGTGGGCCTGGCTCCCCAGTGAGTCAGTCCGCTGGCTGGCACGTAAATACCAAAGCAATTCGGGCCGACCAGCCGCAGCCCACCCTTCCGCGTAATTTCAACGACCTTCTCTTCGAGTAACCGTCCCTCCTCTTCTCCGGTCTCGCTGAAGCCAGAACTGAAGACATGGACGTTTCTGGCCCCGGCGGTAACGCAATTTTCCAGAACCCCGGGTACCGCGGCAGCCGGAACAGCCACGACAATGAAGTCCACAGGCTCAGGTATCGAACTTACATCCGGGTACGCCTTAAGACCCTGAATCTCCGTTGCCTTGGGATTCACCGGATATAGATTCCCGGGGAATTTCAACTGTATTAGACGCGTCAGAAAGCTGGTACCACCCCAGCCGGTAGGATTGGGCGAGGCACCCACTATTGCCACTGATTTCGGATAGAACATGGAATCCAGCTCATGGCCAGCAGACATTAAATAACCCCTCTCTCTTCATTTTATAATTATAGCTATGCTACCACAGGCTCAGGTAACAGGACAAGGTAAATAATACTACACCGCCAAACCTCGCCGTTCAGACAAGTAAGTGGAAGTCAACCCGTCCTCAGAGCATGCTTGACACCCCGGTGACACTTATCTAATATTCGATTGAATACATCGGCAGCAAGAAACCATGAGGTACCAATCAAAATGACGGAAATTATCCTGGCCAGACATGGAGAAACCGAGTGGAATGTTGAGGAAATCTTCCGGGGGAGGTCTGATATTGACCTTAACGAAACCGGAAGAAAACAGGCAGAGCTTCTGGCCGGATACCTGAGTAACTTTGATATCAGCGCCGTATACTCCAGCCCGCTCAGGCGGGCAATTAATACGGCGGAGACGATTGCCCGCCACCACGGGCTCGATGTAATAAGCTCCCCGGGACTGACTGACTTCGACTACGGTAAATGGCAGGGCGTGACCAACCGGGAAATAAAGGAAAAATATCCCGAGCTTTACGCAGAGTGGAACAGCCACCCTGACCGGGTAACAATACCTGGAGGCGAGAACCTGGGCGATGTCCGGGAGAGAGCCACTTCTGTAATCAATACCGTAATAAACGAATGCGAAGGCACGGCTATACTGGTATCCCACCGCGTGGTAATAAAGGTACTGATATGTGCCCTTCTGGGACTGGATAATTCCTGCTTCTGGAACGTACGGCAGGACAACTGCGGTATTACTACCTTTAGCGATGATAACGGCCTTTTTATCCTCAAAGAGCACAACAACACCTCTTTTTTAAAACCAATCCAGAAGACCCCTCTTAGAGATTTTTAGTCTATTTACTATACTCCCCACTCTGTTATAATGAGACTATGGAAAAGCCGCTGCTGGTTTTATTCGACGGCCATGCCCTGGTGCACCGTGCCTATCATGCCCTGCCACCACTAACGGTGAACAAGACCGGGGAGATGGTGGGTGCCGTCTTCGGCTTCGCCCAGATGGTTTTGAAGGTAATAAACGACCTGAAGCCCACCCACTATGCCATTGCCTTTGATAAGGCTGCCCCGACCTTCCGGCACCAAATGTTCGACCAGTATAAAGCGCAGCGGCCCAGTACTCCCGAAGAACTGGTCAGCCAGATGGGACGGGTAAGGCAGCTGGTGGAAGCCTTCCGAATCCCCATTTTCGAGCTTGACGAATACGAAGCGGACGATGTCCTGGGCACACTGAGCCAGCAAGCCAGCCAACAGGATATTGATGCGGTAATCGTTACCGGTGATGCCGACGTTATGCAGCTGGTTTCACCCAGGGTAAAGGTGCTTGCCCCAAGACGGAGCTTCGGTGATACCATGCTCTACGATGAGGCCGCTGTGCGCCAGAAATACGGAGTTGAACCCGATTATATTGCTGACTTCAAAGCACTGAAGGGTGACCCGTCAGATAATATCCCCGGTGTTCCCGGTATTGGTGAAAAGACAGCGGTAAAACTCATCAACCAGCTGGGCACCATTGAGCAGATATACCAGCATATTGACGAAATAACCCCGGCCAAACTCCAACAAACGCTGCGGGAAAATGAAGCGGCTGCCCGCCAGAGCAAAGAACTGGCCACCATCGTTACCCGGACACCGGTTACCCTCAACCTGCCGGACTGCCAGTTCACCAACTATGACCGGAACAGAGTAATCGAGCTTTTCCGCGATCTGGAATTTTTCAGCCTCCTGTCTAAGTTACCGGAAACCGAAGGAGCGACCCCTAAAAACGGTATAGCAATCGGGGCCCAGCCATTACAGAAACGGGACTATCATCTAGTAAATACAACCTCCGCCCTCGACGGACTCCTCGGTAAACTATCAGACGATAAACCCCTGGCCTTCGATACCGAGACGACCAGCCTGAACGCCATGTCCGCCGAACTGGTGGGAATATCGCTGTCACCAGCACCGGGTGAAGCCTATTATATCGCGGTCGGCCATACCGGCCTGGGACAGGCAGAGCAATTACCCCTGGACTATGTTATTGAACGGCTTAAACCCCCCTTGGAAGATACCTCCCTGCCCAAGCTGGCCCATAATGGTAAATACGACATAACCGTTCTCTCCGAGCACGGTATAGATGTTAAAAACCTGGCTTCAGACACCATGATTGCCGCCTACCTGCTCAGCGAGAAGTCCCTGGGATTGAAATCGCTGGCCTTCAGCCGCCTGGGCATTGAAATGACCCCGATAACGGAACTCATCGGCTCAGGAACAAAGCAGATTCCCATGTCCCTGGTTGATATCAAACAGGCCACCGATTATGCTTGCGCCGATGCCGATATCACCGGTCAATTGACCGGACTATTAACCGACGAAATACACAAGCAAGGCCTGTGGCAGCTATTTAACGATGTCGAGATGCCCCTGGTGCCGGTACTGGTCCACATGGAGAGGAACGGCATCGCCCTGGACACAGAGCTATTACGGCAGATGGCACACCGCCTTGGAGAACAGCTAATCAAACTGGAGGCGGATATATATAACTGCGTTGGCCACCAGTTCAATATCAACTCGTCACAGCAGCTTGGTTCCGTCCTCTTCGACGAACTGAAACTGCCCACCGGCCGAAAGACCAAGAACGGCTATTCCACCGGGGCCTCGGTGCTGGAAGAACTGCGCGGCAGCCATGAGATAATTGACCATATCCTGGAATACCGTCAGCTAACCAAGCTCAAATCGACCTACATTGATTCGCTGCCCCGCCTGATCAACCCCAAAACGGGGCGGGTTCATACCAGTTTCAACCAGACCAGAACGGCTACCGGGCGCCTCTCCTCCAGTGACCCCAATTTGCAGAATATACCGGTGCGCGGCGAGTTAGGGAAAGAGGTCAGGCAGGCATTTACTGCACCTCCCGGTTCTTCACTGCTGAGCTGCGACTACTCCCAGATTGACCTCCGTGCCCTGGCCCACCTTTCACAGGACCAGGGGTTGCTGGACGCCTTTAACCATGATGAGGACATTCACGCTGCCACTGCCTCACGCCTCTTTAATGTTGACCCTGCCCAGGTAACCGATGATATGCGCCGGGTGGCCAAGACGGTCAACTTCGGTGTTATCTACGGCATGAGCGACTACGGTCTTCAGCAGGCAACCGAGCTATCACGGGCCGAGGCAGCCCAGTTCATTGCCGCCTACTTTGAGAAATACCCCGGTATTAAGAAATACCTGGAGACTACCAAGCAACAGGGCCGGGACCTGGGCTATGTTGAAACGCTGCTGGGCCGGAGGCGGTCTATCCCCGAAATCAACTCACCCAACCACCAGATAAGGGAAGCCGCCGAACGGATGGCGATTAACATGCCGGTGCAGGGGACATCGGCCGACATTATCAAGGTAGCCATGGTCAGGTTATACCAGGAGATGGTAAAAAGGCAGTTAAAGAGCAAGATGCTGCTCCAGGTCCATGACGAGCTTCTCTTCGAAGTACCCGACGGTGAGCTTGACGAGATGCGCCAGCTTGTACCCGATGTTATGTCCACTGCCTTGGAACTGAGTATTCCACTCAAGGTCAGTATCAACAGTAGCCGTAGCTGGGGAGAACTGAAATAAGGTATACTCCCCACACCAGTGTCAGCTCAAGATTAATACCCGAGGTAACCAGAGTACGGTAGAGGGAAAAGTGCCGGAACTGCCTGAAGTAGAGACGATAAAGAATGAAATACTGCCTTACGTTGTCGGCCACCGCATTACGGGAATAACCCTGCTGTGGGAGGGGATGGTAAGACATCCAGCGGTGAGTGAATTCCTCTCCCGGGTAACCGGACAGGAAATAACCGGTATAAGCCGGCGGGGAAAGTATCTTTTATTCAGCCTGACCAGTAGTGACCTGCTGGTTATTCACCTGAAGATGACCGGCTCTCTGATTATTGGGAAAAACTCTTCAGAACCACCCAGGTTTACACGGGCTATTATCCACCTGGACGGCGATACCAGTATTTTCTTTCGCGACCCGCGTAAATTCGGCATCATGCAGCTACTCAATGACAGGAGCAGTATCAAAACTAAACTTGGTCCAGAACCGCTGGAGACTGGTTTTAACCCCGAGCTTCTAGCCCGACGGTTGCTCGGGCGCAAGGCACCGATAAAGGCCCTGCTCTGCGACCAGGGTTTTATCGCCGGCATCGGGAACATGTACGCCGATGAATCACTTTTTGCTTCCCATATCCACCCACTCCGGCCAGGTGGAAGCCTGTCCCCTGAAGAGGTGGAGCGTCTTTACCACGCCATCCGCCAGGTATTATTGGCAGCGATTGGTAATAAAGGTGCCAGTACCGACACCTATTTCCGCCCCGACGGCACCCGCGGGACGGCACACTTCGAGTTTAATGTTGCCCATGGCCGCGGCAAATTATGCCCCATCTGCGATACCCCCATTGAACGGATAGTGGTGCGTAACCGCGGCACATATTTCTGCCCGAAGTGCCAGCCAATCTGACTAAAACCACCCCCCTATCAATGGCAGCATGCCAACCGTAGTACTTGTCATCAGCTTGACAGCCCTGACTATAAAAACTATACTGTCGGTTATTAATCGGCAAATATCGCCTTACCCAGCCAATATGAATAAGGAGATTGTTTATGGTTTCTAAAGAATCAGCAGAGGCAGAGGCCCTGAGGGCGGAGGTTAGGGCATTTCTGGAGAATAACCTGCCCGATAAATGGGGAACACCGGAGTATGAACCCCCGGAGCCAAGCAGCCAGGAAGCTATTGCCCTGAGCAAGTCTTTCACTAGAAAGCTCTATGATGCCGGTTATACCGGTTTCGGCCTGCCCAAGGAGTACGGTGGCGTCGAGCGCCCGGCCTGGGAGAGAACGGTTATCCGCGAAGAGCTGGCCCGTCGCGGGACACCGGCTCTGGCCGGAGGACTGGGCAGGCTGGTTGTTGAAACGCTGATGCAGTGGGGCACTGAGGAGCAGAAGAAGCACTACATACGCCGGATACTGGACGGCACCGATAACTGGATCGAGGGGTTTTCCGAACCAAATGCCGGTTCCGACCTGGCCAATGTCCAGACCATCGCCGTGAGGGACGGTGACGAGTGGGTGGTCAACGGGCAGAAGTGCTGGACCAGCGGCTGGCAGAGGGGCGACTGGTGCTTCCTGCTGTGCCGGACCGACCCCGCCGGCCCGCGCCACCGCAACCTGAGCTTCTTCCTCTTTGACTGCAGCACACCCGGCTTCAGCCGGGGGCCGTTACGCCAGTTGACCGGTGACGCACAGTACGGTGAGTTGTTCTTTGATGACATGCGCATCCCCCACGAGAACATGGTTGGCGAGGAAGGCCGGGGCTGGTATGTGGCCATGACCACCCTCATTGCCGAGAGGGGTGGCGGTGCAGTTGCCGCAGAGGGCGGGGGCGGGGGTGCCCAGAGCAATCTGGAGGTGAGAGCCCTTGGTAACGTCAATGACCTGATTGAGCTGGCCAAGAATACCAGACGCTACGGCCGGTCACTCTGGGAAGACGCCAACATCAGGCGGAAAATCGTCCACATCGCTACCCAGAACGAGGCGATGAGGTACTTTGGTCAACGCCTGAGCGGAATGATCAGGAAGAGAACCGCCACCGGCAACGAAGCCGTTATGGGGAAGATAACCCGGACCGAACAGGGCAAATTCCGGGGAGACATGATCAGTGAAATAATCGGTGCCTACTCTCAGCTGATGAAGGGCGACCCGAGGGCGTTAGATGACGGTGGCCCTATCCACAGCATGCTCTTTTCCCGCGGCCAGACCATCTACGCCGGTAGTAATGAAATCTGCCGCAACATAATATCCGAGAGGGTGCTGGGGCTGCCCAGGGATTAGCCGGTGAAGCACTTAAAACTGTAGCTCATTCAGCCCGGTATAGTCATCGGCATAGCGGTAAACCTGATAAGTGAGTTCCCCAATCATCACCTCGGCAGTGGAGAATACCTCGGCTTCGACGAGGTGCCCACCGTAGCACTCGTGCTGATTTGAAACCTGCAGGTGGAGATGGACGATGATCTGAGAATCCATGTAGGCTACGGAGCCCTGTGCCCCGACAATCTCTAGAGGGCCTTTATACTCCCGTGTCTCATATTTACCGGGCAGCTCTTTTAAGAAGTTCAGCCTGGCACCAGTAACAGACCCGATTATGCCGAGAAATACTGCTGAGGACACACCGTTCTCATTGCAGTAACGGTCTATCTCGCTGGCAAGCTCCTGCCCCGGCTTGACCCGGAATACATGTACCTTCTTGAACAAATAATACCTCCTTATGCAGAAGCTGGGTTAGAAACCTATATAACCCCCTGCCGTCTTAACTCGGTTAGTTCAGATTCACTGATATCCAGCAACTCCCCGTAGACATAATCATTGTCCTGCCCGGCGGTTGGCGCTGCCCTGTGGTAGCTGGCCGGCGTGCGGGAAAGCCTAATCGGATTACCATCGGATACGGTTTTACCCAGCTCCGGGTGTTCCAGTTCAATGAAAAAGCCCCTTGCCCTGAGCTGCTGGTCGCTGGCAATGTCTCCTGCATTCTGCACCACCCCGGCGGCCACCCCCTGAGCCTGAAGCAGGGCCATCACCTCTTCAGCGGTGTGCTGGCTGGTCCACTCTTCTACCATCATATCCAGCTCTTCCGTATTCTCCAGCCTGCCCGGCACGGTTGCCCACTTCCCGTCCTCGGCCCATGCCGGATTACCAATAGCCTTCTTGAAATTGAGCCACTGCCGGTCACTGAAGACAGCGATAGCGCACCAGCGGTCTTTACCACGGCAACGGTATACACCGTGAGGTGCTGCATTTGCAGAGCGATTGCCAGCCGGTTCCGGAGGTTTACCGGTTAAGCCGTACTCCAGAAAAGCATCACCCAGCAGACTGACCATCGCTTCCACCTGGGAAACATCAATGTACTGTCCCTCTCCCGTATTGTGACGATACTCCAGAGCAGAAAGCAGTGCCAGGGCAGCGTAAAGACCGGCGATATGGTCAGCGTAGGAATGACCCAACCCCGAAGGTGGTTCACCAGGATAGGAACTGAGATGGGTCATGCCGGAGAATGCCTGGACGCCCGGACCGAAACCGGCATAGTCGCGCCACGGACCGCTGTTTCCCATCACCGACATACTAAGCATTATTATATCCGGCTTGATTTGCCTGATATTATCGTAGTCAAGCCCCCAGTTGGCCATCACCCGGGGAGCGAAGTTCTCTACCACGGCATCACTGATACCGACAAGTTTCCTGGCAAGAGCCACTCCCTGCGCTTCATTCATGTTTAGCGTGATTCCCCGCTTGTTGTGGTTCCAGGTATTGTAGTAGCCACGGGCAAAAATGTCGTCAGCCTCAGGTATCAGCGGCTGTACCTTGATTACCTCGGCCCCGAAATCAGCCAGTATCCGGGTGGCATAGGGCCCCGCCAGCACCCAGCTGAAATCAAGAATGCGGATGTTATGTAAAACAGGTTTATCGTTCATATGGACTGATTGTAACAGAACACAATACGGTCGGCAAAAAGCGGTTGACGCCTTCCAAAATCAACCGTCATGCGGTTGACACTGCCCATATGCTGGGTTATTCTTATTATTGGAAAAGGAGGAGATTAATGGTAACTCTGACTATTGATGGCGTAGAAATCAGTGTTCAAGACGGTACTACTATTCTGGATGCCGCCAGAAATGTATCCGGGGTGGGCAAAATACCAACCCTCTGCCACATTAACTCCCCGGCGTTATCTGACCTGAAACCGGTCAAATCCTGCCGGGTATGCACTGTGGAACAGGTCAGGGATGGCAGATCGGTTTTCCCTCTCTCCTGCGTCACTCAGGTAAGAGAAGGCATGGTAATAAACACCAACTCGGATGTGGTCAAAGAACGGCGTAAAGATATTATCCGGGAGCACCTGACCAGGTGCTCCAAAGAACCCGTAATCCTGGAACTGGCCAAAGAAATGGGCGTGGCCATACCTGAAGGTGACCTTCAGGAAGAGGAGTGCATCCTCTGCGGTATGTGCTATCGTGCCTGCAATGACCCCAGGGGTCTGGCCGCTGAGGCAATCAGCCAGGTCAAACAGAACGGGGCATCTTATTACCAGGTTGACGAAACCAAATGCCTGGCCTGCGGGGACTGCATGATCGCCTGTTCTCTCGGTACGGTTAAACTGGGAGAGAAGGCGGCAATAATACCCAAACCGAAGGCAGCAGCCAAGTAGAGCCCTTTTAAATAATGAGCATTATTCTGGTGATTAAAGGCGGTCCTGTAGATGGGCCGCCTTCTGTTATACAAGGCAGTTTTAATATAACGATATGGATGAAAGAATAGAGCGTATTTTCCAGGAATGGACCCGCGGTAAAAACGCTATACAGGCAAGGGTGAGTATCTACCACCAGGTAAGGGACATACCTTATGCTGTAATACCGGAGCTTGCCGATGGCCGAAGATACCTCGAGATACTCCGTTACGGCCGGGGCTCGTGCACACCGAAGCATTTCCTCCTCGGCGATATGTACCAGAAACTGGGCCTGCTGGTGCTCTACGCCGTCTATCCCTACCGCTGGGACGAAAGTACCACCCACTACCCGTCCCGCTTGAAAAAGCTGGCCGAAGCCATGCCGACAAGCCATCACCTTGCCTGCCGGGTGGACATCAACGGGCAGCTGATCCTGGTGGACGCCACATTAGACCCGCCCCTTAAAGCCCTGGGGGCACCGGTCAATGAAGAATGGGACGGAATAAGTGATACCATACTCCCGGTAAATCCCTGCGGCGAAGAGCAACTCTACCACCCATCCGAGGCCCGTCTCATGCCACCGCGGCAGGACGACGAAAGGTCACTGGCTTTCTACCGCGATTTTAACCAGTGGCTGGATGAGGCCAGACGGTCACAGCGGACACAGGTCGTTGAATAACTCTTTCGACATGTCCTGGCTTAAAAGCCCCACCGCATCGG
>CP070645.1:321239-326099 GCA_020354275.1 Dehalococcoidales bacterium
TCCTGAAGGATTAACAATTAACTATCAGGCACGGTTCTGGGCGCGAGTCCGGCTGGACGAATTTAAACCGGAATACGAAACGATGGGACGAAAGCTGGTTACACCGGAGAACCTGATTCCAACGTTGAACTGGTACCCCGCCGGAATAATCGAGATAATATTGAAAGCGGCCCTGGAATGTGAACGGAGATACAAGCTGAAGGCCAATTGAACAAAAGGGCAGAGAGTGAAATTGATGAGCAAAGGGGCTGGAGTCTCTCATTTTCCAGCCCCTTCAGTTATTTCCGGAGGGTACCAGCCTATCTGCTGAGTCCGGTTAATTCTTTCCTGAGTTCCGTATCAATCCACAGGTAGGTAAGCTGGTTATAATAACTATAATAGCCCACCGTGATTTCGCCGTACCAGCCTTTAAGCCAGGGCCACCAGGCGAAGTAGGAATAAGAACCCGGGAGATTGATAAAGTAAGCCTGTGAAAGAATGTAAGGTGTTATCTCTTTAAGTAGCTCGCAGCACTTGTCCCAGTCGAAGAAGTTCAGGCCTATCTGCTCGTAAAGCTCGTTGAAATGGGCATCGTCGACGGCACTGAAGTTAAGGTTACCGGTCGGGTCCCAGTACGGCAGTACCAGAGGATTGGCACCAATAGCGGTATAGAACATATCCTCATGCTGCATTCGCTGGACCATAGAGGTGACAACCGTAGGGTCCCTGATCTCAATATTCATGGTAACGTCAACCTTGCTCCACATATCCTTGATTATCGGTAGCATCCCCTCCGAATTGGACAGCACGGAGCAGGTAAAGCCATCGGGATAGCCGGCGTCAGTAATTAGTTCCTTGGCTTCCTCGGGGTAGTACCCGTAGAGTTCCTGGACATCCTCAGGGAGCTCCTCCAGGGGGGTGAACATCTGAGCATATTCTGGTACATTGGATATCGGGATGTTTATCATCTCGGCTTCGCCTTCGTAGTAGTCGTCGATTATCGCCTGGTTGTCTATGGCCATGGCCAGCGCCCTTCTGACCCTGATGTCAGTGTAGGGCAGCTCCGGTTTATCCGTCCTCATAAATATGACGGAATTGCCTCCCGGTGCCAGTTTAGCCCACAGCAAGTCGGGGTCGGTTCTGAGTAAACTTTCCCAGTCGTCCTTGTTAAGGCCAGTCATTGCCTCAAGCCTGCCGGTGCGGAAGGCTGCCTGGGCGGTAGTGCGGTCCGGTATGACCATGATCTTAGCGCCATCAACGTAGGGTAGCTGGTCCTCGGGATGGAGGGGGTTATGGCGCCAGTAGTTGGGGTTCTTGTCAAAGGTCAGTGAACTTACCGGGACGTAGTCGGTCAGCTGGAACGGCCCGGTGCCGCAGGCGTTCTCCCAGTCCGACATGTCACCATACTCCTCTATAGCATCCTTGGGGAATATGAATGTCCAGTCGGCGGCGGCGATGAATATCGCGCTCTGCCAGACGGGGGGGACCTTCATGACCACCGTCCAGTCATCGGTGGCCGTTATTGATGTCGGCCCCTTTCCGGCTGCCACCGGGTAGAGCAGTCCCAGAAAAGCCCCCTTGTTGTAAAACGTGCGGCTGAGGCACAGGGCAGCGTCATGGGCGTTCACCTCCCGACCGTTGGCCGGCGGTTTGTCCTGGAAGTGGATGCCCCGGCGTATGTTGAAGATAATGGTCTCGTTATCGGGTATCTCGTAGCTTTCAGCTATACTGCCCGTTTCTAGGTGCGGGAAGAGTGTGCCGCCTATGGTCCAGGAGGCTTCCTCTGTACCCTGCGACCCCTTTGCCCAGTCGCCGGTAATCAGTTTGTCATAAACAAGGTTGAGCGGAGCCACTGCATAGTGAGGCGATGTCCCCAGGGTGTCATCGAAGCCACGAAGATCGCTGGTCATGGAAGTATAATACCAGCCGCCGTACTGTGGCCTCTCCACCAGCCTGCCAGCCGCATTCATCACCATATTTTTCCCGTCATCGATAACTTCCTCCTCTTCTTCCTCTCCGTTATCTACCTCCTCTTCGCCATTAGTAATCTCCTCTTCCTCTTCATCGGTGACTGCCCCGCCACAGGAAGCTACCATCAGAGCGACTACCAGCATAAAACTTACTACTGGCCAAATAATACTCTTTTTCATTTGACCTCCTTTGACTAACTCGCGTTAATCACCATCTCCCAAATCAGGCTATACTCAAATTATAACACGGGCTACACATGCCCTTATAATGTCATATACCCTTATCATGTCTTTGTCAATCCCCTATGATGAATTGAAGGTGACTATTTATAGCTAACTGACTTATTGTTTATCTCTTTAGTCAATTAGGGTCCATATTTCAACCTGCCATCTACCTGAGGATTAACAAGATAGACCAGATAAGATATAATCTAGGAAATATTCCCTGGCCATCTAATTTTTTAGGTCAAATCTATCATTCAATATTTAATCGCCCTACTATAGTACACAAGGAGGATTACACCAAGGAGGAAAGTAATATGAGTAAAATTGCACTAAACCAGGAGTCGGGACTTTATGAAGACCAGGAGTCGGGGCGAAAATTCTTCCTCGATGACCCTGACGATTTGAAAACGGACGAAAAGGTCACGTTTCTCCTCAATTTACACGGCGGCGGCTCCCATGGCATATGGCAGCACCTCTATTTTCCGGCGCATGATTATAAGAATAAATACCGCCTCGTCGTGGCCACCCCTACCGCCAAGACCAAAGAGCCGTCGCGCCGCTGGGTTGACGAAGCCGACGACCAGTGGCTGACAGATATCGTCAATTTCGTCTGCGATAAATATGGCAAAGACCGCATCAAGTCTTTCTGGCTCGTGGGCCACAGCCAGGGAGGGATGACATCTAACCGACTGTTGAAAACCGACTTCTTCGGCAGCCGCGTTGACGGATGGCTCAGCCTCTCCGGCGGGCGCATCGGTCCGGTCGAGCTGCCGGCATCTTTCTTTGAAGGCAGTGAGCGCCGCATGCCAGCCCCAGCCCCCGGTAGCCCCGGGCCGGGCCGCGCCATCACGCTCGATTGCGATATCTCCTTTATCTTTTCAACCGGTGCACTTGAAATAGTAAAACTCCCTGAAACCTCGCCCTGGGCTGAGAAGTACAACGCCGGGCCCAGAGTGCGCCTGCCGGATATCGTTGACACCGAGAAAGGTCAGGTAACAGGGGCAACACCGGGCCGTGGCCCCAGCTGGGGCAGGGAAGCCAGACCCGGCACGGCAGAGGTCTATGTCTTCCCGAACGCCAGTGATGGCCGGGTCATTGCCGACGTGATCCGTCTCGACAAGGGGCACACCGAGGGGTATGAGCCCAGGATCACGGAGGAACTAATCAAGATGATAGTCGCGGCACCGGGCGGGAAATTGATGGCACTCAGTCAGGCCGGATAGATATATGGTTATGGTTCCAACCTGTTAATCACCATATCAACCTCAGAATGTCTCAGTCATGAGCTGTAAAGAATAGACCGGTATGAGGAATTCAGGTTATAGCGGAATCTGAAAAACTGGAGCCATTTCCAGCAGGACCAGCTATGGTTTTCATATTGACAAACACTGAGGCAGAACCTATACTGATTGCCACCAACAAACTGGCAGCATATCATCTTGGTTTACCAGCTTAAGGAGGGAAATGATGGTATCCAAGGATTCACCCGATGAAGAAGCCCTGAGAGAAGAAGTACGGGCCTTTCTTGATAAACACCTGCCCCCGAAGTGGGGAACACCGGAGTACGAACCACCGGAACAAGATAGCCTGGAAGAACGCACCCAAAATAAGACATTCACCAAGAAACTCTATGATGCCGGCTATGCCGGTTTTGGTGTGCCCGTTGAATATGGCGGTTTTGACCGTCCTGCCTGGGAGAGAAACGTAATCCGCGAGGAACTGAGACGCCGTGGGACGCCACCGTTAGCCGGTGGGCTTGGTAATCTGGTCGTCAATACCCTCCTGCAATGGGGGACAGAGGAACAGAAGAAACACTACATACCCAGGATCCTGGACGGTACCGACCAGTGGATCGAGGGGTTCTCCGAGCCCAATGCAGGCTCCGACCTGGCCAACGTCCAGACCACCGCCGTCAGGGACGGCGATGAGTGGGTGGTCAACGGACAGAAATGCTGGACCAGTGGCTGGCGTCATGGAGACTGGTGCTTTCTACTATGCCGGACAGACGTAAATGCTCCCCGGCACAGGAACCTGAGCTATTTCCTCTTTGACTGCAACACTCCCGGTTTCAGCCGGGGGCCACTACGCCAGATGACGGGTGATTCCCTGTTCGGCGAGTTGTTCTTCGACGACATGCGTATCCCCCACGAGAACATGGTGGGCGAAGAAGGCAGGGGCTGGTATGTGGCGATGACAACCCTCATTGCCGAGAGGGGCGGTGGCCAGGTTGATGCTGCTACCGGCGAGTCCGGCGTCAGGAGTACGGCAATAAGAACCATCGGTGGTACCAGCGCCAGGTTCGGCACCATTAACCTGCTTATTGAGATGGCTATGAACCACAAGCATTACGGCAAATCTGCCTGGGAAAACAGGGCCTACCGGCACAGGATAGCCCAGCTGGCCATGGAGGGTGAAGCGATGAGGACCTACAGCGTCCGTCTATCCAGCATCATCAGAAGCGGCAAAGCTTCTGGTAATGAAGCCGTTATGCAGAAGATGATGAGGACCGAAAGGGATAAGCGTCATGCAGACCTGATGATGGAGATCCACGGCGCTTACTCTCAACTGGTCAAAGACGACCCGCGGGCGGTAGAAGATGGCCTTTATTCCATTAATATGCTCAGGACGCGGGGAAGCACCATCTCTGCCGGTAGCTCAGAAATCTGTCGTAATATACTCTCCGAGA
>CP070645.1:326199-336429 GCA_020354275.1 Dehalococcoidales bacterium
CTTTCCATCTGGGGCGGCGAATACCTGCACCATCTCGGACTGGCGATTGCAGGACAGAGGATACTCTATAGAATGCGCACCGAGATGTTCAGCCACCTGCACCGTCTCTCCATGGCCTTCTTCGACCAGAACAAGGTGGGAAAACTGATGTCACGGGTACAAAATGATGTATCCCAGCTGCAGGAATTGCTCACCGGCGGCGTGCTCAACCTGCTGGTCAACGTGATATCACTGGTTGGTATCGTCATAGTTATGATTTCGATGAACCCCAGACTGGCACTGATTACTCTTTCCGTGGTCCCGGTCCTGGGTATCATTGTTGTCATCTGGCAGCAATATGCCCGCCGCGCCTTCATCAGGGTACGGCAGGCCATTGCCGAGGTTAACGACCGGCTTCAGGAGGGAATTTCCGGGGTCAGGGTAACCCAGAGTCTAAACCGCGAAGACGTCAATTACGAACAATTCGATGATGTCAACAAGGCCCATTATGATGCTAACCTAAATGCTATCCGGCTACAGGCACTGATGCAACCGACCGTCCAGGTAATGACCGGCATCGCCTACGGCCTGCTCATTATCTTCGGCGGACAGCAGGTCCTGGCAGAAACGATGCA
This sequence comes from Dehalococcoidales bacterium, assembly GCA_020354275.1. Classification (GTDB taxonomy): domain Bacteria; phylum Chloroflexota; class Dehalococcoidia; order Dehalococcoidales; family UBA2162. The sequence goes on from CP070645.1 coordinate 326,814, forward strand.
ACCAGGTGTTCTTATTGGTTTTATACTCTATATACAACGCTTCTTTGAGCCTGTAATGGCACTCACCATGGAGTATACCCAGCTGCAGAGGGCAATGGCCTCCGGTGCCCGTATATTCGAACTACTCGATGTCGAACCGGAGATCCAGGATGAACCGGATGCAATAGAATTGCCCCGTATAGAAGGGGAGATTGATTTCGACCATGTGCATTTTTCCTACCTTCCGGGTCTCGAAGTACTCCACGATATAGACCTGACAGTAAAACCGGGAGAGACTGTGGCCATTGTAGGACGCACAGGGGCCGGGAAGAGCAGCATGATGAATTTGCTAGCCCGCCTTTATGAATTGGAAGACAACGGTGGTAAAATTACGGTAGACGACTACGATGTCCGTGAAGTCACCCAGCAGTCACTAAGACAGCAAATCGGTATCGTCCCTCAAGATGCCTTCCTGTTCTCAGGAACCGTGGAAGACAATATCCGGTACGGCAATATGGAAGCCACCCGTGAGGACGTCGTTAAGGCAGCCCAAACAGTCGGAGTCCATGACTTCATTAACACCATGGAGGAAGGCTACGACTCGCAGGTAGGTGAAAGGGGCGGTAATCTCAGCGCCGGGCAGCGCCAGCTCGTTTGTCTGGCCCGGGCAATCCTGACCGACCCGCCCATTTTGGTGCTCGATGAAGCCACCTCAAGTGTGGACACCAATGCCGAACGTATCATGCAGGAATCACTGAAACAACTGTCCAGAAACCGCACCTGCATCATCATCGCCCACCGCTTATCCACGGTAACCCATGCCGACCGTATTATCGCCCTGGAGAGTGGAGCAATCATTGAGGAAGGCACTCATCAGGAACTCCTGGATAAAAAAGGCCTTTACTACAGCATGTTCGGCGCGATGAGCACACCCGGCCTGGAATCACCGGATAACTAACTAACACGGTGGCCTGCCCTATAATAATGGCTGATTTAACCAAAGGTAGGAACTACTCACTGAATACTGAGTGATAGATACAACCCCATATATATTAGTTCAAAGGAATACCCCAACCCAGAGCCATCTACCAATATCTTGTTCGCTTCCAAATCTGTAGTATAATTACATATAACTATTTAAAAGACATTTAGACAGTAAACAAGCACAAGCGGGGTGAGGACTGATGAGCGATATCAAAAGTGCCCGTGAGATAGCCGAGGAAAAGCTAAAACAAATAGGAGAGCCTACCGAAGAGGAACGCCTGAAGTGGAAGTACAGCCCTCAAGGAGAGGAGCTTGCCGCGCGGTACCTCAAGGAAGAATGTAATTTATTGACCGAACTGGGGCAGTACCCGGAAAACGTAAAACCTTTCGTTATTGAGGGCGCCAACGAAGTGTTAATCAGAAATATCAACCTGCCCAAAGATGATTCGGATAAAAAAACTAACCGGAAAGTAATGGACGGCATAAAGACGCTCAAGAGTGACAAGGTAACTGTGGAGAACACCTACAGCCAGATAAGGAACATATTTAACCACTACGCCGAGCAGGGTGACCAACAGAAGAAACAGGCCTATGAATCACTGAAGGCTGAAGTTGAAGCCAGAATGCAGCAGGAAATCCAACAACAGCTGGGCACATTTACCGGGGTAAAGATCGATGTTGAAAAACAACCCCAGTTCCAACACGAATGGCGCAGAATACTGGCACAACTGGACTCTCAATACATCAATCTTTTGAACGAATACAAACGGGAGCTTTCCGCCATAACTTAAACACAATATAACCAGTTAATTCTGGATAAAGAGATACAGGTTTTCCCGGGAGGGAAAATAACTGCAAGGTCTAATTAATTTAATCAGGCATAGTGCGGGGAACCGCCCATGGAAATTAACGATAAGAGAATCCAGCACGCAGTAAGAAACACCGAGGTTCTGAGAGCACCGAAGCAGAGCCTTTACACCTTCGGTACGACCAATATCTATTACTACCTAGTTACTGAACCGTCATACCCTGAGCTCATGGAGACCAGCAGTGTTACCGAGACCGTGGTCAGGGAAGGCAAGGTTACCGCAGAAAGGCCTAGGATTGTCACCCCTTACTATCTCTCCAGGCTGGAGGGATTCAGTCTGGAAGCCAGAAGGTATTTTGGCGAATTATTGAATAAATACGGTTCCAACGCCGGAGGTCTATTCTACACCTATAGTAACGAAACCAAAGACCTAACTATTGTGTCTGATAACCTGCCCTCAGTGGTGGAGAAACTCAATGCCGAGATTGACAAACACGGCGACCCTCTGGCTGCTATTATCAAGGGTGAAAACGATCTCTGGGATGTTTCCCTGATGAAGTTCATCTTCGAGGTAACCACCAGCTCTATCGCCGATAATATTGGACAGTTAAGTAGGCGGGGGCTTCTGGACATGGATACAGCCGGTATTCCGGCCGACGCCAGGGTAAGGATTAACGAGCTTTTCTCTATGGTCATCCGCGGAGAACGTGATCCCAGCGAGTTGAAAGAGGAGCTTGACCGCTGGGGGCTGTTCGAGGAGTACCAGGACAGGTTCTTCAATATCTTCCACAGGAGATGTTAGGGTTATATTGTGAACATCTCGATGATTAAGGCCAGAGACCTTTCTGAAGCCTGGTTTCGCTGCCTTGGTGAGACTCTGAATGAGGGACACGACTACACCGTCGAGCGCGGCAGTTATGCCGGACAGAAACGCAAGGAGCTCGAATTCGTCGTCGTCCAGATTAAATACCCGGGAACACGTCCGCTAATACCCGATGTGCCGCCGGGAGTACCGCCACCCACCTCCATGGAATACATCGAGAGTTATCTTCCTTACCTTATGACGGCACACAAGGCCGAGGGGGAACAGTATACCTACGGCCAGTACCTGGAAAAACAGATTGCCGAAGTTATCCGTATCTACCGTGATGATGGCCATAACACCAATCAAGCCTTCATGGCCGTGGGCGATAGCCAGTCAATCTACCTCCCGGACCCACCCTGCCTCAGGATGATAGACACCCGTATCCATGAAGGGAAACTTAATTTTATCGCCTATTTCCGGTCGTGGGACCTGTGGGCTGGCTTTCCGTCCAACCTGGCTGCCATCCAGCTTCTCAAGGAATACATGTCGAGCGAGATAGGCGTCGCCGATGGTGAACTGCTTGCCATGAGTAAGGGACTTCACCTATATGACTATTCCTGGGAGCTGGCCCGAGCCACGGTAAGGAAATAGTAATAACCATCCCGCAACCACACGGTCAAATCCTGAGTCAGCAACAGTCCAAATTGTAAATCAAAGGCCCAGATGCTATTATGGTACATTATTCCGCCTAAGGAGGTTTTTGGGTATGCTCACCGTGATGGAAGCTATCGAGAAGAGAAGGAGTATCCGCAAATTCAAGCCCGATCCGGTTCCCGACGAACTGATCAATCAGATTCTGGAGGCGGCCCGCCTGGCACCGTCAGCCAGTAACCGCCAACCCTGGCGTTTCCAGATTATAAAAGACCCGGAAGAAAAAGAGAGGGTCTTCCGGGAAACTACATTTGGTGCACGGCATGTTTTTGAGGCACCGGTGGTTATTGTCTGCGGCTCAGAACTGCTGACCTTTGTTAAAGGTCATAAAATGGCTCCCCCCGGCTCTGAGTACTTCGGCGCCGATAGCGACGACTGGGAGAGCATCAAGGAGTTCATCCCTGATGCCCAGTTAAATACCGCCATTGCCGTTGAGCATATGGTACTGGCCGGCACTGCCCTCGGGTTGGGTACCTGCTATGCCCAGAGACTGAGATTCGGCCAGATTGCCCGGATTCTGGGCTGGCCAAGACATATTACCGTCTTTACCCTTTTACTAGTGGGATATGCCGACGAGGACCCGGCACCCAGGCCACGCCTGCCGCTTGAGGATATTGTCCTCAAAGAAGGGAATATACCACAGTAAACCCGGTTATAACTCTGGTATCAACCAATCGTTCCAACAGTGGGTGCTGCCCCGCAGTCACCAGCACCGGTAAGTTATATGCGGCTCTTCAACCGGCAATGGAAAATCAAACCGGTCCTCTTGGCTGGCCTGTTAATTCCCTGCCTGCTTTTCAGCAGCTGCCGGACGGACAGGGACTTCGACGATGCACTGAAATCAATCGTACAACCTTACCTCTTCAGTTTTCACCGCTGGGAACTGGGAGCCCTGCTGGACGAGTTAGGCCAGATAATCGGTAAAGAAAACAGGCTGCCGGAGAACCCCTTGGACGTGGTAGGAGAATACTTCTCCTCGGTCGACCGAATAAAGACGCTGCGTACAGAAATCGCCCTGGCAGATGCCGCCAACGACAAGGGTAAACTTTCTTCCTTGCAAACCGAGCTGGATAACCTGCAAACCAGGGCAACAGCCCTGGAGGGCATGATAGAAAGGATACTTGAGCAGCAGATAAGGGATACTCTGACCCGTCTGGATATATTTCACCCCGCTGACCGGTACCTGAAATTCAGGGTGAGCTTCCCCCCGGTGAATTTCAAGCTGGAAAACCCGCCACTGGTACTGGTAATCTCTCCCAGAGACAGGATTGAGTCCATCAGAGAAATTACGCTCCTCCCGGATATCCCCCTGACGGAAAGAAAAGACATTGAAGCCAAGACCGATGAGCTCGGCGTATCCTCCCTGGTGGTTACCATTGGTGGCCTGGGGGCAACCTACCCGACGCTGGTTACCAATGAGGCCAGTCTAAGGTTTATTATCGACACCGCCACCGAAGAATGGCTGCACCAGTACCTTGCCTTCAAACCCCTGGGGTTTTCGTACCTTCTCGATTTAACCGGGATTTCCCCAAACTATGAAATAGCCACCATGAATGAAACCCTGGCCGGCATGGTCAGCGAGGAGGTCGGCTCGATAATATACCAGACCTATTATAACGAGCAGGGAAATGGCAATGATGATGATGCTGAAACAGAACCGGAATTCGATTTTAACCATGAAATGCGAGAGATAAGGAAAACGGTTGATGCTCTCCTGACCGGGGGAGAAATTGAACAGGCAGAGAAGTTCATGGAAGAGAAACGGCAGTACCTTGCCTCAATGGGGTATTATATCAGGAAACTGAACCAGGCCTACTTTGCCTTTCACGGCACCTACGCTGACGAACCAACATCGGTCAGCCCTATCGGGGCTGAAATGAGGCAGCTCAGGAAGCAGGTCAGTTCACTGAAGGAATTCCTCAATCTAGCTGCCAGTATGACCAGCCGCGAGGACCTGAAACTCCATCTTGAGTAGATAACCCAGGTGCCAGCAACAACGCAGGTATATTTATAAGCTTATGCAGCCTGGCGACGGTATTGCTCCGTTATCTCGTTCAGTTTTTGATGAACTATCTTCGGCTCTTTTATTCCCGGCCATAAAACTGCCGTCGAACCGCCGGCAGCCGTGACCATCCGTATTGTTCCGTAGTTGAGAATCCTGCCCAGAAGCGGTATTTGTAGATATATGGTCTGAATCTTGCTCAACGAAGTATCAGCACAGGACTTCCCGATTATCCCGGTACGGTTTATTATCCTCAAATTGGTAGCCGTGTATGTGGTGAGCTTCCATCTCAACCACCTGATTAATATCCCTGAAAACCCGGTAATTATCAGGCTGATGCCAATCCAGCCTATTATCGAACGCACCAGCGCCAGCGGGATCAGGTCTGATATGTCATGGACAAACCCCAGCGGTATACTGTCAGCAATATAGGTGATGACGATACCAAAAACAGCCACAAAAACAGGCAAGCCCATCCGTAACCAGACCAGAGACCTGGTTTCATATAACGGATATTCACCTTCGATCAGCATCTCTGCCGGCAACAAGCCCTGAGCGGTATCAGCCTCCTCTTCAGTTTCAGTCCACTGACTGCTGACCTCGGTATCCAGTTCCGTGTCAGCGGACTCAGTAACCTGAGTAACCATACAATACACTCCCCTTCTTCATCCCTGCATCTGAATCTGGATATTACATAAAGGGCGTATCTTATTGTGTAATGTATGGCGAGGGCACGTAAACCACCCAAACGGCCCAAAGGCAGTGGGAATTTAGTACCATCCGTTGAAGTGACGAACTGATATTGACGCTATGACAGGTGTAAACAGGTATCGAACTATTGCGAAAATACGGCTGGTTTGTTTAGGTAATAACGGCTAAAAGACCGGGCAGTACCAAAATGGCCAGCAGAATGGTGAGTAATGGCCCAAAAGCAATTGTTATCTATAAAAAAGAACCAAGCTGTCAGAAAAAGTCAGGGTATAGAACCAACCTACCGTTTAATTCACCGCGATAACGCCGGTAAAATACATGACATAAAGTTGTGCAGGGTCTCAGCGGGTCAAACCGCCTCTAGATAAGTTGTCTGCTTCTCCAGTATCACCTTATAGCCACCTAGCAACCCTAGCTACTCTGGCCAGACCTTTGCCGGGGATCACGGGTTTCTGCCCCCATTTCAAAAGGACCCAGAGTAAAACCGTAGCCCAGTTTCATTACGGCATCAACATCCTTAGGGGTGGCAACTCCCTCTTCAACGATCCTTCGCGCCTCTCTGGTAACCTGCATCCAGATCCGGTTGCCGATGAAACCGGTATCTCCGGGCACATCTTTAACCCTAGCGCTGGTCTTGCCTAACCGCTGGCAGAATTCTTCCATTACCTGTATTACTTCTTCTAAATTGTACTGGGTATATACCAGTTCTATTGCCTTCAGGATATTGGGCGGTCGGAACCAGTGCATTCCAATGAACCGGTCCTTACGTTTTACCGCTTCAGCCAGGTCAGCTATAGTAAAGAATGAGGTGTTGGTGGCGAAAATGGCATCCTTATTAACTGTGTCATCTATTTCAGCAAAAACCCTCTTCTTGAGTTCTTTGTCCTCTAGCTGTGTTTCGCTGCCACCCCCTACCGATTCAATGATAATGTCACAGTTTTCCAGGTCTTCAACTTGTGTCGTTAATGTAAGTCTACCAAGAGCTTCGTCCATCTGTTCTTTAGTAAACTTGCCACCCTTAATGCCACTGAGCATACCAAACCGGCTGCTGATAATAATACCCCGCGTGTTTTCCAGTATTTCATCGGTAAGGTCACGGCAAACGGTCTTGTAGCCGCTGAGGATTATGTTCTGGACAATACCACTGCCCATAAGACCCCCACCTAAAACACCAATCTGTTTGACATCATCAATCTTCATTACCTATCTCCTTCTTACTTTCTGCTGTTCTGCTACCATATATTGTCAGGGCCAATCTTTATTATAATAAGGCATATGTCACTGAATCCACAAGTAGCACCTGCGGGAATACTGTCAGCCTTATCATATTTATTCTGCCTGTAGTAACAATAGCCTATTATGGAGACTTGACAATTGGCATTTACTATAATTATATATTGCCAGATGTCATCATATAGTTTATAATATCTCAAATAAGAAATTGATTTTAAAATCTGGTAATACGCATTTTGGTATCTGGTAGATAGTCTGTACGAAACGGTAAATACGAGGTAATGAGTTGATATGCAACAATTGAACAGTAGTCATAAAAGGTGCAAAAGGCTATAATTATCCCAGTTTCAGAAGGAAGAATGGCTAAAAAACAGAATGTAAAGACCCTGGCGGCTATGCCGGCATATAACGAAGAGAAGTATATCGGCAGCCTTATTTTAAAAGCCCGGCAGTATGTTGATAAGGTCATTGTTGTTGACGACGGCAGCACTGACTGTACCGCCGAAGTTGCCGGACTGGCCGGGGCTACGGTAATCAGACACGGTGAAAACAGGGGCAAAGGGGCCGCTGTTCAGAGCATACTGGCAGAGGCAAGAAAGATAGCCCCTGATATTCTGGTACTGCTTGATGCTGATGCCCAGCACAGTCCTGATGATATCCCTGCTTTAATAAAATCTGTCATGGATGGTCACGACCTGGCAATCGGTTCACGTGAAGAACAGGCAAACAAGACCCCTTATTACCGCCGTATCGGCCAGAAGATACTTTCCTTTTCCACCCGTGCCGTTTCCAAAGCCAGTGTCGTTGATTCCGAATCTGGTTTCAGGGCGCTTTCCAGTAAAGCGTTAAATACTCTGGATTTAACCGAAAACGGGTTTGCCATCGAATCGGAGATGATTACCCGGGCAGCTGATAACAATCTGAGCATAACCGAGGTGCCCATCACGAATATATATACCAAGGATGGCTCAACTATTAATCCCTTCAGACACGGTATCGGCGTCCTTGCCCGGATACTGGTACTAGTATCGGAGAGAAAGCCCCTTTTCTTCTTCGGGGTGTTAGGGCTTATCTTGTCAGTCCTCGGTTTTCTGACCGGGTTGAGGGTGATTAACATTTTCTCGGCAACGAGTGTAATACCGATAGGTACGGCACTGATATCCATGGTCTTATTAACCATCGGAGTACTGTGTATATTCACCGGCATAATCCTGCATGTGCTGACCAGAAGAACACGATGATGCGAAATACGGCTGGTTCAGGCCCAACTGGGGAGAGTCAGATTACATGAAGCTAGTAGTCGTATGTGGGACCCGACCGGAAATCATAAAAATGGCCCCGGTAATCAGAGAGCTGGAAAAAAGAAACTCCGATTACTTTATCCTCCATACAGGTCAGCACTACTCATACAATCTGGATAAGGTGTTCTTCGAACAATTGGAGATACCTCAGGCCAGATACAACCTGGAGGTCGGGTCGGGTTCACATGCCGAACAAACCGCCAGGATACTTACCGGCGTTGAGCAGGTCTTGCTCCAGGAAAAGCCCGATGTGCTTCTGGTGGAAGGCGATACCAACTCTGTCCTGGGAGGTGCTCTAGCTGCGGTCAAGCTGCATATAAGGGTGGGGCATGTTGAGGCGGGGCTGAGGAGTTATGATAGGACTATGCCCGAAGAGATTAACCGGATTCTTACCGACCATTGTTCCGACTATCTCTTTGCTCCTACCGATAAGGCAAAATCAGTCCTCCTGGCTGAAGGTATTCCCGGGGAGAGCGTGTTTGTTACCGGCAATACCATCGTTGATGCTGTCCTCCAGAATCTGTCCCGGACTGAGCAGAAGTCTAATATTCTGGATGCTCTGAATCTAAGGCCGAAGGACTACTTCCTGGTCACGCTCCACCGACAGGAAAACGTTGACAGCCGCCACAGGTTTGCCTCCATTCTTCAGGGGCTGGACCGGCTGGCTGATGAGTATAAACTACCGATAGTCTATCCAATTCACCCACGCTCTCAGAAGAGAATAATGGAATACCAGCTAAATCCACAAAACCTGTCCCTGATTGATCCGGTGGACTACCTGGGATTCCTGCAGCTGGAGAACAATGCCAAGCTTATTCTAACCGATTCCGGCGGCGTTCAGGAGGAAAGCTGCATACTGAGGGTCCCCTGCGTTACCCTTAGAGACAACACGGAAAGACCGGAAACCGTTGTTGTTGGCGGTAACTCCATTGCCGGGATCAAACCGGAGGATATCCACAGGTGCTCAAAAATAATGCTGGACAGGGCAAATAACTGGCAGAACCCCTTTGGCGATGGCAAAGCGGGTGAGAGAATAGTGGATACAATACTAGGAGGGAAATAATGGCAAAGATACTGGTCAC
>CP070645.1:336529-360595 GCA_020354275.1 Dehalococcoidales bacterium
CCCAGGCATCAGCCGCCAGTATTTCCTCCAGACTGGGGTTGGTTATTGTTTCATGCCTTTCGAGCGTCTGCTCTACCAGGCAGGCAATATCGGTAAACTTGATACGTTTGGTGAGGAACAGGTCAACGGCAACTTCGTCGGCGGCACATAACACCGCCGGGCAGGTTCCTCTCTGCCTGCCCGCCTCAATGGCCAGCTTCAGGCAGGGGAAGACGTCCGGGTCAACGGGCTCGAAGGTCAGTTCCTTTATCCTATCCCAGTCAAGCCTGGGGAGACGCTCATTGGGCTGCCGTTCCGGGTAGCACAGTGCGTACTGGATGGGCAGGCGCATATCAGGGTAGCTTAATTGAGCTTTAATTGAGCCGTCAATAAATTCCACCATTGAGTGAATGATGCTCTGCCGGTGAACCAGTATGCTGATTTTATCCAGGGGTATGTCAAACAGCCAGCGGGCTTCCATTACCTCCAGACCCTTGTTCATCAGGGTGGCGCAATCGATAGTAATTTTCCTGCCCATTTGCCATGAAGGGTGCCTTATAGCCTGCTCTACACTTACCCCGTTTAGCTCATCTGGTGATAAGTTATAAAAAGGTCCCCCGGAGGCAGTCAGGATAATGCGACTTGCTTTTTGCCTTTCTCCCCTGAGGCATTGCCAGATAGCGCTGTGCTCGCTGTCAACGGGTAGAATCTGGGCGCCGTTCAGTCTAGCCTCAGTGGTGATAATCTCACCAGCCATAACAAGTGGCTCTTTATTAGCCAAGGCAACCTCTTTACCGGTCCTGACTGCGGCCAGTGCCGGATTAAGGCCGGATTTTCCCGATGTGGCGATAACGACGGTATCTACGCGGGGATGGCTGGCAATTTCTTCCAGAGATGCGAACCGGCATTCTGCATCTGTTAGCAGGGTATCCTTGTTCTTGCAATAGACAAGTTCTGGCTTAAATTCGTGGATTTGCCTGGTGAGCAAGTCGATATTGGTGCCGGCGGCCAGACCGACAACCTTGAATAGATGCGGGAAGGTGCGGATTATATCCAGCGTCTGCTGCCCTATGGAGCCGGTTGAACCCAGGACGGCTACCTGTTTTACTGCATCACCCATACCACATAATAGTATACTACTATTCCGGCAAAGACAACGCTATCAATGCGGTCGAGGACACCCCCGTGACCCGGGATAAGATTGCCGGAGTCTTTTGCCCCCATATTGCGTTTAAAAAGGGACTCGACAAGGTCACCCAGCTGGCCGAAGACGCTGACTAACAGTCCCAGCAATATTGCCTGTATCCAGCTGATGTTAATTTGCAGGGGGGTCGGCAGAGTGAAAAAAAGGCTGACCAGGATAGAGCCCAAAACACCGCCGATAGTTCCCTCCCAGGTCTTGCTGGGGCTGATGTTGGGGGCAAGGCGGTGCCTGCCCAGGGTGCGGCCGGTGATAAATGCCGCGGTATCGGAGGCAAAGGTGACGAATAAAGCCAGGAATACCCAGTTTCTACCGCCATCCATATCACGTAGCGCTACCAAGTAACCCAATAGCCAGCCCAGATAGAGAATTCCGGCTATCGTCCACGCCCAGCTGGTAAAAGCTCTCTGTTCTTTGGCTCTTCGCAGGAGCCATACCAGGGATAGCAGCACTCCTGAGGTTAGCAGCAGGGGCATAATTGTGCCAGTATTGAAGTGAGGTTTAAGGGAGGACAACAAACCTTCATTGCGGCTGATAATAAAGAGTGCGGTAAATACCAGGCCGAAGTAGGTTAAGGGTGGCACCCTGGTACCGGCGACCAGACGGTAGAATTCAAAGGCAGCCAGCACTCCACAGATAGTGATTAATATGGTAAACCAGGGTTCACCGAACCAGATAGTGGTAACCAGAAGAGGAATGCCCCACAGTGCCGTTATGACTCTTTGCTTAAGCATGCTTGTTACCGGGTTTATAACCCGCCAAAGCGCCTTTTCCTCCTGCTGTAGGATAGCAGTGCCCGGTCAATGTCTTTCTTGCCAAAGTCTGGCCACAGGACCTTGGTAAAGTGGTATTCGCTATAGGCTGTCTGCCAGATCAGGAAGTTACTGAGGCGGGTTTCATCTCCAGTACGAATCAGGAGGTCAACATCCGGTGAATCTCTGGTATACAGATAACTGTTAAACAGTCTTTCATCGATTTCTTCGGGCTTGATGCCATCGGTCAGGATTTGCCGCGTTGCATCCACGATTTCGCCCCGTCCGCCGTAGTTAAAGGCGACATTTAAGGTCATTCTGTCGTTTTTACTGGTTAGTTCGGTCGCGTTTTTGATGGCTATCTGTAGATATTCTGGGAGTTGGTTGAGCCTGCCGATATGGCGGAGCTGGATTCCCTTTTTACTGATTTCCGGCACATATGTGATGATGAATTCCTCCAGCAGGTGGAACAGGCCGTCAACTTCATCTTGGGGACGGCTCCAGTTCTCTGTAGAGAAACCGTAGAGTGTTACATACTTTATGGGGTACTCGTTGAGGTAGGTAACCATACGTTGCATGTTTTCTGCTCCCGCCCGGTGACCGTGAAGTCTGGGCAGCCCACGCCTTTCCGCCCATCGACCGTTACCGTCCGGGACAAAGGCTATATGGGTGGGGAGCTTCGATAATTCACTAATAGCCGTCTTATTCGTCATGGTTTCGTACCGTTTACCTGGGGGTTTTTATTTACCTGCCGTTGAGTTTCAGTCTCCCTATTGCTGATTAAGGTTAAACTTCCCGGAGTTCTGCTTCTTTACCCTGTCCGATATCTTCGGCATCAGCAATACAACTATCAGTTATTTTCTGCAACTGGTTCAGAGCACGCTTGTGCTCATCCTGCGACATTTCCTTGTTTTTCTCTGCTTCCTTTAGTTCGTCCATGGCTTCACGCCTTAGGTTGCGGATGGCTACCCTGCGTTCTTCCAGCCGCTTGTGCACCACCTTGATTAGCTCCTGACGGCGCTCTTCAGAGAGCGGTGGGACATTTATCCTGATTACATTGCCGTCGTTAACCGGGTTCAGGCCCAGATCAGAAGTACGGATTGCTTTTTCGATGCTCTGAATGCTGCTTTTGTCCCACGGTTGGATGACCAGTAGCTTAGCATCGGGTGCTGAAATGCCGGCCAGCTGATGCAGTGGTAAAACCGTGCCGGCGTATTCTATCCTCAAGTGTTCTATTAGGGAGGGTGCTGCCCTTCCGGTACGGATGGTGGCCAGTTCTGTTTTCAGACCATCAACCGCTTTCTGCATCCGTTCTTCGATATTTCTTAAAGTCTGAATTTCCATTTTTTACTCGCTAAATACCAAAGTACCGATAGGTTTGCCGGTTACCGCTTTTTCAATACTGTCTGAAATCTGTAGGTTAAATACAATTATCGGTAGCTTGTTATCCATGCACAGTGAGAGTGCGGTGGCATCCATAACCCCTAAACGCATGTTTAACGCTTCAAGGTGAGTCAGTTTATCAAACTTCTTAGCGTTGGGGTTTTTTCGCGGGTCAGCATCATATATGCCGTCAACATTGTTCTTGGCCATCAGCAGGACATCGGCTTCGATTTCTATGGCTCTCAGGGCAGCGGCGGTATCGGTGGTCACAAAAGGGTTACCGGTGCCACCGGCAAAAATAACCACCCTTCCTTTCTCAAGGTGATGAATGGCACGCCCTCTGATATAGGGCTCGGCAACTTGATGAATTTCAATTGCGGATTGGGTTCTGGTAGGGATACCAGCTTGTTGTAGTATGTCCTGAAGTGTCAGGGAGTTTATCAGTGTCGCCAGCATCCCGGCATAATCTGCGGTAATCCTGTCTATTCCATATTTTTCAGCGTTGGCCCCTCGCCAGATATTGCCCCCACCGACAACAATGGCAATGCCAATTCCTATTTCTATTACCCTTTTTACCTGCCGGGCAACCTGATTGAATAATGAGATATCAATACCGTAATCATTATCACCACCAAGGGCTTCGCCACTGAGCTTGAGTAAGACACGTTTGTATTTAATATCTGTCATTACTAATAACTCTGACCGGGATACGGTTGGTCACTCTTATAATAGAATAGCCCACCCTTACTATTTCAATTATAAATGCCTAAAGAGCAAGTACCAGTCCTGTGGATTTATTCTCCCAATTCGAATCTGGTAAACCTGCCTACCTGGATATTCTCTCCTACCTTGGCAATTGTTTCGTTGATAATATCCTGGATGGTTACATCAGGATCTCTGATATAAGGCTGTAAAAGTAGACAGTCTGTTTGGGGGTTGATGTCGGCTTCTTCGGGGGCTTCTTCCGAGGAGAGAAACTGGGGTGACATGGCAGCTATCTGAAGTGCCAGGTTATGGGCCAGTTCTTTTAATTCGTCAGTACGGGCGGCGAAATCAGTCTCGCAATTAACCTCAACCATAGCCCCGATCCGTCCACCGGCATGGATATAGGCTTCGATCAATCCCTGGGAAACCGCCCGGTCTTTCTTTTTCTCCACCTTGAAAAGGGCTTTTTCCTTAAGGATTTCAAGAGCTTTGTCCATGTTTCCCTCTGCTTCAAGGAGGGTATTGCGGCATTCCATGATGCCCGCCCCCGACTGTTCTCTTAATTCTTTTAACAGGTCTGTTGAAATGTGCAACCTCGCCTCCTATCTCTATTGATCATCCGGAGTGTAAATAAGAGGTTCAGCGGTATCTGTAACCTCAGCTTCTACTAGGACTTCTTCCGGTTCTTTTTCCGTGGCTATTTCTATGGGGGGAGTTAACAGGCTTGCTTTACCTTCTATAATTGCATCTGCAATTTTAGAGCAAACCAGTTTGATTGCCCTGATGGCATCGTCGTTGGCCGGAATAGGGTAGTCTAATTCATCGGGATTACAATTGGTATCAGCGACAGCAACTACCGGTATTTTTGCCCGTTTGGCTTCAGCAAGGGCGATTCTTTCCTGTGTCGGGTCAATAATAAACAGGGCTCCGGGCAGGCTGGTCATTTCTTTGATGCCACCCATTTGCCGGTTGAGGCGCACAATCTTTTCTTCTAGTTTGAGGACTTCTTTCTTGGGTAAACGGCTAAATTCGCCCCGGCTTTGCTGGTCTTCCAGACGGACGAGGTAGTCTATACGCGCCTGGATAGTGGCAAAATTGGTAAGTACGCCGCCTATCCAGTGCTGGTTAACGTAATGCATACCACAGCGATTGGCTTCTTCCTCTATTGATTCCTGAGCCTGCTTCTTGGTGCCAACGAAGAGGATATGATCGCCATCAGCGGCTACTTGTTTCACGAAATCGCAGGCTTTTTCCAGCATGGTGGTGGTTTGTTCCAGGTCAATAATATGAATACCGTTACGCTTGGTAAAGATGTAGCGCTTCATACGGGGGTGCCAGCGGCTGGTCTGGTGCCCGAAGTGAGCCCCGGCTTCAAGCAGCTGTTTGATTGTGGTGGGATCAGGCAAGTGGTAACCTCTCTCTAGTTATTAAACAAAATATAGAAAAGTATAACATATTATGACAAAGGCAGCAACAGAGGAACAGGCAAGTAGGGGGAGCAGTGGTGTTTGGTATGGTTGGTGGCGTGCATTTGGTAAAATATAGGAAAACGGTTACCTATCGCAATAATCTGTATTTTGTTATATTATTATAGACATTAGACTTTAGATATTTGAGTTATTGATGATAGGTAGTGACAGTTACCAGGTGGAGCGGAAGACCTTATCAATCCTGAAGGTCCTTTACGAGTCCCCCGGGTCTTTAGGAGCCAAGGTTATTGCCCGTAAACTGAAGGGATATGGTGTGGAGTTAGGGGAGCGGGCAGTAAGATACCACCTGAAGATAATGGATGAGAAGGGGTTGACGCGTCGTTTATCTCGGAGAGATGGAAGGGAAATTACACCATTGGGTATTGAAGAACTGAATAATGCACTGGTCACCGATAAGATTGGTCTGGTGTTGGGAAAAATTGAGCTAATGGCTTTTAGTACTTCTTTTAATATTGGGGAAAAGACCGGTTTGGTGCCGGTCAACGTTTCGTTCTTCGCCAAGGAGACGTTTAATAATGCCTTTGGGGTGGTAAGAGAAGCCGTCGAGGCGGGATTGTGTGTCAGTGACCTGGTATCCATAGCTGATGAAGGTGAAATGTTGGGCGATACAATTGTGCCTGAAGGGAAGACCGGCCTGGCCACTGTTTGCAGTCTGATAATCAACGGTAGTTTACTCAAAGCAGGTGTTCCCATGGACTCCAGGTTCGGAGGAGTGCTGCAGATACGGAACAACCGCCCGCTACGCTTCGTTGACCTGATATATTATTCCGGTTCTACGATGGATCCGTCGGAGGTATTTATCCAGGCTAATATGACCGATGTCCATGGAGTGATTAGTAAGGGGGACGGTAAAGTTCTGGCTAACTTCCGTGAGTTACCGGCCCGATGTATGCCTTTGATGGAAGAGATTATCGGTCGGTTAAAGAAGGCGAATATAAATGGGCTGATTATGACGGGTGACCCAGGTGAAACCGTGTGCGGCATACCAGTGGGTCTAAATAAGGTGGGAGTAATACTACTTGGCGGACTTACCCCGGTGGCGGCGGCTGTAGAAGCAGGGATGGAAGTAGAAAACAAAGCAATGAGCACCCTGCTTGACTACCGCGAATTGGCAAAAATACAGGATATTAGTTAGGTGAGAAAATGGAACCGGTAAGGGTAATACCATGTCTTGATGTCAAGGATGGCAGGGTGGTCAAGGGAGTACGGTTCGTCGACCTTAAGGATGCCCGGGACCCGGTGGAGGCAGCCACCGCGTACTGTCATCAGGGTGCCGATGAGCTGGTGTTTCTTGATATCATGGCTACGGTGCAGGACAGAAAGACACGGTTTGAGTGGGTAAAAAAGGTATGTGAGTTGGTTACCGTGCCTCTGGCTGTCGGCGGTGGTATCGGCAGTATCGAGGATATGCAGTTATTGTTTGATATCGGGGTAAACAAGGTTTCGGTTAATACGGCTGCCGTGAAGAACCGTGATTTAATATCCGAAGCCGCCACGAAGTACGGGCAGGAAAGAATCGTTGTTGCCATTGATGGTAGAAAAAACCCGCCGGATAGCGGACTCCCGCGGCTGGAGGTAGTGGTAAAAAGCGGTAGTGAGCCTACCGGTATCGAGATTGTAGCCTGGGCAAAGCAGGTTGAGGAGCTGGGGGCCGGAGAAATCCTGCTGACCAGCAAGGACGCTGATGGCACAAAGGATGGGTATGACCTGGAAATGACCAGGGCTGTTGCCGAGGCGGTTAATATCCCCATTACCGCTTCCGGTGGCGCTGGTAAGCTGGAGCACCTGTATGATGCCGTGGTGACCGGTAAAGCCTCGGCAGTTTTAGCAGCATCAATCTTCCACTTCGGGGAGATATCTATTCCTGAGGTTAAAAGGTATTTAAAGGAAAAGGGTATACCGGTTAGAAATTAGTCCCGCTCCCCTCTGTGCTGTTGCTTTACATGATGGTACGTTAACCATTAAATAGTCAGGAGAAAAGGGCCTGGGTAAACTGGGAGAAAAATAGAAAGGAGCCGAGAAATGGCAGATATTAATCCGTTTGAGATTGTGCAAAAACAGATAGACAAATGTGCCGAGATTCTCAATTTAAATGCTGATATAACCAGAATCCTGAAAACCCCCATGAGAGAACTCCATGTATCGTTACCAGTCCGTATGGATGATGGCTCTCTCAAGGTATTTCAGGGATTCCGGGTACAGTATAACGATGCCAAAGGTATTACCAAGGGAGGTATTCGGTTTCATCCCGATGAAACTGTCGATACGGTTCGGGCACTGGCAGCCTGGATGACGTGGAAATGCTCTTTGCTTGATTTACCTTTGGGGGGCGCAAAGGGCGGCGTTGTCTGTAATCCCAAGGAAATGTCTGTGGGAGAACTGGAGCGTCTGAGCAGGGCATACGTACGGGCAGTATTTCAATTTATTGGCCCCGAAAGAGATGTACCTGCCCCTGATGTCTATACCACCCCGGAAATCATGGCTTGGATGATGGATGAGTATTCGGTCATTGCGGGTAAGCCACAGTTCGGGGTTATTACCGGTAAACCGGTGTCTATTGGTGGTTCTAAAGGACGGAGTGATGCTACGGCTCGTGGCGGGATGTATGCTATCCGTGAAGCGGCCAAATCAATCGGGTTAGACTTGAGTAAAGCCACCGTCGCCGTTGAAGGTTACGGGAATGCCGGGTACCATGCCGCCAGGTTGATTAGTGAGTTGTTCGGTGCCAGGATATTGGCTCTGTGCGATAGCAAGGGTGCAGTGTGCTGTAAGGTAGCGGAAGAAGGGATTGACCCCCAGGCCGCCTACGAATGTAAACTGGCAACTACCTCGGTGTGTAATCTGCCGGGTATGGAGCCTATTTCTAATGATGAATTGCTGGAACTTGATGTTGATATACTTATTCCGGCGGCTATAGAAAGTGTTATCACCGAGAAGAACGCTCCCAATATCAAGGCCAGGATTATTGCTGAACTGGCCAATGGTCCGACGACACCGGAGGCCGATGATATTTTATATAATAATGGTGTCCATGTGATACCTGATTTCCTGTGTAATGCTGGCGGGGTAACGGTTTCATATTTTGAGATGGTCCAGAACTTCTATATGTATTCCTGGACGGAAACGGAAGTCCGCGAGCGTCTAGATGAAAAGATGACCGCAGCGTATCATTCGGTGCTCAACACAAGCAGGGAATATAAGATAAATATGCGACAGGCGGCATACGTACGGGCTGTGGAACGTGTGGTGGAAGCAATGGAACTCCGTGGCTGGGTATAACATTGACAAGACTTGATAACAGCACTTATGATAAAGATTGACAAAGATTCAGGAACTGTTTGATGCAAATAAAAAAGACCTATAAAGGAGTCAATCCCGAGCTACTATATCAGGAGATAAAAGACTTTACGCAGAAGCAGGGAGTGATTCTGGATGAAGCCAAGATGGAAACATATTCTTTACCCGGGGACTCGTCATCATTTATTTCTCGGGGCACACTGATTTTCAATGTAGAAGATAAGTCGGGTAAATCAGAAAAGGAATGTTTGCGGGCACATATTGTCGGGTCAGCCAAGGGTGAGACCAAACTCATGCTGGATATAGATGAAAAACTTTTCTCTAAGGGGAAAGTTACTGCTTTGCAGGAAGACCTTGACTTTATCTTTGACTCGTATGAAGTTAAACCTCGTTGAACAGCTGTCCTTAGATTCATATCATTTGCCGATTATCTGGTTCTGTCCAATCAATAGGTTATAGACGTGATGAAGATGGGTAGATCGGAGTTTATAATTATAAGAGGGAGGTTAGTTAAATGCAGGCCTATTGTATGAAATGTCGGGCAAAAGTGGATATCAAGAACCCAACATCAATCACTATGAAGAACGGTCGCCCAGCAACCCAGGGTGAATGCCCCAAGTGTGGCACCAAGGTTTTTAGAATAGGTAAATCGTGAAATAAATATTAGACCGGTATTGGCAGTGCTTATTCTTGTACCTATGGCACTTCAATACCGAGTATAATTACTGACCGGAAGAGTTCGAATCCCCCAAACTTTACCAGGGTTCGAACTCTATTAGTGTCTTTATGACGGGCCTTTGAGTCTGATAGACTAGATAACTGTTTATCTAAGTGATACGGTTATGGGCTTGACCTGATATCATACGGGGAGTATATTGAAGTAAAAAGTATTTACCTTGGTTCAGTGTTGTTCAGTAACTTGGCTCGCCAGTACATACAGTAAACCTGGGGAAACTGGACAGGGATATAACATCAGTACAGATGAGATTTTCCAGGCCAAGAGAGTACACTGATAAAAAGGGATTAAGAATTGATGGAGGTACGGTCATGGCCCTGGAAGACAAAACTCTCACCTGTCGCGAGTGTGGTCAGGAGTTTGTTTTTACAGCTGGTGAGCAGGAATTCTACCTATCCCGCAACTTGATGAATGAGCCCGGGCGGTGTCCCGAGTGCCGGGCTGCACGCCGAAGGGAACGTAATTCCGGTTACGGAGGTTCAAGGTTATCCTATCCGGCAATATGTGCTTCCTGCGGCGTGGAAACTACAGTACCCTTTGAACCCAGAGAGGGAAGGCCGGTCTACTGCCGGGAATGCTACACTAAAATGAGACAGTCTGGTGACGTTGGTCGCCCAGCGCTGTAAATAGAACCTCTCTTTAAAATTAGAAAAGCCGCCAGATATCTGCTGATGTATTTTACAGGTACGTTAGCCCTTCTTAGTTCGGTTTCCTCTGGTACCAACCAGTTCTTTCCGGTTTCTTAACGGCTGGTCTTTCAGCTTGCTTGTACTCTTCAGGTCCTGCCGGTAGGAACACTGAAGGCATTGCTGGTACCAGCCGTATAGGTCACTGGATACGAACATATCACCGCCACAGCGCGGACAGTTTTTTAGCTTCCACCTTACCATCTTTATACCGATCCCACTTACAGGTAAAGTAATGCTTAATCACCAATATAATAAGCGTGGGACTGGTTGGTGTATGTGACTATTGTCATGTCCTGGGTAAGGTGATGAAAAGATGATTGCGTCAGTCTACCGGGACGCGGAGCAGGATAAGGTAATTTAAAGGTGTAGCTACATCGGGCAGTGGCTGGTTTTTAGGAGTTACTGAAAACTATCTCAAAGGGGCAGGCGATAGCTCCAGTGGGGCAAACAACTTCACACTGAGTGCACCAGGTGCACTCTTCTTTTTCTATAATGGTGATGATATTATTTATCATTAACAGGGCCTGGCAGGTACATACGCTGATACAAAGCCCGCAACCGTTGCATCTTTCTTGGTCAATTACTGGCATTTCTGACAATGCCCTACCTCCTGGTTTATTCTCTCCTTTATTTTAAGCCTTGGAAAAGGCCAACGTCTGTGACCATTGTCTCATGAGTATGCTGCCGTGGCTTCTAGTGCCTTTTTATCATTAATGATAATACGGTGGCGGTTCAGGTCAATCACCCCTTCCTCCTCCAGGGTTTTAAGTGACCTGGCTACCACCTCGCGCACAGTACCCGCCATAGCCGCCATTTCCTGCTGGGTAAGACGCAGTCCGGGCGTAGCCCCGTCTCCGGCATGCTCAAGCAGTATCTTGGCTACCCTGCCGATAACATGTTTAAAGGACAGGTCTTCGACCAGCGACATGAGCTGGCGTACCCGTTCCGCCAGAACCTTGATTATGTTCAGGGCTATCTGCGGGTGTTTTTGCACAGCGTCTTTTAACTGGTTCTTCTTTAACCCGTAGAGAACAACGGGGGTCATGGCCTGGGCACTGGTCGGGTTTGGGCTGTTATCGAATATCGGAACGTCATTAAATGATTCTCCGGGGCGTACAATACTGAGAATTTGCTCTTTGCCATCCGTCGATGTCTTGAATACCTTGACGGCACCGGAAGCGATAAAAAACAACGTCTCGGTCAGCTCGCCTTCCAGCAAGATTATCTCACCTTGCTCAACCGTTTTTTCGAAAACGAGTTCCCTGATAGAATCAAGCTCGTTGGGACTAAGCCCGGAGAAGTAGGGGATAGACTTTATAACCTCTAATTGAATAGCCATGACTGTTGTTTAATGGTACAACATATGTTTATGGGAAGCAACACCAGTAGCTGGTGATTCGGGGAAAGGATTGCCTATTCACTAGTTATGGTTCAGGTTATAATTCGCTGAGGTACGCGTGGATATCGGCAGCAGCACGTTTACCGGCGCCCATAGCGCTGATTACGGTAGCGGAGCCGGTAACGATGTCACCACCCGCCCAGACGCCGGGCTTGACGGTCCTGCCGGTGTTCTCATCAGCCACCACCGTACCCCGGCTGGTGGTATCCAGGCCTTCGGTTGTAGCCGCGATAAGCGGGTTGGGCGTGGTACCTAAGGCAACTATTACTACATCCACATCGATGGTAAACTCGCTGCCTTCTTTGGCAATAGGGCGCCGCCGTCCGCTATCATCGGGCTCACCCAGTTCCATTTCGTAGCATTCCATACCCGTCACCCAGTTCTGGTCATTACCGATAAACCGCTTGGGATTGGTCAGGAACTTGAAGATGATGCCTTCTTCCATGGCGTTTTCCACTTCTTCTCTGCGGGCGGGCATTTCTACCTCTGAGCGACGGTAAACGATGTAAACATTATCAGCACCGAGTCTGAGGGCACACCTGGCTGAGTCCATGGCCACATTACCACCGCCGATTACGGCTACGTTTTTACCGACACTTACCGGCGTATCGTATTCAGGGAATAGATACGCCTTCATCAGATTGACCCGGGTCAGGAATTCGTTTGCCGAATAGATACCGTTAAGGTTCTCCCCGGGTATATCGAGGAACATGGGCAGACCGGCACCGGTGCCGAGGAATACGGCGTCGAAACCGGAATTCAGCAGCTCATCAACGGTATCAATCTTGCCTATCACCGCATCCAGCTCGAGCTTCACTCCCTGTGATGAGACGTAATCAACCTCGGTCTGAACGATTTCTTTCGGCAGCCTGAACTCGGGGATGCCGTACATCAGCACCCCTCCGGCAACATGTAATGCCTCAAAAAGGGTTACGTCATGCCCCATCTTGGCCAGGTCGGCGGCGGCGGTCAGTCCCGCCGGCCCCGAGCCGACTACTGCCACCCGTTTACCGGTGGGCTTGGGCTTATCTGTTGCCGGGGTGGTTGATGGATTGTTCTGGCGCTCCCAGTCAGCCACGTACCGTTCCAGGCGGCCGATAGCGATAGGGGCATCCTTGTTGGCCAGGGCGCAGTGAGCTTCGCACTGTGTCTCCTGCGGGCAAACGCGCCCGCATATACCGGGCAGGCTGTTCTTGTTCTTGATTATCGTCACTGCTTCAGCAAAGTTGTCTTCATTGATTGCCTTGATAAAATCGTGAATATCGACATCTACCGGACACCCGGTAGTGCAGGGATGCTTGGGGCATTGAATACAGCGGCTGGCCTCGGCCTTAACCTGTTCCTCGTTGTAACCAAGGGCGACTTCGTCGAAATTTTTTCCCCGCACTTTGGGGTCTTGTCTTGTCATCGGTACCCGGTTAAGATTAAGTTTCGCCACCGATACTTACCCCCAATATTTATTTACTGTCCATTTGGGATTGCCATTGGTCGAATGAGCACTTTTCTTCGTCAAGGTAGCTGCGCTGGCGGGCAAAGAGTAAGTCCCAGTCTACCTGGTGCCCGTCAAAATCAGGTCCGTCTACGCAGGCAAATTTGGTTTCCCCGCCGACAGATACCCGGCAGCAACCGCACATACCGGTGCCATCAACCATTATCGGGTTCAGGCTGACAATGGTGTCGACCCCAAAAGGCTCAGTAGTTAGAGCGCTGTATTTCATCATGACGCTCGGGCCAATCGCTATCACACGGTTAATTTCCTCGTCACCTTCGAGTAGCTCCTTTAGCGGCTCGGTTACCAGCCCTTTACGGCCATAAGAGCCATCGTCGGTTGTCACTATCAGCTGGTCGCTGACGCTGCGTAGCTCATCCTCCCAGAAGATAAGGTCTTTGTTCCGTGCTCCCATGATTGAGATGACCTTATTCCCTTTCTGTCTCATGGATCGGGCAATCGGCATTATGGTGGCCACAGCAAACCCACCGGCGACGCAGACTACGGTCCCAAATTTGTCAATGTGGGTGGGTAAACCCAGCGGACCGATAAAATCATTGATAGCGTCGCCAGCTTTCAACAGGGCTAGCCGGTGGGTGGTTGTCCCCACTTCCATAAAGACGATGGTGACGCTGCCTTCTGCCCTGTCCCAGTCGGCAATGGTTAATGGAATACGCTCGCCTTTTTCGTCAATCCTGATGACGACAAACTGCCCTGCCTGGGCCTTACTGGCCACTTTGGGTGCAGCGACCTTGAATAGATGGATACCGGGCACCAGGTCTTCTCTCAATAATATCTGGTACAATTTGTCACCCCCGAAGCTGCAATTACTATCAAACTGTCATTCGTTTGGCAAAAAAAATGGCCTTACGGCCTTCCAGTTACCCCTTTTACTGCTAATACATTTACACGCCACTCAATATAGCTAGCACCCACTACTACCAAAATCGTATTTGATTAGCTAGCTCCAGCAATCTTCAATATATCACTTAAGGTATTAACTGTCAAACTACAACGCATGTTCTGCTTGCTATTAACTGCCGGTCTTAGCTGGTTTGGGGATTGTGGCAAGGTTTCTTCTGCCTTCTCTACAAATGAGGCTGGTAGTCAATTAGTATTTATTAAGTTAAATATGTTGTTATCATAACGAAATGTTATATAATATATAAGACATGGCAACACCGGACTTGACTCAAAGAATCGATACGCTAGCCCAGTGGATGCTGGAGTCTGAGTACTTGGTGGTATTTACCGGGGCTGGCATCAGTACCGAATCAGGCCTTCCTGACTTCCGCGGGCCGGACGGTGTCTGGACACGCCGCGATAAAGGGCTTCCCCCGCAACGGAGGGACTGGTCGGGAGCCGAACCCAACTCCGGGCATATGGCTATTGTTGAGCTGCAGAAGATAGGTAGACTGGCCTTCCTGATCTCCCAGAATATCGATAACCTCCACCTGCAGTCCGGAATACGCCCTGATTTGCTGGCTGAACTACACGGTAACATGACTAAGCTAAGGTGCGAACGTTGCGAGTCTCAGGTGGACAGGTCATCTGGCCTGACTACCTGTGATTGCGGTGGCAAGCTTGTCCCCAGCGTGGTTGGTTTTGGACAGATGTTACCCCAGAAGGACCTGACCAACTCGTTTGTCCATTCACAGCAATGCGACCTGTTTGTGGTGGTCGGTTCCAGTCTGGTGGTTACCCCGGCGGCTGATATGCCCCGCGTAGCCCTGCAGAGTGGTGCCCGGCTGGTCATTATCAATCAGGGTGAGACCCCGTTTGACCGGGTTACACACCTGCGGTTCTGGGAGGGGATAGGTGACGTTTTACCCCCGGCGGTTGACCGGTTGAAGAAGCTTATGGAATAGGCTTCCAGGGGCTGAAAGAAGCATATCTTCTTGGGAACGCCACGTAAAATATCCAGGGCTAGTATTAGTCCTTCGCCCTTTTTTCTACCGAATCAATTGCCCTGTAGTGCTATTGGTATACCACTTTCTCATTTCTATTCAGTAATATAAAACGTAAATTGATTCTATTCTGGTAGTAGCTCCCGGCTAACCGGTATCTGTAATTAGGTTTTGACAAAACAGGCACCTTTAATGTAGAATGTTATACGGTTGTATTAGAGTTTAGTCTAGGTTGTCACATGCAAAGTTAGTTTTCCCTTCAGTGGTCAGTTTGGATTTACTCAAATGCTGGATAACCAACTCTAACCAACTATATAGCAAAGAGGAGGTTATCCTATGACTTACCAGGACAAGCCACTCCAGTGTTCCGATTGCGGGCAAGAGTTTATTTTCACCGCTGGGGAGCAAGAATTCTATTCATCCCGCGGCCTGTTGAATGAACCGAAACGCTGCCCCGAATGCCGCCAGTCAAGGAAAGCGGAACGCTATGGAAACAGTGGCTACCGGGCGCCACGGCAGATGTTCCCGGCGATTTGTGCTGAGTGCGGTAAGGAAACCGAGGTCCCGTTCGAGCCACGAGAGGGCAGACCGGTTTATTGCAGTGAGTGCTATAGCAAGATTAGACTGAATAAATAATTGCTATTAATATCAAATAATATCAGAAAAAATATATAATATAATCTTTTAAAGCATATCTAGATTATTTTAGTATGTTGGTGTGTTATGTCGTTGGAAGTAACCCTGCGCGAGGGGGAAACACAAGATAGCTTATTGAAACGCTTTCAAAGAATGGTACAGATGGATGGCATTTTGCGGGAGGCAAAAGCCCATCGCTATTTCATTTCAAAGAGAGAAGCTGCCCGTCTAAAGGCGAAGAAGAGCTCCAGGCGAAGGTAAATTGTAACTGATATCGGGCAGTTCTAAAGGGTTTTAATTCCATATCAGTCTTCACTGGATAGTTCGGCTAACTGTTCCAGTACTGTCTTTAGGGCATCTAGTTCATTTCCGTAACCCGCCCAATCACCTGCTTTCAGGTATTCCATTGCCTGGTCATAGTGCTGTTGCGCCTTTTCGATTAGTTCGGCGATATCAGTGGATACCGGTTCTTCCGGTTCGGTGACATCAGGTGGTTCTTCATCGGGTTCCGTCGGTGGCAGTTCGGTGCCGAAGATTGCCGAGATGCTTTGCGATAGGGTTGGTTCCATAGCAATCTGGTCACCGGCAACCACGATGACTCTCTTCAGCTCAGGTAACCCGCCGGTTACGGCTTCTAAGAATACCGGTTCCACGTATAGTATTGATTCTCCCAAGGGAATCAGCAGCAGGTTGCCCCGGATGACATTGGAGCCACCGCGACCCCATAAGGCGAGTTGTTCGGTGATGGTGGTATCCTGTCCGATCCGGTTTTCGATTTGACTGGGACCATACACCGTTCGTTCCTTGGGGAAATGATAGGCCAGCAGTTTGCCGTAGTTCTCACCATCACAGCGGGCAGCCAGCCAGCCGATGGTAACATTCTTGCTGACCGGAGTGAAGGGCAGCATAAGCAGGAACTCTTCTTTCTCTTCGTCAGGTAGGCGCATGATTATGTAATAGGGTTCGATAAGCTGTTCACTGCCAAAATATACTTCTCTGGGGATGGTCCAAAGGTCTTCTTTGTTGTAGAATACGCGGACATCCACCATGTGATAGGTCTGGTATACAGAGGCCTGGATGCTGAACATATCCTCGGGGTAACGGAGATGGACTACCAGGGACTCGGGCATCTCCTCCATGGGCGTAAACAGCCCGGGGAAGATGGTCTGATATGTCTTAACCAGGGCATCCCCGGGATCAGCGACATAGAAAGTTACGGTACCATCATAGGCGTCGACCACCGCTTTTACACTGTTCCGTATGTAGTTTAGCCCGCTATCCAATGGTTCGGAATAGGGGTAACGGTCGGTAACAGTATAGGCGTCCTGTATCCAGAATAATCTACCGTCAATTGCTACCAGATAAGGGTCCCGGTCCAGCTTCAAGAATGGAGCCAGGTGGTTAACCCTTTCCATGATATTCCGGTAATAGAGTACCCGACTTTCCGGTCTTAATTCGCCGCTGATAAGGATATTGATATCGCCCAGTTGCCAGGCGTAGGTGGCCCGTCTGATAAAGCTGCTGAGACCTATGCCCCCTTCACCTTCGTAATAACCATACACATTCTGCTCACCCTTGGGGTAGTCAAACTCCTGGGTTTTTGTTTTCACAATTACGTATTCATTGGTCTTTTCGCCGTAATATATCTGTGGCTTTTCAATGTTGAAGTCACCTACCGGGGGTATATCCTTTATCAGGAGTTCCGGTAGTCCCTGAGTGGTAATCTCGTTAACCGGGCTCAAGGCAAGACCGTAGCCATGGGTAAACTGCAAGCGGCGGTTGACCCAGGTCTGTGCTTCGCCGGCCAGTTTTTCAGCGGACAGTTCACGGGCTGACAGCATGACCTGCCGGTAGTTGCCGTCAATAACATAGCGGTCAACGTCGATGTCGTTGAAGTCATAATAGAGACGGAAGGACTGGATCTGGTTATAGGTGTCTTTCAGCGGGCGGGTGTCCCAGAGCCGGATGTTATTTATGGTCTCCTCGTTCTGGGCTATCTCCTGAGGACTCGGTGTGTCCTCTGCCGGGAATGGCTGGTTATCGATACGGTTAAGGGCGAAGGCTTCTCTGGTATATTCTATATTGTACTCGATGTAGGGGGTTTCCTTGGCCAGTTCGTTGGGCTGTACCTGGAAGCGCTGTACCAGACTGGGGAAAATGCCGCTGATAATGATGGCAGCTATTATCCAACCTCCGATTCCGTAAAGGACCCACCGGAAGTTTCTTCTCAATACGGATACCATTACGGAGGCCATAACCACGATTACTATTGATAGGAGAATCCACTGCGCTGGAAGCTTGGCGTGCATATCAGCATAGCTGGCACCGAAGACTACGCCCCGGGTGGAAAAGACCAGTTCCCAGATACCCAGCCAGTAACCCCAGGCGAAAAGGCCGAGGATAGCCATGACTAATATACCGGCATGGAGTAATATCGGTCGGGAAAAGTCAAACCTGAGCCGTTTTGCTCCGTAGCTGAGGAGGTATATCCCGGCACTGCCCAGGAGGGTGATTACCAGCATGCTGAGGAACCAGCCGCGCATCAGGTGAAGGAAAGGCAATGAGAAAACATAGAAGCTGATTTCCTGTTGGAAGACAGGGTCACTGATGCCGAAGGGTTGCCCGTTGAAGAATAGCAGTACGGCTTCCCAGTTATCCTGGGCTACCATACCGAATACCAGACCGAGCAGTATCGTGCCCAGAATTATGCTCCACTTCAGTGTTGACTGTAGCTGATATATGATTTCCCAGGGCCAGAGCTGCTTCCTGCTCCGGGGTGATAGACGCGTGGCCAGTATCAGGTTTCCCAGGAAGAAGGTGCTGAAAATCAGAGCTGCGATGAGGAAAACGAGGACCTTGGTTCTGAGAATTGTGGTATATACACTGCCATAGTCCAGGCTACTGAACCACAGCCATTCCGAGTAGAAGCCTTTCCCCATATTCAGCAGAATAAACAGGATTATGACTCCAACTACTATTAGAAGTAGCTTGGGCCACCGTCCGCGGCGTCCTCTTGGTGCCGCTCTGTCATCCCTGTCTTCAGGGAACCAGCGCTGCCATTGTCTCTCGAATGAACTCAATCTATTCCTCTTAACCCAAAGGGTGGTTAATAGGGGAGGGTAGATTAACGATTTTTATACGTTTATAAGGTTATTAAATAGGCTGCAATATACGCAATTATGAGAATAACACGCCCCCTTTATGGTAGTCAATGCTTATTTACAGGCTGGAAAATTGCTGGTTAAAAGGATTACCAAGATATATTATCAGGCAGCTTGGTTTACTGTGTTTATAAGGTAGCCAGATACAATCCAGGGGTACTATCACTCATTGTGTTGTGTATACTCACTGTGTTATAGTATAATGCTTTGTATAATTTAATGGGGAGAAATAATTGGTATCGACAAATAATGTGATCGAAGAAGGTCAGCAGCTACCTGACTACGAACTGGTTCTGGTCATCAGTCCGGAGGTTGCTGATGAGGATATAGAGATTACAGTGGATAAGGTACGCCGTTTCATCACGGAAAAGGGCGGTACTATTTCTGATACCGAGGAGTGGGGCAGAAGAAGGTTAGCTTATCCGATAAAGCATTTTACAGATGGCAGATATTTTCTGGTTAAATTCAATATGGGACCTGCATTCGGCAGGGAACTGGAAGCGAACCTGAAGATTTCTGAAGAGGTTCTACGGCATCTTTTAATTAAATTGGAGAGTTAACCTGCGGTAGTTATCGATTACTCTCGGGTGTTCTGATAGAACCGGAGGAGTATTGAGGGAATGGCGAGTTTAAACAAAGTGATGATTATTGGCAATCTTGGCAGTGAACCCGAGATGCGCTTCACACCCAATGGCAGGCCAGTCACGTCTTTCCGTGTGGCGACCAACCGGGTTTATACTACCGCTGAGGGTGAGCGTAAAGAAGAAACAGAATGGTTTACGGTGGTCTCCTGGGGTAATCTGGCCGAACAATGCAACCAGTTTCTCACCAAAGGCCGGCTAGTCTATGTTGAAGGCAGGTTGCGCACCCGACCCTGGGAAGGGCAGGATGGCCAGAAACATTACCGGACGGAAATAATAGCCAACAGGGTAACATTCCTGGGGAGACAGGCAGTATCACCTCTTCCCGATGAAAAGGTTGCTGAAGGTGGTATCGATGAGTTCGAGGCGGATGATATTCCCTTCTGAACACCAGTTAAGTGGTTAATAGTTTGAATGCAGGGAGTTAACAAGTAGTGGCAAAGGCAAGAAATAGTGGAACGAAGCGTACGAGGTGGAGTAAGTCAAGGTATACGCCAAGACGACGGGTTTGTGCCTTCTGTTCTGGCAAAATTACAGATATAGACTATAAAGATGCTGAAAAATTACGTGGTTTTATCACTGATAGGGGTAAGATAGCACCGCGTCGGCGAACTGGCACTTGTGCTAAACATCAGAGGATTATAGCCCGGGCAATAAAGAGAGCACGGCATATAGCCTTGCTGCCGTATGTACCAGCCCATATGCGTCTGGCGGTGAGTGTTGAGGCGGTTGAATAGTATCACAATCATAAGTTGAAGGTTGTCCATCCTGCCTCTCATAATAATCACATTTACCTTACGAGGGATTAGAGTGCCAAAAAGAACCTATCAACCAAAAAAGATTCCGCGCAAGCGTGAGCATGGCTTTTTAAAGCGGATGAGCACACGGGCTGGCCGGGCTGTTTTGAAGGCCAGACGGCTCAAAGGCCGCAGGCGATTGACTGTGGTTTGATATAAAATATGGTGTAGATCCGGGATTACGCTGGGCTAAGGGAGCGATGAGGGGAGAAAGTTATCTTAAAAAGCCACAGCAATATGCATTAGTCTATCGAAAAGGGAAATCGTGGGCATCTGATTTGGCTGTGATGAAGGCAGTACCCAATGGCCTTGCCGTATCACGTTACGGTTTTTCAGTAAGTAAACGGGTGGGTAAAGCGGTGACTAGGAACAGGATTAAACGATTACTCCGTGAGATCTTGCCAAAAATTCAGATTAATCCCGGGTGGGATATTGTGTTTGTGGTTCAACCAGCAGCTGCTGACGCTGATTACCGTACCCTTAATGGAGTAGTTAGCAATCTGTTATCCCGCGCTAATCTGCTGATGACCGGTAATGACGGGGGAGTTATCGGGGAAGAGGTGGAGGTGTTGAGTGGAGGGAAATGAATAACCCAATTACCCTGGGGGCAATGGGGTATTAACTGAATAATAGTGGGGTGGCATGAAAAGGTTTGCCTTGGGACTGGTTAGGTTGTATCAGGTAGCAATATCACCGTGGAGGTTATCGTCCTGCCGTTTTTTCCCGAGCTGCTCACAATATACCTTTGAGGCTATCGAGAAGTATGGTGCTGCTAAGGGTGTGTGGCTGGGAGTAAAGCGTTTGGCCCGCTGCCATCCTTTACACATGGGTGGTTATGACCCGGTTCCCTGATCTATATGACGGGCTTTCCTCTTGGTGACGAATCAGTATCTTGCATACTAACGGAGTAAATGATTGAATACCGGCGGCATAAAGATTTTCTCTCCTATAGATAGAGTAAAACGGCGTTTCTTTCAGCGATGGAGCGTGATTAAAAACCGGTCGATGTCGGGGTCCAGACTATCTCTCATACTGCTTGTACTCATCCTGGGTATGATGCTGCTTCCCGGTTGTTTCGGGTTGGGCAATGTACCGAGGGGCTGGTCGGGTGCAGTGGCCACTGATGATATTCTGTTTGTCTTTTCTATGGAGGGCAAACTGGTGGCTGACAATATAACTGATGGCAAACGTTTGTGGGAAGTGGAAATGGTGGAAACACAGTCGTCGGGGGGGCTGTTGGGCTGTGCTCCGGCTTCCTCGGCGGTAGCCGTATACGGCTCCCCGGCTGTATCGGGGAATATCACTTATATTGGCGGTTATACTGGCAAGGTCTATGCCCTGGTTTTTAATAGAGACGAACCGCGATGGGTATACCCCCGTGAAGGTTATCTCGGGGCATCGATTGTTGGCGGGCTGGTTGTACATCAGGATAACGTCTATCTGGCCACTTCCGATGGCAGGGTTTTGGCTCTGAATGCAGCTGATGGTTACCGGGAGTGGGTGTGTGATGAGATTAATGATAAGGTATGGTCAACACCGGTTATTGAGAGTGGTACATTATTTATTGGCTCCTTTGATAAAAAGCTTTATGCCATTGACATCAACGATGGCAGTAAAAAGTGGGAATTTGAGACTGAAGGGGCTATTGTAGCCACCCCCTTGGTCCATGATGGTATCGTTTATTTTGGCTCTTTTGACCGCCACCTTTATGCCGTGGATGTTGCCAGTGGAGAGCAGGTCTGGAAGTTCCCGGCTAGTAAGGAAGATGAGGTCATACCGGGGCATTGGTTCTGGTCAAAGCCGGTGATATATAATGGTGTTTTATATGCCGGTTGTTTAGATGGCAAGGTTTATGTTATTGATGCTATAAGTGGCCAGAGTACAGCCGGGGTTGATTATTTTGACCTGGGCAGTTCTATTTCATCGTCACCGGTTGTTGTGGGAGACATGGTGATTGTTGCCTCCGAGGAGGGCATTGTCTATGCTCTGGATACCGGCGATTATCAAAAAAGGCAGCTGGCGAACCTGGAAGAGAAGATACAGGCACCACTGGCCGTAGCCCAGGGTATAGTATATGTGCATACGGCCAAGGATGTTCTCCATTCTATAGACCCGGAAACCGGAGCGGTGCGGAGTTTTACACTGAATAACGAGTGAGGTAGGTTCTTTTGGCTATCGGGGATATATGGGATCTGATTATTCTGTCCCCAATGATTAATGTCCTCATTGTAGTGTCTCACTACCTTGGAGGCAGCTTCGGGCTGACGATAATTTTCCTTACGATTATTATCCGGGCTCTGATGTACCCCCTAACCATGAAGCAGCTCAGGGCTACTAAGGCCATGCAATCAATGCAGGCCCAGATGCAGGAGCTCCAGAAGAAGTATTCTAAAGATAGACAGCAGCTGGCTCAGGAACGGATGAAGCTGATGAAGGAGACAGGTGTCAATCCGTTTGGCTGCGTACTACCGCTACTGATACAGTTTCCGGTCTGGATAGCCCTTTATCAGTCAATCATCCGGGTGCTGGCGGTTGCCCCTGAGGATTTTCTGAATCTATCCCGCCATCTATATTCCGGCTGGGAGATGGTATTTTCGCAGGTACCTTTGGAGAGCGCTTTCCTCTGGTTGGACCTGGCATCGCCTGACCGGTTTATGATTTTACCCATTCTGGTTGGCGGGACAATGTGGGTGCAGCAGAAGATGACGACTACCACCAGTGCCGACCCCAGACAACAGGCCCAGAGTCAGATGATGCTTTGGATGATGCCGCTGATGTTTGCCTTTCTTACCATGTCGTTCCCCAGCGGTTTAGCCCTTTACTGGGTCACTTCCAATATTATTCAGATAGTAATGCAGTATTTCGTTACCGGGTGGGGAGGTTTAAGGCCATCAGCAGACGGTAAAAAGACTCCTGCTGAGAAGAAAAGTACCGGGCGTGCCGTTAAGGAAAAAGCACCTCTGAGTGCTGACGATATAAGTGCTGATATTGTCGAGACGAGTACCGCCCGTGAAGAGGAGTTGGATTATGGAAAGTCTGGAGATAAGCGCCAGGACCGTAGAGGAAGCTATCCAACTAGCCCTAGAGCAACTAGGCGTAGACCGGGAGGAAGTAGAGGTCAGCGTCGTAAAAGAAGGTAAAACCGGCATTCTGGGCCTGGGCGGTGATCAGGCGGTAGTCAGAGTTAGGCCGCTGGTACCAGTGGCTCAACCGGGTAATGATGTTGCCGGGACGGCCAAAGATGCTCTGGAGAGGCTAATTGATTTAATGGGGGTCGCCGGTTCGGTTATACCTCAAGACCCGCCTGATATGCAGGAGGAACTGGGAATTACCACCTCGGTTTTCTTTGATATAAGGGGTGATGACTTAGGAATTTTAATCGGGCGTCGCGGGCAGACTTTAACCAGCTTGCAATATATTCTCAGGCTTATTGTCGGTCATCAAACCAAGGTCTGGGAACCTATATTTATCGATGTTGAGGGATACAAGCAACGCCGTTATCAGGGACTGCAGAACCTGGCCAAAAATATGGCCGAGCAGGTGGAAGCCAAGGGAGTGCCGTTTACCCTTGAGCCGATGTCGGCTTACGAAAGGCGTATCGTGCACCTGGCATTGGCCGAACATCCTAGGGTTACCACTGAGAGTATTGGCCAGGGTGAAGCCCGCAGGGTGGTGATTATACCCAGAAAATAGCCGGTTACTGGCAGAACCCCTGTGATTTATGTTTTGGGCACGGTGTTTTTTCCCGGTTCGGCAGGATTGATTGACTTGTCTGGTGTTATGTGATAGTTTAAAACCATAAAG
>CP070645.1:360695-365613 GCA_020354275.1 Dehalococcoidales bacterium
AATCGGTATGAGACGGTGCCCATGCTCGCAGAAGCCCTGAACCGTGTATGGAGGCCCAGAGCTTAGGTAGCTACTATATCCTGCCATACGCTGGCCAGGTTCCGGGCGGTAAGTAGCCCGTTCTCGGTCACCACGGCGGTGACCATCTCCAGCGGGGTGATGTCAAAGTAGGGGTTCTTTATTGTGGTTCCCGGTGGTAGGCTCCCCGGGTCGATTAGCTCGGAGGGATCTTTCTCCTCAGGGTCAACCTGGTCGCTTTTTACTCTGAGGTCGAACTTTAGTGTCTCGCAGATGACATAGAGCGGGACCTTATTTTTTTCACAGGCTACGGCCCGCTGGTAGGTGCCGATGCCGTTGACCAGCATGCCGTCGGCACAGATACGGTCGGCGCCAATTACAACCTTGTTAACCGTTGGCAGGTAGAGCCCGATGGCGGTATCGTCAATGAATGTCACAGGAATACCGCAGCCACCGAGTTCACGGGCGGTCCTCTCGCCGGCGCTGACCGGGCCGGAACGGGTAACAATAACCTCAAACCCCTTCAGCCCTTCGGTATCCTCGCTATCGCCTTCGTCAGAAGCCCCGTTGATGGCTGTCTCTCCCTTTTCCACTTTTGTAAAGGCTTCTTTAAGCGTGGCCACCACCGTTGAGCTGTAGCTGTGGGTCATTATCCGGTCGCCATCGGCAACCAGGCGCGAACCGTAACGGGCAGTCTGGGCAACAGCTTGGAGCGAATTATTGACCGCTTCGTCAGCCGTAGCCATGGCTATCTGCCTGGTTGCTTCCAGGCTCTGTCCTTCGGTGGCTATGGTTATCGCCTTGAGCAGGGGGTTGATCAGGTTATATATCGGGGCCATGGTAGGCCGGGCTGAGACCAGCCTCTGCCCGATATCCTCCTGTTCCGCCAGGAAAGCCCGGGCACTCTCCGCCTGGCTGCGCTCGGTGGCTGTTTTGAGCACCCCCACCGCCTGCCGGGCAAGCTCGCTGGCTCCATGGCTTCTGTCCTGGCTGATTTCGTCTATCAGGTCGGTAATTTCAGGGCTGATACCTATTTCACACCTCAGGTATCCAATTATAGCTGGCGGCTGAGGAACCATTTTTTATATTCGGGGTGTTTCAGGTTGGTTCCCCGGTCGTAGTAGATTTCGAAGACATCGTTTTCAGTCGTCCTGACACGGTAGTAGTTGCGGTGATGGCGCAGCCACCACCTTTTACGCCGTAACGGGCTCCGGCCGAAGCCGTGGTCTTGCCAGGCTTCAATTATCTCCAATACAACATACTCCTGGCCACCAAGGCGGAATGATGCTGGCACCTTGACTTCCCCGCTGACGGTGACAGCTATCTCTTGGCCAAAGAACTGTGGTGCCATAACAAACCTACTGTAGATTGAGGCCTAGTGCCTGCCCCACCATTATTGACAGCCTGAGAAACGATTCTCTGGCCTGTTGTATTATCTCATCGTCCCCTGGAATCTGTCCCAGTAGCCTAGACAGCTTGCCTATTTCTGCTATAACCTGGAATTTCAGTTCCTGGTCATCTCGGGGTTGCTCCATTTCCCTGCCTTCCGTGCTTAAAATTGCTTGAAACACATGCCTTTAAACTATATTCAAAGGCAAAGATACAAGTAAAAAATAGAAACAGTTCTAAAAGCGGAGGAGATAACGGACGCTACGCGCCATTTCCATGGCATCCAGCATCTTTATTGCCATTGTCATAAACTGGTCCTGGTAGCTCATCTGCTGGACTTCGTTGGGCTGAGAGACCGTCTGAAAATCGGGGTCCGCGGGAAACTCTACTGGTCCTTTCAGCGTAATTAGCCGGGTGTCCCAGGCTGTGTACTCCCTGTTAAACATCTGTACCACCTCCACCGGGCGGGTAGTCCAGGGCACTTCCTGTAAATTATAGCACCCCCGGTATTGTCAGTAAACACCGTTTACCATAAACAATAGTACAGTATAATTGCTGTGGAACGCGGTGTGATAGTCCCGTTATACACGGGTAGCCCGTTTATATAACCAGGCACCAATAGCCAGGACTACCAGCAGGATGCCGATGATAGCAGCGGGGGACCCCCAATCTGAGAACCAGGTTGCTCAGAACATGCCCTCTTCCCTTCACTAACTGTAATTATATTATACAGGTGCTGGCTGTAAGCAGCAATTATTACCACTTCAATTATTACTACTTTAATGGTTGGCCTAATAGCGGGTATTCCATCAGAAGGTGGTTGGAAAGGGGGGATATGTTATATTGCCACCGCTGTCTATCAGTGGTATACTTCGGTTTACGCAACTACCTGGAAGGGGATCCCGGATGAAAAGGGTTGATAACCGTGCCTGGGATGAAATGCGCCCGGTGAAAATTACCCCCGGTTTCCAGAGCTTTGCCGAGGGATCGGTGCTTATTAAACTGGGCAAGACCTGGGTATTGTGCTCGGTCAGTGTCGAGGACAGGGTACCGGCTTTCCTTAAAGGCGGAGGTAGCGGTTGGATTACGGCGGAATATGACATGCTGCCCCGTTCCACGGTCACCCGCAGCCAGCGTGACTCAACACTGGGCAGGGTAGGCGGCAGAAACCAGGAGATACAGCGCCTTATCGGGCGCTCCTTAAGGGCTGCTGTTGATCTAAACATGCTGGGAGAAAGGACACTGATTGTCGATTGTGATGTACTTCAGGCGGATGGCGGTACCAGAACGGCAGCCATTACCGGTGCCTATGTTGCCCTGTATCAGGCAATGCAAACCCTGGTCAACATGGGGATAATATCGTCCATTCC
Organism: Dehalococcoidales bacterium; assembly: GCA_020354275.1. Classification (GTDB taxonomy): domain Bacteria; phylum Chloroflexota; class Dehalococcoidia; order Dehalococcoidales; family UBA2162. Next base: position 363,473 of record CP070645.1, read on the forward strand.
TCTAAAATGTGCCGTGGCCGCTACCAGTGTTGGTATTGTCCAGAGCTACCGTCTGCTTGATCTGTGCTATGACGAAGACTTCAATGCCGGGGTTGACTTTAATGTGGTAATGACCAGCCGCGGTGAATTTGTTGAAGTGCAGGGGACGGCGGAGGGCAAACCGTTCAACCGGGAGACTATCGATGACCTGCTCTCTCTGGCCGGTAAAGGTATCCAGGAGCTGTTTCAGTTACAGCAGGCAGTAATCGATAAGCTCAGCAAAGGGTAGGAAACTAGAGGCGTACCTGCCCGCTGCCGAAGGCAATCCACTTGTAAGTCGTCAATTCCCTAAGTCCGATGGGCCCCCTGGCATGCATCTTCTGGGTGCTGATGGCCACCTCTGCCCCAAGTCCAAACTGCCCTCCGTCGGTGAAACGGGTGCTGGCGTTGACATAGACACAGGCGGCATCCACTTCATTAAGGAAACGCATGGCGGTGCTGTAGTCCTCGGTGACGATAGCCTCGTCTGCCCCCGAACCATATTTTTCGATATGCTCCAGCGCCTCGTCCAGCGAATTGACGACCCTGACCGCGGCCACCAGGGCCAAGAACTCCCTGCCCCAGTCGTCGTCGGTAGCCGGTGCCAGCTTCAGAGAAGAATCTGCTTTCAGGATGGAAAGGGCGCGTTCATCGCAGTGCATTTCCACGCCGGCCCCAGCCCACTTTGTGGCCAGTACGGGCAGTAAGCTCCGGGCGATATCGGCGTGTACCAGTATTGTGTCCAGTGCGTTGCACACTGAAGGCCGCTGCACCTTGGCGTTAAAGGCAATTTCCACCGCCATGTTAATATCGGCATTATGGTCGACATAGGTATGGCACACGCTTTCACCGGCGCCGATTACCGGCATAGCGGCATTTTCGCGGACGAAACTTATCAGCTCGGCCCCGCCCCGGGGGATAATCAGATCAACAAAGCTATCCATCTTGAGCAGGTGGTTTACCAGCACGCGGTCGGTATTATCAATAAACTGCACGGCTTCCCCGGGCACGCCAGCGGTGATAACCGCCTTCTGCACCACGCTGGCCAGGGCGCTGTTGGAGTGCAGTGCTTCCTTGCCGCCTCTGAGTATGACACCGTTGCCTGACTTCAGGCAGAGGACGGAGATATCAATGGTAACGTTGGGGCGGCTCTCATAGATAGCCCCGATAACCCCGAAGGGGACACGCTTCCTGCCTATCAGCAGACCGTTGGGCAGGGTGCGCACATCGAAAACTTCACCCACCGGGTCGGGCAGCGCCGCTACGGAAAGCACATCCCGGGCGATGTCATCGAGCCGGTCGCTGGTAAGCTTCAGCCTGTCGAGCATGGCGGCATCCATTCCCGATGCCTCGGCTTCACGGCAGTCAATCTCATTGGCCGCCAGTATTTCGTCCTTGCTCGAATTCAGGCCTGCCGAGATGCTAGTCAGTGCCCGGTTCTTAACCTCGGCTGATAGCTGGCCTAGCTGCCGGGCTCCCTTCTTGGCGGCTTGCGCCTTCTCCTTCAGCTCTTTTATAGCTGTCTCCATTTATTTACTCCTTCGGCTGGCTTAAGTTCCCGCTTCCCTTGACGGTATAGCGGTAGTTGACCGGGCAGCCGTTCACCTCCTGGACGATATCGATAAAACAGCTCCCTCGCTGTCCGTTTTCCAGTTCAATAATATAGTTCCCGGACGGCCAGATAACCCGGTCAATGAGAAACTCACCACCCCACTCCCCCCGGATATTGTCTCCTTCCGATTTCTCCCAGACCTGGTGGCTGATGATGCCGATTACCTGCTTGCCCTCACCATCGTAGAGCTTGCCGGTACCCGTGATGGGTTGCATATTTTCGTATTCCTCTCTTGTTATCGGTAATTCTACCGGAAAAAGCAAAGGCATACTTCCAGTTTTTAGATAGAGGGTAAATATGCCTTTTATTAATAGAAACCCACGGAAAGATATTACCACCGGCGCCTGTGCTAAATCAACCTGAGGTGGGATATAAAAGCCCTGAAAGAAATGAGCCATCCCGCATACACTGGCTTCGGGTCACAGGATGGCTCTCTTGCCGGTTCCTGGTCATGTGGAAATCGCCCGGTTATTCCATCATAGATTTGGCCAGCGTGGCGATATCGTCTATC
>CP070645.1:365713-369509 GCA_020354275.1 Dehalococcoidales bacterium
GCCAGGCCGAAAATCAACGGTAGTCTGTACCCCACACGGTCAATGAGACGTCCGAAAATGATGTTGGCCGGAGTATTTACTATCGAATACAGACCAATGATGAGCCCTCTGATGCTGGCACTGGCACTGAGCTCAGTGGCATAGAGGGCCATGATAGGTATTAGAATAAAAGTGTCTAGAAAGCCGAGAAACGTTACCACAGATGTGATGGATAATACTTTTTTACCTGATGGCAGATTAACAACGTCCATTGGTTACTTTCAGGGACAATATATCAAAGAGCTGCCCGGCTTAAAAGAGCTTGCTGGCTGGCAGACCTTAATTAGCACAGGGCGAGTCGCCAGGTTTCCCGAAGACAGGGAGTATTTATGACTGCCTGGGTTTGGCATAGATAAGTAGCGCCCATATCGGGCCATTCCTGCCATCTTCGTCTACCGTAAACTGATAGCCGAGATCGAGGACTACCGTATCATTACTAGCATCTTCAAACCATTCGTTCATGTCAGCTTCAATCTCCCAGGGAAATAGCCCCGAGAAATACTTCACCCTGACTTCGTTGGCCTTTATCGGTTCATTGAGCATAGAGTACCTCCTGCTATATTACGGGTATCATCAAGAATGACCCTTCCATAAAGGCAGAATACGGACTATTCAGACGATTCTGACGCCCTTCTCTTCATCCTTATCCTCTGGAGGACCTCAAAAACGATTCCCAGAACCAGGCCAGCACCGCCAACTATAGCCACACCCTTCAGGTGCCATGTCATCGCATAATCGGGTACTACCTGGCTGGCCACACGGTAAAGCGCCAGGCTGGCCAGAAGGAACCCCAGACCGAAACCGATAAGGCCTCCGTTCATTAAAGAGTCATTTCTCATCGCTCCTCCTCCTTGATTAACACGGGGACTAACGGTTGGCTACTCCTCTAAGGTAGCCAGGAAACCGCGAAAGGTAAACCTGAAATTATGAGATAGAACCCTACCCACTGGGATTACCTGCCCACAACCACTGGTTACCTTCCCTGCCAGTATAGCACATTAATACGGCAAGATTAAGCGGTGGTACCACTAACCGCCTCCATATAAGAACGGGACCGTATTTGTTACTGCTGCCACGGCGTGCTATTATGGAGCAGGTTCGCCCGGCAGGTGTAATTATGTCCAAGACTAAAGGTAAGAAAAACGTCTCCAGGAAACAGCCCCGAAGGATAGTAGCCAAGTTCGGCACCTCGCTACTTACCGGCGGCAGTGACCACCTGGACCAGGATATGATGTCAAACCTGGTAGCCCAGGTCGCCGGAATAAAACAGCAGGGTAACGAGATACTGGTTGTCTCCTCGGGGGCGATTGCCGCCGGCCGTTACCATCTGGGGCCGATGCGGGAGCGTAAAGGTATCCCCTTCAAGCAGGTACTGGCCTCGGTAGGCCAGGGACGCCTGATGAATGTCTATGAGGAGTTATTTGCCCGCCATAACATCACGGTTGCCCAGGCACTATTGACCAGGGCCGACCTTACCGACCGGGCCGGTTATCTCAATGCCCGCAACACCTTGCTGGCCCTGCTGGAACTCGGTGTCATCTGCATTGTCAACGAAAACGATGTGGTGGCGGTTGATGAGATTGAGGAAGCTAAATTCGGCGACAACGATAACCTCTCCGCCATGGTAGCCAACCTGGTTGATGCCGACCTTCTGCTTATTCTAACCGATATCGCCGGACTCTACACCGCTGACCCGCACCGTAATGCCGATGCCCGGCTGATACCGCAGGTGGACAGGATAGACACGACTATAGAGAAACTGGCCACTGATACCACCGGCAACCTCGGCACCGGGGGCATGATTACCAAGCTGGAAGCGGCCAAACTGGCTACTGCTTCCGGAGTAACCGTCATCATCGCCGACGGACGACAACCGGATATCATCGCCCGGCTCGTCTCGGGTGAAGCCATCGGGACCCGGTTCCCGGCCGTCACCAACCAGTTGGAGAGCCGCCAGCGATGGATGCTGAGCGGACTTTCCACCAGGGGTGAACTGGTGGTGGACTTCGGGGCTGCCCTCGCCCTGAAAAAACAGAAGCGCAGCCTTCTGGCCGCCGGTATTACCGGTGTCAAGGGAAAGTTCGAGCGTGGCGATATTGTTAATGTCAGTGACCCGGAGGGAACCAGGCTGGGCTGCGGCCTGACCAACTACGGCTCATCCGATATCGAAAGCATCAAGGGGGTACACTCCAGAAGAATAGCCACCCTCCTGGGCTATGACTACGGCTCCGAGGTAATACACCGTAACAACCTTGTTATCCTTTAAACCTGACAACGTCAGGTTCTTAGCCACCGTAGCCTATAGTAATTAGACCTGCATTACAGCTAGGGGAGCTTTGAGACCAGTTCTGTAAACTGCACCCGGTCAAACGCCTTGAGCGTGGTTGTTCTGACGTTGCCCTGTGAGCCCAGGGCCAGCAGGAATGTCATGGCCGCTTCTTCACTCGGCCACTCGCTGATGGCGACATAGTCATAATCACCCAGCACCATGTAGAAGTCGATCAACTTACCGCCCATTGCTTCCATACCGCTTATTGACTGCTCGATCCTTCGTGGGGCGTTCTTGATATCCCCTATACCCTGCTCGGTCAGCTTGAACAACGCGACATACCTGTGCATGTTATTGACCTCCTTATCTTTTAGTTCTGATTAGAATGCCAAACTTTATTAGCGGTTGCCAGCTCATTACCTGCCAGGAGGTTGATACCCGAGACCGGCTGCTTTTTTGGCCAGGTCTACTGTTTCGGACATAGGCATAAGTGGTATACACTTTATGGCTGATGCCGCCCCGGCTGCTTGAAAATTCACCGCTACCGTGTAAACGCTTTCCAGGTCAGGTGACTCGACTATCAGGTAAGCCTTGTTTTCAATGCCGGAAACGTAGAATTGCTCCAGCCTGCAGCCGGCAGCCTGGAAAATGGGTTCCAGAACCCGGGAACGGTCCTCGGGGTTTTGTAACAATCCTGCCGCTGCCTGGGGCGTTGTGGTCTCCTCGATCATGTATTTTGCCATGATTTACCTCCCTTACCGCTCTATTCAGTCAAATACTCACCGAAGAACTACTTATGCTGGCGGTTAAGTATATGTATCGCATATGATTTTGTCAATAACCCTACAAAATCAATATGCGTCCCAACGGGAAAATATTTCATGAAACTGACATTTACCACCTTGTATTCTGGTATATTTTTCGTATATGATACCTGCGGTACGCAAGCATACCTTCTTTTCCGGTAATACCATAGCCATAAAACATGGAGGGGAGGTGATGCCTATACCCGAGCCAGTTACGTTTTCAAATAGCCAACCAATATTGTCAAAACCACGACGTTAGCAAATGATTAAATTAGGAGATAGAGTTAATGCCGAAGTATTTAATAATGTGGGAACTTGATGCTGATAAAGTACCCATTGACCCCAAAGAGCGGGCACAGGGCTGGTTGCTGATGACTGATATGATAAAACAGGATTTGATAGAGGGGAAGGATTCTGACTGGGGATGCTTTGTCGGCCAGACCAGGGGATACGCCATCACCGAACAGAGTGAAATAGACGTTATGAAGGACCTGCAAAGGTTCTTCCCGCTGGTCAGGTTTGAGGCGCACCAGGTCGTGTCGATAGACGATATCGCCACGCTGGCCAAATCTATGATGGAATAACCGGGCGATTTCCACATGACCAGGAACCGGCAAGAGAGCCATCCTGTGACCCGAAGCCAGTGTATGCGGGATGGCTCATTTCTTTCAGGGCTTTTATA
>CP070645.1:369609-373088 GCA_020354275.1 Dehalococcoidales bacterium
ATTCAAGCCCTCGGCCGTCAGTCCCTCGCCGTACCCACCGACATCCGCGTACCCGAGCAGGTCGACAACATGGTAACCCAGACCATGGAAAAGTTCGGCAGAATCGACATTCTGGTAAACAACGCTGGCGCCGGCTTCCCCGTCAAACTGGAGGAACTCTCCCCCAACGGCTGGGATGTAATTATCAACATCAACCTCCGCGGTACCTTCCTCTGCTCCGTAGCCGCCGGTAAGGTGATGATCCAGCAGAAAAAAGGTAAGATAGTCAACATCGCCTCGGTCGCTGGCATCGACGGCTCCCCTGGTATGCCTCACTATGGCGCCGCCAAAGCCGGCGTTATAAACTTCACCAAGTCCGCATCCGTCGAGTGGGCGCCCTACAACATCAACGTCAACTGCATCGCCCCCGGCATGATTGAGACCGAGGGAGTCAGGGCACAGCAGATACTCACCGCAGAAAGGGCCGGCGACGCCACTCAGGAAGTGCCCCTACGGCTGCCGGGCAAAGTCGAAGACGTCGCTAATTTGGCTATCTTCCTTGCCTCCGAAGCCTCGGACCACATCTCCGGCGAGACTTTCGTTGTCAAGGGCGTTTCGCGCGGCTAGCCGGATAAATAAGGCAATTTCTCATTGATATCCACGCTGGCATCAACACCACTTTTTCCCTGCCAGAATAAGGCAATAAGGAGGGACGAGTTATGGTTTCAGAGAAGCAGACCCTGGATGGAAAGGTGACTGTTATCACCGGCGGCGGAACCGGGCTCGGCAAGGCAATGGCTCTGGCTCTGGCGAAAGCAGGCTCAAACATCGTCGTTGCCGCCCGCCGCACCGGACCCATAGAGCAGACCGCCCGCGAAGTCACCGACCTTGGCAGAAGGGCACTGGCCATCCCTACTGACGTCACCGACTCTCAACAGGTCAACCGTATGATAGAGACGGCCCTCTCTGAAATGGGCAAAATCAACATACTGATAAATAATGCCGGCATTGTCCGCGGGCAGGGACGGAAGCCAATCTGGGAAATCACCGACGAGGAGTGGCACCTCGGCATAGACACCAACCTCTCCAGCGCCTTCTTCTGCTGCCGGGCGGTTAGCCAGCACTTCATCGAGCGGAAAAGTGGCAAGGTAATTAATGTCGCCTCCGGCGAGGGGTTGCGGGGCGTCAGGGACAATTACATGTATTGCTCCGCCAAGGGCGGCGTCATCCAGCTCACCCGCACCCTCGCCCTGACCTGGGCGCAGGACAATATTAAGGTGAACTGCATTGTCCCCGGCTTCGTCGATACCAGGGAATTGCAGCCCGACGCACGACCTGAGGTGCCGCCTGAGGTAGCCAGGGCGTCAAGGTCACTGGGCGAATTTATCCCCGTCGGCCGCCTTGGCATCCCCGGCGACATCGCCGCTCTGGCTCTCTTCCTGGCTTCTGATGCCTCTGACTACATCACTGGCGGAATATATACTGCTGACGGTGGTGGGCTGGCCGGTGGCACCACTACCACCGGATATGCTCCCACCATCCCGATAAAGGAGGAATAGCATGGTCTCGGAGCAATTTAGCCTTAATGGTAAAACAGCGCTGGTCGCTGGGGATAGTCGTTTCTGGAGCAAGTATGTGGCTGCCGCTTTGGCAGAAGCTGGCGCCGATGTCGCCATCGCCGCCAGCAGTTCTCAAAGATTAAAGGAGGCATCCGGTGAGGCAGAACACCTCGGCAGAAAGATAGTGACTATTCCCACCAATATGACCGACCCTTCTCAGGTAAATAATATGGTTGAGCAGGCTGTCACCGAGTTAGGCAGGATAGATATCCTGGTAAATGCCGCCGACCTTGAATTTGCTAAGCCATTCCTGGAGATAACCCGGGACGAGTGGCAGCAGGTTATGGACACCAACCTCAATTCCATATTCTATTCCTGCCAGTCCGTGGCTAAGCATATGCTATCCGCCAGGAAAGGCAGGATTGTCAATATTATCTCCTGCCTGGCTGAAAGAGGATTGTCCCATGGTTCTGCCTATTGTGTGTCCATGGGCGGTGTGCTTCAACTCACCAGGACTCTGGCTCTCGAATGGGCTAGGGAAGGCATAACGGTAAATGCCATCGGTACCGGCTGGTTCGCCGAGACGGACAGGACCGGAGCACTGGATGAAGACCGTCTTTTACGCTACCTCCCCCTGAAGCGATACGGCCACCCCGGCGAGGTTGGTTCAATGGTGGTCTACCTTGCCTCTGATACTACCGACTTCGTTACCGGCCAGTTCTTCTACGCAGACGGTGGGCTTATGGCTCATGCCTAGTACTCTGCGCTTGACCTACATGCCATAGGTTAACCTGGCTACCAGACGCGTAGGGAGCCCATATGCCATCATCTTGGCTTGCGTTGTTCCGATATCATAGGGGACACGGTATAGTGTGACTTTTCTACTCTCGCTGTCATAGACAACGTAGCTGGCACGAGGGTCGCCATCTCTGGGCTGCCCGACACCCCCCGGATTAATAATCAATCGGCCTTCACCGAGTAAAAGCTCATCATCACTCGGAAACAGGCTTACCGAACACATCCCCGATTCATTATAGGCAAACACCAGCGGTTGATGCGAATGACCCACCAGGCAAAATCGCGACTTGAAGTAATCGAAGTTCTCCTTGGCCGCCTCGGTGGATACAAGGTATTCCCAGATTGGTTCTCTGGGACTCCCGTGCGCCAGGGTAAAATCATCCTTCTCAATCGTCAACGGCAGGTTGCTCAGGTAGTCCACGTCCTCGGCAGTTAGTTGCTGCCCCGTCCACTGACAGGCCGCTGCCGCGTCAGCGTTGAAATCGGACATGTCAATCTTACCTGTTGCCGCCCAATCATGGTTTCCTGCAATACAGATATGATTTGTCTGGCGTAAAAGCTGGATGCATTCGCTGGGTTCCGGACCATAACCCACTACATCCCCCAGACACCACACCTCCTCCACTCCACCCCGGTGCTCAATATCATCCAGTACAGCGGTGAAAGCAGCCAGATTAGCGTGAATATCGGCAATAATAGCGTAGCGCACTTTATCAATCAACTATAGCATTTTTACTGCTAATTTAGCCAGTTTCGACCATCCACAAAAAGATTTGAACAGAGGCAGAGCCTGCACAATCCTTACGGTGTGTCTAAAAGGGGCTTCACCCCTCTTCTATAACTATTTCCCCCTCCCTTATCAAAGGGAGGGGGATTAAAGGGGGAGGGTTACCTTAACAAAATCTAAAGGGGTAATGTAGATGTATAATCTCTTACCTCTAAGTTGTTACCCCCAACTGTGAATGCTATAATTCCAGCTATGAAGGTCTCCGAGATAGGTGAATTCGGACTGATTGACATCCTCGCTAAAATGGCTAGCCGTACCCAAGGTAAGCAAAATAGAATCGGCCAACAGTTAATCATTGGTATCGGCGATGATACCGCCGCCTGGCACGGTGACACCTCCATTCAATTCGCTTAATG
>CP070645.1:373188-376612 GCA_020354275.1 Dehalococcoidales bacterium
CCTACCGTAGGATTCATACCGGCAGCGCAACCGGCCAGAAGGAGCGTGGCCAGGATTACTATTGATACAAATAACAGTCGTTTCTTCATTACCGTCTTCCTCCTTAATCAGGATTTACCATTTCAACTGGCAATGAGGTATCCCATTCCCCATTGCTGTCGCCCCGAATAGTATATATACGACAACCGGTTGTCAATCACCTACTCCTGTTGATGTAAAGATGCAGATCTTAACCCCTTTCTGTTTAGCTGCAATCAGCCGTTCTTCAGGCTATTGTTGACTACCCGGTACCGTCCACACAGTATTGACGGTGAGAGCGACGAGGGATTATAATATTCCACCACCGGTTAAGCAGAGGAATACCAAATCATCCATATCATATTTAAACAGGGAGAAAGCCGTGGGAATATTAAAGTGGATGACACTCAAATTCCAGAAGGTAAGGGCATTCCTGGGGTTTCAAAGCCGCCCTTCCATGGGTAAAGAAGGGCGGAAGTTTATGATGGACGAATTCAGGTCCACCCGAGGAAGGGGAGGGGGACCGGGGATGGGAGGCCCCAGACTCTAACCCTATCCAGAGCTACCGTCCATTATAAAAAAGCAATTACCATTTTTTGTTCTTAACCCGAAGGCTTTCTAGTTTAAAATAAAGGCATCTCATGCCTTTCCCCCCACTTTTAATGCGACTGAGCTCAAAACCTGGGCAGAGGGATAGCATAGCACCTCCAAGTGCATGGTTTCAGGTAACAGTGCAAACCTGCCTTTGCTGCTTATAGTACCCCGTTAAACACTAGCCTTATCGTTGATTATCTCCAAGCTTTCACCGCTACCTTCGAGACCTAAGTCACATACAGAGTACTACCGAAAATCTTACCCTAGGATTAATGTATTACCATTCAAAGGAAATTTCATATAAAGCGAGTCTGCAATGGCCAGTAAAATGGCAATAATAGATTTTAATAAGTGCCATCCTAGTGAATTCGAGAACGGCATTTGCCTGGCGGTACAGGCCTGCCAGCGTAAGCTACTCGCCCAGGAGGCCCCGTACCAGCCCCCCATGCCCGATCCTTCCCTGTGCCGGGCATGCGGAGACTGCCTAAGGGCCTGTCCTCTCGGCGCTATTCAGATATCAAAATTCTAAAGCCAGCAGGAGGTTTTAGTACCATGCCTATATATGAGTACAGGTGCATGAAGTGTGGGGAGATTTTTGAACTACGACGCGATCTAACAGACAGTGGTAGTAAAACGAAGTGTCCCAGGTGCGGGAGCCAGTCACCCAGGAGAATTCCATCCGTTTTCAATTCCAGGCCAGGCGGCCCCGGCTGCGCTCCGAGTGCTTTCCCCGGTTCTACCTGAGGTTCCAGGTTCTAAGGCAGTCTGCCTTACACAGCATGGTTCACCTTTTTCTACGCGTTATATGGCTTGACAACGGTAGAAAACGAACTTAGACTTTGGTGTAGAGCTTGGCCTGCTCGACACTGTCATAACTCGCAACCCTTATGACAGTATGCAGGAATAATGCTGAAGCCAGATAATGAAAGGGACCGATAATTGCGCGTCCTGCTTATCAGTACACCCTATCCGCGGGAAGAAAACCCGCTGCCTCCTTTATCCCTTACCTATCTCGCCGGCGCCCTGGAAAGGGAAAGCATAGATGTCCAGATAATGGACTTCCTGGTGGCGCGCTACCACCCGCAGAATCTAAGGCGAAAACTGGCCGAGTACCGTCCCCAGCTGGTCGGCATCACCTGCGTCACCATGAACTCCAACCTGGCCACCAGGATACTGAAAGTATGCAAGGACTTTGACCCCAATATCACCACCGTCATGGGTGGACCCCATGCCAGCTTCACCCCGGATGAGACCCTGCTCAAGGCTCCATGGGTCAATGTCATAGTCATCGGTGAGGGAGAGACCACCCTGGTCGAACTCTGCCGGCAGGTGGCATCAGCCGGTGATTATAACATGGTTGCCGGGGTAGCATTTGTTGATAAGGGCATAGTGGTAAAGACGGCTCCCCGCCCCCTGCTGGAGGACCTCGACCGGCTACCCCTGCCGGCACGTCACCTGCTACCTCTGTCCCGTTACCAGGCTCTGGGCGTCCCCTGCACCATAACCACCAGCCGTGGATGCCCTTACGGCTGCATCTTTTGTTCTGCGCACCAGATGTTCGGGCGCAAGGTTCACTTCAGGAGCCCCGGCTTGGTTGTTGATGAGATTGAGATGCTCTACCGAGATTTCGGTTTCACGCAGATAAATATTGTCGATGATACCTTCACCGTCAACCACGAACACGCCGGCCAGGTATGCGAGGAGATACTGAAACGAGACCTGAATATAAGCTGGAGCACCTATGCCCGGGTAGATAACGTCACCGAGGATTTAGTGTCATTGATGAGGCGGGCCGGCTGCGAGACGGTGCTCTTTGGCATAGAGTCATCCGACGAGAATATATTAGAGACCATTAGGAAGGGAATTACCCCCGAAGATATCAGGCGGGGGGTAAGGATAGCCTGCGCAGCCGGGTTCAGGGTTCTCACCTCCTTCATATTTGGCCTACCCGGAGAAAGCCCGGACACTGTTCCCAATACTATAGCTTTCGCTGATGAGCTTAATAAAAACTACGGAGCGGAGTACGCTTTCCATATCCTGGCTCCCATGCCCGGTACCGAGCTGTATGAGAAAGCCAGTGACTACGGTCTCCGCTTCCTCACCCGGAACTGGGCTAACTATGATGCCAACCGTCCGGTTGTTGAGCTTCCCACTATCTCCAAAGAGGCGGTTAAGGAGGCAATGGCCAGCTACGAGCAGGCTATAGAACAGGTCTGGCACCAGATAAAGTGCAGAGCCGCCGAAGGCGACGACCAATGCAAAAAGACAATCGATGATATTGAAGCCCGGGCGTTTGTCTGGAAAGTGCTCCAGGGAGACCTGATCGATAAACTGGGCAAGATAACCGCCACGGATGCCGCCGACCCTGTCACCTCCACAACCGGGTTAGCCCTCCGTATCGCCCAAAAACTGGACTCGCCTTATGAGCTTGCACTAAATCAAATAGAGCTACTGGTACAGAAGGGCTTAATTTCACTGGTTCCGGCAGGCAAAGGCGCCCGCTGGCAATGGAGCGGTATCCCGTAAACACGGTTGGGAAATAAACCTTTACTCCATAAATCAACTTAATCTTATTAAATGATTAGCCAGCCTGGTAATTTTTTCCGGGCACAAGGAGATAAGTGACATGCCATCATTCGCCGGCTTTGTCCCGACACCGCCTGATGAAATAGACGCCCTCTTTGAGTTTGCCCCGGTATCATTATCCGATGTCGTCTATGACCTCGGTTCAGGTGATGGCAGGCTAGTATTTGCCGCCGCTGATAAAGGGGCCGGGAGAGCCGTCGGCGTGGAAACTGACCTCGGACTGGTC
>CP070645.1:376712-384728 GCA_020354275.1 Dehalococcoidales bacterium
ACCAACACCTTCCTGGACAGGTTGAAAGACCACGAGCCGTCGCAATCGATACTGGTGGTTTCTTCCAGCGGGCCGCTCCGGGTGCTGGTATGCACCTTGTTCGGCGTTGACCAGAACCACTGGCGGCAGGTCCGGCTGGACAACGCCTCACTGAGCATTCTGGATACCTACCCGTTCGGTGCCATAATCAGTTTACTGAATGACACTTCTCACCTGAAAGAGATTGACTGATTAAGAGTTGAGTTGTGGAGAGTGCCGGTGTCGAGCAGGATTGCCGGGGTATGTGGTATCGCCTCCCAGCTTACCGGGCTGGCTACAGTGCTGGTAGCGGCCTTAATTTCCCCCTGGTTTAGCTGGACTGAAAGCTATATCAGTATGCTTGGTATCGAGGGTTCGGTAACGGTTTTGTTTAACAGCGGTCTTATTGTAACCGGGGTACTCGGCCTGATATTTACCTCTGGTCTCTGGAGACACCTTCCATCAGAACTATTGAACTGGGCGGGAAAGGCGGGTGTGGCTTGCCTGGTTCTGGGCTCGTTGTCTCTCTCGGCCATGGGTATCTTCCCGAGTACCCTTGAGTACCCACATAATACTGCTTCCATTACGTTCCTTTTCTTTATCGTGCTGGGTTTCCTCCTTATCGGTTTGACGGGAGTAACTAAGGCAAGTAAGAAATGGGGGTGGTTCAGTCTTTGTGCCGGGGTCCTTATACTTGCCCTTCAACCAATTCCGTGGCCGTGGAGCGGCGGCGCCATCCAGCAGATGCTTTTCTGCCTGCCGTGGTCAATATGGACGGTGGTTGTCAGTACCCGGTTGTTGATGAGAAACAGAGCAAGTAATATAGGGTCGGTCTGATGATTCTGTAAAGAGGTTTGATACATGGGTGCTGGCGAGAGTGTGCCTGCCCGGTATGTAGAATATAGTATAATAGGCAATACTCAAGCGGGATGAGGATGTGAATATAACGGTTAAATTGCTTGAAGCACAGGACATTCAACTTATCTCTCTGGCGTTTACCAGAATTGGCTGGAATAAACCTGTTTCACTTCTGGAAGGCTACCTGGCTGAGCAGGAGAGGGGAGAGCGTGTTGTTCTGGTGGCGTATTCGGGTGACGCTGTTACCGGTTATGTTACAGTAATATGGAAATCGTATTACCCGCCGTTTGTGGATAAAGGGATACCAGAGATTAACGACCTTAATGTTCTACCTGATTTCCGGCGCCGTGGAATTGCCAGTGCCTTGCTGGACGAAGCCGAAAAGAAGATATTTGAGCGTTCTCCGGTTGCCGGTATCGGCGTGGGGATGCATGCCGGCTACGGTGCCGCACAGCGCATGTATGCTATACGGGGTTATGTTCCGGACGGGCTGGGAATATCCTACCAGGGAGTGACCGTTGAGCCCGGTCAACAGGTGCCGGTGGATGACGACCTTATCCTTTACCTGGTCAAGGAGCGTAACCAGCCATAGCACCGTGCACTGTGCTCTCTCTTAGAGAAGGGGGTGGAGTTAATAAACATACTAGTAACCGGTGGTGCCCGCAGCGGTAAAAGCCGTTATGCCCAGGAGCTGGCAATCAGGTTGGGGGGGCCGGTCCTGTTTGTGGCTACCGCCGAAGCCGGTGATGAAGAGATGCGCCAGCGTATCGAGCAGCACCGGCGGGCAAGACCGCCTTCGTGGCGGACGCTTGAGGTTACTACGGGTGTCGGCAACGAGATTATCCAAGGGCTTGGTAGTGCTAGGGTGGTGATAATAGACTGCATTACCCTGCTGATTAGTAATATTCTCACTAAATATTCAGATGCAACGGGTGAGAATATTGATGCTTCCGCAGTTGAGGACGGGGTTAATGCTGAGATTGACCAGCTGCTGGAATGCTTCAAGCGTACTGATACCAGTTTCATTATCGTGACCAACGAGGTCGGTCTGGGTCTGGTGCCGGTCAGTAAGATGAGCCGGCTGTATAGAGACTTACTGGGCCGGGCCAACCAGCTACTAGCCGAAGAGGTTGATGAGGTTTGTCTGATGGTTGCCGGCCTTCCGGTAACGGTAAAACCAGCTGCAAAATAATAGCGCTACCTTTTTGTCCTGCTGGTTCCTGTCGTGATAAAATTTAACCAGAGTGAAAGCCCAGAGGTAACCAATGGCTCTCTTTATTACCTTTGAGGGGGGGGAGGGGAGTGGCAAGACCTACCAGGCCCGGGCACTGCACCGGAGATTGTCCAAATTAGCCATACCGGCAGTGATAACCCGTGAACCGGGCGGCACCGTGATCGGCGAGAGACTGGCACGGTGGTTGAAGTGGTCGCAGAATACCGGTATTACGCCACTGACCGAGTTAATGGCGTTCAATGCCTCCCGTGCGCAGCTGGTGGCAGAAGTAATAAAACCGGCACTGGAAAGCGGGCAGGTTGTCATCAGTGACCGCTATACTGATTCGACAACAGCCTATCAGGGGTACGGACGGGGGCTTGACCTGGAGATGGTAAAGAAGGTTAACGGTAATGCTGCTCAGGGTCTTTCCCCTGACGTAACCTTTATGCTCGATTTGCCGGTGGAGGAAGGCCTGTCCCGCAAGGGAGCCAATAAACGAGACCGTTTTGAGGAGGAGGAAATTGCCTTCCATGAGAGGGTGCGGGCGGGATACCTCCGACTGGCTGCGGAGGAGCCTGAACGCTGGGTGGTGGTGGACGGGAATCAGGCAAAGGTAAAAATAAGAGATATTGTCTGGCAAAGGGTCAGTCCGTTGCTGTAAACAGCTTTAGATAACTGTCTTGCCGTCTTTTCCCTGCAGTAAAATTCTCAGTGGACGTGGGTAAATAATATATAGTAGAATGTGACTTTAATAACGAACGGGAAAGTGAGTAATGAGGATGGACCATTTTGACGTGATTTTTAACCCTGAAACTGTTGCCGTTGTCGGGGCATCGAACGCCCTCGACAAGTGGGGGGCCGGCATCTTCAGCCGTCTTCTGATAGCCCCAGAGGTAAAAAGCATATACCCGGTCAACAACAAATCGGCTGAAGTGCAGGGGGTGAAGGCCTACCCCACGGTACGGGACTTGCCGGAGAGAGTTGACTTTGTCGTTATCGCCATACCCTATGAAGGTGTGTTGCAGGTAATAAAGGATTGTGCCGAGAAAGGGATAAAGGCGGCTCTTATTATCACCGCCGGACTGGGGGAGACCGGTCCTGAAGGAGCTGAGCTGGAAAGACAGGTTGCCGCAGTGGCCAGCCAGGCGGGTATACGGCTTATCGGCCCCAACTGCATGGGCCATTTCAATACCGCTAACGGGCTTTCCACTCTGCGTATGGGAATGCCCATCGGACAGGGCGGGGTAGGTGTAATCTCGCAAAGTGGCGGTTTTGCCATGCATATCCTGCAGGCTGGCACCGAGCTGGGCGTTGGCTTCAGCAAGTTTGTCAGCGTTGGTAATGAGGCTGACCTCCATTTCGAGGACTTCCTTGAATATTTCCTCAAAGATGATGATACCAGAATAATTACCGGTTATATTGAGGGTTTGAGGAAAGGCCGTGATTTCTTCAGACTGGCCAAGGAATACAGCAAGAAGAAACCGATAGTGGTTTACAAGGTGGGCAGGACCGAGGCCGGGGCTAGGGCTGCAAGGTCGCACACCAGCGCTATCGCTGGTTCGGACGAGATTTGCGATGCCATGTTCCGCCAGGCGGGAGTGATAAGGGTCGGCGAGGTCGAAGAGCTCTTTGATGTGGCGGCGGCGCTATTGGGGCAACCGCTACCAAGGGGAAACAGGGTGGCTATCCTGACCGGTGGCGGGGGCTTCGGCTGTGTGGCCTCCGATGCCTGTGCCGAACTGGGATTAGATGTAGCTCCGCTATCACCACAGACAATAAAACGGCTTGATGAGGTGCTGCCGGCACGCTGGCCGCATGGTAACCCCGTCGATACCGTTGCCTCGGGGTGGGTGACCTTTCCCTGTATCTGGCCGCTTATCGAGGATGATAATTTTGATGCCCTGATGGTGCTGGGCGGCATTGGCCAGATGGGAATGCGACGGAGGATGATGGCGGATACCTCCAGTTTTCCGTCACACCTGAGAGCCCAGGCTGACGAGGCTTTCAGGGCGCAGATGGAGGCTATGGAGGCACGGCAGAATGAGGAAATGGAGAACATTGATAAAATAATCGAATACCGTAATAAATATCAAAAACCGATCATTGTCACCGGTAATATCTCTGGGGATATGAAGGATTCACCGGTTTATAAAAAGCTAAGCGAAAACGGTATTACGTTCCAGCCGACCCCGGAAAGGGGTGCCAAGGTGCTGGCACATCTGGTAAGGTACAGCAGTTACGTTAATGACTGGTAGTCCCACACGGTAGCTCTTTGAAGGCGGTGGAAATAATCACCGCCTTTAATTTTATGTTTCTCGGCCATAAACCAGGATACTTGCCATAGCCGGATGCCGAATACGCTATCCCGAATTCGGGGTATTTTGATTCGTTGCCTAACATATTAAGTTGACAAAAGGTACCCCTTCGATTACAATTCTCCCCGCTGAACTCCGTGAGTTGGCTTTCAGGAGGTAGCAGTTTTGGAATTTGCCGATTCCTGGCTCTGGCTGTTCTTCGTTGGCGCCGGTCTTTTATTTATTATCATAGACTTCATTGTCGGCGTGGGTGACTTCCTTTTCATGGGTTCGGTCTTTATCATCGGGGGGCTGGCTACCTGGCCTTTCCATTCCTGGCCGGTTACGGTGATTGCTACCAGCGTGGTCAGTCTTGGCTACATGGTTCTGGGGAGAAGGTTTGTCCGGCGGTGGACGGCGGTCAGGGAAGAGAAAACAAATATAGACGCTGTCATCGGCCGCAAAGGTATCGTCATAAAGAATATCGCCAGATATGCTGACGGCCAGATTAAGATTGATAATATGCGGTGGCGGGCAAGGGCAGAAGAGAATATAGAAGAGGGTGAAGAGGTAGTGGTCACTGGTGTCAGGGGCGCTACCTTGATGGTAGATAAAATAAAGGGGGGTGACGAGAAATGACCGCAGGTCTAATTGTTCTGATAATTGTTCTGGTGCTGGCGGTAATTGCGCTGGTCAAGTCGGTAATAATAATCCACCAGGCAGAGAAAGGCCTTGTCGAGAGGTTTGGCCGGTACAGCCCGCCACCTCTAGAACCGGGGCTTAAAATGATTATTCCTTTTATTGATACCCTCAGGTACCGGGTTGATATGCGGGAAACGGTGCTCGATATCGAGCCCCAGCCGGTCATTACCAAGGATAATGTTACCGTAACCGTAGATGCCGTGGTTTACTATTATGTGACCGATGCTATGGCTGTCAGGTATGAGGTAGCTAACTTCCCCATTGCCGTCAGCAAGCTGGCGCAGACCAACATCAGGAACCTGATTGGTGAGATGGCCCTTGACGAGACGCTGACCTCGAGGGAGCGAATCAACGCAGCCCTCAGGGAAACCCTTGATGAGGCTACCGATAAATGGGGTGTCAAGGTAACCAGGGTGGAGGTCAAGGAGATCGAACCGCCACGGGATATCTCCGAGGCCATGAGCAAGCAGATGAAGGCGGAAAGGGAGAAAAGGGCTACCATACTACAGGCCGAGGCCTACCGCGAGAAACAAATCCTGGAAGCCGAGGGTGACAAGCAGAACGCCATTCTGGTGTCCGAGGGTGACAGGCAGAAGGAGATACTGCTGGCTGAGGGTGAACGTCAGGCGGCGATACTGAGGGCAGAAGGCGAGGCCAAGGCCATTGAAACAGTCTCGACGGCAGCCAATACCTTCTTTATCGGCAATGCCCAGCTGCTGAAACAGCTTGAAGTCACTCAAGCATCCCTGCAGGATAACACCAAGCTGGTTGTCTCTGACCAGTCAAGGCTGATTAACATTCTAGGGCTTGGTGAGGCGCTTGATGAAGCACGCTCGGATAAAAAGTCGAAATAGCACAACGTTTTAAATGTAGATAACTGGCGCAGGTTGAGGGGCTGAGCAAGTAAAAAAATGGCCTCAGGCTGGCCAGGTGATAGGAAGACACACTACTGTGCGTTGGCACGGGTGTGTCTTTCGCTGTATAATAAATTGGAATTTCGGCCACATTGATACCACTGGGAATACCGAAAAGTAAATAAATCATGGTTTGATGAAGACAAGATGAAGGATGAGCTAAAGACCAAGAAGCAATTGATAAATGAACTGGAAGAGCTGCGGCAGCGGGTGGCTGAACTTGAGGCTTCTGAGATAGAGCAGGAGCGTGAGGGTGAACTACTCCGCATATTCCGGGCCAGTTCACCGGTTGGACTTTATATCATCCAGGGACGAAAATTCAAATTTGTTAACGACTATTTTTACCAGGCGGTTGGTGTTAGTCGGGATGCATTGCTGGGTACTGATCCGATGGCCATAGTCCTTCCCGAGGACAGGAATATGGTCAGGGAGAACGCCATAAAGATGCTAAGGGGGGAGCGCCTGTCTCCGTATAAATACCGGATTATTACCAAATACGGGCAGGTAAGGTGGATGCTGGAAGGGCTGGCTTCTATTCAATACCAGGGAAAGCGGGCTACGCTGGGTCATGCCATGGATATAACCGAACCGGAGCTGGCGGAGGCAAAACTGCAAGAGCTTTACGCAGAGGAGAAGAAGGTACGCCGGGAACTGGAAGCAGAGGTGCAGAGACGGATCCGGTTTACACGCGCGCTGGTGCATGAGCTGAAGACCCCGTTGACGCCGGTACTGGCTTCCAGCGAGTTGCTGGTGGCTGAACTCCATGATGAACCCTGGGTGAGTATTGCTGGTAATATCCACCGGGGTGCCCTGAATCTAAGTAAGAGAATAGACGGGCTTCTTGATTTGGCCAAAGTAGAGATTGGCATACTCCAGCTGAATACCAAGATGGTTGATGTACAGCAATTACTAAGGCGGGTGGCCAATGATATGACGGCTATGGTCTCCAGAAACGGGCAATCTATGGTTCTGGAACTACCACCTTCACTTCCTGTGATCCTGGCTGATGAAGAACGCCTGCAGCAGGTTTTACTCAATCTACTGGTCAATGCCTCCAAATTCACCCAGGAGGGGGGGATAATTACATTAAAGGCTGAAGATAACGGTACTGAGCTTATCGTGGAGGTCCATGATACCGGCCCCGGAATTCCCGAGGAGCAACAAGCCCGGCTCTTCCAGCCTTATTACCGTTACCTAAGCGACCGGGAGCAGCTTCATGGCCTTGGTCTGGGTCTGGTGTTGAGCAAGCTGTTCGTAGAACTCCATGGTGGCCGGATATGGGTAATCAGTAAGGTAGGCGAGGGCTCGACCTTTGGTTTTGCCCTGCCTATAGGCGCTACCGATCAGGCAGAAGAAGGCCACGAACAGGAGGTTAACAATGAAAGTCCTAATCATCGAGGATGACCAGGAAATCATCGAGGCTATTTCTCTCGCCTTCCAGATACGGTGGCCTGAGGCCGAAGTGATATCAACCCACCTTGGTCAAAAGGGAAGCGAACTGGTTGCCGATGAAGAGCCCGATATCGTAATCCTTGACCTGGGTCTGCCTGATATAAGCGGTTTTGATGTGCTACGCCAGGTTCGGCTCTTTTCCAGTGTCCCTGTAATAATACTGACGGTAAAGTCTGATGAGGCAGATGTTGTTAAGGGGTTGGAATGGGGGGCTGATGACTATATAACTAAACCCTTCCGGCAGCTCGAATTCCTGGCAAGGGTCAAGGCCCTGATACGGCGTAAAAGTGCTGTTGAGGAAGAACAGATTACCCGTGGCCCATTGCGGCTGGATACCACTACCGGTCAGCTGTACCACGAGAAACGGGAAATTGCCCTTACTATCACCGAAAGCAATATCTTAAGGCACCTGATGGAGAACTATGGCTACGTCGTTACCCACTCAAGCCTGGCTGAAGCCGTCTGGGGTAATGACTACCCGGGGTCCCCTGATAGTCTTAAGGTTCATATCAGACGCCTGCGGGAGAAGATTGAGGTAGACCCCAGTAATCCTCAATTTATC
>CP070645.1:384828-395837 GCA_020354275.1 Dehalococcoidales bacterium
CTGCTATCGGCCTGCCGCGGTTTGGGGCTTCAGCCCCCGGCGAGGTAATTTATCAGCAGCTGGGCCTGACTCCCCAGCGCATTGTAGAAGAAGCCAGACGTCTTTTAGAAAGGAGGCAGCCATGAAGCTTGCTATGGCCATTGGAGCCGATCACGGGGGTTTTGATCTCAAGAATGAGCTGGTGGAGAGACTCCGTGCTGACTATGATATTACTGACCTGGGTGCTAGAACGCTTGATTCTGGTGACGACTACCCCGATTTTGCCGAGGCGGTGGCTAGGGCGGTTGCTTCCGGCCGGGCGCAGCGCGGCATACTGGTCTGCGGCAGCGGTGTTGGTGCCTGCATTGCCGCCAACAAGGTTCCCGGAATCAGGGCGGCCCTCTGCCATGACAGCTATTCGGCTCACCAGGGGGTTGAGCATGATGATATGAATGTCCTATGCCTGGGGGCGCGGGTCATCGGCCCCGAGCTGGCCGTAGAGCTTTCGCGGGCTTTCCTTGAGGCACAATTTGTTAGTGAAGAGCGTTTCATCCGGCGGCGTGAAAAGGTGCTGGCCATCGAACGGCAGGCCCTGCAGGGCGGTATGTAAACGTATCTCATGGGATTTATAAAGTGATGAAGGCAATAAACGAAAAGACTGGCGGCATAATGCAGCGGGAAACGGCTGTTACCTGTTTCCGCTGCGGGGTATGCTGCGTTAAATACAATCCCAGGATAACCGTTGCTGAGGCTGAAAATATCGCCGGTGCGCTGGGCATTTCACTGGAGGAGTTCCGCGACAGGTACGTCGACGGGTCGTGGTTTGAGCCCGGTTACTTCCTTCTCGAGTCCCATGACGGGCCGTGCATCTTTCTGGAACATAAGCCGGGAAACAGGCTTTCTTCCTGCCTGATTCACCCGGTCAGACCCCAGGTCTGCCGGGATTGGGAAGCTGACTGGCACCGCCGGGAGTGCTGCGAAGGGCTCAGCAGGTACTGGGGCCTTTCTATTGACTTCTCCGGAGAGCTACAGGGCCACCCGGCGAAGATCAGGGAGTTCAAGGACTTCCTGCGTTCACCGGGCTAATGGGTAGAACAGGCGGATAAATCGCCAGAATTATGCCAGACCGTAAGACCGGCTTATAATTAATAAATTTCAAGTCGAGGGGTACTAAAAGTGGAAGGGAAGAGAAGAATTGGAATTCTGACCAGTGGTGGCGACTGTCCCGGCCTGAATGCCGCCATCAGGGCCGCCGCCAAAACGGCCATGCGCGATGGCTATGGGGTTATCGGTATAAATCATGGCTGGCAGGGTTTCCTTGATAATGACTACCAGGTACTTGATGGCATGAAGACTTCGGGGATTATTGACCGCGGAGGCACGATACTGGGGACATCAAGGCTCAGCCCCTTTTATGTTGAGAACGGGCCGCAGTTTGTTTTTGATGGGGTCAAGGAGTTGGGACTGGAGGGGCTGGTGGTTCTGGGGGGAGACGGCACCCTGGCGGCCACTGATCGCCTGTATAGGATGGGCCTGCCGGTGGTGGGTATCCCCAAGACCATTGATAACGATGTCAGGGGCACCGATTTTTCCATTGGTTTCCAGACAGCGGTACAGATTGCCACCGATGCCCTGGACAGGCTCCGCTCCTATGCGGAAAGCCACCACCGGGTGATGCTTCTTGAGGTGATGGGGCGCCACGCCGGCTGGATAGCTACCTACGCCGGGATGGCCAACGGTGCCGATGCTATTCTTATCCCGGAAATCCCGATGGATAGTGAGAAGATAGATGCGCTCTGCCGGATGCTACTAGCCAGAAACGAGAAAGGTATTAGTTTCAGCATCGTGGTTGTTGCCGAAGGCACCAGGTTGGACGGCAGGACTGTAGAAAAGCCCGTTCATGACCGGTCCAGAGATGGCCAGGAACGCATACTGGGCGGGATAGCCGATGTTCTGGGCGGGATAATCGCTGAAAAAACAGACCTGGAAATAAGGGTATCCACGCTGGGTTACGTGCAGCGGGGAGGGACACCCGTAGCCTACGACCGCAGCCTGGCCACTGCCTTTGGCGTGAAGGCTGTTGAGCTTATTACGCATAGAGAATTCGGCCAGATGACCGCTCTGAAGGGTAACCGGGTCACCAGCGTACCGCTTGAAATTCCCGCCGGGGGGACAAAAACATTAAACCTGAACATCTACCGGGTGGCGGAAAAATTTTTCGGCTAGACGGTCAAATTCAGCCGGCTGCCGCCGGTCAAACCTCTTGACCTAAAATCATAATCTCTCAATATGTTGACATAAGGAAGTGATGATGGATGATAGAAAGGCGTTGGCAGCCCCCTGCGGTCTGTACTGTGGTGTTTGCGGAGTCTATATAGCCCACAGGGATGGCAATACCAAATTCAAGGAGCGGTTGACTACCGTTTACGGCGTTGTTGTGGACGGCATAAGGTGCCGGGGGTGCCTTTCCGAAGAGGTGTTTACCTACTGCCGGGTCTGCCCCATAAGGACCTGTGTGTCCGGGAAGGGCATTGAAGGGTGCCACCAGTGCCATGATTTCCCCTGCCGGTTCATCGAGGAATTTCCCCTACCTGTCGGTAAGAAAGTGATACTACGGAGTATCCCCACCTGGCGTGACCTCGGTACCGAGCGCTGGATGGATGAGGAAGAGAGGCGTTACCACTGCCCCCATTGAGGTTACCAGTTATTCCGGGGGGCACAGAGATGCCGACAGTGCCGGCAGCTGGTAGATGTCGATTAGGGTAGGTGTGGCAATACAAGTACTCCGACCGTGATTAGTTACTGGTTTCAACATTCAGACCAGCAGCCTAGTCCTCCTGGAAGACCAGTACCTGGTCGCCGGCCGTTATCTCCAGTTTGCCGTCGGCAACCTCAAAGCTCTGGCTGTCCCGCAGTATCGTCAAATAATCGGTTTCCTGGTCCATCACGCCCTCGGGTTCCATGCAGTACATCTCGGTATTGCCGACTCCTGAGAACGAGATATCATTGCCGTCAACCTCGTAGTCCCCGAAGTAGCTGTTGCAGCCGGCTGACCCCTGGACACGGTGGCCAGCGCTGTCAAACCTGGCGGTAACCGTGGTGCCTTCCAGTACTGCCCGGGGGTTTCCCTTCTCACCGAGGGATTCCAGCAGCCAGTCTTTGTCCTCCAGGTCGGCAGCGGCATCGTCAGTTGTAGTACAGGCGCCTGTGGATAGTGTCACCAGGCTCAGTAAAAGTAAACCGAAAAACAATCTTCTTATTAGCATTTTCTTCCCTCTCCTCCCGCTTCGGCTTTATTTACCCTGAAAAGTGGGTTCCCGCTTCTCGGTAAAGGAGCGTACCCCCTCTCTGAAGTCTTCGGTCTGGAAGAGCCTTCCCTGGGCGAAAATGGAGAACTCCAGGTTGGACTCGTAGTCCGAGCTGAGCCCCAACCGCATCTGCCTTTTAGCTGTCTGAACTGCCAGGGGGGCGTTGTTGGCCATCCTGGTTGCCCAGTCTTTGGTCACCGACTCCAGTTCCTCGTGGGGCACCGCTTTGTTGACCAGTCCGATGCGCTCGGCTTCGGCGGCGTCCATCCTCTCGCCGAGGAACATAATCTCGCTGGCCTTGGCCCAGCCGATGAGACGGGGCAGCAGCCAGTGCCCGCCGTTGTCAGGCACCAGACCCCTCTTGACATGCATGTCACCCATAACGGCATTGCTGGAGGCAATTCTGATATCGCAGAGGAGGGCCAGTTCGAAACCCCAGCCTACGGCAGGCCCGTTAACCGAAGCGATGATCGGTTTATCTATCGATAGCATAAGGCTGGAAAGGCGGGTACCTCCCACCCGGTAACCTCCACCGCCTCCCCCGGCCCTGCCAGCGCCACTACTCTGGGCTTCAGCCTGGGCCGCCAGGTCAAGCCCTGAGCAAAAGCCACGGCCGGCCCCGGTGATAACTATTATCCTGATATCGTTATCGTCCTTGGCATCCTGCATGGCCCGTATTAGCCCCGCGGTCATGGCCCCACTGAAAGCGTTCAACCGCTCGGGCCGGTTGAGGGTTACGGTGGCGATATGGTCTTCCTTGGTGTAGATAAGGTCCTGCAGTTCCATGAGTTAGCCCCCTTATAAATTAGGTTTTCGTTTTCGGGCATAATCTGGTGGGTACCAATCATGCCGGTTTCATTTATTCAGTCTATGATGGCCATCTGCGGATGTCAAGACCGTTAGAAGCAAAATAATGTGACATAATGTTATAAATATAAATCAATAATAACCACGAAATAACCAGCGCCTTATTGATATACGTATATCATATATGATATAGTCGCAAACAATACATAGCTGATTAAAAGAAATGAATTAACTATCATATGCTGGCATATTGTAGAACACTAACTGATTGGTTTTAACAAGAGTGTTTATTATGAATATCGGGTATGATAATAGCTTCTCCAAGGATAGTCCCATAACATACGCCCATATCATTGACCCGTTTGGTAGACAGAGGGAGTATAACCGGGACCTGAGGAATAAATATAGAAGCGAGAATGACCCGGAAAGGCCCCCGAAGCGGGGGCCCGGGGATAAATATATTTTGATTGGTGCTCTAACTGGCCTGATTATTGGCGGAGTATCGGTTGCTATTGTTGGCGGTATCTTTTTTGGTTTCATCGGCGGTGTTCTCGGTTTTCTGGGTGGATTCATTGCCGGGGGAATCACAGGTGTGATGATAGGTGACTCGGTTCGAAAACGCCGGCTGGGATTGAAGGACTGACCTGATGTAACATGGTATGAGTGCTCAAATGAAAAAACTACTGACAGCGTTGCTGCTGGTAATAATAGTGATGAGCAGTCTTTCCGTCTGCGGGTGTAATACTGGAGATACTGCAGGCGGCCAGGTGGTTGCCTTCGCCGACCCTAATCTCGAAGAATTTATACGGATTAGCATCACTAAGCCTGAGGGGGCTATTTTGGCCGGGGACCTGGAAAGACTGACCTATCTTAATGCAGCACAAAGAAACATCGCTGACCTCAAGGGACTGGAACACTGCCCTAATCTGGCGCAGCTCTACCTTGATGACAATCAGCTACGTGACATAACCACTCTGGCTTCTCTCAAAAGATTAAAATATCTTTCACTTCGTATAAACTACATCAATGACAGTACCCCTCTTTCCTCTCTGTCCAGCCTGAAGTCACTCAACCTCTACAATAATGATATTAAGGATATATCCCCTCTTTCCTCTCTGACCAATCTGATTTCTCTAGACCTGGGGAAAACCCAGATAACGGATATTTCTTCATTATCCCCTCTCACCAGATTGAGCAATCTATAGCTTGCAAATAACGGGATAAGTGATATATCGCCGTTAGCTTCACTTACCAATCTCAAGAATCTAAGCCTTAGGGGTAACAATATAAGGGACATCTCCGCGCTAACCTCCCTCACCAATCTGACCAATCTGGACCTTAGGGAAAACAATATCAGTGATATTTCGCCTCTTTTTTCCCTCGATAAAATCCAGTTTCTCGTTCTTTCGGATAACAAGGTGAGTGACCTCTCACCACTGGCTTCTCTGACTACACTGTTTTCTCTTGATCTGTCTGATAACCAGATATGTGACATAGAACCACTGGTTGCCAACCACGGGCTCAGGCACTTTGACCGCGTGGATATACAAAATAACCCGTTGAATGATACCTCGGTAAGCATTTGCGTTCCCAAGCTTATAGATAGGGGAATTGAGTTGAAGTGGTGACCAATTTTGGCGAGGGAGCTATGCTCATGAGGTAAATTTAACAACCCGGTTGGCTTTTAGAACTATACCGTTTTTGGTTAACTCTGGCTATGGACAAAGGGCACTTTTTCCTGTAGACTTTACTACAAATTCCTTTAGTTACCGCCAATCGGAGTCCTGGCGTACTCCATACAAACGGGGCTGGCTATATTCTAAACCTGGTCTTGATAGGCATCATTCACCAGTTGTAAAGAAGGTGGAGCAGTGGAGAACCAAACTGTACCCTTCGGTGAAGAAGAGCCCGGAAGTTTCGAAAACGGTGGACACTGGCAGGACAGCATTCGCCTTTTAAGGCTGGTGCAAAAAGACTATCAGGGAGCCAGGAAACAGCTGGAGCAGGTCAGCCAGACACTGGCGGAGCGAGAAGCCCGCGTCAACGAGCAGCTCCAGTATGCCCTCCTTGTATCCGGGGATTATCATACCCTGAGCCTGGTTCCTGACGGAGCTGATAACAGGGTCAGCCGGATAGGTCAGGCCGTTCTGGGTAAGATCAGCGCACCCAGAACGATAGTTGAAGCAACGCACCTCAATGTCAGTTGTCTGGGCAGGTTCGAGATCCGTTCGGAGTGGGGTGGGGTTCAGCGGTGGCACAGTGTTAAGGCAAAATCGGTCTTGCAGTACATTATGAGCCGGCCCAGAGAACCGGTCATCAGAGATGTTCTGATGGAGACCCTGTGGCCGGAATGCAGTCCGCAGGCCGCCGGTAATAACCTGAAGGCGGCTATCTACGGATTAAGGCGTACCCTTGGCCAGCTTTCCCAGGGCCAGGAGAACTACCCCTATATTCTCTTTATACAGGGCAGTTACCTGCTCAATCCCGAAATTGAGTTATGGGTGGATGTTGAGGAGTTCGAGCGGCACTGGCTGGCCGGGCGGCTCTTGGAGAGGGAAGGCAAGCAGGATGAGTCGGTGCGGGAATATAGAATGGCCGAGGTGCTGTACCGCGGTGATTACCTTGAAGAAGAACCGTACGAGGAATGGGCGCTTCTCCGGCGTGAATCACTTAAGGATACCTACCTTATTATACTGGGCAAACTGGCTGACCATTCCATGGATAGGGGTGACTACGAGGATTGCATTTTATATTGTCAGAAGATCATGACCAAAGACCCCTGCCGCGAAGATGCTTACCGGCGCCTGATGCGGTGCTACAGCCGCCTGGGGCGGAAGAACCGCGCCCTGCGCTGGTATCAGATCTGTAAGAAGACCATTCAGGTCGAACTGGACACCACCCCTGATGCCGAGACAGAATCCCTCTACCAGAAGCTGCTCAACAATGAGCCCATTTAAAAAAGCCATATAATGGCTGTCTTACCCGCATACATCTGTTTCACCTCAAAGGACACACATTTAGATTTTCCCCTCAGGTAATCCCTCTGTAGTACCAACCGTAAAATAGTCAATTAACCCCGAATTAACTCAAAATTAACCGCTGTTTTACCCATGCCTGCTAATATTTCTACCAAAGTCTAATTGTTGAATAAGAGGGAATCCGGGTTGTGGGTTACTACAACAGTTTCGTGATCAGGATCTGGTGTAATGATGATCGGGAACTAATAAGGGGGTATATCCAGCACGTCAGTACTGAAGAGCATACCTATTTTCTGCATCTGGAGAAAATTAAGGATTTCATAACCGGCCACCTCGACCCTCCGCCCGGTGATTCGCCGGTGACGGATACGATACAGGACGAAAGGATAATGCTGGCCGGGGAGTTCGGCGATATATTTCAGGATGAATAGAGAGTTCGAATATAACCTTGACCATCTGCTTACCGAGTTGAAGCGTATTGACCTGAAGCTACGTCTTCAGGTGGTGAAGTTACGTGAGGAAGGTATTTCGGTGGGTGAAGACAAGCTGCGCGGGCTCTATGTTTCAGAAGGTGATATAGATGCTTTTATGGGCTCGTCGGTATTCAACCCGGGTACCGGCCGCTTGCCATCAGATAATTCAGCTCAACTAGTGTTGGCAGAATCGCTTAAACGGCTGGAGGTAGATATCAGCCGCCGGAAAATTGAAGGTTACGGTGAGTGTGACGAACCGCGCTTGGCTCAGCTACAGCGGTTGTTCGGTCTGTCGGCTTTCGAGGTTGATACTCTCCTGGTCTGTCTTCTGCCTGAGCTTGACCTCAGCTACCAGAGGCTCTACGGGTATCTACAGGATGATGTAACCAAGAGCAGTCCCACCGTGGACCTGGTGCTGCATTTGCTATGCGAATCATTCGAACAACGGGTGATGGCCAGGGAGGCCTTTATACCGGAGGCAGCACTGGTTAAAAACCACCTTCTGCGATTATCTGATGATACCGCCAGCAGGAAAGCCCTGCTGCTTAACAGGTCTCTCCAGGTTGACGAAAGGGTAATCGGCTATCTGCTGGGAGCCATTCAGATGGATGCCCGCCTGCTGTCAATGGCGGGTATGGTCCATCCTGAGGTTGAATTGCAGGATGTGGTAGTGCCCGATGATACCCGGCTCCGTTTGGCACAGCTGGCAGCCCGGTTCAAAGAAACGGGACTTATTGGTTACCTCCGGGGTGGTTACGGGGTTGGCAAACAGACTACTGCCGAAGCATTGTGCAGAGAACTGGGTCTTCCCTTGCTTAAAATAGATATCGGTCGTCTGCTTACGGCGGATATCATGCCGGAACTGGCAATAACACTTATTTTCCGCGAGGGGCTACTGCAAAACGCCGCCATCTACTTTGACAACTTTGATGCAGTATTCGACGATGAAAGTGGTATTAAAGCCCCCTATGACTGCGTGATAAGCGAGATTGAGAAGTACCCCGGCTGGGTCTTTATGGCCGGGGAAAAGGTCTTACAACCGCGGGATTTTATAAGCAGCAGACCACTGGTATACATTGAGTTCCCCGTTCCTTCCTACGCGGTGCGTCAGAGGTTATGGGAGAGACAGTGGAATGGCCAGTCGCCCTTACCGGTCGGTGTTGATTTCGGCGACCTGGCCGGTAAGTTCCGCCTCAGTGGTGGGCAGATCGGCGATGCAGCGGCTATGGCTCGGAACCTGGCCCTGTGGCGTGAACCGGGTGCTGATTCGGTAACCGAGGAAGACCTGTACCTGGCCTGCCGGCAGCAGTTCGGACAGAGATTGAACACCCTGGCCAGCAAGCTACAGTCCAAATATGACTGGGGTGATATCGTGCTCCCCCGCGACAAGATGATGCAGTTGTCTGAAATATGCAGCTACGTGGAGCACTACCACAAGATATATGAAAACTGGGGTTTCGGTAACAAGCATTCGCGTGGTAAAGGCCTGAGCGTACTGTTTGCCGGTCCCTCGGGCACCGGGAAGACGATGGCCGCTGAGATTATGGCCAACAGGCTGGGGCTTGACCTTTACCGGATAGACCTCTCTACCGTGGTCAGTAAATATATTGGTGAAACCGAGAAGAACCTTGACCACATCTTCCGCGAGGGGCAGCCTTCAAACGCCATCCTGTTCTTTGATGAGGCTGATGCCATTTTCGGGAAACGTTCCGAGGTGCGCGATTCGCATGACCGTTACGCCAATATTGAGATAGCTTATCTTCTGCAGAAGATTGAGGAGTATGAAGGTGTGGTGATACTGGCGACCAATTTGCATAAAAACATTGACGAAGCCTTTGCCCGGAGGATGAAGTTTACCGTGGAATTTCCCATGCCCGATGAAGCAGATCGCTATCGTATCTGGCAGAAGATATTCCCGGAAGAAGCACCACTGTCGCAGAGTGCCGACCTGTCATTCCTGGCCCGTCAGTTCAGAATAAGCGGTGGTAACATCAAGAACATTGCCCTGGCGGCTGCTTTTTTAGCTGCTGAAAATGGTGGCGATATTACCATGGAGACCCTGATCCGGGCCACCAAGAGGGAATACCAGAAGATAGGTCGGCTTTGTACCGAGAGCGAATTTGGTCAGTATTTTAAGCTGGTGAAGACCTGATTACGGTTCAATATAGGGAGTTACATGTGGAGGTCAGAAAATGCCAAAGCGTAAACCAGTCAGCAGGGATGAAGCTGAAGACAAGGGGCGGTCTCAGCATAAAAAGCCCGGTCATTCAGAGGACGGTTTTCTTAAGAGTCCTGATGAAGGCGTAACTGGTTCTCTTGGTGAGTCTTCTTTTGAAGGTCATAGCGCTCTGTTGGCCAGTGCCCAATCCGACAGGCAAAGGGCAAACCTGGTAATGCGGTTACAACAGTCACATGGTAATGCCTACGTGCAACGTCTGTTCAATTCGGGGTTGGTACAGGCCAAACTTACCGTTAACCCCCCCGATGACCAGTATGAGAAAGAGGCTGACCGGGTGGCTGATAAGGTTATGCAGGTAAAGACCCCTGATGTTCAACGTCAACTGGAAGATGAGGAGGAGCCTGTACAGACGAAGGTTTCTGACATTCAGCGGGGAGCCTTGCCTGGAGAGGAAGAAGAAGAGGAAGAAGACGAAGAAGAGATGGAAGCAGAGGCGGCGATGGGGGCACCGGGCCCGGCTCCAGCGGCTCCACCAGCACCTCCGCCGGCACCGGCACCACCAGCACCGGCAGCGGCACCAGCTCCAGCCCCGGAACGAAGAGGAATACCAGCACCGCCGGGAGCTAGCGGGGGCGGTTATGAAGAAGCAATGGGAATGGGAGAATATGAAGGGGAAGAAGAAGAAGAGGCAGAAGAAGAGGCATTGGGCTTGAAGCGGAGTAACGATATCCAGCGCCAGGAAATGCCCGAAGAGGAAGAGGAACCTCTACAGCCGAAGGCTTCTGACATCCAGCGTCAGGATATACCTGAAGAGGAGCTACAGGCGAAAGCTTCTGATATTCAGCGGCAAGAAGAACCTGAGGAAGAGGAGGAGGAAGAAGCCGTGCAGACGAAGGCAGGTGAACGGTCGGCATTTGAAGTCAGTGGCAACCTGGAACAGCGGATCGAAGCGGCACGTGGTAGCGGGCAGCCGTTGCAGGAATCTACCCGCGGCTCGCTTGAATCTCAACTGGGCCACGACTTCAATAACGTGCGTATCCACAATGATGCTGAGGCAGATAAGCTCTCACGGCAACTGGGAGCGGAGGCCTTCACTACTGGGCGGGACGTGTTTTTCAAAGAGGGCACTTATAACCCGGACTCTGACCACGGCCAGGGGCTTATTGCCCATGAATTAACACATGTTGTACAGCAATCAGCAGTGCCGGAAATTCAACGGCAATCAGTTACTGAAAAGGAAGCCAAGGGTGCAGAGTTAGGCGGAGGGAAGGCGGTAGATGAGGCC
>CP070645.1:395937-401020 GCA_020354275.1 Dehalococcoidales bacterium
GCCTGGCTTTGCAGTTCTTCGCGCGGGGGGTCATACTGTGCCAGGGTATTAAACCAGTCAAAAAATACTGCCTCAACCACTCCGATTGTCCTGCTTATGCATCCTGAACGCCCAGGTCTTTAATGTAGTCAATAGCATCCTGGACGGTAACTATCTTTTCCGCATCCTCATCAGGTATTTCCACTTTCTGAGACGAGTCGCTGAACTCCTCCTCCAAGGACATTATCAGTTCTACCAGGTCTAGAGAATCAGCACCCAGGTCATCAACAAAGTTGGCGGTGGGCACTACCTCGTCCTCACTCACACCCAGCTGATTCACGACTATTTTTTGTACTCGTTCCAAAATGGTGGCCACTGTCTACCTCCCTTAAATATTGCTTTTTAACCATTGATGAGGGTACTGACCGAACCTAATACTCCGTTAACAAACCTTGACGAATTGTCACTGCCAAACATTTTGGCCAGCTCAACTGCCTCATTTATGGCTACCTTAACATTCACTCTATTATCAAGTAAAATTTCAAATATTGCAAGCCTCAGAATGTTCCGGTCAACCGGCGGTATTTGCTCTAAAGGCCAGGTAGGGGCAAACCGGCGAATATTGCGGTCTATTTCCTCCTTATTCTGAATAACACCGTGGATAAGCTCACCGGCAAAACTCACGTTTTCTTCAGAAAAGGTTTCTTCAGCAATGAGGCGGGTTAACACCTCATCAGCGTCATGTCCGGTAGAATCAACCTCATAGAGTGCCTTAAGTACCAGCGCTCTAATCCTTCGCCTTGACCCTACCATAGACCACCACCGTACTCCATTCATTACAATAGCATTTTTAATATCATGCTACAGAAATTGCCACCGCTTATAAAGCTATACACCGGCCATGCCGCCGTCTACATTCAAGACCTGCCCGGTGATATACCTGGCTTCTTCAGTAGCCAGGAAAGCCACCGCCTCCGCTACATCACGGGGGGTACCGAGATAACCAAGCGGGATTCTGCTCTGAAGCTCCTGCCTCTGTTTCTCTCCCAGCTGCTCTGTCATTTTGGTATCGATAAAGCCGGGGGCAATGGCATTGGCGGTTATACCACGGGAAGCCACCTCCTTGGCAACCGTCCGGGTAAAGCCAATAATCCCGGCCTTGGCCGCAGCATAGTTGGCCTGCCCGGCATTACCCACTATGCCCACAATGCTGGCAATACTGACAATCCTGCCGCGGCGCTGCCTTACCATGTGCTTCAGCACCGCCCTGGTACAAAGGAATACACTCTTCAGATTGACACTCATGACCATGTCCCAGTCTTCGTCCGTCATCCGCAGTAAAAGCTGGTCGCGGGTAATCCCGGCGTTATTGACCAGAATATCGACCTGCTGGTAGTTATCTATTGTTGTTGCTACCAGCCTATCGACATCGGCTACCGAGCTGACATCAGCCATAACAGCCATGCCCGACTGGTTCATGGCCTTAATTTCTTCAACTACACCCTCAGCCGGCGCCGGGTCGCCAAAATCATTGACAACCACGGTTGCCCCGACTTCGGCCAGTTTCAGGGCAATAGCCCGGCCGATGCCCCGGCCACCACCGGTAACGATGGCAACTCTATCAGAAAGGTCCATTACTCTCACCGTTTACTATTTTTATCGGGATTACTGACCCAGGCTTCTGACCGTTTCGGCATCGTTGATATTTAAGGTTTCAGCATCCTTATTTATTCGTTTTATCATACCAGTCAGTGCCCTTCCGGGACCGATCTCAATGAAGGTGGAGACACCGTTCTCTATCATATATTCGATTGAGCGCTGCCACTGAACGCTGTTAGACACCTGGTTGATGAGCTCAGTCCGCACTTCTGTGCCGGTAGTCAACGGTTTGGCGGTCGTGTTGGCGATGATAGGAACTGACGGGTCCTTAAAGTCAAGGGTTCCTATGACCTCGGACAGGCCTTCCACAGCCGGCTGCATTAATGGCGAATGAAAGGCACCACTCACCGCCAGGGGAACAACACGGGCAGCTCCTTTCTCCTTGGCTAAATCCATTGCTTTGGCTACCTTGTCTTCGGCCCCGGTGATTACCAGCTGACCCGGACAGTTGAAATTAGCAATCTGGGTATCGGTCTCCTTACACACCTCTCCAAGTACATCCTCATCAAGCCCGATTATGGCCGCCATGCCACCCGCCTGCTTGAGCCCTGCCTCATGCATCAAACGCCCCCTCTCGCGGGTTAAACGGACAGTAGAACCAAGGTCAAGGACACTAGCAGCCGCCAGCGCCGTATATTCACCGAGGGAATGACCGGCCACGAAGGCAGGTTCTATCAGCCTGCCGTCCGATACCTCCTGGGCAGCTTTCAGACAGGCGTAGCTGACAGTGACTATCGCTGGCTGCGTATTAATAGTCAGGCGCAGTTCTTCTTCCGGCCCCTCAAAACACATTTTGGATAGCGAAAACCCCAGTACATCATCTGCCTGCTCGAAAACAGCTTTGGCAACAGCAAACCCATCATAAAGGTCGCGTCCCATTCCAACGGCCTGAGCACCCTGGCCGGGAAAGACATGGGCCCCCTTCACCGACATACTCATAATTATTACTCCTCCCCGTACAAATTTTTCAGGCTGGTAATTATTGATTCAGCCTCAGCCATTATTTCCTGTATTATTTCAGCAACGGGCTTGATATCCTTTATCAGTCCGGCAATCTGCCCGGCCAGCAATGAACCTTCATCAACGTCACCCTCAATCAGGCCGAGTTGCATCCTACCGCGGTCAAACAGCTCCAGTTCTTCGTTAGATATCCCTGCCTCCTCCAGCGCGGTTACCTGCTCGGTAAGGCTGTTCTGTAACGCGCGTAACGGGTATCCCGTGGTCTGACGGGTCACCACGGTAGAGCGGTCATGTGCCTCCAGGATTTTCTGCTTATAACTGGGGTGGGCGATACATTCCTGGCTGCAGACGAAACGCGTCCCCATCTGGATACCCTGAGCACCGAGTGCCAGGGCCGCTACCATACCGCGGCCGTCACTGATTCCGCCAGCGGCTACCACCGGTATACCAACACTATCCACCACTTGAGGAACCAGGGCCATCGTTGTCGTTTCACCGATACGCCCACCGGACTCCGTGCCCTCAGCGACAACGGCATCCACGCCAATTTGCTCCATCCGCTGGGCGTGGTCAACCCGGGCTACCACCGGCATAATTTTAGTCCCCGCCTCTTTTAGTCCGGGAACGTAAACCTGAGGGCTGCCGGCGCCAGTTGCCACTACGGCCACTTTCTCCTGCAGTATCACCTCAATAACCTGGGCAGCATATGGAGACGGCATTGGCAAGTTTACCCCAAACGGCCTGTCCGTTCTCTCTCTGGTCAGGCGTATTTGTTGTCTTACCCAGTCAGCCTCATAGTAGCCGGCGCCAATGATGCCCAGTCCCCCGGCATTAGAAACAGCCGAAACCAGTTCCGCCGTACCCAGGTGGGCCATTCCACCCTGAATAATCGGGTATTTAATACCCAGCAAATCACAGATAGCCGTCTTGAGTATCACTCTACTCCTCTCAAGAAGCCTTCTTTTTCGGTCCTTTAACCTCGACGGCTTCCCGTCCACCATAGCTGCCGCAGACGGGACAGGCATGGTGTGGTTGCTTCGGGCTCTGGCACTGGGGACAATATACAATTGCCGGCGATGACAGGCCGAGATGGTTACGCCTTTTACCCTGACGCGCTTTAGCGGTTTTTCTCTTCGGTAAAGGTGGCATAGTCTATTTGGTTCCTTTCTCTTCGTTACCCAAAGGCTGATTATTGCTGACCACCAGCTTGTATAACCCAGCCCAGCGGGGGTCTATGGACTCAGACGGGCAGTTACAGGACATATGGTTAAGGTTGCTGCCACAAACAGGGCATAAACCGGCACAATCCTGACGGCAAAGAGGTTTCATGGGGATAGTCAACAATGCATACTGCCTTATCGCCTCGCTCAAGTCCAGTATGTTTAATTCGTCAATAGTAAAACTCCCCGGTTCGCCGGGTAAAGGCAGCAGAGAACCGGTGAGTATATCGGTGGTCGGGAAATATTCCTCTTCTATATTGATGGTTATAGGACAGCCGAACGGACTCAGACAGCGGCTGCAACTGAGCTCGATGTCAGTATATAACTCCCCCTCGACCAGAACACTCCGGTTAGTACGCATCAAGGTGACTTCACCCTCCACCAGGTAATCACTACCACCGATATCTACATTATCACTGACATCATAAACACGTACTGTACCTATGGGGGATTTCAGTAACTGTGCTACATTTACTCTCACCAATGCATTACCTCTCAACACTAATCTACGGGGAACAATGGAAGGCCAGCTTTAAGTGTGCTTTCAGTATACACCGACCCGCTTAGATAAAAGATAAATTAATTATAAACAGAGCCACCTGCCCGCGTCAATGCTTCTTACCCGGCCAGAATGGGACAGGATGATTAGCCATGAAACGGAATTTGAACACAACCCGATTATAATGATAGACTCCCGCTAATAACCAGTGTTATAAAATAGTATAAGGGTATAAATCAGGACGGTTACTGCCCTGAGAAACCTAACCCCTGTAACCAGGAGGATGAAAATGCCTGTCCGCCCCGGGTGGCATGACGACTACTGGAAACAACTCGATAAAGAAACATCTAAGAAAATAAGGACAATGTGCCCCCGCTGCGGGAGTTCTAACACCTACTACAACAAGCAGTACGGTACCTGGCGGTGCGGCAAGTGCGAACATTCTTTCGTTATTGACGGGTTCGGCACTGAAGCCCCCTGGTGGAAACGCCTGTTTCGAAGAGGTGTCTAGTCCAAAACGTTTTTCGGGGTTAATTATACCCAAGAAGCAATATAGAAAGGCTGACCCTCTTATACGGTAAGGTTACTCTCAGACCCCTACTGATTAAGCAAAAGCGTGTTAACCGCCCGAGCAACGCCTTTGTGGTCAACATCAAGAGTTATATGGTCGGCTATACCTTTCAACTCGTCATGGGCATTACCCATCGCTACAGCCTACCCGGCTTCATCCAGCAGCGAGACGTCATTAGCTCCATCACCAATGGCA
>CP070645.1:401120-407909 GCA_020354275.1 Dehalococcoidales bacterium
AGTCCTCAACCAGCTTGATAAACAAATCGCTTTCTTTGGTTTCACCGTGTTCACGGCTACAAAAGACAAAGGACAACTCAGCTTCAATTTCTCCCTGTTGTATGCTGTTATAAGATGTTGTCAGGAGATCTCTGGCCGCCTTATCTCTGCCTGAAGAAAACCAGCCAAGCTGATAGATTGGCTTCACCCCCCTCAATTTGCAGGTTTTCTAATTATATCGCTAAAGGTGTTTACTAATGCGTAATCTGGATATTAGAATGCATTCTTTATTTTCGCCCAGGTGCTGTAAAAGTGAACCAGGAAGCTGGAACGGTGCTGGTGGATCTTGCCTTTTCCCAAAGCCTGTAGAAAATCATCCTTGCCCCTAAATTCAGGCATTTCAACATAGGTATTACCTATTTCGTCAATAGAATGGGCATCGCTACCGGCAGACCTGGAGATGTTAAATTTTGCGGCAAAGTTACGCGCTTTTGTTTCCGGCCAGGGGAACGGGCTCCTGGCATTAAATACCTCTATAATATCGATCTGCTCTTTCATCTCTTCCAGAGCGCTGATATCCAGCCTAAGTCCCCGGAAGGGATCGAAAGGGTGAGGTAGACACACCAGCCCATCCTGAGTCCTTATCTCTGTTATTGCCTTCTCTATAGAAAGCCCGCTGTTTATCCTTTCTTTCAGGAACATGCCCATTATCTCGCCCTGAGGTGTCAGAATCTCCTCGGCAACGATTACCGGAAACGGGGCCATTCCCGTCATTTTCAGGGCACCTTCAATGGCATCATGGTCAGCAATTGCAATACAGTTGATTCCGGTATCCAGACAGCGTTGAATAATACCCTCCAGGGGTGTATTGCAGTCCATCGAGTACTGGGTATGGATGTGAAAATCAGCCTTTAGCACAGTATTATCTCAGCCAGCCCTTTCTATGTAGGTACCGCTGCGGGTATCAACCTTGATAATATCACCTTGATTGATAAAGAGCGGAACCTGGATGGTAATACCCGTCTCTAGTGTAGCCGGTTTTGTTCCGGCGGTAGCCGTGTCTCCCTTGAAACCGGGACCGGTCTCCGTTACCTCAAGGTCAACGGTGATGGGCAATTCAACACCTACCAGTTCACCTCGATAACTGGATAGCTGCAATGACATACCCTCTTTTAGGTAGTCTACCGTATCACCCAATTGACTTGAGTTAACCGGAATCTGCTCGAAGGTTTCCTCATCCATGAAATAATAAAGGTCACCATCATTATATAGGTACTGCGTGTTACGCATTTCCAGCCGTGCCCGGACAAACTTCTCGCCGGACTGGAAAGTTCGCTCGATAGTGTGGCCGTCACGGATATCACGCAGTTTTACCCTGGCCAACGCCGTACGCTTCATCTTGACATGCTGGTAGTCAATAACCTGATACAGCTTATCTTCCAGTTCAATGGTAACTCCCTTTCTCAATTCGGTACCACTAATCATATTTGACTCCGGTAGTTGTTATTTTTTATTTCTCAGTTTTTGAAATCAACCTGATCCCGCCGTTTTCCATTACCACCAGGTCCTCGATCCTTACCCCTCCCCAGCCGGGAAGGTAAATACCAGGCTCTACCGTAAACACCATACCCGAAACAAGCGTTTCATCTGAATTAGGTCCGAGACGCGGCCTTTCGTGTGCGGCCAGACCTACACCATGGCCCAAGGAGTGGCCGAATTCGGCACCGTGTCCTGCCTGCTCAATGACCTCTCTGGCCAACCCGTCGGCCTCGTCGCCGCGCATGTCCTCCTTTACTATTGAAAGGGCTGTCAGCTGTGCCCCGAGAACGATATCGTATATCCTGTTGAAGGTTTCATCCGAGTCTCCCAGACAAATGGTGCGGCTGATATCACTTGCGTATTTACCGAACCTGGCCCCAATATCGATAAGCACCGGTTCTCCGGTTTCTATTTTACGTTCTGATGGTTTGGCATGCGGCATCGCTGAATTTGGCCCTGAAGCAACAATAGCCCCAAACGGTATCGTCTGGCTACCGTTATCACGCAGGAACTTCTCTACCTCCCAGGCTATTCCTGCTTCGGTCATACCAGGTCGGATTATTTCCTTGAAATATTCAATGGCCTTGTCGCTGATTTCAGCGGCTCTGGTGATAAGCTCAATCTCTTCTGGTTCTTTAATTGCCCGCAGCGAATCCACCAGTCCGTCAACGGGCACCAGCTTTAAACTTGATTTGTTTTTGCTCAGCGCATCGGATAGTTGCCGGTATACAGCATAGGTGACATGCTCTGTTTCGAAACCTAGGCAGCCCAGGTCCAGGTCAGCCAGGAGGCGGGGAAACCATTCCTCAGTGCTACCAGATATCTTAAAGACCTCATAACCGTCTGCTTGCTGCCCGGCCTGCTCTATATAACGGAAGTCAGTGGCTAAAATTTCATGCTGCGCCGTTATCAACAGGTAGCCCGCCGAACCATCAAACCCGGAGAGGTAATACCTGTTTTCCGGCTGAGAGACAAAAACACCGTCAAGGTCTCTGTTATCCAGTTCCTGACGCAACTTCTCAATACGGTCACTTAAGCCCAAAATTATCTATCCTTTTGACAGGCCTACAGACTAATTAAACCCGTTACCTGTCTTCTGATTTCACAACCGGCTCCTTCGCCATCGGATGAGCACTGAGGTAAACCTTTTGTGCCTGGCTCTTGCTCACGTGAGTGTAGATCTGGGTGGAAGCCAGGCTGGCGTGCCCCAGAAGCTCCTGCACGACCCGTAAATCGGCTCCGCCGTCTAGCAGATGGGTGGCGAAGGTATGACGCAACATGTGCGGATGCACGTCCTTTTCAATCCCGGCCATGTTAGCATATTGAGTCATTATTATCTGCACGCTCCGCTCGGTCAGGCGCTTGCCATAACGGCTAATAAACAGGGCACTACTGCTCTTCTCCCCAAGCAAGCCGACCCTACCGTCATTAAGATAGGCACTCAACGCTTCTGAAGCCGGCTCTCCCATCAGCACTATACGCTCCTTGGAGCCTTTGCCCCAGACCCGGATTTCACGGCTATCAGCGTTAATCTGTTCCAGATTTAGCTGTACCAGTTCACTAACCCTGAGACCCGAAGCGTACAGCAGCTCCAGCAGAGCACGGTCTCTTTGTCCCTGTGGGGTTGCCTGATCGGGCATCGCCAGGAGACTGTTTATCTCGTTGTTAGTCAGGAATGAGGGCAGGTGCTTGTCCAGCTTGGGTGATGAAACAGTCTGTAACGGGTTAACCGGCAATATCTCTTCACGCACTAGATAACGGAAAAAGGAACGAATGGCCGATAGTTTACGGGCAATACTAGCCTTAACCAGACCCTGTTCCATAAGGTATAGCAGGTAATCACGTAAAACAGACCTGTCTACCTCATTAATTGTTGCAATCCCTTTCTCTGTTAAGAAGGTAAAGAAGCCCTTTACCCGTTTTGAACCGAGTAAATCGGAGACATAGTTACGCACTGTGTATGGGGAAGCATTACGTTCCGCCTCAAGGTAGTTTATGTACCTGTTAAAAACCTCTTGCATAGGATTATTCCTGCTTGAGATTGCCCCGGTAATCACACTTGGTGCATTTCTCCCATTTTGTCCGGTAAACAGTCAGCAGGCTACCACAATGGGGACATGGTTGAGGTAACGGCCTGTTATTAGTGGCGAACTGGCATTTCGGGAAGTTGCTACAACCATAAAAAGTACGCTTTTTCTTGTTAACCCTCTCTACTATTTCGCCACCGCATTGCGGGCAGCTAACCCCGGTTTTTACCTGGAACGACTTGGTATATTTACACTGAGGATAACCGCTACAGGCGAAGAATTTTCCGAAACGGCCAGATTTAATTACTATTGGTTTACCACATTCAGGACAGGTTTCTTCAGTTGGCTCATCGGCCAGCTTTACCTTGTCAATAACCTCGAAGGCTTTAGTCAGGTTTCTATCAAAGGGTGTGTAGAAATCCTTTACAATGTTTACCCAGTCTCCTTTGTCATTGGCTATTCCATCCAGTTCATCTTCCATATGGGCGGTAAATTCAATATCCACAATATCAGGAAAATGCTGGCTAACCAGGTCGTTTACCAGTGTGCCTAATTCCGTAGGCTGAAAGCTCCCCTTGACCTTGGTAACGTAGTCTCGCTCCTGAATAGTTGAAAGGATCGTTGCATAGGTGCTGGGGCGCCCGATACCCCATTGCTCCAGCATTTTTATCAGGGTTGCTTCGTTGAAGCGCGGTGGGGGCTGGGTAAAATGCTGCTCCGGGAAAAGCCCGAGGAGTGTGAGCTGGTCACCCTTGGTAAGTTGTGGCATTAACAGGCCTACCTTATCTTCATCATCCGGCTGGTCTTTCTCCTCAACATAAAGGATAGTAAAACCGGGAAAGCGGTTAACCGAGTTTGAGTTCCTTAATAGATAGGCATTTTTCAGGTCACGGTGTCTGGCCTCAATATCAACAGTGGTATTGTCAAAGATGGCCGCCGACATCTGACTGGCTACCATCCGTTTCCAGATGAGCTCATACAGCCTGAACTGGTTATTGGTAAGGTATTCTTTTATCTGAGAAGGCTCTCGTTTTATTCGAGTAGGACGGATTGCCTCATGCGCCTCCTGCGCCCCCTTACTGATATTGGTGAAAGAACGGGCATGCGGTGGCATGAATTCAACGCCATACTTGCCACTAATAAACTCTCTGGCTTCGGTTACCGCTACCCGGGCTACCTTTGTAGAATCAGTACGCATATAGGTAATAAGCCCTACATGTCCTTCCTTGCCTATTGACAAACCCTCATAGAGCTGCTGGGCAATGCTCATCGTCTGCCCAACAGAGAAACGGAAGCGCCGCCAGGCTTCCTGTTGCAAGCTGCTGGTAATAAACGGAGGTGCCGGCTGACGGGTTACCTTTTTGGTTTTGACCTTAGTGACACTGTAGTTGGCCTCTTCCAATTCGGTACTGACTTCTTTAGCTTCCTCCTGGCTATGAATATCTAACTTATTGCCATTGGCCAGACTCACCAGTGTAGCCCTGAAGGTCGGTGCGCCATCACCCTTTACCTTCTTGTTTAACTCGGCTTCAATAGTCCAGTATTCGGTGGGTATGAACCCTTCAATCTCCCTCTCACGGTCAACGATGACTCTTAGTGCCACCGATTGGACCCTCCCGGCAGAAAGGCCCCTCCGTACCTTCCGCCAGAGTAACGGGCTTAACTTGTAACCCACCAGCCTATCCAGAATACGCCGCGCCTGCTGGGCATTGACCAGTTGCATATTGATCGAGCGGGGGTGTTGAAAGGCACGTTTGATTGCCTCTTCCGTTATCTCATGAAAAACGACCCGACGATGGGGAATCTTGTTCGCTTTCATCACACTGATTAAATGCCAGGCAATTGCTTCTCCCTCGCGGTCTGGGTCAGTTGCCAGATATACGGTAGATGCCGTCTTGGCTGCCTCCCTCAGTTCCCGTGCCGTTTTACTCTTCGGCCTCGGCACTACGTAGTTAGGCTGGAAATCATTCTCTATGTCCACACCCAGCTTGCTTTTAGGCAGGTCTCTGACATGACCCAGTGAAGCCTTGAGATTATAATCCCTGCCCAATATCCTGCCCAGCGTTCTTGCCTTGGCTGGCGATTCGACTACTACCAGGTTCTTCTTACTGGCCATTATTCTACTTTTATTATGTACTCCTCTCTCATTTCCCTGGCCAGAGCGTAGTTCATTGCTCCAACCTGTTTTACCAAACCTTTAAGCTCCATCATGGTCAGGGTGCTACTTACCGTTGACACTGGCAGTTTGCTGGAACGGCAAACCTCGTCAATATGGGTAGGCTCGGCCCCTAGATGCTTCAGTAGTAGAGATTCAATATCGGATGGCGGCATGACCTCCTTCATTTCCATCTGATATGCCACCGCCGTTAAATTCAGTTCTTCCAGAATATCCCGGTAATCCCTGACTAGTTTAGCCCCTTCCTGAATAAGGTGATTGGTTCCCCGGCTGGCGTTGGATAATATGCTACCCGGAACAGCAAACACCTCCCTGTTCTGCTCCAGTGCCAGATTGGCAGTGATCATAGCCCCACTGGTCTCCCCAGCCTCGAAAACCAGAACCCCCAGACTCATTCCGCTCATGATCCGGTTACGTCTGGGGAAGTTCTCAGCTCTGGGTTTGGTACCCAGAGGGTATTCGCTGACCAGTGCTCCGTGTTCCTGAAGCCGGCGGGCTAAATCAGCATTTTCTCCGGGGTAAACAATGTCCAACCCGCAGGCAAAAACAGCTATACTCCGACCCCCAGCCTCTAAGGCGCTACGATGAGCGACGGTATCAATCCCCCTGGCCAAACCACTGACAACAGTGATCTTACTCTGCGCCAAGTCGGTCACTAGCTCCTCAGTCACCTGCTTGCCATAGATAGTAGCCCTTCGGGTACCTACAACCGCCAGGCACCACTCATCCTCAGGGAGCAGGCTGCCTCTGATATATAGTAACGGCGGATAGTCATATATCTCCTTGAGTCGTGCCGGGTAAGCGGGGTCATGAAAAGTAACTGCTGATACACCGTAGCGGTCCAGCTTTTCCATCTCTGAATCCAGGG
Source organism: Dehalococcoidales bacterium (assembly GCA_020354275.1). Lineage (GTDB taxonomy): Bacteria > Chloroflexota > Dehalococcoidia > Dehalococcoidales > UBA2162. Next base: position 407,710 of record CP070645.1, read on the forward strand.
AAACTTTAGACCGGTAAGATGTAATCGAGCGTATTGATTTGCTGTCCAGTCCGGCCTGTCTTAACTGGCCAGGGGTAGCCTTCCAGGCATCTGAAAGGCTACCAAAATAGTTTTCCAGTTGAGCTAATCTGACGCGGCCGATGCCCGGTATACGGCTGAATCCCACCCAGTATTTGATGTCTTTTACATTTGTCTCCAAG
>CP070645.1:408009-415356 GCA_020354275.1 Dehalococcoidales bacterium
TACTACGGCAACGACCCGTCAATAACGCTGATAATGATGTATATCGAGGGGCCAAAGGACGGCAACCGGTTTTTCAACATACTGCGTGAGGTGACTAAAACCAAGCCGGTGGTGATAATCAAAGGGGGTCGGGGACAGTCCGGCACCAGGGCAGTTTCATCTCATACCGCCTCTCTGGCCGGGTCAATGGAGATATGGAACACCATGGTCAGGCAGGCCGGCGCTGTGGCTGTCAGCAGCATTGAGGAACTGATAGATGTCACTGTCGGCCTGTATTTCCTCCCACCCATTACCGGGCGGAGAGTGGGTGTTTCTGCCGGGGCAGGCGGGGCTACCGTACTGGCTGCCGACCAGTGTGAAGAGGCCGGGCTCGACGTTATTGCTTTACCCCAAGAGATACGTGACGAACTGAGAAGTCAGAATATCCAGATATGGGACTGGATCAGCAACCCCATAGACTTCTCAATCAACATGGGAGACGATAATTTTAACCCCAACAGCCTCTTAAAGATGATGGCCATGAACCCCAACTTTGACCTGATTATTACCTCGATAGGCGGGCACCCCGGTGGTGGCCCACCGGGTGGTGGCCGGCCTGGCGGTGGCGGTCCGCCAGGTGGAGGCAGACCCCACGGCGGCGAAGGCCCGCCCCCCTGGGCAGGCCAGCAAGCGTCCAGCGATGCTTTTACCCAGCAATACCGTGAGATTACCGACTACAAGCCGGTAGTAGGGCTGGTTTCGGACATCAGTCCGTCTGCCAATAACGATAACTGGAATGAACAGAGGTGGAAATCTGTCTGCGAAACGACTGCCCGACTGATCGACCTGAAAATCCCTTACTATCCCACCATATCGCGGGCAGCCGGGGCCGTCAGTAAAGTCATCGATTACTATGAGAGGAAAGGGGTATAGGTAAGCCGTACCCCGGTGGGTTTCTCTTTATCGGGCTAGCTTTGTTCAAGCACTCAGCGATGAGACAGGAGCAGAAGGCTACCCATATTCTTTTGCCTTTTCATCGCCGCGGAGAACACTGAGCCCGGCCCGGGCAAACACAATTGCTTCCTGTTCGGGGTAGGTCTTTATTGGGGCAATAAATGACACCCTTTCTTTTATCCAGCCCACAGCCCTTTCCGAATCCAGTATCTTACCGGTGAGTATGACCGCATCTACCTTACCTTTGAGCACGGTGGCCATCGCCCCTATGTCCTTGGCAATCTGGTAGCACATGGCTTCCAGGTAGAATTCCGCCTCCTCATCACCGCTATCTATCCTCTTTTCAACCTCGCCGATACTGTTTACCCCCAGCAGGGCTACCATCCCCCCTTCTCCCCGTATCATTTTCATAACCTGCTCTACGGTATATTTACCGGAGAAACAGAGTTGCGCCACCTGGCTGGTGGGCAGACTGCCACTGCGCTCCATGGTGAACGGCCCTTCGTCAAAGGCATTGGTGGTATCGATAACCCTGCCGCCTTCGAAGGCGACAATGGACATCCCACCCTCAAGGTGAGCAATGACCAGCCTGGCATTATCAACGTCTATATTCATTTCAGCCGCCGCCAGTATCGCCACCGCCTCAATATTCTGCCGGTGATATGCCGGTCTCCTCTCTACACCGGGAAGACCGGAGACGCGGGCAATCCGAGGCCATTCTACGCCGGTGGGATAGGGAACAAAAGCAGGTACCCCATACTCATCGGCTATCTCTTTGGCCATTACACAACCCAGAATCGCCGGGTGTTCAATCCTCACTCCCTCCGATGTCACGGCATCGGCCATCTTTTGATTTACCTGGAAAATACCGCTCTCCCCGGTACGCGGGCCGCTCCGGCCGACAACCGCCGCCAGGTCACCCTTCTTTATCCCCCATTCCTCAAGTTTCGACCTGACTATTCTGTGCCGGTAGGGCCACTCCTCAATTACCTTACCAAACCCCCTGAGGTCATCGACCGGGTGCACAATCTTGGCAGTCTTCACCTCTGTTTCGTCTTCGAAAACAGATATCTCGGTACTCGTTGAGCCGGGGTTTATCACCAGTACTCTATACATATCGCTCCTCCCCTGGATCTAAAGCTGATTGTTATTGCCGCTTAAACAGGTAAAGCCTGTCTAATTCTAATCCCGATACCACTATACACAAAAGCATTAATCAAATCGCCGAAGGCAGGTATATTGTGGACTTACCGGGAAAAATGAACCCATCCGAGGCTAATATCCCGGGCGGTAAAACCCATCTTAAAAGGCCTGGATTACAGACTAGCCGAAAGCCAGTTTTTTTATCCGGCCCAGTACTGATAGGGCCAGGGCTATTACTGCCAGTACGATAGCGGCAATGCTGATGCCACCGGCCGGTCCGGCTTCACCGGGAGTTCCCTGCTCACCGGGTATTCCCTGTTCACCCTGCGGCCCCTGCTCTCCAGTAGCCCCCTGCTCACCAGTTGCTCCCGTTGCCCCGGGTGATCCCGCTTCACCCTCTGGTCCTGGATCCCCCGTGTCCCCCTTATCACCTTTTGATCCGGTCATGTCAACAACGACGAATGCGGCGGTAGCCGATTCATCCGGGTAACCAGGTACATAACCTATGGCCGTGACCCAGTGCTGGCCGGGCGCGGTCTGAGTGGGAACAGTGATGATTGCCGTGAAGCTTCCTTCCTGGGCATATATTGTCTGAGGAACGGTCGGTATCGGGTAAGTATCATCCCATCCAATAGTAATAAGTGAGCCACTCATAAAACCCCTGCCGGTGATTGTCAGCGCTGCGAAACCGGAGGTGGGAGTTAGAGTTATAGTCTCATTCTGAGCGTAAGCCCTGTCAGCGGGGACTGAGGATAATACCAGCATGCAAACTAATATCGTCAGAACCAAGAAGCGTAACCTTTCCATGTTAGCCTCCTCCCATAATTTGGCCTACCCCTCAATTCATCCAGCCAGCTGGTTAAACGGTGTCTATCACCGTTGCAATACATTAAACAGAATGATGAAAGCCTTGAGGGTAATAAATCTACCCCAGGGCGACTTTCTTTATGATTCCCAGAAGCGAAAGGCCCAGGGCTACTACCGCGGCAACAATAGCGGCGATACTGATGGTGCCCGCAGGACCTGGCTCTCCGGGTAGGCCCTGTTCACCCTGCGGCCCGGTCTCACCCGGCGGTCCCTGTTCACCGGCCGGCCCCTGTCCACCAGCTGCCCCCTGCTCGCCAGCCGGCCCCGGTGGCCCTGGCGGCCCCGGCGGCCCCGATTCACCGGGCGGACCTGCCGGCCCGGTCTCACCAGTTAGCCCCACTGGGCCTGGTAAGCCTTGTGGTCCCTGTGGTCCTACTATCTCAACAATGCTGAATTGAACAGGTAAACTGGTTTCCGTAGCGCCATCTCCTAGGTCTGCGTAGGCCCGGACCCAGAACTGACCGAGAGTAGTAGCAGCAGACGGAACGGTAATAATCGCCCAGAAACCTGTTGACTCACCCCAGAGCCAATCAGTATACACCACCTGCGGGTACACCGGATTAATGACCTTGGGGTCAGTAAAGGCCGAATCGTCATCCCACTCGATATATACCGGATAACCACCATCTCCAACAGGATAATCAAGGCCGACCACAACAATTGGTGCAGCCGGGGAACCTGGATTAGGGTTCAGTGTAATGGTTGGATTTTGAGCGTAGGCTTCATCGGCGGGAGTTCCCATGAAAACCAAAGAAACAAGTAACACAAGGGATATCACAAGGCCAAATCTCTTCATATCAGGCTCCCTTCTCCAGACTTGTCTATCTGGAAAACCACCCGGTAACGACACGCACCAGATTGTTCCACCACGTTTCCGGGTTGCTTGTCAGCATACGCCAGCCACCACCCCAGTGCAGCACGAAACCTATCAGCACCCCCAGGGCACCGAGAACAAGAAGCGCCCTTACCACACGCCAGATAGGTTTCCAGGAAGCCATAAACGGATTGTGGTAAAGCTCGCAATTAGCCGTCTGAGTGCTACCTTCAGCAGTGCTAGCCGTCACCGTAATATCATAACGCTTTCTTTCACCTATCATCGAGCCGCGTCTCGGTTTTGCCAGCACGGGTACCTCAACGCTATTCCAGGCGGTTACCACCGGGTCATCCTGCTTGAAACGGAAGTTTAAACCTTCATCAAGGTCGGTAGCAGATAGTATCAGCCTGGTATCGCTGACGCCGGTGTTTTCCAAGTTCACGCGGTAGGTTCCCTTCCGGCGAGATGAAATCCGGTAGGGACGAACAGCCAGTTTAAATTCGGTGGATGGCATTATTTCCAGCTGCCCAATAACACTAGTGGCATCTTCAGCAACGCTCTGAGAACGCACCGTCAGGGCAAACGGGTATTTCCCGGCCTTGGCCCCTTTTCTCTTGGGCGGCTGGAAGGAGACCTGCATCTGGTCGGTAGCCTGGGGCATCAGGGCTATGCTGGATGCCGAACGGCTGTACCAGCTCTCGTTAAGCCCTTCAATTTCCATAACGAATTTATCAACGATATCACCGAGGTTCTGTATCTGTACGGTCACGGGTACTGGCACACCACCGGCACTGACCTGAAGCTCGGTCGGTGTCATCGAAACCCTGATCCGTTCCGAGACCCGGGCACCGGGTATCTGTATGGGTTGAACATCGACCACCCGGCTGGTACTACCATACCTGTTACTTACGTCCAGTGTATAGCTGGTCAATTCGGCAGGCCTTACTAGTTTCTCCCCCTGTGCCTCAACGGTCTCACCGTTTAACCTGACACGGGAAGCCCTTTTGGCTACCCAGCTTAGCCTGAACTCATGCCTGTCATCAGTAACCGCTCTGAAAGCATCAATCTCCGGCGGGCGTGTCAGCCAGGGTATTCGCCATTGTGGCAACCGGGGTATCCGGGGTATCCGTATCTGCGGTAGAGTCCTGTACCAGGGAATACGGATAAATCTCCCGTTAATGGTCTTGGTCTCGTCACTATCGGCCAGGACAGCCGTTACCTGAATATCAAATTCCCTTTGCCCGCCAAGCAACGCCAGCCATCCCAACCCTACCTCAAGGGTAGCCTGAGACTGACCGCTACCGCCAACCGTTAACATCTCGGGACTAAGGCTGTAACGCAGGCTGCCGCTGATTTCGTCAACCTCCAGTTGGAGCTCAGCGGTTACATCACCGGGGTTCCGGGCTATTATTCGGTAGGTCGCCCGGCGCCCGGAAATACGCTCCGGTGATATACTCAGTTCCAGCTCGGGAGGCCGGCGGGCCTCTAGAATGACATCCACTGTGGCGGTGTCATCCGGGCTCTCCTGAGAGGTAACCTTTATCTGAAAGGGATAGGAATCAGCCATGGCTTTGGCTGTTTTGGGTGGATGGAGGATGATTTTAATATCATCCTGGTCATTGGGGAATAACGCCACACTGGAAACAGGTAATGTATACCAGTCCGTTTCCAGACCTTCAATGTTCAGGGTAAACTGATCGACGGTCTGTCCCGTATTACGGAGGGTAGCCATGGCCTCCACACTTTCACCGGCTGCCACAGCGTACGTTGCTGCTGATAGGGTTACGTCAATTCTTTCTGACATCTTATGACTCCTAATCACATTGCATTGCTGTCACCGCTGGTTGCCGACTTAAGCCCAGGTGTTTATTACACTTTGGCACTGGCGACAATATTGGCTCCGATCTCAAGTGAACTACGGATAATGTCTCTGGATAGCGGGCTGTCTTTGTACCCCCCCTGCCAGGCACATCCATAATCACTGCCGCTATATACCATGCGGCCGCCCTCGAGCAGCATCCCGGATTGGGCACCCGCGGGAACATCAGAAAAAATATTAGCCGTTGATAACAGGGGGTGGCCACGCTGAACAGCTTCCAGCTTACACTTGAGCTGGTTGGCCAGTTGATTGAAGGCCAGACCGAATTCTCTGGCCGCCTTTAACGATTCTTCTCCCTCACCCTCCGAGCAACCTTCGCCTAAAATCACCCCGCCCAATTCCAGGAAACTACTCAGGGCCGTCTGTTGCCCGGCATCCAGTTCGAAGCTGCTTTTACCGGTCAGGTATATCATAGAAAACTGGCTGGCATTTTTGTCCAGAGTTATATTCTCCCGAAGGCTAACCTCGACATTGTCCTGCCGGTTTATCTCTTTTACCAGGTTCTTCAGACCTTCCAGATGCAGGTCTTTCTCAGCATCACCAAGTACGGCATGGCCTATGGTGATTACCGTCGCTGGAGGCGTGGGTTTTTCTACGGTAACAACCTCGGTTTTTTCTGCCGTCTCTTTGCTGGCAGTTACCTTTTCCGGTGCCAGCGGCCTGGTGCTCTGGCGGTGATTAAGGTCAATCTCATTCTTGCCCGGGTTTTTCTTGTTTTTAGCGTTATTAATGATTTCCGTACCCGGGTCAAAGTCAATACGGGCCAGCTCCAAGTGCGGTTCGTCAGGTAGTTTATCCCGTTCCTGTACCCGGTAAGCTTCTATGATTCTGGTCGGCTGCCCCGATTCCGGCGGTTGGAACGGCTCGGAGGGTATCTCACGGAATTGAATGACGAGATAAATAACACCCTTCTGACGCGTTTGCACCTGGTAATGCTGTGTCTGGGATACGATAATGCAGTTACCCTCGGGGTCGATCGCCATACCACCGTGGATATCGAGAGACAGGCTGGGAGGATTGCTGGCAGACACCTCCAGGCCTTCGACCACACCGGTGCCGTGAAAGGCTAATAGATGCAGCCTCTGCTGGTCACGATGGTAATCATGGGCATCGCGCCAGGTGTCAGCATCTACCACCAGACCCTGAAACGGGTTTACCCTTTTTAGCTGGAACTTGATAATATCTTTCAGTGCCATTTTTCTCAGCCGGCTCCGGACTTATTAACCTGCAGTGTGTAGGCAGCATGAGCCGGTTTCTGCGCCTCGATAATTTCCTTGATTTTATCAATGTCTATTCCATTATCATCAGCAAGCTCCAGGGTAACGCTGAAATGGTGCCCGCTCCCCGAACTACCCAGCTTGGTATCTTCTCCCAGTTTGGTCTCACTATCAAGACGCATGCCGGGGATGTATTCGGAAATCACAGGCGTGCTGCCGGTATAGATTTGCAGGTATTTACTCAGACCCCATCTAGTTCCCCGCCAGCGGTAGAGCTCTGCGGCTGACCGTACTAGCTCCCTCCTCCTCTCCACAGGCCAGGTATGGTCAAGGGTCAGGTCTACCCATGACGCCAGCCAGGGCATCAGTGGTTCCGGTATCATCCTGGGATCAAAATACATGGGAAGGTTGTCAACGGTGTTTTCGATAGGGCCTAGTATGCTCTCGAAGATGAGCAGGAATTGCTCCATGAACTCATCTTCCTGATATAGTGA
>CP070645.1:415456-425581 GCA_020354275.1 Dehalococcoidales bacterium
TACTGTTATGTCTTCGTTGACGATGCCTCCCTGCTCAGTGAAGTCCTCACAGGTAACGGTTAAGGGCATGTTTGTATCCGGGAAATAGACAACAACCAAGCTAATAGCAATTACGGCAATTCCAATGAGCAGGATTCTCCATCTGACAGTCATGTTTACGCTCCCAATTTCTAGATTATCACTGGTCGGCAGAACAATAGGCAAGCCCGGTTCTGGCTGGCACCAGGGATGGAATCAGCGGTATGATAATAGACAATTTAAAATACTGATATCGTTTTGTCAAACTTAACTATACCAAATTTATGAAAACTGACTGAACCGGTATAACTACTCCAGGGTAGCAAGCTCCAGCTTATCAATCAACCATGTTTTCAGCAGATCATGCAATTCATCTTTGCATTCCCTGAGGAAGTGGCCGCTGCCTTTATATATCACCAGCTCTTTGGGTTCTCCGGCCCAGTTATAGATGTCCTGTGAGCAGCGTGCCGGCAGGTTCTGGTCGCGGTCACCATGTATCAGTAATAGCGGTATGGGCGATAGTTCATTAGCCCTTTGTGCTCCAGCTGTCTGGCTGGATAATCCCACCACCGCCTTTACCCGGTTACTCATCGTTCCAGCCATTATTGCCACCGCCCCTCCGAAGGAATGCCCGACCAGGGCAACTTTTTCTATTCCCCGTTGCTCAAGGAAGCGAATGCCAACCAGGACATCAAGGACACACTGGTCGAAATTTCCAGGAAGGCGGTAATTAAGGCGGAGGGAATTTATTCCTTCAGTGACGAGTTCCCGGCTTAAGGTAGCAAATATTCCAAAAGATGGGCCATCGAATCCCCCCAGAGCGCCCGATACCCAGATTGCCGCCAGGTATTTTTCAGAAGGGTTGAATATACATTCGATATCCCCGCCCGGCGTGCCCAGAATAACCTGGCTGGAGCCGCTGCCCATTGGTATACTCTGCACACTGATGAATTCGTGTTTCACATTGTTATCCATTTTCAGTTGACTCTGCCGGTAAGCTGCTCTTCTGGCTCTATTATTCCGGGGGTGCCGGGATAGTTCCCGCTACTGGCTACAGGATTACACCCTGCTCATTAAGCTGCCCGATGTCATCCCAGGTATAACCCAGCTCCAGCAGGATCTCTTCAGTATGCTGACCGACCTCAGGAGCCGGTTCCATAGTTGAAGGGGGGTTCTGCGGGAACTTCACCGGAGTTGCCACTAACCGGCTTTCTCCGGCAACCGGGTGGTCTATTGTCGGGAAGAAGTCATTGGCTTTGGCCTGAGGGTCATCAATGACTTCAAGCGGGGTATCAACCCGTCCGTATATGACATTGTGCTTACGGAATATTTCCTCCCATTCATTCCTGTTTTTCGTGTCAAAAACGTTATCCATGATAGATATTAACTCTTCACAGTTCTCGGCGCGTACTCGGCTGATATTGAAGCGGGGGTCCATTTGTAGTTCCGGTTTATCCATAGCCAGGCAGAGATCGGGCCAGGAAAGGTCAGATTGAAGCATGGCCAGCCAGAACCACCGGTCGTCTCTGGCGTGGTAGTTGTTCCACAGGGGATTGCCTGCTTTGGCACGGTCGTGCCGGCCCAGTTCAACACCCGTGGCCAGGGCAACCTGCATGTCTTCAGCCAGGGTCCAGACCCCAGTCTGGTACAGAGAAAACTCTACCTCCTGCCCTTTGCCTGTTTTCTCTCTATGCAGCAGGGCAGCCAGAACGCCACCTACTACATGGCTGGCTACCGCTCTATCCATCATGCCGCCACGCTGCGGTATAGGGATGCCGTCAGGTTCGGCCATCAGGTGCATTATCCCGGAACGGGCCCAGGCAGCGGCATAGTCGAAGCCGCGTTCATCTTTATCCGGCCCGACTTTTCCGTAGCCGGTAAGAACCCCGTAAACGATTCTGGGATTAACCTTGCTTAACGTCTCGTAATCCATTTCAAGGTTCTTGAGCGCGCTTAACTCATAGTTGGATATAAATATGTCTGACGTTTGGACGAGTTTGTAGAGGATGTCTTTCCCTGCCTGCTGCTTCAGGTCCAGTGCCAAACATTTTTTATTCCTGTTCAGGAGTTGGAATCTCCAGTTTACAGTAGGGGTATCCATCGCCTGGGCTCTCACCAGTCCCCGGTACATTTCCCCGGTGAGGGGTTCCACTTTAATTACCTCCGCTCCCCAGTCAGCCAGTGTTGCCCCGGCAGCGGGGACGGCTACGACATGGCCCATATCGATTACCCTGATTCCTTCGAGTACGCCTGGCATCCGTTTACCTCCTGCTGATATTATTATTGACTGGTATTTATCATATAGCATGAGATAAGGTGAATTCAACTTGTTACCGGATGTGGCACCGGCGTTTTTTATATGTCTGGCCGTCCCGGCGCATGATGACGCGGGGATAATTAGAGATAACTAAACTGAAAATATGAAATGGATTATAGGGAAAATATAGTTATTGGGAGAAAGGTTTTATCCGTGACAGCAAGTGCTTGATAGTATTGATGACAGGTCAGGAGTGTTTGGCTATATCATTTCTTTCCCGGCACCCTTATCACCAAAGAACTGGTCATTTATGGGCATATTGTAATGCTCAAGGAAGCTCCTGAAATCCGCTTTCTCGATGCGGTAGTGGCCGCTAGGGAGCCTGAATGCTTTCAATTCGCCGCTCCTTATCCAGGTGAGGACGGTATTTTTACTTACCTGGCAGTAGCTGGCGATATTGCTCGATGTTAACCAAGTGTTTCTCCCATAGATGGGCTTCATAAACATACCTGTTTCCTCTGGGTAGGTTTTTTAAAAAAAGCCTGTACAAACTGCTTTTTTCATGTATTTCGTACCAAATGGTCAGAATATACAGCTAATATATAAGGGAGTCTGTTTACGGTAACATCACAAAACCGGGTAGAAACCTCACGAAAAAATCACAAACTTTTACCTGGATACAATCATATAAAGTATCAGATACAGTTGGCGGAAAATTTATCATCAAAGATTGAAAAGCGTTATTTATCGTGTTATAAAATATCTTGGTCTAAGTAATCGGGCTAGAGCGGAAGGGGGTCGGAAATCACCAGATATACCGTTAATCTGGGGCCGTGGCCGGTCATTACCCGGGCTATCTCCGATAGTCGGTTGGTTACTGTAGCCGGTGTCATACAAGGGGCAGTGCCGGGGACTATTATTGAAGCCGAAGGGTACTGGGTATATCAGACCGATGATTTTGCCGAGGCTGATGCTATCTGCATCTTTACCCGTGGCACCATTAGCCAGTATTTCCCCGAGGGCGGCTACCTTTGTGAGTTACTCCGGGACGCAGTATTTATTACCGAGCTAGACCCGGAGGAATGGTCAGAAGAAACAGAGTAGCAACCTTGCCCCAGAAGCCAGAATCTGGGTGTCCCCCGGTTTTAAGTATCCTCCTTGACGCTGTTATTCTGGTATTCTTAATACGGCACCGGTACTCGCCGATGTCACCAGGGCAGAATACCTGCGCAGATAGCTCTTGACCTCCCTCTTGAGGGGGGGCTGTGTCCAGCGGGAGAGACGGTCATTAATCTCATCCTGGGATAATTTCACGTTTAACTGCCGGGCAGGTATATCAATATCAATAATGTCTCCCTCGACGACAATGGCTATAGGCCCTCCGGCCATGGCCTCGGGTGATATGTGCCCGATGGCAGCGCCACGCGTTGCCCCCGAAAACCTGCCGTCGGTGACCAGGGCTACTTCTGCGCCCAGTCCGGCAGCCACTATTGCGTTGGTGGCGGTCAGCATTTCTCTGAACCCCGGGCCTCCCTTGGGGCCTTCGTATCTGATTACGACCACGTCACCACTGTGGATTTTGCCTTCCCTTATTGCCAGTACGGCCTCTTCTTCAATATCAAATATTCGGGCGGGGCCGGAGTGCTGAAACATCTCGGGTCTTACCGCTGATTGCTTTACCACCGCCCCTTCGGGGGCCAGGTTTCCGTAGAGGATAGCCAGTCCGCCTTCGGGGTAGTACGGGTCATCAATACTCCTGATTATCTCTTCTCGTGTGCTTTTAGCCCCCTCAATTATTTCTCCCATCGTCTGTCCGCTGAGGGGGGGGGCATCGAGGTGAAGCATGTCTTTCTTGGACAGCTCCGCCATTACCGCCTGCAGTCCGCCGGCCTCGTAAAGGTCCTCTATAAAGTAGGCGCCCGAGGGGCTGATGTCGCACAGCCGCGGTGTCCGGCGGCATATCTGGTCAAAAAGGTCGAGGTTGATATCTATTTCGACCTCATTGGCTAATGCCATGAGGTGCAGGATGGTATTGGAGGAACCCCCGATAGCCATATCGACCGTTATCGCATTCTCAAAGGCTTTCTTGGTGAGAATCTGCTTTGGGGTTGTCCCTTCTTTCAGGATGTCCATGATTCTGGCTCCGGTTTGCCTGGCCAGTTGCCTTCTTCGCCCGTGGGGAGCCGGGATACAGCTGTTCCAGGGTAAGGCCAGCCCCAGCACCTCGGCCATACAGGCCATTGAATTGGCGGTGTACAGACCGGGGCAGGCACCGCATCCTGAGAGTCCTCCTCTTACCCGGCTTGTTGGTCTCGGTGCCAGCATCGGCCCCCCGTTGATTAAGATAGCCGGGAGGTCCAGACGGGCGGCGGCCATCATCATTCCCGGGGTAATCTTATCGCAGCCGGTCACTAAAACCATGCCGTCCAGGTTATGGGCCAGCATCATGGCCTCGATTGAATCGGCAATCAGTTCCCGGCTGGCCAGAGGGTAACACATACCGGCATGCCCCATGGCAATACCGTCGCATATAGCGATAGACGGGAACTCGAAAGGGGTGCCTCCTGCCGATGAGACACCATCCCTGGCCGCCGAGGCGATATCATCGAGGTGGACATGCCCCGGAACAAGTTCGTTCTGTGAGTTGACGATAGCGATACCGGGTCTGGCCATCTCCTCTCTGGTTCTCCCCAGGGCTTGCAGCAGGGGTTCGGCCAGTGAAGGGATCCCTTTTTCTGCCATTTCTTCGATCAGTCTCATGTGTTTTCGCCCCCTTTTATTTCTGAGGATTATCATGTTTAATACGGCTAACCCCGACACCTTTGGGCTGTTAGCAAGTTTCATATTACTGTCGGGCATACCTGGTGTCAACGGAGTATATGCTTGTTGGGCGGTAATAGCAGATGTTAAAATAGGACTACTGTGAAGGGAAAACCATGCCGTTAGATGCCATAGTTGTCAAGGGAGCCAGAGAGCATAATCTGAAGGATATTGATGTCATTATTCCCCGTGACAAGCTGGTTGTTATCACCGGTGTCTCCGGGTCGGGTAAGAGCTCGCTGGCGTTCGATACTATTTACGCCGAGGGGCAGCGCCGGTATGTGGAATCACTAGCGGCCTACGCCCGGCAGTTTCTGGGCCGGATGGAAAAACCGGATGTCGATTACATTGAAGGCCTGAGCCCGGCCATTTCCATTGACCAGAGAGGACCCAGCCGTAATCCGCGTTCAACGATGGGGACGGTGACCGAGGTCTATGATTATCTGCGCCTCCTTTTTGCTCGTGTCGGTCATCCCCACTGCCCCAATTGCGGGAGGGAGATAACCAGCCAGACAGTACAGCAGATTGTGGATAGCATACAGGCCCTGCCTCAGGGCAGCCGGATCATGATTCTGGCACCGCTGGTGAGAGACCGCAAGGGTGAATACCAGGCTGTGTTTGATGATTTACGCAAGGCCGGTTATGCCCGGGCGAGGGTGGATAAAAGCATACATGACCTTTCTGACGATATCCGGCTGGATAAGAACAGGAAGCATTCAATCGAGGTGGTGGTGGACAGGCTGGTTATCGGGGAGAGTGGTAGCCAGGGGCGTATCGCTGATTCGGTGGAGACCGCGCTGAAGCTGGGTGCCGGGATCGTACTGGTATCCATTATCGATGGCGATGAACTCCTCTTTTCCGAGCATTTTGCCTGTGTTTACTGCGGGATCAGTCTGGGTGAGATTGCCCCCCGGAGCTTCAGTTTCAATAGCCCTCATGGCGCCTGCCCCAGCTGCACCGGACTGGGATTCAAGCAGGAAATCGACCCTGACCTGGTGCTGAACCGGGAACTCTCAGTATTGCAGGGGGCTCTGCGTCCCTGGCAGTCGCATAACTGGTATCTGTACCGTGTGGAACCAATGGCCCGGACTTATGGCTTTTCGCTGAACACGCCAGTAAAAGAACTGAGTAAAAAACATATTGACTTGTTGTTGTACGGAGAAGGGCGGGAGGTCAGGTCTTACCGCAACCGTTTCGGGAGGACGGTACGTCGCTCTGACGGTTTTGAGGGTGTGATACCCACTCTGGAGCGGCTGTACCATGAAACGGAGTCCGAATACTCCCGGCAGAACATAGAACGTTACATGGTGCTAAAACCCTGCCCCGAATGCCAGGGTAAAAGGTTGAAGCCGGAAGCACTGTCGGTGACTGTTAACGGTAAAAATATTATTGAAGTCAGCGCCATGTCCGTTAACCAGGCTCTGGAATGGGTAGCCACTCTGGGTGCCACTGGCAGAAAGGCGGTCCTTACCCGGCGCGAACAGATGATTGCACATCAGATTCTCAAGGAGATCGGGGCCCGCCTGGGTTTCTTGAAGGATGTCGGTCTGGGGTATCTAACCCTTGACCGGGCTTCGGCTACTCTCAGTGGTGGTGAGGCGCAGCGGATTCGTCTGGCTACCCAGATTGGCAGCGGGCTGATGGGGGTGCTCTATATCTGTGATGAGCCGACAGTAGGCCTGCACCCGGCTGATGGCTCCCGGTTGATTGAAACGCTGAAAAGTTTAAGGGATTTGGGTAATACAATACTGGTGGTAGAGCACGATGAAGCGATGATGCAGGCTGCTGACCACATTATAGATATGGGGCCCGGGGCTGGGGAGAATGGCGGGTGTGTTGTAGCCACCGGTACACTGGCTGATATTGTTGGTTGTAGTGAATCTGTAACGGGGCAATATTTAGGCGGGGTTAAGCAGATTGCCTGCCCTGAACAGCGGCGGGACGGTTCCGGTGATGAGATAGTAATCAAGGGGGCCAGACAGAACAACCTGAAGAAAATAGATGTCGTCATACCCCTGGGCAAGTTTATCGGTGTAACCGGGGTCTCGGGTAGCGGTAAGAGCACCCTTATCAATGAGATTCTGTATAAAAAGCTGGCCCAGATGCTATACCGTGCTAAAGATATGCCGGGTGACTGTGATGCTATTTTAGGTGCCGAGAATATCGATAAGGTAATCAACATAGACCAGTCCCCCATCGGGCGTACTCCCCGCAGTAACTCGGCTACCTATACCGGCACCTTCACCCCCGTACGCCAGCTTTTTGCCACCGTGCCTGAGGCCCGGATGAGGGGCTATGCCCCCGGCCGTTTCTCGTTCAATGTCAAGGGAGGGCGGGGTGAAGCCTGCAGCGGTGGGGGGTATATACAGATTGAGATGCAGTTTCTGCCCGATGTCACCGTTCCCTGTGAGGTCTGTAACGGCAAGCGTTACAACCGTGAAGCCCTGGAGGTCAGGTTCCGGGGTAAGAACATAGCCGAGGTGCTGGATATGACCGTAGAGCAGGCACTGTCCTTCTTCGAGCACTTCCCCAGTGTAAAACGGAAGCTGGAAACCCTGAAGGATGTGGGACTGGGGTATATCCGTCTGGGCCAGCCAGCACCCACGCTTTCCGGTGGCGAAGCCCAGCGGGTGAAGCTGGCCACCGAGCTCTCGAAACGGTCTACCGGCAAGACGCTCTATATCCTTGATGAACCGACTACCGGTCTTTCCTTCGCTGATGTAGCGGCATTGCTGGGGGTGCTGCAACGACTGGTAGACCTCGGTAATACCGTAATCGTTATTGAGCACCACCTGGATGTTGTCAAAAATGCTGACTATATAATTGACCTGGGCCCGGGTGCTGGCGATGACGGCGGTTATATCGTGGCTACCGGGACGCCTGAGGAGGTAGCTCAACAGGATTCATCAGCTACCGGTCAGTATTTAACCAGGGTGTTGTCTAAGAGCGTAGAATATGCTTTAATCAATAAATTTTAACCCAGGTCTTACCCTAGACAGTGGAGGAACAGAATGGACAGGCAGGAAGCACTTGAATCCGTGAGAGATAATGTTGAGAATGAGAACCTGGTGAAGCATATGCTGGCTACCGAAGCCATTATGCGTGCTTTAGCCCGGCGGCTTGGAGAAGATGAGGAGGAATGGGGGCTTACCGGACTTCTGCACGATATTGATATGGACCTCACCGAAGGTGATATGGAGAGCCACAGCAGGCTGGGCGCTGACCTGGTCAGGGAAATGGGGGTCAGCGAGGTGATAGCTCAGGCTATCCTGTGCCATAATGAAACACATGGTATTCCCCGGGAGACGGAGCTTGATAAGGCGCTTTTCTGTGCCGACCCGTTAACCGGCCTTATTATTGCCGCGGCCCTGGTTCGGCCGGACAAGAAGCTGTCCGGTGTTGAGGCTAAGTCAGTCAGGAAAAGGTTCAAGGAAAAGAGTTTCGCCGCCGGTGCCAACCGGGAGCAGATTGCCCTCTGCAGCGAGTTGGGTATCGAACTGGATGAGTTTATTGAGCTGGGCTTAAAAGCGATGCAGGGAATCGCCCCTGATCTGGACTTATAAACTGATTGTGGTTCCAAAGAACCTCTAAGGACATATATTATGGAAATTCCCCCAAGAGAAGGTTCGAGTAGTCCGCGTTGCTTTGATGACCTCCCGGCCGAAGTCCAGGCTGTATGTAATTCATTACTCGACAGGCTAGAAACTATCCTGGATGACACTCTATATGGGATTTACCTCTATGGTGCCGTAGTCTTTCCCGAAACAAGGTATATCCATGATATCGACCTTCATGTTATCGTGAAGAGGCCGTTAACTATATATCAGAGTGAAGAAATCCGGCATCTACATAAGTTATTAGCCAATGAATTTCCCCAGGTTGTTGGTGATGGACTCGATGCTTGGTATATTCTGATGGATGATGCGCAGAAAGTGTCGTCACCCCGGCATCAGGTGTACCCGGACAAGGCTGATGGGTCGTGGGCGCTTCATCGGGCACACATGAGGGCCGGTTACTGCATAGTTTTATATGGTCCGAAGCCAGAGGAGATATTCCCTGCGCCAGCATGGTCGGAGCTTGTGCAAGCCCTTGAAGTTGAGCGAGGATTCATCGAAGAACTCCTCAGTAAACACCCAGATTACTGTGTCCTTAACCTCTGCCGGTTGCTATACAGTTACCGGATGAAAGATGTAGTCGTTTCCAAGCGTGCTTCGGCCGTGTGGGCGTTTTATCACCTGGCTAACTGGGCACATCTTATCGAGGCAGCCCTACGGGTATATGAGAGAAAAGGTAATGAGGAAGACAGGCGGTTACTGCAAACGGGAGTGGAAGATTTCTATCAATTCGTTTGTGACAGAATTGACGAAAGTAATCGCGGAATAGACAACAAATCAATGCAGTAGGGTTGTTACTCCTTGCCCTAATTCCAGTGTAATGACCCCTGATATTAACTCACCTCGATGGTTGAGCCTTCGGCGGTCTTGACAACATCAATGTGTGCCGGGAAGGCGTCCCTCAGTTCCTCGATATGCGTGATGATAAATATCTTTTCGAAATCATCCTGGATGGAGGTTATCGCCTCCTTAATCTTTTCCAGTCCGGTACTGTCCTGGGTACCGAAGCCTTCGTCGACAATCAATGTTGGCAGTGGCGCCCCGGCCCTTTTGGCCAGCAGTTTGGACAGGGCAATACGTATGGCAAAATTGATACGGAAGGCTTCACCCCCGCTGAACATCTCGTAGTTCCTGGTTCCCAGCTCGTCGGCTATATTGATGTCCAGGGTCTCCAGCAGGTCTCCCTTCTTTGTTTCCCGTTGCGTTTCGAACTTCACGTGCATTCTGTTGTCGGTCATTCTGCCCAGCAGGTTGTTGGCAACCACTTCAATTTCGGGTAGGGCCATTTCTATAAGCAACGCCTGTATCCCCCTTTTACCAAAGGCCTCGGCTAGGTCCCGGTAGATTCCTCCCTCTTTCAAGGCCTGGCTCAGAGCCTTTTCTTTTTCATTCTTCTTTAATTCTGTTTCGGAGATA
>CP070645.1:425681-431629 GCA_020354275.1 Dehalococcoidales bacterium
AGGTGGTTCGGTATCGCCATAATGGCACTGAGCCTGCTAGCATTCCTGGTGAGATCGCTGAAATGGTGGTCAACCGTTTACGGCATAACCAATAAAAGAATCCTAGTCAAGACGGGTGTTGTTGGTAGATCATATATTGACTGCTCGCTGGGTAAGATTCACAACCTTCAGGTGAAGGTCCCGGTACACGGGCGTTTACTCGGTTTCGGTTCAGTAAGTATTATCGTCTCAGCTTCAAGCAGTACCGAGATTCTATGGGAGAATGTCAGAGACCCGCTGAGGGTACAGCGGGAATTAAACGAGGCGGTCGAACGCTTCACGCAGGATGGATACGAAACACCAAAGGTAAAATAAGCTTTTCCCGTATTGTTACTGGGTGAAATGGCAATACTGCTTCTTTTATGTCAAGATAATGTAAGGAAAACGCCAGCAGGACTCAGGCTTCTACAAATACCTTATCCCCATCCACCTTTACATCATATTTCTTGATAGAAACTGGTTTCTTCAAAGCCCTGCCCACCGCTGATATCATTCCAGAACCACTCATCCAGCGCACGACGCTGCCATCCTTCAAATCAAATTGCGAACCGTGCCTGGGGCAGGTGACAACCGTGCCTTCCAGTTTACCTTCTGACAGTTTTCCCCCGGCGTGGGTGCAGCGGTTATCGGTTGCATAATAGACCTCCCCGATCCTTGCCAGCAGTATATGGCGGCCATCAACGATAACCTCTTTCATAGCTCCATTTTCGATTTCCCCAACCCTGCCTGCTTCTATAAAAGCATTCTTCATCATTTACTCCATCCGGGAGACTGTACTGTTAAATTAATTCTATTCTGGCAATTCCAGATAAGCAATAGCCTATTACATTATGTAAACATTACCCGGTTACTTGAGCATGGCCTCAGTTATCATTATTGTGTAGACGGTTAAACAGGGGCTGTTTTATGTTATACTGTCTGGTGTTACCGGTTACCGGGGGGACTGCAGAGGAGGATAACCACAGTCCCCCCGATGCTGGAAGTGGCATTACCGGACCTGGAGGGGCCAAAACAGTCCGGTAACAGGAGTGGAGACAGTCAAGCAAACTCCACAACCACAGATATTAGCACATTTGTTCTATTTTGTCAATATGCCCGATAGAATGCTCCAAATTTATATAGAAGCTTCAAATATAGTCAAGGTCGGTTTCAGCCTGGAAGAAGTGAGGCAATGGACTGATACCGATATCGATGACCTGCTTGACCTTTCTTTTGCCGAAGGACGGTATGTATTTACCGCGATAGAAGACATCCCAGAGAACGTTAGTACTCTTCTGAATATGTTCACCTGTAACCGCTGCGCAAGGTGCTGCACAACCATTCATTATATCGAGCTATCCGATGAGGAAACACAGAGAATAGCCAAATACACGGGAGTTGACTTCGATTCTATTTGCCAGAGGACAGAGTTAATATCTGGGCACCGGATAGCAAAGGCGCCTTGCACCTTCTACCAGGAAGATACAGGTTGCACCGTGCATCCCGTGAAACCAGATGTATGCTACCGCTGGCCGATAACTCAACCGGTCTATCGCGATAACACCAAATGGATTATGATAAACCCCTGGTGTGATGCTGCCCTGGATTTGTGCCGGCTAGTTATGCAAGCCTGGGTGAGAGTAGCCCGGGCCACCAGATAACCTGCACCGGACGTGTGTAGTGGTAATAGTTGGTCAACAACAAGCACCCAGCCAGTCCGAACAGACTATTGACAAAAACCGGGCAGCACATTAAACTCAAGCTCCAATGTGCGTTAGAAACTTATTCATAGTTACACTGCTTGTGGCAATATCATTTGCCGGCGGATCCTGCCATAGTGCGGGTGTTGCCGTCCTGGGGGAGGAATCCGCCCTGAAAATTGGTGACAGTATTATCATAGAAGGCGAGGAGCTGCAGATAAAGTTTCTGGAGGTAACCGGTGACAGCCGGTGCCCGAAAGGTGTAACCTGCATATGGGCCGGTGAGGTGAGTTGTATGGTGGAAATAAAGTACCAGGAATCAATAAACCGGCTAACACTTACCCAACCCGGCTCAACTGACTGGCCTCCCGAGAGGTCCTTCCGGGAATATAAGCTGGCATACCATGTGGAACCCTACCCGGTAGCAGGCGCTGAGATATCCGAGGACGAATACCGGTTACATTTGACGGTAGTCAAACGCTAGGAACCCTTTAGATACCCTGTGCTAAACTGCCCCATCTCTACACACCACCTGTTTATCTGTTCTCGGGGAATTATTTATTGCTTTGACGCGGCCGGGGATTCAACGGGCGATATTACTATCTTTTACCTGTTATTACCGTTATTATTAAAAGTAGGAAAATGTTTAGAAAATTACTGATAATAACCCTTATCGGGGCCAGTATGTTTGTCTGGGGTTGCTCCGCCGGAACGGCAGAGAATGGAATACTCCACGGCAAGGTCGCCATCGGCCCGATCTCACCGGTGGAACAACCCGGTGTTGATAATGAAATCCCCTGTGAAGTCTACCAGGCACGCAAGATAATGGTCTATGACAGGAAGCACCAGAACCTGGTCAAACAGGTGGATATAGACTGCGACGGTCGTTACCGGACCGAGTTGAAACCCGGCATCTATGTGGTTGACATCAACCGTATCGGTATCGATAACAGCCCGGAAGTGCCTGCCGAGATAAGAATCGAATCAGGCCTGACCACCCGGCTGGATATTGATATTGATACCGGCATACGCTGACGCATGGTGCGTTTGACCGGTAAAAAGGAATTACTCCTTTGACACTGGATCTCAGGCCGGCTATAATGTGCCAGAATGCGCATCGGACTGCTGGCAGACACACACATTCCACAGGTAAGGAAAGCACTCCCTCAAGAAGTAATAGAGGTATTCCGTGGTGTTGACTTAATCCTGCACGCCGGTGACATCTATGCCACTTCGGTACTGGATGAACTGGAGCATATTGCCCCGGTACTGGCCGCCAGGGGCGACGATGACCAGGGAAACACGTTGCAGGACAGCCGTGTCAGGGAGAAACACATCATCGAGGTTGAAGAGCAGACATTATGGCTTATCCACAGCCGACCGGACTATGGCTTGCATCCGTACGGACAGCCACTATGGTGGCAGAGCCTGCTCTCTCCGGTACAGAACAACAAACCTGATATCGTTGTTTTCGGTCACGAGCACCGCACGGTGGTAGAACATGTTGACGGCATACTCTTTATCAACCCGGGCAGCCCCACATTTCCCGGCTACCGCCGTGAACTGGGCACCATCAGCATCCTCGATATCAAGCCGGGTAAAGCAGACATAGATATTCAGCAGCTATAATAACGGACGCACTGGATACACTGACTCTACCAACTTGACAACAGTCAATTTACCATTTAAATTGTTTCACACCCGGACTTTCCCGAACTGGGGAACGAAGCAATGAAAAGACGGTTGCTGATATCCGGTATTCTCATAATTGTTTCCGCCTTACTGTGGTTTTTCAGTACAAACTACCCTAACGTATATCTACAGAGAGCCTATTATACCGCCATTGCCCTCGCCATCAGCTATGTACTGTTTAAATTTTTATTTGAAGAACTGGTATTACAGAGGATAGCTGAACCAAAAACGAGGTACTCTTTTCGGAAAGTAGTTTCTATTATCTATCTCCTCACTTTCGTGGCTATAGCCATCGCTATCTGGGTTGAGCACACTCAAGCCCTGCTGGTCTCGTATGGCGTACTCGCTGCCGGCGCTGCCTTTGCCCTCCAGGATATACTCAAAAATGCTGCCGGCGGGATTTCAATATTCTTGACCGGCATTTACCAGGTCGGCGATAGAATCGAGATTGTCGCTAAAACTGGTGACGTTATTGACATCGGGATTTTATACACGACCCTCCTGGAAACAAATGAATGGGTGCAGGGTGACCAGTCAACAGGCAGGCTCACCACGATACCAAACGGCCAGATACTTTCCAGCATGGTGAACAACTACACCAAAGACCATCCCTACATCTGGGACGAGTTAAGCATACCGGTAACCTATGACAGTAACTGGAAAGAAGCCATTACCATGATTGAAGCTATCGTTGCCAATGAAACAAAGGAGGTAATAAATAGCGCCGAGAAATCGGTATCAAAGCTCGAAGACAAATACTATTTGCCGCCAAAGGCGATAGAACCCTCCATCTTTCTTACTCTTACCGATAACTGGATAAACATAAGCGTCCGTTATGTCACCGAAGTCAGGCAGAGGAGACTGATACGTAACAATCTGAACGAGAAACTTTTGACCGGACTGGGAGAATCTGAAAGCATTAAAATAGCATCTGAATCACTGGACATCAGTGTCAGAGAATTCCCCGAAAACTATAACGAAGAAAACAACGAACATTAGGAGCTCAAAAATGGGTAAGGAATTCAGAGAATTCATAATGAGAGGCAATGTTGTTGATATGGCGGTGGGCATTATAATAGGTGCCGCCTTTGGGGTGATTGTCACCTCACTGGTATCCGATATTATTATGCCACCTATAGGACTGGCACTGGGGAATGTTGATTTCGCCAACCTGTTTACAATCCTTAAACAAGGTATTCCCGCCGGGCCCTATGCTTCACTGGCCGATGCCAATGCGGCCGGTGCCGTTACCATAAACTACGGCATTTTCATTATGGCCATTATAACCTTTCTTATTATCGCCATAGTCATCTTCTTTATGATACGCTACGTCAACCGGCTGAGGCGCCGGCTGGAGGCCCCTGAAGTGGAAGCTCCACCACCCGAACCCACTACCAAGGACTGTCCTTACTGCTTTTCGGCCATAAATATCAACGCCACACGTTGCCCTAACTGTACCTCGCAGCTTCAGCCATAGTACCGTTATCTTCGGATCTTTACCGGTTGGTATATAAACACCATCACCGGGTGTTTTAATGATGCCTTTTCCGGCACCATTACTCCAGCACCAGCAAAACGGTTTCCAATCTGGTCCCGTGCTGGTCTATAATATTATATGCAGAGAGCTAATAAATCATCCCAGCTAGGGATAAATAACAGAATATGACCAGTTTTACTGAGAAGATAACAGGTCTATACCACTTCCTGACCGACCGGGCACCGGGTAATACTTCGCTAGTCAATGCCAGGCCCCGGGCTGTCAACCCATGGCAGAGAGAAGGTAAACCCATCGTGGCCAGGGTTACGGCCGGCGATGACCTGAGGGAATCATTGATAAAAGCCGTCTCTTTGTTGGGCGAGCCGCAACAGTTTATCACCGGGGGCGACACGGCATTTATAAAACCGAATTTCAACAGCCCGGACCCCTACCCTGCTTCCACTGACATCGAATTCCTGCGCACCGTGGTGGAATGGCTGCTGGAGGCCGGCGCCAGAGTCACCATCGGTGACAGTTCCGGAGGAGTGTGGCGGCCGACCAGGAATGTTCTCGGCAAGCTAGGGGTATACGACTTGGCCAGACAGCTGGATATCGAGCTTATCGCTTTTGAGGATTACCCCAGGGACTGGGTGCGGGTAAAGATTGGCGGTGACTATCTGAAATTGGCCACCATGCCCCGTTCGGTTTATCAGGCCGATAAGATAGTCTATCTGCCCTGCGCTAAAACACACCAGCTATCACAGTTTTCCGGTGCCCTGAAACTGGCCGTCGGCTTCATGCACCCCGGTGAACGAAGGGCTTTACACCTCCGCCATCTACAGCAAAAGGTTGCCGAGTTGAACCTCTGCTGGCAACCCGACCTTGTCATCATGGACGGCAGGAAAGTATTTGTGGCCGGTGGGCCGGAGAAGGGTCAACTGGCCGAGCCCGGTGTTTTGCTGGTTTCCGGTGATGCAGTGGCTACTGATATAGAGGCGGTCAGGATGCTGTTGGAATACGGGGCCGAGAAGAGCCTTCCCGCTGACCCCCGGCAATTACCG
>CP070645.1:431729-435480 GCA_020354275.1 Dehalococcoidales bacterium
ACTATTGCTTTGTTGTACTTCTGCCCCAGACCCAGGTCAAAAGCGATGAGGCGTACCCCGGCAATTATTACGGCTATGATTGACGCCAGTATGCCAACCTCGATAATAATCGCTATTGTCCTGAGCAATATTTCCACTATCTATATCTCCAGATGGCCTGCTACTGTTTTACTCCGGTTACCGGTTCGGGGATGTCGCTTCCCAGAATTAACTGCCCGACCTTGCATTCCGGGCAGAGTTCAAGCTGGGAGGCCAGAGAACCCTCGCCGTTCGTTAATTTCAAACGCAACTGCCTGACCATCGCCTGCGAGCCAATAATATTACCGCAGCAGCGACAGCGGGCCAGGTTACCTTCAAACAGCACCACTGCTGAGTTCTGTAATTTATCCACTTCAAGGACACGTTCTACCTTAAGGCATTTCTCCGGGCAAATGTCCGCACACCGTCCGCAGGCGACACACAGGTCATGACGGAAGAGGATGCGACTGCTTTCATCACCTGATGAAAGGGTCAATGCCTCGGTGGGACATTCGATAACGCAGAGACCGCAGCCGGAACACCGTGAGCCATCCAGTTCCAGCCGCCCGAAGGATACCTTCCCGGCAGTGACCGTTATTCCTGGCGGACTCCCCAATCTGCTGTTCATTTCTTTAATCAGCACCTGCAGTATCAAGCCTTCACCGGGAAGTGATGTTAGCGCCGATGCCTGTAATGGAGTATCACCCAGGGCAACGGTCTCACTGATAAACTGTTCCAGTTCCCACGTAATACCAGCCGTATCACCGGAAGCGGTAAAGCTACGGATGCGTTCCGTCTCAATACCCCAGCCTTCCAGTAATCCCTGTACGAAGCGTATGTTTTCCTGCCAGCTACCTGAATCAACACCGGCAGCACATTCATCGTGGCTCTTAATAAGCGCTAGTCCCCGGGCTCCCCGCTCAAAGGCACGCAGTAGAAGCCAGAGAGACACCATCGCCAGGCAGGGAATCTCTACCACTGATATACCAGCCGGGGTCATTTGCACCGCCGTATCCTCATCAGATGATAGCGAGCAGTTATTACAGGCCAGGGTAATTATTCCCGGGCCGTTAACGCTGCCGGACAGCGCACTGGCTATCTTTTCATCCAGCTGCTCCGGTGAATAAGAGGGGTAGCTGATTGCCCGGTAGGGGCAGGAACCGACACAGGCCCCGCAGCCGTTACACATCTGGGTATCAATATTAACCCCATCATCCCTGGTTTTTATTGCTTCCGGCAGGCAGCTATCACGGCAGAGCCCGCACTGCTGCGCACCCGGGCACAAAGATGGCTCAACGAACGGCACCACCTGATAACGGGGCACCACCAGCTTCAGCAGTTCCCGCCGGCTGATTTCGCCTTTCGGTCTCAGAAACCGCAATTTCAATCTATCGTTTTCTATCCCGCTAGAATCACTCATTTTCTTCAGCTTCAGCTACCGCAGCCTCTTCGGGAGCTTCCTCAACAGGCACCGACTCCTCAACCTTTTTCGCTGCCGGTAATAGGTCCAGGAACTTCAATCCAAGGACAAACAGCAACGCCACCAGGGCAACGATGCCCAGCGATAGCATTGTCTCCCAGAACGTTATCGGAAAGCTGCCGGCTGTTCCCCAGATACCTTCTATATTCCCCGGGTACAGGGGCTGGACCTGGGCCGTCCCCGGTATCACCAGGGCAGCCCGCTCTCCCAGCACGCCGATTACTACCGATATGCAGGCGATAATCACACCCTTGACCGTCTTGCTCGCCCTGCGATGGAACAGGATTATCAACGGTAATACTATGCCCAATCCTATCTGGAAACACCAGAATACCCACCAGTAGGGCCCGGTAAACAGGAACAGGACGCCTTCACGGTGAGGGAAGTAGGCATGGGTGAGTTTATCGAAGAATATCATAACCAGCAGAACGATAATGATATACCGTAATAAACTGCCCAGTGATAGTATCACCTTCTTATCAAGGTTGCGGTTACTGAATTTAAAAGCAGCCGCTACCACCACCGTCAGCAGGGCTGTCCCCGATGTCAAAGCGGCGGTAATAAATTCAAAGGGTTTCAACGGCGAGAAAAGAATGTCCCTGGCGGCGATGAGGCCGAATATTGCTCCCGTAAAACTGTGCACGCCCACCGCCCAGAGAACATCTATAGTGCCCACTATCATGGCCAGCCTCTTCTTGTTCTCAATCGCCAGCCAGAGGTAGACGACCATCAGCAGTATATAGCCACCGTACCAGATACTGTTAAGAGCGAACATGGAGGTCATGTTGTTCAGGTAGCCGTACATGAAGAGCCGCCAGAACTTCTCCGGCCTTCCCAGGTCCACCAGTACGCATACCATGGCACCGGCGAAGATGAGTAGCCCTAGGAAAACGGCGATACGGCCAATCGGTTTATATTCTTCCTGTCCCAGAACATAGCTCAACCCGGAGACAACGATGGCCCCGGCACTGAGCCCGATGAAGTAGATATCAAAGGTGATCAGCTGTCCCCAGGGCACGGCGTTATTGATTCCCCAGACCTGATAACCACTGAGGTAGGCCACCAGGTAGCTGATAATCATCATGGCTACCATGATACCCAGCACCGCTACCATAATCCGGTAGGCCCTGGACTTGCCTTCAATTGGCGCGAAAGTTATATCCATTTATATATTGCTCTTCCTTTAGCTGTGGAGATAGAAAACGCTGGGCTGCGTATGCAGCGCCTCCCTCAACCTGAAGCTGCCACGGGACGCCAGGAGGTACGATACCTCGCTTTCAGGGTCTTCCAGGTTACCAAAAACCCTGGCCCCGGTGGGACAGGCTTCAACACAGGCCGGAACGACATCAACACCTATCTCCTTGCCCTCTCTCAATCCCTTATCTATCCGGTGGAAACAGAAGGTGCACTTTTCCACCACGCCGCGCACCCGCCTCGGGAATGGCCAGGGGCCACGGTCGGCACGGTTGGGGGGTAGGTCGGGGCGGTGGTATTCCTTCTCCAGCTGGTCTTTGAAGTTGAAGTTCCTCACCCCGTAGGGGCAGGCGACGATGCAGTACCGGCAGCCGATACAGCGTCTGAAATCCTGTATAACAATACCGTCTTCACGGTGATAGGTTGCTTTAGCGGGACACACGGTCACACAGGGGGCTTCTTCGCAGTGCATACAGGGCATCGAGATAAACTCGACCCTTACCGTGGGGTATTCACCCTCGCTGACGGCCAGCACCCGGTTCCAGTAAGGTTCCCGGCGCTGCCTCTGCTCGTCAGGCGAGCCGTGGGGAACACTGTTTTCTTCCTTGCAGGCTATCGTGCAGGCCTGACAGCCAACGCACTTGTCCAGGTCAATTACCATTCCCCATTTTGCCATGTGCTACCTCATGCCCGATAGACTTTTACCCTGGTATTAAAGAAAGACGACTGACCGCTCAGGCGGTCATAGCTAACCCCGATTATCTCGTTGGGATTAACACCGATGTCCTTCTGCCACTGGCCTTCGGCATAGTGCCCCTGACCGGTAGCCATACAGATAACCTCCGGGTGCATCCCCTCAAGTACCCTCGCCCTGGCTTTAACTTTGCCAAAAGGAGATTCCACCCATACCATCTGCCGGTCCCTGATGCCCAGCTCACCGGCTTTTTCTTTGTTTATCTCAATAAAATTGTCCCAGCCGAAGCCGTGCATCACCATATATAATTCCTGGGCCCAGGGATAGTTCTGGTGCCCGTTTTCTACATTCAATAATGGCTGGTA
>CP070645.1:435580-440453 GCA_020354275.1 Dehalococcoidales bacterium
AATTCATAATGCGGTTAAAATCATGGTTAGTTTCACCGCCGAGAAGGCTGTCTTTCGGCACCCGGCAGTCCTTAAGGGCAAGCTCGTGGGTGGCCAGGGCTTTTATTCCCATATTCTTCTCCCGTTCACCTATCTCAAGCCCCGGTGTGCCCTTCTCCAGGATAAAGCCCTGGCTTTCGCCGTCAAGGCTGGCGTAGACCAGCAGTATGTCGGCCTCGGCTGCCAGGGGCACGTAGCATTTCTCTCCATTAATAATATAGTCATTGCCATCGGGCCGGGCGGTGGTTTTTAGTGAGCCGGGGTCAAAATTGAAGAGGGGTTCAATCAGGGCTGCCGTAGCCGGCTGGTATTTGTCCTGACAGAACATGGGCAGGTATCTGTTTTTCTGCTCATCGGTGCCCGTTTCCAGGATAGGTGAGGCTACCAGGGCGGGGCAGAGGATATGCATCGCCATCGAGAGGTCGCCCCAGGCCAGTTCCTCAGCGAGCAGAGAACCGGTGATGGCCGAGTGTTCCTCGCCAAGCCCCCCGTGTTCCTGGGGGAGGTAGCTATTGATGAATCCCATCTCCCAGGCGGTATCTATGATGTGGTCCGGTATCTGGCCGTCTTCGTCGCATTCCCGGTAGATTTTACGGACTTCAGCAGTGGTAAACTGCCTGACCATGTTTACCATCATCTGCTGCTCTTCACTGGGACTGAACGATATCATGAATATCTCCTTTTGCTGTTTGCCAGTGGCAACTTGGTGAACAGCGTTTAGTGAATTGCTGGTTAATCGTATATATATATTATACCTGTATTTTCACCAGATTATGAAGCGGAGATATGTCTGCAGCTAATTTAAAACCTGATAGAGCTCGATACCCTTTCTGAAAGCCGCCATGTTACTCTCAAAGTCGGCAGGGAACCTCTCCCGTATTACCGGGGCCATCGATGTTTCGTCCAGCGGGAGAACGCCGGAGCCAACCAGTGAGCCGGCCAGAATCATATTGGCCAAGATAGGATCACCCAGTTTCTGGGCCTCGTCGGTGGCATTTACTACCCATGTTTTAGCCGATAGACCCCTAATTGTGTCCAGCAATACATCAAGGTCAGGATAATCAATGGGACGGCCGGCAACACCTATCGGCCGGGGATTTACGATGGTGACCACATCCGGGTTGCCGAACTGTATCAGCATCCTCAGCGCATCCAACGGCTCCATACCGAGGATGACATCGGCGCCACCACTGGGGATAAGCGGGCTGCACTGGAATTCCCGGGAAACCCTGACGTAGTTCATCACCGAGCCGCCCCGCTGGTTTGACCCGTAGGTCTGTCCGAAGGTAACCAGGTAACCTTCGCTGACCAGGGCATTCCCGACCAGCTGTGAGATCAACACGTTGCCCTGCCCGGCCACTCCAATGATAATTAAGTTCAGTGGGTCTTTTATTAGCTGTCTGGTAGTCATGTTGCCTCCCTTGTGATTGCTCCCTGCGGACAGATATCGACACAAACGCCGCATCCGGTGCAGATAATGGGGTCTATCTCTGATTTCCCCGCCTCTTTATTCCATCTCAGCCCGGGACAGAGGAATATCCGGGTACATAGCCTGTCGCAACCGCAGGCATCACCGATGCAAAGGTCCGGGTTGATTTCTACTTTATATGGTGGTTTTTCGCGTCGGCCCCTGACCAGTTCGCACTCGCGTTTCATAACCACCACTCTGACACCCCCCTCCATGGCCATCATGTCCAGCAGGGTTTCAGTGGTATTTTCTAAGTCAAAGGGGTCGCAGACCTCGACCCTGATGCCCAGCGAACGGCATATGTCCTCTATCTTTATCGTTGGAGCCGGGTCTCCCATGGCGGTAAAACCGGTGCCCGGGTGTGGCTGAAACCCGGTCATAGCCGTGGCGCTGTTGTCTAAGGCAACCAGGGTAAAGTTGGAATTATTATATACACCGTTGATTAACGCCGGGATGGTGGCGTGGAAGAAGGTGGAGTCACCGCAGACAGCGAGTACCGGCTGGTTGAAACCGAACTGCCCCAGTTTCCCCAGGCCGGTGGCAATGCCGGCGGAACCGCCCATGCAGTAAAGGGTTCTAACTACCGTAAAGCCGCCCGGGCCCAGTCCCTGGGTATAGCAGCCGATATCTCCGGTGGCGAAACCGCCGCGCCCGTCGAGTTTAAGCGCCGTTCTAATCGCCCAGAAGCTGGCACGGTGAGGGCAGCCGGGGCAGAGGGCACCGCCGCGCGTGATGGCAAAGTCGCGGGGAATAGCTTCAACCTTTTTCACATATTCACTATCCCGTGCCTCATAGGTAATGTCCATTATTTTGGTAAGGGCATTGATAACCGGGTCGGGGTTCAGTTCTCCATAGGCATTGATGTGTCCGGAACGTTTACCGTAAAAGACCGGGCGGGAATCTGAAGGAGGCAGGTTGGCTGCCAGTTCCATCACACTCCGCTCCACGAAGGGGTCAATTTCTTCAACAAACAGAACCTCTGGTGCTTTACTGAGGTGTTCGGTCACCAGCTTTTCCGGTATCGGCCAGGTAGTGCCCAGTTTCAAGATGCCCACTCTGTTTTCCAGTCCCAGTGTCCTTACTGCTTCCTGTGAGTATAGCCAGCAACTACCACAGGTAATAATCAGCAGTTTGGGGTTATCCGGCCCCACGTACCGGTTGAATGGCGAAGACTCAAACTTCTCCTGGGCGATGGCCATCTTCTGGTGCAGAATGGCATGGGGATTACCCATCAGTCTTAACGGCTGACTGGCTCTCTGTGACCTGTCGTAGGGGAAACGTGCTTTGTACTGCCTGTCGGGCAACTCACCCAGTCTAACATTACCCCGGGTATGCGATATTTTACTGACAGCCCGCAGCATGGTGAAGATTTCCACTTCTTCAGAGAGGTCGAAGAGCCATTTGGTCATGTCTTTGGCTTCCTGGAAATCACCCGGTTCCAGCAGAGGAACATCCAGCCACTTGGCTATATGACGGGTGTCCTGCTCGTTGGAGCTGTTTCTGGCGCTGGGGTCGTCACAGCTGACCAGGACCAGGCCGGCCCCCACCCCCCGCTGGGCTAGGTTCCCCAGGAAGTCGAGGGCGACCTGGGTGCCGTTCTGCTTCATCGAGGCCATGGCGCGAATGCCGGTCAGGGAGGCGCCGGTGGCGGCTTCTATAGACACTATCTCATTCACTGACCACTCGGCGTAGATGCCTCTCCGCCTGGCTACCTCGGCGATGGTAGGCAGGATCTCTGACGATGGTGTTCCCGGGTAGGCAGCGGCAAAGCCTATGCCGGCCTCTAGTGCTCCACGGGCAATGGCTTCGTTTCCCATTAAGAGTACGGTTTTCCCGGGAGCATCGATATCAATGTCAGGCATTTAATTTACCTCCTAAGTATTTCAGGTACCTTAGGCAAGCAGTCTATCAATTATGTTTTTGGATAGACCAAGGTAGAGCAGGTTGTCGTTGTCATCTGTTTTGGCAATGATATTGTTTAGTGCCCGTTTTTTCTTGAGCAGTGCTGCCTCTTTCAGGTGTGCCAGGTTATCCGGGGGCAGGGTATCAGTTTCAATCTGTCCTTTTCCTTTGGTTGCCTCCATAAGTTCGGCACCTGTCCCGGTACGGACGATGACCGTATTCCAGCCCTCTATCCCCTCTGCCGAGCCAACCGAGATATCGGCAAACTCGGACGTCATGTCCAGGCAGTAGGCGCAGCCCGGTATGGTGAATTCCCTTACCTGCTCAAGAGGGAAAGATAGTTTCCCCGATGAGGTGTAGACATCGAACCTGTTGGCTGGCGGGGGAGGAATGTTAAACTTCTCTACCGTTGACAGGTCAACATTTGCTTTGAGGAATTTATAGAACTCGACGGGAGACAGGTTCCAGGTGCAGAAAAGGCCGATGGTGAGCTTGATGTTGTCAATATTTACCCTATTCTGGGGGGGATGGGTCTTCATCTTGGCCAGTGCCATTACCTGGCAGGGCAGGCCTACGATTCCCAGTCTGTCGATACTATCTGGAGGAAGGTGATTATAGATTTCCAGTACCGTGCTGGGCCCGTAGCTGACACCACTGCATTCCAGCAGTTCGGCTTTATTGCGGGCGATGAAACCCTGTGGTGTTTTGTCTTTATCAATCCGGGTGGCAACCACGCCGTCAATTATTTTTTCATCCAGGGCTGCTGATAATATGGTGGTTACTGTCCCCCCGTCCTGTGCCCTTTCGCGTATTCCGGTATCTGCTGAGCGGGCGATGAGTACTTCCTGGAATGTACCGATTTCGTCCTCGCTATAGGGCATATTGAAAATCTTCTGGCTTATTTCATTCATATCGGTACAGGTTCGCGGGCAGTACTGGTAGCATTGCCCTTCGGATAAGGTGCAGTTATCCATTAACACCATTGCGCCTTTGTACTGAGTGAAATAAGGGCAACCGCCAGCGCAAGCACCGCACAGTATGCATAACCCGGCATCGATAACCTCGCTGGCCAGCTCCTTGGAACCCTTGACCTTAATATCCATCAATACCTCCTGTTTTTATCAAGGTGGTCTGCCGGTTAATGAATAACCGGGTTTGAAGTAGCGGGATGGTTGTTTTAGGTTTAAGAAGCCAGTCTAGATTAATATGTTCCGCTATCTCTTTTTATCATAATAGAAAGCAGGCAGGTAAACATGCCTGCAGTTAGGTCAATACTTCTAATGGCCCCTGGTTATTAGATTATAAACTTTTCTACTGGAATATGGAAGCACGGATTGGGAGCCGTATGCTGGTTTCCTATCATGCAGTTATGTTGGATCCCGGTTTAAGAAAAAAGGAAAGCATCACCATCGGCCTTTGCGTAATTGTTTACTATTCATCTAGAGTTCAGAAACTTGACTTTGA
>CP070645.1:440553-446080 GCA_020354275.1 Dehalococcoidales bacterium
ATATTTTTGTCTTTCTTCCCCCTCTCTGAGACTCATCCTATGTTGAATCGAATCGATTTATCCAGTTCAGAGCCGGGATAAACCGCCACAGGTATCTCCTCGAGGCCAGTAGCGGCCCCAGGGTCTGCAAAAGCGCATGAAAGAAGCCGGCAGCATTCAACTTCCTCAGTTCGGTCTTATACTCAGGCACATCCTTCCCTCTTATCCTGGTCAACCATGAAAACAGCCTGATGTGCGCTTTCTTGAAGAAGAACCCCGGCTGCGAGGCAAGAACCTTGTCAGGACTGATATCCTTGATATCTATGTATCCCTTTCCGGCAACCCTTTTTAAAATGTCCTCCCCCCGCACCGTTCTTGCTACTATGATTGACGTGCCTTCTGAATCTCCGGCAAATTCCGGTAGCCAGGCGTCACCGCAGGAAATGTCGGCCAGTTCCGCCGAACCGTCGCATCAGAGGAAACACCGCCACGGGCAAAATGCCAGTTTAACGGTGTTAAACACCTCAAAGTAAGGAATTGATACGTCTTTACCGCTGTGTAAACGGACAGTCGCCACGCCCGGCCACCCCTCTCCCCGGTAACTGATGGACTTAACGTCTTCTTTATTTATGCCGTTTCTTAAGAGCAGGTAATCGGTGGCCAGAAAACTGTAGGTGTAACCGCAGAATATCCCTATGTGCAAAACAACCCTGTCAGCCAGTTTCTTATTTAGCTGCTCAAATTTGCGTATTCCGTGAATATGGCAGGGTAATCCCACCACAGCATATTTACCATCCGTGTTGAGAATTTCTCTCAGGGCAATATTGGCCGGCACCGGACAGTACTTGGACCTGGCCGCAGAAATTATTTCGTCTCTGGTCCGGGCGACAAAGGGTGCAGGTTCTAAAGGATTCAGCTCACTCATTCCGGTCACCAGTGCCCCGTCAATCAACCCCTCTTCAAGAGCAGCGATGAGCAGAGTAGTCACAATACCGCCGGAGGCGCCGCCATACCTCAGATTCTTTTCAGTGGAATACCCAGAATAGCATTTCGTATAGCAACCAAGCAGGTTGTTAGTCGGCTTTTCCGAGAAAAGCCACATATTCAACTGGTCGAAGTCAACCGCGTGTCCCGGACATACCTTCAGACAGACCCCACAATCATTGCACAGTGCCGGGTCCAGTTGCGGAACGTATATGCCCCTTCGGTCATCCCTGGTCATCTCAATAATTTCAAGGGGGCATGAAGAGACGCAGGTTCCGCAGCCGTGGCACAGGTCTCTATCGACCACCGACGTAATAGTTTCTTCCACTTTCAGTCTTTCCGTGCCAGGATGAAGGGATGACGCTCACTGGGGATGGCATCTGACTCCCGGTAACCGTGCCCGATGACCGTAGATACCAGGATAGTGAACCCGGCTTCCTCCAGGATCCTCTCATAATCCTTAAGACCGTAGTTGCTCCAATACATGGTGACCCCGAAGAAATCGTCTTCCGTGTACGGGGCTTCGCTGATACGGGTCAGCGTTGCCTGAAGATATCCCCCCGGCTTGAGCCAGGCATAAATCCGCCGGATCAATTCGGGGTGTTCCTCACGAGGAATGTGGAAGATAGTATAATACGCCACTACAGCATCGAAATGGCAAGGCGGGAACTCGACCGACATGATATCGCCAAGGATGAAGGTTGCCCCTGGCACATTCACCATGGCACGGCTGACCATCTCACCGGAGATATCTACACCCGTAACGCAGAACCGTTCGGCCAGTGTTCGTGCGATCGGTACACCAGCCCCACAGCCAATGTCAAGCACAGCAGCTCCGTCATTCAGCTTATTGGTGAGCAGCGCCAATTCTGGATTGGATTCCGTTTGCCGCGCTTCCTCATAGGCGTCAGCACAGAGGTCATACCCGTGTTGAACAAGGGCTTTGTAGTCCTGGTTGGGATCATTTGCCGGTCTCAGGCGTAACTCCTCGTCTAATATTCCCTACCCGTTATCTGCCGCCAGACAATATAACATAGATCAGGCTGGTGGTCTATACATTGGAATGAGTCTATCCAAACACAGAAAAAGCCATTCAGCCAGCCCAGGTTTCTGATATTAGCGCTTTATCTGTCTGAGATAGGGTTAATAATCTTCCCGCCTTTCTCTAGTGCCCCTTGAAAGAGAAACAGCACAGTGGCTGGTAGAAGCTCTTAACTGTCATCAAAATGCCCAGTGTTGCCTGAGGGTTGTTCAACCAGAACCCGTCCGGTGCCTGGAACCCGACCAATCGCTGGATTCCCGCCCTTACCTTATCGTTTTCCAGGCCATATCCCAGCATTGACAGTGTTGAAAGTACCTGCCCCGTGGTGATTAATTCAATCAAACTGTCGGGTTGATTGGTGTCACCGGGAAGAAGCATCCTCCATTCATGCCAGGCGCCGTCAAAAGGGGTGCCCGCTACGGCATAAGGTGACTCGTTGCTTCTATCATACTTAAGGCCATATACACTCAGAATGAATTCGGTTCCGCGCCGGGCAGCCTGGCTCTGCCGTGTTCTTTCCGTGGCACTCAGTCCCAGCAGGGTATTGCAGGTCGCATGAATACCGCAGGAGGGGTGCGGGTATCCCTCCCCCTGCTCTCTACATGCCCTGGAACGCGGGCTCAACCAGCTCCCGTCTTCCGCCTGCCAGCCACAGAGCCATTCGTATCCTATGGCGACCCCGGGATGGTCGCCATAGCCGGCTCTGCCCAGGGCCATTAACACGGCGTTGGTCTGAACCAGATTGGAATCATCAACACCACACCGGGTTCGTCCCTGGACAAAGGAGCCGTTTTCTGCCTGGCACTGCAAAAGGTACTCTGTTCCTTTCCTGACAGGTGCATCCTGAGCACTCAGCCCCAGCTCCAGCAGCTTCATCAGCTGGTGTGTGGTGCCGTTCTCGTAGTCGTATGCTTTGCCGTTCCATGAGCCGTTTTCCAGCTGTTTGCTGAGAATCTCATCAACAAGCTCTTTCCTCAGACTTTCTACCTCGGCATCGTCACCGGGTTTTTCCATGAGTTCCCGCAGAACGTAGTACCTGCCCGGCTTTCCCAGCTCCTTTAGCAGCCGGTCGGTCGGGTCTGCTTTCAGTACCCCCTTCCAATCCTGTTGTAGTACCATATAATTTTCTCCTTACCAGTTTGCACTGACCACCTAAATACACGAACTGGAGTTTAGCTTTCCTAAGGCGTTTTGTCAAAATCCCCGACCTGAACATTGACAGGGACACCGCCGGTAATTAATCTTAATAAGGGGAGACCGTATTCAATGCCCCTCAGCAGGAGTTAAGGCACATGGAACAGAAAGCCGAGATGAGCGTTGAACAGGTGGTGTTGCTGATTTTCAAGGCCATCAACCTGTCGCTCACTGAAGTAGAGTATAAACTTGTCGGCATCCCCAGGCTAGACCTGATGAAGAGGAGAAGATTCGACGAGGTATATAAAACGCTGCTCCTCTATTTATTCCGGCTATCGCTGGAGAAATCATTCCCGGAACACTCGGTAGAACTGCTCAAGACATTCGACAGGTACCTCCAGATGTCCTACGAAAACCATCCGGCCACCAGAGAAAAGGTATTGGCCCGGTTGAGCAGCTTCCGGGAACTTACCAAAATAGAGGAAGAAGACCCGTTTCAGGAGCTGGCTCAACATATAACCGGGGAGTTCCGCCGCCGCGGGAAATCAGCCTACGTAACCAGGCTGAACAAGAGGATTCACGATCTATATTCCACCTACCTGAACCTGAGTAACGAGATTGAGGTAAGGTAGGGCCAACCCCTGAAAACCGGGCAGCCACAACTACAGGGCCGGGGATATGACCAGGTAACAGCGAGATTCAAGAATGGATAATACCGGTACTGATAAGTCTATTTCAGAAGAAGCCCCGTCATTTTTCTCACTTCACCTTGTCAACGGCAGACAGTACCTGGTTCCTTTCATCTGCCAGCAGTGCGGCAACTGCTGCCGTGTCGCCTTCGACGCCCCCTGCCAGAACCTGAGAGAACCAAATATGTGCCTTATCTATGACCGCAGACCGCGTGAGTGCCGCACCTTCCCCGTTTCTACCGGCGATATCCTCGCCCAGGTCGTCTGCCTGGGCTATCATCTCTCGCAGAAAGCCGTTGCCGTACTGGCCGATGGCACTAATTACTGTACCGGACCAGGCAACCTTGACACCTTCCAACCCGTGAAAAGCCTTGACGATACTGTAACAAAACTAAAAAGGGGGGACCTGCCCCCGGAATTCATAGACAGATTTATAGACCTTAATTCATAAGGTTCTGTTGACCAAACATCCAGCCTGGTAGTGACCACACCGCCAATCTCTCCTCCACAGTCATATGGACACAATTTGGAACAGAGATTCTAACAACACTGAAATGCCTGGATTATTGAGGTGAGTAGCACCGGTGTAATGATTCCGATGCCAATCCCCAACCACACTCCTGCTGCCTTCTCGCTTTCACCTTGCCGGTAAAAAACGATTGCTAACCAAATCGACACTGCTAGTATGAAAGGTATACCCAATCCCCCGATAACGGCCCATATGATGTCATACGATGGAGACACCCAATTACCGACCAAACTGACTATCAACACACCAAAGAAGGCAAATCCAGTGATTATCAGGGTTTTCCAGCCCCCCCAAGCCTGCTTTGATATTCTATCTTGGCTTTTCCTATCGGTTCCTTTTATCTCTACTTCCTTCTGCCACTCATTATCCCTGCGTTCCTTATATTCCTTCAACCTTCCTTTGAATGCTCTCATTTCTTCCGATTCATTATTATTCATTGTTATTATCCCCCCGTGATACCAGCACCCCTCTATCTTCTTGACAACGCGAATAACCTCAACCCCCGTCTCCTCCTACTCCCTGCCCCTTCTGTACGAAAGGAACCACGAGAGTATAAATAGCAATCCAACCACCAGAAGCGGCAATAGCCATAGAACTAAACCTAAGGGTAACTCCTGTCTGGCCAGCAGGAACCAGATTATCACATACAGGCCTGTAGCCGTCAGCATTGCCCCGCCGACAAGCTCCCATTTCCAGGCTAGGGCTACGCCAACAGGGATAACGACCGTGAGTACTATAAGAGAACCCTCCGGCATCCTATACACCCAGTCTACCCATACCCAGGCAAATGGCACCATGAATATGACCACTCCTGCATAGACAACACCCATAATAAACGTAACCCACCACAGCACCCCGTGCCTACCGGGGCCGGGCACGGCGGTTTCTTCGCCCTCGTGCAACGCTGCACCACAGGACTGGCAGCGCCACCGCCAGCTCAGGTTCTCCGCCCCGCATTCGGGGCATGCCATTGTTCTCTCAGTCATTTCCATTCCTATTGCTCTACTCAAGCACTTATTGAAACCAGTCATATACAGGTTATTCGTATAGGATTTTATTGTCCCGAATTCGCCTTTGTCAATACTGACGGATGGAACAGACAGAAACCTGGTTAACGGCAGGTATTTAGCAACCCTGAAATGCCTGGATTATTGAAACAAACAGCACCGG
>CP070645.1:446180-449152 GCA_020354275.1 Dehalococcoidales bacterium
GGACGCATAAAACAGCCCGGGTAAAGGATGCCCTCCACGCCGAGAGCCTGGGGGCGGATGCCGTCATTGTTGTTGGTCTGGAAGGCACCGGTTTTAAAAACCCGGAGCAGCTGCCGATGATGACCACCACTATCTGGGGTACCAGACAGGTAAAGATACCTTTTATCGCCGGGGGCGGGCTTGGCGATGGCCGTGGTCTATTGGGAGCCCTGGGCATGGGCGCTGACGGTATAATGATGGGTACGGCGCTTCTGGCAACCAAGGAATGCCCTACGAACGAGAAAACCAAGGAGGCGATTGTCAGAGCAAGTCCTGACCACCCCCAGCTCCGCCACCGGGTGCTGGCCTCGGCTGATCCCCAGGCTTATGCCGAGGTGATGGCTATGCGCGATGAGATGCCCATGGATAAATGGCTTTCGATGCTGGAACGGGTCAACCTTAAGGATGCCAACTGGCGGGAGGCTGCCGGCTATGATGCCCCGGCTCCAAGGTCATCGGGGATTGTCAGTCAGGAGGACTCACTGGATGCGGGACTGAGGATGGTTTCCCTCACCGTGGCCGTAATCGACCATATACCCACCGTTAAGGAGTTGATAGATAGCATCATCCGGGAAGCCGAGCAGATTCTGGATAGCTGGGAGTTCCTCAAGACGAGGTGATAACCTTCTGCCCCATATACGGTTGAAGCACCTCTGGTACCAGGATGCTGCCATCAGCCTGCTGGTAGTTTTCCATTACAGAAATCATTATCCTGGGCAGGGCTAACCCCGAGCCATTCAGGGTATGGACGAATTGAGGTTTGGCACCAGGAGAAGGCCGGTAGCGGATATTAGCCCGCCTTGCCTGAAAGTCGCTGCAATTGGAACAGGAACTCACCTCCAGCCACTCTTCACAGCCGGGGGCCCAGGCATCAATATCGTAGGATTTCACGGCGGTAAAACCGAGGTCACCCGTGCAGAGTTGCCGGATGCGGTAGGGAAGCCCCAGCCTCTGGCAGACTTCCTCGGCGTCCTGCGTCAGTTTCTCCAGTTCGCTGTCGGAGGCATCCGGTTCGGTAAACTTGTAAAGCTCCACCTTATCGAACTGGTGGCCCCGCTTAATACCCCTGGTGTCTCTACCTGCGGACATCCTTTCACGACGGAAGCAGGCGGTGTAGCTGACATAATAAATAGGCAGGGACTCCTTACCCAGGATTTCATCGCGATGGAGGTTGGTTAGAGGTATCTCGGCGGTACCCACGAACCAGAGGTCATCTTCGATGTCGTGATAGATATTTTCGGCAAACTTGGGTAACTGGCCCGAACCGACCATACATTCCTGCTTGACCATGAATGGGGGATATATTTCCTGATAACCGTGCTCGGTAATGTGCAGGTCTAGCATAAAAGAGATAAGGGCTCTTTGCAGTCGGGCGCCTGCTCCTTTTAGCACATAGAAGCGGCTGCCGGATATTTTTACACCGCGGTCAAAATCAATAATGTCCAGGTCTTCACCCAGCTTCCAGTGGGGTGCTGCTGGGAAGTCCAATACCTTTGACTCTTGCCAGGTACGAACTACGGGGTTATCGCTGTCGTCCTCGCCCAGGGGTACGTCGGGCCGGGGAATATTGGGCACCTGTAATAGCAGACCTTCAAGCTGGTTGTCCAGGTTCCTGACCTCGTCTTCCAGTCCTTTTATCATGTTACGGAGGTCACGGGCTTCTTCGGCAGTATCTTTATCTGCCTTCCGTTCTTTGGCGGTTTCCTTTCGGGTATGCCTTAAGTCCTCAAGCTCGATTATCTTCTGGCGGCGTTCCGTGTCGATTTCCAGGATTTCGTCCAGCGGGGCAGAGTCCTGGCGGTTGGCTATCGCCTGGCGTACCTGGTCAACGTTTTCGCGGATGAATCTAAGGTCAAGCATTGTTTTCCCCCTTAAACAAAAGCTTTAGGCGTTTTTAAAAACCTATTGTCTTTCTCTTAACCAGGCTTCGGTACCCATCTCTTTCCGCAGGTTCAGGTCTTTCTGCCTTTGCCGTAAAGACTTTTCGGCTTCTTCGTCACTCATTGACGGGTCGCGGAGTGAGGCAAACTTCTCGCATGGGAACTCACCGCATAGACCGCAGTGCTCCAATTGCTCCTTATTTACACAGCAGTCATATAGCGGGCACGCTTCCGTACTATCTGGCCCGGTCCAGAATGGTTTACCCTGCACATTCCCGCAGCCACTACACCGCTCTCCGAGGAAGTGACAGTCCCGGCAGTATAGCCCGCAGGAAGCAGCCAGACTGTTTTCGTTTATCATTTTTATCTTTTTATCCTTTTGGCCATTATTATGTCCGGCTTCCCCGGTCCGTTGGCGTCGGGCACTACGCCCACGATTACGAAACCGAGTTTCTGGTAGAATTCGTAGGGGTGACCTTTGATATTTCTTATACTGGCAAGGTGCTCTAGGACATTCCGATAGAGGTCTACACCACCGAGCGATGTCATATTGTCCTCGTCATCGGTACCTAACCTTATGGTGATACCTCCGCGCTCTCTAATCCTCTCTTCCAGGTCAGCCACCAGGGCGCGCCCGATTCCCATCTTCCGGTGCTCAGGGCTGACCACCAGCGGGTGGAGTTCCCAGACATTACCCTTGTATTCACTGATACCGCCGATCCACCCTAGCACGTCACCGTTATCATCCGTGGCTATGCGGTTTATCCGGCCGGCATTAAAAGATTCCTGCACTTCATTCATGGCAGCCTTCATATCGGGCCAGGCATCTGGCCAGTGCTCCCGGAAACCCCTGACCAGCAGTGCTGCCGCTTGATGAATGGCCTTTTTATTATCTGGAAGCAGGTCAATGATTTGCATACTGGGAAACCTCGAAAATAGTTCTGTCTGGTGCTCTCCTTCACGGTTTATCCTTGAGCTGGGGGAAGAGGATTACCTCACGGATTGACTGCTGGTTGGTAAACAGCATAACCAGGCGGTCGATGCCAATCCCCA
>CP070645.1:449252-458712 GCA_020354275.1 Dehalococcoidales bacterium
CGCTGCCGACATGCCCGCTTGTCTGGCTGATTTCGGCACTGGTCAGTATCTGGAAATCAAGCTCAATGATGTTGGTCTGGTCGGTTATCCTTACTTTAAAGGTGCCGGCGGCGTGGGACGGAACAGTAAAGCTGGTGTTGACATTTCCATTAGCAGCAACAACGGTAGTAGCTTCACTAATTTCAGTATTGTCGAAGTAAATCTTTGCGTATTGATTAGCCTGAAAACCGGTACCACTTACAGTGACCTCGGTTCCGATATAACCCGTGGTCTGACTCAGGGTGGCAGTGGCTGATACTACGAAGCTGGCTGTGTCATCGTATGTGCCGTGGCTGGCTTTTACGGTGTGTATACCCCCCGAACTGTTCGGGACGACGAAGGTGGCACTGAAGCTTCCGTTACTGTTGCTTTCAACGGATAAAGGGGTGGTGGTCACACTGGCGCCGTCGAAGGTGATGGTGATATCCTCATCGTCGGGGAAGCCGGTTCCATTTATGGCTATTGTATCGTTACGTTTCCCTGTGTCCGGTGCGATGGTTATCTGCGGCTCGACCTCGAAGTCAGCCGAAGCCGTGGTATCAGATTCTTCCCCGGTTACCGTTATCGTGTGGTCACCGGCAGCGCTCTCGGGAATGGCTATGGTGAAGGCGAACTCGCCATCATCATCCGTTTCGGTGCTGCCGCTGACGACATCGTCAGTAATATCGTCATCATCATATTCCACAATCAGGTCTTCTTCATCCCCGAAACCCTCACCGGTGATTTCAACCAGGGTACCCACCGGTCCGGAATCTTCATCGAGCTCGATCTCGATTACGGTTACCGTGAAATAAGCGATGGCCAGTGTCGTACTGCTGGGTGAAGTAGTGGTTTTCACGGACACTGTTTTTTGCCCTGTCGTAGTGCCGGTTGGTATCTGGAACTGGGCGCTGATAGTCTCATAGGTCGTGGTTACCACGGCGCTGGTGCGGACATCATTATCAAGAAAAATGAAAACAGTGTTACCTCCTAAGCCGGTGAACAGAGATCCTGTTACCGTAACCCATGTGCCTACGGGGCCGGAGGTTGGTGAAAGTGAGATGGTTGCCGCCAGTGCCGGCGTAGATGGTAATGCTATTAATAACAGGGAAATGGTCACTAGCACAGCTAAAGTGCGGAAAATATTCCTTCTTTTCATCTGAAAAACTCCCCTATGTTAATCCCGTTTTTGGTGGTTGTACTTCACACGTTTAATGATAAGGCTTGTATTTGCCGTCTGTCAATATACACTTAGTTGCAGGGCATTCCAGTAAGTCTTGTCTCTTCCTCTAGATTGTGATGATTATATGGACCCCATTATCTCACTGGCTTTATTGCCATTCAGCCCAGTTTCAAACCGGGTAAAACATCTAAATTCATGCCTTCTGTTTTTCCTGCCCGGAAACGGAAGTATCCGCAAGCGGCAATCATAGCGGCGTTATCGGTGCACAGCACCAGCGGTGGAATCAGTACCGGAATGGGTGAGTCCTGCACTAGTCGCTGGCGGAGTAACTGGTTGGCCGCCACACCACCGGCCAGTAAAATCTGCTTTACCCTGTGTTCTCTGGCTACTGCTATGGTTTTAGTAACCAGAACGTCAATTACAGCCTCCTGAAAGCTGGCAGCGATATCAGAGTTGGAGGAAATATTGCCCTCATCTACCAGCCGTCGCAGGGCTGTCTTTATACCGCTGAAGCTGAAGTCGTTGGTCCCTTTGAGCCAGGCACGGGGTAACGGGACAGAGGGATTGCCTTCCCTGGACGAACGCTCAATGGCCGGGCCACCGGGGTAACCCAGGTCAAGTATCCGGGCGGCTTTATCGAAGGCTTCACCGGCGGCGTCATCCCGTGTCCGCCCCAGCACTGTATAGTCTCCATGCCTCTTCATCAGTACCAGATCACTGTGCCCTCCGGATACAATCAGGCATACCAGAGGGAAGTGTGGGGTTGAATCAGGGCTATGGTCAAGCAGCCAGTTAGCGTAAATATGGCCTTCCAGGTGGTTGACCCCGATGAGCGGTATTCCATGGGCCAGGGTGATTGATTTGGCCGTATTGACGCCTATTAATAACGAGCCTGCCAGACCGGGGCCTATAGTGACGGCAATCCCATCCAGGTCATGCCAGCTAACTCCGGCATCGGCCATTGCCTGTTTTAGTATCGGGATAATGGCTAAAATATGCTGCCGGGAGGCGACCTCGGGAACAATCCCACCGTAACGGGCATGGATTTCCACCTGCGAGGCGATCTGGTTGGAGAGAACATTTCTCCCATCCTCTACTACAGCGACAGCCGTCTCATCGCAGGAGGTCTCTATCCCCAGGATTTTCATACACTTGAATTATACCATAGGCTTTAACTCACAGATATCATACCCTTTTTGACACTCTTTATTACCAATGGTATGATTTAAATTAAGGCGGTATAAATTGAATACTGTTGGCAGTGAGGTGATGACATTTTGTCTACTGTTGAAACACTATATTTAGTGTTTCTTTTTACCTGCCTTGTTTTTTCCGCGTTCTTTTCCAGTTCAGAAACAGCCTTTATTTCCCAGCAGAGGATAAGACTAGAGCACCTAATTAATACCAAGGTAAAAGGTGCCGAACGGGTTGCGGGATTAATTCAGAAACCCGAGAGACTCCTGTCAATCGTGTTACTGGGCAATAACCTGGTTAATACGGCAGCGACAGCACTGGCAACGGCCCTGGCAATCAGATTCTGGCCCGAGCACGGGGTCCTTATCACTACTATCGGCTTGACTATCATTCTGCTGATATTTTCAGAGACTATCCCCAAAACGGTTGCGGCCCAGCATACCGAACGGGTAACGCTCTTCTATGCCAGACCATTACAGGTGATTTCATGGTTATTGACGCCCTTTGTCCTGTTGCTTAGCTGGATTGCTACGGGGATCAGCAGGATACTGGGGACGAAACCTGTTCCAAGGTTGCTGGTTAGTGAAGGCGAAATCCGTACCATGATATCAGTAAGTCATAGGGAAGGAGAAGTAGAAGAAACAGAGGCCGAAATGCTGCACAATGTCTTTGACTTTGGTGACCGTCCGGTAAGTGAGGTTATGTTGCCGCGTCTGGAGGTTATCGCTATCGAACAGGGCTCCAAGATAGCCGATTTTCTAACCCTTTACGCTGAGTCGCCATTATCACGTTTTACGGTGTATCAGGAGAATATGGACAATGTGGTTGGCATTCTAGCCATCAAGGATGTGCTTATGGCGGAAGCCAAGGG
Source organism: Dehalococcoidales bacterium (assembly GCA_020354275.1). GTDB lineage: Bacteria > Chloroflexota > Dehalococcoidia > Dehalococcoidales > UBA2162. Next base: position 452,519 of record CP070645.1, read on the forward strand.
CGCTATTAATGACGATAGTATTATTGATGGCCTTATTCGCCCGGCTTACTTTGCGCCGGAGAGCAAGCGTATTAGTGAACTCTTTGCTGAAATGCGGGACGAAAATTACCGGATGGCTGTAGTTGTAGACGAGTACGGCGGTACTGCTGGCATCGTCAGTCTTACCCAGCTGGTAGAGGAGATAGTGGGACCGGTAGGGGACGAGCTGGCGGCAGTGGAGAAGGATTATGAGGTTATTAACGAGTACACTTTTCAGATAGACGGGGGTATGCGGATAGAGGAAGTCAATGAAGAGATGAACCTGGAATTACCGGAGGGGGATTATGAGACGGTGGCCGGTTTTGTCCTCAGTCTTTTGGGCCACATACCAAAGGTGAACGAACAGGTTAGATATCAGGACCTGAAACTGGTGGTGACCGAGATGAGGGGAGTGAAAATTGAAACAATTCTACTGACCAAGGAAGGCATACAGCGCCCCCAGGTTAGGTTGCCAGAAGGATAGTATATATTATTCAGGTGGCAAAGTAGGTAGGTGTAAAGTAACAATTTATGTCTGACAGTGAAATACCTTTATATATTGGTCTTCTTGTTCTATGTTTGCTGCTTTCGGCATTCTTTTCCAGTTCAGAAACGGCATTTTTCTTTCTGCAAAAAATTAGGGTAGAGCATCTGGTTGATACCCAGGTGAAGGGGGCCAGACGTGTAGCCAGGATGATTGAGAACCCGGGCCGGCTACTTTCGGTTATCCTGCTCGGTAATAACCTGGTAAATACTGCGGCGGTGGCACTGGCTACAGCAATGGCAATCAGATACTGGCCTGAGCAGGCTATTATTATTACTACCGTAGGTTTAACTGTCATCCTGCTGATATTCTGTGAGACTGTCCCCAAGACGATAGCTACCCAGCATGCTGAGCGAATGTCCTTGATATATGCTCGGCCGATACAGTTGCTGTGGTGGTTGTTTTTCCCCTTTGTTTCGGTGCTCAGCTGGATGGGGTCTGGTTTCAGTAAGCTGATAGGCGGAGAGCCAGGTACCGGCTCTATGGCCAGAGATGAGGAAATCCGTACCATGATATCGGTTGGCCACAAGGAGGGGGAGGTTGAAGAGGCAGAGGCGGTAATGCTAAACAAGGTCTTTGATTTCGGCGACCGGCCGGTACGTGAAGTCATGGTACCACGCCCGGAGGTTATCGCTATTGGACTGGGCTCCAGGATTACCGATTTTCTAACCCTTTACGCTGAGTTCCCATTATCGCGGTTCCCGGTTTACCAGGAAAATATGGACAACGTGGTTGGTATCCTGGCAATCAAAGATGTGCTTATGGCAAGGACCAAGGGGAAGATCAATGATGGCAAATTAATCGATGAACTCGTCCGCCCGGCCTGGTTTGCCCCGGAGAGCAAGCGTATCAGCGAACTCTTCATAGAGATGCAGGAAGAAAATTACCGGATGGCAATAATAGTGGATGAATATGGCGGTACGGCGGGCATCGTCACGCTTACCCGCTTGGTGGAGGAGATAGTGGGGCCGGTGGGGGACGAGCTGGCGATGGTGGAAAAGGACTATAAGGTCATTGACGAGTTTACCTACCAGGTCGATGGTGGCATGCGGGTGGAGGAAGTCAATGAAGAGATGGATCTGGAGTTACCGGAGGGGGACTATGAGACACTGGCTGGCTTCATTCTTGACCTTATAGGGCATATACCGAAGGAAAACGAGCAGGTGAGGTATCAGGACCTGAAGCTGGTGGTGACCGAGATGAGGGGACTGAAAATTGAAAAAATCCAGCTAACCAAGGAAAGCCATGCAACGGCTGCGGATCAGACTTAGCCGCGGGGACGAGTTAAAATTTATCTCTCACTTGGATATTATGCGGTTATGGGAGAGAGCCCTGCGTCGTGCCCGGATACCGCTGGCCTATTCTGAGGGATTCAGCCCCCACCCCCGAATATCTCTGGCGGCTCCACTCCCCGTAGGCGTAACCAGTGAGGCTGAGTTAATGGATGTCTTTATGGCAAGGTGGGTTTCCCCGCACTGGTTTACTGCTATGATAAGCGAGCAACTACCCCCTGGCATTAAGGTACTTGAGGTATATCCCATAACGCCAACGATGCCTTCTCTACAGTCAATGGTTCGTTATGCCGAATACAGGGTGGAAGTGGCCACCGAGAAAGGGCCCGAGGAGGTGGAATCTGTAATTAGCGCCTTGCTCTCAAAGGAGCAACTGCCGTGGCACCACCAGAGGGATACCGGGCAGCGAGACTATGACCTAAGGGCTTTGATTGATGACATCTGGCTTGTTGGCCGGGATGGCTCGTATTTGACTATCGGAATGAGGTTACGCTGCGGCAGTAGCGGTTCGGGAAGGGCGGAGCAGGTTACCGCTGCCCTGGGTTTAACAGACTATCCCCAGTCAATACATCGCACCAGACTTATTCTGCAAGCCTAGAAGCAGAATAATGTAACCGAAGTCATATCGCGCGCATCATTTACCGGTGTAAATTTCGTTATATGGGCAAAAATGTTTTAAAATATTATAGGGGTGGTTATAGGTAGACAATGAAGGGAATGGCTTTATCTATCTTCATAGTTATTGTACTTATTGGGTTTGGTTTTCTGGCCAGTATAAATATTTATCGTGACCTGAATAACCAGATGGCTATTTCCTATGCCGAAGGCCTGGAAGAAGGGCGTGCTCAGGGTTATTTGGCCGGTAAGCAGGACGGGAGCAGGACTGGCTACCAGGAGGGCAGCCGTATTGGCTATCAGGAAGGCCAGGATGGTGATACCGGTATCATATACGAGGAAGGTGAGTATTTTATCCATAATCCGTTCTATGATGAATTACCCGGAATATGGGAGAGGGCGGAAGCCACTACAGCTAAGGGCATACATGAATATGCCGAGGCTAATGGGATACGGGTGGCCTATGTTCGTTGCCAGATAGCACGTAAAGCCCATGAGGGAATGGTATATATTATCCAGCTGGTTGCTTTTGAGACCGTGGATAACGGGCTGGTTATAATAGAGCCCCGGTCGGGCAAAGAGGTAAAGGTGGCGGTGGGCGAGAGTTACAGCGGGCTGAATAACTTCCCCGCGCGGCCCTATGATGATACGGTTACTAAAATATCAGTTGTCTGGTAGATGGCGATGAACGAGTTCAAAGAGTTTACAATTGCTATTGTCAGGATGATCCTCGGGATTATCGTGCTGATGGGGGCGCTTATCGTCATTGATCTGGTTATGTATATCAGCTATGTAGGTAGTACCACTGCTGAGACCGTTGCCGATGCCTATTACGACGGTTATGAAGACGGTTATGGTGAGATGTATGTGGTGGCTTACCAGGAAGCACGCGGTACGGCATATGACAAGGGGTATGACAAATGGTATGAAATCGGAATGGACGGTCTTTCCCAGGCAGGCGATCCCAAGGTCGAGCTCTATAACCCTACATATACAGAGCTGCAGGAATTCCTGGCTCGTGACCAGACGGATTCTCACCGGTTTATCAGCGGTGAATATGTCTGTTTTGATTTCGCAGCTGCACTTAATAATAATGCCGAGGCCAGAGGTATCCGGGCAGCCTACGTACGTATCCGTTCCAAGGAGTGGGCACATGCCGTGGTGGCTTTTGAGACGGTGGATAAGGGGATTATCTTTGTCGAGCCACAATCAGATAAAGAAGTAGACCTGGTGGTCGGTGAGCCCTATCCCTGGCAGCGGTCTGGTGCCAGGGGAACGGCATATTATAGGGATTCAATAGTGGAAATTCAGATTATCTGGTAATGTTGAGTATGCCTTACCAATATGCAGAGAGACGGTGAAAGAACAGGGATACCAAGGGCCACTCGAGCTCAGGGTTCGGGACTATATTCGAGAACATAACCTGCTGGCAGGGCAGAAACGGTTACTGGTAGCTGTATCCGGCGGTCAGGATTCAGCCGCTATGCTCGGTATGCTGGTCAGCCTTCAGGAAGAGCTTGACATAAAGCTGCATATTGCCCATCTCGATCATCAGCTTCGCGGTGTTGAGTCAGAGAATGATGCTCGCTATGTTTCTCAGCTAGCCAGCCAGCTCGGGGTCCCGGTGACCGTGGAACGATGTGATGTGCTGACTTACCAGAAAAAGCAGCGTATTTCACTGGAAGAGGCGGCCCGTGAAATGCGGTACAACTTTTTAGCCCTGGTGGCCGGGTCAATCGGGGCTGGTGTGGTGGCGGTTGGTCACACTAAAGATGACAACATTGAGACTATCTTGATGCATCTAATCAGGGGAACGGGGATCCAGGGGCTTCAGGGACTGCAGCCTGTTAGCCGATGGCAGTATTCAGGTAATGAAATTAAAATTATAAGACCGTTACTCATGGTAACCCGGCAGGAGACGGTTGAATATTGCGGTAGAAAGCATATTATCCCAAGAGTAGATACCTCCAACCTGTCATTGTCCCACCTCAGAAACAGGGTCCGTCAGCAGTTGGTACCTCTGCTGGAGAAATACAACTCGCAAATAAACGAAGCATTATTGAGGACGGCTCGTATTGCCGGTGATGAGCTGAGTTATCTGGAAGAAGAGATTGCCAAATTGTGGGGCAGCGTCATATACAAGCAGGCAGGTACCATCATTATAAACAAGGGGAAATTCCTCGAGTTGCCTTCTGCTCTGCAACGGCAACTGCTGCGTACCGTAATAGAAGAGCTGTTGGGCAGTCTTAAAGATATTGAAACACGCCACATTGAGGAAATAATGGCTATCCTGAACAAACCGGCAGGCAAGCAGCTCTGTTTGCCCGGAGGACTTGTCCTTATTGTGGAGTATGAGCGATATCTGATCGGCCCAGACCCGGCTGCTCTGTGCCCGTTCCCGGTTTTAGAAGGCCATTTTACCCTCAATATCCCCGGTAAAACCCTGTTTCCCGGCTGGTGTGTGGTGGCTAAATATATCGAACGGGAACAAATGGAAGATAAAGGCGGAAACCTTACCGCTTATCTTGACCGGGATGAAGCCGGTGCTGAATTGACAGTGCGTTGCCGCCAGCCCGGTGACAGGTTTCAACCGGTGGGGATGAGTCAACTTAAGAAACTGGGGGAGTTCATGATTGACGCCAAGATTCCTCATGCCTGGCGTCAGCGAATCCCTATCTTATGTTCGCCACAGCATATCCTATGGGTTGTCGGCTGGCGGATTGATGATAGGATTAAGGTTACCGAGAATACCAGACAGGTCCTTTGTCTGGAGTTTGAGCGTGCCGGCGGTAACCCAAGTTAAAAAAAGGTTTTAACAGCATTCAGGCTGTTATCCATGGTGTAGGTATGCCAAGAGCCATTCTCTTTGACCTGGATGATACGATTCTGGCCTATGATGCTGTGGCTGATAAATGCTGGCATGATGTTTGCCGCAGGTATGCAGTAAAGGTACCTGGACTTGAATCAGATAGACTGCTGGCAGCCATTAATGGGACGCGGGACTGGTACTGGAATGATCCATTGCGTATGGCTCAAGGCCGTCTGGACTTAAATAACGCCCGACGTGACATAGTATCAAGGGCGTTTTCCAGCCTGGGCATAAACGCTCCTGCATTGGCCAGTGAACTGGCTGATTCCTATTCCGTTGAACGGGAATTAGCAATTGTGCCTGTTCCTGGAGCTGTAGATATGCTTAACCACTTTCGGAATCATAGCTGCCGGTTGGCTCTGGTCACCAACGGTGCTTCGGATGCTCAACGGCGGAAGATTGAAAGGTTTGGCTTGGCTTCGCTTTTTGATTATATACTAGTCGAGGGTGAGTTCGGCACCGGAAAGCCCGACCAACGGGTTTTTCGTCAGGCGATGGAGCAATTATACGTTGAACCATCCGGGACTTGGATGGTAGGTGATGACCTGGAGATTGATATTGCCGGTGCTCAGGAATTGGGGATCATTAGCATATGGGTAGACTGGAGAGGCCAAGGTTTACCTGAATCAACCTCCATCCGGTCTGATAGAATAATACGTACTGTTTCCGAACTTGTATAGTCAATGACCTGGTATCGGTTTTAAAGTATATGTCATACACTTTTTGTCAGTTTCATCGCTTGGCAAAGAGGGTAAAATCTGTTACACTAGGTCATCAAATTCTACTACAGGAGGAATGGCTTAGATGACTGAGCGGGAGATAATTGACGGTGCCAGGAGTGAGGGGCGAAACCTGC
>CP070645.1:458812-462260 GCA_020354275.1 Dehalococcoidales bacterium
AAAGGTGGTTATCATAATATTGAAACTCACACTTCGTCTGCCGCTAACGTCAGTTTTATAAAAGACAGGTCAGTCGACTTCGTTCTGGCTAATGGGTTATTGTGTTCTATGGCTAATCAAAGAAAAGAGGCCGTGAGTGAAATCAAACGTATCCTCAAGGAAACAGGGCAAGCATACCTTAGCCTGAGCGCTGGCCCTCCTTTTGGTTATGTAGACCATGTGGAGTGGGAGAAAGTGCTTGAAGGATTCAAAGTCAAACAGGGCGGTAGTTACAAAAAGAAGTGGGCTGTGGTGTCTGTAAAACATGAGGAGTCTGAAGCGTTCAGAAGTATAATTTAGCAAAACCTTATTTATCGTTTATTGTCTTTGTTTAGTTTACTCTGGACAGGAACTCTTTTATGTGAGGTATCACTAAATCGAGACGGTTGAGTGCCTGCATGTGGTCAAGCCCCGGTAAAGAGATAGAGGTAACGTCAGGTAGCAGTTCACTAGCTTCTTTAGACGCTGAAAAACTATTATCATACTCACCAACGAAAAGAAGGAACGGCATAGTCATACCCGGCAGGTCATCTTGTACGCCAGTTCTAGACCCGACAGCCTTTAAGACAGCTATCAACGCTTCATGGTCATTTTCCAGCATACGTGCTTTCATTCCAGGAGATAAAGGCCCAGCCTGTTCATATGCCGCGACAAAAGCCTCGGGGCCAACCTCAAGGTTTTTAATATACGCTTTTATACCTTCTTGAGGAGGAGTCCTTGCCCCAATTCCCCCGACTATCAGTGACTTCATTCTCCGGGGAACATATTTGGCACATTGGAAAGCAATTAACCCGCCGTAGGAGTAGCCGAATAAGTTGGTAGTTTCTATAGCAAGGTCATCTATTATAACGATTACATCACCGACTATGTACTCACTGATATACGCTGCCGGGTCGTGAGGTTTATCACTTTTTCCATGCCCACGGGCGTCTAGGAGAATAAGCCGGTAATCATTTTTCAGCGCGTCTACATAACCAGCCTCTCTCATGGCTCCCGAACTGCTTGTCAAACCATGAAGCATTACTAGCGGGGGGCCCTCTCCCTCAACCTCATAGTAGATATTGATATCTCCGTTCTTTGCATACGGCATTTCATACCTCATTGGCCAGGACATTAAATCCCACTTAACTCTAGTGTGTTACGGCAATTTAAGCGCCTGCCATCTCATATAATCTCTGGATTAAGTATTTTACATAGTTTAGGCACTTCTTTTCACCTATACCTTCTTCTCGAAATCTGCGGTAACCGTCTGCATCCGAGAATCTCACGCCAATCAGGTCAATACAACTGAAGGCGCCAAACTCCCGGCGGAACTCCTCAAAAAGCTGGTTCGCCTCACGGCGGGCGGTCTCACGTGCTTGCCTGGCCTGCTCTCTGTCCTCGCGGTCACAGCGATGGCGTAAACCGAGACAGACCACTGCCGAAGAAAGGGCACCGCAGGGCGCCTGCTGCTGCCCGGCGATGCCGCCATTGAAAGCGGTTGATGCCCAGAGAACATCCTCGCCGCCTAGACCCTCCGATTCCCACATAACTTGCAGGACACCGGGGCCTCAATGATAACCGCAGCTCACATAATATGCGCCCCGTTCTTGCGCTTCCTGAAGTGTGAGTTTAAGAGACATATTCACCTCCCTCTTTCTACTATGTTTCCTTCGCTGACTATGACCATATATTATATGAAGTATTTATCCTATAAAAACATCTTGATATTTGCTGTTATCAATATGGGCAGGTTTCACACCTGCGTATTCTGGCCTGCAATTAAGCACCTCAGGCCAGTACGTCTTCCCTCTTATCTATTCCGGCGATAGTGCGGGCAAGCTTCTGCTTGTTCTCCATGTCGGACTCGCGCTCAATCATGATCTTCTGGGCCTGGGGTGAACCGGCGCCGTGCATCGACTCGGTGCGGTAACTGGGGGCCACCAGACCGGTGCTCATGGCATGCAGGAGGGTGAGCATACGGTAGCGGGATTCGGTGGGCACCTCCGGGTCTCCCTTGAGGTATTTATCAATGTATGGACCGATAACCGGGTGCCGGAAGTCCTTCTCCGATGGCGTCGTTACCAGCAGGCCACCGGCTATATCTTCAGCGAGACGGCAAAGCTCGTAGGGGAACCGGGTTACATTTAATTTGCACACGTTGGCCAGCAGCGTGTCGGGTTGGTAATTACCCGCCATCATCTGGCGGCCTTCATAGGAGCAGGCCAGCCCGCAGCTGTGTATCGTTTCCACCAGGTGAACCATCTCGCTGAGCTTGTCCCTGATGTGCGATGCCTGCCTGACACCGTTGTAATCGGCTATGGATGCGGTGGCGCCGATAAGCACATCACCGATGCCAGCCTTACATCCGCCGTAGCTCTGCCGGTGGTAGCTGGCAAACCTTTCTACCAGCACGGCCGAGAAGTCAATCTCGCCACACATGAAGACCCTGTCCCAGGGGACAAATACGTCATCAAGGATAATTAAAACCTCCTGGCCGCCAAAACCGTAGTTGCCGACATCGATATCGCCATCCTCAAGTTTACGGGTGTCGCAGGACTGGCGGCCATAGACCATGGTAATGCCATCACTGTCACTGGGTATGGCGCAGCATACCGCGTAGTCTTTATCGGCTTCACGCATTCTGAGGGTGGGCATGATGAGCATTTCGTGCGAGTTGGCCGCTCCCGTCTGATGTGCCTTGGCTCCCCTTACCACGATCCCGTCATTCCTTCTTTCGATAATATGTACGAACATGTCCGGGTCAGCCTGCTGGCTTGGCGCCAGCCCGCGGTGCCCCTTGACATCGGTCATGGCCCCCGAAATGCAGAGGTCCTTCTCTTCAACATGTTTCAACCATTCCCGAAACCTTTGGTGGTACTCCGTATTATGCTGCTGGTCGGTTTCCCAGGTAGTACTGAAAACGGCGTTTATGGCATCCATGCCAACGCACCTCTGAAAACAGCAGGCTGTCCTCTGGCCCATCAGCCTCTGCAGCTTTACCTTGGTAACCAGGTCACCGGTGCTCTGGAAGAGTGAATTGAATTTATTAGCCTTCTTCCCGCTGACCATGGAATCAGCCGTGGCCAGGGCTTCACTTTCGGGCTCACGGGCGAGTTTGTAGGTCATGGCCATGGCATTAATTGACGGCCTGATAATAGGGTGGTCAACCCAGTTTTCCACCTTTTCACCGAGGAGATAGATATTGAGTCGGCACTGGCGCAGACTGTCCATATAGTCTTCAGCTGTCATTAACATTTCCGTATTCCTCCTTTTGTAACACCTTCTGGCAAGATATTTTTGTTTCTCCAGGGAAATATGTACTCTTTCACACGGTACCCATTTTACCGTTATCACCTGCGGGTAACAAGGAAAAGAAAAACTGAGAGCTATAAAATGATTTTTTTCTAAAAAAAGTCTAAAAATTGCC
>CP070645.1:462360-466973 GCA_020354275.1 Dehalococcoidales bacterium
CAGACATCCCGCTCCATGGTGCCGCAGATATCGCCGCCACTTGTTTCTAACATAATTTCAATCATGTTCCCCCCTTGCCATTACCGGTTATTAATTACCGTATAATGCCATATTCACGATCTCTACGTGCTAATAACTGACCAGGCAGTTACATTCCCTCCCAGGCATCGAGTTCCTCACGGAAGGGGTCGATCTCCTGATGGTTGGGAACGTCAAAGAGCATGGTTGCCCGGTGGTCGGCGGAGAACGGTTCCCATTTGGGAATCGTGGGGTTGTTGGGATCTCCGTTGCGGGCGAAAGCAACCCACGTTTCGCTCATGGTTTCGGCCATCTCGTGTTTATCCGGGCGTTCGCCGGTCATGCCCACATCGTCGGTGTTATCGAAGACGAACGGGATCTCCATGGCATGGCTGGCCTTGAAGAGACCACCCAGGAAATCGGACTGGTACATGAACAGGTACTGGAATACCGGAGCGGGGCCGCTGGCTGCCTTTCGTTCGCCTAGAAGGATGGATGACCGCCGGGTCCTTTCGCTCTGGATGCCGATATAAAGGTCCCAGGGCGTAGCCTCAGGCCGTGTCTTCTTGTAGACGCCTATTATCCTGTCCATGTGCTCTCCGAGTGTCGGTTTCAGACGTTCGCGCAGTTCTTCCTCGGTGAGCCGCCGGCGCCTCGGGTCACGGGCCGAGAAGAGCGCATTTTCGTCACGGTTGCACCCTATCATCAACGGTACCTCCGCCGCTGTGGGTGCTGCTACAGGATCGAAGGGATTTGCCGGCAGGTAATTGCCGTCCACCACCGGTGATAACCGGGCAGCGACCCCTTCTGAACTTAAAGCACCCACGGTATCCAGCAACTGTTGTGCTGGTACCTGCTGGAGTTTATCGATCTCATTTGCCCTGATACCTAGCTTGGCCAGCAGCTGTTCGGCGAACTCAGAGGCATCCTTGGCGGGAACGCCCCGCAGACCCGGCCCGCTCTGAACAACGGCGCGGTGAAACAGGCCTTTAGCCGAGGGCATGGCCAGCAAAGTGCTGACCTTGCCGCCACCCACAGACTCGCCGAATATGGTGACATTATTGGCATCGCCACCGAAATTCTCCACATTAGCCCGTACCCACTCCAGTGCCAGCACTATGTCCAGCTCTCCGACTATACCCGAACCGGCATATGTTTCACCGGCGATGTCTGCCAGGTGCAGGTAGCCGAAGACATTAAGGCGGTGGTTGATGGTGATGACGACCACGTTACCGCGCCTGGCCAGGTTGGCACCGTGATACATCGTCTCCGAGCCGGCGCCGCCGGTGTGGCCGCGGCCGTGCAACCAGACCAAAACCGGGCGCTTACCGCCGTCCTTGGTACCGGGAGTCCACACATTTAATACCAGGCAGTTCTCACTCTGCGGCCATATTCTGGTATGCCCGTCGGAACGGACCACAGAGTAGGGCCGGGATTCGTCGACCAGCGCCCCCGTCTGCGGGCAGACCGGCCCGAAATCACCGGCATATCGTACACCTGTCCAGGGTTCAACCGGTTGTGGCAGCAGGAAACGGCGCTTGCCACCGGTTGGTGCACCATATGGTACTCCTTTGAAAGAGAGGACTCCCCTCTCCTCCATGCCACAAATATCGCCTGCGTTGGTTTCCATAATTACTTCTGCCATAGTTCTCTCCTTTCTTGATAATGGCTGATGCGTTTGATACCGCCGTTATTGTCTACCTTGTATTTATCCTTTGTCAAGGGTTTTTAGCATGGTAGCTATTGATTTTCTTAGGGTAAAAAACCTCTATTTTTAAGGGAAAACTCCTTGCCATGTTCTGTTTGGCATGATAATATTTGTCTGGGAAGAGAGTTGGCCTGGTTAAGTGATTCCACCAGTAATATCACCAATATTGGTATAAAGGGTTAAAGGTGTACGGTAGGCGAGCAGCAGGTCAAACAGCAGCTGAAGGTGTACCACTGGAGAGAAAACCGCACCACTGGCTGATCGATATACCCATCAGGCTGGTTAAGGAGAAGCCACTGGGTACTGTGGGTGCAGTCATAGTCCTGCTGCTGTTTTTCACCGGCATCTTTGCCGACCTGTCATGGATTGGCTTACCTGATGCAGGTCTGGCCCCTTACGGGTACAATGAAGTTGACCTGAAAATCCGCCTGGCTGCCCCAACACTACAGCACCCCCTGGGGGGTGACAATATGGGGCGGGATATGCTCAGCCGTATCATCTACGGCGCCCGTGTCTCCATGACCATCGGCGTTTTCGGGTCACTCATAAACTCGGTTGTGTCTCTGACAATAGGTCTTACCTGCGGTTACTTCGGAGGCAAGTTCGATATTATCGTCCAGAGGTTCGTTGATGCGTGGATAGCCTTCCCCATGCTATTTATTTATTTGACGATAATGGCCCTTGTCGGTGGCGGTATGATTCAGCTGATACTTGTTTTGGGAATATCGGGTGGTATCAGTGGTTCAAGGGGACCGAGGGCTCTTGTTTTCTGGATTAAAGAGAATGTTTATGTAGAGGCAGCCAGGGCGGTTGGTGCTCCAACCAGCCGGATACTAATACGCCATCTTTTACCCAATGTTCTACCCGTAGAAATTCTCGGATTCTCAATGGGTATGGGCGGTATGATTATGGCTGAGGCCGGGCTGAGCTTCCTCGGGTTCGGTCTTCCGCCGCCGATTCCCAGCTGGGGAGGCATGATCAGCGGTGCCGGGCGAATATATATGATTCGCGCTCCCTGGATGCTGCTCTGGCCGGGTATTGCCCTATCGCTGGTGATATATGGAATAAACGTGTTCGGTGATGCCATGAGAGACCTGCTGGACCCCAGGTTGAGGGGTGGACTGGGGCGTTACGGAGGCGTTCCCATGAAGAAACTGGAAGCAATACGCAGAAAGGCTAGTGTAGATAGTACAATCAGCTAGTAAATCAACCCGAAGACCTCTATCACCTTAAGGAAGGCCAGCAACTATCCAGAGGAACTACAAGGTGTTAAACTAAAACCGGGTCAATCCTTTAAAACAGCCAGTTCTGTTTCAGTAGATACCTGATTAGCCAGCCCAGTATTCCCAGACCCCCGCATATTCCTAATATAAGCGGCCAGTTGATCCATACAGAGCTGGTGAAGTCACCACTCAGATTTCCGATTTCTATCTTATAATCACCAGACTCGTTATTGGCAAGGATGAAGGTCACCGTTTGAGTCTCTCCGGCATCAAGCGTTACCAACTTGGTTTCTATGGCCGTTCCATTTACTTTGAGAACGGCGAAATAAGTACCTTGCTGGCCGCCATCATTCGTCAGGTCAAAGTCGATGGTAACCGTTTCCCCTGTTTTCTTGACCAATGCTAACAGGTTCCAGACCGATGGTGTTGTTATAGATAGGTTGCTCAGTTTGAATGCGGGTGGTGAAACGTCGGCCAGAATGGCAAATGTGGTGAAGTGACCAACCGCAGCCGATATTTTACCCAGTTCCGCCACTATGCCATCGTCTGCTGCAAATCTGGTCCAGCCTGATTCATCCTTGTAGTAGGCCAGGGCAATCGAGGTGATACCTTCAGAAAGTTCATCCAAATCGTAGCCCAGAGTAAGCCTTGTTGATTGGTCGAATATTATATTCGATGGCATGAAGTCATAAGCTTTACCTAGAACGATGGTGTTTACCGGTAACGGTGGTACCTGCGTTTCCTTTATCTCAATATAAGTAACAACCCTGTCCTGTTCATCTAAGGTTTTAGTTCCCTTTTCAATCACCAGCAGGTGTTTTTCATCGCGGCTGGGTGCTTCCAGGCGGCGGAGCAGTCTGCCATCGCTTGATAGTGGCTGCATGCTTATTCTACCCAGGAAGTCCACTATGAAGTATCTTATTCCAGCTTCAGGCTCCGGTTCTGGTTCTGGTTCAGGCTCGGGTTCTGGTTCAGGCTCGGGTTCTGGCTCAGGGTCAGGCTCAGGGTCAGGTTCGGTATCCAAAATCACGTTAAGTAAGGTGTTATCTGTCATATCGAGCAGGGTCAGGTTACCGCTGACGTTCCAGTTGCCGGTATTCTGGGAGTAGTAGGTATTGCCCACCCAGCTACCGCCGGCTTGTGGGTCGATGGAGAAGGTAGTCCATTGGGTAACGTCAAGCAGCCAGTTATCGTACTGGTCATAGGCGGCGGCGTAGTAAGTCAGGCTGGCGCCGGTGATGATGGTGGCGTTATCGGGCGAGATTTTGATGTGGTGTAGTAAAGTAAAGGGTACGTCGCCGAAGTCTACCGGGTAGCCCTTACCCAGGGCATCAACATTAACGTTTACCATATTGGCGGTGGTAGAGAAGTAGTCCGGTGGGTCGGTCTCGGAGAGGGTGTAATTATCGGTAGAAGTGACCTTAAAGGAGAACCGACCGTAGGTATCGGTGGTGTTATCGGCGTCGTCTAAGGATACGGTGACATTGGATATACCAGTCTCACCGGAGTCCCGCACCCCATTGCCATTATTATCATTAAATACGGTGCCGTATACGGTGGCGAAGTCAGAGATAATGGGGGCATCACCGAAGTCTGCTTCGTAGCCCATGCCCAGGGCGTTGACGTTAACGTTTACCGTATTGGCGGTGGTGGAGAAGTAGTCC
>CP070645.1:467073-477672 GCA_020354275.1 Dehalococcoidales bacterium
ATTTTTTCCCTTATGCTCGGTATAGCCTTTCTCTTTATGGGGCTGATGCCGGGGACGAAGTCAGGGGCATTGGAGCTGCTCTGGGGAAGCATTCTCACCAATACCAGGGCCGATATCATACTGCTGGCGGTGGTGGCTGTTATCGTTGTCGGGCTCATCGTGGTTTTCTATAAAGAGATTCAGGCCACGGTTTTTAACCGGGGCATAGCGCTTTCCGTGGGCCTGCCTGCCACGGTTGTCCTGTACGGAATACTGTTCCTTACCGGGGCTACTGTTACCGCATCTCTGCGTTCCATTGGCGGGCTTCTCATCTTCAGCCTGATTCTGAACCCTGCAGCTGCTGCTTATCAGCTTACCTACAGCATGAAGAAGATGTTCCTGCTGGCGGCGTGTTTCGGAGTCCTCTCCGGCTGGGTGGGGCTGCTCTTTTCTTACCTTTTCAATATCCCCAGCGGGGCTACCATCGTAGTTACCTCGTCGTTGATATTTATGATAGCCGCTATTTTCTCACCCAAGCGGAAAGTTAAGCGCTGGCGGCAGCAACAGATGACGGAGGAATGACAGTGATCAGGGCTTATTTCAACGAGCGTGCTGACATATGGGATGAGACGGTTGCCGAGAAGGATACCGCCAAACTGGAGCGGATGGCCACACGCCTTAATCTAAAACCCGGTTTCAAGATACTTGATGTCGGGACGGGAACGGGTGTCTTTTTGCCCTTTATTTTCGGTAAGATAGGGCAGGACGGGCAGGTAATAGCCATTGATATTGCTGATGAGATGCTGCTTAAGGCAAAGGTCAAAGGACTCCCGGGAAATATTGACTACCTCTGTGCCGATGTGATGGAAATTCCCGTTGTCGGGGAGGTTTTTGATGCTGTTGTCTGCTATTCCAGCTTCCCCCATTTCCAGGATAAGCCGAAGGCCTTTGCCGAAATGCTGCGTGTGATTAAGCCTGGTGGCAGTCTGATGATTTGCCACACTTCCAGCCGGGCCCATATCAATGAAATCCACAGCCAGATACCCGATGTGCGGCATGACATACTGCCTGCCGGTGATGACATGCAATTGTTGCTGTCAGCGGCTGGATTCAGTGATATAGCCATTGAGGATGATAGCGATAGCTATCTGGCTCGTGCCAGTAAACCACAGATGGTGTAACCTTGTTGATTATCCTTGACCTCATTTGTTCCCGTGAGTTGGCGGGACACTGAGTAGTCCATGTAAGATAAGTTGGTAATTCAGTCCAGCTTTACTGTCTCCGGTTCAAGCTCGAGGCTGATATCCAGGGCTCTAGCAGAATGGGTGAGGGCACCGATGGAGATGATATCAACGCCAGCCATGGCTGCCTGGCGGACATTTTCCAGGGTGATGCCTCCAGAGGCTTCGGTTTTAACATGAGCGGGGATGGATGCCACCACGCGGCACATGTCATCCGGTTTCATGTTGTCCAGCAGGATTATATCGGATCCAGCCTCAGCCGCCTCAATCGCTTCCTCAACCGTGGTTACCTCTACCTCAATTTCCAGCTCCGGTGGGGCATTCTGCCTGGCCTTAGCGATGATTTCACTCAGGCTCAGCCCGAGGGCACGCATGGCTACCAGATGGTTGTCCTTAATCAGGATTCCGTCACCCAGATGGTGGCGGTGGTTGTGGCCGCCTCCCATGCGCACGGCGTATTTTTCCAGCTGCCTTAAGCCGGGGGTGGTCTTGCGTGTGTCGGTAATCCTGGCAGGTAGACCACCCGTGCTGGCTACATACTGCCCTGTTTGGGTGGCAATGCCGCTGAGCCTCTGCAGGAAGTTGAGGGCAACTCGCTCGGCCTTAAGAATACTGATGACCCGGCCGGAAATGGTGGCGATCACATCGCCCGGTTCCACTCTGGTTCCATCATCGATCAGCTTTTCAAACTCCAGTGAAGGATCAACGCGGAGAAACACCCTACTGGCTACCCTGGTGCCGGCCAGTATTCCCTGCTGTTTCACCAGTATTGATGCCTTACCCATCAGGGCAGGAGGTATCAGTGCCTGGCTGGTCACGTCGCCGTGGGCGGTATCTTCAGCCAGGGCGGTGTCTACAATGCTATTGATTTGTTCTTCGGATGGCTGGGACTCATTCACCTTGAATCTTACCTTGCTTGACCGGTATCTAGAGCTCTGGTTTGCTGATAACACCACCCTTGGTGACCCGTATCATCGCCCCCGATTCTACTTTGAGGACTATGCTGTTGTCATCGATCTTTTCGACTACTCCGTACATACCGCCGGCGGTGATTACCTGGTCTCCCTTTTCCAGTTCCGAGACCATCTCGTCATGCTTTTTCTCTCGCTGGCGCATCGGTCTTACTAAAAAGAAATAAAACATGCCTACCAGCAGCACCAGCATAATAACTAAAGGCCATATCCCCCCCATTATTCCCTCCTTATTCTAGTTGGTACCCGCCCGGTTCAATCTTACCCTGCAGTGCCCAGGGGCTGGTTTTTTCAATTCTGACGGTTATTAGTTGCCCTTTCCGGTCGCTGTCGTCGTCAAAAAAGACCAGTTTGTCTCCCCTGGTACGGCCATACCACCTGCCCTTCTGCTTTCCCTCCACCAGTACCGCAACACTCCGGCCTGCCAGCCGGGCATTGATTTCACCGGCGATACCCTCCTGTAATTGCTCGATTATATCTAAACGCCTTTTCTTCTCTTTAATAGGGATGCTGTCATCAAGTTCACGGTCGGCGATGGTTCCCGGTCTTGGTGAGTAGGCGGCTATATGGATGGTATCAAATCTAAGCTCGGATAGCAAGTTGACAGTATGCTGGAACTGTTCCTCATTCTCCGAAGGGAAGCCAACGATGACGTCGGTACTCAGGGCAATCCCCGGGACCGTTTCCCGGATTTTTTTAATAAGCTGACGGTATTGCTCAACGGTGTAGCCTCTTCTCATCAACTCAAGGATTTCATTATCGCCTGCTTGGACTGGCAAGCTAATCTGTTCGCAGACCTTGTCCAGGTTCTTAACGGCTTGGATCAAGTTGGTGCTCATGTCCCGGGGGTGGTTGGTCAGGAAACGGATGCGGGCCAGCCCGTCGATATTATTCAGCTCTTGAAGCAGCTCAGCCAGCCCTGTTTTATCGGGTAAATCGTGGCCGTACGAGTCAACATTCTGCCCCAGCAGGATTACCTCTCTGGCGCCGCGTTCAACCAGCCGGCAGACCTCATTGATAACCTCGGCGGGGGGGTGGCTTATTTCCCGGCCGCGGCGGTATGGGACGACACAGTATGAACAGAAGTTATTGCACCCCTGCATGATAGGGACATAAACGCTGGGGGAGGGGTGATGGGGTAGCGCCTGACGCCACTCGGTTTCTTCCAACCACTCGGGACATTCTCCCGGTTTAAAGAAATGGTCTACATGAGGGAAGGTCTTTTGCAGTTGTTCCGTATCAGCATTGACCAGACAGCCGGTTACCGCCAGTATAAGGTCGGGGCGCGACTTTTTCAGGGATTTAAGGGTATGCAGTTTGTTGATAACGCGGTTCTCCGCGCTCTGGCGTACCACGCAGCTGTTGAGCACGATTATACCGGCTTGTTCGGGGCTGGTGGTAGCCCGGTAGCCTCGCTGTTCAAGGGTACTGCCCAGTCGCTCTGACTCAGCTTTATTCATCTGGCAACCAATGGTCCAGATATAATAGGATGGCGGTTTATTCATAAGTTAACCGTCCGGTGAAACCCGTTCTGTTTTAAGGCTCGGTTTGTCCTGCGAGTCTGGCATTCAGTTCCCAAAGTGTGTTTTTGTTGCTATCCCATTTTAACATCGTCAGCGCATCCTGGTAACTGACCCACCTGTATTCCGTATGTTCCATTGATAGCGTGATAGCACCACTATCAAAATTCGCACCGAAAGTATATTCCGGTATTACATAGACATTTTCACCCCAGGTAAACTCTCCGGTCACGCCTACAACCGGTACCGTATTGCAGGAATCTAAAGCAGTGATGTCCGATTCGGGTGGGATGCCAGCTTCCTCAAGTGCTTCACGTCTGGCAGATTCAAGGGGCTTTTCATTGTTTTCTCCACCACCGGCGATGAATTGCCAGTATTCCCCGTCCCGTCGCCTGAAAATAGCGTACTCAAGATATCCGCCCTGACTGTGACGAAATGGTAAGACCAGCACTTGAAAAGGGGCTCTACTCATTGGAAAAACCCGAAATACCCAAAGGGATTATGCTGCTTTGTTGTGGCGGAGGGAGTGGGATTCGAACCCACGACCCCGAATTACCAGGGTAAGCGCTTAGCAGGCGCCCGCACTCGGCCACTATGCGATCCCTCCGCAGTTGCTTTTTAACTTACCCGGTCTTTTTTATTCTGCAGACAGGTATATTTTATTGTATTCGTAATATTTTGACAAATTTAATTATCTACGGTGAAGCTACCATGGCACCGAGTTTGTTTTTTATGATTTCCTCAGCCCCCTGGATAATCCTGTCCATGACCTCTTTTACGGTTGGAATATCGTGAATGAGACCTACAACCTGCCCGCACTCAGCCAGACCGGCATCTAGGTCACCTTCAAAATAGACTCGCTGGGCATTAGTCCCGCGGGTGACAGTCAATAGCTCTTCCAGTGTAGCCCCCCTGCTCTCCATTTCAAAGACCTTCCGTGACGGCTCGTTTTTCAGGTTGCGTGATGGGGCCCGGATAGAACGCTGGGTTATTAGGGTGTCTGTCTCGCTGGCTCGGATGAGCCATTCCTTGAAGTTGGGGTGAGCCGGGCACTCCTGGGTTGCCATAAAACGGGTGCCCATCAATACCCCCTCGGCGCCTAGGGCTAGTGCCGCTACGAAACCATGGGCATCGGCGAAACCCCCGCCGGCGATAACCGGTATTTTTAAAGCATCGAGGGTGGCTCTAATCAATACCATAGAACCGGTGTCATCAGGTCCCGGGTGCCCCCCGCACTCGTAGCCAATTATGGCCACGCTATCACAGCCGACTTCTTCAGCTGTCTGGGCGAAACGGACCCCGCCCGGTGCCTTGTGTATAACCTTCACCTTTCCCTGTTTAAGTTGCTTCATGTGTGGCTCGGGACTGCGCCCCGAGGTTTCCACAATGCTTATCCCCTCGTTGATGACAGTATCAATGTATTCTTCTGTCTTGACCGGGTGGGTGCTGGGGGCAAGGTTGATGTTGACACCAATTGGTTTATCGGTCAGGCTTTTAGCCTTTCGGATCTCGTCACGTAGTTTATCTCTGGTATCGAAGCTGGCTGATGTGATAATCCCCAGACCGCCGGCGCTGGAAACGGCGGCCGCCAGTTCCGCCGTGGAGAGCCAGATCATCCCTCCCTGAATTATAGGATATTTGATACCCAGCAACTCGGTGACTCTTGTCTCGAACACGGTTAGCTATCCTCCTTTAATGCTTTATCGCAACCTTTGGTAAGTGGCTATTATATCAACTACCTGCCGAAGAGGACAAATTGCGTAGTGTTACCCGGTAACATTAACGACCGTTCAGATAATAGCTATTGGTGTTTGTGCTTATCGCGGGTTTGACTGTTGCTCCGTTGTCAGGTCAATGGACTCTTTATATATTATGCTATATTTGAAATAATGTTTGGTATAGAGTTGGTTACAGGACAAGATACTGATGGAAGTTGATGACCTGTCTCCAGAGGTGGTTACCTGGGGTCTGGCCACCCAATTTGTCGGGCAGCGGATTGTGTACCATCCTGTCCTTACTTCCACCATGGATGTGGCCAGGCAGGAAGCACGGCAGGGGGCAGCTGAAGGCACTGTTGTCCTGGCGGACAGGCAAACAGCCGGCAGGGGAAGAATGGAACGGGTCTGGCTGACACCCGGCGGTAATATTGCCCTGTCTCTTATTCTCTATCCGCCATTATCATATCTGCCTTATCTTATCATGCTGGCTTCCCTGGCAGTGGTTCATGGTATTGAGACGACCACCGGTTTGAAGCCGCAAATTAAATGGCCCAATGATGTTCTCATTAACGGTAAGAAGGTGTGCGGTATTTTAATTGAGAGCGATGTACAGGGTGGTTCGGTCAGTTACAGTATTATCGGTATCGGTTTAAACGTTAACCTTGATCCGGCCGATTTTCCCGAGATTAGCCCAATCGCTACCAGTCTCTCTCATGAACTGGGTGAGGATATATCGCGTCTGAAGGTTTTACGCTGCCTGCTCACGGAACTGGAAGGCCTGTACCTGAGATTGTCCGATGCTGGTTCGGTCTTCCGGGAGTGGCATGATAACCTTGAGACGCTGGGCAGGGAGATTGAGGTGCAATCGGGCGATACTTTTTACCGGGGTTTGGCGGAGTCGGTGGAGGTAGACGGTAGCCTTCTACTGCGCGGTGCCGATGGCAGCCTGAGCAGGATTGTCGCCGGTGATGTTACTCTGCGTCGGTAAACAGATACAACCGGGGGATCAATCCTGAGATAGTCTCCCGGTTGTATTCTTATTTATCCATACCCGGCTGGTGGCTATTTACGCGCTCTTCTGCCGGTTTGCCCACTCGGTTGTTCGGTTGGCTGTACACCCTCACCTTTTGGTAAAAACGCCTTTAGAATGTCTATTGGGAGGGGGAAGATTATAGTGCTGTTCTTCTCTGAAGCTATCTCAACCAGTGTCTGGAGGTAGCGGAGCTGCAGGGTTGTTGGTTCTCTGCCGATTACGGTACCGGCATCGGCCAGCCTTTCAGAAGCCTGGAACTCACCGTCGGCGTGGATGATTTTTGCCCGCCTTTCCCTTTCTGCTTCAGCCTGGGCGGCCATCATCCGCTTCATGGTTTCAGCTAACTCGACTTCCTTGATTTCGACGGTGCTGACTTTCACACCCCAGGGGTCGGTATGCTCATCAATAATCTGCTGAAGTGCCTGATTAAGCTTTTCTCTTTCCGTTAGCAGTTCATCAAGCTCAGACTGCCCCAGTACATTACGCAGTGTTGTCTGCGATATTTGTGAGGTAGCCCTGATGTGGTCCAGGACCTTGACCACGGAAGCTTCGGGGTCGACCACACGGAAGTATACCACCGCATTTACCCTTACCGTCACATTGTCTTTGGTAATTACTTCCTGTGATGGGACGTCCATGGTGATAACACGCAGGTCTACCTTGACCATGCGGTCAACGAAGGGGATTATTAAGAAGAAGCCGGGCCCCTTGGCACCGACCAACCGTCCCAGGCGAAAGATGACGCCCCGCTCGTACTCCTGGACAATTCTAATTGCCATGGATATGAGCATGACTACGACCAGGGCAATTACACCGATAATAATAGGACTCATTTATTTACCTCCTTGACTCTTTCTTGGTGACATATAGCTTTAGGTTATCGACTCGAGAAATAATCACCTCCTCCCCGGGTTCCACCCGTCCCTCTTCTGATATGGCTGTCCATCTTTCACCCTCAATAAAGACCACTCCTTTTGGTTCCAGGGTTTCCTTGACTTCAGCTGTTCTACCGATTAAATCTTCCCGGCCGGTTGATGCCTGGTGACGGTGAGCCCGGATTCCCCAGATAACAGCAAAGATGATGAAAGCTACGACACAGACTGCTATCAGGGCAATCCACCACGGGTCCATCTGGAACCAGCTTGGATCCAATTCTGGCATTAGAACCCCCTTAGCACCAGATTCTAACTCTGGTTCTTAAACGGCTTGAGAAAGATTATATCATACCAGCCAGGAAATATGTTTTCATGTCTGTTCATGCTTACTTACGTGTAGCTTTAAACTGTCGACACCAGTGATGGTTACCGTTTCGCCGGGTTCCACCGGCCCCGATTCTGATACAGCCGACCAGCGTTCGCCCTTGAAGAGGACTATGCCTTCAGGATTAAGAGCGGCCTTGACCACGGCTGTCTTTCCCGTTAGCTCTTCTCGGCCGGTATATGCCTGCCGGCGGTGTACCTTTACAACGCGGTTGATGACAAAGGCGAGGAGTCCGGCAATAAAGACTGTTATTGATGCAATCAGCCAGGGGTTTACCTGGAAAAGGGGCCCACCCTTAAACAGAATTAAAGAACCGAGTACCAGTGCGGTTATCCCGCCGGCGGTGAACAGCCCGAAGGAAGTGGTGAACACCTCGGCGATAAAGAGGGCGAAAGCCAGGCCTACCAGCAGTACCCCGGCAATATTTACCGGTAACTGGCCCAGTGAGTAGAAAGCCAGTATGCCACAGATGGCACCCACCACACCCGGGAAGATGAGTCCTGGGTTGGAGATTTCAACAAATAACCCGAGTGTCGCCAGGCTCATTAGCAGAAAGGCAATATTGGGGTCACTGATAGCGTAGAGGAAGTCTTCTACCCAGTTCATATCGGTATAGGTAATGAAAGCTCCTTCGGTGTCCAGAGTAACCATCGCACCGCCCAGCATGGTTACCTCTCTACCATCAAGCTGGGAAATGAGGTCGTCAAGGTCGGCAGCAATTATATCGATAACATTAAGCTTTAACGCCTCTTGTTCGGTGGCGGAGACCGCTTCCCTGACTGCTTTTTCCGCCCATTCCATATTGCGCCCGTGTGCCTCGGCGATACTCCTGATATAGGCAGCGGCATCGTTCATCACCTTCTCTTCCATTGTTTCTGACATTTCCGCCTCACCTTCGGGTCCTACTGAAACCGGGCTGGCAGCGCCAATTGCGGTATTGGGTGCCATCACGGCGACATGGGCCGCCATGGTAATAAATACCCCGGCTGAGGCAGCTCTGGCCCCGGAGGGAGAAACGTAAACTACCACCGGAATACGGGCATTAACAATGGTCTGGACAATATCACGCATAGCGGTATCCAGGCCGCCCGGTGTATCCATTTGAATTATACAGACGGAAGCATTGACTTCTTCGGCCTCTCCGATTCCGCGCTCAACATAATCGGCCAGAATGGGGTTAATAACCCCCTTGATTTGCAGTACCGTAATCGTACGCGAGTCTGCCTGAGCCACAGAAGCTACTGAGGCAGCAGTCAGTAATGCCAGCAGGAATAAGATACGCAGAATTTTAAACATAAATAACCCTGGCTATAAAACACCTGTTAGTATACTGGTAAAGTATATTTTATAGTGTCGTAATTCCTAATGCAAATGTAAATATTGAATGGCCAACTAAAGTAGTGTAAACTTTATCTGCTATTCATGGAATTATTGAGGGTGTCATATGCGGGTGCAGCGATGTAAGGGAACCAGGGACCTGTCTCCTGAAGAAATGAGAAGGTTCAGAATCATTGAGGGTGTGTTCAGCGATTCCTGTCTCAAATGGGGTTACCAGGAAGTAAAGACGCCAACCCTTGAATATCTGCATCTGTTCACCTCTACGGGTACACTTACCCCCGGCCGGTTGGGCCGGGTATATTCCTTCCTTGATTGGGACGGTTGGAGCGGTGAGCGGGTGGTGTTACGCCCCGACGGCACCATTCCTATTGCCCGGCTTTATATTGACACTATGGAAGACCGGGAACTTGCCAAGCTCTTCTACGTCACCAATGTCTTCAGCTTTGAGGAAACGGGTAAGGAATCCCGGGAAAAGTGGCAGTGCGGTGCTGAGCTTATCGGGGCTGGTTCGGTCATGGCTGATGTAGAACTGGTGATACTGGCCCTGGAGGTAGTTGAAAAGCTGGGGTTTGAGGGGGTTGAGTTAAGACTATCGCATGCTGACCTGATCAGGGCGTTACTAGCGAAGTTCAAGTTGAACCGCAGAGAGCAGGCCAGGATGTTCGACCAGATCCTGGATGGCGATCCGTCGGTGCTGAACAGGATAAAGGTGGAGCAACCGGTGTTGGCCAGGGCTCTGACAACACTTCTCGATCTGAAAGGGAAATCTTCCGGTTTCCTGCAAAATGTGAAAGCCCTGTTTAACCACGATTTACCCGAGCTTGTGTCTCCCCTCAATAATTTTATTACCGTTGTTGAACTGCTGGAGTCACTGGATATCAGCTGTTATATTGACATAACTTCGGTAAGGGGATTCGAGTACTATACCGGGCTCATCTTCCAGCTTTTTACCGGTGAGGAGAGTATCGGCAGAGGTGGCAGGTATGATGCCCTGATTCCTTTAATGGGTGGTGGGGATATTCCTGCCTCGGGCTTTGCCCTCTACCTTGAACCCCTGATGAGCCTGGTAGAACCGCTGGTTCTGACAACATCTCCAGTTCCGGGAGTACTTATTAAAGCCGACCCAGCTAAGGGTGCAATTCAGGAGGCTTTGGCTATAACCAGCAGGCTGCATAAGGCCGGATTTGCTGCTGAAATATATCTCGGTGGCCGGGAGCCGTCTGACCTAAGGTGGACGCTTGATATCCGGGAGGAAGGGCCACGCTTTGAAATGGCGGACCGTTTTTCCGGTGATAATTACCACCTGGATAATGCTGAACAGGTTATTGCGCAATTGGGACCGGTCTCAGCCCCATAAATATCGGGAAGCAATAACCGGAACACAGCTTTGATTTATACTAATAGTCCTATAGGGTGAAAAGTGTCAATTAAAATAGCGTTACCTAAAGGTCGTCTCTTAAATGAGACGGCACAAATATTGGAAAAGGCCGGCTGGGGGCTGACGGGATACTATGAAGGGATGCGGAACTACAATCTCGA
>CP070645.1:477772-480777 GCA_020354275.1 Dehalococcoidales bacterium
AGGCTGACCAGCTGGTTTAACCTGGCCAGAGCCTGCCCGCTGTCAATAGACTGCCGAGCCAGCTCTATCCCCGACTGGATTGACGGTGCCTTATCGCCAGCAACCAGTGCCGCGGCGGCATTGAGTAACACCACATCCCGCTCCGGGCCACTGGCGCCGGAAAGGACACTGCTCAACCGGGCAGCGTTTTCCTGAGCCGTGCCACCCCTCAGACTGTCGATACCCGACCCGGCCAGACCGTAATCATCCGGGCTGATGGAATAACTGGCGATATCGCCGTCTTTTAACTCACAAACGAGTGTTCGCCCATTCAGGGTAATCTCGTCCAGACCATCCTCGCCGTGAACCACCATAGCGTGCTCGCTGCCCAGGCTCCGCAGAACCAGAGCCAGCTTCTCTAGGAGAGAACCATCGGCGACACCCAGCACCTGCGCCCGGGCGCCGGCCGGATTGGTCAGCGGGCCGACGATATTGAATACGGTGCGTATGCCTATCTCACGCCTGGGAGCACCCGCATATTTCATGGCAGGGTGGAAAGCCGGGGCAAACATGAAACCTATCCCCACCTCCTCCAGGCATTTCTGCACCTGCCCGGCATCAAGCTCAATCTTAACACCCAGGGCTTCCAGTACATCAGCGCTGCCGCACTGGCTGCTCATAGCCCGGTTACCGTGCTTGGCCACCGTTAACCCGGCACCAGCGACAACAAAGGCAGCCGCCGTTGAGATATTGAAGGTAGCCGAACCGTCACCCCCGGTGCCGCAGGTATCCACCACCGGCCCGGCAACATTTACCGGTATGGCCCTGGCCCGCATCGTCCGGGCCAGACCGCTGATTTCATCCACCGTCTCCCCCTTTAAACGGAGGGCGGTGACAAAGGCACCGAACTGGGCTGGAGTGACCCTGTCGTCCATTATCTCTTCCATCACCTGGGCCGCTTCATCCGCAGTTAACGACTTACCCTCAATTAAAGCCGATATCGCTTCTCTAATCATTCTGGTTTTCCTCCCAGTTTATTCATACAGAGAAGGTTTTATTCCACCTCACCCCCTCAAGTCCCCCTCTCCTTCAAAGGCGAGGGGGAAGGAGTTTTTAAGAGGGACTTCGTCCCTCTTTGACGCCCTTTTATTCTCTACTCCACCATATAATCTAACCTCAGAAAATTCCTTAATACCTCCTTGCCCACCTCGGTCATGAAGGACTCGGGGTGGAACTGGACTCCCTCGACCGGGTGCTCTTTGTGCCTTAAGCCCATGATTTCGCCGTCATCCGTCCAGGCGGTTATCTCAAAGCAATCTGGCAGCCCCTCGCGCCCGACCACCAGCGAGTGGTAGCGGATGGCGGAGAAGGGATTGGGCAGCCCGGCCAGCACACCTTTGTTATCGTGGTGGATAAGAGATGCCTTGCCGTGCATTATCTCCTTGGCCCGTTCAATACTGCCGCCGTAGCTGTAGCCGATGCACTGGTGGCCGAGGCAGACACCCAGTACCGGCAGTACCGCTCCGAAGCTTCGAACAACCTCATTGGAAATACCGGCATTAAGCGGTGTTGACGGGCCGGGCGAGATTACTATCCGCCGGGGTTTCATCCGCCTGATATCATCAACAGTTATCTTATCGTTACGCACCACCTCGACCTCCTCACCCAGCTCGCTGAGGTACTGAAAGAGGTTGTAGGTGAAACTATCGTAGTTATCCAGTAGCAGCAGCATGGCTCCCTCCCGTCAATTTTTCCGAGCTTTCCGCCTGGCCGATTGCTTTAAGCAGGGCCATGGCCTTATTCATCGTCTCCTGGTACTCGACCTCGGGTATGCTGTCATAGACAATGCCACACCCGGCCTGCGTGTAGGCCACTCCCTTATTAACCACCATAGTCCTGATGGCTATCGCCATATCCATATCACCCGAAAACGAGAAGTAACCCACCGCACCGGCATACGGCCCCCTCTTTTCCGGCTCAATCTCGGCAATTATTTCCATTGCCCGGATCTTAGGGGCACCGGATACCGTGCCGGCGGGGAAACAGGCCCGCAGAGCATCAAAGGCGTTCATATCGTCACGCAGGCGTCCCTTGACATGGGTAACCAAGTGCATGACGTGTGAGTAACGCTCCACCTCCATCAGTTCACTGAGGTCAACTGTACCGGGCTGGCTTACCCTTCCGATGTCATTCCGCCCCAGGTCTACCAGCATTATATGCTCAGCGCGCTCCTTCTTGTCACTGCGCAGCTCCTTTTCCAGGCTGAGGTCCTCGGCCGGGGTCTGTCCGCGCGGCCTGGTCCCGGCCAGAGGGCGTGTGGTCACCGTGCCGTCTTCCACCTTCACCAGAATCTCCGGGGAGGTCCCGATGATGTGAAAATCATTGAAATCAAGAAAATACATATAAGGGGAGGGGTTTATGGTACGCAGTGCCCGGTAGATTTCAAAGGGGTCCGCCTCAGTGGGCTGGGCCAGACGCTGCGACAACACCACCTGGATGGCCTCCCCCTCAGTGATATAACGCTTTATGTCCACAACGCCCTGCATGAAGTCCTGCTTGGAGAAGTTTGAGGACAGCCGGGATTCGGCAGGTGCAGCGGTTCTCCCGTTGCGGTAATGGTTTAGTCCCAGTGGCTGGTTCAGCCTTTCTACCAGACCGTCAATCTTGTTGATTGCCTGCTGATAAGCGGCTTCGATATCGCCGTCGAGGTGGGCATGGCTCAAGACCTTTATAGTATGGGTAACGTGGTCGAAGATAAGCACGGTATCAACAAACATAAACAGCGATTCCGGCAGGTTGAGCGGATCTCTCTCCGGAGAAGGCAAATCCTCAAAACGGGTTACTGTTTCGTAACTGAGATAACCCACGGCACCACCGCAGAAATCGGGGAGACCGTCTATATCAACGACCTGGTACTTGCTTAGCTCTTCGGCAACTAGGGGCAGAGGGTCGGTCTTGTCCTGGCCGCTGGTAGTCAGCACCCGGTACGGTTCGGTGCCAATAAAGCTGTAACGGGCTAGCTGCTC
>CP070645.1:480877-492021 GCA_020354275.1 Dehalococcoidales bacterium
AGGGCAATGCCCAGGAATAAACGGTAGGCAAAGGTACCCCCCACCACCGCGAAGAGAACCGCGGTGACCCCGCGGGGCCTAAATAGCCCTTCGCCAATGATTACCGATGCCAGGCCCATGACGATCATTCCGATCCCCATCCCCACGTCCGAGAACCCCTGGTTCTGAGCTATTAGCGCTCCTGAGAGCGCCACCAGCCCGTTGGATATGGAAACGCCCATAATCGTGGTCATATCGGTGTCACCACCCAGGCCACGCACCATCTGTTCGTTTTCACCGGTGGCTCTCAGTGCCAGGCCGACCTCGGTTCTTAGAAACCAGTTTAAAATGGCCAGGACTATGGTGGTAAGAATGACCATAAAGACAATTGACAGGACATTATTGCTTTCAATCCCGAAGAACTGGGATACATGGTCAAAGACGGTTATCTCACGGAGGAGCGGTATGTTGGATCTGCCCATGATCATCAGGTTTATCGAATAAAGGGCTACCATCATCAGGATGCCCGAAAGTAGGGCGTTTATCCTGAGCTTGGTGTTCAGGAGAGAAGTAGCCAGCCCGGCGCAGAGGCCGGCCACTAGTGCGACTAGGGTTGCCAGCCACGGGTTAACGCCGTTTATAATAAGGATGGCAGCCACCGCACCACCCAGAGGAAAGCTCCCATCTACGGTAAGGTCAGGGAAAGCAAGCACACGAAAGGTGATATATACCCCTATGGCTACGAATCCGTAGGCCAGCCCTTCATAGAAGGAAACAGAGAGTAAGTTACCTATCACATCCAATCGTGTGCTTCCTCCCCTCTAGAACATGGATAGGCTCTATTGGTTATCTTTTTTTATCTTCCTATATTTTCAGCTTTACTATTCCTCGTATATTACGTCTGCGTCATCTATTACCGATTGCGGGATGGTTATCCCCATTCTCTCCGCGGCTGCGGTGTTTATCGATAGAAAGATCGTTTCCCCTTTTTCCACCGGGACATCATTGGCTGTGCCGTCCCCGCTCAGTATTCTGGCTACCATCTCGCCGGTCTGATAGCCGATGTCGTAGTAGTCAAATCCCCAGCAGGCTACTCCGCCCCTCTCAATTGATGGGTCATCAGAGGGGAACAGTGGTATATCGTTTGCCTCGCAGACGCCAATCAGTGCCTCCAGCCCGGTTACCACGGTATTATCGGTACCGACCCAGATAACATCTACCTGGCCTACTAATGCTTGCGCTGCCGTCAGTACTTCGGCGCTGGTGGACACCGTTCCCTCTACGACTTCGATGCCCTTGGCTTCACATGCTTCCCTGAGCTTTTCTGTCAGGAAGACCGAGTTTGACTCGCCGGCATTATATAGGGTGCCTAGGGTTTGAACTCCGGGGACTATCTCCAGTATCAGATCGATGTCATCGGCCACCGAGACCATGTCGCTAACCCCGCTCACATTTTCATCGGGATGAGAATCCCAGTCCACTACCATCCCTGAACCAACGGGGTCGGTAATGGCTGAAAATACAACCGGAATGTCTGTCCCTTCAACGGCACTGATGGCTGCCTGGGTATTTGGAGTAGCGATGGTAACAATGACATCCACCTTGTCGTCAACAAACTTCTGGGCAATCGAAGCCGTCAATGACATATCAAGTTCACTATTCTGATAGTCGTATTCTATAGCCTTCTTGGTCAAACCGGCCGGGCAGGTTTCTCCCGTAGCCACATATCCAGCGGCTAGCAGGCCAGCCATAATACCCTCCCGGGTAGCATCTAACGCTGGGTGGGTCACCAGCTGGCTGATGCCGACACGGTATATTTCTTCACCGCCATCTGCACAGCCTGTCGTTATCGGTACGATCAGGAGTAACACTAGGCATATACCGAGTACTATGCTAAATAGCCCTTTCTTTCTCATTAAAAAAAGCCTCCTTAGAACTATAACCACTAATGTTCAGGGTAACCCAGATTATTTCTATACTTACCACCTCCTTTGTTACGGCTAGCTTATGATACCAATGTAATTAATATGGATTCAATCTATGATACCAGATTACGTCAAATAACGGGTGGATTTGGGTTTTGTCGTTGCTATATCACCCGATCTGGCGGTGATGCCGGTGGAGCTGGTGCTCGTACTCGGTTCATAATGCATGCTTTCGGGCTACCTGATGACAAAAGGTATAACCAGGGCGATTATGCCGGTGAAAACAACGGCCAGAATAAAAAGGTTATACCTGGTGTTGTAGTTACTCAAAAGGGAGGCATCATAATATCCTTCCACTTCCTGATCCCGGTACATCTTGAGTAGCCCCTCGACTAATTTAATCCTTGTTTGTTTCCCTTTTAAAAGCCCTAAGATAACCACCATGTTGACCACTATCAGGAGGGCGACAAACATGGCCATCACGGTGTTGGCCGTCAGGCTCCTCCCCGCAGCAGCCACCCCGGAATTAACGCCCAGGGTTAACAGGTTGAGCAGGATTGCGGTAAGGATGAATATTGTATCGGTGCGCCCGTTTTGCTGGAGTTCGCTGATAATATGCTCATGCACTCTTTCGATCATTTGCTCTCCTTAAGAAAGGGGCATTCCTGGTAGCCTTTTTAATTACTTAGTTTATCATAACAGGTTCGCTTGATTTTATCTATACCCTTCAGCCTAAAAACCGATAATAGTTCACTGTAGCTGGAGACCCGCTTTGTTTTCACAGTGGCCAACCCAGCCGTTCGAAGATACCGAGCATCCTGAGCCCCATATAGAACATGATGGTAACAAACAGGTATTTCAGTAATCTGGCCGGTATCCGGTGGGCTACAATGGCACCGACCTGGGCCATACTGATACTGGTTACGGACAGCAATAACCAAGATTGCAGGTTTACATAACCGAGGCAGTAAGCGGGCAGGTCGCTGACACCAGTTCCGCTGATAATATAGCCGATAACACCGCCGGTGCTGGTCAGGATCATCATGGCCAGCGATGTGGCGGTAGCGTTATGCATCCTGAACCTTAACGCCAGCGTCATCACCGGCACCGCCAGTATGCCCCCGCCGATACCAAGTATGCCCGTTATGATGCCAATGGGAATCGCCCAGGCTATCCATAGCAGTGGATTAGTTCTGTGGTGGTCTTCAATATCAAGTGGTCGGGAAAACACCATCCAGACACCACCAATCAATACCAGGATGCCGAAGGCTATAGTCAGTCCTTCCCCGGGGAGGCGGGCAGCGATAGCAGCCCCGCCGAAGGACCCAATCAGGCTACAGCTTCCCATCACGATGGCAGACCGCCAGAAGACGGTGCCGTTCCTGTGGTGTCTCCAGGTACCGCTGATGGCGGTGGGCAGAATGACCATCAGGTTGGTACCGAAGGCCAGCTTGATGGCGGTATCGGCCGAGATACCGGGCAGGGTGGTGTATATCATATACTGGACGGGGGTCATTATGAAGGCACCGCCCAGTCCCAGAATACTGCCGGCGAAACCGGCCCCGGCCCCTGTTAGCAGCAAGATTATGATGTGGGTAACTGTCATTTCGGTGGCTTTTTACTGCTCCTGAAATATAAGATGGTTTCCTGTGTCAGTTCCTTCCGGGATTATAGCTAGGATTATAACACAATGCTGCTACCATTCCTTGACAACTTGGTCTGGACTAACTAGACTGGTATTCAGGAGACAGTTCTAATAACCGGGTCACCACTGGTATTTTAAGCCTGATTACCGCGTATTTTGCATGGAGTGGATTATACGGCCCAAACGGCCTTTGGTGATAGTCGTTCCACAAGATGAAGCTTTTTGAATATGAGGCAAAGGAAATACTAGCCCGGTATGGCATTACCGTCCCTCGCGGTGCGGTGGCCAGTAGTCCCGTTGAGGTGGAGGAGGTGGCGCGGGAAATAGGCGGGCCGGTGGCTCTCAAATCCCAGGTACTGGTAGCAGGCCGGGGCAAGGCTGGAGGAATAGTATTCGCTGACAACGCTGTTGAAGCCGGAAAAGCCGCTACCGGGTTAATCGGCAGCGATATCAAGGGAAGCCTGGTAAGGCAGCTACTAGTCGAGGAAAAGCTGGATATCACCAGGGAGTTTTATGCCTCTGTAGCGGTTGACCGGCAGGCCAGACGGTATGTCGTTCTGGTTTCCACCGAGGGCGGGGTTGACATCGAAGAGACAGCCCTTGCTTCGCCAGATAAAATAGCACGTTGCTGGGTTGACCCTATTACTGGTTTCAACAAGACCGGTGTGGAAGAAGAACTGTCGGGCCAGCTTGAAATCGGCCGGGAAGATGCCATCGGGCTGGCGGATATCATCGCAACCCTTTATACGGTAGCCCTTGACTGCGATGCCGAGCTGGTTGAGCTCAATCCTCTGGGCAGGACGGAATCAGGGGGGATGGTGGCGGCTGATGCCCGGATAATAATTGACGATAACGCCCTCTTCCGTCACCCTGAATTAACGGATAGTGCCGCCGTTGGCTTTGATGATACCACTCTGGAAGCCGAAGCGCGGAGATCTAATCTGGCGTATGTGGATCTGGATGGTGACATCGGCATTGTCGGTAACGGCGCCGGTCTGGTTATGGCTACCCTGGACCTGGTTTACCACTTCGGCGGCCGTCCGGCCAACTTTCTAGATATCGGTGGCGGCGGCAGTCTGGATATCACCAGGAAGGGGGTGCTTCTGGTTATGTCCAGGCCGGAGGTAAAGGCGGTGCTGGTGAATATCCTGGGCGGGATAACCCGCTGCGACGTGGTTGCCCAGGCGGTCATCGAGGCGCTCAATGAGTCAAGCGTGAAAAAACCGGTGGTGGTTAGGATGATGGGTACAAATGAAGCAGAGGGCAACCGGATGCTGCGTGAGGCTGGAATCAACAGCTATCCCGATATGGAAAAAGCCATCGAGGAAATCGTAAAGTTATAACTCTGTTATGAGTATTATTATAGGTAAGGACTCCAAGGTTATCGTCCAGGGCATTACCGGCAGCGAAGGGAGCTTCCATACCGCTTCAATGCTGGGTTACGGAACGCCAGTAGTTGCCGGGGTGACCCCGGGCAAAGGCGGACAGGAGGTAGAGGGTGTGCCTGTTTATAACACGGTTGCCGAGGCTGTCGGTAGCCACGGCACCGATACATCAATCATGTTTGTTCCGGCCCGTTTCGCTACTGATGCCGTTATAGAGGCTATTGATGCCGGGCTCAAGACGCTGGTGGTCATTACCGAGGGCATTCCGCAGAAGGATGCCATAGCGTTCGTTGCCCGGGCTACCCAAAAAGGAGGCGTCACCATTATCGGGCCTAACTGTCCCGGCATCATCAGCCCGCCGCACCGGGTGAAGGTTGGTATTATGCCGAACCATATCTTCAAGCCGGGGAGTGTCGGCATTGCCTCCAGGAGCGGCACCCTGACCTATGAGATTGCCTGGCACATCACCAGCGCCGGTCTGGGCCAGAGCACCTGTGTTGGCCTCGGGGGCGATGCTATTGTCGGCCTTGATTTTATCAAACTGCTGGAGCTATTCCAGGATGATGAGGAGACTGAGAGTATAGTTCTGATTGGTGAGATAGGCGGTAATGCCGAGGAACTGGCCGCTGAATATATCGCCGAAACAGGATACCCCAAGCCGGTGGTGGCCTATATTGCCGGCAGGTTGGCACCTTCGGGTAAGCGCATGGGGCATGCCGGGGCAATAATAATGGGTGCAAGCGGTACAGCGAAGTCCAAGATTGACGCCTTTGCCAGGGCCGGTGTGCCGGTGGTCGAGAAACCCAGCGACATCGTCGGCTTCCTGGCGAAACAGGAGAAATTACAGAATGGATAATAAGGAACTGATTCCTCCCGGGTTGGTTTACCTGGCCGATAATATTACCTCCAAGGGGAATCTGCTGGGTGCTGCCCGCGGAGCCGGTGCCAGGTGGGCGAAAGACCTGAAACTACCGCAGCAGGCAGAGACTATCCTGTTCGCCGGCTGCGGTTACCAGTTCAGCAGTGAGTTGGAATCACTGATGTCCCTGATACGGAGGATAGACAAAAGTGCGGTCAGCACCGAGATGGCCATGAGCCTGGCCGGTTTCCAGAAAAGGCTGGGGATCGATGCTGCCGGGATGTACCGCAGGCTAATGGCACGGGATAAAGACGATGGTGCCCAGCCATTGAGGGATGCCGTCAAGGTGCTGGCCAATATGGGGATTGAAGTGGGCTACATGGCTGACGAAGAGCCGTGCTGCGGGGGATTGCTCCACTATATTGGTTTACATAATGATTTTAACCGGCACGCCCGGGAGACGCATGATCGTCTTGTCGCCGCTGGTGTAAAGCGAATCATAAGCCTGGTTCCTTCCTGCACCTATACGTTACGCAACCTGATTCCGGCCAGCACCGGTGCTCAGGGAATAGAGATCAGGCATTTCTGTGAGATTGTCGCTGAGAATGTTTCCTCGGTTGAACTAAAATGGCGTGGTGAAGTGAAGGTGGCCTACCATGACCCCTGTCAACTGGTACGTTACCTGGGGCTAGTAGAGGAACCCCGAAGTATATTGAGGGCTATCAAAGGTATGGAGCTGGTCGAAAACGAGCTGACCAGCGGCTGGTGGGCGACCTGTTGCGGCGGCGGGGGAGGTTTCGAGGCGGTCTTCCCCGAGCTGAGCCAGATTCTGGCGGTGAACCGGGCCAGGGAACTGCTTGATACCGGGGCGGAGATTATTGTCACCCACTGCCCGGGCTGCATCATGCAGCTTGAGACCGGGCTTAAAGAGATAAAGGCGAGTGGTGTAAAAGTGTTTGATCTTGCCCAGGTAGTGGCCATGGCTATGGAGGAATAGGGAGATGTCTGTCTTCACCGATTATAAGAAAGAGATAATGGAGGCGGCCCATAATGAACGGATAAGGCTGGCCCTATCACGTGCCATTGCCAGCTACCGGGCCAACACCAACAGCGCATTAAAGAAGTTTCCTCATACCGTAAAGATGGCCGAGGAGGTCAGGGGAATCAAGGCTGATGCCATCGGCCGGATGGAGGAACTGGCCGGGCAGGCGGCTGAAGCCATCGAGTCGAATAAGGGCAAAGCCTATATCGCCAGAACGGCCGGTGAAGCCCTGGAAATTATAGATAAGCTGGTGGGCACAGATAAGCTTATTGTCAAGGGCAAGAGCATGACCGGCGAGGAAATCGGGCTGCGGGAGCATTTAGAGGAAGAGGGCAATGAGGTTTACGAGACGGACCTGGGTGAGTTTATCATTCAGAAGCTTGATTCCAGACCGATGCACATTCTCTCGCCAGCGATTCATGTCCCCAAGGAGGACGTTGCCCAGCTCTTTTCGCGGATTACCGGTGAGGAGCTACCGGCCGATGATATCGAAAAGCTGGTAGCCACGGCCAGGAAGCTGCTCAGGGAGAAATACTTCCAGGCGGATATCGGCCTCAGCGGCGCCAATGTAGTGGCGGCTGATACCGGCACACTGTTTCTCATTGAGAACGAGGGTAATATTCGCCTGGCTACCGGGGCCCCACCGGTACATATCGCACTCATCGGTATGGAGAAACTGGTGCCAACCCTTGGTGACGCCAACAAGGTTGCCGAGGTAACTTGGCGTTACGCCAATTACGTTGTCCCGTCATATGTCAGCCTGGTTTCCGGCCCCAGCAAGACGGGAGACATTGAAAAAGTGACTACCTACGGGGCGCACGGCCCCCGGGAGTTCCATGTCATATTTATGGACGACGGCCGCACTGAGCTGGCCCGCCACCCCGTGCTACAGCAGGCGCTCTATTGCCTGAGGTGCGGCGGGTGTCTCTACGAATGCCCTGTCTACGCGGTGACCGCTGGCCACTTTGGGGATAAGTACTTCGCCGGTGTCGGTGCTGTCTGGGCGGCAATGATAAACCATAATGTGGAAAAAGCGGCATCAATAGCTTATACTTGCCTTACCTGTGGAAGGTGCAAGGTGAGGTGTCCCATGGCGATTGATGTGCCGCAGATGATGGTCGAGCTTAGAAGATTGATTGCAGAGGGCGATTCATCAGTCTGACTTGATTATGTATTGTAGAGCCAGGCTCTGAGTACCAGCCCGAAGGGGTGCGATATGTCAGCGAAGGTAACTGTAGAGGAACTCCTAGCCAAGGCCAGCAAACCCGCCGAGGATGCCATGAAGCTCCACCCGTTCTATCGCGGTAAGATGCAGACTTTACCCAGATGCACGGTCCGCGACTTCAGTGATTTTGCTATATGGTATACACCGGGGGTGGCCGAACCCTGCAAAGCAATACAGGCCGATAGAGAAAGAGTCTACGAATTTACCAGTAAATGGAATACGATAGCCGTGGTCTCTGACGGCAGCCGGGTTCTGGGGCTGGGTGATATTGGTCCAGAAGCCGGTATGCCGGTAATGGAAGGCAAGGCCCTGCTCTTCAAATACCTGGGCGGGGTGGACGCCGTGCCGATATGTCTGGATACCAGGGACCCCGATGAGATTATACAGGCGGTGAAGTGGTTGCAGCCTGCCTTCGGTGGTATCAACCTGGAGGACATCTCCAGCCCCAAGTGCTTCTATATTCTCGATAGGCTACGAG
Source organism: Dehalococcoidales bacterium (assembly GCA_020354275.1). Taxonomy (GTDB): domain Bacteria; phylum Chloroflexota; class Dehalococcoidia; order Dehalococcoidales; family UBA2162. The sequence continues at coordinate 489,416 of CP070645.1, forward strand.
CCGAAGCCGAGATCCCAGTATGGCACGATGACCAGCAGGGCACGGCAACCGTTACCCTGGCCGGGTTGACCAATGCCATGAAAATCGTGGGTAAGAAGAAGGAGGAGTTAAAGCTGGCAGTAATTGGTGTCGGTGCCGCTAATGTGGCTATTCTGAGAATACTCTTTGCCGAGGGTTTCCAACCAGCCAACACCATCGTTGTGGATAGCAGGGGTACCCTCCATATAGCCAGGGTTGACCTTGAGGAGAAGCAAAAAGAAAACCCCTATAAATGGGATCTGTGCCAGAAGACCAACCCGGAAAAAAGGAGCGGCGGGATAGCCGAAGCCTTGAAGGGGGCAGATGCCTGCATCGCCCTTTCCAAATCAGGGCCGGGGGTAATTCTGCCGGAGTGGGTCAAGGCTATGGGAAGGGATGCTATCATCTTTGCCTGTGCCAATCCCGTTCCGGAAATATGGCCCTGGGAAGCCAAAGAAGCCGGGGCTAAAATTGTCGTTACCGGTCGGTCTGACTTCCCCAATCAGGTAAACAATTCCATCGGCTTCCCCGGCATCTTTCGCGGTGCTCTGGATGTTAGGGCCAGGACAATCACCGATGAGATGTGCATTGCTGCCGCCCATGAAATGGCTGAATATGCCGAAGGACGGGGCATAGATGAAGATGATATTATACCCACCATGGCCGAATTGCAGGTTCATATCAGGATGGCAGTCGGGGCGGGAATGAAGGCAATTGAGCAGGGGATAGCCAGAATAAAGCTAAGCCGTGAAGAACTGGCCAGGCATGCCGAGAGCATGATCAAGGAAGCCAGAGAAATGACGGCTCTTCTTATGAAGGAGGGCTATATTCCTCAGGCACCGGGTGATTAGTGATATAAGGTGGCTCATAAAAGATGAAAGAGATAGACTGCCGGCAGATAACCCAGACCGTATCCCGTCTGTTCCAGGATGCCTGTGTCAATCTTCCCGAGGATGTGCTGGCAGCTTTAAAAAAAGCCAGAGAAAACGAAAAGTCGGTTGTGGCGCAAAACGTGCTGGATATGATACTGGAAAATAGTAAGATAGCTCGGGCAGAAAAGATTCCACTGTGCCAGGATACCGGTACCGCCGTGGTTTTGCTGGAGCTGGGCCAGGAGGTGCATATAACCGGCGGCGAACTCTACCCGGCGATAAATGAAGGGGTGCGTCAGGGGTGTGACCGGGGCTATTTACGTAAGTCCATCGTCACCCAGCCCTACTCGGACAGAGTGAATACCCGTGACAACACACCGGCGATTATCTATACCGATATCGTTCCCGGTGACGGGCTGAAAATCACGGTACTACCCAAGGGCGGTGGTGCCGAAAATATGAGCCGTCTGGCCATGCTGTCGCCTGTCCAGGGCCGCCAGGGGATAGTGGATTTCGTGGTCAGTGCCGTTGACGAGGCCGGCAGTAACCCATGCCCTCCGCTGATTGTGGGCGTCGGTATCGGGGGTACTGCCGAACACGCCCTTATGCTGGCCAAGCGGTCGTTGCTACGGCCGATCGGTGAACCCAACTCCGATGCGGAGCATGCCGGGCTGGAAAAAGAACTGCTGGAACGGATCAATAAGCTGGGCATCGGCCCGATGGGGTACGGTGGCAGCACCACGGCCCTGGCGGTTCATGTTGAGGTCTTGCCCTCGCATATTGCCAGTATGCCGGCAGCGGTCAACCTGCAGTGTCACAGTGCCCGCCATAAGGAAGCGGTACTCTAGAGCCGAGGTTAAATAATGGCAGAAGACAATACTTTAGTGGATATTTATATTATGGGCCGGCACTACCGGGTCCCTGAGGGACTTACGATACTGACGGCGCTGGAATATTGCGGTTACCGTATGGTTCGCGGTTGTGGCTGCCGCGCCGGTTTCTGTGGTGCCTGCGCCACGGTCTATAACTTTAAGAACAATCCCCAGCTAAGGTTCGACCTTGCCTGCCAGAAGGCGGTGGAGCCGGACATGTTCCTGGTGCAGATACCGTTCTTCCCGGCGGTCAGGGCTATCTATAATCTAGCCGAGACAGAGGCCACCGGTGAGCAGGTGCTGGCCCTCTATCCTGACTTAGTTAAATGCTTCGGCTGCAATACCTGTACCAAGACCTGCCCCCAGGAGCTTGAGGTAATGTGGTTTATGTCCGATACCCTACGCGGTGATATTAAAGAGGTAGCCAACAAGTCCTTTGACTGTATTATGTGCGGCCTTTGTGCCGCCCGTTGCCCTCAGGGCCTGGTGCCCTATAATATCGCCCTTCTTTGCCGGCGTCTGTACGGTCATTACCTGGCCCCGGTCTCCAAACACCTGGATGAGCGGATTGCCGGGATTGAAAGCGGTGAGTTCGATGACGAACTGAAGAAGCTGAAAAAGATGGACGAGGACGAACTGCATAGCAAGTATGAGGAACGTGACATAGAGCCGGCCTATTGAGAACAGTTGGAACAAGGAGTTAGCCAATGTATCCCGCTGACATGGAAAAAAGTATCGGTAAGGTAATAGCCACCAGGGAGAAGCGGCTTAGAGAGACCCTGCCCCGTCTCACTGAAGCAGAGAAGACGCCCCTGTTGCAGAAATACCACCCTGATTATATAGA
>CP070645.1:492121-499330 GCA_020354275.1 Dehalococcoidales bacterium
TCTTTCGTCTTTACTCACTTACGAGTCCTCCGGCGCCCTCTGCCCACCGTTTCCAATTCCTCTGCCGGTATTAACGGCAGCTGGCTCGATGGAAGAATTCCTCCTATCTCACCATTCACCAGAGTATCTATCTCCTGTTTGAAGTCAGCGATATCGGCAAAGTCACGATATACACTGGCAAAACGGATATAGGCAATATAATCTAGGTCCCTCAGTTTCTCCATTACCATATCACCAATAACGGCACTGGCTATCTCTGTTTTACCCTGGCTGTATAACTCAACCTCAATATCATCGACAAGCTTATCAATAGTACCAGCCGGAAGTGGCCGCTTCTCGCATGCCTTGCGGATACCAAGCAGCAACTTTTCTTTATTAAATGCCTCCCGCCTCCGGTCTTTCTTGATAACAAAAAGGCCGGTTGGTTGTAACCGCTCGTAGGTGGTAAAACGAGAACCGCATTTACGGCATTGACGCCGGCGGCGTATGCCGTCGTTTATTTCCCGCGAATCAATAACCCTGGAATCACGGCCACCACAATAAGGGCAATCCACACCAAACCCCCACACTATATAGTATAGCATGGCTATGCTACACCAATATATAGTGCTTGTCAAGACCTTTTATAGAATATTTAGGCACCGGTAGGTATTACACAACAAAAAAGAAGGCTGCGGGATATTTCACCTGCAACCTTCTTTCATGACTCAAAGTCGGGTCAATCTACCTTGAACATCATTGCGCTGGGGTATTTAACGGTGACCTGTCAACAGTATGGGACGGGGTCACCACCCGTCGCTGATTGAACATTGGACGGCGCATGAAGGACGGAATATCCAACTCGTCCTCTCTCTTCTTCAAGCCATCCAGGAGCTGGGTAATCTCTTCATCCTCACCAACTCCGGCTAATCCCGTCTTGGAGGCAAACCCGGTAGCAATCAAGGTTATCTTTATTTCTTTGTCCATATTGGGATCATGGGCTACACCAAATATGATATTGGCCTCAGGGTCTACTGCCTGCTTGATTACTGCCGCCGCTTCATTAACCTCGAACAAGGTAAGGTTATTACTGCCGACGACATTAAATAGCACTCCCTTGGAGCCACCAGCCGAAACGTCCAGCAACGGGCTGGCCAGAGCTTCTTTAGCCGCATCCACAGCCCGGTTCTGACCTGATCCCCGGCCAATGGACATCCAGGCCGGCCCGGCATCTTGCATCACTGCCTTGACATCAGCAAAATCAAGGTTAATCATGCCAGGGACAGTAATAACCTCCGAAATAGCCTGTACGCCATGCCTAAGTACATCGTCAGCCAGGCGGAAGGCGTTATCTACGCCAGTTTTTTGGTCACAGAGGTCGAGCAGGCGGTCGTTAGGGATGATAATCAGCGTGTCAACCTTGGACAAAAGCTGGATAATACCTTCGTCAGCTACCAGGCAACGGTGTGAACCTTCAAAGGTAAATGGTTTGGTCACCACGGCAATAGTCAGGGCACCACTGCTTTTAGATATCTCAGCAATAACTGGCGCTGATCCCGTACCAGTACCACCCCCCATGCCACAGGTAATAAATACCATGTCAGCCCCGGCGACAACCTCTTTAAGCTCATCCCGGGTTTCCTCGGCAGCCCTTCGGCCAAGTTCAGAGTCGCCACCGACACCCAGTCCCTTGGTAAGCCTTTCCCCAAGCTGGATGCGTGTTGGTGCCTCGGTAAGGGCCATAGCCTGAGCATCGGTATTCATGGCAATAAACTCGACACCCTGTATCTCTTCCTGCACCATGCGAGTTATTGCATTACATCCACCACCACCCAGGCCGATAACCTTTATCCTAGCCGGATTCGGTGTGAAGCTTGACTTTGCCATCTCCTCCTCCTTTCTTGATTTTGTGTTATTATCGGTATTTCTTTAACGAAACAGGTCTTTGATTCGGAACATCAAATGCCGCAAGCTAGCGCTGAAACCGCCAAGTGTCTTTGTACGCTTGCCCTGGTTTTTGGCTCCCCAGAGTAGCAGGCCAGCACTAGTGGCGTAAGCGGGATCACGCAGGGCATCGGTAATACCGGTGATATTGGTCGGTACCCCTACCCTTACCGGGATTCGCAGTATATCGCGTCCCAGTACATCAATCCCTGACAGATTAGAACTGCCACCGGTTAGCACCAATCCGGCCGGAACCATGGCTTCGTATTCGGAACGTGGTAGCTCAAGCAGAATAAGCCTGATGATTTCCTCAACTCGAGCCCGGAGAACGTCACACAGGTCCTGATAGGAGGCACCGTGCCCATCCTCAGCCAGGGAACTCACCGGGTCTGCCTGGCCTTCATAAACAGGCATGACACTGCCATACCTCTTCTTCATCTCCTCGGCGACATCAAATGGCAGTCCCAGACCGATGGCAACATCCCTGGTAAGCTGGTAACCAGCCACTGGCAATATGGCGGTATGCCAGATGCTACCGTCCTTGAAAACAGCGATATCGGTGGTACCACCGCCAATATCGGCCATTACCCCACCAACCTGCTTCTCATCCTCGGTCAATATTGCCTCACTGCTGGCCAAGGGTTCCAGGACAAGGTCTTCGATATCGACACCAATACCTCGGATACACTTGGTCAGGTTCTGCACAGAAGCTACCGCCGCCGTAATGACGTGTGTCTCAACATCCAGCCTGAAGCCGTGCATTCCCACCGGGTTTTTAACACCTGGTTGACCATCAACCGAGTAGCTCCGGGGTATGATATGGAGCAGTTTCCTGTCACCAGGAACCTTGACGCTCTGAGCGCACTGCAATACACGCTTCAAATCATCCGAGCGAACCAACCTGTCATTCCGGGTAATGGCCACCACGCCCCGGTTGTTGAGCGAACTGACATGCCTGCCGGTGACACCAATAAAAGCCGATTCTATCCGGTAACCACTGGCTTTTTCCGCTTTACTGACTGACTCGCGGATTGACTCTCTGGCATCGTTGATGTTGACCACCAAGCCCTTATGCAAACCGTGCGATGGAGTGATGCCGACACCGGCAACTCGAATAACATCGCCATCGTTGACCTCGGCTATGGTGGTACATACCTTGGTCGTACCAACATCAATAGAAGCTAAAGTAGTCCGATTTCTCATTAGCCCCTCCTTACTAGCTTGATTTTGACCCTCATTGAGTTGTTACTGTTCTTACATTTCAAAATATCCCCCTTAATTAAATATTAGGAAAAGCGAACTCAAGCAGCTAAATAAGCCTGCCGGATTTTATTCAACAGGGTTGGCCTTCTCCAGACATTCGCATTTACTTCTGTAGAAGAACATAGCCCTTCAATCACTCTGTATTGTTCGTCTTCGTTAATAATCCGCTCGGCGGCTCTTAACCTGGCACTGCGGCTACGGGGATTTACCTGCACCTCAACCGCCGATGGCGTAATAACCTTCTTATTAATCAGCCTCAGGCTGGCTTTGTGTCCGCATACGCAGGTCGGTGCTTCTGGGGGGCAAATGCAGTCCCTTGACTCTCTTTGCATAAACTGCTTGACAATACGGTCTTCAAGGGAGTGATAGCTGATAACAACCAGTCTCCCCTCAAAACCGAGCAGGTCAACCGCCTGTTTTAGAGCCAGTTCCAGGCATTCCAGCTCCTGGTTAACGGCAATACGTAACGCCTGGAAGGTCTTTGTCGCCGGGTGAATCCCCTTCTTTCGAATGCCGATAACCTGCTCCACCAGCCGGGCCAGTTCCAGAGTATTCTTTACCGGGCGCTCCTGCACGATTTTACGGGCTATCCGGCGGCTACGGCCCTCCTCGCCATAATTTCTAATCAAATCAGCCAACTCACTCTCGGGATAGGTGTTAACAATATCGTCCGCTGTTAGCGTCTGGTCAGGGCTGAAGCGCATATCCAGCGGTGCTTTACGCTGGAAACTAAAACCGCGGCTAACGCTATCAAGCTGAAGCGAAGACAGCCCCAGATCAAACAGGATCCCATGCACGGGAAGGAAATCATGCCTGTAACCGATAGCCTGCAGGTTAACGAAGTTATCGTTCACTAAAAGTGATGAATCACCATAAGCTTCCAGCCTTTCCCTGGCTGTTTGTACGGCTTCCGGGTCAGCATCAATACCCAGTAGTTGCCCCCCAGGCGAACTCCGCTCTAAAATGGCAGCGGCATGTCCACCGCCACCAAGAGTGCAATCGATATAACGGCCACCGGGCTGAACATCCAGTGCCTTAATAGCCTCTTCAACTAGAACCGGGAAGTGAACAGGTACAGACATAGTAACACTCATCCGCGCTGCTCTAGACTTTCGATAATCTGCCAGGCCTGCTCCTGACTAATAGTCTTCTCCGCCTCCCACTGTTCTTTGTTCCAGAGTTCAAGATAGGTATTGGCTCCAGCGATAACTACTTCGTCCTCGATTTCGGCATAGACCCGAAGAGGAACAGGCAGGGCTATCCTCCCCTGCCCGTCAATATTAAGACTAAAGGCAGTAGCGAAAACTGCCCTGTTTAACCTTCTCAACTTGCTGGCAGCAATGGTACCCGAAGTCAGGGTGGCCGATACTTTCTTCCATTCGGATACGGGATAGATATTGATACAGGTCTCTACCCCGGGCATCAACACCACACCCTCTTTTAGTTCCCTTCTGAACTTCGGCGGGATTGGTACCCTGCCTTTTTCATCAATCTTGTACTCAAATTCTCCGAGAAACATAGCTACGCCCCTACTCAACTAATACGTCTTTTCTCAAATATTATGCGCCGAGGTTATGGTAATATTCACCACAATTTACCATAATTTACCATTTCCAACCATTTTGCAACACAATTGTCCATTTGTCAACCCCCTTTTTCTAGTTTTTTATATAATTGTGATTTTCTGCCGTAGTACCAGCGCCAAACATGGTATTTTTAGACGGTCTCTGTGTGTGCTAGAATATTATCCGTACCACCTGCACCCACCTGCCTGCCCAAATATTCCCAGGCTGCCGAATACAGGTATCATTGTGAAGGGATAGAACAATGCAGATTGACATTTTGACATTATTCCCCCAGGTGTTCCCTACCTTCATCAGTTCTGGAATACTGCAACGCGCTATTGACCGGGAGTTAATCACTGTCAATATCACCAACATCAGGGACTATACCCACGATAAGCACCATACGGTCGATGATTCTCCCTACGGTGGTGGCGCCGGTATGGTGCTTAAGCCAGAACCCATCTTCGAAGCGGTAGAGGCAATAAAACCAGACCCTGCAGACAGACACAAAGTCGGCGAGTTCCCTGTTATTCTTCTTACCCCGCAGGGACGTCTTTTCTCCCAACAGATAGCCCAAGAGCTATCCGTTTACAAACATCTGGTACTGATATGTGGCCACTACGAGGGCGTTGATGAGCGGGTAAGACAGCACCTGGCTACTGACGAGATCAGTATCGGTGATTATGTGCTAATTGGTGGAGAACTGGCCGCTATGGTTGTCGTCGAGGCTGTAGCCAGGCTGATACCTGGTGTACTGGGCTCGGCAGCTTCGCCAATCGATGATTCTCACGCCAACGGCCTGCTGGAATACCCGCAATACACGCGTCCCCAGTCATACCGGGATTGGGATGTCCCCGAGGTTTTACTCTCCGGGAACCATGGTGAAATAGCCCGATGGCGACGGGAGCAGGCAATCATCCGCACCTGGAAGCGCCGCCCCGACCTTCTGGATAAAGCTAATCTCAACCCTGCTGAAAAGCAGTTCATAAAAAGGTTAGAAACCGAACAGGCTGAACCTACCTGAAAATTGAACTGAGAAAGAACCCGACTGAGCACCAAGTTGAAAAATATGCTCAAAATGGTTATTATATATCTTTAGTTATCAAAAACTGGAGTTATACTAAATGGACACATCATCTCTAACCGAAGTCAAACCAAACCCTGACATCCCGGTTCTTTCCCCCGGTGACACGGTAAAGGTCAGCACCAAGGTTGTCGAGGGGGACAAAGAGCGCACCCAGGTATTCCAGGGAGTAGTAATAAAGGTAAGAAACAGCGGAGCCGGCTCCAGCTTTACCGTCAGGCGTGTTACCTATGGCGTGGGTGTAGAGCGTACCTTTCCACTGTATTCACCGCGCGTGGAAAAGGTGGAAATAGTACGGCACGGGAAGACACGCCGGGCCAAACTCTACTACCTGCGCGGGCGCAGCGCCAAGGCGTCCCGTATAAAGGAAAAGAGATAGGCAAGATATAAAGCTAACCTCACCGGTGCTCAACCAGTAATCCTTGCAGTATATCGACCAGGAATGCCATACTGGGGCCCAAGGTCATCCTAGATTAAGGTCATGTTTCTGGAGTTTGGATGGGGTACGCTGAGGTTTGTGTTAACTCCCCGGTAGCAAAACAGCAGACATTCAGTTATGCTATACCCCTTGGCATGAGTATTGACATCGGGCAAGCGGTGCTGGTCCCCTTCGGCGAGAGATTGCTGCAGGGTATCGTACTGGAACTGAGCGATTACCCGGCAGTAGAGGAAACCAGGGAAATAGCTGAGATTATCGAAACCATTCCCTTGCTCTCTCCGGCACAGATATCACTGGCCCGCTGGATAAGCCAGCACTATTTGGCCCCCCTCTTCGACGCCGTAGCCCTGATGCTACCACCCGGGTTCGAGCGCCGGACACTGACCTTTATCACCGCTCCCCCCACCCTGGATAACCCCGATTTATCTTCTCTTCCTACGGCAGCCAGGCATGCCTTCGACCTGATGCAGAAACAGGGCAGGGTGAGTTCAAAGAACCTGGAGAAAGCACTGGGCAAGAGAAAAGCCCAGACCGCCGTATCGCAACTGCTAAAAAAGGGGCTGGCTATCAGAAGCTATGAGCTGGAGCCGGTAAAGATAAGGCCGAAAATAGAACCTTTTTTAAGCCTGGTCATCAACACCGGTCAAGCCACCTTAGAGGTAGCCGTCTTGCGTGAAAAAAGGGCTGCCAAGCAGGCGGCCCTCCTCGAATTCTTAGCCCGGCAGTCCCGTCCGGTCCCACTGAGAGAAGCCAGGGAAAAGGCTAACTGTGACAGAGCCACAATCAATGCCCTGGTCAACAAGGGGCTGGTCAAAACCGAAGCGGTAAGGATAAACCGCTCCCCATTGGCAGGGAAGGAAATAGGCACGTCGGAACCGTTAACACTTACGGCAGCCCAGCAATCAGCCTTAAGGGCAATCCAATCAGCCCTACCA
>CP070645.1:499430-501934 GCA_020354275.1 Dehalococcoidales bacterium
ATAATAATGGATTTTTCATTCAGTGAAGAACAGGAAATGCTCAGGACAATGGCTCGTGATTTCCTCGAGAAGGAGTGCACCGAGAGTTTCGTAAGGGAAATGGAAGAGGACGAGAAAGGCTATTCCCCCGATCTCTGGCGCCAGATAGCCGAACTGGGATGGTTGGGGCTGATTTATCCTGAGAAATACGGTGGCACCGAGGGCAACTTCATGGATCTGGCTGTCCTCTATGAGGAAATAGGCAGGGCTATGTTTCCCAGCCCTCACCTTTCTACGGTGGTCCTCTGCGGGCTGACCATCCTGAATGCCGGTAGTGAGGAGCAAAGAGCAGACCTGCTGCCCAAGGTAGTCAAAGGGGACTTGATATTATCTCTGGCTCTAACCGAGCCCGAGTCAAGCTGGGATGGCAAAGCCTGGGACCCCGAAGGGGTAACCGTTACCGCCAAGCAGGACGGGGATGACTATATCATCAACGGTGCCAAATTATTCGTCCATGATGCCCATATTGCTGACCAGATACTGTGTGTGGCCAGGACGAAAAAGGGAGCAAAGCCCGAGGAGGGTATTACGCTGTTCCTGGTGGATGCCAAGGACCCGGGAATAAGCTACACGCTGCTGGCGACAACCGCCGGCGACCGGCAGAGCGAGGTGGTCTTCAATAATGTCAAAGTCCCCAAGAAAAACATAGTCGGGGAACTCGACGGTGGCTGGGTTCCTCTGGCGAAGAGCATGCAGGTAGGTACGGTGATGCTGTGTGCGCAGATGCTGGGGGCGGGACAGAAACTGGTGGAGGTAACCGTAGACTACGCTAAAACAAGGGTACAGTTTGATATGCCCATCGGTATTCATCAATATGTGCAGGAACACTGCTGTTTTCAGTATGCAGACGTTGACGGCATAAGGTGGTCAACCTATCTGGCGGCCTGGAAGCTTAACCAGGGTATACCCTGTGATATTGAAGTGGCGATAGCCAAAGCATATGCGAGCGATGCCCATGAGAGGGTATGCTGGTACGCACATCAGGTGCTGGCGGGCGTCGGCTATACGGTACTGGATGGAGTTGTGCCCTTATACTCGAGGCGGGCCAAGACAATGCAGCTTTATCTGGGAGATACCGCTTATCACAAAGAGAAGATTGTCCAGCAGCTGGAGAAGTGGCCGGCTCCGGTGGCACCAAAAGGGAAACCACTCGGTCTGTGGGATGGTGACGACGAACTGGTAATACCTGACTGGTATGAAGAGTTCGCCAAGACTTAAGGAAGCAACCAGACCTCAGTATTTTCGGAACGGCACTTTCTTAAGGAGGGTGCCGTTCTTCTGTTCTGTACCCGGGATGTTTAAATAAATTACCCTGGCTTTCATTTGAAGGGCAGATAAGTGATGTAGTAGAATGTTTGCCGAATAACGGCAATTACCAGGTATTTCATACTGGAGAGGAGGTGCTATTGACTTTTATATCTGAATTTCTTAATTTGCAGGCTAATATTAGATAGGAGGATTGCTCAATATGGAGTTTGGATTTACCGAAGAGCAAGAAAAGCTGAGGAAAGAGGTACACGATTTTTTCATGGAGGTTTTGCCGGAGGACTATAACCCGGCGGCGGCGAGGAGGGCAGGCGATGAATCCCGGGAGCAGTTCGCTCTCGACCTGCAGAACAAAGCCGTAGAAAGGGGTTATCCAAGTGCCGGCTGGCCCAAGAAATACGGTGGTCTCGGCTTCACCTCAATCGAACAGGGGATAGTAAGCGAGCAGATGAGTTACTGGCAGGTGTTCTGGCCGGGAGCTATGGGCTACAATCTGGTCGGTCCGGTAACACTGGCTGTGGGCACGGATGAGCAGAAAGAGAGATTCGTGCCGCCGATTGCCCGTGGTGAGGTAATATGCTTTGAAGCCTTTACCGAACCCAATGCCGGCTCCGACGAAGCTAACTGTCAACTTCGGGCGGTGCCTGATGGTGATGACTATATCCTGAACGGTCAGAAGACGTTTATTTCCGGCTCGCGGAAGCCGGACTGGCTGTATACGCTGGCGAGAACCGAGGACACCATACCGGTACACAGGGGGCTCAGTCTTATCATGGTACCTGGTGATGCCCCCGGGGTGAGTTATGCCGTGCTGCCGACAATGGGCGGCTCGATGCAAAACGAGATATTCTACGATAACGTGCGGGTACCCAAGACCAATCTGCTGGGAGAGATAAACCGGGGATTCTACCATGCCATGGCCACCTTTGAGTTTGAAAGAGCGGCGGTTGGCATGGACGCCCGAAAGGGCATGGAGAGGCTGGTTGATTTTTGCCGCAGGGAAAAACGAAACGGGAAGCCACTTATCGAGGACCCGGAGGTCAGGAAGATGTTGGCCAGAGCGGCCATGCAGAGGCATGTGATGTGGCTCGCTGGCTGGTACGGAGCATGGCGAAGGACTCAGAGGGACAAGATGGGGCCACAGAGCTACGATTTGACCATGTTCTTGCGTAAGGACGCTGCGCCGGAAAAGGCTGAGG
>CP070645.1:502034-505923 GCA_020354275.1 Dehalococcoidales bacterium
AGACGGGGCGGTGTACAAAAAGGATAACGGGATTGTCATAATTGACCCGGAAAAGGCTAAAGGCCAGAAAGATATCGTGGATGCTTGTCCGTATGGTGCTATCTGGTGGAACGAGGAGCAAAATGTGGCACAAAAATGCACGCTGTGTGCTCATCTCCTGGATGCGGGGTGGAAGGAACCCAGGTGTGTCCAGTCCTGCCCGACCGGAGCCTTGCGTGCTTTTAGGTTCGAGGATTCTGAAATGGCACAGATTATAAAAGACGAGAATCTGGAAGTCCTCCATCCGGAATATAATACAAAACCCTACGTATATTACAGGAATCTATACCGGTTTTTCTCATGTTTCGTTGGAGGTAATGTTGCTGTTGAAAAGGTGGGTATAACTGACTGTGCTGATGGTGCTAGGGTAACCCTATTCAAGGACTCACAAAAGATAGGTGAAGCCGTAACCGATAACTACGGTGATTTTAAATTTGATAACCTTGAAGAAAACAGCGGCCGATATAACCTGGAGGTAGTCTATGAGGGCTACGACAAGAAAACCCTCGAGGTCGACCTGACAACGAGTAAAAATGTGGGTACAATCTTACTGTAGTTCCTTGCCATAAATTGGAAAGTTTTATGGTTGTACAATCACTTCCGAAAATGCGGGCTCTGCTAAGGGGAGAATCAGGCAAAGGCTGGAGCTGGTGCCCCTACCACTGGCAGCCTGATACACAATGGTCGAGTGGCATCTCACATATTCATCTTAGCTTAAATTAAGCTGTTGTTTGTGCGTACCCCGAATTAAAAGCTTGAGTACAATAACATCACGGAATTCGATTTTACTTTTTAGTAAAAAGTTAAGTGACATAAGCTTGTTTTGCTCAGCGTAACTCTCTATAATCTAGATATTGAGCACTCAACAAGTAATGAGGCAAGAATTTTAACCTTTATTTGAAAAGCTAGGGAGATAAAATAGTAGCACTGGAACCGCTGAATTGATGGCGATGGCTGGTGCCCCTTTTAATCTGTTTTGTCGGTTTTACAAACCAGATTCGCAGAGGAGGTGCCCGGGATGAAAAAGGCTGTCATTTTTCGCACGGGAATCGTGTTAATATTCTTAGTACTGGCATTGGTACCCGGTTGTAAAGAGCAATCCGAGATAACTCCAGTACCACCCCCAACAACTCCAGCCCCAATAACCCCACCCGCACCTGCACCGACCCCGGTTTCACCCGCCGAGTTCAGGGTGAGTTCCATCTCCGTTACACCAGCTGAAATCGTCGCCGGAGATGAAGCTACAGTCAGTGCGGACGTTAGCAATATCGGTGAAGCCGAAGGCACCTATACGGCAATTTTACAGGTCAGCGGAGTGGAAACAGAGAAAAAGAATGTCACTTTGACTGGCGGGGAAAAGACCACCGTGAGTTTTTCAGTAACGGAAGACGCCAGCGGCACCTACACCATCGATGTCGGCGGACAGACTGTAATGCTGACGGTGCTCAAGCCAGCCGAACTCGAAGTCAGCTCTCTGGTGGTCACGCCGGCGCTGGTATTGCCCGGCCAGGAAGCGGCTGTCGAAGCTGATATTACCAATGTGGGTGAGGTCGAGGGGACCCTTGAGGCTATCCTGAAAGTAAACGGCGTGGATACGGATTCACGAGTAAAATCTCTACCTCCCGGTGCCATTGAAAAAACATCATTCACCATTATTCGTGACCTTCCAGGGACCTATGAGCTCAGTATTGCTGGACAGAGCACCACACTCACTGTACCGGAAGTAGAGACCTACCACAGCGAGGTCTACAATTATTCAATTTCTTATCCCGAAGACTGGGAGCTCGATGATTCCAATTTAGATTCGGTAGGGGCAGTCAAAGTAAACATTGCGGGATTAGGTGTAGACGTTGATATCCTGCCTGTTGCCGCAAGCTTGGATGAGCTTTACAACCTTAAAATCGATGCATTTAGAGAGGGATTGTCCAATTTCGAAGTAGTTTCACGGGACGACGTGAAAAAGAATGGAAGAGTTGTTGGTACAGAAGTGATAGCTGAGTTTACAGTAGAAAGTATGCGGTGGGAATTACGACTCAATCTATCAAAGAGCGGTAGGTACGGATTTTCAGTAGCGGGTACGTCGAGGGAGTCTTACAATGAGCATAACCAACCGCTGCTGGACGGCTGTATACAGAGCTTTAAACCCCCCGAAGTGGCGGTAGGACACTACACCGACACCACCCACGGCTTCTCTATTACTCTACCCGACGGGTGGGACGGACGTGAAACGGGAGAAAACATGCCATTGATGTCGATTCACGCTTCTTATGAAAACCCACCAATTTTCTCTTACATATATTTAGAACAGCTTTATGAAGATATCGCCGCCAGTGAACAGGCCCAGAATATCGCTGCTATCTGGTCTGACGAGGTGGGCTACAGAGTGGTATCGCAGCAGGAAGTTACGCTGGGTGAAGCCACCGGGGGCCACGAGGTTGTCTTCACTCATAAAGAGAACGGCTATGATATTAAACGCAGGGTGGTATCGGTTTTAAGGGGAACGCAGGCTTTCACGCTGATGGTCTATACCCTGTCCTCCACCTATGATAGTGAAAAAAACACCATAGACCAACTTGTGAACAGCTTCACCCTTGAAGAGACCAGGCCTTTCGGTGTTTCCCGGCAGGACTCGCTCTTCCAATCGTGGGGTGATATCGTAACCCTGGACCCTGCGCAATCTGAGGGCAGCCCTGGTGGTATCGTCGGCGCCATATTCAGCGGGCTGGTGAGACTGGATAAAGACCTGGAGATAGTACCTGACCTCGCTGCGAGTTGGGACGTTAACGACGACGGCACCGTCTATACCTTCCACCTGCGTGAGAACGCAACATTCCATGACGGTAAGCCGGTTACCGCCCACGACTTCAAGTACTCATGGGAGCGGGCCTGCGACCCCGAGACGGAGTCAAAGAAAGCCCGCCTGTTTCTGGGAGATATCGTTGGCGCAAAGGAAATGCTGGACGGAGAAGCTGACGAGCTCAGCGGGGTCAGGGTTATTGATGAACATACCCTGGAGGTAACCATTGACAGTCCCAAGCCTTATTTCCTGGATAAGCTGGTCTACATAACGGCATACGTGGTTGACAGGGCTAATATAGCGCGCGGTATGAACTGGACTGATAACCCGAATGGCACCGGGCCGTTCAAGCTTAAAGAATGGAAGAAGGATGAACTCCTTATCCTTGAGCGTAATGATGACTACTACCTGGAACCGGCCAGACTTGAGCATATAGTCTTCCGTATCTTCGCTGGCAGGCCGATGATGATGTACGAGCAGGGAGAGATAGATACGACAGGCGTGGGTCTGAATGACCTGGAGCGGGTACAGGACCCGGAAGACCCTCTGAATAAGGAATTGCTTACAATCCATGGTATAAATGTGAGTTACCTGGCCTTCAATGTTACTATGCCGCCCTTCGATGACCCCAAAGTGCGCCGCGCCTTTGCCCTGGCCCTGGACATGGACAAAATAATCGAGGTCTCGATGAAGGGGAACTCCGAACGTGCCGCTGGCTTCCTGCCGCCCGGTATTCCCGGTCATAACGAGGCACTGGTACCCCTGCCCTTCGACCCTGAGCAGGCGTTGCAGCTCATTGCCGACTCTGCCTCCGGAAGTATTGACAACTTACCCACCCTTACGTTTTATGATATTTATGCACTGGGTCCCGTCGCCGAGGCGATGATCGGGATGTGGCAGGCTAATCTTGGTATCAGTGTGGAAACGGAAATTATTGAAGAGCTTGAAGAATACCTCGAACGTGCTCATCGCCGGGAGTTCCAGTTATTCTCCTCCGGCTGGTGGGCCGATTACATTGACCCGCAGAATTTCCTGGAAATACTGTTCCACAGC
>CP070645.1:506023-523899 GCA_020354275.1 Dehalococcoidales bacterium
AGCGGGACAGGATGGTGGGCAGTATTTTATGGACTTCAGTGGTGGCCAGTACAAAAATAACGTGCTTTGGTGGCTCTTCAAGTGTTTTAAGCAGGGCATTGGAGGCACTGTTACTTAACATATGTACTTCATCGATGATATAGACCTTGTAGCGTGCCTCGTTGGGAACGTAATTGACTTTCTCGCGAAGACTTCTGATGTCATCAACACCGGTATTGCTGGCGGCATCAATCTCTATAATATCCAGGGCTTTGGCCTCGTTTACCGCCTGGCACATGGAGCAGGTGTTACATGGCTCACCGTTACCATTGGTAAGGCAGTTTACGGCCTTGGCTAGAATTCGTGCCGTGCTGGTCTTGCCTGTACCCCGGGGGCCGCAGAATAGATAGGCATGGGAAATATGGGCACTGCTGAGTGCATTCTGCAGTGTCCGGGTGACTGGTTCCTGACCGACCACCTCGGCTAGGGTCTGTGGGCGCCATTTGCGGTAAAATACTTGGGAAACCATTTTATTTCGGTTCTATTATACTCCATAAACGGTCGGTTTCCAAAGGCATTTTCAGGGTAAACATACTACGGCAAATAATAAATCAGCCTTACCTGACCTGGTATTTTAAAATGCCAAACGGCTTGGTAAAGCTGACTTAATGGGTGTAATTAAACCTGTTATATCAGTGACGGGATATCCTTGGAACTTTCCTCGATTTCTTTAAGTTTTATTTCTGTTTCTTCCTGTCTCCTTCTCATTTCCGGAATAAGGTTGGTTGACCTGGTGTAGTAATACCTTATCTTCTCCACGTCACTTAGTTCAGACAGGATTACTGTAACCTCCAGATTGCCTCTTTCCCGGGGGTAATCGCCGTTTCTAATTATTGCCTGAGGAGCCAAGCTCCTCAGATAGTCTCCCAGTTCTTTGACCAGGTCAACATTCATTTCCCTCTCCGGTGCTGAGACGAGGAACAGGGCCCTCCTTGAGTCTGCTGGATTACAGTGAAGGGAAAGCTCACTGATGGCGGCATCCATTGTCTGGACACCCTTAAGTGTTTCGGTACTCTTCTTACGGAAGTTGCGCGTCCGTTCGCCGGGAAGCCTGATTAACGGAACCTGGGAGCTACCATAACCCAGTACCGTCCAGCCGACTATGGTCTGCATGATATCACCGGCATCAAGTAGCTTGGCTCCGATGTATTTGGGCTTCTTCTCCTCGCCGGCACAGAGCAGATTGTAGAATGGCTCGGCTATCAGGGCATTAATCTTGGATAGATTATTGCGGAGGGAAGAGTCCTTTCTGATGTACCTCTGGTTCTCGATAAGGATTACGGCATCGGCCACAGAATAGGTGGACTTGATACAGGTGGCGGCATTGAAGGTAGCCCTTTCTTCCGTCTGCTCCTCATGTTCGAAGGGCAAAACTATAGCCGCATAGACCGGCTTGTCCCCATAACGTTCCTTAACGTGCTGGGTGATTACCGATATCGCTCCTGAACCGGTACCGCCAGCCGCGCCGGCTATCAGCAGGAAGGCGTCCGTCTCGTAGAAATGCCGGGTAGCCCGGATAGCATCGACAACCTTGTCGGCATCCTCACGGGCGACCTCGGCGCCCATTTCGTTTATTTTGCCCACGCCGTGACCGCCGGTCTTTCTGCCCCCGATGAGTATCCGGTGCTGGTAGTCGCGTTTTATATTAACTAGTCCACTTAAGTCAGCGGCGTCGGTGTTAATAGCGAAGGCACCGGTCACAATCTCGATGCCGCGCTGCCTTTTTGCCTTTTTATTCAGCCTGGAGAATTCATCGGCAATCCTGCCTCCACACTGTCCCAGGCCTATAACCACTAATTTCATCTTTCACCTCGGTAAACGGTTGGGTTATTTTAAGCACACTCTCATGGTAATGTCAATCATTGGTAGATTCTGGAGCTTTATGCCCCATCCCTGCCCCTTGTTTTGTAGACTCGTTTGGTAAACAAAAGTAATACCGAGTTCTGTTACACCATCAACTGGAATGCATTGATTTAGCTATGATTTCTGCCTTCAAATCACCCGATAGTCCTATGTGTCCGATGAGGTAGTACTATTGAAAAACAAAAAGGCCTGTAATACAATATATGGCAAGTAAGTCAGGGTATTGAAGAATGGCTGGTGAATTACCCCCAAACCTCATAAATGGTGACGAAAACAATATTGATGTTTTTGAAGAGGCAGTTGCCAAGGCTGAGAAATTAGCCAGAGCAGCCAGAGATGCGGCTGAAGCCTCAACGAGATCATCTCGCGAAGCAT
The DNA here is from genome assembly GCA_020354275.1 of Dehalococcoidales bacterium. Taxonomy (GTDB): domain Bacteria; phylum Chloroflexota; class Dehalococcoidia; order Dehalococcoidales; family UBA2162. The sequence continues at coordinate 508,301 of CP070645.1, forward strand.
TAAGCAGGGTTGTACAAATAAGCCAAGAAGCTAAAGAGGAAGCTGAGACAGCTTCTCAGGCAGCCAGGGATGCTATAGATAAGGTTGAGGAGATAAATAGAATAACCAAAGAAGCAGGCGAGGCATCGCTGAAGGCTGCTCAGGAAGCGATAAATAAAGCCGAAGGAGCAGCCAGAGTACCCAAGGAAACGGCTGAGGCGGCAGCCAGAGAATTTGAGCAGGCGATTGCGCGGGCTGAGCAAATAGGACAGGAAGCCAGAGAGGCAGCCGAGACTTCACTGAGGGCATCACAGGAGGGTCTTAGCCGGGCCGAAGCAGCCAGCAGGGCGGCTAAAGAGGGAGCTGAAGCTGCGACCAGGTTGTCCCGCGAAGCGATAAAACGGGCTGAGGAAGATGGGAAAGTAGCCCAGAAGGCAACTGAAACATCTTCCCGGGTAGCCAGAGAAGTAATAAGCAAGACGGAAAAGGTCTGCCAGGAGGCTGAAGAAGCGGCTGAGGAAGCGGTGAGAGCATCCCAGGAAGCGGTGGCACGGGCGGAAAGAATAAGCGTATTAACCAGGGAAACAGTCGAAGAGTCAGTTAGTGCGGTACGGGAGGCATCGGAACGGGCTGAGGAAATGAGCCGGCAGGCTAAAGGGATTGCCGAAGAGTCGGCCCGGGTATCCTATGAGGTGGTGGACCGTGCTGAGAACACGAGTAACGAAGCAAAAGAAATAGCCGAGGGGGCACTTCGGGTATCACAGGAAGGTCTGAAACGGGCTGAGGAAATCAGTCAGGAAGCGAAGCAGATCGCTTCAGACTCTTCATGGGTTGCCCAGGAAGCCGTTGCTAAGGCAGAGGAAATCAGCCGTGTGGCCAAAGAGATAGCTGAACAGTCGGCCATGGCTACTCAAGAGGCAGTTACCAGGGCTGCAGAAATCAGCCGGGCGGCTAAAGAGGTAGCCGAGGTATCAGCTGAGGCTTCTCGGCAGGCGATTCAGGCATCGACTGAAGCAGCTAATGAAGCGATTAGGCGGGCCAGCGAGATAGCAGAAGAGGCAAGGGCGGTAGCCGAGAAATGCGGTGAAGCTTTCGGTGAGGCGATAACCCGTGCTGAAGCAACAGGTAGGGCCGTGCAAGAGATTGCTGAAGAACTGGCTCAAGACGCTAAAGAAGCAGTTGAAATATCGGTAAAGGCCTCCAAGGAGGCGATTGAAAATGCCATTGAAGTATCCAGGGAAGCGATAAGAAAGGTTGAAGAGATTGGCAGAGTAGCCCGTGAGACAGCCGAGAAGTCAACGGAGGCAGTTGCTGAATCGGCTGAAGCTTCAACCAAAGCAAGCAAAGAAGCAGCTGAACTGTTGACGGAACAAGCCAGGAAGGCTACCGAAACGTCAATAAGGGCAGCCAGAGAGGCTACCGAGATGTCAACACAGGCTGCCAGAAAGGCTGCTGAAGTATCAAGGCAGGCTTTCGAGGAGGCAATGAGCCGGGCCGAGGCGACGGGTAGACTGGCCAGAGAAACAGCTGAGTCCTCGATAAAGGCGTTCGAAAGTGCTATAGGCAGGGGTGAAGACACGCCCGAATTACCAGATGAAACTAAAGGTACGCCGGAAAAGACTCCAGATGAGACCGTGAGTAGGACTGACAGTACTGCCCAGGCTAAAACAAAGGGAGAAAACGAGGCCGCAGATACAAGAGAGCAGATTGAGTCACGGTTGGAGTTCTTGGCCAGAATGTATGAGGCCAGGAAGGCCAGGAATACAGAAGAAGAAGCAGAGGATAATGATAAGGATGGGTAGTCTATCAGTATAAGTAAAACGAACTGTGCTAATACAGAAAATAAGAAAGCCCAGATTTAAGGAGGTGGCCTGTGACAGAGCCAAAGGGGCAGACTAAAAAAACCCGCAAAGAACCCGAGGAAGAAGCTTTAGAACCTTCTGCGGAGGTTGGGGAACAGGTTAATGAATCCATTATAGAAACTGAGATGTCAAACGTGAAACCGTTGGGTGAGGTTCTCAGTGAGGCCGAGAAGGCATATTCCGCCTATATGGAAGCCGAACGGCAGGTTGCCAGGATTTACCGGGAAAATGAGGTACAAGTAGCTGATGCCTACAAAAGGGCGGAAGAGCAGGCTAACCTTGCCTGTCAGGAAAGTATTGAGCAAGCCTCAAAGGTTCGCGAAGATACGATCGGGCGAGCCTTAAAGGTGTGTGAGGAGACGGAACGGAAAGCAAGGGAAGCCTATGCTAAAGCCAGGGAGGAAGCTGAGCAGGCTAACGAAGAGGCGGTGGCTCAGGCATTGAAAGCTCGCGATGAAATGATAGCCAAGGCCTGGAAGATACGTGAAGAGACAGTCAGTCAAGCCTGGTCGATCTATTCCAAAATCATAAGGTAACAGTAGCTAACGTTTTAGTAAGGTCCTATCAATACCTAAAGTAATGAGGGTATATCCTTGAAGCTGCCTTCAATGGCAGAGTAAGCGCTTTCGGTTCCTTCTTGTCTCTTTTTCATGGCCGTCATCAGGCCAATTGTTTTGGTGAAGTAGTTCCTTACTTTTGGTGCATCGCTAAGTTCAGAGAGTATTACCGAAACATCCAGCGACCTTCTGTCTCTGGGGTAATCACCGCTCCTGATGATTGCTTCTGGCGCCAGATTCCTGAGATAGATTCCCAGTTCCTTGAGCAGGTCGACATTCATTTTTTTTGCCGGTGCTGCAACGAGGTACAGGGCCCTCCTTGAATCTCCCGGATTCCCCCTTAGTGACAGGCTGCTCATAGCCTGGTCCATTGCCTGGATACCCTTCTGGGTTTCGCCGACCTTTTTCCTGAAGTCGCGTACCTGCTGGAAGAGCAGCTGAAACAGGGAAATGCGGACACTGCTATGTCCGATTACCGTCCAGCCTGCCAGGGTCTGTATTATGTCCCCGGCATCAAGCAACTTGGCCCCGATGTATTTGGGTTTCTTCTCTTCGCCGGCACAAAGCAGGTTGTAGAAAGGTTCAACAATCTGGGTGTTAATACTGGACAGATTGCTTTGAATCGGTGATTCTTTAACGACATACCTCTGGTTATCAATAATGATAATCGCATCGGCTACAAGGTAGGTAGATTTAAGGCAGGTGGCGGCGTTGTATACCGTTCTTTCTTCTGTTTGCTCTTCATGTTCGAAGGGCAGGACAACAGCGGCATAGACCGGTTTGTCTATGAAGCGCTCCTTTATGAATTTGGTCATAATCGGTATTGCCCCAGAGCCGGTGCCGCCGGCTGCTCCCGCCACCAGCAGGAAGGCATCTGTCTCAGCAAACCGCTTGTTTGCCCTTATAGTATCGATAACCTTGTCGGCATCTTCTCTGGCTACCTCAGCCCCCAGTTCGTTTATCTTACCAACACCGTGACCACCTGTTTTTCGATTACCGATGAGGATTCTGTGGTTATAGTCAGGACGGATACGGTTTAACCCGCTAAGGTCAGCGATATCGGTATTGACGGCAAAGGCGCCGGTGACTATCTCGATCCCGCGCTGGCTCTGAGCTTTTCTATTCAGTCGGGCGAACTCGTCGGCAATTCTGCCGCCACATTGCCCCAAACCGACGACGACTAGTTTCATCTTTAACCTTCATTACCATCGGGTGCCCTATTTTAGGTGTCTTAACGGTAATATGTCAATCTTAGAACCGGTAATTAACTGTCTGATATCAACTATAGTCCTTTATCAGCGACAAAAACAGCTAGGTCGGCCAAACGGCAACTGTAACCCCACTCATTGTCGTACCAGGCCAGTACCTTTACCATATTGTCGGCGATGACCATGGTGCTGGGGGCATCAACAATAGAGCTTGCTGGATTACCCTTGAAGTCTATGCTGACCAGTTCCTCCTGGCAGTACTGTAAAATTCCAGACAGAGATCCTTCGGCGGCTGCCTTTAATGCCTGGTTGACTTCTTCCACGGTAACGGTTTTCTCCAGGTCAGCAACGAAATCAACAACAGAGACGGTGGCTACCGGCACCCGGAAGGCCAGGCCGTGGATCCTGTCTTTGAGCTCCGGGATTACCTGTGTTACCGCTCTGGCGGCCCCGGTGGTGGTGGGAATGATATTCATACCGGCCGTCCGGGCCCGGCGTAGGTCTTTGTGGACAACATCCATGATTATCTGATCGTTGGTATATGAGTGGATGGTGGTCATTAATCCCTTGCTTACCCCGAAGCTCTGGTGCAGCACCTTGACCACTGGGGCGATGCAATTGGTGGTGCAGGAGGCATTGGATATTACGTTATGCTTGTCCGGGGAATACTGGCTTTCGTTGACGCCCAGGACGATGGTTATGTCTTCGTTACGGGCGGGAGCTGATATTAATACCTTTTTGGCTCCACCCTTAAGGTGAGCGGCGGCCTGGGTGGCATCGGTAAACTGTCCGGTTGATTCTATTACGACATCTGCGCCGTAGTCTCCCCAGGCTATCTTTGCCGGGTCCCGTTCGGAGAGTACCTTTATTGCTTTGCCATTGACCGTAATTGAATCGTCACCGGCGGTAATTTCACCGGGATAGGCACCGTAGCTGCTGTCCCATTTCAGCAGGTGGGCATTGGTTTTGGTGTCGGTAAGGTCATTGATGGCAGCTATTTCAAGTTCATCCGGGTGGTTCTGCTTTGCTGCCCTCAAGGTCAGCCTGCCGACACGCCCGAAGCCGTTGATGCCGATTCTGGTTGTCATTTCTCATGCCTCCTATATATTGCTTCAGTAGTTTGGTCTAGCTCTATTCTAACATGTCTGGAGACAATATTCAGCGTATTTTATTCCTCAATTATATATCCAGATATTTTGTCCAGCAGTTACAGGTATATAATCTTTTAAAACCCATTGCCTGATAGAATGGTTGAACAGAGCCAACATAGGCTACCTGCGCTCCCAATTCGCCGCACCTGCGGACTCCTTCCAGCACTGCGGCTTTACCCAGCCCTATACGGCGGTAATCCGGGTCGGTAGCCACGGGTTCAACGTAGGCATACTTTTTGGTTGCCTCAAACCATGTCCCTGCATAGGCTACATAATTGCCATCGGGCGTTACAATGATGATGTTCAGGTCTTTCTGGAAATTCGGTACAGATTGCATCTTTTTACGCCCTTCGAAGTCAATCTCAGGGGGTTCGTCCCCGTGATTAAATCCTCGGTATAGGGCCCGGTCTATATTCGCCAGGTCATTTTCTTCGGCAAGGCTCTTTAAACTAAACCCATCCGGTAAGGAGATAACAGGCTGGAAAGGGTTTGTTATCGTCAGTTGAGACATAGGTCGGGCAAAAGTATCATCTTTTTCGTACCCGCGTGACTTAGCCAGGGCTTCAAATTCTTTATCGAAATCATTGATAAATGCTTTTAAATACCTACGGCCGTCCGGCGTTTTTCCGTAAAGATACTTTTCAGCATGTTCTAACATCTCCCGTTTCAAATGAGGGTATCCAGGATGGATATCAAAGAAGGCTTCGCCTATATACAATTCATGGTGAACTACCCCTACAATCCTTCCAGAATCCTTCCAGATACCTATCTTATCGAGTGATTTTTCATCAAGCCAGGGGTGGCTGTGCATGTATTCCCAGGCAGGTTGAAGGAAGTTGCCATCTCTGTTATCGGGCTGGTAGTTATCGATAAGGAAGTCTCCGACCAGTTTGAAATCATTTGATACATCGTATTTCCGGAATTTTATACCCATAACATGATGCTTTTCCGCTATCTAATAAACTCTGTTATAGTTTTAGGTTTGAAAAAGCCTGCATTCCGGCGAACTTGCCCTTTTCTCCCAGCTCCTCCTCTATTCTGAGTAGGCGGTTATACTTGGCGGTGCGCTCGGAGCGGCAGGGGGCGCCGGCTTTAATCAGGCCGGTATTCAGGCCTACCGCCAGGTCGGCTATGGTGGTGTCTTCGGTCTCGCCGGAGCGGTGGCTAACGACGGCTGTCCACCCTGAGTCCTGTGCCATCTTGATGGCAGCCACTGTCTCGGTAAGGGTGCCAATCTGATTGAGCTTGATGAGGATGGCGTTGGATGCTTTTTGCCGGATGCCCTGGCTCAGTCGGTTGATATTGGTGACGTACAGGTCATCGCCGACCAGCAGGACCTGGTCGCCCAGTTTCTCCATCAGCAATCCCCAGCCATCCCAGTCATCCTCGGCCAATCCGTCTTCCAGGCTGATAATAGGGTAGTCCGATACCCATTTGACATAATAATCAACCATTTCGTCGGTACTTAACGAAGCATTTTCACGCGGCAGGACATACCGGCCGTCCTGATAGAATTCGCTGGCCGCCGGGTCCAAGGCGACAAAGCAGTCTTTGCCCGGCTGGTAACCTGCTTCTTCTATCGCCGCGACTACGGCTTCTATTGCCTCTCTGTTTGATGATAGAGCAGGGGCAAAACCGCCTTCATCGCCGACGTTGGTATTCAGTCCTTTGTCTTTCAGCAGTTTTTTCAGACAATGATAGACCTCGGTGCTGATTTGCAGGGCGTGGCGAAAGCTGCTGGTGCCGGTAGGGACTATCATGAACTCCTGGAAATCGGTTGAATTGGCCGCGTGCCTGCCGCCATTTAAGATGTTCATCATAGGTACCGGTAGGTAATAAGTGTTGGCATTCCCAAGGTATCGGTACAGGGGGGTAGCCGTTTGATTAGCGGCTGCATGGGCTATGGCCAGTGACGTTCCCAGTATAGCATTGGCCCCCAGGCGTGATTTATTTTCGGTACCGTCCAGTTCGATTAACTTACGGTCGATGGCTTCCTGGTCAGTGGCTGACATCCCGGTAATGGCCTTGGCGATGTCCTGGTCAACATTCTGTACCGCTTTCAGCACTCCCAGGCCGTTCAGTCTGGAACCCCCGTCTCGCAGTTCCACCGCCTCGTGCTTACCGGTGCTGGCGCCGGAGGGTACCGCTGCTCGACCACCGGTACCATCAGATAACCCTACCTCGACCTCAAGTGTCGGGTTACCGCGGGAATCCAGGATCTCTCTGGCTTTTATCTTACTGATGGTCGGCAAATTTTCCTCCTGTGGTGAATGGTGATAGGATTATCGTTCCACCGTCAAATCAAGTGCTTTTTGAACAGCATCAACCGGATTATCGGCCGGGATAATTGAGTTATCCGGCTGGCCGTTTCTGGATAACGACCAGGTATTCAGACCAATGACCGGGATATTGCTTTGCAGGGCATAAGCTATCTCAGACAGTGTGCCGTAGCTGCCGCCGACAGCGATCACCGCCTGCGATGATTTGACTACGGATATGTTGCGGGCGTAACCGATGCCGGTAACAATGGGGATTTGCACATACGGATTGGCCGTCTTAGGGCTGTCCCCCGGCAGGATACCGATGGTTACCCCTCCCTCAGCGCTGGCACCGCGACAGGCTGCCTCCATGACACCCCCAAGCCCGCCGCAGACCAGCGTGACGCCCTGACGGGCTAGCTCGCGCCCCACTTCTTCAGCCAGCCTGGTTTCCTCTGCAGAGGGCTCCCCGCCACCGATAACGGCGACGATATTCTTTTTCATTCCCGACATAAGAGAGCTTTTACCTCGCATCTGTCTTGGTTATTGACTGCCTGTTTAGGTTAACCGCAACAAGCATTACCAGTATATCACCTGAGTCTGACGCTGACAAAGGACGACAAAGTTCTGTTGACTGAATTAGAACATATGTGCTACTTTTTAGGCGAGATGGATATGATTTGGAGGCGAAGAAATGGATTTGGAGCCGACGGATGGGATTGATATGGAGACGGATCTGCCCCCGGAATTTTGCCGTTATCAGGATGACGGTTGCGAGCTGGCTACTGCCTATCTGGGTGGTAAGTCATGCTGCCTTAACTGCCCCTTTTCACGGTGCGTTTATGACGAACCGGGAGGAAAACAGCGGATGATTAAAAGACTGCGGGCCAGGGAGATGGCCCGTCTATTTAATACCGAAGGGAAAAGAATATGGGAGTTAGCTGCCATGTTTGGCGTCAGCCGGCGTACCGTGCAGAGGGCACTAAAGGCTGCTTCCGATGATGAATACCAGGGAATGGTCAACGGGGATGAAAAGAAGTCCAGGGCATCTGGTATTGGGGGGAATCCGAGTGATAAAGAACAGGAGAAGTGAAAAATGGGTGAAAACTTTGACCCTTCAGAACTGGAACGTCGCGATATAGACAGGCGTAGGGGATATCAGGAACTCCTTGATTTCTATCATGGCGTCCACTGGGAAGGTAGGGAAAGGAGGGCGGAAAGGCGTTTGACCTTTAACTACGCCAAGGTCTTTATAGATAAGGCTGCCTCCTATTTAATGTCCGGTACCGGGTTTGTCATCGAGCCCGGTGACGATTCGGAAGAAACCAGAGCCAGGGCCGGGAGAGCGGAGGTGGCTTTACATAAGGTTGCCCAGGAAAACAATCTGGAGCAACTTGACTTTGAGACTGAGATAGACTGTGCCGTACTCGGTGACGCCTGCTACAAGGTGATCTGGGATCAGGAGACCAAGAGTGTCCGGGTAACAACCCCGGATATCCAGGGGATATATGTCTGGTGGGGAAGAGACGATAGCGCCAAGATATGGCAGGTGGCCTCCAGGTATTCACTTAACGCGGATGTTGCTGAAAACCTTTACCAAATAAAGCCCAAGGACAAGCAGGCTATTAATCTTATTGAGCTCTGGACGGCCCAGGAGTTTGAGCTGTGGGTTGATGGTAATCAGGTAGAGAGCAAGCCTAATCCCTATGGTTTCATCCCGTTTGTTATCTATCCCAACCTGAGGGAGCCAAAAAGATTCTGGGGGGTATCAGACCTGCTCCCGATTATGGAGCCGCAGCGTGAGCTCAACCGAGCAACCTCGCAGTTGTCCAAGATACTGGAGCTGTCCGGGAATCCCATTGCTGTGCTGGAGAATGTGGAGGAATCCAAGGATATCGCCATCAGACCGGGATCGGTCTGGAATATACCCGAGGATGCCAAGGCTTATCTGCTTGACCTGCTTCAAGGTGGTGGCGTCAGGCTGCATATTGACTATATCAACATACTGTACCGAATCTTGCATGATCTGTCGGAGTCGCCCCGGGCTGCTTTTGGTGGTACTGAAAGAGACCTTTCCGGTGTGGCTCTTGAAATCGAGCTCCAACCGTTGCTGCAGAAAGTGAGAAGAAAGAGGATTATTCGTAATGCTGTTTATCAACAGAGGAGCCGGCTTATCCTGAAGCTTCTGGAGAAATACCAGAATGAAGATTTTTCCAATGTTAATCTGAGGGTCATCTGGGCGCCGGTGCTGCCGCAGGATATGGCTAAACTGGTCAGTAATGAGCAGGCCCTTGTCCAAAACGGTATTCATTCCAGACGCCGGGCAATGGACGAGATCGGTGTGCAGGACCCGGAGATGGAGTTTGACCGGTGGCTTGAGGAGAGGGAAGCCATCCTCAGGATGAATAAAGAGATTAACGGCAAGTTACCCCGGGGTGGAGAGAGAGCGAGAAATAGCGAGACCCCGGCAAAGGCCGCCAGGCAACCGTCGCCCTGATTATCCTTATCTTTTATCCGGCGATGGTTGTTTATCGTTGTGTGGCCATGAAAGAAGAAGGAGGACGAGAATTGGCAGATGAGGTAAGTCAGAAGGAGCATCTTGCGGAAACTACGCTTGAGTATCGGGGTTTATCGGAGGCTGGTGGGCTGGAACGGGAGCCGGTATCCCGGGATGATACCGTTGAGCCGGAGGGCTTATCAGTGGATAAGGATGTGCAATTAGCTGAGGCCATTGACCGCATTAGTGAGCTTGAGCAACTGGTAACCGATAAGGATGAACAAATCTCGGTATTGAAACAGGCTGAGACCGGTTATGAGGAAAGGCTGGCTGAAATAAGTGATTCACTGTCCGAGGCCATAGCTGCCTATAAAGGCCTGGTTATTCAATCAAATCCGGAGATACTTGAAGAACTGGTTGCCGGCGACAGCATTAAAACCGTCAACGAATCTCTAAGTCGGGCAAAAGCCCTGCTTAGCCGCGTGAGGGAGGGAGTAGAGGCTCAGATCTCATTGACCAGGGTTCCCAGCGGATCCCCGGGGAGAGCGACACCGGATTTCTCAGCTCTGTCACCGCGGGAGAAGATACAGTACGCGATAGGAAAAACAAATTAGTATGAATTTGCCGGGCTGTATTCGGTCTGATGGCTGAATACGGTCAAAAGGAGGAATAATATGGCTTTAACACTAGCCGAAGCATCCAAACTGTCCAATGATTTCCTGCTACAGGGAGTAGTGGAAACCATTGTCAAGGATTCACCGGTATTGAAGCAATTGCCTTTCATAGAAATCTGGGGTACCGGGCTGACCTATAACCAGGAGAAGACCTTACCCGGCATTGATTTCTATGAAACCGGCGATACCTGGGCTGAATCAACACCAACCTTCGACCAGAAGACGGCCAACCTGAAGATTATGGGTGGCGATGCTGATGTGGACAACTTCCTCAAAGCAACCCGTTCCAATCTGCAAGACCTGGAAACAGCGGTTGTCGAACTGAAAGCCAAGGCGCTTAGGGATAAATTTGAGGAGACCTTCATCTATGGTAGCACAACCTCTGATCCCAAGCAGTTCGATGGTCTTATAGAGCTTATTGATACCGGCAGTGCCGGTGACCAGTTGATTGCCGCCGGGGCCAGTGGGGCAACCCTGACCCTGTCAATGCTGGACCAGCTTATCGATGCCGTGAAGGGTGGGAAACCCGATGTACTGCTGATGAGCCGCCGTTCACGGCGTAAGATAAATGCCCTGGTCAGGGCATCCGGCACCATGCTGGAGACAGACCGTGATAAATGGGGTAGCTTCGTCCAGTACTGGGACGGTATTGCCATTGGTGTCAATGACTGGATACTGGATACTCATACTGTCAGCGACAGTGTTGAGACAGCTACCACCGGCGGTGACTGCTCTACAATCTACGCCATCCAGTGTGGTGAAGGCGGGCTCTGTGGTCTGACCGCACCGGGCCACCTTACCGTAGAGAATATTGGCTCGCTGGAGACCAAGGATGCCACCAGGACCAGGATCAAGTGGTACTGTTCGCTGGCGCTGTTCTCAGCAATCAAGACGGCTGCCCTGATCGGTGTCAAAGATTAAACATGGTTGGCTGGTTTAGCTGAGTATATACCAGTTATTTCTAATAAAGGGGGTAAATATGGCTTTTTCAGATCCAGGAAAAGGAAGGAATGTCCTCGATTCTGGTCGGGGTACAGAGCCAGGAAAGGTAACACTGGCTGAAGGCTGTAAGTGCGGTGACGTGCTTGGTTACAGCTCGGGGTGGAAGAGGGCACTGGCCACTACCGGTTCGGTAATTCAGGGTAGACTGGTTGCCCTGACCGATGGTGACAACGGGCAGGAAGTCCCGGTATCGCCTAATCCGGTGGTTGGTGGTTATTCCGGGGCTACGGCCGGTGGTTATATCTATGTGGATGAGGGTTCTAACAACGGTCAGGTCACTCAGACTGCACCCACCACCAGTGGTGATGCTGATACCATTGTTGGCATTGCCCTTTCTGCTACCGAGGTTCTGTTCTTTCTGAACAGTCGGGCAGATAGTACAGCCTAACGATAGATAATTTAAGAGATAGGGGAGTTGGGGTGCGAATCCCCAACTTCCTATCCAACCGAGGAGGAGTTATGGGATCGACCACTATGGAACACATTGAACACCCTTTTGCCAGGGGCAATCTTACTTCAGATGGAGCCCAATGGGGTGCCGAAAAGACGACCTCTAGCGATGATTATGAAACGGTTGAGGAAGTCACGGTTACCCCGCCGGCGCTGGGAGCTGTTATTGAATTTGAATTCGGGCTCAGTTGTGCCGTCAAGTCCAGCGGAGCCAGTGAATCGGTGAAGTTTAAATGGCAGGCAAGGAACCGGGGAGGTAGCTGGGTTGACCTCAACGATGAAGCTAATTACTCAGCCGATGCCTCCGTTTACAAGGAATATACCTACAGCGGTTATTTCAAACCCGTGGCTGATTTCAATGGTTTACCGTTCGATACCCGGTTGATAATCAAGTCGGGCAGTGCCGGTTGAGAGAATGCTGTTGGCAAGACCAAGAACTCAAGTTATATTCGGGTAATCTATTCTGCTTCGTGAGGTGTCACATGGACTTTATTTTGGACCCCAGTTTGGTGCTTTACTTGCCACTCGGCAAGCTTGATGGCGCTTCATTCGTGTCCCGTGATGCCTATGGTCACCTGTGCACCGTAACCGGTACCGTATGGGGAGCTCATGGCAGGTACTTTGATGGCGCTGACGACTATGTAAATGCCAGTGCTGCAATCAACACCATACAGGACTTGAGCGTGGGGACAATTATGGCCTGGTTTAACTGCGACCTGGTTAATTATCACAATATACTTACCGCTTCAGACTTAAGTGATCCCAGCTCAGACCTGTATCTTGCCTGCCTGCAGAAGACCGGTGGCGATTGGCGGTTAGCGCTTTTTATCAGGGAGGGCAGAGGTAGCTATCTCAGGGTTTATTCCACCAACAACGTTATAGATGAAACCTGGCATCTCGGGGCAGTTGCCGTCTCAGCTAAAGGCAACCAGCTTTATCTTGATGGCAAGGCAGAGGTCGGCGATTATCTTACCGGGGACTCAAGCACTCAAAGATTCTTCAATACGGTACAGAACATAGACTCTTTACTAATAGGAATAGGCCGTGATTCTGGTGGTTATGAGGCTGATTTTAAGGGTTACATTGGTGAGGTATGGATGTATAACCGGCCACTGACACCCCTGGAAATCCAGCATATCTACCTATTAACTAAATGGAGGTACAGATGAAACCCAGAGTAAGGTTAGACCTGTTTTTCACTGATGAAGCCGATGCCCGGTCTTTGATGGAATTTACCAAGGGCTTGCTCGAGAAGGCGGTGAGTGTCAACGAAGGTGAGATTAACGAGGAGATAGCCTTCTGTGAACTGGAGCTTTGTGGTCATGATGAAGGCCTGCCCTGTCAGATACTGGAGAGGGTAGAGGTAAAAACGGCGTGATTTTGAAAACTGGCCGTTTTATACGGTTAAGACATGGACAACGACTGCCTATCATACTCTCTTTATTGCAGAGGGGTTAAGGGGGTGAAGCTAATATGAATCTGACTGATATGAGGACCATAGTCCGGCGTGACCTGCACGATGAAGATGCCGAGAACTACCGCTGGAGTAATGATGAGCTTGACCGTCATATCGCCCATGCTGTTAGGGATTTCTCTGAAGCTGTGCCTCACGAGTAGAAGGCGACCAAGGCGACCTCGGCGGGCTCCAGAGAGGTCGATACATCCAGCCTTACCGACAGGGTTATGGTTGAGGCTGTAGAATACCCGGTAGACAGGTTCCCCAGGATGTATCAGAGGTTCACTTTGTGGGGCGATACCATTACCCTGCTGGGTGAAGAGATTCCCGATGGTTCCAATGCCTATATTTACTACGGTAAGCTCCATTCGCTCGGTGAGAGTTCAACCATACCGGCGGTTTACGAGGATATAATCGCGGTCGGTGCCTGTGGTTACGCTGCGAGCGAGTGGGCGGTTTTTGCCATAAACAGGGTCAATACCGGTGGTATTCCAACGCTTGATGATTTCCTCAAATGGGGCAAAGAAAAACTCAATTTCTTCAGGGCTGAACTCAAAAGGCTGGGGAGGAGGAACCGGGTCAGGATTCGCTCTCTATATCGACCCTATTATCCGCCGGTATCGCAGTCAACCGACTACGGGCCATAATTAAGCGTTTACTGGCAGGTGATAGAGGGTTATTGGCATCCAACAGGTTCGACAGGCTGCCAGACCGCCGGCAGTATCTGTTCTGAAAGATAAAATAGCAGATGGAGTAAAGCGATGAGAGATCTGACGTCAACATTACTGACAGCTCAGAAGGAGGCCAGCCGCACCCCTTTTGTCAAGGTAGAGGCCAAAAATAGAATTGCCGGTGTGGTCAGGCTTGACTGGTCGAGGTTTTATGATGGCTCGGAGGACGATTATTTCCATACCCTGACCATGCCCGGCGACGGTTCCATCATCAGGGTGAGGGTAACCCTTCCCTCCGATGCCAGGAAGCTCTACTGGCAGCGTGTGGCTGATCCCGGTCCGTCATCAGATTTCAGCGGCTGGACCTATACCGGTCAGTATAACTGTATTGCCGTTGCTGCCGCTTCTCTCGGCTCAGAGGTATCAATTTTCTGGATAAACTCCAGTAAGGAGGTTCGGCGTATCAAGAGTACCGATTACGGTGCCAGCTGGGGTAGTCCTGAGCTCATTGACTATTCGGCTACTACTGCCTTCAACGGTCTGGCGGCTACCTACAAGCCCAATGGCGATCTGGCCATTTTCTTTGCTGACCAGGCAACCCTCTATGTCAAGAAGCATATCGGGGGTAACTGGCAAGCAAAATCTGCCTGGGACAAGACCACCGGTAACCTGTCCAGTGTGGCCGTCGTCTATGATGATGACTGGAATATCCTGGTTACGGGTACTGATACAGCTGGCGACTACAGGCTGTGGAGCCTGATATACGGGCGATGGTGGCGATGTTGCTTCAGGCACCTGGTCAGACCTGAAGGCACTAGCGGTAGCCCCCTCGGATGGTGATTTTGAGTACCACGGGGTGTTCCTGGACAAACCGGATGTATACCGCTGGTTCTTTATTGAGCAGTTTACTGGCACCGAGTCTTATAGCCGCCCCTTCTGGTCTTACTCTATCCCGGTTACCGATTATATCGGCAGTCTGTGGCGCGAGCCGGTCCCGTTTGACCTGTCCAGTGAGTATGGTGTGGCAATTGCCCATCAGAGTGATCATTGCTGGTTATCCACTTCGTATGGCGTGTGGCGGGCTCAGTTAATCGAGGAGAGCATTGACTTAACGGCTGATGTCCTGTCTTTAAGGCAGGAGACCTTCGAGAATTACGGGCATATAACTGTTGAGCTTCGTAATGATGATGCCCGCTATGCTTCGCTGCCATCGCCGCTCGATATCGGTTGCCAGCTTGATATCAGCCCGGGTTATGTTACTACTGAGGGGAATGAAGTCAGTTCGGGGCTGGCGTATGTTCTGGAGGCATATGAGTACACCAGTTCCGGTGGCAAAGCCAGTCTTTTACTGCACGGGCGGGATGCCTGGTCAGAAATAAACAGCTGGAGGGCCCGGCACCAGTTCCACTGGAATAAAGCGTCCGAGGAGATGAGTGTCAAACAGATCCTCGAATTCCTGTTATCCCGTGTAGGATTAAAGCTTGAAGTGAAATCCCAGTCATCAGTAATCACAGGTTATTATCCCAATTTCACCATTCACCGGGATAACAGGGGTGATATCTTAATCAGGAGGCTGCTCTCTTTCGTACCCGATGTATTGTTTATCGAGGGTGGTAAGGTATATGTGGTCAGTCCCCAGCCTACGGACAGTCCGGCTTATTCCTACGGGCAGGATCACCCCGTATTTGAGGGCAGGTATCGGCAGGCAGGTTGGGATATTAACCGGGTAAAGGTTGAGGGCTATGACCCGGTTGGGGAGGAACCGGTGGTGGTCGATTCCTTTTCCTGGGACCAGATAACCAGCCTTTATGACCGGCTGGACTGTCTGGAGGAC
>CP070645.1:523999-528108 GCA_020354275.1 Dehalococcoidales bacterium
CTGACGGCGGTGGTAAACCCGGAGCTGCCTTCATCGGCCAGGCCGAGTTTGGGTTTGCCAGCAAATAGACTACCGAAGACCAGGGAAAGGAGCAGCGAGATTAAGAGCGGGGCGATTATAGCCCAGATGAAGATGAAGGTTTTCGGGCCGGTAAGGAACTCTTTGGCTATCAGTGTGCCGGTGCGTTTAGGATTCATCGGAACTTCCTTCGCAGTACCATGATACCAATCACGGCAATAGCTACGTCAAAAGCCAGCACAATCAGCAGATTGAGCCAGTTATCAGACCAGCCGGTGCCGAAGTTGCTGGCTCCGTGTATGGTGTCGATAAGGTAATAGGAGGGAACAATCCTTACCCATCCGGTGACCATACCGGGGAACATGACACCGAATGCCGGGACCATCAGGATAATCAGACTGACAATGCCGGTGCCCATAACCGCCATCATATCCTTACTGACCGAGGCGATAACGAAGCTGATGCCGACGACCATCCCTGAGCCCAGAAGCAGCGTTGTCAGCATCAGTAGCGGTTGCCGGTTCAACCCGCCCACAATGGCCATGAAAAGCACTGCCTGGATGAATGACATGCTGATGCCGGTAAATCCTTTGGCCACGAAGAGTTCTTTAACGGTCATCGGGGTAACCAGCAGGGCATTGATGGTACGGTGTGCGACCTCCTCACTGATCAGTGTGGCCAAGCCCAGGGTCTCCATGACGATAAGCAGTATGGCGATAAGGGAACGCATACGGTTACGCGGTGGTATCTGCTGGCCCAGCATGTCGGGGCCCAGTATTTCTTCTGTTATATCTATGGCCAGTATTTGACCGCTTATCTGGTAGGCAATCTCGTTGATAATAACGCCCACGGAGTCACGTATCTCCGGGGGCGTGTCCGAGGCAAAATAAACGCTGACCCTTGGTTTCTGTCCGGCCATCAGTTGCTCGATAAAATCAGCTGTCAGTGAAATGCCGGCCACGTATTCTCCTTCGGTCACTCCTGCTTTGAGGGCATCTTCGGAGCCAGTGACCGTGATTAGGAGTCCCTCTTCCTCTATTTCACCGAACGCTGGTGGCAGGGACGGTGCGTAGAGCCCGATCTCCAGGTTTTCATCCACCGTTTTGGGCATGACAAAGTAGATAACCAGGTAGGCGACGATACCGAGAACCGTTATGATGGCAAAGAAACGGTTGCGGAAGTAAAGCCTGTAGTCTTTATCAACCAGTGCCGAGATTGTTCTGAGGTTCATCCCTGGAGCCCTCGCCCGGTGATTTGAATGAAGATGTCCTCCAGGCTGGCTTCCTCGCTATGAATGGTAACCACCTTTTCCTCGGTAAACAGTTTCTGCAGGGCTGCCGAGGTTTCCGGCGCGTCCATTATAATCTCCCGGTTTTCAAGTTGGCCGTCATTGCCGGAGACCTCAGCCTTGAGGGCCCGTTTGCCGTACTGCTGCTTCAGATTATGCGGTGTGTCCAGGGCCACGATCTTACCCTGGTTCATAAAGGCCACCCGGTCAGAGAGCTTATCGGCCTCCATCATATCGTGTGTGGTCAGAAAGACGGTAGCCCCCCGTTCACGTTCTTCAAGGATGATATTCCTTATGGACTCGGCCGAATTGGGGTCCAGCCCGGCGGTGGGTTCATCGAGGAAGAGCACCTTGGGCTGGTTCACCAGCGACCGGGCTACCATGAGCCGCTGTTTCATGCCCTTGGAGTAGCTCTCCACTCGGTCTTTCTCCCGTCCACCCAGGCCGACACGCTTAAGCAGGTCGTTGGCGTCGAAATTACGCATACCGAAAAGGCGGGCGAAAAGATTGAGGTTCTCAATAGCGCTCATTTGCTCGTAGAGGTTGGTTGATTCAAAGCAGACACCGATGTCACCCTGCACCTTCTCGATGTTTTTAGCGACGTCCATACCGAGTAGTAGTGCTTTTCCTGCTTTGGGTCTGAGCTGACCGGTCAGCATCTTGACCGTGGTCGTTTTACCGGCACCGTTGGGGCCGAGAAAGCCCAAGATTTCACTGTCAGCTATGTTAAAAGTGACCCGGTCTACAGCCACCAGGTCACCGTATAAGTATGTCAGGTTCTCGGCAACAATAGCATCAGGGGCCATATGCTGTCTCCTTTCATGCCTGAGACGGTAATTTATCGGTTATTATTCTATCACAAACGGGCGGCCTTAGATAAGCGGCGAATACTCGCTATTTCTTGACACAGCGGAACGGGATGCTCTATTCTCCACTAACGGCATTGCGTGTTGATTATACGGACGGTTAGAGGGATTGACTGTTTAGCATGGCAGAAGCAGACAGTCCGGCTGGTAGAAGGCCGGCCGGTGAACGAGACTGGACTAAGGGCAGCATCATCGGCAACCTGCTACGGTTGTCCTGGCCGATGATGGTCAGCAGCAGCCTTAACATGCTTGGCCCCACCATTGATATGATATGGGTGGGCAAGCTGGGAACGGCATCTATTGCCGGTGTCGGGGTCGCCGGAACGGCGGTAATGCTGGTCAATTCGGCGATGATGGGGTTCGTGGTCGGCGCCCGGGCCATAGTGGCCCGCTTCATCGGTGCCGGTGATACCGCCGGGGCCAATCACGGGGCCAGGCAGGCCTTTATTATCAGTGCCGCCTTTTCCGTCGTTCTGGCGTCAATCGGCATTTTTTTCGCCGATTCAATATTGATTCTGATGGGTGTGGAGCCCGATGTCGTCACCGAGGGGGCTGCCTATCTGCGCGTTATGTTCCTCGGTTCGCTGGCGATGGCTTTCCGCATGACGACCGAGGGCATCATGCAGGCCTCGGGCGACTCCATGACCCCGATGAAGATATCGGTCACTTTCCGGCTTTTCCACGTTCTGCTCTGCCCCTTCTTTGTCTTCGGCTGGTTTGTCTTTCCCCGCCTTGGCGTCAGCGGTGCGGCCACGACAAACGTCATTTCCCAGAGTGTAGGGATGGTTCTGGGAATGTGGTTTCTCTTCAGCGGGCGCACCCGCATCCGTCTGAGCATGAAAAATGTCCGCCTTGATGCGGGCATGATCTGGCGTATCGTGAAAATCGGTATTCCGGCCTCATTTACCGGTATGGGCAGGTCTCTGGGGCACTTTGCCCTGATGTGGATTATGGTTCCCTTCGGCACCCTGGCGGTAGCGGCGCACAGTCTGTGTCAGAGGGTAGAGGTACAGCTCTTCTTCCCGATTATGGGGCTGGGTATAGGGGCCGGCGTGCTTGCCGGGCAGAACCTGGGCGCCGGGCAACCGGGCAGGGCGGAGAGGAGTGCCTGGCTGGCCGTTGGCCTGGGACAGGGCTTCATGCTTATCTGCTCGGTGGTCATCCTATTGTGGGCGGAGAAGGTGGTCAACCTCTTCAATAACGATCCGGCCCTGGTGGAACTGGGCAGCGTCTTCTTAAGGATAGCGGTCGCCGGCTACCTTTTACTCGGTCTGAATGCCGTGCTATCCCAGGGACTGTCCGGTGTCGGTGATACCGTGCCGCCGATGCTGGCCACCATATTGACCATCTGGGTGGTGCAGATACCACTGTCGCTGATGCTACCGCGAGTTACCAACCTCGGTGTCTACGGTGTGCGCTGGGCAATCGTGGCCGGTGTTGTGGCCGGGGCAATCGCCTACCTGATATACTTTCGCATGGGGCGGTGGAAGCGGAAGAAGGTCTGAGGTAGTGACTGGAAAAAGTGATTATCACCGGGATTACATGCCCAGTTCGGCACGTACGCTGATAAACGAAATCAGGCTGTCCCGGGCAACCATACCGATGATGCTGCTATCCTCGACCACCGGCACCTGATTGATATCCTCGTCGGCCATGATACGCATTACCGTAGCCAGGTCTTCGCCCCGGGTTACGGCTTTCATTTTATCCAGCGGTGTCATCGCCTCCTCTATTATCCTAGTGTTCCACAACTCACGAGGTACCGCATTCAGGTTTTTCAGGGTAATCAGACCCATGGTGCGGCTATCACTGACGACGGCGAAACAGCGGATTCCGGTGGTAAGAATATGCTGGTTGACCAGCTGCTCGAGGGTCAGCCCCGGTGGTACTGACGGACAGTCCTCCGTCATTATCTCATTGGCGGTGTGCCCTTGCAG
>CP070645.1:528208-530872 GCA_020354275.1 Dehalococcoidales bacterium
AGGGGGCTGACGGTTTCCTCTCCGATGAGCAGTTCAAGACCTTCTACTGGCCTACGCTGAGAAAGGTCATAATGGGCTTGATTGATGAGGGAGTGGTACCGTTTATCTGGGCTGAAGGGGGCTATAACTCGCGTCTGGAGATTATCCGGGACCTACCCAAAGCTAAGACGGCCTGGTTGTTCGACATTGTAGATATTGCTAAAGCCAAGAAAGCACTGGATGGTATTGCCTGTGTCGCCGGCACCATGCCCACGGACCTGCTGGCCGTAGGCACCACCCAGCAGGCCATAGACCACGCCAAGAGATGCATCGATGTTGCCGGCAAAGGCGGTGGCTATATCATGAGCAATGGCGCCTTCTTCGACGAGGTGAAGTGGGATAATCTCAAGGCGATGGTTGAAACCGTCAAGGAATACGGTGCCTACAAATAGCTACCGAACGGGTTAACGGGCTGGGGTGGTAACATAAGAGCAGAGGAGAGGCTGGGCTATGCCCGTAATCCGTGATATCCCCCTGAGCTTGAAGACCAGGGAAGTGCTACGGCGGCAGGGACTGGGGGGAGGAGCTAAAGTCAGGCCTGAGATAAAAATTTTAATTCGGGAACTACTCGCTAGTGTCAAGAGGGATCGCCTGCTGGAGCCAGCGGCGGCTTATGAATACTATACGGTAAGCAGTATGAATGGCAGCAAGACATCGCTGGAGGGTGATAAAGCGATACACGGCCCATTAATACCAGCAATCTTCCCCGAGGCGAAGGAGCTTGCCGTTCTCCTCTGCACCATCGGCCCCAGGCTGGAAAAACAGGTAACAGACTACAGTAAAAGCGGCGAGGCTATGCGGGGGATGATTCTGGACGGTATCGGCAGCACCGCCGTGGACATGATGGCTCTGGAAGTCCTCAGGCGTCTCGCCAGTGAGGTCTCGTCTCGGGGTTATGAGATAAGCAGCCCGGTTAACCCGGGTATGCCCGGTTTTCCCCTGACCGAGCAGTGGAACCTGCTGGGACTGGTCAACGCAGATGAAATCGGCGTGAGGCTGACCGCTTCGGGAGTACTGGTCCCCCGCAAATCGACTTCCATGGTCATTGGCATCGGTCCCAAGATGACAAGGTGGACAGAGGCTGAAGTCTGCGCCCGTTGCAGCCTAAGGGAAACCTGTCACTACAAAGTAACAGAATAAGAAAAATGGCTGATTTCACCATCGATTTTGAGCCGGTAGGGCGAAGAGGTAAATGCCGCAAGAAAGAGCCGCTTCTAGCCTGCGCCCACCGCCTCGGCATCGGTATAAGCAGCATATGCGGCGGCAAGGGAACATGCCACGCATGCAAAGTGCAAATTCTAAGCGGCACTGTCTCCAAGCCAACGTCCAACGAACTGGAGGCCTTTTCCCGCCGAGAAATCGAAAGAGGGTGGCGACTTGCCTGCCAGACCTATCCCGCCAGCAACTGCAAAATAGCTGTGCCCGCCGAGTCCATGACCACCCCGCAACGGCTCCAGGTGGAGGGACCGGAGGTAAAAATCCACCCCGAGTCGCCGCTTCGAGCCTACCGCCTGCAGCTAGCCGCCCCCTCACTAAAAGCCCCCCAAGCTGATGCCGACCGCCTGCTTAAGGCGCTAAATCAACAGCACAAGCTGCGCTGCACCAAGATTGATATTGGGGCCCTGCGCACCATCTCCGACCAACTGCGGTCCTGGAAGTGGAAAAGTCAGGCCGTAGTCCGTAACGGCGAGGTGATAGCCATTATCCCTCCAAAAAGCCGCCGTTTGGGGCTGGCCATAGACCTGGGCACCACCAAGGTCGCCGGCTACCTGGTTGACCTCGGCGACGGCCGGACTTTAGCTGCCAAGGGGATAATGAATCCCCAGATTAGCTATGGAGAAGACATCATCAGCCGTATAACCACTGTCGTTCACTCGCCGGATAATGCGGCATCGTTACAGAAACTGGCGGTTGACGCCATCAACGAACTGAGTTCCGACCTCTGTGCTGAGGCTGGTGCCAAACCTGAAGAAATTCTGGAGGCAGTAGTCGTAGGCAATACTGCCATGCACCACCTTTTCCTCCGCCTGCCGGTAAAACAGCTTGCCCTCTCCCCCTTCGTGCCTGCCGTCAGCAAGGAATTGGAGATCAGGGCCGGGGAGCTGGGGTTAAACATTGCCCCCGGGGCGTATGTGCACCTGCTGCCGAACATCGCCGGCTTCGTTGGCGCCGACCATGTCGCCATGTTGCTGGCAACAGATGCTGGGCAGGCAAAAGAAACAACGGTAGCTCTGGACATCGGTACTAACACCGAGGTCTCTTTAATCCACAGGGGAAGGATAGCCACTACCTCCTGTGCCTCCGGACCTGCCTTCGAAGGCGGTCATATCAAGTACGGCATGCGGGCAGCCACAGGAGCTATTGAACGCCTGCGCATAGATGGCGATAAAATCCAGTACCAGACCATCGACGGGGCATCGCCGGTCGGCATCTGCGGCTCGGGCATACTTGATGCCCTGGCTCAGCTTTATCTGGCTAAAATTATTGATGAAGGCGGCAGGATAATAGACAATCGACCTCGAGTTCGTGCCTACAAAGGACAGCGCGAGTTTATATTGGTCAGCAGAGAAGAACGGAAAGGGAAGCCAGCCATCACCATCACCCAGCATGACGTGAGAGAATTGC
>CP070645.1:530972-534206 GCA_020354275.1 Dehalococcoidales bacterium
AGCCGCCGTCTATCCAGAATCTTCTGGCAAAACTTGCCGATGTCCAGGTCAGTCCGATTAAAATAACTCTTAAGGGAATGGTACAGGTTACTGCCATCAATAAATATCATTACCCTCTCTGATCTATCGCTCATAAATTAAATTACCTCACCTAGCATTTGGTATAACCACAGGCAGGACACAGGAAACAGCCCTCCTGGTATGCCAGAAGACCACCGCACTCCGGGCACTGCCCGGCAGTATTCCTGATTAAACCGTAGTCTCCCGGGTTCTTCATACTACTGTCATCATTGCCGTCATCATTACTGGCGACATGTTTTTCCAGGACGCTGGCGATGGCATCGGCGCAGGAGAGGATAGACTTGCCCTGCTCCCAGGCGATTGACGGGCAACGGATGCCGCGGAGCTGCTTCACCACCTTGGCTACCTCTATCCCCGACCTTAGTGCCACGGAGATAAGACGGCAGGTGGCTTCCAGCTGGGCCGAGGCACAGCCCCCGGCCTTACCCAGCGTGGAGAAGACCTCGCATATACCTTCCTCATCGGAATTGACCGTCACATAGATATAACCACAGCCGGTGGTAACCCGCTCGGTGACGCCCGAGGTTACCTTTGCCCTATCCCTGGGAGCAATACCCCCCCCTCCGGTCTTTTTCTCTGCCGGACTGGTGCTCAGCGGTTGATCCTCGCGGCTGCCATCACGGTAGATAGTTATCCCCTTCAGACCCAGCTCGTAAGATAGTATAAACACCCTTTCAACATCATCCCTGGTGGCCTCCCTGGGGAAGTTGACCGTTTTCGATACCGCGTTATGCGTTGACTTTTGAAAAGCAGCCTGCATCCTGGTATGCCATTCCGGGCTTATCTCGTGCGCGGTAACAAATAACCGCTTGACTTCATCGAGGACTCCATCAATATCGCTCAAGTGCACCCCGCTGGCCAGTTCCTGCATCAGCTCTTCGGAGTAGAAACCGCCTTCCCTGGCTGCCTGCTCAAAATAAGGGTTTACCTCTATCAAATGACTGCCATCCAGGATATTTCTGGTATAACTCAGGGCAAAGAGTGGCTCAATGCCACTGGAGCAACCGGCAATTATGCTCAGAGTTCCGGTAGGGGCAATGGTGGTTACGGTGGCATTCCTTACTCTGATGCCCTCATCAACAAACCGGCTGCCTTCGAAAGCGGGGAATACTCCCTTTTCCTCGGCCAGCTCCCGGGATGTTTCTATAGCCTTTTCCTGGATATAAGCCATTACCTTTTCGGCCAGTGCCAGGGCTTCTTCCGAATTATACGGTATACCCAGTCTTATCAGCATATCGGCAAAACCCATCAGCCCCAGCCCTATCTTCCGGGTCTGCCTGGTCCTCTCGGCGATCTGAGGTAAAGGGAAACGGTTAACATCAATGACATTATCTAAGAACCTTACGGCTACCTTCACCGTCTCGGTCAGTTTGGGCCAGTCAACCTCAGCAGTCCCATTGCCTGTTTTCAGCATTCTGCTTAAATTGATCGAACCCAGGTTACAGGATTCGTAGGGAAGCAGGGGCTGCTCACCACAGGGGTTGGTACTTTCAATATCACCCAGAGAGGGGGTGGGATTATCTTCATTTATCCGGTCAATAAAGACAATGCCGGGATCACCTGTCGCCCAGGCCCTATCTACTATCTTGTTAAAAACCTCCCGGGCACTGAGTGTATCCTCTATTTCTCTGGTGTAAGGGTTAACCAGATTATAATCCATACCCTCACTGACGGCATCCATGAATTCGTTTGTCACCGCTACCGAAAGATTGAAGTTGGTCAGGACATCAGGGTCACTTTTTACCTCAATAAACTTCATAATGTCCGGATGGTCCACCCTGAGGATGGCCATGTTGGCCCCGCGGCGCATGCCACCCTGTTTGATAACATCGGTAGCCGTATCAAAAACCCGCATGAAGGAGACCGGACCGCTGGCCACCCCGCCGGTGGAACCGACCCGGTCCTTCTCCGGCCTAAGGCGGGAAAAGGAAAAACCGGTACCCCCGCCACTTTTATGGATCAGGGCGGTGTTTTTAACCGCATCAAATATAGATTCCATGGAATCCTCGACAGGTAATACAAAGCAGGCCGATAGCTGCCCGAGCTCCCCTCCAGCATTCATCAGGGTCGGCGAGTTGGGCAAGAACTCCAGATTGGTCATTAAATGGTAATATT
Organism: Dehalococcoidales bacterium; assembly: GCA_020354275.1. Taxonomy (GTDB): domain Bacteria; phylum Chloroflexota; class Dehalococcoidia; order Dehalococcoidales; family UBA2162. The sequence continues at coordinate 533,169 of CP070645.1, forward strand.
CCTTGGTACGGGCACCAATATCTGCCTTACTATTATGGATAAGCTCAGCAGAGGCAATTGCTTCGGCTACCCGCCAAAACATGTCCTCAGCAGTCTCAATAACCTGTCCGCTTTTATCCTTCCTTAAGTACCTTCGCTCCAAAACACGAAGGGCGTTTTCGGTAAGCTCCAAGCCGCGAGTTTTTTGAACCTCCGGCTTGACCTGTATGACCGGTTCTGTCATAGGCTTTGCCTCCTCTTCCGGCACTGTCTCATCAGCAGCCAGGATCTGCCGCACTATTGCCTGGATTTCAGCGCTGCTTGGTATCTGTCTCTGGCGATTCCGTGACCTCGGTATCAGGTCTTCCATACCGGGCAGGGCCTGCTGCCCTTCCAGGCGCTCAATCACCAGGCTGGTGAGCCGTTCTATTTTGTCTTTATCACGTAGACCCATTGACTCGGCATCGGCTACTACCGTCCTTAGTATCTCGGTACGGTTTACCTCGGCCAAGTATCGGTTATTCTTTCTTTCGTCTTTACTCACTTACGAGTCCTCCGGCGCCCTCTGCCCACCGTTTCCAATTCCTCTGCCGGTATTAACGGCAGCTGGCTCGATGGAAGAATTTCTCCTATCTCACCATTCACCAGAGTATCTATCTCCTGTTTGAAGTCAGCGATATCGGCAAAGTCACGATATACACTGGCAAAACGGATATAGGCAACATAATCCAGGTCCCTTAGTTTCTCCATTACCATATCACCAATAACGGCACTGGCTATCTCTGTTTTACCCTGGTTGTATAACTCAACCTCAATATCATCGACAAGCTTATCAATAGTACCAGCTGGAAGTGGCCGCTTCTCGCATGCCTTACGAATACCAAGCAGCAACTTGTCTTTATTAAATGCCTCCCGCCTCCGGTCTTTCTTGATAACAAAAAGGCCGGTTGGCTGTAACCGCTCGTAGGTGGTAAAACGAGAACCGCATTTACGGCATTGACGCCGGCGGCGTATGCCGTCGTTTATTTCCCGCGAATCAATAACCCTGGAATCACGGCC
>CP070645.1:534306-540738 GCA_020354275.1 Dehalococcoidales bacterium
CCCAGCGATACCGTCCGGGTCACCTCGCCACGGAAATGGTTTCTGGCACTGCTAGGAACCTCAGATCCGGCCAGCGTCACATCCTCTGGCGGGACACATGCTGTAACCTCTTCCCCGGTATTATAATCCGAAATTGCCTCAATGACAGTTCCACCGACATCGATATTGACCACCCTGTTATCGTTGGATAGAATTACTCCGTTAATAACGTTCTCGATACCGACAAACTCGGCTACCTTTTTATTGGCGGGAGAAGCAAACACCTCACTGTAGCTTCCTGCCTGTGTGATTTCCCCGTCTATCATCACGGCTATTCTATCGGCCAGCCGCTGCCCCTGCGCCATATCATGCGTAGCCATGATTATAGTAGTGGTATGCCGCTGAATAATGCCCCTGATCACTTCCTCAACCTTTGCTTCCGATACCGGGTCAAGATTGGCGGTAGGCTCGTCCAGGAGCAGCACTTCCGGTGCAACCGCTATCGCCCTGGCCAGGGCCACCCGCTGCACCTCACCGCCGGAAAGCGTTCGGGCATTTCTGTCTCCATACTCAGTCAGGCTAACCATCTCCAGAATATTATTCACCTCCTGATGTACCCTGCTCCTGGGCACTCCACGCCATTTCAGGCCGTAGGCAACATTATCACGGACACTGGTGTTGAATACCACCGGCTTCTGAAGTACAAAGGCCATGCGCCGACGTGCCGCCAGTCTCGCCTTTTCCGATACGGTTGTTTCCATTCCGTCAAACAGTACCTTCCCCGATACCGGTCTATCAATCAGGTCAATAAGGCGCAACAGCGTGGTTTTACCAGCCCCGGTGGGGCCAATCATTGCCAGGACTTCACCACGGCTCACCGCCAGGTTGATATCCTTCAGGATATCCCGTTCACCATATCTCTGACACAAATTTACCGTCTCTATCAAAGACATTATTACCTCTGCTGTATCCTGTTCAAGACTATATTGACGACAAGGGCAATACAGATAAGGATTATCCCCAACGCTATTGCCAGCTCTACCTCTCCCTTGGAAGTTTCCAGCGATATAGCAGTTGTTATAACCCTGGTGAATCCCCGTATATTGCTGCCGACCATGAGAGCACAGCCGACCTCTGAAATCGCCCGGCCGAAACCCATGATAACCGCCGCCATCACAGCAAATCTGGCTTCCCGGATGACGATAAGTCCAGCCTGAAGGCCGCTGGCACCGAGTGAGCGAGCCGTATCTACTATCGCTCTGTCAACACCACTTAGTGCCGAAATAGTCAGGCCGAGGAGTACCGGGGTAATCAGTATCATCTGCCCCACCACCATAATCGTTGGCGTGTAGAGCAGATTGAGCCCGCCCAGCGGTCCAGCCCGGGAGAACAGCACGAAAACAAACAGCCCGACGGCGACAGTTGGAACGCTGTAGAATGTCTGAATCAGGTTTATTAAAAACCTTTTGCCCGGGAAACGGTTGAAATGTATAAGACCGGCCAGCGGCAGGCACATGAGAGAAGCAAGAAGAGCCGAGGTCACCGAAATCCTCAGTGACCTCGCGGCTATCTCAATAACCTCCGGGTCAAAGGTTACGATCAGCTCTATGGCCTTGGTCAGACCATCCCACAACTCAGTCAATTAACCTCAACCTTACCTCTACCCAGTTTATCCATACATTATGTCAAATAACCGATTGTTACTCAGGTTCTGCACCGGCACAGGGAGTGAACAGCTGCATACCGTATTCCTCAACACCGTAATTCCCGATAAGCTCCTGTATCTCAGAGGAGGTAAGAAAGTCAATCAGGTTATTGGCCATCTCAATACTCTTCACAGGCACGTTCTCCGGATTTACGGCAATAGCAGAATATACATTGAGCAGTACGTCACCCTGGTCTACTATTGGAACTAACCCCAGTTTGCCCTTGTAGGAGAGATAGGTACCCATATCGGTCAGGGTATATCCCTGCTTCTCGCTGGCCATCATCAGGGCCGGCCCCATACCAATCCCGGCCTCTACATACCAGGTGCCGGCATTCCTGACCTCTTCGTAGTCGTAACCGGCCCCGGCCCATATTGTTTTCTCCTTTTTGTGGGTTCCCGAGTCATCTCCCCGCGATACGAAGGTGCCGTTGCCGGTATCCATCAGTTTCTTGAAGGCGTCCTCTGGGGTCATACCCTTGATTCCTGCCGGGTCTGACTCCGGCCCGACGATAAGGAAGTAGTTATAGGCGAAGGGAACACGTTCTACCCCGTAGCCTTCGGCGATAAACTCCTCCTCGCAGGCTTTGGCGTGGACGGTGATGACATCCACATCCCCCCTCTCACCCAGCTCTATTGCCTTACCGGTACCGGCGTACATCACATCCAGTTCGACGCCGTATTCCTCTTCAAACATGGGCTCCAGGTATCCCCAGAGACCCGTATCATAAAGGCTGGTGGTGGTGGCCACCTTAAGCCTTTGCTGTGGAGTTAACGGCGAAGATGTGTCTGTTTCCGTTAAATTTTCTTCTATTTCCGTTGTTTCTGTGTTACAACCGATAGCACCAATCACAATACTCGAAACCAAAAGCACGGCCAATAAACCATGCAATACCTTCCTCAAAGTGTCACCTCTTGTTAATAAAAGTATTACGCACAAAAAGAAAAGCACCTCAAGGAGGTGCTCTGCATGACGCAATGAACGCCATCAGCCAGCTCTCCTTTCCAAACACGGGAGGCGCAAGCGTTTCCCCTTACACCTTATCGTTTGCTGGCCGTAGGTGACACCCTTAGGCACAGCAACTCGGAGAATTTTATTCAGTTTTATCGGTTTATCAGCCTCCCTAACTATACTTGATAATCGCATGTTAAGTCAATAATCATGAAGCCATTGGTTTAGACCGCCGTTTCTGAATCATGCTATAATTTCAACGATATGAAGGTTTCCGATATCGGGGAATTCGGACTTATCGACCTGCTGGATAAAATGGCCTCCAAGGCAGAAGTCAGGGCAACTACTGCTGGGGAAGAGCTCATTATCGGCATTGGCGACGACACCGCTGCCTGGCGGGGTGACACTTCCGTGCAGCTGGCTACCGTTGACTCCCTGATTCAGGACGTGCACTTTACACTTGACATTATCCCCTGGGAGGAACTGGGCTGGAGAGCGATAACGGCCAATCTGAGCGATATTGCCGCCATGGGCGGCCGTCCCCGTTACGCGCTGGTATCACTGGCGCTACCGGGCGATACCGAGGTGGCTGATGTAACCGCCCTTTACAAGGGTATGATTGAATTGGCCCGACAGTTTGAGGTGGCCATAATCGGTGGGGACACCAGCCGGGCACCCCTTGTAATAATAAACATCACCGTTCTGGGCAACAACGAAAGCTCGCATATACTCACCCGTTCCGCGGCCAGACCCCGTGAGAAAGTGGCCGTCACCGGCCATCTTGGTGCTTCTGCTGCCGGACTGGAGATGCTGACCAAAGGCCTTCAGTTCAATCCCGGAGCCATGACCGTTTTAACCAGGGCCTTCCGGCAACCCTGGCCAAGGGTAGTAGAAGGACAGATACTGGTAGAACAGGGCGTTAGAGCGGCCATTGATATCAGCGACGGGCTGGTTGCCGACCTGAAACACATCTGCCAGGCAAGCCGGGTCGGTGCCCGTATCGAGATTGACCGTGTGCCGGTCAGGTCTGAGGTGGCGGCTAACTTCCCGGACAGGGCAATGGAACTGGCACTCTCCGGCGGGGAGGACTATGAGCTCCTGTTTACCGCCAGCACGGAAGTCATGGAAAGGGTAAAAGAAGCCGTCTCCTGCCCGGTAACGGTAATCGGCGATATCACCGCGGAAAATGCCGGTGAGATAGTCCTGCTCGATCGGAACGGGAACACGGTTGACCAAGTCAGCGCGGGATGGGATCATTTCAGCCGCAGAGCCAGCTAGTTACCTTCTGTTATTGTTATAAGATATGGAAGAGACCAAAATAACCAGCCACAGCCCGGAGCAGACCCAGGAGCTGGGGAAGCGTATCGGCCGGTTGAGCCAGCCTGGAGATGTCATCCTGCTGGTCGGCGAACTGGGTACGGGCAAGACCTGCCTTACCCAGGGCATTGCCTGGGGGCTGGATATCGAGGAGTATGCCCTCAGCCCCTCCTTCGTCATAATGAGGGAGCTATACGGCCGGTTGCCCCTGTACCATATAGACCTTTACCGTCTTGACCATATCGAGGAAAGCATCGACCTCGGCCTGGACGATTATCTCTACGGCCGCGGCATCTGCGTGGTAGAGTGGGCGGAAAAGGCAATGGGCATACTGCCCCGCGAGCACCTTCTCATTGAGATAGACTATATCAATGATACCGGGCGCAGCTTCGTCATAAAGCCGAACGGCCGGCGCTACCAGGAGATTGCAGCAATCCTGAAGGAGCATTCACCGAGTACGTAAAAGGCAGGAAAGGAAACGGGGCTTCCCGTAAAATACTTGATATGCAGCTAGCCATGGATACCTCAACCGATACCGCCAGCCTGGCCCTGGTACATGAAGGTCAAATACTGGCCGAAATGACCTGGTGCTGCCAGCAAAACCACACCACCCAGCTACTGCCCAATTTACAGCATTTGCTTGACCAGACGGGGGTAAGTCTTCAGTCAGTAGATTCAATTACCGTCGCCAGGGGACCGGGTAGCTATAACGGACTGCGTATCGGCGTCAGCACGGCCAAGGGTTTAGCTTTCAACCTGGGAATACCTGTGGTCGGCATCAGCACGCTGGAAGCAGAGGCCTATCAGCACGCCGCCACCGGCCTGCCCATCTGCCCTATACTCAATGCCGGCAGAGACGAAATCGCCACCGCCCTGTACCAGCTGAAAGACGGCGTCTGGCATCAGATAGCCACAGAGCATCTGACCACAATAGATGCTCTGTGCGCCCAGATAACTAATAAAACTGTGTTCTGCGGTGAGTACGTGTCCACTATTACCGAATACTTAGTCGGACAGCTTGAAGAAAAAGCAGTGATAGTACCCCAGTTTGCTGGCCTGAGACGCGCCGCTTTTCTGGCCGAGCTGGGACTGAAAAGGCTCAAGGCCGGTGACCACGATGACCCGACAACACTGCAGCCGGTATATATGAGGGGACCGTCCATTACCAAACCCAAACGCCCCTGGCAGAGTGACTCTGGCTGAAACCAGTCCGGATTGGAGATAGAAATGACAAACTGGCCACAGACATCAGTTAATACTGATCTGACCGAAAATAACTGCTTTGGTTGCGGGCAGAATAACCCCATCGGCCTTAAACTGAGCTTCCGCTGGGACGGCAAAACGGCCCGGACAGAATTCACCGCCACCGAGTTGTACCAGGGCTGGCCTGGGCTGCTCCACGGCGGCATAACTGCCTGTCTTCTCGACGAGGCAACGGCCTATGCCGCCCGGTATGAAGGTGTGAACTGCATCACCGCCCGAATGCAGGTGGAGTTTAAACAGCCGATACCGGTAAATGAGCCCCTGCTCATCGCTTCCTCGGTCACCAGTAAGACAAGGAAGCTGGTAAGGAGCCATGCCACCATATCGCTGAACAACGGTACAATAGTGGCCGAGGGGACAGCCACCCAGTTTATCGTCGGCCCAGTAAATGGAGAGGATGAACCAAATAGCAATGTCCCAAAATAATAACAGGGCAGTTATCTGGGACATGGACGGCGTAATTGTCGATACTGCCTCCTATCACCGGAAGGCTTGGCAGGAAGTGTTTAGCAAACAGGGCATACTTTTTACTGAAGATGACTTCAGGCACAGCTTCGGGCAGCGGAATGATACGATAATAAAAGAGGTAATGGGTGCGGAAGTGTCCCCCGATATACTCAACACCATCTCCAGCGAGAAAGAGGTAATCTTCCGGGAGAGCATAAGGCAGAACCTCAGACCACTGCCCGGCGCTGTCGAGCTAATGGCAGCGACCGGCAAGGACGGCTTCCTGATGGCGCTGGCCTCATCAGCCCCGATGGAAAACATCCGGCTATTGATTGAAGGTCTGGGGATAGAAAAATATTTCCGGTCCATCATTTCAGCCGGAGACGTTTCCCGGGGCAAACCCGACCCGCAAGTCTTTCTGCTGGCTGCCCGGGGGCTGGAAATTGACCCCAGAAGTTGCATTGTGATTGAAGACGCCGTTGCCGGCGTCAGCGCTGCTAAAAGAGCCGGTATGCACTGTGTAGCGGTCACCAATACCCACCCCAGAGCCAGCCTGATTGAGGCTGACCTTATCGTCAGCAGTCTTACCGAAATAACCGTAAAAGATCTGAAAAGGCTTTTCAGCCAATCTTAAATACCGGAAGGAGCTTTAATATGGAGAGATCCCTGGTTCTAGTCAAGCCGGATGCCATGGAGAAGGGGTTAGCCGGCACCATTATCGGCCGTCTGCAGGGGCAGAGGTTAAAACTGGTGGCACTCAGGATGCGTC
>CP070645.1:540838-548828 GCA_020354275.1 Dehalococcoidales bacterium
CAGGGATCCGGATCGGCCAGCAGGTCAACCACCTCACCGCAATCATAGGTATTCGTTCCCTCACCAGGATCGATTACGCTGCCGCCGGTAGAACTGGCTGTTATCAGCTTATACTCAATCTTAGCAAAGTTGGCCATGATGGAATAGTTGTCACTCATGGTAATAGAGGTATCGGCACTATCGACATCACCTACGGTGCCAACATCCCCGGTCCAGTTGACAAACCTATAGCAGGGATCAGGATCGGCCAGCAGGTCAACCACCTCACCACAATCATAGGTATTCGTCCCCTCACCAGGATCGGTTACGCTGCCGCCAGTAGAACTGTCCGTTATCAGATCATACCTAATCTTGGCAAAGTTGGCCGTGATGGAGTAGTCCCCATTCATGGTGATGAAGGTATCGGCACTATCGACCTCATCTACGGTACCAACATCACCGGTCCAGTTGATAAACCTGTAGCAGGGATCCGGATCTGCCAGCAAGTCAACCACAGCTCCATCGGTATAATAGAAGGGCCCCTCGCCAGGGTCAGTCACGGTGCCACCAACGGTACTATCCACATCTAGCTCATACATGACAGTGGGCACCGTCAGATTGAGCTCCGTGAGCCTGCCTTCAAAGAAATAGGCTGTCTGGTCAGCCTTGCTACCGTCGGCATAAAACTCTATCAGGGCTCCCTGTTCGATGTCACCCCCAACCACAAGCTTGGGGCCGGTACCCGGGTCACCATATTTACCCACTTCCGTGGTAGTTATGTTACCGCTACCCCCTTCAACGACAGCTGTCACCTCCGTCCCTATGGGAGCCGGCGAGCCACCAATCGTCAGTGTGCCATAAAAAGAATGCGGGTAAGGCTCGGCAGAGACTACTGCCGTTGGTAGTGAGGCCAGCAGTACCAAGCTTAAAGCCAACCCAAGGAGCCCGCTACGTCTCCTCCACATCGTAACACCTCTCTTCCTGATTAGTCAGAATGGTGGGGAAGGGGAGTGAGCCCCCCTCCCCCCATCTAGCATTTTTTAAAAGGGTATAAACGGTATCAGGCAGTTAAGGATCTCCATCTCCCACCAGTTGAGGTACCATGGTGCCATGGAGAAACCAGCCAGCGTGGTCGACTCGGTTACAAACACCCAGTAACCATCACCGATGAACATATCATAGTCAGCGGCGTTGGAGGGAGTGCAGACCCAGCTTTCCACCTGACCGGGCATGGTGGGGCTGATAGCATTGCTCCAGCTGCTGGAAATGGAACTGAGAGCCTCATCAACCGGCATGTCAGTAATAATATTGTCAGACTCCTCGTTCCAGAAGTCACCGCACAGACCAACCAGGTTCCAGCCAGGCTCCAGGTCTCTGGCCGGCAGCCACGTAGCCCCTCTGAGCAGCACCGGGAACAATGCAGCGTAGGACTCATCCATCCACGGGTCATATCCCTCAGGACCCTTTATCCTGACATAGACGGCCTCCATAGGCAGGAATTGGTAATTACCGGTAAGTAATTGCCAACCACCAACCGGATCGTAAGAGTAACCAATCTGGTAGTTGTTCATCCAGCCACCTAGGTTGACAATCTCGTCAAGCTCATCGGCCCTCTGGTCTAGGGCAACCGGGGTGGACAGCGTGTTCCATCCCTCTTTCAAGGGGATTATCGGTGCCCACGGGATATCGTACGGGCCGTTATCCATACCCTGGTAACGGTCACTGCCATAGTAGCGCTTGAGATCTGTCTGCACGTTCTCAAACTCCCAGGTCAGCCACCACTGGTAGATAACGTTGTGACTGACGGCATCACCCGTGCCCATAGCCGGAGGAATCGCTGTCTGGTCAGGATCCATCTCTGACGGGTGCGTCGGTGCTACGCCGTCGCTGGGCCCGCTGTGGCTATTCCACCAGTTCAGTTTGGCAATCAGCAGGTCTTCATCCCAGTTCTTTATGCCCCAGACCGTATTGCCGGCTATGTTGTTGTAGACGCAGGCAATGTTGTTCGTGGGGTACATGGCGGCAGTGCAGATACCGATATCATTATCACGAATCTGGTTGAACTTGATGGAGATTACGGTGCTATTGCCGTCACCGGTGGCCCCCTCCATAAGAGCGATACCCGCGTCATCATTGTCGTGAATATCGTTGCCAACAATGTAGAGGTGTATCGGGACACCTACCATGTTGTTCACCGGAGCTGCCATCAGACCATCGCCCATCGGATAGTCATAAGCACAGTTTATGCGGATGCCGTCTCTACCGTTGTTGTAGAACTGGTTATTGATGACCTCGTTGCTGACGGGTACACCGTGGGTAAAGGCATCGGGGTCACAGATCTCCACGCCGGTATGCAGGTTGTTACCGTAGAAGCCAGCCCAGTCGTTGTCATGGACATCATTGTTAGTGACCAGAACGGTGCCGCCCCAAACGGCAATACCGCTTGCCTCGTTGTTGTAGACGACGTTATCCACGATGTTAACACGGGCGTTGTAGGCACAGGCCATCGGCACATCAACAATCGGCGCATTAGACTTATCGGAGCAGCTGGCCATCACCGCAATGCCGAAAATATCGGACCAGGGGTCGTCGCCATCCATCTCCCAGTCAGCGTAATCGGGGTAACCGGAGTAAAGGTTCAACCCACCATTGATTACGGTGAAGCCGTGCATCATCCCACCGAAGGTAACGCCACCGGTGGTGATGAACACCACGGCGTTCTTCTGAGCCGGCCATAGCCCTTTATTGGTGTAGGGATTGATACCATTAATTATAGTAGCAGCCGCGCCGTCCGCTGAAATCAGCTCTACACCCGGAGTATCAATCACTATCGTCTCGTAGTAGGTACCGGCTTGTACCACTATCTTGCAGCCGACATAGCCTCCCTGGGATGGGCAGGTGGAATAGAGACTCCATGATGGATATATGGTATTGCCCAGCCAGATTTCATCGGCATAGTCAAGGGCGTCCTGAATGTTCTCAAAACTGGATACATGTTCTAGGTCGATATATCCACACTGCTGTTCAGGCACCTGGTACTTCAGATAGACATCCACCGGCCCCATGGATATGCTGTAGCAGTCCTGCTGGGGTGTCGGCTCTTCATCGGTGTACACCCAGGCACAGTATGGTCCCGCATTATCAGGGTTATAGATACCCGCTGTAGGCTTGAACACCACACGGCCGTCATGGAATGCGGCGATACCCGGGTCAGTAGAAGGCATATAAACCCGAATCCTGTATTTCATACCGGGCTGGGTAACCAGATAATCGACTACAACCGAAGAGGGCTCCTGAGCACCTGTTGTTCCCGTAATATCATATATCTCAACCTCTGTTTTGGGTATGGCACTGTATATGTTGGTGCCAATTGGTAGCTCAATGACAAAGCAGTTGTAGTCGTGCGTCAGACCGGTGTGGATGAAGAAATCAATCTGATACTCAGCAGCGACACCAGCCGTATTTGGCGTCACCGTGATATCCAGGTCATTTATAACCGCCAGCGCTGCCGCTGGTGCCATTATTATGGCCAGGCTGGTTGCCAGCACCAGTGCCAGCCCTAGGCGGATCAATGACCTCTTTTTTCCTTTCATACTCATGTTTTCCCATCTCCTCCCATAGATTTGATTTCATTTTGTCGCTGTCTTAGATTCCTCACATGCAACATCACCCCCTTCTTGTACCTCTCATAGAAACTATCTATTTCAGGCTAGGCGTCCCCTCCTCTGAGCCTGCCAGGACACACCAAAGTGGGATAGCCCCGGCAGTTTTCAATCAGAGCATAAAAAGTATGAACTAACCTTGGGTCATAGACAATCGGGGAACTTCTGATATCTGACTTCGATATCTCTGAGTTAACGGCCGAAAATAGAGGATTTACCATAATTATGGTCAACAACATTCCTACCCCCAAACCATACACGAGTCTCCAGGTTCATTTATCCAGAGATGTTAATCCTTCACGGATGGCATACTTGGTTAGTTCAGCTATGCTATGTGTATCCAGCTTTTCCATAATTTGCTGGCGGTGGGTCTCAACGGTCTTTACCCCGAGATCAAGCTGATAAGCGATCTCTTTCATAGTCATGCCTTCAGCCAAGAGCTGGAGTACCTCACGCTCCCTGGCGGTCAGCAGAGAGAAAGCCGAAGGCCGCATTTTATCAAGGTGATCGATATAATCTCTGACCACGATCTGTGTTATTCCCGGGCTGAGATAGGTCTGGTTTTCGGCAACGGTATGGATTGCCTGAACCAGTTCCTCTATTGCACAATCTTTAAGTACGTAGCCGGACGCTCCGGCACTGAGCATCCCTGTTATAAAACGTGTATCGGAATACATGGACAGGGCAACCACTTTGACACCCGGCGACCTGACAACAACCTGACGGGTAGCTTCAATCCCGTTCAAATCGGGCATAACAACGTCCATGACAACAACATCTGGTGACGTTTCCTGAACCAATTGCATCGCTGCCCGACCATCTCCTGCTTCGGCAACCACCTCCATATCCGGCTGGCTCTCCAGCAAACCACGGAGACCTTCACGTACCATCTTGTGATCCTCAGCCAGCAGAATTCTTATACTCATATCACTCTCTACGTTCAGCGGTCCCACAAGGCGATTGTCACAGGCATGCCACGGCGTAACTAGCATAAATGAAGCTAAAATAGCGCACAATCAGGAAAGCACTGATTTCCACCTTCGATATATCTGAAATATAAAATGTCTGGAGCAGGGTTACGGATGAGTACGCATAAAACTAATGAAGGTTTAGGTATCCAGCGAGGTCAGGCCTTCTCGAATGGCATATTTGGTTAGTTCGGCTACACTGTGGATGTTCAACTTGTCCATGGTCTGCTGCCGGTAAGTTTCAATAGTTTTAACGCTGAGTTCCAGGTGGTGAGCGATTTCTTTCATAGACATGCCTTCGGCCAGAAGCTGGAGCACCTCGCGCTCCCGGGCGGTGAGGAACGATAAGGCCGAAGGACGCCTGCCATCTAGGTGGTCAATATAGTCTTTTACTACAATCTGAGATATCCTGGGGCTCAGGTGGGTCTGGTCACTTATAACGGTATAAATTGCCCGGATCAGTTCATCCAAGGCACAGTCTTTCAGTATATAACCTGATGCCCCGGCGCTGAGCATTCCTGTTATGTAACGGGTGTCTAAATACATCGACAGGGCAATCACCTTGACGTTTGGTGCCCTGGCAATAATCCGGCGGGTGGCTTCGATACCGTTCAAATCAGGCATTACAATATCCATGAGGACTATGTTGGGTGATGTTTCCTGAACCAGTTTCAATGCCGCCCGACCATCACCCGCTTCAGCAATCACCTCTATATCCGGTTGCTGCTCTAGCAGGCTACGGATACCCTGCCGCATAATCTTATGGTCATCAGCCAGAAGGACTCTTATACTCATATTACGCCCGTTTTTTAGTTCTGCCCGAACGCAATGGTGCTGCAACGGTAACCCGGGTGCCATAGCCCGGTTCTGATTCAACCTTAAGCTGCCTGTCGAGGTAACCCAGCCGTTCACGGATACTAAAAAGGCCAAACCCCATATTCTGTTCTCCATTACCAGCCGCTATTCTACGAGTGTCAAATCCAACCCCATCATCTTCCACAGTGATGAGTATGTCGCCACCCTGCCTTTTTATACAGACATGTACCCCATGCGCCTGTGCATGTTTGACAACATTGGATAGTAACTCCCGTACTACCTGGAAGAGAAAAATACGGATATCGTCATCCAACGGTTTTGACTCCCCATCATCCTCGAAACTGGCCAGAATACCGTGGTCTTTTTGAAGGTCTTTGGTGAGGTGCTCAACGGCTTTCTCAAGTCCAAGTTGATAGAGAACCGGAGAACCCAGTTCAAAGGTCAAGGACCTTATCTCCTCAATCAGCTGCCTGATATATTGGTTAATCTCATCCAGCTGTTCGGTAAAATGGGGGGAAGGTGCTGAATTGATTAGCCCGCCGAGTTTTATACGGCAAAGTGCCAAAGCCTGGCTGACGCGGTCATGCACCTGAGCGGCAATGCGCTGCCTTTCGTATTCCTCTGAGAACGACAGCCTCGAGGTTAGAGACCTTAGCTTCCTCCGGTAAGATGCTAGTTGTGTTTTTGCCAGCTTTTGTTTAGTAATATCCTTGATAAATACCAGGAACCCTTCAGGGGTACCGTACGAATCCTTCAGAACCGAGACCTTAAGCTCACCGGGGAATTCTCTCCCATTTATGGTCGACAGGATGCAAACTGCCTTCTTAACACGGCCCCCTTCCAACACCCGTTCCAGATTCTTCCTTACCCGTGAGTGTTGCTTTTCAGTTATTAGTTCGAAAACGCTCCTGCCAACGAATCCTCTTTTGCTATTGTGGCTATGCAGCTGGATTGCAGTGCTGTTTAAATACCTTATATCACCGGCCAGGTCAGTCACGACAATACCCTCATCCACAGACTCTAGTACCATGTGTAACACCGCCTCTGAATCAGGTATTTTCTCTGCCACCTGTTTATACTGGACACCGGTGGTGTCATCATGCACAGTTATATCATCAGCAAGCTTGCCAAACACTGTTATCGACCCCATTATTCAAATGGACTATATAACTGGCCTAACCCGCTATTGTACCAATGATTCACAGAAATAAACCTTAAACAGGTGTTGTATCGCCATACCACATAGGCTTTTAAGAAGCCAGTTCGAATTACCGCTTCTATAAACCCGCCCTTTGAAATATGGTATTGTTAAACGGTTTTCTCCCCTTTTAAGCTTAAGGCACCACCTTCTCCCTAACATTTTCTGCACCCGGTCATTGGTTAATGACCCGTCCGGTAAACGTGTACGGTAGCTACTATGCTACAGGTAAACTAAGCCTCGCCCCTTCAATCCTCTTAGAGTCTTAACTAACACAATATACTCATGCGGACAATGTATGTGCATTTAGGGACACAACGATGGTATTATATTTTGTGGGTTGTTAAATGTCAAGCGCTAATATTATCTGCCCTAGCCTGCCATAATTATGTCACTCTGCCGTTAAGTACTAACGTCTGTGCTATTAACAAATGGCAGTAAACATGAGAAAAACCTGACTATATGCTAGGAAACTGACGCAGAAGACTTGACATTAACGTTCGATGGTCATAGACTCTGAATTAGACGGTATTAATAAGCGTCAACCTTTTTAAAGGTGGCAATTTAGCACAAGGGGTATTCTGTATGAAATGCCCACGGTGCCAACAGGACAATCTGCCAGAAGCGGATTTCTGCATAGTATGTGGCGAATCGCTCCAGGCAGAACCGTTGTGCCACCACTGCGGGCACACCAACCCCCGCGGTAGTATATTCTGCGACGAGTGTGGCGACCTTCTGTCTGGGATAACCCCGGATGACTCCGGTGTAGAAGCAGGCGATTCAGCTGAGGGGAAACCTTCGAGTATAAACTCACCGCTGGAATCAATAGCCAGCTTAAATAAAAATGATGCTCAACCAGACCTGCTATCAGAATTGAAAGAAGGTGTAGAGAAATGGACTGCGGCCACTGGGCAGGCGAGAAGGGCAATGGAAGAGATTGCCAGACTAACGCGGTATTCTCCGGCCGACTCACCTGAACCGAGCAGTAATCACGATAGAGAACCGATCAAGGGCAGAGGGAAAGGAAAAACCAGAGTTTTTGTCATCGATAGGGACCTGCTTTTTTACCAGGGACTCCATCTATACATTTCGCAAACCGACGACATCGAAGCGATCGGCTACTCAGCACACCTCATAGAAGGCACAATACCAATGGCCGATGGACTCCCGCCAGACATAGTGCTGATAGAGGCCGACCTCCCCTCATTCCAGGGGCTTGATTCAGCGTGGCAATTAATCAAGCTCTTCCCTAATACGTTAGTAATCATGTTTTCCCCGTATAGAAGTGATGACCAGATCTTTGCGGCTCTCAAAACCGGGGTTACCGGGTATCTGGGTAAAGCTATTACCGGAGAAGAATTCATCAG
>CP070645.1:548928-555206 GCA_020354275.1 Dehalococcoidales bacterium
CATTAGCTATTGATAAAGTACGGTTTATTGGGGAAGAGGTTGTTGCCGTGGCGGCTGTTACAGAAGAAATTGCTGAAGAGGCATTGCGCTTAATTAGAGTGGAGTATGAGGAGTTGCCAGCTGTTTTTAATCCTGAGGAGGCAATCAAGGACGGTGCGCCCCGTATACATGACAAGATTATACCGAACACGACTACCGCCTGGGAGGACTTCGGTGTTGTCCGTGAAGCTAGACCATATGATGCGGTAAGTAATATATCAAACCAAGTCCTAATCACTATCGGTGATATTGAACAAGGGTTCAGGAAATCTGATTATATTCGTGAAGATAGATTTGAGATTCCCTCCACTGCCCATGTTGCCTTGGAGCCCCATGTTGCCGTGGCTAGCTTCGACTCCTCAGGAAAGCTTGACGTGTGGCTTTCTCATATGGGCTATGAGCATAAGCGATTCTGGCTCGCCAAAACACTGGGGCTTCCTATTAGCAAGGTTAGGGTACATAAGACATATGTCGGTGGCGCTTTCGGTGGTAAGATTAGCCTGTTCCCCTACGAGTTCCTGGTGGCTTATCTGTCAAGAAGGGCGGGGCAGCCAGTAAAAATAGTTTTATCCCGCAACGAAGTTCTATCTACCTGTTACACAAGCCGCCGTTTCATCGTGAATGTCAAGACCGGGGTCAAGAAGGACGGCACCATAATGGCGCAACATGTAAAGATTATCGATGATGTTGGTGCTTACCGCTACAGCTCGCCAACTGCCTTATACCTGGGGCACGTTTTCCGCCATGCCATATACAACATACCCCATGTTAAGCACGAGGGCATTGGGGTCTATACCAACAAACTACCCACCGGACCCAAGCGGGGACATGGCTCACCACAGATGAGCTTTGCTGTGGAATCTCAACTGGACATAATTGCTAAGGAGATAGGGATAGACCCTGTCGAGCTCAGATTGAAAAACTTAAGGAAAAAGGGCGATGTACTTCCCAATGGAGATAAGCTAGAGAGCTACGGCCTTCCTAAAGCAATACGGCAAGTCGCTCAATCCAGTGGCTGGAAAAAGAAGGAGGGTAATCAGCCGCATAGAGGTATGGGTATAGGCGTTGCCAGCATGTTTTCTGGGGCTCATAATTACCCCTTCGGCAGTGCCGCTATCGTCAAACTGAACCCGGACGGTCGATTCACCGTCTTTACTGGCCAGACGGAATTCGGTCAGGGTGCCGATACTGCCATGGCCCAAATCGCTGCTGAGGAACTGGGGCTAACCGTATCCGATATAGTTGTGGTATCGGGTGACTCCGAGTTGTGTCCTTATGACATCGGCAACTGGTTGAGCGCTGGCGTCTATGTGTCTGGGCAGGCAGTGAGAAAGGCAGCCGCCGATGCCAAACAACAGCTATTCGCCTATGCTGCTGAGGCACTTCATACCAAAGTGGATGAATTAGCCATCGGTGAGGGTTGTATTCATATAAAAACACAACCCGATAGAGCGGTGACGTTCGCCGATCTATATAAATATGGTATTCAGATAAAAGGTGGCGACCCTATTATAGGGAAAGGTTATACCAAAGCAGTACCGGATGTTGGCTTCTGGGGTGGCAGTTTTAAGGGTACAGCCACTCCCTCCAAAGGTAGCGGTCGTTTTACTGATGCCTATGGTTTTGCTGCCGCCGTTGCCGAGGCTGAAGTTGACAAAGAAACAGGTAAAGTGAAGGTGATAAGAATAACGGTAGCCGATGACTGTGGTACCGACATTAATCCATTAAATGTGAAGGGGCAACTTGAATCCCAGGCAGTTATGGCAGTAGGCGATGCTCTCTTTGAGGAGGTTATCATCCAGCAAGGCAGAGTAATCAATCCTAGCTTGGCTGACTACAAGATACCGACAGTGCTTGATGTCCCAAAGCTGACCACGATCAGCGTCCAGGACTATGAGCCTAAAGGTCCTTTCGGAGCTAAAGAGGTTGGTGAAACCGCCCGGGCAGCCACAATTGTTGCTGTTGCCAATGCTGTCAGCAATGCAATAGGGTCTAGAATCTATAGCCTGCCGATAACACCAGAAAAAATCCTTGCGGTACTAAGAACCAGGGTAAAATAGTCCTTCCAGATTTTGCCCCTAGCACCATGATACCATGAGTGGCGCATACTTTTCGGGTGACACATATATGGCGTCTACCGGACAGTCCAGCTCACAGTAGTCGCAACACATACATTCCTCCGGATATTTGATGATGGCCTTCTCGCCTTTTTCATCCATCCTTATTACATCCATAGGACAACTGTTGACACATATGCCGCAGCCAGTGCATAACTCAGGGTCAATCCGCTCAATTGACATTGTAATTGCCTCCTTTAATCACAAAATTAGATTTATTTTCCACTGGGTCACTCCACAAACTCCCCGGGAAACCTTAAATCATACCTCTCCTCATACGGCTTGGAAAGGTCCGGCCACCATTCCTTGGGAACTGGTTCCCTGGAAACCTTCATCCGTCCTCGCTCATCCTTAACCTTGGTCCAGGCCAGCCAGGTGGGGTCGTCTCTTCGCGGATAATCCTCCCGGTAGTGGAGGCCCCGGCTTTCGGTCCTGAAGAGGGAAGACCTCAGCATCATTTCGGCACTAAGAACCATGTTTTTGGTCTCATGGGCCAGCCGCAGCTCGTGAGGATCCTTGGCCGTAAGTTTGGGCACAAGGTGGTCCCGCAGGAACTCCACCATAGTCAGCGCTGCCTGCAACCGCTCCCCGTGCCTAATATACAAAATAAAATATGGCATCATGGTGTTCTGAAGTAGCTGGGTTACCCACCTCGGGCTGAAGCCACTCTTGCGTTCGGCAGAGGCATACACGAGCTTCTTTAATCTGCCGATTTCTTCCTTAGCTATTACCGGCTTTTCGACCTGCAAAGCGTATTCGGCAGCCGCTCCTCCTGCCCTTCTACCGGTAACTGCGGAACCACTTGTTCCCAGCCCGGGGTTGGTAAGAAAACTTCCGTTGTATCTGGTACCGCCGCAGTCACCAGCGGCGTAAAGTCCGGGGAGGCTGGTGGTACATTTCGTGTCATGAACCCACACACCGGCCTGTCCGGCTTGTGAATATCCGGCCGGACCACCGGCTATGGGAATTTTACCCCGCTGGTTTAGGTCAAGGCCTATCCGCTCATGCTCTATAGCTCGGTATCCTGACTTCGTTTCTGCTCTCTGTGCTTCCTTTATGTCGTCATCAGTAACCGGGGTAAGGTCCCATAGTATCGGGCCTCTGCCGGCATGGACTAAGAATTCCCAGTTGAGCTTCCACTCCCGCCGAAAACCTTCCGGACCCGGTTCAAGATAATCCGAAAAGGGAAGGGCCCTGTTGCCTTCTCCATCAGTAGCGAAGCGAGGGAAGAGGTTCAGGTAGCCCCAGGTGACACGACCCCAGAGGGGATAACTGGCTATGGTGGGAAATGTCGTGAGGAATTCCTTGCCGGTGATCTCAGCACCAGCCCGGTAAGCCATCCCTTCTCCGTCACCGGTGATAGACCGCATGGCAAACTGCGGTGGCTTATAGCTGCTGCCGCCCGCAGTAAGGACGGTTGCTTTCGCCTTGAACACGTATAAATCGCCGGTGTCGTAGGAAAAGCCGATAGCTCCAACTATTTTACCGTCCTGCTTCAGCAGGTCGGTACACATAACCCTATCTATAATCTTAACACCAACCTTCTCGGCCTGTTTCCTCAGAACCGGCGCCGCTTTTCTGAACTTTGGCCGTATACCGGTGAACGGGGGAAACATGTGAATGCATTCAGACCAGTCCGGATGAAATTCGACGCCCCAGGCAACCATGTCCTGGTAAATCGCCAGCGAGTCCTTCAGGATAACCTCACACCAGTCACGGTTGTTGATATACTCGCCACTTTTTACAAACGTGTCCATCAGCTCATCGAAATTGTCGGTCCATTCCGGGTTAAAAACCATCCAGAATATTTGAGCCGCGATACTAGCGCCGGATTTGCCGGCATAAGCCTTATCTACAATAGTTACATCCAGCCCCTGCTCCTTAGCCTTTATGGCGGCAAAACAACCCGCTATTCCTCCCCCGATAACCAGAACATCGGTTTCCAGCGCATTTTCTGATGACATTTGGGCTCCCTCCTTATCTCACCCTGACCGGCGATTGCCGGCAGATTTTTCATACACAAGGATAGTCACTCCCTGGGAAACCTCTCAGGGTACCTCTGTTGGTACGGCTTGAAAAGGTCGGGCCACCATTCCCTGGGCACCGGTTCCTTCAAGATGTTCATCCTGCCCTGCTTTTTCTTAACTTTGGTCCAGGCCAGCCAGGTGGGGTCATCTCTGCGTGGATAGTCCTCCCGGTAGTGAAGGCCGCGGCTCTCAGTCCTGAACAGCGAAGCCCTCAATATCATTTCAGCGTTAAGAACCATGTTTGCAGTCTCGTGCGTCAGGCGCAGCTCATGAGGGTCTTTGGCCATCAATTTGGGCACGAGGTGGTCCCGCATAAACTCAACTATTGTTAGTGCTGCCTGCAGTCGCTCCCCGTGTTTAATATACAAGATGAAATACGGTATCATAGTGTTCTGCAGTACCTGGGTCACCCACCTCGGGCTGAAGCCGCTTCTTCGTTGGGCAGGAGCATATATGAGTTCCTTTAGCCTTGCCAGCTCTTTTTCATCTGTTACCGGCTTTTCAGCCTGCAAAGCATATTCGGCAGCCCCCAGTCCAGCCCTCTTACCGGTAACAGCAGCACCGGTAACGCCAAAGCCAGGCCCGCGGTGCGAAGCGCCGCACACCCTCGCGCCGCAAGAGTCACCGGCGGCGTAAAGCCCGGGAAGGCTCGTGGCACATTTCGTGTCAACAACCCATACTCCTGAGGTCTGTTGACTGGAAACGCCGGCAGCCGAACCTCCTATGCAGGGATATTTGCCACCGCGGGTATAGTCGAGGCCTATCCGCTCAGCCTCCACGGGATTGGCCCGTTTCCGCACGTATTCCCTCATTGCCTCTACATCGCCAGGAGCAGCGGCATCAAGATCCCAGATTACGGGCCCCCTGCCAGCATGAACGGCAAATTCCATAAAAAGATCGAACCCGACCGTTCCATTTATAGACTCACCTTCTGCATCAGTAAAATACATGTAGGCCGCATATAACTCGGCATTGCTCTTCCAGGCAGGATAGTTAGCCAGATTGAAATGCGTATCGGGAAATTCCTTGCCGGTGATTTCAGCACCAGCCCGGTAGGCCATGGCCTCCGCGTCACCCGTCAAGCAGGCAGTATGAAATCCCGGTGACCTGAAGCAATTGTTGCCACCACTGGTGATGGTCGCTTTGGCCTTGAAAACATGTAAATCGCCGGTGTCGTAGGAGAAGCCAACAGCCCCAACCATCTTCCCATCCTGCTTGAGCAGGTCGGTGATCATAATTCTATCCACGATCTTGATGCCAACCTTCTCGGCCTGTGTCCTCAGGACCGGCGAAGTTTTTCTGTGCCGGAGGGGGACTATTCCCCACGGTAGATTGGGCGCCCTGGCAGCGCGCGGCCCCGTGAAATAAGTATCCCAATAGCCTTCTATTTTGTCGCTTGCTACAGGAAATTCGACTCCCCACGAAACGAGGTCGCGGTACGTCGCCCACGCCTCTTTAAGTATGATCTCATCCCAATCGCGATTGTTGAGATACTCGCCATTTACTGTCACATCCTCCATTGAAGCATCATGATCATGACCCCATTCAGGGTTGAAGACCATCCACCAGCCACCGGCGGCGATACTGGAGCCCGATTTACCGGCATAAGCCTTATCTACGATAGTCACATCGAGCCCCTGCTCTTTAGCCTTTATGGCCGCGAAGCAACCGGCTATTCCTCCGCCGATAACCAGAACGTCAGTTTCCACCACACGTGCTTGTGACATTTCCGCTTCCTCCTTCATCAACGAGAATGTACGATGACCATTTTCAGTAAGTATCAATCGATTGTCGGCTCTTTGTCAAATTGTGTGGAAATAGCTGCGAGACAGCGCAAACCCGTGGGCATTCTACTCTTGCTCTGGGTCTAGAGTCAATTGGCGCTGTGACCATTGCTCTTTAGAAAGTTAAACACTTCCCGGTTGAATACGTTTCTCATCTATAAGGAAAAATAATGAGACGCTCCCTCAACTTTGACCAGCCTAGCGTTGGGTATATTGTCGGCTATCACCTGGGAAGAAACGGGCTTGATGATTCTATCTCCAGTTCCCACGATAACCAGGGTGGGGGCCGTGATTGATGATAGTCTCTCCAG
>CP070645.1:555306-563898 GCA_020354275.1 Dehalococcoidales bacterium
AGCTTGATTCATCACTGACCAGGAAGAGGACGACACTGGCGACATCCTCGGTGGTGCCTGTTCTTCTCAGGGGTATCTGGGCAGCGGCGAATCTCCTGAAGTCTTCAAGATACATTCCCTCTCTGCGGGCGGCATTCCGTGTCATTTCGGTGTCGATGAAGTCCGGGGCGACGCAGTTAACATTGATGTTGTAATGCCCCAGTTCCACTGCCAGTGCTTTAGTCAGACCTTCGATAGCGGCACTGGCGGCTGCATAGCTGGCCTGGCCGTGAGTCCCCAGACTGGCCGGAACCGGTGATGACAGATTGACAATCTTGCCGTAATTCTGCTCCACCATATGCTGCTGGGCAGCTTTAATACAGTGGAAGGTCCCTTTAAGCTGGACGGAAAGGGCGGATTCCCATTCCTGCTCTGACATCTTGTGGAACGGGGAGTCCTTCCTTACGGCTGCATTATTAACCAGTATATCGACGCCGCCAAACCGTTGCCCCGCCTCCTCGAACATTACCTCGACTTCCTGGCTCTGGGAGACATCGGCCTTTACCGCCAGTGCATCCCGCCCCATTTTCTTAAACTGTGCCGCAAGGTTCTCAACAAAGGCGAAGTCGATATCGCTGACGACAACCCTGGCCCCTTCTTCAACCAATTTGGTGGCAATTGCCTTACCGATACCTTTGCCGGCACCGGTAACAACTGCCACCTTCTTCTCTAGTCTCACCTGACTTCCCTGACAGCCGGTAGTCTTGAGAAAATACGCGATAACCCGATTCCTGGTCGTGGTATCAGTGTCACCATTACCCCTGCTACCAGACTGCCCGTAACTACAGTTTCTTCATAGAAAACTCACAGTAGTCGTCTTTATTGGTAGATGCTACCATGGTATTGAGGGTATCAATCTCAAGGTCTCTGTTTAATGTTTCCAGGGCCTTAAGGCAAGCATTCTGGCAGGTCATAAGGTTGGCTACTTCATCACCGCACTTGTCCTTTATCTTGCTGAATAGCAGGCACTGGGGCACCCTGAAGGCCAGTTCGTACTGATTATTGAGGGTAACCGGCAGCTTGAGGAATTCCTGGGTGCTCAGGTAGGCTATTTCAGCAAACCGTTGCAGTACATGGGGGAAGAGCATGAACTGCTCACCACTGCGGTCGATCGATTCCAGCACCATTTCGATAGTGCGGTCTGAGTATTCCTCTCCCAGCTGTATCGTCTTTCTCATCCAGTTCTGGCCGTATTCCTCAAAGATACCTTTGGCTATTTTCTCTACTTCGCTTTTATCCTTACCGCTGATGGCATCGGCCAGTTTGGTGGCTACCGTATCAGGGTTAAACTCGTCGCGGAGTAGCTGGATCATGTCCTCATTGAGATCAAAGGAGTATGGCCGGGGAGCAACAAATAGGGGATACTGCGCTTCCTTCAGTTCTTTAAAATAGTCTTCTGCCATTATTACCTCCTAAGGCTCCTCGATTTTGATGGCGTCCACCGGACAGATCTCAATGCACTTGTCGCACAATATGCACTTGTCCCGGCGGCTGGCCGTGATCACATAATTACCGTCAATCCTGGGGTCCATTTCCTTCAGTCTCTCTTCCTTGGACATGACCCGTGTTACGTGGAACACGGCGTTGGGACAGATCTGCAAGCACTTCTTGCACAGGAAAGGGACGGTGCATTTCTGTAAATCGACACTGATCTTAGGATATTTCCTCCCCAGAACTAGCTGGGGCATTCTACTTAATGGGCTCATTACCACACCTCCGCTAAAGCTGGTATCTTGGTCCTGTCAAACAGGGTAATCGCACCCCGGGGACAACCTGTTTGACACAAACCACACCCGTAGCACTTAAACTGGTCGATATTGGCCTTCTGGCTGGTAACCTCAAACTTAAGAGCTCCGAACTGGCAGCGCGACGCGCAGATACCGCAGCCATTACACTTGTCATAGTCAGCCTGGGCTACCCAGTGGCTCTTCATTGACCCCAGGCCGAAATCAACCGCACTTCTTATCGCTCCGCAATCGGGATAGTCACACTGGCAGAAACCGCCGATATAAGGCGCCCCGAAAAGCATCAGAATGTGGACGAATCCCCTCTTATCCATCAGGTGGTTCCATTCCTTGGCTTCGTCGACATTAACGAATTTGACGCCACCCTTGTACCTTTCCGGCCACCGCTCCCACTTGAGCATACCGACGCCCATACCCATGCAGGTATATTCCATCTCGTTTCTCTCGTCGATAGCTCTGGCCCCTTTGCGGCAAATGCAGGCAATAAGGCCGATGGGAGAACAGAGTTCCAGCACCCTATCGGCATCTTCCAGCGGAACAACCTGGCTGGGCTGGCCTCCTCTCTTACTCCTTTCCTGCAGTATTGGCAGGATCCGGGCAGCCTCCTCGCCGTTGCCTTCTTCAATGGCTCTCGTCAGGTCTGCCTGGGTGGGGCCTTCCCTCCGTTCCGGCCGGGCGCCTGTCTCTGGTCCTGCCTCAGCCCCAGCGTATCCTTCTCCTGGCAGCCTGAGCTTATACATATTGCGGGCATAGTTATAAGGGTTTAGGTACCATAGCCCATTGCCATGTTCAGGAGCCCCGTATTCATCACATAACCAACACATATCTCCCTCCTAATATATTTTATTAACACTGTCTTCTGTTATTACAGTAGTCGGTAGGCGGTCTCACAGCAAAGCTGACCGCGCTCGAAGATGCAGTTAGCGCACATCCGGCAGTTCAGGCATCGTTTGGCCTCCTCAACGGCTTGCCAGTCGGTGTAGCCCAGGTCCACCTCGTTGAAGGTGCGCGTTGCTTCTTTGGAAATCAGGCGGGGCATTTCCCAGCGGTCTTTGCGGATGAAGTATTCCGGGATTTGTTCCGCCTTGATGGTGAGGATTTCCCGGGATTCCCTGGGCACCGAGACCGGTATTCCGCTCAGGTACTGGTCAATGGCGATGGCGGCTCTGCGACCGGCAGCCATAGAATCGGTTACCGTACCACCCGTGGCCGAGATGTCGCCGGCGGCAAAAATCCCGGGGACATTGGTCTGCTGGGTCTGCTCGTTGACCACCAGACCGCCCCGGTTGTTTATATCAAGTGATTCCGCCACTATACCGGTGTTATCCGGGGCCTGACCGATGGCGATAATCACCGCATCGGCATCCACCGAGTAATCGCTACCGGGGCCTTCCACCAGGGTCCATTGGATTGCACCCTGACTATCTAACTGGGTAGATGACACCCGTTTGAAGTCTATCCCGCTGACCCGGGGACCGTCTTTGGTGACGAACTGCTGCGGGGCTAGTGAAGGATGCATGTGCACCCCCTCACTCTCCGCTGTGTCAATTTCCCAGGTGAAGGCCGGCATGTCTGCCCGGCACTCCAGGCAGGCAACATGCACCTCGTCAGCACCGAGCCTGAGCGCGGTCCGGGCAACATCAGTAGCCACGGCACCTCCGCCGATTACCCATACCTTACCCCTGAGCGATGATAATTGCCCCGTTTTAGACTGCTTCAAGAATGGCAGAGCCGGGTAGATACCACCTAAGTCTGCTCCTGGTATACGTAGTTCGGCACTCTTCTGGTTACCGATGGCGACCAGTATCGCCTGATAACCCTGCTGCCATAAACCAGCCAGGCTTAAATCCTTGCCGATGCGGATATTGCAGTGGATCCTGACTCCCAGTGCCTTTATATAGTCAATATCTGCCTGGACGGCCTTCAGAGGCAGGATAAATTCGGGTATCGCTGATGAGAGTATTCCCCCGGCTATTGGGGAAGCTTCGTATATGGTGGCCCCATACCCCTTTTTGGCCAGGTCATGGGCTGCCGTCAGGCCGGCTGGCCCGGAACCTATAATGGCTACCTTTTCCTCTCTGGTTCTGGGCACGGGTGATGGTCTTTCGCTGTCCCCGTGGTCAGCAGCATACCGCTTCAGCCATTCAATAGCCACCGGGCTATCAATAACCTTGCGGTTGCATTCTGCTTCGCAGGGGTGGTGACAGACACGCCCGCAGACAGATGGCAAGGGGTTGCTTTCTCTGATGATAGATAGCGCCTCTTTAGCATTGCCCTGGGTGATGGCTATTATATAGTTAGGGATATCCATGTTTAAGGGACAGGCTGCCTCGCAGGGCGAAAGCTTGCCTACCTCGGGCCAGCACCTCTCCACGTGGATGTAAGCCGGTATCTCACGTCTCTCCTGCCAGTAGGTTTTGTAACTGATATTTACCGATGGTATCCCTGTAACCATTTTTATAATCCCTCCTCTGTGAATCAAAAAACGCGGCTTGCTGGCGTTATGGTATCATATATATATCATAAACATTAGTATGGTTGTCAAACTGACTGGATGGTGAAATTTGCGTACCCGCCAGACCGCGGTTTCCTCGAACATGGGTTTCTACTGGGGATACATCTTACTACCCCTGCTTATTTTTTTCTTCTCAGTAATTGCCGTTGTCTACTTCTACCGTCTGCTACCGGTAGAGGTTGCCTACCGTTTCCTGTCTGATGGCTCTCCGGATAGATGGTTACCCCGCAGCACGGTTATTCTCTGGGTGGTTCTGCCGCAGCTAATTATGGTGATACTGGCGGTTTTGATTACCTGGGGGATAACCAGACTGGCAGTTAGGTTCCGGGCACCGGACAGCAATGGAACAGCACCGCAGGGAATGCTGAAGATTATGGGGAATATGGTGGCTTTGCCTCAGACCATACTTCTCTTTGCAATGCTCGATATTTTCAGCTACAATGCATACCAGGTACACCTGTTACCCCTGTGGGTAAACGCGGTGGTTGTTATGGGGCTGGGGGGTATTATCCTGGGCATATCTTTTATCAGGGCCATACGGCAGACCTGGATAGCAAGCCAGTAGGGCGGTATATATTTTACACCGGGTAACGCTGGTTTTTTAATTCAATGATAAGCGTGATTGGGGATTACCTTTTCATTCTTAATACTGAAAACGGCAGGGAGGAATACAGTGAGTGAACGAACACCGGCCGGGGTTGATATGGAGAAGATTGTGTCCCTCAGCCGGCGGCGGGGTTTTATTTTTCCCAGCAGTGAAATCTACGGGGGATTATCCAGCTGCTGGGACTACGGCCCGCTGGGTGTGGAACTAAAGCGGAATGTTAAGGAAGCCTGGTGGAATGCTGTCGTCCGTGAACGTGACGATGTTG
The DNA here is from genome assembly GCA_020354275.1 of Dehalococcoidales bacterium. Classification (GTDB taxonomy): domain Bacteria; phylum Chloroflexota; class Dehalococcoidia; order Dehalococcoidales; family UBA2162. The sequence goes on from CP070645.1 coordinate 560,478, forward strand.
TCGGCATAGATGCCAGTATCCTAATGCATCCCAGGGTCTGGGAAGCCAGCGGGCACCTGGAAGGGTTTTCTGATCCCTTGAGGGAGTGTAGGAACTGCCATCAGAGGTGGCGTGCTGATGAACTCAAGGAGGACCAATGCCCTGACTGCGGGGGCGGATTAACCGCAGCCCGGCAATTTAACCTGATGTTCAAGACCTTCATGGGCCCGGTTGAGGACGAGGCCAGCACGGTCTACCTGCGCCCGGAGACGGCGCAGGGCATGTTCGTCAACTTCCAGAATGTACTTAGCACCACGCGAAAGCGGCTCCCCTTTGGTATTGCCCAGATTGGTAAGGCCTTCCGCAATGAGATTACCACCGGCAACTTTATCTTCCGCAGCCGGGAGTTTGAAATAATGGAGGTCGAGTTCTTTGTCAAACCCGGTACCGATGAGAAATGGTTTGACTACTGGCTGGAGGAACGCCTTAACTGGCATGTGAAACTGGGAATTAAGAGAGAGAACCTTCGCTTTCGAGAGCATGACAAGGAGGAACTATCTCACTATTCTCGAAGGACTGTTGATATCAACTATCTGTTTCCCATGGGCTGGGCCGAGCTGGAGGGTATTGCCAACCGAGGTGACTTTGACTTGACTCAACATGAGAAGTTCAGCGGCAAGGAGATGACCTACTTCGATGATGAAGCGAAGGAGCATATTACGCCTTGTGTAGTTGAACCGGCGTTGGGTGTGGACAGGACAGTCCTGGCCTTCCTCTGTGACGCCTATGATGAGGAACAGGACAAGGATGAGCTTAGAGTGGTGCTGCGTTTCCATCCTGATCTGGCCCCTTTCAAGGTAGCGGTATTGCCGCTTAGCCGGCGTGAGCCGCTGGTGAAGGCGGCCACCGATATCTATGCCGACCTGCGCCAGCACTGGATGGTGGCTTATGACGACGCCCAGAGCATCGGTCGCCGTTACCGCCGGCAGGATGAGATTGGTACCCCATTCTGTATTACCATTGACTTCCAGTCACTGGAGGACAATCAGGTAACTATCAGGGAACGGGACTCCATGAACCAGATACGTGTCCCCATAGCCGAACTCCAGAAGACCCTGGCAGCTAAGCTGACCGGCGAGGACTTATTCGTCCTGCCCGAAGGCGGGCAGGTGTGGAAGGTAGAGAAGGAATAAGTCCTCTCTCTTTAATAAAGGCAGAATGAGAGCGATCCAGGTAATCAAAATCCCCCTTGTCCCCCTTTACAGAGGGGGATCAGAATATTTAAGGCAACGATGATTAAGAAGATTAATAAAAACGAATTGCTGGACTCGTTCTTCGATCTGGTTGCTGAAGCGGAGTTTGGAAACCATTTCGATAAAAGTAATGCACGATATATTGATTTATTGAACGACGTTGTTACCAAGCATATAAACAATGGCGCTGAGATATTTGGCTATTATGAAGACGAATCGAATAGAACTGTAGGCTTCATTACTACTCTTGTTAACAAGCGTCTGTATAATATGACCGAGTGTGAAATCCTTGAAATCGGGGTAGTAAAAGAGCTTAGAAATCAGGGTTATGGCAGCAGGTTAATGGAGTTCGTTGAAAAATACCACGATAAAGAAAAAATGTACTGTCTTCTAGTGAAAACATACGCTGCCGATTTCGAGGTGATACATTTTTACGGGAAAAACGGATACGTCCCGGTATCGGTAGTCCCTGATACCCAGGGGCCCGGTGATGAAGGCACTATAGTTATGAGGAAACGATTGTTGAAGTCTAAGCAGGTGTAGCATCTTATGAAATATAAAGCCGTTATCTTCGACCTTGACGATACTCTGCTGGACTCGATCACAGCCCGTGTTATCAGCATGCAGCGCGTGTTTGATGGGGTGGGTATTTCTCAACTGGATGCCGAGCCGTTTATCCGCAATCTTCAGGGGACTCGGCTTAGTGCAGCCCTAGCTCAATTGGCAGAAGAGTGTGGCATAGAAATTGACCTTTTTCAAGATTACCGGCGCACTTACTGGACCAAGGAAACGGGTGTGCTCAAGCTCTACCCGGGAGTCAGAAGTTTACTGGAAGAACTCAACAGGCGTGGGCTGAAACTCGGAGTGGTGACGACCAAAACTATGGCTACGGAGTTTGAAGGTAATATTATTGGTGCCAGAAAAGAGCTTCAGGAATTGGGTGTAGAGAGACTATTCTCTGTTCTGGTCGGCTTCGAGGATGTAAGTTTGCATAAACCCCATCCCGATGGGATTGACCTTGCCTTGAATCATCTTGGGGTAACCTCGGATGAAGCATTGATGGTTGGGGACAGCGCCGGTGATATCGGGGCAGCGCAGGCAGCGGGTTGCCGGAGTTGCTATGCGACTTGGGGCGTTCCGGCCAGTGAGCACAACAGTTTACTAGCCAGCTACAGGCCGGACTTTATCCTGAATTCACCAGACGCATTACTTGACCTGGTAATATGATTACCTTAAAGTGGTAGGCTATGAAATACAAAGCTGTCATCTTTGACCTGTTCGGGACATTAATCGATAACTTCCCCTGGGCCGAGAGTAATAATATTCTGGAGCAGATGGCTTCGGAGCTTTCAGTGCCTGCTAAGGATTTCACGGATTTATGGCATGCCACTTTCGATGAGCGGATGAAGGGGATTTTCCAGGACTATCAGGCCTGTATCAGGCATATCTGCCAGCAGATCGGGGTGAAGGCGGCGGATGACAAAGTTGAACTTGCTGCCGGTATGCGGTTCGAGATGAATAAGCAGGAAGTTACGTCACCCAGGAAGGGCGCTACCGAAGTACTGACGTATCTAAGAAAGAATGGCTGTAAGACCGGGCTCATCAGTGACTGTTCGACGGAGACCACGCTGGTCTGGAAAAACTCGCCGCTGTCCTCGCTTATCGACGAGGTGGTGTTCTCCTGTCTGGCTGGCATTAAGAAACCAGACCCCCGGATATATCAGATTGCGATTGGTAATCTGGGGGTCAGTCCTCAAGCATGTATTTATATAGCCGATGGCATTGGCCAAGAATTAATAGCTGCTTCCAAGTTCGGTATGCATGCCGTTCAGATTCGCATGGGTGGTGATGATGAGTATGACCCCTATCGCGAGGACTGGGACGGCCCAGTAATCTCGTCGTTAAATGAAGTCATGAATCTGTTGGAATAAGTGGTCACACAATTTATTTTTCATGAAATATGAAGCTGTAATTTTTGACCTTTTCGGGACGTTGATTGACAAGATACCCTTGCGCGAGCACAGAAATACACTCGGGCAGATGGCTGCCGCTATCTTGGCGCCGGCTGAGGAATTTATTAAGTGGTGGTTTGATACCTTTAACGAACGCGGCCTGGGGGTTTTTAGAAAGCTTGAGGAAAACATCGATTACATATGTCGAAAACTTGACCTTCAACCTGGCGCTGAACA
>CP070645.1:563998-566504 GCA_020354275.1 Dehalococcoidales bacterium
AGGTGGTCAACGACGATAAGGTTTACCCCGCGCTCAAAGTAGAGACGGCGCACCTTGCTCCGCATCTCCGTTACCCTGAGCCGGGGAGAGTCATCAATATATATTGGCGCCTCGGAAAGGATACCGGTGGCATCCATAATCCTTCTCTCTTCGGTTTCGGTATGGTGCCCTAGACGGATCCGGTTCAAAGTGACCTCAGACTCGCTGGATAGCAGGCGAAGCACCACCGAATCGCGTGCCATTTCCAGGCTGAACAGGGCGACACAGGCCCCCTGCTCGATGGCGGCATTCCGGGCAATGCTGAGCGCCAGGCTTGTCTTACCCATACTCGGCCGGCCGGCAATTATAATCAGGTCAGAACGCTGAAAACCGCCGAGGATCTCGTCCAGCCCGGTAAAACGCGATAACACGCTGGGAATCGGCTGATAACCGCTTTCTTCAATATCCGTAACAGGCTCGAAATATTTATCCAGCACGTTCTTGATATGGATAAAATCAGCGGTACGCCTTTCATGGCCAATCTGGAATAATAAATCTTCAGCCCTGCTGAGCGCAGAGCTTACATCAGGGTCGGCTTCATAACCGATGTTGGATATCTTATCGGCGGCGGAGATTATCTGCCGCATTATTGACAGGCGGTAAACAATCCGGGCATAGTGCTCGATATCAAGCGATGTGGGAACTATAGATACCAGGTGGCTTAAATAGGCGACCCCGCCACAAATACTGAGTTTTCCCTGCCGGTCCAATTCCTGGGCCACCGTTATCTGGTTAATCGCCTCGTCCCGCTCATAAAGCGACCAGCAGGCCTGATAGATCCACCGGTTTGGCTCGCTGTAGAAATCCTCTGCCTTCAGCATGGTGGCCACTTCATAAATAGTCCGGCCATCTATAAGCAGAGAACCATTAACCGATTCCTCAGCATCAACATCATGTGGTGGCAATCTATCTCCCACCAAACTCAGTAAGCCTCCTCATCCTATTGTATGCGGGAATGCCTTTAAGTAGCCTGTTCTATTACGGTAACGGTTATCTTGGGGACTATATCTCCAGCCAGCCTGATAACTACTTCATGACTGCCGATCTCACGGATTGACTGTTCCAGTTCAATCTTCCTCTTATCAATAACCAGGCCGATGGTGTTCTCGATTGCAGTGGCAATATCAGCCGCCGTGATTGAGCCATAGAGACGGTCCTTGCCGCCAGTACGGGCTTCTATAATAACTTCCCTTCCCTCAAGGTGGCCGGCCATCTCAAGGAGTTCTGCTTCTGTCTCAGCCTGAATGCGTGCTTTCGCCTTGAGTTTTACTTCTACTCTCTCAATAACCTCGGGGCTGGCCAGCAGGGCCAGCTGTCGGGGTATGAGGTAGTTCCTGCCATAACCATCGGCTACTTCTTTTATCTCACCGATCCGGGCTACATTGGGTACGTTCTCCAGAAAAATTACTTTCACTTGTAACTCCCTTCCCCCAATTATACTTTACTGGTTTTGTTTTGTAAAAGCTCCCGGCTATATCATTGAGCCTTTTAGGTAAGAATCTAAACCAAATCTAAGACGGTTGTTGACAAGCTGAAAATTAACGGGTTATAATAGGTTCGTTTAGGTTGGAAATAATCTGAAACGAATAGTCAGGATATTTCCTGAGTGTTAAGATGATCGAGGCGGCAGAACCGGGAGATAGGTAGGCTAAGGTCGTCTTAATTAGTATTGGATGCAAAAAATGGATACCACGACTGACGTCAATAAAAGTAAGGTCCATTTTTGATTCCATTAGATGGAAAGCGGAAGCTTTCTTTTTTTTAATTAAGCGCAGTGTAAAAATTAAGAAGAGGGGGTTCAGCTAAGGTAATAAAAATAATATAAAGGAGGCACCATGGAGCTAAGCCGAAGAGAGTTCCTAAAGTTTGGTGGCGGAGGGATGGGAGCCCTGGTTCTATTGAAAGGGACAGGCTCCTTTGGTGGCCGTGGTTCGGCGGCTAAATCCCTTCCCCTGAAGAAGCAGATTGGTGAAAAGACCACCATCTGTCCCTATGATGGCTCAGGTTGCGGTTTCCTTGTTGCTGCTGAGAATGGTAAGGTAGTCAACATTGAAGGCGACCCTGAGCATCCAGTCAACCGCGGGTCTGCCTGTGCCAAAGGCGCCTCGATGCGTCAGCTATCGGCTGATAACCCCTGGCGACTGAGTAAGGTGCTATACAGGAGTCCCGGTGGGTCTGACTGGGAAGAGAAAAGCTGGGATTGGGCACTGGATTCCATTGCCCGCAAGATCAAGGATACCAGAGATGCCAACTTCATCGAGACTAACAGTGATGGCAATCTGGTAAACCGCACCGAGGCAATTGGTAACTTTGGCGGGTCAGCCCTGGATAACGAGGAGTGCTACCTCCTGGCCAAGTTAAACCGGGCTATCGGGGTGGTATATCTGGAACACCACGCCCGTATCTGACACTCCCCCACCGTCGCCAGTTTGGCGGAGAGTTTCGGCCGGGGAGCTATGACCAACCA
>CP070645.1:566604-573787 GCA_020354275.1 Dehalococcoidales bacterium
AAGACCTCGCAGACAGCGATATGTTCCGCATATTTGTCCCCGACGAGAACGACGGCCTAGGCGGCGGTAGCCTAGAGCGGTGCCTAGTCGTCGAGGAGCTCAGCCGGGCCTGCAGCGGGGTAGCAGTCTGCTATGCCGCCAGCGCCCTGGGCAGCTATGCTATACTGGAATACGGGACGGAAGAGCAGAAGCGAAAATACCTCCCGGATATCGCCTCCGGTACTAGACTAGCTGCCTTTGCCCTTACCGAAGCCACTGCCGGCAGCGACGCCGGTAACATAAAGACGACTGCTGAAAAAGTAAGTGGCGGTTACCGTCTCAACGGAACCAAGCAGTTTATCACCAACGGCGGTGACGCTGAAATATACACCGTCATCGCCCTGACCGACCAGTCAAAAGGTAGCCGCGGTGCCAGTGCCTTTCTAGTGGAGAAAGACACGCCCGGTTTCGAATTCGGCAAGAAGGAGAAGAAGATGGGCATCCGCGCTTCTTCCACCCGGGAGATTGTTTTCAAAAACTGCCTTATCCCCGATGAAAACCTCGTCGGCCGGGAGGGGCTGGGATTTGTCATGACACTGAGAGTCCTTGACCGCTCACGACCGGGCATAGCCGCCCAGGCGGTTGGCCTGGCCCAGGGAGCCCTGGAAACAGCCGTGGACTATGCCCGGCAGCGTATCCAGTTCGGGCACCCCATTATATCAATCGGTGTCGTCCAGAACATGCTCGCTAACATGGCCACCCAAGTGGAAGCCGCCAGAGCGCTTAACTATGCCGTGGCCAGGACAATAGACAGCGGCGCCAAGCAGTACACCGAAGAATCGGCCATGACCAAGGTCTTTGCCTCGGACATGGCGATGAAGGTTACCACACAGGCAGTGCAGGTCCTCGGCGGGGCCGGCTACATGCGTGACTATCCGGTGGAGAAAATGATGCGGGATGCCAAGATCACCCAGATATACGAAGGCACCAATGAAGTCCTGAGGGGGACAATCGCCTCAGAACTGAGAAAGAGAAAGGCAAGGCGGGAATGAACTTGACGGTTCGACAGCGAAAAGGAACATTATCAGCATGAATGTTCTGGTCTGCCTGAAACAGGTGCCGGGCACCACCCAGGTGCAAATCGATTCCGAAACCAATACGCTGGTGAGAGAGGGGATCAAGAACATAGTCAATCCCTTTGACACCTATGCCCTGGAGGAAGGCGTCCGGTTAAAGGAACAATACGGCGGCAAGGTCACTGCCATCAGCATGGGGCCCCCACAGGCCGAGGAGGTACTGAGGGAAGCCATCAGCACTGGTGCCGATGAAGCAGTCCTCTTGAGTGACAGCGCCTTTTCTGGAGCCGATACCCTGGCCACCGCCTATACCCTGGCGCAGGCAATCAATAAAACGGGGGAGTACGACCTGATAATCTGCGGACGGCAGACGATAGATGGCGACACGGCACAGGTCGGGCCTGAACTAGCCGAGATGCTGGATATTCCGGTCGTTACCTACGTCAGCCGGATTGAAGAGATAGATAACGGGCAGATGCGGCTCCAGCGTATGGTAGAAGACGGCTACGAGACCATCGAGACACCTCTGCCCGCCCTGATTACGGTGGTAAAAGAGATAAACACACCCCGCCTTCCCTCCCTTCGCGGGTTAACCAAAGCCAAGAGTGCCGTTATACCGGTCTGGGATGCGGCTGAAATAGGCGCTGACCTGAACATGGTGGGGCGAAACGGCTCGGCCACCTGGGTCACCAGGATATTCTTCCCGCAGAGGGCACGCCAGGGAGAAATCCTTGAGGGAAGCCCGGAAGAACAGGTAGAAACATTGATTAACCGGCTGAGAGACGGCCAGCTTATCTAGGCAGGATTAAAAGCATGACAATACAAATTGACTCCGATATATGCACGGGCTGCGGTAACTGCTTGGCATCGTGTCCCTTCGGTCTGATCGATATTATTGATGATAAGGCTCATATCGATGAAGGCTGCACCCTCTGCGGTGCCTGCCAGGAAGCCTGCGAGTATGATGCCATCACCATCGAGGCTGTAACCGAGACGGTGGCGGTTGATGATAGCCATCGCGGAATATGGGTATTTGCCGAGACAAAGGGCGACCGGTTAAAGCCTGTCAGCACCGAGCTAGTGTCCAAGGGCAGAGAACTGGCCGATACTCTGGGCACGGAACTATGCGCCGTCTGCTTCGGGCACAGCCTGAACGAAACCGAACAGCTTTTCGCCCACGGTGCCGATAAAATCTATCTGATAGATGATCCGGTCCTGGCCAACCACCAGGAAGATATATACACCAGACAACTGGCCCGACTCATTGAACAACACCGGCCGGAGATTGTCCTTGCCGGCGCCACGGCGCTGGGGCGCTCCTTCATTCCCAGGGTAGCCGCCATCCTGAAGACAGGCCTCACCGCAGACTGCACCGGACTTGAAATTGACACCGAAAGAAGGCTGCTGCTGCAGACACGCCCCGCCTTCGGCGGCAACGTTATGGCCACCATTATCTGCCAGGCGAGGAGGCCACAGATGGCCACCGTCCGCCCCCGTGTCTTCAAAAAGAATACGCCGGACCAGAGCAGAAAGGGAGAAATCATCAGCGTTGATTTCAATAAAGAAAGCATCACCTCGAGAACAAAAATACTCGATTTTGTTGAGGATCTAACCGAAAAGGTGAATATCGAGGACGCCGATATTATCGTCTCCGGGGGCAGGGGACTGGACAAACCGGAGAACTTTAAGTTAATCGAAGAGCTGGCCGCGGTTATGGGGGCGGCGGTGGGCTCTTCCCGACCGCCGGTGGATGACGGCTGGATCCCGTACTCGCACCAGGTCGGCCAGACAGGAAAGACGGTCTGCCCCAGGCTATATATTGCCTGTGGTATCTCGGGATCCGTGCAGCACCTGGCCGGTATGCAGACCTCAGATACCATTGTCGCCATCAATAATGACCCCAATGCCCCCATATTTGAAGTGGCCACCTACGGCATTGTCGGCGACCTCTTTGAGGTTGTACCATTGATGATTAAGAAGCTGAAGGGGTGAAATGGGGTTAAATCAAGCAGATCCATCTACAATATTACTAAGGGAATTCCACCCAGAAGACTACGACGCAGTGACGGCGTTGTGGGACAGGGCAGGCCTTTCTTACCGACCCCAGGGTCGTGACAGCCGAGAGAGAATAGAAAGCCAGATCAAACGGGATAATACCATTTTCCTCGTTGCCGAGATGAACGGTACCATAATCGCCTCTATTCTGGGAACCCACGACGGACGGAAGGGCTGGATAAACAGACTCGTCGTGGCCCCTGAATTGCGCCACCGCAATATCGCCAGAAAACTGGTCACGGAGGTAGAGGACAGGCTTTCCCGGGCCAGGATCGAGGTAACGGCCTGTTTAATTGAAGAAACGAATATTGAATCCATGCGCTTCTTCCAGAAACTGGATTATGAGAGATATGAGGTAGCCTACTTCTCAAAGAGAAGGAGTCCAGACACCTGAGACGTTTGATACAAATATTATGACCGTAAACAGATACACGGACTATGACCGGTTTGCCCGGGTTTACAACCAGCACTGGGGCAACACCTTTACCGCACTGGGCCTTCAGGTTATGGAGATACTTCTACTGCCCCATCTGCCGGCCAAAGCCAGTATTCTTGACCTCTGCTGCGGCACAGGACAGCTGGCCCGGGTCCTCACCGCACGCGGCTACCGGGTGACCGGTATCGATGGGTCTGAATACATGATCCGTTATGCCCAAGAAAATGCGCCCGGCGTGGAATTCATCGTTGACGACGCCCGTTCTTTCCAGCTATCACAAACCTTCCATGCGGTTATCTCTACTTTCGATAGCCTTAACCATATTATGACCCTGGAAGACCTGACATCCGTTTTCAACCACGTTTATCCCGCCCTACAGGAAGGCGGCCGGTTCCTCTTTGACCTGAACATGGAAGAAGGCTACAAGACAATGTGGGGCGACAACTTCGACATTGTTGAAGATGACCAGGTTTGTGTGATACGGACCGACTATAACCCGATAGAACGGATAGCCCTATTCAAGACTACTATTTTCTATTTAGACAAAGAGTGGCATCGCTCGGATATCACCCTGACGCAGAAATATCATTCCGAGGTAGAAGTAATATCAGCCCTTAGGTCCGCCGGCTTCATTGATATTAACGCCTATGCCCATAATGATGACTGGGTTCTGGGAGAGCTGGCCCCGGATTCGACCAGGGCATTCTTTGTCTGCCAGAAACCATCCGGGGAAAACCCCGTGTAAGCTATTTTATAAATACCGTATGTTAAAGGAGTAATCATGGTTTATTCTGACAGCCACTGCCACCTGGATAGATACCAGGCTGAATCACTAACGGAAATGCTGCAACAGGCCAGAGCAAACAAGGTTGATTTCATAGTCAGCCAGGGGATGAACCTGGAATCTTCGGCCGATACCGTACGCCTGGCCCAGTCTCAGCCAGGGGTATATGCCGCCGTAGGGATTCACCCCTGGAATGCCATTACCCCAACCGAAGAGCTGCGCGGCCAACTCCGCCAGCTTGCCGGTCAGGACAAAGTAGTCGCCATCGGGGAGATAGGGCTTGATTACGCTCGCAGCCCGGAGACTAAGGACACTCAGAAGGAACTGCTGAAATACGAGCTCTCCCTTGCCCTGGAGACCGGCCTGCCGGTAAACATCCACTGCCGGGAAGCCCACCAGGATATGATGGATATTCTCCGTCAGGAAGCAAGGCCGGGGCTGAAGGGGATAATCCATGGCTTTACCGGCGGTCTATCGATGCTCAAGGACTGGCTCGATCTTGGTTTTTATATTTCCATCGGGGGCAGGGGGTTTGTTACCAGCGAGACACCCGCCCTGCTGGATGCCATCAGGCAGATTCCGCAAGACCGCCTTCTTACCGAAACCGATGCTGCCGGCCAGGCCGGCGGCCCCGCTGACGTCACCGCGGTGGTACAGAAGCTGGCCTCAATCAGGGAAGCTACTGAGGAGGAAATCGCTAACACGGCCACCGCCAATCTGAAACGGATTCACGGAATATAGGGCAGCTGTGTCCCGCAGGTAAATACACTACCAGAAGATAATCTGGCATCTGATGATACGCGGCGGCAATGAGGGCAACATGGACGGTTTTCATAACAGAGTACTGCATATTGATGTAACGCGGCGGTCATTTCAGGAAGAGACCATCCATGATGAAGTCTACCGGGAACTGCTGGGCGGCAAGGGATTGGCCACCCAGCTTCTCTTAAGCAACACCAAGGCCGGGGTTCAACCCTTTTCCGAAGATAACGCCATTATTTTTGCCACCGGCCCGGCTACAGATACCAGGGTTTTCGGCTCCTCAAGATACGGGGTATTTACCAAATCACCCTTAACCGGAATATACAGCGAGTCTTATGCCGGTGGTACCGTTGCCGAACCGCTAAGCCGGACCGGCTATGACGCCGTTGTTATTAAAGGGGCCTTCGCCAGGCCGGTCTATCTCGAAATCTGCCAGGGAAATGTCAGGTTCCACGATGCCTCCCACCTATGGGGAATGGACACCTATCAGACCGAGGATCTGGTTCGCCAAGAGGCCGGTAGCAGGGATGCAGGGGTCGTTGTAATCGGCCCGGCCGGTGAAAACGGGGTGAGATTCGCTATCATCGAAAACAACTACTGGAGGTCGGCCGGGAGGACGGGAACGGGGGCCGTGCTGGGCTCAAAGAAAATCAAGGCAATTGCCTTCCACGGGGATCAACCCAGAAACATAGCCCGCCCGGACCTGCTGAACCAGGTCTGGAAAACGGTCGGGGCCCAGGTTAAGAAAGATGCCGGGGCAAGGGCTTACCGCACCCTGGGCACGCCAATGCTGGTCAGTACAACCAACCTTGCAGGCGCTTTTCCCACCCGCTACTGGTCAGCGGGAACCTTCGAAAAATGGCAAAACATCAGCGCCGATGCCCTGCTGGAGCAATGCAAAGTGAGACCCAGAGCCTGCCCCAGGTGTATCCTTGCCTGAGGTAAACTGGTCGAGGTTGTCGATGGCAAGCGAAAAGGTCTGGTAATTGAGGGGCCGGAATACGAAACCATCTATGCCTTCGGTGGCCTGTGCCTGATTGACGACATCAGGGAAATTGCCTACCTAAACGACCTATGCGACCGGCTGGGTATGGATACCATAACCGCCGGGAACCTGGCTGCCTTCACCATAGAGGCTTCGCTGCGCAACGCGATAGACGAAAAGATAGGTTATGGTGATTCCGAGGCCATCGCTGACCTCCTGGTTAAGATAGCCCACCGGCAGGGTATCGGTGCCGTTCTGGCCGAAGGAATAGCACATGCCAGCCAGGAGTGGGGGCTGGCTGACCTGGCCATCCACGTCAAGGGGTTGGAACCGGCCGGTTATGACCCCAGGGTACTCAAGGGAATGGGGTTGGCTTACGCCACTTCAGACAGGGGAGCCTGTCACCTCAGGGCTACGGTCTATAAAGCCGAACTCTCCGGAATGATACCCCCGGAACAGGTCGAAGGTAAAGCGGAAGTATTAATTGACTTCGAGGACAGGCACACCCTCTTTGATTCGCTGATAGTCTGCCGTTTTTTCCGGGACCTTTACCCCTGGGAAACAATATCGCTGATCATCCGCGGGACCACCGGAATGGACCTGGATAAGGAAAAGCTACAGGAACTGGCAGCCAGCATCACCAATAAGGCCAGGGAATTCAACCTGCGTGAAGGCATGTCCCCATCAGATGACACCCTGCCCAAGAGGTTTTTCCAGGAAGGGCTCAATGACAGCGGTAAGGTGCTGCCCAAAGCTGACTTTGACCGCATGGTCTCTGACTACTATCGCCTGAGGTCATGGGATTAGCTATAACCAAAACACTATACCCGCAGAATACCACCCATCATTATAGCAATAATATTACAGCAATCAGCCTTTACGGTATGAAGAGAACCTTGGCTGCTTTCTTGCTTACTGCCAGCTCAAAGCCGTCTTTGGCTTCCGCGATAGGTAACCGGTGCGTAACCATCGGTTTAATATTTACCTTGCCGGAGGTCATCAGAACCAGAGACCGGCGCCATGTCTCCTGGTCATAGGCATAGGCGCCGATGATAGATTTACTCCGGCGCACCAGCTCCGTGGTCTGAATCTCAGCGTTTGCGGGG
>CP070645.1:573887-582934 GCA_020354275.1 Dehalococcoidales bacterium
CTGCCCAGTATGGCCACCACTGTTTTATCAGTGCCCAAATTTAGCTGTACTTCCCACCCGAAGGACTTTACCTTCTGGACTACGTTGTCTATTTCCTCCTGGGTTGCCCCGGTTCTCATTTCAACAATCATCTTTTCTACCTCTGATGCCTATCTGTCAATACGGCCACCGTTTTTAAAGGTTGACTAGAGTAAATTGAACTTACGGGCGGCTTTCTCAAAGCTGGTGAGAGAGCCTTCCAGGGTTCTATCATCAGTACAATATGATATACGGATATACCCAGGTGAGCCGAAGCTCTGCCCGGGCACGGTTAGCGTGTGCCATTGCCTTAGCTGGTTGACAAAGGCGATGTCATCTTCCAGTGGTGACTTGGGAAACAGGTAGAAAGCCCCCTGTGGCTTGAAGGCTTTATAACCCATATCGGTCAGGTTTTTGTACAAGAAATCCCTCTTTCTCTGGTACTCGCTGACGGAGATAGATACACCCTGCAGGTGTTGTACCAGATGCTGCATAATCGCTGAAGCATTAACGAACCCCAGTATCCGGTTGCAGTGAACGAAGCCAGCTACCAGTTCATCGTGCTTTTCCAGACCTGGATGTGCGACAACGTAACCGATACGCTCCCCGGGTACTGCCAGGTCCTTTGAGTAGGAAGCTATGACGATGCTCTGTTGATAACAGGACCAGACCCAGGGGCATTCTAGCCCGTCATAAGTAAGCTTGCGGTAGGCTTCGTCACTGATCAGGAAAATGGGGTTTCCCAATTCCCGTCCTTTTTCGGTAAGTAAATCACCAAGACTTTTCAGAAAGGCCTTATTATATACGGCACCTGACGGGTTGTTTGGCGAGTTTATCAACACCGCCTTTGTCCTGGGCCCGATAGCAGTTTCGAGGGCATCAAGCCTGGGTATGAACTCCTCATCAGTAGGCAGGGTCCTTGCGATGCCGCCGTGGTTCTCGATATAGTTAATGAATTCCGGGAAGTAGGGGGCGAAGATGATGACTTCATCTTCAAGGTTGAGTATTGTCTTGAGCACTACGTTCAGTGCTCCGGCGGCCCCACAGGTCATTATGATATCGTCATTGCGAAGGGCAATACCGGACTCTCTGGAGAGGTATGCGGCTACGGCCACCCTTGTCTCCACATAGCCGGCATTTTCCATGTACCGGTGCAACCCCGGTTCGGGTCTCTCGGCAAGCCTTCTCAGTTCCTCGTGGAACTCGGCGGGTGGTTCCATGATCGGGTTGCCCAGAGAAAGGTCGAAGACGTTTTCGTCACCATACTGCTGTTTGAGGACAACTCCCTCCTCGAACATCCTCCTTATCCACGACCCCACCTCCATACTTTTTCTCACCCTGTCAGAGATAGACATCTAGGATTCCCTTCCTGTATGCCAGAGGATAATCTGTTACGGGTGCTTGCTAATCCGGGGTAAGTGGTGTAGTCCGGCTACCTCCATTACATCAGGCTATTCTTTTTAATCAAGTACCCGTTCCCTGAGTAACCTATCCCGACGCTTCCTGAAACCAATAGGTATCAGGATTGGCCTGCAGATAAACCGAAAATTCTACACCTTCGATACGATTGAAGGCACGCTGGGTAAAGGCACTCCCTGCCGGCTAAGACTGTCCTGTAGTGTCTTGGTATTCACATCCCTGACATTCACGCCGTCTTTTATAGAGATTGCCGCCGCCGTGCCAGCTGCCTGCCCCATAGCAATACAATGCGGGATAAGGTTGACCATATTGTTGGCCGCCATATCTGATGAGAAGCTCCTGCCGGCCACTAGCAGGGCATCTACCCTGGTCGGCACCAGGCAGCGGTAAGGAAGCTGAACGTGGTCAGTGTTCCCCAGTGCGTCGAAACGCGGAATTAACGCTATAGCATCATCATATTTCTTACCGGCCTGCAGATCGTCCCTGGTAACTATGCATTCCCCGATTAAACGCCGCCCGCCGCGTGTCCCGGTCTGGGAAGCCGTGTCCATGATAAAGCTGTTCTCGAAGGTGGGGATGTTCTTCTTTATGAACTCATGCCCGCGTAACATCATCTTGCGCATCTCGACCTCCAGCGTGGTGAGGTCTTCTACGTTCATGCAGTTCAAGTCCGGTATCCAGTTGTTTATCCACAAGACATCATTGCGGGATGATGGCAAGGGTGCCAGCCGGGTGCCGGCAACCCTGGTAAGCTCGGTCATCAGTTCTCGATATCTCTCTGGCTCTGATTCCCTGAAATCACATAGTTTCTGGTAATCACAGTTGCCTAACCGGAAGACTAAAGCTAGCATTGAACTCCTTGACTTAGGGTCAAGCGTACCGTCAAACTCCGCTCCGGCGGATGGCAGTAGGTCACCGTCGCCGGTACCATCGATTACAACCTTACCAAGTATTGCCTGCCTTCCTGATTTGCTCTCAAAGATGATACCCTGAACTTTACCCTTATCAACAATAGCCTGGGTACCCCAGGAATGGAGAAATAGCTTTACTTCTGATTCTTGCACCATGTCGTTAAGGACACATTTCAACAATTCGGGGTCCACCCATGCAGTTTGCTTTATTCTGCCATTGACCACGTTGCCCATAAAGCGTCTCCACCGCGAAACCAGCCTTTCATCACCCGAACCAATATCTTCTCTTTGAGGGTGAAGGCATCCACCCACCACATCCAGTCTATCAAGCCATTCCTGGCACAGCCCGACTATCTGCTGTTCTTTGGTGCCGTCACTCATATGCGGTATTTGTATCACAATACCACCGGTAGCCATACCCCCCAGATGCCCGTACCGCTCTACAAGCACCGTTTTAGCACCGCTCCGCGCTGCGGCTATTGCCGCCGAATGTCCCCCGGGTCCACCACCCACCACCACCACGTCAGCCTCACGCACTACTTTGGTATCTCTAGCTTTTTCACGAATCGTCGTAACCGATTGAATTCTCTCTTTCACTGTCTTAATCCTCCTGCGAGAATATTATCAACTACTCAAGATATTGCGGTATTTATGTGTAGTAAATCATATAGTCCGCTATTCTGGTTTGTCAACGGTAAAGCATGTTTCAATCCCATGTCTGGTGGGTAAGGTTGGCAGGCAATATGAACGATTTCCCTTATAGTCCGGCCTCTGTTAGAACATATCGTATGAATTCCTGTGTCTGTCCAGTATCTCCAGGTGGGTCTCCGTCGTGCCATGACATGGCTTGGTTGATTATATTAGTCCACTTCCGGTCTGAATTTGCTATTGCCCACTCCGCTGAGCGTAGTTTTGATGCAACTGTACCGTGTTCCAATGTATACAAAGCACGACACATTGAAAGAACTACGAATGGTTGGTATCCCGTACCAAGAAATAAGTCAGAGTTATACACCCAGGGTGTCCAATCATTGCGCAGTGACGCTAGAACAGCTTCCTTTAACTGTTCCGGTCGTACGGGATCAATTATAGTCTGTAGAGGTGGGCCGGTTATCACTACGCCGCTCGTGTAGAGAACATGGCGGTTTATTACCCAGTTGGTTGCAGGACGAGCAACCAGGAATTCATTCTGATTGAATAATTTATTCTTATTAACCAGAGGACATGCCGGACCGGTTGGGTTGTACACTCGTATGGCGTCTATTGGTATATAGGCCCCTTCAAGTCTTGTCGCCCACTCCAGACCACTTTCATAGATACGTGTATGCATGGTTTTTAAATCTGAAATCAGGCTTTCAGGTAACTCCTCGCTGGTGACTACAAGGAAATCGATGTCACTTCTATTGGCATCGAAATCGTCAGTGGCAAGGGAACCATAAAGGTACATCCCGATGAAGTAGTCACTCAGGACAGACCGCACATCATTAAGGAAAACCTGAAGAAACAGGTTAATGTCATCATACGGCGTTGGGGACATGTTGTCGCCTGTGTTCAATCTAGTCCTCTCTTAAACAGTTATATCACATGATCGCGGTATATTATATAACATTATTGATTAAAGGGATGTATCTATATTCTTGTTTGCGCTGCCCAACACGAGGGGTTATAATCGGGGCAAGCCAAGGAGGGTTCCATATGAGTGCCAAGAAACGTGAGGTTGTGCGTACCACTACTTGGTCTGCCGGACCTGGCTGCCACGGTGGCTGCGGAGTGCTAGCTTATATCGAAGATGGCAGACTGGTGAAGATTGAAGGCGACCCGGCTCACCCCTGGAACCAGGGGCGTCTCTGTTCCAGGTGTCTGGCTATGACGCAGTATGTATATCATCCCGACCGCCTGACCCGTCCCCTGAAAAGGGTGGGCAAGCGTGGCGAGGGTAAGTGGCAGGAGATATCCTGGGATGAGGCTTTTAACCTTATAGAGCAAAAACTGGGTAAGATACGAGATGAATACGGTCCGGAAAGTGTTATTTTCTCTATGGGCACCGGGCGGGACATCGGCGCTTGGATATGTATGCTTGCTTACGCCTACGGCAGCCCCAATGTCATGTTTGCCTTAAGCGGTATCGCCTGCTACAGCCCCAGAATCGCCGGGGTGGAAACCGTCCAGGGGGACTACTGTATTCTGGACGCAGCCCAGTGGTTTCCGAAACGCTACGAAGACCCGCGGTACAGGGTGCCGGAGTGCATAATAGTATGGGGTTACAATATTCCCGCTTCATGCCCCGATAATGTCTTCGGACACTGGATTATTGACCTGATGAAGAAAGGCACCAAGATTATCGCTATTGACCCCAGACTGTCCTGGTTTGCCTCCAGGTCAGAGAAGTGGTTGAGACTACGACCGGGTACCGATTGTGCCCTGGCTATGGGTTTTCTTAATGTAATCATTAGTGAGCATCTGTATGACCGGGAGTTTGTCGAAGAGTGGACTAATGCCGCTCATCTGCTTAGAAGTGATACCGGGACATTACTCCGGGAAAGCGACCTCGTGGATGGTGGCTCTGGTGATAACTTTGTTGTCTGGGATACGGTAAAAGGGAAGCCGGTAATATGGGATTCAGAACAGGCAGACTACAGGTCGGTCGGTGTAAAACCGGCTTTTGAGGGCGAATATCAGGTCGTCCTTGCCAATGGAGACAGAGTGCCTGTTAGGACGGTGTGGAGCGTGTTTGTTGAGAGTGTGAAGCAATACCCGCTGGAACGGGTGTCTGAAATAACCTGGGTACCCGAGAAGGACATTGCCGAGGCAGCACGCCTTTATGCTAAGAGCAAACCCGCTGCCATACACTGGGGGGTGCCTATAGATATGACGCCGGCGATCACGCCGACAGTCCAGGCGATTGCCGACCTGTGGTGCCTTACCGGGAATCTGGATGAACCTGGTGGTAACGTGATTTCCCGCTATGCTTTTGACGCTGTAGCCTACGCTCTGCCCGGGGCACATGGTGTAATAAAGTTGAAGTCAAAAGAAGATGACGAAAAGAGAATTGGTGCCGATAAGTACGGGCCCTTGAGAAAATTCATCTGGCGGGCACAGACAGACCTGACTCTGGAGCAAATTTTTACTGAAGACCCCTATCCTATCAAGGGTATGTGGCTGCAGGCCTGCAATCCGGTAGCCGGCATCGGGCTGGACCCCAAGAAGTGGGTTGAGGCTTTGAAAAAACTCGATTTTATCGTGGCTGTTGACCTCTTCCAGACACCGACCACCCAGCTAGCTGACGTGGTTTTACCATCGGCCAGCTTTCTCGAAAAGGATGGTATCCGCAGCTGGTGGGTACCCCTGCAGAGTATTAACAGAGCTATTACGGTAGAAGAATGCAGGTCAGATATAGAAATCAACTTTGAGATGGCCAAGAGGTTCGACCCGGATTTTCGCTGGAATGATATACATGAGCTCTTTGACGAGATAATAAAACCAGCGGGTATGTCCTTCAAAGAGTTGCAGCAGAAGGGCTGGGCATTCCCGCCAGAAGGCCACCCCAGCCACCCTTATCACCGGTTTCAGAAAGGACTACTACGCCCTGACAGACAGCCTGGCTTCCAGACCCCCTCTGGAAAGGTCGAACTGTATTCATCGTTGCGTGAGGAGTGGGGCCTCGAGCCTATAGCCTATTATGAAGAACCCCCCTTCACCCCTGTCAGCCAGCCTGAACTATACAAGGAATACCCGTTGATACTGTCCACAGGAAGACGGTCGCCGGTATATTTTCACGCTGAGCATAGAAATATACCCTGGTTGCGGGAAATTGATCCTGACCCGGTAATTGAAATCCATCCCGATACAGCCAGGGCGTACAATATCGGTAATGGGGATTGGGTTTGGGTTGAAAACTGGCTGGGCAGATGCAGGTTCAAGGCGAAAATTACCCTTGTCGTGCCGGAATGGATGGTAATGACCGCTCATGGCTGGTGGTTCCCTGAGGAGCCCGGTGAAGAGCCGTTGCTTTACGGGGTATGGAAATCAAATGTGAACCAGCTTATCCCCATGGGTTACCAGGGGAAAGACGGGCTGGGTGCCCCCATCAAGCACCTGCTTTGCCGGATTCATAAGGGTGACAGTCGAGAGGAGGCCTGAGATGGCCAGGGAATGTGAATACGGCCTGTTGATAGATTACGAGTACTGCACCGGTTGTTATGCCTGCCAGGTTGCCTGTGCCCAGGAATACCAGTGGCCGGAAGGGATGGGGGGGATACGCGTTATTGAGGTAGAGCAGAAATTACCCAATAACAGGGCTTATCTTACCTATTTGCCCTTTCCCACAGAACTGTGCATTTTGTGTGCCCCCCGAACCAGGGAGGGACTAGAGCCGGCCTGTGTCAAGCACTGCATGGCGGCTTGTATGAAGTACGGTAAAATAGAAGAACTGGCCAAGGAAATGAGCAAGAAACCCAGGATGGTACTCTGGGTACCGCGGTCATGATTGGAATAACACCAGCTATTTCGGATCGTGCTGATTCTGATTTTGGTTAATAAAAGGTGAAGCCCCCCTGGGGATACCTGGACTCTGGTCGGGGCGGCCGGATTTGAACCGGCGACCACCTGAACCCCATTCAGGTGCGCTACCTGGCTGCGCTACGCCCCGTAGTGGTGGCTAAATAATAGGTCTCCATTTTAAGATACCAAGTATAGCTTGCCGTAGATTCATTTTCATATATTTGAAGCTAATAGTCAAGGAGGATCTCAGCCAGCAATTGTTATTTAGCATTCCCAGATTTGGCCGGTGTGGAAAACATTCCTGATTACTGATAGAATCTTTAGTTGGTGGTAGAATCAATCTTTATTTATCTGATGGTATTCTTGGTTGTTGGCGTTTTAAAAAGGTAGTCGGACTATCGGGATGATCGGGCAAAATGTAAGACAGGTTCTGGCGGAACTGCCTGATGGAGTGCAGCTGGTGGCCGCCGTCAAGACAAGACAGCCGGCAGAAATCATGGAAGCGATTGAGGCTGGTGTTAGTATTATTGGTGATAACTACGTGCAGGACGCGGAAAAAATCTACCCGGTGATTGGTGACAGATTAAAGTGGCACTTCCTGGGTCACCTGCAGAAGAACAAGGTAAAAAGGGCGGTGAGAATATTTGATGTGGTAGAGACCGTTGACTCGGTTGGAATTGCCCGGGAGATAGATAAAAGGTGTGCTCAGATAGGTAAGATTATGCTGATATTGATCGAGGTGAACAGCGGCCGGGAGGAGCAGAAATCAGGTGTCCTTCCGGAAGATGTTGAGCCGCTGGTAAAAGAGATTTCAACTTTGGCCAACATCAGAGTGGAGGGTTTGATGACTATGGGGCCTTCTTCGGTTGACCCGGAAGAACTAAGGCCATATTTTAAGGCTACTAGAGAAATCTTTGCAGAAATCAGGCGACTAAATTTACATAATGTGGATATGAAGTATCTCTCTATGGGGATGACCAGTTCCTACCGGATTGCCATTGAGGAGGGTGCCAACATTATCAGGCTGGGAGACAGGATATTTGGTTATAAGGATTACCAGAGGATTGAACCTATGAATGGTGATCCCGATACTGAGAGGAACGAATGTCAACCAGAGAGCAAAGGGAGAAAGTAAATGATCGACACAGGGCTTGAGGGCAAGGTTGCTATTGTCACCGGGGCGAACCATGGTATCGGTGCAGCGGTAGCGGAATCACTCGCTGCTCAAGGGGCCAGGGTGTTCATCACTTACTATATAACGGATTCTCCATACCCAGAAGATGAGTTGGAGGAAGCAAAGCGAGTCAGTGTGGGTGGTCACCAAATGGCCGTTGCCATGCAGCAGCAATCCGGCGAGGTAGTGGTAAATGGTATCCAGTCTCGGGGAGGCATCGCAGTAGCATATGAGTTTGACTTGGGTAAAGTGGATAATATTGTCAAGCTTTTTAACCTCTGTGAATCAGAACTCGGGCCGGTGGATATTCTTATAAACAACCATACTCACTGCGTCATGGAAACGTTTGATCCGTTCCAGGTGAAAGGCGATCCCCCACAGGTTCTCCTCACTAACACCGAGAGTATCGATAGACACTTCGCTGTGAATACTCGTGCTTGTGCTTTGATGATGCGGGAGTATCTGCAACGTCACATAGGGCGAGAAGCAAGATGGGGTCGGATTATCAATCTCACGACGGTATTAGCCCACCCGCGGAATGTGAGCTATGCAGCTAGCAAGGGAGCTCTCGTGTCATATAGTCTCTCAGCTGCAGCAGAGATGGGTAAATACGGTATTACGGTTAATGTCGTATGTCCAGGAGCCACGCAGACCGGATACATTACACCAGAGAATGAAAAGCAGCTGGCCGCTCGGACCCCATTGCAGCGGGTTGGTCAACCGGAGGATGTTGCCGACGTGATCGTGTTTCTCGCGTCAGAGCAAGGTCACTGGCTAACCGGCCAACTGATTTATGCCAGCGGCGGTTTCTTGATGTTCTTGAATGAGTGATTGTGTTAAGGGCTATCTTCTGACCGCCAGTATCGGACAGTGTTTTAGGAATAACAAATACAAAAGGAGTAGGGGAAAATGCCTCCTATAATTTCAGTTATCGGTAACTCAGGGTCGGGGAAGACGACGCTAATTGAAAGGCTGATTGGTGAATTGAAGTCTAGGGGCTATCGGGTGGCTACCATAAAGAATGC
>CP070645.1:583034-586512 GCA_020354275.1 Dehalococcoidales bacterium
AGGGTAGAAGCCGACCCGATTTTGTGAACCACCGCTCCGGTTTGTTGTATAGCTGTTTCATCCAGTCCGGGCAAATCCATGGGCTGCTCCAGGAAAGGGAGATTAAGGCGGAACTCAAGAAAGGCATCCGGATGGACAATGACGGGTATTCCTTTCCTTGCCCTGCCGAGAAAAGCCATGAGACCACCAAAATGGTCGAAGTGGCCGTGACTAAGAACCAGCGATTCAATCCTGGTCAGGTCTACCTCCAGGACACCGGCATTATTGAGAAGACAGGTCTCCGATATCCCGGCATCCATCAGCACCTGGTGTTCCTCCGAGCCGGCGTAGACTTTGACAAGGCAGGACAGGCCGTGTTCCGCCAGAAGCGTACCGGGAAAAGCAACCTGTGCCCGCTGAACGGTCTCGGTGGTATCCATCAACAGCAGGTCAGCGTAGTTGTCTACCAGAACGGTAACTTCCAGTCTATCGGCCTCTCGCAGATGTAATTCACTCATCGTTCAGAACCTCCTTATAGACTTTTCAAGTAATAATGCCAATCAGGCCTTTACCTGCTATCTATAACGGACTCTGGGGTCAAGGTAGGCGTAGCTGAGGTCGGTAATCAGTATGAGCACCATCCCGAAGGTGGCAAGAATGATGTTTATGCCGGTAACGAAAGGATAGTCTCGCCTGTTGATAGAATCCAGAAAGAGGCGGCCCATCCCGGGCAGGGAGAATATCTGCTCCATAATAACGGCGCCACCGATCATGATGGGTATCTGGCCGGATATTATAGTAATCACCGGGATTAAGGCATTCCTCATGGCATGCCTGATGACTATAATCCGCTCCCTGAGTCCCTTTGACCAGGCAGTCCTGACGTAGTCCTGCCGGAGCACCTCGAGCATGGTGGTGCGCAGCATTCTCATAGTGGTTGCCGACATAGCCGTGCCCATAATAGCGGCCGGAATTAAAAACTGCCCCAGATTGGCCATGGGGTCTTCGACAAAGGGGATGTATCGCATGGGGGGTGACCAGCCCCACCAGATTGCCGGAAAGACCATTATCATAGTCCCCAGCCAGAAGGCAGGGGTAGCCAGATTCAATATGGCAAAGGTACGCCCCAGAAAGTCACCGAAGGTATCCTGACGAATCGCCGAATAGAGACCGATGGGGATGGCTATTATCTGGGCTATCAGAAAAGCCAGGAGGCCGAGCTCGAATGTTACCGGGAGCCGGGCGATTATCTGCCCGGTCACGGGGCGCCCTGACCACAAGGAATTACCGAAGTCACCATGCAATATAATATTCCTCATCCAGTGCGCATACTGAATATGTGGCGGTGCGTTCATCCCCAGTGCTTCTCTTATGGCATCGAGGTCCAGCTGTTCGCCGGTTGAAGTCTGACCCATCTCCAGAGCCATGATCTCTATAACACTACCGGGGATAAGACGAATCGTAAGAAAGACCACCACACTCACCAGGAACAGGGTGGGTATCATCAGAAGCACCCTTCTGATTATGTAGTTGCGCATAAATATATCCTTAGAAGTTCAGGAGATTCTCAATTTCAGCTTCGGCAATCAGTGTGGATACAGCCGGTTCATTTCCGGTGGCACACCCTAACTTATGATAGCATGACACGGGCATCGACCACCACATAGCCGTTATTTTGCTCCAAGGCTTTCACCGGATTAAGGTCCAACTCTTCTATCTGCGGGAGGTCTTCAACCATTGCCGATATCCTCAGCAGGAGCTCCTCAATAGAATGAATATCAGCCGGCTTTGAACCCCGCCAGCCTTCGAGAAGCTGATAGGCATTGACGGAACGTACCATTTCCCCGGCATCGATATCAGTCAGCGGGTGAATGCGAAAAGTGACGTCTTTCAGCAGCTCGCTGTAGGTGCCACCCATGCCGAACATCATCAGGGGGCCAAATGCCGGGTCCTGAGTCACCCCGACAATTACCTCAACTCCCCCGGGTACCATTTTCTGAACGGTAACACCCTGCATCTCGTTTTTCTTTTCCATGCCTACCAGGCGCCGTTTAATCTGCCGGAATGCCTGTTCCACCTCTTTTTTTGCCTGGAGGTCGAGAACCACACCGTCCATCTCGGTCTTATGAGTTATCGTGTCCGAGAGAAGCTTCACAGCAACGGGAAAGCCAATTTCCCCGGCGGCGCTAGCGGCGGCAGCGGCGGTTCTGACCGACTTCGACGGCACAGTGCGAACACCATAGCATTCGAGAAGCTTATTAACAGAGGCGGCATCGAGCCAGAGGGGTCTAGCTTTGCTTTTCTCCCGAGCAGACTCGATAATTTGCTGAGCCCGCTTTGTATCAATGCCATCCAGCTCCGGGACTGTCCCCTTCGGTCTAGTCAACCAGTCACGGTACTCGCAGGCGCGGGCGAGCACGCCGGCGGTAGTCTCCGGAAAGCTAAAACAAGGGACACGTTCCCCTTCATCCGAGCCACAGGCGATACTGGCACCAGACATACCCATAATAGAAGCCACCAAAGGCTTCCCACGCTGACGAAACTGAGGCGCTACGTTACGGACGGCACCGACTATGGCTTCAGGTTGCACAAGTATAGGAGGAATGAAGATGACAATTACAATGTCTATACCATCATCCTGCGCAAGAATTTCCAGTGAACGGGCGTACTGGTCAGCAGTGGCTTCGGCTGTCATATCCACCGGGTTAGTGAGGCCAGCCCGCGGCGGCAGGAAGCTCTTCAGCTCGGAAAGTGTTTTATCAGAAAGAGCCGGCAGTTCAAGTCCTCTGGCGACACAGGCATCAGCGGTGAGAATTCCAGGACCACCGCCGTTAGTAAGAATAGCCACTCTTCTCCCCGAGGGTAGGGGTTGCTGGGAGAGCAGTTTGGCCACGTTAAAGAGACCCTCAAGCGAATTGACGCGGATTATTCCAGCCTGCCGGAAAAGAGCATCGGAGGCTACATCGGCGGTAGCCAGTGCACCAGTATGGGAAGCGGCAGCCCTGGAGCCGGCCGGGGTACGTCCACTCTTGACGGCTACGATTGGTTTAGCGGCCGATACGCTGCGGGCGATACGGGCAAATTTTTTGGGGTTGCCGAAAGATTCGAGATAGAGAAGGATAACATCGGTTGCCGGATCTTCCAGCCAGTACTGTAACAGGTCATTGCTGGACACATCAGCCCGGTTGCCTATGCTGACGAAGGTGGACAGACCAATACTCAAGTTGCGGGCATACTCCAGCGCGCTGTAACCGAACCAGAAGAGAATCGATGCGACAAATCCGGCAAATGGACCGAATGCGTCCTCGATGTATGCATAGGCACCGCCGCTGCGGGAGACACGGCTGCCCACCTCTGCGAAACACAAGAAGACAAGAGCAACCGTGACCGAGCAGACCAGGTAAGCAAGTAACGCTGACGACCCAAGTTTCGCGGCAACGGACGCCGGCAGCACGAAAATGCCGGCCCCGACCACCATGTTGACGACACTCAGTCCCAG
>CP070645.1:586612-602790 GCA_020354275.1 Dehalococcoidales bacterium
ATTGGTGCCAAGATGCGGGAGCTGCTGGGCCCGTCAATTTCACCACCGCTATGGGATGGAGTATTAAATCACAATTATTCCAACCGGGGGAATGCGAAACCGTGACCAGGGTAAAGATCTGCGGGCTTTTAGAGGTTGAGCATGCCGTATTGGCCGCCGAGTATGGCGCCGATTTACTGGGGATGGTCTTCGCTCCAAGCCGGCGCCAAGTTTCGCCAGGAAAGGCATTACAGATAGTAAAGGCAGTCCAAGAATTAAAAGGCTGTCCGGAACTGGTTGGTGTTTTCGTTAATCTTGAAGCAGAGGAAGTCAACCGCATTGCCGATTTGTGCCAGCTGGACCGGGTACAGCTCAGCGGTGATGAGAGCTGGCAGTACTGCCGGAATATTGAAAGACCGTTTATCAAGGTCATCCATATAACAGCAGAGGCTGAAGCTGACAAGTTATTAGCCGATATTGAGATGGGCTATCGTTTATTTAAGGAAAGTGATTTTATCTGCTTGCTTGATACCGGGGTTGTAAATGCCTATGGCGGTACGGGGCAGGCTTTTGACTGGCGATTAGCCAGCGAGGTAGCCGCCCGGTTCCCGGTTATAGTTGCCGGGGGCCTTACCCCGGATAACGTTGGTCAGCTGGTCAGCGAGGTACAGCCATGGGGGGTTGATGTCTCCTCGGGCGTCGAGAGCGAGGGGCGAAAGGACCATGGAAAAATTATAGATTTTATCAATAGGGCAAAGGAAGCGGAGGTGGAAAAGAATGAAAAATAGGGTTCTGACTGGTGACCGCCCGACAGGCCCCATGCACCTTGGCCATTATGTCGGTTCTTTGGAGAATCGGGTGAAGCTTCAGAGAGAATATGACTGCTTTTTTATCATTGCCGATTATCAGTTTTTGACTGACCATCTGAAAGAAACGGAACGGACCGAGTACTATATTAACCAGGTGCTTCTAGATTGGCTCTCAGTCGGTCTAAGCCCTGAGAAAAGCACATTCTTTATACAGTCGATGATTCCGGAAATTGCTGAACTGACAATGTATTTTTCAATGCTGGTAACCGTGGCCAGACTACAGCGGAACCCCACGGTGAAAGAAGAGTTTAAGTCGACCGGGTTGAGAGCGATGAGTTACGGATTTCTCGGCTATCCCGTTTCTCAGGCTGCAGATATTCTGATTGTCAGGCCTAATATGGTTCCAGTGGGCGATGATAATCTACCCCATGTTGAACAGACTAGGGAGATTGCCCGGGCTTTTAATGGAACCTTTGGTGAGGTATTCCCTGTGCCTGAAGCCATCATTGGTAGGGTTGCCAGATTGCCCGGGCTTGATGGACGTAAGATGGGTACCAGCACAGGTAATGCGATATTTTTAAACGATGCCCCAGAGGAAGTAAAACAAAAGGTAAACATGGCCGTTACTGACCCGGGCCGGATCAGGAATACTGATAAAGGGCACCCGGATATTTGTAATGTTTATAAATATCACCTGGCTTTCAACAAGGCAGAAGCCTCTAATATAGAACGGAGTTGCCGGCATGGCAGGATAGGTTGCGTGGCCTGCAAGGAAAAAATTACCCAGAGAGTCAACGCTTTTCTTGAACCAATCCGGGAAAAACGGGCATTCTTTGAAGCCAGACCTTCAATTATCAGAGAGGCTATAAAGGAGGGTAACGTAAGAGCTCGTAAGGAAAGTAGGGAGACAATTAACCTCGTCCGTAAAGCGATGAACTTCGATTATGAAAATTTGTTAAAAGGAGAGAAAATTGCTGCCTGATAGCAGGGGTTATTTTGGTGAATACGGGGGGAGGTTTGTCCCCGAGACGTTAGTGCCGGTGCTGGATGAACTGACAGATGCCTATCAAAAGGCCAGGGCTGATGATGCCTTCTGGGCTGAGTATGAATCACTGTCCCGTGACTATTCGGGCAGGCCGACTCCTCTCTATCTGGCGGAAAAATTTAGCCAGCACTGCGGCGGGGCGCGGGTTTTCCTCAAGCGTGAAGACCTGGCCCATACCGGTGCCCACAAGATAAACAACGCCCTGGGGCAGGGCTTACTCGCACGCAGAATGGGTAAACAGAGGATTATCGCCGAGACGGGGGCGGGGCAGCACGGGGTGGCCACGGCAGCGGTATGTGCCATGCTGGGGCTGAAGTGCATTGTTTACATGGGTGAGGAGGATATAAGGCGGCAGTCTCTTAATGTCTTCCGCATGAAGCTGATGGGCGCCGAGGTAAGACCGGTTTCCGGGGGCAGCCGTACTCTGAAGGATGCTATAAATGAGGCTATCAGGGACTGGGTGACCAATGCTGGGGACACGTACTACCTGCTCGGTTCGGTGGTCGGGCCCTATCCCTATCCCCTGATGGTTCGTGACTTCCAGTCGGTAATCGGCCGTGAGGCCAGGCAACAGGTACTGTCTCAGTCTGGCCGCCTGCCTGATTATATTGTTGCCTGTGTTGGCGGTGGCAGCAATGCCATCGGCATTTTCTATCCTTTTCTGGAAGATGAGAGTGTCAGACTTATCGGGGTAGAGGCAGCCGGTCGGGGTGTTGGCACCGGCAAGCATGCCGCTTCACTGGTAGAGGGAAAGGTCGGCGTGCTCCACGGGACGAAGTCCTATGTCCTTCAGGACGGTCACGGGCAGATCATGGAGACGCACAGTATCTCCGCCGGGCTGGACTATCCCGGCGTGGGGCCCGAGCATAGTTACCTCAAGGATACCGGCCGGGCGAGTTACGTCGCCGTGAATGATGAGGAAGCGCTGGAGGGTTTTAAGTTGCTCTGCCAGACGGAAGGTATCACCCCGGCACTGGAGCCGGCCCATGCTTTATATCATACCGCTGAACTTGCCCGTAGTCTGGGCGGGGAGAAGACTATCGTGGTCAACCTTTCCGGTCGCGGCGACAAAGACATGCACATCGTCATGGAAGCGCTGGGGGTTGAGCCGTGAGCCGTATCGATAAAGCCTTTGAACCGCCGGGGCACCGGGCGCTGGTTGCCTATGTCACCGTTGGTTATCCCGACATTCAGGCCACCCTGGATGTTGTCCCTCTCCTGGCCAGCTGTGGCTGCGATGTGGTGGAGCTGGGCATTCCGTTTTCTGACCCCCTGGCCGATGGCGTTACCATCCAGAAGGCGAGTTTTCACGCCCTGCAGAACGGGGTTACCCCGGGCGTCTGCCTCGAAGTAGCCGGTCAGTTAAGGCAACATCTGGACATACCGCTGGTTTTCATGACCTATTTCAACCCGGTCTTCAGCTACGGTCTTGACCAGTTCGCCGCTGATTGTGCCGGCTGCGGTGTTGACGGCTTGATTATCCCTGACCTCCCTCCGGAGGAAGGATCCGATCTGGAAGAAATTACCCGCCGGCAAGGTCTAGACCTTATCTATCTCCTTTCTCCGAACAGCACAGAGGAGCGTATCACCCTGGTTACGGAAAGGTCCCGTGGTTTTATCTACCTGGTTTCGGTCACCGGCGTTACCGGTGCCAGGGACCATTTACCACCGGACCTGAAGGCATTTGTTGGCAGCGTAAGGCAGAAAGCCAGCCAGCCGCTCTGTGTCGGCTTCGGTATATCCACTCCGGAGCAGGCAAAACAGGTGGCCGGTATCGCGGATGGTGTCATCGTCGGCAGCCGCCTCATCCAGCTTATGGAGGCTGGGGACGACTTCAGGCCGCAGGTCAGTGGTTTCGTCAAAGGGTTGAGAAAAGCCCTTGATGAAGCTTCATCTGCTTAGACTGCTACAATATTGGTTTATCTCCACAGGTTCCCTTACGCTGGAAATATTAATGGAATTTCAACACCGTTTTTATGACTGCTATATCTCGGTCGCCTAAAATAGAGTATGAAGGAAGAAAAGGAAAAGGAGTTTCTAAGATGACGGAGCAAAGCAAGCAGGACGTACTGATGATGGCGATATTTGTGGTGACCAGGGACGACGTTCTCACCTGTGCCCGGGAGCTGGATGTGCCTAAGGAAGAGGTAACCGAGGATGTGATTGAACTGGTCGGGGAGGAAATCAGCCAGGACATGAGTGACTGGCGCTGGGTATTCAACGGCATGGTCAAGGATATTCTCAGTAGACATGTTAAAGAGAACACCGAGAAGGTTGATAGCTGTCCACTGGGCCTGGTCTGCTCTCCTGCCTGTGCCTGGCTAAAGATCGGCCACTGCGTATTACCTGAAGGTGTCAGATAGACCGGCATAAACCCGCAACGCGTCATGATAGGCATTTGACATAACTAAACAAACAGCCCCGTTTGACTTTCAGTCAATGCCCTCTATATACTGCGGCTATCCATTTGACAGGTCAATATTCCCCGAGACCTAATTCTGGCCGGATCGTCTTGGGGGAACTGACCGGGGAGGGTGAAATGCATTTACTGGTACAGATGTACGACCTGGCCCGGAAGGAGTTTGAGAGAAACCTCAACGGCCTGACCGATGCAGACGCCCGTAAGCGACTTGAACCGATGAACTGCATCAGCTGGATAATCGCCCATGTGGCATGGCAGCAGCATACCTGCTTTGTAGACTGGCCTCAGGGTAAAAGGAGTGACCCCCGCTACGTACCTTATGCACCTGGCAGCCCGACCTCGCAGCCGCCCCTTGATGAGGTTATGGCATTATGGCGGGATGCCTGCAACGAGGCCGATGTCTGGCTGCAATCCGCCACCAGCGATAGTCTGCAATTGAAAACTCAGCCGACTTCACCGGAAGGGGAGAACGGGGGTACTCTATTAGTCCGCTGTATCTTTCACACCTGGTGCCACCTGGGTGAAATCAGCTCGATCCGTCAGATACTCGGTCACCACCCGCCGGAGTTCGTCAACATGTACCGCTGGTCTTATGACGGCATGTAGTTTACCTTGTGTCCCTTGGGTACAAATTCGGTATGATTAACAGGAGTAAATAAAGGAGGGTGAAATGCATTTACTGGTACAGATGTACGACCTGGCCCGGAAGGAGTTTGAGAGGAACCTCAACGGCCTGACCGATGCAGACGCCCGTAAGCGACTTGAACCGATGAACTGCATCAGCTGGATAATCGCCCATGTGGCCTGGCAGCAGCATACCTGCTTTGTGGACTGGCCTCTGGGTAAAAAGAGTGACCCCCGCTACGTACCTTATGCACCTGGCAGCCCGGCCTCGCAGCCGCCCCTGGATGAGGTTATGGCATTATGGCGGGATGCCTGCAACGAGGCCGATATCTGGCTGCAATCCGCCACCAGCGATAGTCTTCTGGCACGGTTTCAACCTGGTTCATCAGAGGGAGAGAGTGGGGGCACTCTTTTAGTCCGCTGTATCTTTCACACCTGGTGCCACCTTGGGGAAATCAGCTCGATCCGTCAGATACTCGGTCACCACCCGCCGGAGTTCGTCAACATGTATGGCTGGTCTTATGATGGGACATGATTATCCTTATGCTCCCCGGGGATAATGATAATGTGGGGAGCACCGGTAATGGGGTGAGGGTTCACTTTTACCGCTGTCGAAAAGACCCGGCTTATTCTGTCTTCGGTCAGCACTTCTTCGGGGGTTCCATCGGCATGAATCTTGCCCTTCTCAAGCAAGACCAGACGGTCGAAGTAGAGCGAGGCCAGGTTCAGGTCGTGCATGGCAGCGATGATGGTCAACCCCCGTTCCGTATTAAGGCTTCTGACCAGTTCCAGGGTTTCTATCTGGTGACTGATGTCAAGGTGCACAATCGGCTCGTCGAGGAGCAGTAGTTTGGGCTGCTGGGCCAGGGCCATAGCCAGGATGACCTTCTGCCGCTCGCCACCGCTCAGTTCGTCGAAGCGGCGCCCGGCGATATCGCTGATACCGGCCAGTTCGATGGCGGTAGTAGCAGCCTGCCGGTCGGCTCCCGTCTCGCCGGAGAAGGCCTTGATGAAGGGGGTGCGTCCCAGCATCACCACCTCGCTGGCGGTGAAGGCGAACGGGATGTGGAACTGTTGTGGAACTACGGCCACCCGGCTGGCGATGTTTCTGCGGTTGAGCCGGCTTAAGTTCGAGCCGCCCAGCATAATATCACCATGGCCTGGTTTAAGAATCCCGCTGATTAACTTGATCAGGGTGGTCTTGCCGGAGCCGTTGGGGCCCAGCAATCCCACCATCTCGCCGGGCTCGACAGAGAGGTTGATGTCATCCAGAACCAGCCCGTCAAAATAAGAAAAATTCAGCTGCCCGATTTTTAAGTCAATCATCAGAAGGCGTACTCCCTGCGGCTATGTCTTAATAGGTAAAGGAAGAACGGGGCCCCGATAAGGGCGGTGATGACGCCCACCGGGATCTCGACCGGGGCCAGAATGGTGCGTGCCAGCAGGTCGGCAATAACGACGAAGGCGGCACCGGCCAGCGCTGAAGCCGGCAGCAACATGCGGTGGTCAGGCCCCAGGATCAGACGCATAGAGTGCGGGGTCACCAGCCCGACGAATCCGATAAGACCGCTGATGGAGACCGCCGCCGCTGTCAGCAACGAACCCAGGGCCAGGATGAGCATTTTGTCGCGCTCGACCTCGATACCAAGATAGGCGGCACCCTCTTCTCCCAGTGAAAAGGCGTTAAGGCGGAAGGCAAAGAAGCGGGCGACAATGATGCCCCCGATGACCAGCGGGGTGATGGCGGCTATCTGCCCCCAGCCGGTGACCGAGATGTGGCCCATGAGAAAGGAGTAAACGGCGTGAAGGTCCAGGTTCAGTCTATCGCTGATGGCCATCATGAAGGTGATAAAGGCCGCCAGCAGGGCGCTGACGACGAAACCGGCCAGCAGCATACTGATGATGGGCGTTTTGCCCCCCACCCGGGCCAGGTTATATACCAGGGTAACCGAGGCCAGGGCGCCGATGAAGGCAGCCACCGGCACCAGCCCGAAACCGAGAAAGGTCAGGTTGATGGGCAGTGTCATGGCTATCGTTGCCCCCAGACCGGCACCGGCCGAGGTGCCGATGATATAGGGGTCGGCCAGTGGGTTACGCAGTATCCCCTGGAAGAGCACGCCGGCGGTGGCCAGGGTGGCCCCGACCAGGGCGGCGCCGATTACCCGGGGCAGCCTAATCTGGAAGATGATGGTCTCGTCCATAGCTGCCCAGCCAGCAGAAAAATCAAAAAAAGCTACTTTGTTGAGCACCATTTTAAATATGTCAGGCAGAGAGATGTTGACCGCACCGAAGGTGCTGGCCAGGAACAAAGCAGCAATCAGCACAGTACCGAGTAGCAGCCATATCCAGACCCGTCGGTTACCGAATTTTATTTTCATTTCCTTAATTTACCTGCCTGCACCCGTCAATAAGACCATCAGAATATAAAAAATCCCCTCGTGTGCAGAACAAGGGGATATCTATAGCTGTCTATAGTCTACTTCCTCTATCTCCACGAGGTAATAAACGCTAGGGGCTGGCGTTCTGACTTCTGAGGGTTAGCAGTTTTGCCATCTTTCTAATTAGGCCTCAGTCACAGCAGGTGGGACTGTGCCGGATTCGCACCGGCTTGCCCTCCACTTAAGCCCTTCACTTACGTTCGGGCACCCCTAGATTTTTATAATTAATTGACCATCATTCCAGTCCTTATTACTATTTTGTGAACTGTAGTGTATAGGGTATTAGAAACTTTACGGAAAGTCAACCGGTTGCCCGGCGTATCTCTCGGCTGGAGTTACATCAGCTTGTATTTTGGCCCGTCTCCCCCCTCGGGAACCTCCCACATGATTACCTGGTGGGGGCATTTTACCCGGCAGGTCTGGCAGTGCAGGCAGTTGGACGGGCTTAACATCAGTTCGTTATCCTCAAATTTATACACTTCTCCCGGGCAGAATGATTCACAGGGGTGGCAACCGTAATCTTGGTAACAACGGGCACAGCGGCCGGGGTCGGAGAAGGTGATGTGGGATGGTTCCTCTTCGCGGTGAGCGGTGCCCGAAAGGCTGACGGCGGTCAGTCGGTCAATCTGGCCGTCCGGCTGTCTTTCCAGGCGGGCCCTGGTTGTCCCCTCGTGGTCAGGCCTGGTACTCAGTCTTGCGGGAAGCCATTGCTGGACGAGTGACAGAGGTGCGCCCAGGTAGAGCCCGGTTCTACCGGCCCTGGTAAAGACCTGGCGGTAGTTTCTGCCGGCCTTTAAATCACGCATTATAAAACTATTTTCCAGTAGCTCTGGATAGAGCTTCAGCGTCTGCCGGGAGAAGTCCTGCTTCTCAATGGCCTGGAAGATAGCCTCGGCAGCCAGCATTCCTGATTTGATGGCGTAGTGCAGGCCCTTGAGCTTCCTGACACTGGTAAAACCGGCGCTGTCGCCGATGATGACGGCCCCGTTGGTGACCGGCTCCGGCAGCGAGTAGTAGCCACCCTCGGGAAGCGTCTTGGCTCCGTAGGCGATAACATCGCCATCTGCGATAAGATTTTTAACCAGGCTGTGGGACTTGAATGCCTGAAGCTCCCGCTGCGGGTCAAGGTCGCAGTACCTCCAGTCCAGGGCCAGTATAAGGGCTACCGCCACCGTGTTCTGCCCCATGCTGTAGAGGGTACCCCCGCCGAAAATGTCAGGGGTTAATAATTTATTGGGAAAGCCCATGGTGTGGATGACACGGTTGGAACCGAAGTTATTGTTATCAGGCAGCCGTATAATCTCTTTAACACCGAGAGAATGGACCTGTGGGTTCCGTCCGTTGCCCAGGTTAAACCTTTTCACCAAGTCTTCGGTTAAGAGACCGAGTGATCCCTCACCCAGGACGGTTACCCCGGCCTTAACTGTTTCACCCGGCAAGTAATTGACCTGCTCCTCGCCTTCTTTGTTCCGGCCCTTCTCTCCAAGCTTTACCCCCGTAACCGAGCCGTCTTCTGTCAAAATCTCTTTGGCGGCAAATCCGGTATAGATTTCAACGCCGGTTCCCCGGGCAATCTCGGCCAGCCAGTTTACCATCTGGCTGAGAGAGATGGCATAATCGCCTTTATGGCGGAGGTACGCCGGTACCAAAAATTCCGGTAGCTTCAGGGAACTATTTTGCCCCAGGAGAAAGACTGTCTCGTCCTTTTCTACCCGGTTAGCCAGTGTCTGGGTGACGAATTCGTCTTCCCGCTCTTTCCAGCCGGGGATTAGCTCATCCAGCACATCAGCCTCAAATACAGCCCCGGAAAGGCTGTGCTGGCCCAGCTTTTCCGCTTTTTCGATGACGACAACAGACTCACTTCTCTTTTTCTCATTAAGGAGCTGTTTCAGTTTGATGGCTCCGGCCAGGCTGGCCGGGCCAGCCCCGATGAAGAGAACGTCTGTCTGGTTCGTATCGTTCAAGATTAGTTTCCACTCCTGTCAAGGGCGGCGATAAGCTGGGGGATTATTTCTTCTAAGTTGCCCACTAGCCCGTAGTCGCTGACCTTGAAGATTGGCGCCTTGGAGTCTTTGTTGATGGCGATGATAATATCTGAGTTCTGCATACCGGTAAGGTGCTGCACCGCCCCGGAGACGCCGGCGGCGATATAGACCCTCGGTTTGACCGTTTGCCCGGTCTGGCCTATCTGGTGGCTGCGGTCGGTGAATCCCAGCTCGACAGCTGCCCTGGAAGCACCCACCATGGCCTCCTCTCCCAGGAACCTGCCCAGGCTGTCGGCCAGTGGAAGTATATATTTTTCAAAGTTGTCCTTGGTCTTGCAGCCGGCGCCAGCGCAGACAATAGCCCCGGCATCCTTGATTTCCGATGTCATTTGGCGGAGGGTGCTGGAAATGATATGGGCACCCAGGTCGGAAGAGGTTATCTCCGGTTTATGTTCAATAATTTCGCCCTTTCGCTGGTCATCAGGCTCAAGGGCGCGCATCACGCCCGGTCTGGCCGTTGACATCTGCACCGTTGAGTTTTGTGTGATGATAGCGGCCATGATATTACCACCAAGCGCCGGCCTGGTCTGCTGTAGAATACCGGTATATTCCTGCCGGCCCCGCTTGGTGTCAATGATATCAAGGCCGGTGCAGTCAGCCGTAAGCCCCGATTTTGTTCGGTAGGCGACCCTTGGTGCTAGCTCACGGCCTAGCGGGGTGGCACTGAATAACATCATCTGCGGTGCATATTCTCCAATCAGCTCCGATACTGCCTTGCTGTAGGGGAGGGGCAAGAAGTCTTTGAGTAACTCATCATCGATAACATATACCCGGTCAGCACCGTAAGAGATCAATTTCTGAGGTAAATCTTTTATATTGTGCCCCACAAGTACCGCGGCGGTTTTCTCGTTGAGTTGACCGGCCAACTCGGTGGCTTTACCCAGGAGCTCAAATGTGGCCGGGTTAATCTCACCGCCTTCCTGTTCAGCAAATACCCAGATCTCTCCCTGGTAATCGGGTTCTCTACCTTCCGGTAGATGGTACTTAGGTTGCTCATCTTTTTCGGTTGACTCCAGCTTGTTTTCATAGCTTTCCCTGAGCATCCCGATCAGTTTATCTACATCATTCTCAAAAACGCAGGTTTTCTTACTGACCTCTTTGGGGGAGAATATTTTGACCACCGCTGTCCTGGAACCGGCAAGTCCAATCTGAGATTCGTCAGATTGGATGTCGTCAGCGCTCCACTGGTAAATTTCCTGCGATTGTGCCCAACGTGTCCTGTGGAATGAAGGAAACGATGGTTCTGTCCACTGGGTTACGGTTACCATGCAGGGGTAGTTATCCGGGGCTATCGTTTCGCTGCCCTTTCTGGTTATGCGGTCAACTCTTAACTGTCCGTTGTTGAAACTAAAGGCAGTGGCATAAGCGATGTGTACCATGCTCAGTTCTTCGGCTATCTGGGGGGGGACCTGGGCAGTGTCACCATCAACAGACTGCATACCGCTGACGATGACATATTCTCTGTCGCCGTGAAAGAGTTCCTGCTCTATTTTACTTATTGCCTGGGCCAGGGGGTAGGCTGTGGCCGCGGTATCAGCTCCACCGAGTTTCCTGTCAGTTAATAGCACAGCATCATCGGCACCAACAGATAGGGCGTAGCGTAATACTTCTTCAGCGAAGGGTGGTCCCATGGTTAGGGCAACTACCCGACCGCCATGCTGCTCCCTCATCTTGAAGGTGAAGACAAGGGCTTGTTTGTCCAATTCGTTAAGAACGTTCTCTAGAAGCCCCCTTTTTAGGGTGCCCTTTTCCCAATCCCAGGCTTCATCGGGTATGTTCCTGATATCGGGTACCTGCTTGACGAGAACGATATAATTCATTGGCAAAGTTAATGGTATATACCACGGCTATCCGCTAACCATTTTTATCGAACCAGAAACTACATGCCGCGGTTATCCAATAGCAATTTAAATTATACCAAAGACCCGACTGAAAGTCAATTAAAGAGCGAAAGGTTTATTATTAGATATTCGTTTATGATATACTCGCTTTGGTCGGTTTAGCGGACAGCCATGTTTGAGAATAAAGAGTGGTGGTTGACATTGCTATTGTGAAGATAGGGTAAGGGAAAAATATGCAGTTGATTAAATTAGCTACCATGGTCGTCTGTGTTACTTCATATGCCTGCCTCGTTATCTTTGTTATTGTCCCTAAAATTAGTCATAGAGACAGCACTTATACCGGGCAAGAATCTTTCCCATCACAGGCAGCATATGAAGACTTCAAATCGGATTTTGATGATGCAGTTTCCCATGGTGGGGCAGACATAATTTCCTATAAAACCTTCATATCAGAGTCCCAGATAGAAGTCGACTATTACGTCGGTGTTCCCTACAACTACGATTTCCCATATGGTGTTTCTACTACCCATGCTTTGGACTGGTTGGCGATTCTGCTCTCATCGCTGGTGACAGGTGTCGCTATTGTGTTTCTTCCTGCTCTGGATATATTCTACTTAAAATGGGGTTATAAAGCCTACCCCATGCCGAAAAAGAAGGTGGAGTTGGAATAAGGCGGTAAGAAGCTGCTTGGTAAGCCCGGTAAACCAGTATGGATTGTCCTTACACCGTCAGAAAACGATATCTGCTTGTATAAAGGCCACCGCTGGCGTTTTAGGCCGGAGATGAAAGGGCTTCACGGCGCTGGTAGTAGTTGTCCAGGTTGGCCAGCGCCCTGACGGCGCGGTCCAGTGTCAGGAAGACCGGGATACCTTCGCTCAGGTAGTAGTCGCGTGACTTGCGGCGGTTGCTTTCTCTTTCTAGAAATTCCAGTGCAACAGCCTCGACCGGCAGTACGATTATGATGGGAGTATCAAATTTTTCCTTGGTCTCAATGAGAAGCTTGGCCATTGGCCCGTCTGGATTGGAGGCTGCCGATTCAATTTCATCGATAATTATTGTATTGACGACACCATCGCCGAGTACTGTTTCCATAACCGCCTTGACCATATGGGGAGGTGGCCCGGGGCTGCCCATATCCACCGGATTGCGGGCGCTGGCGCCCACCGCCGGGATGTTGGGCAATAGTTTTTTCTCCATTTCCTTGGAGAATAACGGCAGGGAAACCCCTAACCGGTCACAGATGTCGGCGGCCGTTACCGTAATGGCCCCCCCGCCTCCCATGGCGCAGACTTTCCGTTCCGGTTTTGGTTCCAGGTGCATGAAGGCCAGCATGGTATCCAGCAGTTCCTCGAGGTTGTTGGCCCGGATGGCATTGGTCTGCTTGAAAACCGCATTCCAGACCTCTTCCTGACCGCCCAGCGATCCGGTATGGGAATTTACGGCTCGCGCTCCACCCTGTGTCAGTCCTCCCTTGAACAGGATTACCGGCTTGACCCTGGAAATTTCCTTGAGTAACTGGAAGAATCTAGGCCCGTCCTTAACACCTTCCAGATAGGCAGTGATAATACGGGTCTCTTCATCCTGGCCTAGGTACTCCAGCAGGTCACACTCGTTGACGTCACAAGCATTCCCGTAGCTAATGACCTTGCTGAAGCGTATTCCCCAACCGTAGGCCCGCCGTGGCACCCTGATGCCGTAGCCGCCGCTCTGGCTGATAAAGGCCACCGGCCCGCTCTCTTTGGGCAGGTCACCGCCGGGCAGGATGGTGACACCCCCGGCCGGGCAGTAGACACCGAAACAGTTGGGTCCGACAACACGGATTCCCTTGGCCGCCGTGTTGCTTATTGCCATTTCCAGTTTTTCGCCTTCTGCACTCATCTCCCTGAAGCCGGAGGTCAGTATCTGGGCGGCTTTTACTCCCTTGGCCAGGCAGTCTTCCACAACCTGGGGAACGGCTGGCGCCGGGACACTGATGGTGGCGAAGTCCACCTCTTCTGGAATATCCGTGACGGAGGGGTATGCCTTCAGTTCCAGAATCTCGCTTTCTTTGGGGTTAACCGGGAACACCTTGCCGGGGTAGCCGAAACCAAGCAGTACCCTGAGATACCTGCCGCCGAACTTGCTCAGGTCGGCTGAAGCCCCGATAACAGCGTGGGACTTGGGATAAAAAATAGAGTCAAACCCTTCTAATCTATCGTTCACCGTAAAAAATTCTCCTTAGCGTTCAGTGTCCGTAGCTGTGTATTAAGGAAGGACGGATAATAATAGTGTTGGACTTAGGAATAAATGATATCTGACGCTGGGCGGCTTGTCAATGTAACCTGTTTTATAGGTGGATACCCGTATTTTATACCCAGCAATTGGCAAGGTAAATGGTAATATTGAAGAATACCATTTCAGGGGGTAAAATACGGGTGGGTGTTCTACCTATATTTATAGATATCGCGGGAAATACGAGGGAGAGAGGTAAAATGGCGGAAAAACAAGATGAACTGAAAAAGCTGGTCACGGTGGCTACCGATTCCGAGCTTTCTTCCAAACTAAGGACTCAGGCCATAGAATTAATTGGACATATAAACAGCCATGAAGCGCTTCTGGAATTGCTGGCTCTGGCGGCTAATGAGAAGTTGACCAAGAAAGAAAGAGAGTATGCCCTCAAGTACGCCAGGGACATAGTCAGGGCGGGGCGCTAAGCGTCGGCGTTGTAATTTACTCTGGTTTCGTAAAAGGCTGTACCGGCTGATAGGGTGTAAGTGATGAGTGTTGACACCGGCATTATCGGGCTTCCCCGAAGCGGACGCACCACCGTTTTCAACGCCTTGACCCATGGCCAGGTTGATACCGGGGAACACCGCCGTGACGGGTCAGCAGTGCATGTCGGCGTAACCGAAGTCCCTGAACCACGCCTTAAGGCACTGGTCGATATGTTTAATCCCAGGAAGGTGGTACCGGCTACCATCCGGTATGTAGATATCGGTACCTCGGTCAAGGGTATCGTCGGTGATGGGGGAATCGGCGGCCAGTTGCTGCTCCAGTTAAGCCAGGCCGATGCCCTTATCAATGTGGTGCGGGCTTTTATCGATGAAAGCATATCCCATGTCGAGGGCAGCCTGGACATAGAACGGGATATCGCCAATATGGACCTGGAACTAGCTTTTTCTGACCTAGCGTTGCTGGAGAGGAGACTGGAAAGAATAACGGCATCGTTGAAGGCAGCCAAGCAGTCAGAACGGGCAGGTCTGCTGCGCGAGCAGGAACTGCTGGCCAGGATAAAGGCTGACCTGGAGAAAGATATCCCTGTCCGGGAGATGGCTCTTTCGGCTGAGGAAGAGAAAGCCCTGCTCAACTTCCAGTTCCTCACCGCCAAGCCGCTGCTGATTGTGGTCAACATTGGCGAAGACCAGTTGCCCCAGGCGTCATTCATGGAAGCCGAGTTGAATTCCCGCTATTCCCAACCGAACTGCCGTTTAATTACCGTCTGCGGCGAGGTGGAGATGGAACTGGCTCAGATGGAAGAGAGTGAGGCAGTGGAACTGCGTGCCGACTTCGGTATTGATGAGTCGGGCGCTGACCGTGTAATCAAGCTGTCCTATGAAATGCTGGGGCTGGTCTCATTCTTCACAACTGTTTCCAATGAGGTTAAAGTATGGTCTATTCCTCGCGGGACCGAAGCGGTGAAGGCCGCCGGTAAAATCCACTCCGATATGGAAAGGGGCTTTATCCGGGCCGAGGTTATAGGCTATCAAGACCTGATGAAGTGCCAGGGTATTGCCGAAGCTCGGAAGAAGGGGCTCCTGCGGCTGGAGGGTAAGAACTACACTGTCCAGGATGGTGATGTGATTACCTTTCTGTTTAATGTCTGACCTAGCCCTCCGGGGTGGCCAGCAGTATACTGTCATCGGCAAATTGCTCTCCGCTGGCCCGTTCAAAGGCGGTTACCAGGTCACTGACGGCAAGGTTGCTTCTCTGCTGCTGGTTAAGGTCAACGATAATCCTGCCTTTGTGCATCATAATCAGGCGGTTACCGTAGCGTAGGGCGATTTCCATGTTGTGGGTAACCATCATGGTGGTCATCTTTTCGCGTTTGATGATCAGTTCGCTCAACTCGAGGACGATGCGGGCAGTGTTGGGGTCCAGCGTCGCGATGTGTTCGTCGAGCAGCAGCAGTGCTGGTTTGCTTATGGTAGCCATCATCAGGGCCAAGGCCTGTCTCTGACCGCCGGAGAGTGTACCTACCGGGGTATTCAACCTGTCTTCCAACCCCAGGCCGAGTTGGGCCAGCGCCGAATGGAACTGTTGCCGGCGCTGGCGGTTGGTGGCTATGCTTAAGCCCCGTGACTGCCCCCGTAGCAGGGCCAGGGAAAGGTTTTCTTCTATAGTCATCTTGGCTGCTGTTCCAATGTGAGGATCCTGGTATACCCGGCCGATGTACTTGGCACGCTTATGCTCACTCAGGTTGGTGATATCCTTACCGTTGATGGTAATATTACCGCCTTTTTCCGGTGGGAAGATACCAGCGATAATGTTGAGCAGAGTGGTTTTGCCGGCACCATTGCTGCCGATGACGGTGATAAAGTCCTCGTTATAAATAGGAAGCCCGACCTGGTCCAGTGCCTTTATCTCGTCAACAGAACCCCGGGCAAACACCTTGGTTACGTTGGTTAGTTGCATTAGGGCGGTATTCTCTACCATCAGTGTATTCCTCTACATCCTTACCGCCGGAGGTATCCATTCGCGCCGTATCTTCTTCTGGACATATGGAATTGCCAGGGCGGTAATTACCAGCAGTGCCGTTATCAGTTTCAAATTAGACGGGGATACCCAGTTATACCTCAGGGCAATGCCCAGGAATAAACGGTAGGCAAAGGTACCCCCCACCACCGCGAAGAGAACCGCGGTGACCCCGCGGGGCCTAAATAGCCCTTCGCCAATGATTACCGATGCCAGGCCCATGACGATCATTCCGATCCCCATC
>CP070645.1:602890-618147 GCA_020354275.1 Dehalococcoidales bacterium
AACCTCGGCCTGGGTGAATTCGGTGCCGTTGATGGTGACATCGCTGGCCGTGAAGGTATCAATGGTCTTTTCGCCGTCGGCTGTCAGGTGGGCGGTGAATACCTCCTGCAGGGTGGTTCCCTCAAGCTGGTCACGGACTATGACCCTCACCGATGGGACAAAATAGGAGCCGCTGCCGACGCGCCAGACAACGCCCGGGCCCAGGTTTTCCGTCTTTTCTGCCCAGTTACCGGGGTACTCCAGAGAGAACCCGTAGTCTGTATTGGTATAGGTGACCGGCTCTCCCGGTTCCTCTTCCGGTGGCGAAACCCCGGCCTTGGCCACCCCCGTCTTTACCTCAAGTGTATAGCCGATATCAAGGTACTGGTCGGTAGATTCTTCATAGGCCGGCCAGGTGACCAGTCCGGCCACGCTGGGGTTCCCGGAAGTGGCGAACCTAGACCATATCGCCATGGTATTCTGGGTCACCACTTCGTCCATCTCATCAGGCCCCGGGTTAGTAGATTTAGAGCCGCCCGTCAGGGACAGATAAATCACGGTAGGTGAATACAGTCCCTCGGGGATATGACCGAAGACATATGGTAGTTCCAGCCCGTGAAAAGCGACACAACCCTCTTCCCGCCACCCGGTGGGCACATGGCTGAATACATAGACGTAAGCCTTGGATGATACTGAACTCATAAGTGAAGCCATCAGGGGCACGCTTGAAGCCAGTGAACTGCCTTCCCCGGCATTGGCACCCACGATAAGGGGGACATTGCTCTGTTTGCCTTCCTGGAAGATGTTGTTTACCGTGTCTGGTAGGACCCAGCCGTCAACCGTCAGTCTGGCGCTGTAACCGGCGTTTGTGGCTGCTTCTATGATTTCCTCCCAGCTAAGGGCTCGCAGGGCGGCTAATACATCTGCTTCCCCGGATACGCCGAGTTCATTGGCTACTGCCTCGCCCATAATTTCCCCATCTTCAAGGGTCAGGCAGCGGCCAGGCGAAACTGCTGAAGAACCACTCTCAACAATGGCCCTGTGGAAAAGACCGTCAGCCAAAGGTGAAGACATGCAGGAGATGGTCTTGGTGCCGCCACCTGACTCGCCGAAAATGGTTACTCTATCGGGGTCGCCGCCGAAAGCAGCGATATTGCGCTGCACCCATTCCAGCGAGGCAATCAGGTCCAGGGTTCCGTAGTTACCGGAAGCGTTCTGGTCTGATTCCGCAGTGAGTGCGGGGTGGGCCATGTAACCGATGACTCCCAGACGGCTGTTGACGGTTACTGTCACCACTCCCTGCTGTGGTAGTGCTATGTTGCAGTAGGTAGGTGAGTTACCGGACAGGCTGGTAAGGCCGCCGCCGTGGAAAAAGACCATGACCGGCAGGCGGTCGGTCGTCTCTTTGGCCGGGGTCATGACATTCAGGTGAAGGCAGTCTTCGCTGATACCCCCCAGCCCCGCGCTGCCACTCTGGGGAGCGCGGTCGGCCCACTCAGTGCACTCCAGAACCCCGGTCCATGCTTCAACTGGCTGCGGTGGTTTCCAGCGTAATTCACCTGTGGGTGGAGCGGCATACGGGATACCCCTGTAAGTACGCACCTCTTCTCCAGCATCGCCTGATACTTCACCGGAGACCAACCCGGCATCTGTCATTATCGGGTCAGTGAGTAAGGCCGGTTCTTCCTCTTCTACTTCTTCATCTTCCTCTTCT
Organism: Dehalococcoidales bacterium; assembly: GCA_020354275.1. Lineage (GTDB taxonomy): Bacteria > Chloroflexota > Dehalococcoidia > Dehalococcoidales > UBA2162. Next base: position 604,584 of record CP070645.1, read on the forward strand.
ACTTCATCGTCTTCTTCTACTGCTTCTTCATCCTCTTCACCGTTAACAATTTCTTCCTCGCCATCAACATCTTCCTCCTCAGCAGTATCACCACCACAGGAAGTCGTTAGCAGGGCAGTGACAATCAGGAGGCATAGTGATAACCAGGTAATCCTCTTTTTCACCTGTCTTACCTCCTTAAGGTAGCGTTATTCTCTAGGTAGACCTAGTATCCTTTCAGCAATTATATTACGGTTGATTTCCGAGGTGCCCCGCTCTATGGTGGCACCACGTGCCCTCAGCATATTATAGACCAGGGCACCATCGTCTACTGCCCTCGGGTCACCGTTGATTAGCTGAGAATATGGCCCGATGATTTCCATTATCATGTCTCCCTGGCGTTTCCTCATCTCGGACTGAAAGTTCTTTGACATGGAGAATTCATTGGCAGAGGCTGCACCTTTTCTCAGATTAATCCCCAGGCGGGTATTGAAGTACCTGGAAGCCTGGTTTTCAATAGCTAGTTGGGCTATTCTGTGACGGAAAGTAGTGTTATCCCAGATAGTCTTGCCATGTCTTTTAGTATTTTTGGCCAATTCTACCAGGTTATTGACACCACCTATGTTCTGTACTACCGCATCACCAAAACCACTAATACCCATAACGGAGGCGCCGCCACCACCGCTTCTCTCTGCTGTTAGGGAAGACATGGCTACATACCAACCCCTGCCTTCTTCGCCAATCATGTTCTCATGGGGGATGCGCATGTCATTTAAGAACATCTCGCCGAATTCGGATTCACCCGACATCTGGCGCAGCGGCCTACGACTAAAGCCGGGAGTAGCCGTATTGAAGATAAAGTAGGTCAGATTACGGTGGCGGGGAGCATTGGTATCTGTCTTGGTTATTAAAAGGCTCCAGTCAGCGAACTCCCACATGCTGGTCCAGCACTTCTGCCCGTTCACCACCCACTCGTCACCATCGCGTACGGCCAGCGTCTGGATATTGGCCATATCCGAGCCAGCACCGGGTTCGGAGAAACCAACACACCAGCTTTCTTCACCGCTCAGTATCTTGGGAATAAAGCGTTGCTTCTGCCATTCCTGGCCCCAGGCCAGCAGCGTGTCTACCACCATGAGCAGGCCCAGAGATAAAGGGCCGGGGGGTGTGCCGCAACGGGCTAACTCCTCACGGATGATAGCTATCTCCGAGGACGGGCGTTCGATGCCGCCATACTCCTTGGGATACCTGAAACCTGTGTAACCGGCATTATATTGCCTTCCGGTAAATGATTTACCCAATTCATGCGCCTCCCGGCTGAGCCGTTCGGGGGGCTCATATTCAGGTGTGCCCCACTTCGCCGGAAGGTTCTTAACCAACCAAGTCCGCACTTCCTGTCTCAGCGATGCAACTTCTTTTAATTCACCCGAGGCCATACTTACTCCCTTAACACTATTTTTGTTGCTTGTATCATACCAGATTTCAACGCTGCTTAATAACTATTGAAATGGCCATAATCAGGATGTTTTAGTGAGAATTCCACCTATGGTGACTACGCCACAGGAGTCTACGATTATCGTATAGTAATGTCAAGGTCTGTCGGCCTGGGAGGACGGGGGGAACCGACTTGCCCGGGCAGGACCTGTTTCGTAATTCCTTTTTCCATAATTTGACTTCCCATGTTTGTTCAGTGGGCTATTTCACTTCTTGACATCCCTATGATTTACCTCTAGACTGTGGGAATTAACTCAGTACCGCTTGGAACTATAATCCTCTCAATATTGTCCCGATGACACCAGAGATGGCAACTTCTGCTACGGAGGAGAAAATGTCCATTATAAAGAAACCAGGTTTAGTAGTACTGTTTGTTCTGCTGGTCTTAGCCATTGTCGTGTTGACCGGCTGCCCTCCCGAGGATGATGAGGAAGATCCAACGAAAATAAAGGATTCTCAGCATCTGGCGTATCTAGCTGAACAAAGAGGGTATCCTGATGCCCCTGAAGGGGGGGGATTGAGCCCGACACTGGTTGAATATGCACTCCTCAGCGAAAGGATAAATTTCAGTGCTGCTCCCGAAAGAGAATCGCCGAACGGTTGGTATTCTTACAGGTGGACAGCATCTTGCGAACCCGGGGTTGAAAAAAGTGACGGATACGGTTTCGATGCACAAAGTCAGAGCTTTAACCCAATAGGGTATGAACCAGTGCCATTTGAAGAACAATGCGGTCGGTGCTGCATTTATTTCGTAAAGCCGGGAGAGTGGAGGTTAACAATACGGATTATTGGCGCTTACGACACTGATGAGGAAGTAATCTGCGGAGAATACTCCGCCATAGTGAAGGTCCGTTCAATGCGCATAGTGCCCTCTGAAATTACCAACGGAGAACTGGGGACGGACTATACCTTCACTGCCGAAGCGGTAGGCGCAGCTCTGCCAGCAGGTAGTTACACATATAAATGGGATATAGACAAGGAAGTGGGAAATATCATGGACACTAAATTAGAGACAAGCACGAACCAGATGACCTATGCCTTCAGGGAAGGTGGCAATTACGAAATTATGGTCAGTGTTTCTCCGGGTGGTAAAGAGCTCATTGGAAAATCCCAGGTCGCAATCGCTGACATGTGTCTCATCATAACGGCACCTGATGAGTCTCCACTGGTTACTCACAGGGATTACACGTTCATTGCAGAAAGCCTGTTCCCGCAATATCTCACTGAGAATCCTTATTACCATTGGGATTTTGGAGACGGCACAGGATTGATTGTCCCGTTTTTCAATAAGGTAAATCATGCCTTTACTGAAGAAGGCCAATATACCATAAAGGTTGATCTACGCGAATCAGAAGAAGATGATGCCCCCGTACTGGCTTCTGCTACCGTGGGATTGCTAATCGAGCCGGCAGTCAACCATCTCTCTGAACTACAGCAAATGAAGAAGTTTGCATTGGATTTCGCTGTCCAGCATGATAATGTCGACGGTGGTTCTTATGTGTATCTATGGGACTACGTATCCTACGGAGAAGTTGTTTGGAATGGTGTTAATTTTTCAATGGAATGGGAGCAATACAATCACTCGGAGCGAATGACCGGCAGTGTCTCTGAGGATGGCACTAAGATCCTGCAGCTGAATATCCGTCATGAGTTTAAAGATTCTTCAGGGAATCTGGAATGGTCTGAGTTAACAATTGTAGAGCTTCCATTCTGGACAGATACCATGCCGGACCGCTTCATCGTAGATAAGTCAGGAGAAGACGTCCAGAATTATATAACTTACTTCAAGACCTTTAGAACAGCAGGATATCAATGGACCAAGGACGCACGTTTGTACGTAAGGTTTGAAAAGTGATTAACCTAAGAAAACAGAATAATGGCAGCTGAGAGGTTTTGGTTAATCTAACCTAATGATTTAGCACTTTTATCATCTATCTGAATACACGTATACCAATAATTATATTAGGCCTTCTTACAGCTCAGGCGAGATCAGGAAAATATTGCAGGGCTAAGGAATTAGCAGTTTTCGAATTAAGATGCTGTTCCCGTTCTTAATGCGGTCCGTTATTACCAGTAAATGAAAGAGAAGTGCTTTAATACTGCTGGGCTCGAAAAGAAGAGATAACAACTGAATTTGCTTTAACCTTCACAAAATAGGAGAGAAAGCATGATAGAAGGAATTGGTACCATAAGTCTAGCACTCCCTTATAGGTTCGGTAGCGTAAGTTCTTACCTGGTAAAAACCGACACCGGCTATGTCCTGATCGACACGGGCTGCAGGAAGAACCGTACCGACCTTGAGAAAGAACTGGAAAGTGCGGGCTGTAAGCCTGATAGCCTCAAACTTATTGTTTTGACACATGGAGATTTCGACCATACTGGCAATGCCGCATACCTCCGTGAGAAGACCGGTGCTAAAATAGCCATGCATTATGACGATTCGGGAATGGTAGAACGTGGCAATATGTTCTGGAACCGAAAGAAATCCTATTTTGTCATCAGAATGATGACCCCTGTCCTCTTCAGGTTTGGTAAATCAGAAAGATTCAAACCGGACCTGTATCTCAAGGATGGCGATGACCTCTCTGAATATGGACTTAACGCCAGAGTCCTTCATATTCCGGGGCACTCACAAGGTTCAATAGGAGTGCTGACAGCTGAAAATGACCTCTTTTGTGGTGACTTGCTTGAGAGCACAGACAAACCGGACCTCAATTCCATTATGGATGACGTGACAGCAGCGAATGCCAGCGTCAAAGGACTCAACAAGTTAGGCGTAAGAACGGTGTATCCGGGACATGGCAAACCTTTCCCGATGGTAGAGTTCATAAAGAATGACCAATAATCCTATATCATCACATAACCAGGATTTTGAAGGTAGATAAAAAGGTTTCAAAACAAACGCAAAGGACTATTGAGGAAACCGTCTAACAGCCTTTTAATCAGGGTGTTATAAACCCCCTTACTCCTATTCAAGCCCCGCACAGGCCCTTTTTTCTGGTCTGAATTGGTATTGTTTCAGAAGGGATTTCTCTAATACATATATTATTAATCAGTGATTGGCAATACCGAAAGAATAATGGGCATGTGGGTATGCTGGCTAGTTTAGAAATACCGAGTATAAATATGGACGGGCTTATACAAAAGTGGTAGACTTCCTATAAAATTACATAAGAAATGGAGGGATTATGAAACGACTGCTTTACGGTTTCCTTATCAGTCTGGTTATACTGTGCCTGGTTGTAGCTGGCTGTGGGCAAGAAACAGCCAAGATTCGTGTTGCTACTGATGCTACCTGGCCTCCCTTCGAGTCTGTCAATGAACAAACCAAGGAGATCGAAGGGTTCGATATAGATTTGTTCATGGCTATTGCCGAAAAAGAAGACCTCGACATTGAATTTATTAATGTGGCCTGGGACCCCCTTCTGGCAGGTATAGCGCAGTGTCAGTATGATGTTGCCATATCGGCTATGTCCATAACAGAAGAACGCCAGGAGAAAATGCTTTTCTCAGACCCGTATTTCACGGCCGGGCAGCTGGTGACAGTGCACAAGGACAACACCGAGATTAACGGTAAAGATGACCTCGGGGATAAGGTTGTCGGGGCACAAATTGGGACTACCGGGTCTTTTGCTGTAGAAGAAATTGAGGGTGCGACTCTCAAGACATATGACGATATTGGCCTGGCTTTTCAGGATCTTATGAATGGGCAGATTGATGCTGTCATCGCCGATAATCCCTTAGTCTACGGGTATGTTGGCAAGAACCCTGATAAGCTTAAGTCGGTAGGCGAGATCTTTACCAGTGAAGATTACGGTATTGCGGTATGCAAGAACAAAACAGATTTGCTGGCTAAAATCAATTCAGGTCTGGCTGCTGTTATGGCAGAAGGGCTTATTGAGCAACTGATTGAAAAGTGGCTTGTGGAGTAGCGATACAAACCATAATTACTAATAAAGTCCGAAAAACCTAGGCTCGAGAAACTGTATCAAGGGGGGTGTCATGGGCAAACAGTCAGAGCCTAGTAGGGCGAGAAGTAAGCTAACTCACCTCCCTGTTATCGGTTCGATTGCACGAATGGATCCGTGGTGGTGGTTGGTGGTTATAGTGGTCGGCCTGATTATCGTTCTGGTAACGGCAAGGGCTGATCCTTTCTGGGACATCCTGCTTTTCGTACGCGACGGGATCATTGTAACCGTAGTTATTACCGTGACGGCTTTTCTTTTAGTACTGATCGTGGGTATGTTCGGTGGTCTGGGCAGGCTCTCACAAAAACCGATTATATATGGTCTTTCGTCACTTTATGTGGAAGTGGTCCGCGGTATTCCTCTTTTAGTACAATTAATATGGTGGTATTTTGCCTTTCCAACAGTAATCCAGCAGATAGGCCGGTGGCTAAATTTCGCAGCCCTGGCTAATTACCAGGCCAACGCTATTGTCACCGCTATTGTGGGTCTGGTGGTCTGCTACGGAGCCTACATGAGTGAGATATACCGGGCGGGCATTCAGAGTATCCCCAAAGGCCAGACGGAAGCTTCCCGTAGCCTGGGAATGACGCGCTTCCAGTCTATGCGCCATGTTATCCTTCCCCAGGCCATCCGTGTAATTCTACCGCCGGTTGGTAACGAGTTTATTGCTTTGCTCAAGGATTCATCGCTGGTAAGTGTTGTAGCTGTTGCCGATTTGACCCGGAGAGGGCGTGAATTTATGGCCACACATTTTAATCCTATAGAGGTGTGGACACTGATTGCCCTGCTGTATCTGGTGATGACCTTATTCTCAGCACGTATGGTAACCCGGGTGGAGAAAAAGACCCACTATGAAAGGTGAATTTAATGGAACCAATTATCCAAATTGAAAATGTTCATAAACATTTCGGGGAAGTCCATGCGTTGCGGGGCGTAAGCCTCGATGTGTATATGGGGGAGGTTGTTGTCATAATTGGCCCTTCGGGTTCGGGTAAGTCCACTTTGCTGCGCTGTATCAACCGCCTTGAAGAATATGATGACGGTAGTATTGTAGTGGACAGCATCCTTCTTGATAGTGCTCAGGATATAAATACCGTTCGTCAGGAAATCGGGATGGTATTCCAGTCATTTAATCTGTTTGACCACCTTACGGTTATGGGGAATCTGGTACTGGCACAGCGGGTAGTACGTAAGCGTTCCAATGATGAAGCGCAGAAAGTAGCTTTTGATCTCCTGGGGAAAGTGGGGATTCCGGATAAAGCCAATGCTTACCCTATCCAGCTATCCGGCGGCCAGCAGCAGAGAGTAGCTATTGCCCGAGCTTTAGCAATGCACCCTAAAATCATGCTGTTTGATGAACCCACCAGCGCACTTGACCCTGAAATGATTAAAGAGGTGCTGGATGTGATGTTGGCCCTGGCCAATGACGGGATGACTATGGTGGTGGTTTCTCATGAAATGGGATTCGCCCGTGCTGCTGCCAAACGTATTATCCTTATGGATGAAGGTCAGATTGTGGAAGAAGCGACCCCTGACAAGCTGTTTACGTCATCAAGTAATAAACGCACACAGCAATTTCTGAGCAAGGTATTGCAACAATAAATACCTCACAGGAACCCATTTATTCTATGGGGCATCGTCATAGAGTTAAGCCGGGTGAATCCTTGGAAACATCGTATCGCGAAACAGGGTCTACCCGTCCAACAACGAGTGCCAAAAGCCTTTACGGGTTGTTAATGGCGACTTCCCCGGCACAGGTGACAGCAGCATACTAGAACTGAATCACGAATTTGCCGTCTTTGTACAGCAATTCGTCATCCACCCGGATTTCACCCCCGTCACGCAGGTCGCAGATCATATCCCAGTGGATTGCTGATTCGTTCTTGCTGCCCGTCTCGGGATACCCGGCACCCAGCGCCATGTGGAAGGTACCGTTCATCTTCTCATCGAACAAAATATCGCGCGTGAAACGGGTGATACCTTCGTTGGTGCCAATGGCAAACTCCCCAATCCTCCTTGAGCCGCCATCAGTGTCCAGTGTCTTAAGCAGAAAGTCTTCATTTTTATCAGCAGTTGCCTTCACTACCTGACCGCCCTCGAACCACAATCGCACATCACTGACCTCCCGTCCCCGGTAGATGAGCGGGTAGGAGAAGTGGACGTGACCCTCGATGCTATCCTCCACTGGCCCGGTGAATACCTCACCGTCTGGCATATTCCGGCGACCATCGCAGTTGATGAAGGTACGGTTGGCAATGCTGAGATGCAGGTCGGTTTCCGGACCGACAACGTGCACTCGCTCCTTGCCCTGTAGCCAGTCCACTATCTTCTGCTGCCAGGCAGAAAAGCGCTGCCAGTAGCCCACCGGGTCGTCAATATCCGGCAGGCAGGCACCATAGACGAAGTCTTCATACTCGTTGAGACCCATCTCGGCATCCTGGGCAGAAGCGTTGGTGGGGAAGGGCGCCCCGGTCCAGCGCAGTTGGCCGGACGCGGCGCGCTGAAGAATGGCCGTCATCAATTCCATCTGTGCCTGTGCTTGCAGGACCGTCCTGGCCGGGTCAACACCGCTCAGCGCTTTGGTGTTTACATCACCCTGAATTTGAATAAGCACGTCGTAGGTTTCCATCACCAGTTTTTGCGGCTCGGGTAGATGTTTCAACTGTTCGTCAGAAGCGTATTTGAACAGCAGCTCGTCGACACCCGGCAGGCGTGCCGTTATCAATGGATGCCCTCCTGCCCGCAATACCTCAGTGTAGAGTGACTTGAGCAGCGGCTCAGCCACAGTGTTTCCACCGATAAACACCTTGTCCCCCGGTTGGACACCTACCGAATAATTGACCAGAAGGTCGGCCAGTTTCTCAATTCGTGGTTCTACCATTCATATCCTCCATCTTCCCATACTTAAGTTGAAAGTCTATGACCATGGTATATGAATGTCAAGCAGTGCCTATAAAGATGCGGTCGGAAATTAAGTAACTTCGCCGGGCATTCCCCAGGAGCCCCAAGCTGACGAAAGGGTTTCTCAAAAAGGAAGATTATTCAGACAATTCAAATGTCGATATCTCTTTACCATCAGAAAATAGAGAGAAAGATATCAATACTTACTCACATGGTTTCTCGCCCTAATTCTCTGTTGACGGAGGTGCTTCAGGAGACTCTGAGACTGTAGTGCTCCGCCTCCTCACTGAAAGGTAGATCACTAGGACACTAAACAACAGGAAAACACCTCCGAAGACAAAGAACTCCACCGCGTCCTCGATTAGGGGGGCCTTCACCCCAAGTACGATGCTCATATCGATGCCGGCAGACCCGTCACCGTTCATGAGTACCAGCGAATAGCCAGCTGGCTCAACAAAGTCCCACTTGAGAACCTGGGAGCCAGTACCGAGAGTTGATTCAATCCAGAAGGTTTGCGTCGCGGGATTTCCAGGTACAGCATTACCAGGGTGGTGTCGATAATCCACGCTGCTGGGAATGATGTGCAGGCTTGATATCTCATCAAGCTCGACGTCAGTCAAGTAGTCGTCGAGCTCTGATGCTGTCGCTACCCCTATGAAGACCTGATTCAAGGGGTCGTTATTTGAACCTTCTACCTTAAAAGCGGTTAAGTCACCAAGGTCACCATAACCATATCTCCATGGCCAATCCCATATTCCTTGCATGGCAATGCTGTCAGGTACAGCAACGATGGCATAGGAGCCCTTCTCAATCCGAATAGTCCGTGTACAGTAAAACCCATCACCATCTTTGATTGTACTATCTAACCATAGAAGAGTACCTCCGGCTGCCAGCATACCAATGGAAACCAGTAGTACGATGATACCGATAACTAGAAGTGTTATTTGCCCTTTATTCATGGAGAAGCCTTGCCTCATGGTGACTGCGCACCAGAAGTTTATGATTATCGTATAAGATTGTCAAGGGTCAACGGCGTGGAAGAATACGGGGGAAGCCTCTTCCCCCGGGCACTCACCCAGGAGCCCCATGTTGCGAGGCAGGGCATGCCCGATTAAGAAAAGCTTAGTCCCTCTCACCAAGCACGCTGGCACAATTTTTTTAGATAATTCTGAGTTTTTTCGGAATACGTTATTGACAGAGAATTATAATAATGGTTAAATAATGAAATAAAAAATAAAATAAATAATAGAATAAATAATAACCATAATATAACGAAAGGAGAAACGCATGGAAAACAGAGATTTCCCTGAAATTGGTGAAATACTGGAGAGTATCAGGATTCTAAAAACCGAGCTTGACAGTATAAAATCAGAAATCAAGGCCGATATTAAGAAGGAGCTTGATAGTATTAAGTCTGACCTTAAGGCAGAGATTAACACTATTAAGTCCGGAGAAATTCCTTTACGGGATAATGCTCAAACCGCAACACCGACTCCGCCGATCGATGATATTCCCGAATCTGAGATTTCCGAAGTGTTCGACAAGGGGAGTGATAAGAAGACCGAAGAATTTACTCTCAGTGACTTCAGTGGGATATATATCAGCGGGGCATTTGAGGTTGAAATTGTCCAGTCTGATGCATACAGCGTTAGCATCACGGCGGAGAAGGCGATATTCCGAAACCTTCATGTGTCTAAAGAGGGAGAAACTCTAAAGGTACATCGCAGCAAGCATGTAAGCTGGAGAGCCCAATTAACACGGCCCAGAGCCAGGATAACCCTGCCTGTTCTTAAAGAGCTACGCATTTCAGGGGCTACTAAAGCAGCGATTAGCGGCTTTGACTCTTCCGAGGCTTTCAAGCTAGATATTGCCGGGGCTAGCAGCGTTAGTGGCGAGATAAAAGCCGGTGATACAGTGTTTGAACTCTCCGGGGCGAGTCGTGCCAGGCTGGCTGGTTCAGGTAAAGATACAATCATCAAGGCATCAGGTGCCAGTAATATAGACATGTCTGGTTTCTCGGTTCGTAATGCCGCCATCAGGCTGGGCGGAGCCAGCCGTGCTACTCTGAAAATAGATGGCAGACTGGATGCCAGACTGAGCGGTGTATCACATTTCAGCTGGATTGGTAATCCGGTTATGGGCGACATCAGGACGTCCGGTGGCTCGAGGTTGAGCAAGCAATAGAGGGGTTCTTGTGGATGGCAGGGGCTATAGGGAAATTCCACAAAGACATGGGCTAGCAGACTATAAACGAAAATAATAAGAAAGCCTAATGCGTAACTTAAGCGTAGGTTGGTGATTGAACGATAATGGCAGGATGTGCCTTTTACTAATAATACGAGGTTGGCTATGGCCGCTGAGACCAGCAGCAGTTTTTTGCCTTGCGCCCACTGCCACAGGGGCATGGATCGTTCCGTCCGATACCCCTCCAGCGAACCAATAACTCAGCGCGTAGTTCGGCCATGATGGCCTCGGAACTCAGTCCCCGTTTCCTAAGTTCTATCACTTTTTTCAATGGTTGTTCGGCATGAGAAAAGAATTGCCGTAGGCCGTTGCAGAGGTAGTTGAGACCAGGTTCACCGTTTTCTGCCAGTGCGAACCGGTCTTTGGGACAACCTCCATTGCATACTAAAAGCCATGAACACGAGCGACACTGGGCGGGAAGCCTGTCTCGCTTATCATTGCCGAAGCGGCGCTGGATTGCTGAGTCGGCCAGTGTATTAAGGGATGCGGTTTCGAGGTCACCGATACGGTGCTCGGTAGTAACGAAGTGGTCGCACGAATACACACCGCCGTCGTGTTCAACGATGAGTGCCCGCCCGCAGGTAGGGGCCATCCAGCATAGGTTGGTGGTCCCTCCCGACCATACCAGCAATGTCTCGGCGAATAACTGCACATCCAGCCTTCCGAGATCGTGGTGTATCCATTCATCGAAAACCGTACAGAGGAAACGTCCGTAGGCATCGCCTGTCACTGACTGCGGTGTTATCTGTCCATCCGGTGCACGCCGCACGATAGGTATGAACTGTATCCATCCGGTGTTAAATTCCCTGAGAGCCCGGTAGACATTGAGGGGTTCTTCTGCTGAGGCTGAAGTCACCACGCATAGCAAATCGGGCCGGACACCGTGTTTTTCCAGACGACGAATAGTCGCCGCTGCGCGTTCATATGAACCATTACCATTGTGGTCTTTACGGTAGGCATCGTGCAGCCACCGTGTGCCATCTATACTTAATCCCACATCAAAATGAGCCTCTGCTAGAAACGAGCACCACTCGTCATCCAGGAGGATGCCGTTGGTCTGGAGATTATTCCAGCAATCCCACCCTTGTGGAAGGTACCGTTTCTGCAGTTCTACGGCACGCCGGTAGAAGCCGAGTCCGGCCAGTGTCGGTTCGCCACCGTGCCATACAAAGTTGACAACAGGCCCCGGACTGGCGGCTATGTACTGACGGATATAAGTCTCAAGCAGGGCCTCCGACATTCGGAAGCGGTGTGGACTTGAGTAAAAGTGCGCGGTCTCCAGGTAATAGCAGTAACTGCACTCCAGGTTGCAGACCGGGCCGACCGGTTTGGCCATAACTACGAACGGTTTGCTAACAGGTGTCGCCATCCGCGGAATTCTCCCTGCAAGTTTGCTGCCTTTCTTATAACACACAAGTCTCCAGCATTCTTTTTCCCCGGCAACTAGGGCCTGCTATATGGAATGTAGTTACCCTTTTTACTGCATTGTGAGTAATTATACTGGATAACTGTCCTTTACTAACCGTTAAGACCCGCCTCAGTTATAAGCTAGTGCCTCAAATGCTCCTCGAAGAACTCAAAGACCTTGTTCCAGGCATCCATCGCCTGAGTCGGCCGGTAGCTTTCCGTATGGTAATACCAGAACCCGTGACCGGCACCGTCATAGCGATGGAATGTATAGTTCTTGCCGTGTTTCTTTAGCTCCTCTTCGTGCTGGTTCACCTGCTCCGGCGAAGGCGACCGGTCATCGTTACCAAACAGTCCCAGCAGGGGGCAAGCCAGCTTTTCTGTATAGTCAATAGGGGCAACGGGCTGGTGGGGTGTCAGTTGGTCTTCTGGAGCAATCACCCTGCCACCCCAGCAGTCAACGACAGCGTTAAAACCATTGACCCGGCACGCTGCCAGGAAGGCGTGGCGGCCGCCCGAGCAGGTACCAATTACTCCAACTTTACCATTGGAGTAAGGTAGAGTCTTCAGGTAATTCATGGCACTTTCGCAATCGTCCACCACGCTGTCATCGGGAACACCCCCCGCTTCGCGGACTTTGCCCACTACTTCCCCCGGTGTCCCGTGTCCAAACCGGGAATAAATATCGGGGCAGATGGCCAGATATCCGTGCTGCGAGAACCTTCTGGACATTTCACGGTATAACTCATCCCATCCGGGCATATGGGCGACCAGAACAACCCCGGGGAATGGGCCTTTTCCCAGCGGTCTTGCCAGGTAGGCATATATGGAATCGCCGTTATACCCTTTCATTGTGACTGTCTCGGCTAGCATCCCTTCGTACTCATCAGTCCTTAGCTGGTTCCACATTGTTTCCCTCCTTAAAGCATATAAAATGTTATCTGGAGTCTTTCGGTTAGGCTGATTTTACACCTGCTATCGGTATGGCGCAAGGAATACGGCGGGTTCTTTCTCATAATAGGGTTGTATTTCACTTTGTTGAGCAATACATCAGAAAGTAAAGACTTCCAAGCTGAGCAAAATACCATTTTGTGATCAGGCCTTTGGTGGAGCATTGCCGATTACGTTACCTTCAGAATCGGTGACGAGAAGTCCCTTACTGATGTCCAGAACGACAAATTCGTTTCCCCAGGGATCCTGCACCACAGCGCAGCGCCCTATTCTAATATCAAAGGGTGGCTTGATAATCTTGCCGCCTGCCTCCCTTATTCGCTTCACCGCATCATCAGCGGATTGTACCTTAATGTCAATTTCCGGTGGCTGACGTTTCGTAGTATGTAATACGATTTCGGTTTCGGAGTCTGGCATTCGCAACCCCACCGAATCCTCCGTGCGCCAGATGAGTTGGTGGCCGAGACAATATCGGTAAAATAGCAGACCCGCTTCGATGTCTGGTACGTACATTCTAATGCAGTCCACATTCCTAAGTTCAGGGACTTGATCTTCCATTGCTCTTCCTTTGCATTCTAAGGCAGAGAAGTTTACCATACATTGAGACGATGAACAATCCG
>CP070645.1:618247-623827 GCA_020354275.1 Dehalococcoidales bacterium
ACAGTATACTGGTATTACCGGGCCGGTGGGCTTTATCGCCCAGAGCGGTACCCATGCTATTGCTTTTTCTCAGGAGGCACATCTCCATGGGATAGACATTAGCAAGTCGGTCAGCTTCGGCAACGGGACAGTGCTCGATTCCACCAATTACCTGGAATATTTTAACCGTGATCCCGGCTGTGAGATTATCGGTATGTATCTGGAGGGGGTCAAAGACGGGAAATGGTTCTTCCAGGTGTTGAAGGATATAACTGCCCACAAGCCGGTGGTGATATGGAAGGGGGGACGTACCGAAGATGGCGGTAGAGCAATCAGCTCGCATACCGGTTCGCTGGCGGTACCTCAGGCGATATGGGAATCGGCGGTCAGGCAATGTGGGGCAATACCGGTAGCCAGCATGGAGGAACTTATTGATACTCTTAAGGCCTTGCTGTTTATACCTTCAATTCGAGGCAACCGGGTAGGTATCACCGGTGGATCGGGCGGTCAGTCGGTGGCTATTGCCGACGTGTTTGCCGAAGCCGGGCTCAGTGTGCCCAATCTTACCCAGGAATCATATGATGAGCTGGCTTCGTTTTATACCCTGATCGGTGGTGGCTACCGCAATCCGATAGATACCGGCAATGTGAACCGCAGGGAGATGGCGCGCATTCTGGAGATACTGGGGCAGGACGCCAATATTGATAATCTGGTGCTGTTGAGCGGCGCCCGTTTCGGCAACCCCGAGCAGCTGGAAAACCAGGTAAATTTGCTGGTGAATATCAGGGAGAGAACCTCCAAACCGGTGATGGCGGTTGTTTCATGTTCATTCAATCCCAGGGATGTAGAACAGGCAGGAACCGTTATTCAGAAGCTTCAAGATAGTGGCATACCGGCGTTTATTTCCCTGGAGCGTGGCGCCCATGCCCTTAAGAATGCACTGGACTACTACGGTCATAAGGACAAAATAGGCTCCCGGTAAAAATGCCATTCCGGCAAAGGAAACAGCAGTACCTTGAAAATAATGAGAGATATTGCGGTGTTTGCGGCTACTTAAGCTGGATGATTTCCGCCTCGACTTTTCCCGATTCAACAGTAAGCAGGCCTACGCTACCCAGTACCGGTTGATACTGGGGGAAATTAGCGCTTCCGGGGTTTACTTTGAGAATGCCGTCGTTCTTTTCCAGTGTTGCCTGGTGCGAGTGGCCGAAGACAATGACATTCGGGGGCCCTGTGTTTTCGTCCCAGTACCATAGTTCGGGCTGGTGTGCCAGCCAGATGGTAGTCCCGTCGATGTTGATAATGTGCCGCCATTTTACACGTTTGTCATTGGCTATCTCAAATGGGTCATCGTCTCCTTCAGAGGCCAGCACCGGTGCTACCTGTTCCAGCTCATCCAGTATGGGCAGGGTATAGATATCGCCGGCATGCAAAATAAGGTCAACCCCTTTAAAGACATCTAATACCTGCGGGGGCAGCGCCTCCGCGCACAATCTGCTTAGCCCGGCTCGATAACCAGGGACACGGATATGAGTGTCTGAAATTAGCCCGATACGCATTTTCGTATCACTACGATAACTGAAGTTGACGGTTCTGTCAAACTTTTATCCTGAGGAGCTCTTCTCTTCAATCCCGGTTCTCATATAATAACCGTAGCCGGCGGGTAAGTTTTGAGGATTTCTGCTATATTATGATAGTATTCTCCAGATCGGGTTTGGTAATGACAAGAGCCAGATATATTAGTTTTTCGGCATTATTACTGTTCAGTTTGCTGCCCTTCTGTTTACTGGGCGGTTGCCATCTATTTCAAGAAGATGGGATAACGCAGGTTACTGAAGGGGGTACCCTAAACCTATATAACATTGACCCGCTGACCCTGGACCCGGCCGTTTCCGCAGAGATGACCTCTCACCAGTACCTGATGCAGCTGTTCAGTGGTCTGGTCCGTCTGGATGATAACCTGGAACCAGCCACGGATATCGCTCGCGAGTGGCAGGTAAGTGATGATGGCAGAACCTATACTTTTTATCTGCGGCAGGACGTTAGTTTTCATAGTGGGCGTAAGGTTAAGGCATCGGACTTCAAGTATTCCTGGGAGCGTGCCTGTGACCCGGCTACCGGTTCGCTGACGGCGGTCACCTATCTCGGTGATATTGTCGGAGTAAGTGAGGTACTGAGCGGTCAGAGCAAGGAGATCAGCGGTGTCAGGGTTGTTGGTGATTACACCCTGGAGGTAAAAATAGACCAGCCCGAGTCTTATTTTCTACCCAAGCTGACCTATCCCACCACCTTTGTCGTTGATAGCGGTAATGTAGAGTCGGGTAGGGAGTGGTGGCGCAACCCCAACGGTACCGGCCCGTTTAAGCTGGCGGAGTGGGACGAAAATAACCGGTTTGTACTGGAAAGGAACCCGCTTTATTACGGCCAGAAGGCGGCAATTGATTCCGTCGTCTTCCATCTGTGGGGTGGTGTGCCGATGAATATGTATGAGACCGGCGAGATTGATGTCACCGGTGTCTCTCTATCTTACATCGATAAGGTTACCGATGAAGCCGGGCCTTTTTACCGTGAGTTATCGGTGACCCCGGAGTTAAGTTTCTACTATATCGGGTTTGACACCACCAGGCCGCCATTTGATGACATCAACATCCGCAAGGCTTTCTCCCAGGCGATAAATAAAGACAAGCTGGCTTCGCTGGTGTTCCGTGACATGGTGGAGACGGCAGATGGAATCCTGCCCCCCGGCATACCTGGTTTTAATGTTAATTTAACCGGGTTGGACTATGATTTGAATACGGCCATGCGGTTAATCAGGGAATCTAAGTATGGCAGCGTCTCAGGGCTACCGCCTATCACTATCACAACTGCCGGCTGGGGAGGCTTGATAGACCAGGGTTTAGAGGCCATCATTTCCCAGTGGAGGGAGAATCTGGGAGTGGAGGTAAAAGTGAGACAGCTGGAGCCGGAGAGGTTCCTCTACAACCTGGGAGAAGAAAAGGACGAGATGTATTATACAGGATGGGTGGCTGATTACCCTCATCCCCAGGACTTTCTGGAAATCCTCTTTCACAGCAAAGCGGAGAATAACTATGGGAAGTACAGCAACCCTGAAGTGGATGCTTTGCTTGAAATGGCTGGGGTGGAAGCGGACGATGAGTTGAGTTTCGTGGAATACCAGCAAGCGGAGCAGATGCTAGTTGATGATTCTGCCTGTATTCCTTTATGGTTCGGGCAGAACTATACCCTGGTAAAGCCTTATGTGGAAGGCTATGGAGTTAACCCGATGGGTTTTACCATGTTGAACACGGTCTCAATAAAGTCTGATTAGATGTGAAGGAGGTGAGTGAAGATGGAACCCCGCTTGGAAAAACGAGACTCTTTCCGGGTTCTTGGCGTAGAAGACGACGCCTATAAGATCGATGAGGTTGACCCCGGTTTCAGCGATCTCTGGATGAACCGATTCATGTCACGGCACGATCATGATGTGCAACCCTACAGCATAGACGGGGCATACTATGCAGTCTGGTTCGACACGACGGGGATCGACATCAGCAAGGGTAGTTACCTTGCAGGGATGGCGGTGAGAGATGGTACCAAGGTGCCCGACGGCTGGGTCAGCAGGGAGGTCCTGGAAGCGGAATACGCTGTCTTCGAGACTACCCTGCGCGATGTTGGTGACGCCACGGAATACGCCCTGGACCAGTGGTCACCCTGGCCTGACTACGAACTGGACGATATGAAACCCCGATTCGATCTCATGCCACCCGACACTACCGGGCCGTGGACACCGGTTACGGTCTGGATTCCGGTGAAGAGGAAAACTTGAGGAGATAAGGCCGAACAGAAGCTTGTTGACTATCCTACCTGCATAACTCTATGGTTCGGGCGTAATTTTGTCCTTATTCAGCCACATACCCTGGGTTATACAACATGAATGACATGGGATTCAGCATGTTGTATACGATTTCAATAAAACCTGATTTGTTGGCGGAGGGGGTGGGATTCGAACCCACGGTTGCTTGCGCAACAACGGTTTTCAAGACCGTCACCATAGACCACTCGGACACCCCTCCTGCTTGAAGCCAGAACAGATATGGTCATTAGCTGAGTGCTTGCCCCTAGATTTTAAGGTAACTGACTGCTCCTGTGCAAGCGTGGTGTAACTCATTATCGGTAGGGTATCAATGAAGTGTTCTGGATTGCTGCCACAGTCGCTTCTAGGGTTCTACTATCATAAGCTGAAAGCCAGGCTCTATTTGACAGTTACGGTCAGTTCAAATGTCCATTCCGCTTTGGTTCCGCCTTCCCAGGGCTGACTGTATTCCATAGAGACAATGGCCTGTCCTTTCTCAAGCGCCTTAAAGGTCCATACTGCCAGCCCGGGAGCTCCGGGAACATCGCCTTCCGGGGCTTCATATTTAAAGTTCAGCTGCTCTAATGAAGTCTGGTCGTCAATCTGTGCTGACTCCGCCCACTGGAATCCTGTTGAAGGGTTTGAACACAAGGTCACCGTCAATGAATCGTCAACTTTAACTGTCACTTCGTGCTTGAGGTGGTTGACCTTGGTGAAGTCCTCGCAGTCAACGGTTACATTCTCCTGCTCCGCAGACGGTGAGCAGGCAAAAAGGCAGAGTGAGATGGTAAGAATGATGGATATCAGTATTGAGCTTAACCTCATGTTTTGTACTCCCTGGTTTTAGTCTCTACTATTCTACAACAGTATCGGTGCCACTGCCAGAGGTATTAAAGAAAAGGCAACTTTGGTTCTATTAGTTGGTGGATGTTGACGGGAACTACTTATTTGGCTATGCTTTACTTACTCGCTGGAATGTATAAGATAGTGTTCAGCGTCAGGATTTTTCAATATCATTTATTATCAGGAGGGAACTCATGGATTGGAAAACCAGGATAACCAAGCTTTTGGATTGTAAGTATCCCATTATACAGGGCGCTATGGCGGGACTGGGTAACTGGCAGTTTGCCGCGGCGGTAGCCGAGGCCGGTGCGCATGGCGTCATTACCGCCTCTGTTTCTCGCACCCCGGAGCAGTTGCGTGAAGACATAAAGAAGTGCCGGGACGCTACCGATGGCTCATTTGGGGTAAACCTGAGCTTTGGTATCTGTCCCAGAATCGAGGAGATGCTGGAAGTATGTATCGAGGAGAATGTTTGTGTAGAGACGGCGATCTATAAACCTGATTCCCTGGTTCCCCGCATCAAGGAATCGGGCATTACCTGGACGCATAAAACAGCCCGGGTAAAGGATGCCCTCCACGCCGAGAGCCTGGGGGCGGATGCCGTCATTGTTGTTGGTCTGGAAGGCACCGGTTTTAAAAACCCGGAGCAACTGCCGATGATGACCACCACTATCTGGGGTACCAGGCAGGTGAAGATACCTTTTATTGCCGGAGGCGGGCTTGGCGATGGCCGCGGTCTGTTGGGGGCCCTGGGCATGGGCGCTGACGGCATAATGATGGGTACGGCGCTTCTAGCAACCAAGGAGTGCCCTACGAACGAGAAAACCAAGGAGGCGATTGTCAGAGCAAGTCCTGACCACCCCCAGCTCCGCCACCGGGTGCTGGCCTCGGCTGATCCCCAGGCT
>CP070645.1:623927-627189 GCA_020354275.1 Dehalococcoidales bacterium
CCCGCTCCCCGAACTACCCAGCTTGGTATCTTCTCCCAGTTTGGTCTCACTATCAAGACGCATGCCGGGGATGTATTCGGAAATCACAGGCGTGCTGCCGGTATAGATTTGTAGGTATTTACTCAGACCCCATCTGGTTCCCCGCCAGCGGTAGAGCTCTGCGGCTGACCGTACTAGCTCCCTCCTCCTCTCCACAGGCCAGGTATGGTCAAGGGTCAGGTCTACCCATGACGCCAGCCAAGGCATCAGTGGTTCTGGTATCATCCTGGGATCAAAATACATGGGAAGGTTGTCAACGGTGTTTTCGATAGGGCCTAGTATGCTCTCGAAGATGAGCAGGAATTGCTCCATGAACTCATCTTCCTGATATAGTGAGGGTAAATATTTGAGGTAACTACTCTGTTGCTTTAGGTTGTTCTGCTTATCTCGTAATAACACTTCTATTCCTTAATTAGCAAAATTTAGTTAACCACAGATTTTCTTCCACGTCAACTATTCTAAAAGTACTTGGTGCTCCCTTGAGCAAAACACGCTTTCAGGAGTAATGCCCAGCTTGGTAACCGGCTCCTGCCTCTCACCGGTATCAGCATCAACCGGAAAGAGTTTGACCTCTTCAATATAGTCCAGGCCATCTACTGACTGCATAACAGCGTATATCTCGGAAACCGACAGGCTCCGTCCGAACTCCCATCCACTCCCTTCCGAGCCACCACAGACAGGGTTTATGTAACGATATAACTCCTGCTCAACACTAGCTGCCACCTGTTCCGGGTCTCTTCCCGGTCTGACTTTAATCCGCGCCGTAACCGATACCGGCACATAGGTTGCTGAAGCCGTCTCCAGACGTACCGCCAGCAGGCGCCGCTCATCAAGATAATACTGGACCTCTTCCTGAACCCTTCTGGTCAACCTTAATTCGTCGTCACTGAGCAGCCTTGCCGCTTCCTGTACTGCAGGAACCAGATACAGCTTTACCAGTCCCGGTGGCGGCGCCGTACCCTCAGAAGTAGAACCGGGACAGATACACCTGGCCCGGGCTACTGCTGGAGAAGCCTCCAGAGCCAGGGACTCAAAGTCTTCAGCGGTAACCGCCCGGGTACTGCTTTTCAATACCTGCGGTGCCCTAATCTTGGCACTATCCATTGTTTCGGCATCGGTGCCACCCCTGGCCGGGCTGTAGTTATTAACTGAAGCCACGTAGGGAATGGAGGACTTGAGTACCGTTATCGTACCCTCGCCTACATTGCCCTCAACACCGCCACCGCAGCGGTAGGCGGTAAAACGGATCCTGCGTCCATCCGGCGGCACTTTACCGTATTGCCACTCTTCCCCGGACGGCTTTCTGATGGAAACGCCAAACTGGATTTCTCCGCTGACGCTATCACAGGTGAAATGAGCATCATCAGGGCCTGAGCTAGAGAAGTCAGTGACCTCCTGCCACGGCTGAAACTCGCCTTCAGTCTCTTCTTCCACCTCGATGGTTTCTCCATTCTCCCTGAGTAAGACCGGGGTATTCTGTAGCTGGAACCTCTGCCCGGACGAACCATCACTTATCCCCAGAAACTCGCTTAATACCTTGAAGGCGTGACTAGCCGCCACGGTACCGCCGATGCTTTCCATGGCAACCGTCTTGACCCTGGGTGAGGTGCTGTAAGGCCGCTGTCCCGGCTGGGGCTGTATTGCCCGGCAGCGTATCCAGCAGGCATTGATACCGTTCACCTCTGTCATGTCACAGTTGCCGGGAATACGCAGTATTACCTGGCCATCGGCGTTCAGGCCGCCGGTGGTATCCGATTCCAGTACCAGCGCCGACCACTGTTCCAGCTCCCCGTTCCAGTACTCCCAGACCAGAGGAGGATTGTACGGGTCAACACCGATACCTTCGACACTGCACTCCAGGCTTAACATCAGCGTATGCGCCTTCAGGTCTTCGTCACAGCCCAGGTAGAAGGCATCGTTTTCCGCCGGCGGCTGCTGGAAGATGTCAACCAGCAGGTCGGGGTTCTTTATTGTCGGAAGACAGTCATTGAAAGCGGACTCATCGGTAGTGGTCAGGGCATAGGCCAGATGGGGCACAACGATAACCAGGTCTCCGTTGGTGGTAAAAGAAACAGCTTCCTGAGTTTCCGTCCTTACTGTAGCCACCTCTGTGCCCTGCGGGATGGTTATTGTTTCCAGTTGCGGTGCCGAAAGGCGGAAGGTGACATCAACCATCGCCGGACTCGGCGGTTCGAGATGGATACCGATAATCTCCATGAATTTAATATAGTTTTTGTCCGGTACACGGTTCAGGCGATAGAGAAGCATATCCACCATCCAGGCGAAAAGCTCGATCAGCGTTATGCCGGGGTCGCTGAGGTTGTAGTCTGTCCACTTGGGACAATATAGTGGTATCTTGCTTCGCGCCTCGCTGACAATATCCTGAAACTTGCGGTCATCCAGGTTCGGTGTTATCAGTGTCATTTTCCGACCTCCCCAGTAAAAAATGGTATTTCAAATAAGACCAGGCTAAACAGCCCCCGGCATCAGATAGAACGGGAAGACGATGTTCCGGGCGTCATTGGTAGCCTTGATCTGGTATTTAATGTCTATTAAAAGCCTGGAGGTATCCAGAGGGTCAGCGTTAGCCTGGACGTCG
The DNA here is from genome assembly GCA_020354275.1 of Dehalococcoidales bacterium. GTDB lineage: Bacteria > Chloroflexota > Dehalococcoidia > Dehalococcoidales > UBA2162. The sequence goes on from CP070645.1 coordinate 626,566, forward strand.
GTTACCTCAATGCGGGGTTCCCACCAGCCCAGCGCTTCTTCAACATAGTGTATCGCCAGTCCCCAAGTAGTGGCATTATTGGGTGCATAGATTAGCTTATGAACATCACAGCCGAAATTGGGGCGCATCCGCCGCTCACCCTTGGCGGTACTTAGAATAACGCGGATGGACTCCTCAATATCGTTCTCGTGTTGTGCCAGGGCAATGCCACCCCGGCCGTCAATCTTAATGGGATAGGACCAACCGGTACCCAGTATGTCCTTGCTTGGATCCGTTACCATTATTATTCCTCCTTTACCGGATTAACCAATCATAACCGTGCTTTGCGCCATTACCGTACCAACCGGCAGGTCGGTGGGGTCGTTACAGGTCTGCGCGGTGTCGCCGGCACGGGCGGCCTGCTTGTTATTAATCATAACGGTGGTACTGCCCATAGTTATCTTCCCCTGGTTTGTAGGCGGCTTCTGGAAGGGGCCACCCTGGGGGATATGGGGAGGGGTATTCATGGCTATGCTGTCAACCGTGGCTGCCGGCATGCCCTGTATCATTACATTGGTACTCAAACCCATGCTAAGTATCCCAACAAACGGATGCGGTATTGGCGTCGGCACCGGCGGGCCCGGA
>CP070645.1:627289-630627 GCA_020354275.1 Dehalococcoidales bacterium
GCAGAGCTGGTTGCGGCCAGACCCTGGATCAAGTCTGTAATCCCGGCTTTACGCCGTGTCCATGTCAACGAGGGGGGTCCTGCCGTACTAACAGGACCTGTCCGTGTGCAGATTGAGGAGGTAATTCGTGATAGGCTGGAGGAACCGGCCATGCTGGACAGGGGCAGCAAAGCCCTGTTAGCCGTACTGGCCAAGGCCAGAGATGACAGCGGTTTCCTGGCAAGGTTGGCCGAGAATCCGGCTGAAGCCCTGAAAGACTACGATAGCCTGACTACTGAAGAGAAGGCAGCCCTATCAAGCGGAGACATCCGGTGGATCGAGTCCAAACTCGGTGTGTTGGATGAGCCATTGCGGACCTGGCTCAGCGCCAGACTGGCCCAGGAAAAATGGTAGGGTAAAAGTAGTCCTGTTAAAGCGGGACAGTCTAGTCTAACCAGTGAATAAATATTCCAAAGGCTACTGTCCCGCTTCCCGATTGTAATACCCTGAACAGGAATTAGCTTGTTAGTATTGCCCTTAGAACGCTGTTCATTATCACAGTTCTAATATCATAAGCCGTTATTTGTTATTTAGCCTTAAGTTTGCTATTATTGGTCTTGAAAGGAGGTGGTGCTTATGAGAAGTGATATAGTTGAGGGGGTCACCTCCGGGTGACCCCCTTACTAGTTTTACTCTAGCTCAATGCCGACGGGGCAGTGGTCTGACCCCATTACATCCTGCATAATGAAAGCCCTGGTAACCGAGTCTATCAATTCTGCGGTGACGAAGAAGTAGTCAAGTCGCCATCCCGCATTCCTTTCCCTCGCCCTTGTCCTCATGTCCCACCAGGTATACTGGTCTGGCTCCTGGCAGAAATGACGGAAGGTATCGATGTAGCCATGGTCAACCAGCTTATCCATCCAGGTCCTTTCAATGGGAAGAAAGCCTGATATTTTTTCATTCTTTTTAGGATCAGCCAAGTCTATTTCTTTGTGGGCTGTATTGAGGTCACCGCAGATAACCAGTTTACTATTTTTTACCCTGAGACGCTCTGCATACTCCAGGAAAATATCGTAGAAGTCCAACTTGTATTTCAGACGGGTATCATCTTTTTTCCCGTTGGGGAAATATACGTTAAAGAGGGTAAAACCGGGGTATTCTGCGGTTATTATCCTGCCTTCAGCCTCAAAACCTTCAATACCAAGGTCGTACCGTACACTGATTGGCTCCTCTTTACTGAATGTGGCGACACCGCTGTACCCCTTCTTTTCGGGGTATGTCCAGAAGGCGTGGTATCCCTGTGGTTGCCGGAGTTCCTGGCTGAGCTGTTCGGGGTGTGACTTGGTCTCTTGCAGGCAGATAATATCGGGAGACTCGCGGTAAAGCCACTCTGAGAAACCTTTCCGTTCAATAGCCCGTACTCCGTTGACGTTCCAGGATAGAATTATCATCGTTTTTCAGTGGGTTGGTATTATCTATTGCTATCTATAGTCTCAGCATCATAGTGTAACTAACATAAATGGCCTGAGTATCCCTATATCTCACTGACTATCATCTGAGGGTTCTTCTTTCTGTTCTCCGGGCTCTTGCTCTCCGGGCTCTTTTACCTGTTCTTTTTCCGCACTCTCCCGCTGCCAGCGGTGGATTTCATCAAGCACCGGTGGGGCCACACTGAATACCTCGATATCTGAAGGGAATTGCACACGGTGTCCTTCCTGAATGAAGAGCATTCCCGTTTCATTTTCTTTCAGGCTCTGGTCAATCTGCTGGGCGATGAATTCATACCTCTTTTTCGAGGCTTCCAGGTAGAACTCGGAGACGATATTGGCCACTTTGTGGCTGATAAACCCCATTATAAGGCTCCTTTGCCAGTCCAGGCATTCTTCGGTCAGTTCCTGATCCTCGGTGGCCTCTATTACGGCCCCATCGCGGGTCTTATCGGTGACAATCCGATAGCATGCCGGGTTTAGTCTCTCTATTATTTTAACTTCTTCCTCGGTGGTTGAGGTAATCGATTCGTGATAGATGTGCTTCACCCTGCCTATTTTTAATTCCAGGTTGGACACCTGCTGGCTGACCTGCTCCCAGTAGCGGTTAAACATGTCCTGGTATTCAGCAGGGGCTTCTTTCCCGGAAAACAGCAGCGGGACCAAAAAGAGTTTTCTCTGGCTGATAAAGCGGTCAGCATCTGGTTTTTCAATCTTGCCCAGTTCTTCGGCCATAGTGAATAATCCTTTCAATTGCTTTTCTAATTCTATCCTGATGGCTTCTTGGTGACAAGGGGGGTCTACTGCGAATATGTTAAAGCGAGGCCACACAGGGCAATTATGGTTATAAACGGCTATAAGCTAAATCTGTTTTTCAGTATTTGCGACGCAGTTCTAAGATAGTCAAAAGCCCTTTCCACTATTTGTTCCTCAACCGTCATGTCAGGGTTAGTCTTCACTTCGTTGACTTTTATATCATCCCAGGCACCAACCCGGCCGGTGTTTTTAAGGCAGCACCTGGCCGGGGCTAGCAACGCCTGTCTGGCTATCTGTTGCTCCGTCAGGCCGGTATGAAGGGATATTGCTTCCCAGTAACCTTCAAGCTTCGCAGCCAGGGTCTGGGGTGTTTCGTTATGCAGGCTGGTGGAATCGGTGGGTATGATGCCCCAGGAGATAATACCGACGTTATTCAGGAAATCGGCCACGTGCCGGGTGTACCCTTTGGGCATTAGCTCCATCTGATACGCATCGAAGGAGAGAATATCGGTACCCAGCTCCAGGAGATAGGGCAGGTTAACGTTGGCGCATAGGTGTAATGCCCTGGGGCCGTCCAGGTTGTTCAGGAAGCTGTGGTATTCCTGTCTGGCCTGAATGTCGTTGTAGCCGGACAGGCCGCTGAAGACCCACCCCAGGCCGGGTTCATCCAGCCAGACAAAGGCCCTGGCGTTCTTCTCAGTGAGTTGCTGGTACTGGAGATTGACCTTCCTCTGGATGAAATCAAACAGCAGTGCCCTGATTCCCTCACTGTAGATGATTGGTCTGGCATTTTCATCGGTGACCCTGAAACCGAAACTCACCGGTCCGGTGACCTGCCCTCTGATAGCATTGTAGCCCTGCAAGTCTTTTTCTAAAAACCGCTGGTACGTTACTGAGTGGCTGGGGTTCAGGGCAAAGGTTTCAGTCCAGGGCATTATCTGGGAATATTTGCCGAGGTCTTCATCAAATCTGGCGTTATCAAAGAGGATTTTTTCATTATCAGGGTCAATGGTTATCCCCGGGAAATGTTCGGAGGTCTGGACATACATGTCTTCATAGAAACCGGTGTTGGGTAACTGCGGGAAGAAGGGTATGTCCAGACTGAGAGCCAGCTGC
>CP070645.1:630727-638797 GCA_020354275.1 Dehalococcoidales bacterium
AACCTAAAGGGAAGCCAGCAGCAATGCTAGCCGAGAAAGATATATCTATCCTGCCTACCGAGAGTGACGAAGGCAATGTAGACCGTTATATTCTGAGTAATCGGCTTGCGGTGGAACGGAGAACAGGTAGTAGTTTCCTTAGAGGCATTGTGGATAAGACTCTATTTACCAGTGCAATCTATTTACGGGAACACTTTGAGATTCCTATCTTTATCATCGAAGGCGAGGTGAACTACGAATACACCGCTTTCAATCCGCAGGCGATAAGAGGGGCATTGTCATCGATGACAATAGTGTACGGAGTGAGTATCATATCCACACCCAGCGTCGAGGAAACAGTTGCTCTTATCGCTATGATGGCCCTCCAGGAGCAGGCAGGTGTACCAGCTATATCACTGATACCCAAACGTAAAGCAACCGACCTCCCTGATATGCAGCGCCGCATTATAGAGATGCTGCCTGGTTGTGGCATGACAATGGCGAGGGATTTACTGCAGCATTTTGGGAGCATAAGACAAATCATGAACGCTACCGAGGCCGAACTTCATAATGTACCCGGTATCGGCACAAAAAAGGCGTCGGGTATATACGAAGTTATTAACGCCGAGTATGAATCCGTTGATACTGAGAAACAATTTGAGGAGGCAATTGTAGCCGCACCAGAGCTCCTTTTCGACCAGCCCGTTACTATACTGGAACGACAGCACTACATGTTCACTGAACACGGCGAACGCAACTTCATTGATTTAGTATTCCTAGATCCTGAGAGTACAGATTTATTCCTGGTCGAGTTGAAACGAGACAGAATCACCCGGGAGCACGAGGTACAACTACGCCGCTACTTAGACGGAGCACTTCACTCGCACATTCTTCGGCCGTTAATACAAAAAGGCAACGAGATTCATGGCATATTGGCTACCATAGAAGACTGTGAGTTTAAGCCACGTGCACCAGATATAACCGTTCGCATTGTGGATAAAGAGCGAACCATTCAGGTGCTGAAACAGCTTCGGAACAGTCGCTATTAGGTTTACGGCTATTCAACAGAAAGTATAGTGTTATTCCAGATTTATAGAATCATAAACTGCGAGGTAATTATGGCAAGTGAACAAGTGTTACGGATGGTGGAACAACTCGCTGAAAACTCAGAATACCGGCATCCCCGGGAATTACCGTTTACCTTTATCCAGGAGGCAGCTACTCTTTCGGATGACGATGCGTTGGAATTAGCTACCCGTCTGTGTATGCTCAACGAGCATAAATATATAAGGGCAGGTGTCATCATCATCGAGCGGCACCCCACCGCTTTCGGTAGAGTAGGCTGGGAATTCTTGGAGCCAATCGGCAACCTGATGGATGACTGGGGCAAGGTAGATATGTTTGCTTGTCTTGCGGGACCTGCGTGGCGCACCGGACAGCTAAGTGATGCCCAGGTGATGCGTTGGACACACTCGGCGAGTCGCTGGTGGCGTAGAGCGGCACTAGTTTGTACAGTATTCCTGAACCGCAGGACATTAGGCGGTACAGGAGATACACCACGGACCCTGACCGTCTGCGATGCGCTGGCCAGTGATAAGGACGATATGGTAGTCAAAGGAATGTCGTGGGCCCTACGCGACCTCCTCAAGCGTGACCGGAATGCTGTCGAACGGTTCCTTGAGGAACACGAGGGAGAATTGCATGCCCGTGTCAAACGTGAGGTCCGTAACAAGTTGCTGACGGGACGTAAAAATCCACCACGAAAAAGAGATTGACAGCATCTTTCTGGAATAGCAAGTGTTATCTAATTAAATGGGCAGCACACCCCAGCGATTATTCAGAGTCTTAACTTAGGTAACATTAGTCCATTCCGTTTTATTTGGAATGAAAAGACTCCTTAACATGAAAATGCAGCCCTTGTTGGAAAGGGCGCTGAGGCACTAGGGGCTACTGGGGGTAGCCCGGGCGAGGCTGCTCCGCCTGTTTTCTTCCGCGCCGCTGGCGCTTGACATTCTAATATGTTAATCGTAGACTTTGGCACAACATAAACCCATAGTACGTAATAGAATTATTACCCAGGCATCAGGGTAGTCTTAACTACTTACGGTGTAAAGAGTGTTAAAAAGTGGGTCTTAAGAATAAGTGCGCTATTACTGGATTGGGTTACACCGTCCAGGGTAAGGTCCCTGACCGAAGCGCCATGAGCTTCTACATAGAGGCTGCTAAGAATGCCATTGCCGATGCCGGACTCTCCATCCGCGATATAGATGGTATTATCATTCAACCCTGCCCTACGGATTCCAGAATCACCGCTTTTAGCTTGGCCCAGGATATGGGGCTAAGCCTACGCTTTGGTGCCGACCAGCAACTCCAGGGAGCCAGTTCTTGTGCCATTATCCAGCACGCCGCCATGGCGGTGGATGCTGGCCTGTGTGATTACTGCCTCTGCGCTTTTGCCGATACGTCGCGGTCGGCATCACCGACGACAGGAAACATCTACCAGAGGGCTATGAGTTCCGATGCTGCCTACGGTATGTTTGGAGTTGCCGCCAGTTATGCCATGATTGCCCGGCGTTATACGCACGAGTATGGTATCACCAGCCGCCAGTTCGGGGCTGTATCAGTTGCCTTCCGTCATCACGCTTCACTCAACCCGATCGCTCAAATGCGCCAACCAATCACTATTGATGACCACCAGGCATCGCGCTGGGTAGTTGAGCCACTACACCTCTTCGATTGCTGCCTGGTATCGGATGGGGGACGGGCCCTTATTGTCACCTCGGCTGAACGTGCCCGGAATCTAGCGAAATCCCCTGTTTATATAATGGGAATGGGGCAGGGGCATCCTTTATCCGACCCTCTCCAGCGAAAAACAGTAACAGAAACGGGGGCGATTGAATCAGGTAAAACGGCTTTTTCTATGGCCGGTATTACCCGTAAGGATATCGATGTCTGTTCTATCTATGATGCCTTCAGTTTTGCTGTTCCCATGCAGCTGGAGGACCTTGGTTTTTGCACTAAGGGGGAAGGGGGGGCCTTTTTCGAAGACGGGCATATTGCCCTCGGCGGTGCATTGCCCACCAATACCTCGGGGGGGCTTCTATCCGAAGTCTATATACAGGGGTGGGTGGGCACGCACGAAGTGATTAGTCAGCTACGTGGCGACTGCGGGCAAAGACAGGTGCCAGATGCTGAATTGGGTCTGGTAACAAGCAGCGGTGGCGTATTGAGCACCCATGCAACGTTAATTCTAAGGAGATAGCCATAAGTAACGACTATCAAAAGCCAATACCTTATGTCAGTGAATTAACCCGCCCGTACTGGGAGGCTGCCAGGCGGCACGAACTGGTGCTGCAGAAGTGCCCGGAATGCGGCCAGTACCGTTACCCGCCAGGCGAGACCTGCCCTTATTGCCTTTCCTCTAATCTGGAATGGGAAATAGTAAACGGGTGGGGGAATGTATTTTCCTGGGTGGTATTCCACCAGGTTTATCATCGTACCTTTGCTGACGATATCCCCTATACCGTTGTATTAATAGAACTAGACCAGGGCGTAAGAATGATTTCCAGCCTTATTGACTGCAGAATGGAAGACATCAGGATTGGCTTACCGGTAGAAGTAGTATTTGATGATATTACCAATGAGATTAGCCTACCGAGGTTTCGCCCTCGGACGGTATAAGCACGTGGAGCCCGGTGACAAAGCCACCCGGACTCAACCTGACGATACCGGTGGTTGGAGGTAGAGACAATGATAAATACCGAACTCTGTGATATGTTGGGGATAAAGTACCCCCTTATTCAAGCGGGAATGGGTCCCTATAGCACCAACAGGCTGGCCGCCGCTGCCGCCAATGCCGGGGCACTGGGTATTATCAGTACCAGCGGCTTCAGCTATCTTCGCAGGCCTAATGTAGAAAAAGACCCCGGGTTATCTGATCTGGCAAGAACCCTTACTGACGGTAAAGGAGGCACCTGGTACGAGCAGATGAAACGGGCCTTCTACCGTGTTAAAGATGCTACCAGGGATGCGGGTGGGATTTTCGGTATAAACACCATGGTGGCCGCCGAGATGTCTGGCCTGGCCAGGGAGGTAATCAGGGCTGTTATTGAGGTGAGAGACGAGGATCCCGAGATGAAAGAAAGACTAAGGGTTATCGTAACTTCAGCTGGTGACCCCCTCCCCTGGACAGATATAATCAAGCCATCGGGGTTAAAGTGGCTTCATGTAGTCCCTTCTGTACGGCATGCTACAAGAAGTGAACGGGCGGGTGTAGATGTTATCATCGCTTCTGGACAGGAAGGTGGCGGACATGTGGCCTGGGAACCGGTTCATACCATAGTTCTGCTGCCAGCAATTGTTGCTGCCGTTGATACACCGGTAGTTGGTGCCGGGGGTTTTGGCAGCGGGGCATCGTTGGCGGCTGCTCTGGCACTGGGAGCCGTCGGTGTGCAGATGGGCACCAGGTTCCTGACAACAAAAGAGAGTGATTTCCCGGAGATACACAAAGACTATATTGTCAGGGGCAGTGAAAGGGATACTCAGGTAGCCAGGGGTTTTGTCGGGCCGCTACGCTGGGTTAAAAACGAAGCTGCCATTGAGCTTGCCCAGCTTACGGTTAGTAAGGCACCGGGCCTATATCTGGGCCAACCGGACGATATGAGTACCGTTGCCCCCGAGGTGATGGCCAAGGAGAACGAAGGGTTTGATGCTCTGTTCCGCAGTAACGGGCCCAAAGCGCTGATGCCGGCTGGCGAAGTAGCCGGGATCATAGATGACATCCCTTCGGTGGGCGAACTGGTCGAAAAGATTATGAAGGAAGCAGAGGAAATTGTCCGGGGTCTACCTGCCAGTTTCATAAGAGACTAAAACAAATAGACCTTTGCCAGAATACTCACCAGTATTAAGCAATATCTCAAAAGGGAAAGGTTAACACCGATTTACACCATTACGACACTCCGTGAAAATTCAATGTCGTAAAGAGGATAATTATGCAAGAATTCAAAGACAGAGTTGCCGTTATCACCGGTGCTGCCAGTGGAATCGGTCTTAGTCTGGCTGAACGTTGTATCAACGAGGGGATGAAGGTTGTTCTGGCTGATATTGAAGAAAGTGTTTTAATTTCGATTGAGAGAGAAATGACCTCCCAAGGGGCAAGGGTGCTGGCTATTCCGACAGATGTATCACAGCCCGGTGATGTTGAAGCACTTGCCAGGTATACAATCGATAACTGGGGAGCGGTACACCTGCTCTTTAATAATGCCGGCGTCATAACTATCGGATCCGCCTGGGAAAGTACCATAAATGACTGGAAATGGGTAATAGGGGTAAACCTGTGGGGCGTTATCCACGGCATACATACCTTTGTCCCCATTATGCTTGAGCAGGATACTGATTGCCACATTATCAATACAGCCTCCATCGCGGGTTTGGTATCGCCCAGTCCGGGAACTGCAATATATCATGTCACCAAACACGCCGTTGTAGCCCTTTCAGAAGCACTCTACCACGGGCTGTTACAAAGCAGTTCCAAGATTCAAGTCTCCGTCCTATGCCCAGGGTTCGTTAAGACACAGCTTATGGAAGCGGGACGGAACCGTGCTGAAGAATTACACAATGAATCATCTGATGGCCTTGGGAAGCCCGCAGCTCAAGCAGACCAGGTAGTAGCACAATCCCTGGCAAGAGCGATTTCAAACGGGATACTACCCCGGCAGGTCGCTGATGCCGTTTTCGACTCCATAAGAGAAAACAAATTCTATATTTTGGTTAACATTGGCCCATGGCAGCATGCCCTTCGAACAAGGGTGGAAGATATTTTGCAGGAGCGTAATCCAACAATACCAAGATTGGATCTTTGATAATTAACCTATCAGATTTGTACATTCACTCTAGAGATACACACCCGGCAGATCGAGATAACACCAAAGAATTAACCTGCAGAAGGAGTCCATAATGCCCTGGGAAGATGTAAAAGCGGTATTCCGTCCCGAGACTGTTCATATGGGGGTGATGATAGTAGATGCGGAGAAGTGCACTAAATGCGGGTTATGTATTCAGAACTGCCCGTTTAAAGCCTGGGAGACAGGTCCGGATGACATCCCGCGGCAGAAGGTAGAATACGAGTGTTTCAGCTGCTTCAACTGTATGGTATGCTGCCCGGTAGACGCCGTCTCGATAGTTGATACCTACCACGTCGATGCCGGAGTCTTCCGTACCGAACCATACCCTTTACCGGTAAGGATGCCATTGGAACCCCTGAGTGCTCAAGGTAATCCCGATAGGTGGACGCCAGTAGAGCGCACTATATTTGAGCGGCGTAGTGTCCGCAACTTCAGAGACAGGCCGGTACCAGAAACACTCATCAGGCGTGTAATTGAGGCCGGCCGGTTTGCCCCCAGTGCCGGTAACTGCCAGCCGTGGAAGTTTATCGTTATCACCAACAGGGACATGATCAACGAAATGGATGAAGCAATCTACCGCGTGCTTAATATGCAGTACAGCACCTATATTGATGATGAGTCAGTTAAGAACCTGGCCCGTGGCTACGAGGCAAACCCAAATCCCGGGGGTTATGACCCGCGTATTATTCTGGGTGGTATCGGCAGCGTAGCCAAGAGAAACCTGCCACCCCTCCTGAATGCCCCGGTAGTGATATTGATTGCTGGTGACTCCCGGGCTATCAGCGGTCCCCAGCTCAATATCGGCATTTGCGGACAGAATATGAACCTGGCAGCAACATCACTGGGCCTTGGCGCTTGTTGGGTGGGATTCAGTGCCATACTTAATATGGCACGCCCCATCATGGAAAAACTTAGCCTGGAATCACCCTGGAGAATAATCAACGCAGTTATAATCGGTTACCCCAAGTTCAAACAATCCGGTGTCGTACCACGGGAATACCGTCCTGTTACCTGGTTACGTAGCGGGTCTGACACCGTTGAGATTGAAGAATAAGGTAATAATCATCCAGCCCAGGTCTGTCCTGGACTCCGGCTATCCCGGCTCCTAAACCTTTTCCAGTATATGGATGGTCATGGCAGCTTCCCCGGGGCCTACCGTTCCTCCCCCGTTCTCAGTCATGGCGATACGGTGGTTTTTCACCTGCCGCTGTCCGGCTTCACCCCGAAGCTGAACAACCAGTTCATAAATCTGAGCTAACCCCGAAGCCCCGATTGGATGTCCCCTCGAAATCAGTCCGCCGCTGGTATTTACCGGAATCCTGCCGTCCAGAGCCGTATCACCCCTCTCAGCCATTAAGCCACCTCCCCCCCTCTCACAGAAGCCTAGTGCTTCCATTGCCGATATTTCCCCGTAAGCAGTGGCATCATGTACTTCCATAACATCAATATCTTCCGGCCCCAAACCCGCAGTGCTAAACGCCTGTTTGGCAGCCCTTTCACCAATATCCCCGGGTCCAGTACGTTTTCCGCCTTGGAGTACCGATGCCCTGATCTTGATTGCCCTGCCCGAGGGGTGTTTCTTCAAGAATTCCTCACTGCATACTATCGCTGACGCTGCACCATCACCGATAGGGGCACACATAGCACGTGTAAGTGGATAGGCAACGACGTAATCGTTCATCACCTGTTCCACGGTCTGCGGGAAAGTATATTGTGCCAAAGGGTTCATCGTCGAGTTGTTGTGGTTCTTGGCGGCAATGATAGCCAGCTGCTGCTGCGTCAACCCGTACCTTTCCATGTGACCCCGTGCACCGGAAGCGTAGAAATCCATAAACGCCGAGTAATCCCTGGGCCTGTCCTGCTGAGGAACGGTCTCTTTCTCGCCTGTCCCTGTATCCTTACGTTGTGAAACCTGCTCATGTGCCCGCGCAGCCCTCTGCCTTCCTTCCTCAACATCCGTGGCCGCTGTAAAACTACCCATTACCTTGGCACGGTCCTCATCATGCTGCTTTTCGACCCCAATGGCCAGGACACAGTCGTATAACCCGGCCTTAACGGCCGTCCACGCTCCGTGGAGAGCGGTACTGGCACTGGCACAGGCATTCTCCACATTGGTAACCGGAATTCCCTGAACCCCGTTGGCCGTCAAAGCCACCTGCCCGCGTATAGAATGCTGGAAGGAATAGAG
>CP070645.1:638897-644352 GCA_020354275.1 Dehalococcoidales bacterium
CAGAATTCAGGATGGCGTTGATTCTCTATCCGGTTGCGGGCAACTGTTCCGGCGCAACACACTGGCCTCGGGAGTTATCCCGCAGATATGCGCCATTCTGGGGCCCACCGCTGGAGCGGCGGTATATTCTCCAGCCCTGATGGACTTCACTTTCATGGTAAGGGGGATAAGCAATGCCTTTATCACCGGGCCCAGAGTGGTGAAATCAGCAATCGGGCAGGATGTAACCGAAGAAGAGCTTGGTGGAGCTGTTGTTGCCCAGAGAAAAGCTGGCTTTGTCTGCCGTTCCGAAAACAGTGAGGAAGAATGTTTACAGAATATGAAGGAGCTACTAAGCTACCTGCCATCAAGTAACCGGGAAGAACCTGAGGTCATTGACTGGGGTGATTCCAGTGATCGCTGTGATGAGTCACTGTTCGACATCGTCCCGACTAATCCCAGCAAACCGTATGACATGCACAAAATCATCGAGAGTGTATTCGACCAGAAGAAGAACGGAGGGAAGAACTATTTTGAGCTGTTCCCATTGTTTGCCAACAACATAATAACCTGTTTCTCCCGGCTTAACGGCTACTCCGTAGGCGTAATAGCCAACCAGCCGATGTCCAAGGCAGGCTCGCTGGATATCGACGCCTCGGACAAAGCATCCCGCTTTATCCGGTTCTGTGACGCCTTTAATATCCCGGTAATAAATCTGGTTGATGTACCGGGGTATTTACCGGGAACAGAACAGGAGTGGGGCGGTATTATAAGACACGGCGCCAAGATGCTCTTTGCTTATTCTGAGGCGACGGTTCCCAAGCTAACACTCACCATCAGAAAGGCATACGGCGGCTCCTATCTTGGTATGTGCAGCAAGGACCTGGGGGCTGATGTCGTGTTCTGCTGGCCGAGTACGGAACTGGCCGTTATGGCAGCAGAAGGAGCTGCCCCTATAATCTTCAGGAGGGAACTGGAGCAAGCGGATAATCCAGATAAGGTGCTAGAGGAAAAAATAAAAGAATATCGCGAGGAATTCGCTAATCCCTATCGTGCTGCCGAGCATCTGCATGTTGATGATATTATTGACCCGGCAGAAACCAGACCGCGGTTGATAGAAGCCCTGGAAATGGTAATGGGTAAAGTAGAGGATTTACCGTATAAAAAACACGGGATAATTCCCACATAATTTCTGCTAGCAGACCTGTTTATCATTATATTTATAGTTAGAAAGTAGCTTCATTATAGAGGTCAGTCTTGTTATATATTTTTTCCGGGCAGGACGACTATTCTATCACCCGCTCGCTTGACGAGATACGGAGGAACATCAGTAATCAGGCAATTGCCCCCGCTGGTGTCACCAGACTTGACGGCCACCAACTTACCCTCAGCCAATTACAGACAGCTTGTCAGGGAGCACCCTTGCTTGGTGAAAAACAACTGGTAGTTGTCCATGGGTTACTAAGCCGTTTCCAGGGCCAAAGCAGAAACCGCCGTCAGAAGAAGAACAACCGGTCAAAAGAGTCACAGGATGACTATAAATCCTTTACCGGATATATCAATCAGATTCCCGATAGCACTGTGCTGGTACTGGTCGAAGATACGATTGATAAAAGGAATCCAGCCTTCCGGGAACTCGCCAGTAAAGCAACAATAAAGGATTTCCCCTTGCTCAGAGGGGCTGACCTGCGGCAATGGGTACAGAAGAGGGTAAAGGACGAAGGGGCCAGCATCTCACTGCAGGCGGAAAATTTACTGACCAGAACCGTGGGTAGCAATTTATGGATTATGGCCAGTGAGATTGATAAACTGATACTGTATGCTTCGGGACGCCGTATTGAAGAAGATGACATCAAGGCAGTGGTAGGCTATATTCGGCAGACCAACGTATTTGCCATGATTGATGCTATATTTGAGTCCAATACCAGGCTGGCCGAACAAATACTGGTGGAATTGGTGAAAGCCGGTGCTACATCTTCCTATTTACTGGCTATGTTGGCCAGGCAGCTTCGGCTAGTGGTCAGAGCTAAAGAACTCATCAGGCAGAAAAGACCCAGAAACGAGATTATGAGCAGGTTGGGTATAACTTCAGAATTCGCCCTGGGTAAGACACTGGAACAAGCCAGAAAATATTCCATCGAACAATTAAGAGAGTTATACCACAAACTTTTGGATGCCGATATATCAATCAAGACAGGTGAATATGATAACGAACTCGCCCTTTTTATTCTGGTCACCGAACTCTGCCAACGGGGTAAAACAACAGTGGTTAGTGCAAAATCCAGCTTCGACTGAATAATATGACTGCCTGAGACGACTAAAACCGGATAACACGCTAAAAGTTGACCTTTCAACCAAAACAGAGTACTTCCTCTCTGTTATAAGGCTGCTTTCATTGACAGCTAAGACTACATTAACTAAAATCGTAGTTGACTGTTGGGTATTAAAGGACATTATAGAAAGTGACTGGAGATGAACTCAGGGCGCTATTCTTAGAATTCTTTGAGGGTAAGGGGCATAAAATTATCCCCGGCTCCTCATTGATTCCTCAGGATGACCCGACATTACTGCTTACCAGTGCCGGTATGGTGCAGATTAAACCCTATTTTCTGGGTGAACTGGAACCACCCAGTCGCCGTCTGGCATCCTGCCAGAAGTGTTTCCGCACTACTGATATTGAAAGGGTTGGTGATACCAGCCATCTTACCTTCTTTGAGATGCTGGGCAACTTCAGTGTCGGTGACTACTTCAAGAAGGAGACGATTGCCTGGGCATGGGAGTTCATTACCCAGCATCTAGGAATGCCGGAAGACCGTTTATGGGCTTCCATTTTCCTCGATGACGACGATGCTTTCAACTACTGGCTTGATACTGGCATGCCCGCCGATAAGATACTGAGATTTGGGGAGGAAGATAATTTCTGGGGGCCAGCCGGTGACTCCGGACCCTGTGGACCAGATAGCGAAATCTTCTATGACCTCGGTGAGGAAGTCGGTTGCGGTAAACCTTCCTGTGCACCGAATTGCGGCTGTGACCGTTTTGTTGAGATTGGGACCCTGGTATTCATGCAATTCAACCAGGATAAAAATGGAAACCGGACTCCGTTACCCAAGCCCAGCATTGATACCGGTATGGGAATAGAGAGAAACGCTGCCGTAGTACAGGGTAAGACCTCTGTTTATGAAACTGACCTTTTCGTCCCTCTGTTAGATTGCGTCTCCAGGCTATCGGGGAAGAAATATGGCACTGACAATGAAATAGATAGTGCTATGCGTGTGGTTACCGAGCACAGCCGGGGGATTACCTTCCTTATCGGTGATGGGGTAATGCCCAGTAATGAGGGGCGAGGATATGTATTACGCCGTTTACTCCGCCGTGCAGCCCTTTTTGGACGGAGGTTGGGATTGGATAGGCCATTTCTCAAAGAAATAGCCGAAATTACTATCAGGCAAATGGAACACGTCTATCCGGAGTTAAAGCAAAGGCAGGACTTCATTCTTAATATCATAGAGATGGAAGAAACGAGGTTCGGGGAAACACTCAATAGCGGTCTAGAGCTCATAGAGAACATCATGGCCACTCCATCGATTAAAAGTACTAAAATAATCCCGGGAGAAGATGTTTTTAGGCTGTACGATACATACGGTTTCCCGGTAGAGCTGACCAGCGAGATTGGTGCCAGCCGTGGTTTTACGGTAGATTTAGAGGGTTTCGACCGCGAAATGGACAAGCAACGGCAGAGGGCAAAAGCAGTCCAGAAGTTCGGGTCAGCCGGAATGGTGAAGAACGGAGTGAATAATATAGTTGACATAATGACAACGCCCTTTGTTGGCTACAGCGGTACTAAGCAAAGGACAGAAATTCTCAGCATGCTGGTTAACGGTGATTCTGTAAGGTCTATTGCCCAGGGTCAGGAAGCCGGTATTATTCTGGCGGAAACCCCTTTCTACGGTGAGATGGGGGGCAGGTAGGCGATACCGGCGAAATAAGGGGTTCTACTGGGCTTTTCAAGGTTACGGATACCCTGCGGATGCCACCTGATATTATCATCCACCAGGGCCATGTAAATAATGGCACCCTGACAATAGGAGACGTAGTGGAGGCTGAAGTTGACGGGGAACGCCGTTTTGATATTGCGCGCAATCACACTGCCACCCATTTACTGCAGTCAGCGCTGCGTCAGGTGCTAGGAGAGCACGTGCAACAAGGAGGCTCCTTGGTTGCCTCGGAGCAGTTCAGGTTCGATTTTTCCCATCTGATCGCCATGACACCGGAGGAAATAGAAGAGGTACAGCATATAGTTAACCAGAGGATACGTCAGAACCTTCCCGTCTATGATGAAGAAATTGACTATAAGAAAGCCATCGAGGAAGGTGCTATTGCCCTTTTCAACGAAAAGTATGGCGATACAGTCCGTGTGCTCAAGATTGGCCAACCGTCCATAAGTACCGAGTTATGCGGCGGAACCCATGTCAGCAATACCGGAGAAATAGGTTTCTTCAAGATCATCAGTGAAAGCAGCATCGGGTCGGGATTACGCCGTATTGAAGCCGTAACCGGAAGGGGAGCCGAGGTATTTATCGAGAAATCATTCTCGCAATGGCGGGAAATAGCAATCAAGCTCGGAGCGACACCGGATAATATTGCTGAGAAGGTTGACAGCACTATCAGTGCTCTGGATATTGAACAGAAGAACCGTCTGGCCGAAGAGAGGAAGCGGGCCCGGAAAGAAGTTGAGTATTTACTTACCCAGGTAGAAGAGACCAGTAATGGGATTAAGGTAATATCCCGCAGTGTCGATTCTTTCCGACCGGAGGTGTTACGAGAAATAACTGACCTTATTAGAGACCAGTTAAAGAGTGCTGTGGTAGTCCTGGGTACGATATATGAAGATAAGCCTGCTTTTGTAGCTATGGTAACGCCTGATCTGGTAGCCAGGGGCTATAATGCCGGTAACATCATAAAACAGGTCGCGGCTGTTACCGGGGGGGGTGGTGGTGGTAAAGCCACACTGGCGCAGGCTGGAGGCAGGTTCAAAGACCAGCTGGATGCCGCATTACATACCGTAGTAGATCTGGTATAGATAAGCCCATATACATATTACTTTAGGAGGGGTGGTATCACGCGTAGTTTGGCACTTGATGTCGGCGACAAGTGGATCGGTGTGGCTCTCAGTGACCCTGGCGGTATTTTGGCTAGCCCTTTAACCGTAATCAAACGCGAAGGTGCCCCTAGTGATATAAAGGCGATTACTGATATCATTGAAGATAATCAGGTCGAGCAGATAGTGGTTGGCCTGCCGCGCTCTATGAAGGGAAAGGTAGGCAGGCAGGCGGAAAAAGTTCATGATTTTGTGACCAAATTACGTAGTTACACACAGGTACCTATAGAATTCCGCGACGAACGTCTGACCACTGTGTTAGCAAACCGTCAAATAAGAGCCGTTGGTACTAAAAAAAGCAGAGGTAAAATCAGG
>CP070645.1:644452-658558 GCA_020354275.1 Dehalococcoidales bacterium
GCTATGCAGGGACTCATATCTATAACCAATACACCGAGGATATTGGAGACCCCACACTGGATAGTGGAACATATTTATCCTACTTCTATAAAGGGATGGCTGGTGGTTGCGTTGAAAAGGCATTGCTGGGCTTTACATGATTTAAGCGAAGAGGAATTGCTAGAATTTAGTAAGTTATTGAAGTTCCTGTGTGGAGCATTGCACGAAGCCCTGCAAACAGAAAGTGAATATGTCATGCAGTTTGCCGAGGGAGAGGGTTTCAAACACGTACATTTTCATGTTATTGCCCGCATGCAACAATGGCCTGATAAATTGAAGGGACGGAAGGTTATGGATGCGGCAGGTAGTGATATTGAGAATCCGCTTTCAAGCGAAGAGTTAATGCCATTGGTATTAGAAATCAGGGAATATTTGCAGAAACACCCGCCAGCCGATTTATTAATAAAAACAGAAAAATGAGCAGGGAAGAATTCTAAGGAGCATAAATCTTGACCGAAAAACCATCTAAAGTCCTGATTATAGGCTCGGGGCCGATAGTCATCGGCCAGGCGGCGGAGTTTGACTACGCCGGTACGCAGGCGTGCAAGGCGATGCGGGAGGAGGGGGTGACATCGGTGCTGGTCAACTCCAACCCGGCCACCATTATGACCGATGAGGGTATCGCCGATGTCATCTATATTGAGCCGCTGACGGTGGAGATGATATCCCGCATCATTGAGCGCGAGCGCCCCGATGGTTTGTTACCCACCCTGGGAGGCCAGACCGGCCTGAACCTGGCCGTGGACCTGGCTGATGCCGGTGTTCTGGATAAGTACGGTGTCCGGAGTCTGGGCACGCCGATTGAGACGATAAGAAAGGCCGAGGACCGCGAGCTGTTTAAACGAATGCTGATTAAAATCGGTGAACCGGTGCCCAGAAGCTCTACCGTCAATAATATTGAGGAAGCCAGAAGAGTTGCTGAGGAAATCGGCTTGCCCCTTATCATCCGTCCGGCCTACACGCTGGGGGGGACGGGGGGAGGTATGGCCTATAACCGTGGTGAATTTGAGCGGGCGGTAACCGTGGGGCTGGCCGCCAGCCCCATAAACCAGGTGCTGGTTGAGGAATCGGTGGTCGGCTGGAAGGAAATTGAATATGAGGTAATGCGCGATGGTGCCGATAATTGTATCACCGTGTGTAATATGGAGAATGTTGACCCGATGGGGGTGCACACTGGCGACAGTATTGTCGTGGCACCCAGCCAGACACTGACCAATAAAGAGTACCAGATGCTGAGGACGGCCAGCCTCAAGATTATCCGGGCGCTGGGTGTCGAGGGTGGCTGTAATATCCAGTTTGCCCTTGACCCCTATAGCGATAAGTACTACGTAATTGAGGTCAACCCCCGTGTCAGCCGTAGCTCAGCCCTGGCCAGCAAGGCTACCGGTTATCCCATGGCCCGGGTCGCGGCCAAGATAGCTGTGGGTAAACGGCTTGATGAAATCCCCAACGCGGTCACCGGGAAAACAATGGCCTCATTCGAGCCGGCACTGGACTACCTGGTGGTCAAGATACCCCGCTGGCCGTTTGATAAATTCGCCCTGGGGGACCGGGTTATCGGCACCCAGATGAAGGCAACCGGTGAGGTGATGGCGGTTGACCGTACCTTTGAAGCTGCCTTGCAGAAGGCAATTCGCTCATTAGAGTTCGGTAAAAGGTCGCTACTCTGGGAGGATAGACAATGGGAGCTGGGAACAAACATCAGTGCCTATCCCCTGGAACCCAATGACCTACGCTTGTGGGCAATAATGGCGGCTCTCAGAAGGGGGATTGCTGCTACCGAAATAACCGAGCGTACCCGTATTGACCTGTGGTTTCTGGATAAGCTGAGCAATATTGTGGATATGGAAAGGAAGCTGCTGGCGGAAAAGTTAACGCCTGAGCTTTTACGGCAGGCGAAGCGGCTGGGCTTTTCTGATGAGCAGATAGGCACGCTAGGTGATAGCCTGCCCGAGCAGGTAAGGCAGATGCGGCTTGACTGGAAAATCCGCCCCGTTTATAAGATGGTGGATACCTGTGCCGCCGAGTTTGATGCCGCTACCCCCTACTTCTACAGCACCTATGATGAAGAAAATGAAGCCACCTCGATGAAAGAGAACAGGGCGGTGGTAATTGGCAGCGGGCCGATCCGCATCGGCCAGGGCATCGAATTTGATTACTGCAGCGTTCACTCTGCGTGGGCATTGCAGGAGTCCGGCTATAAAAGCGTTATGGTTAATTCCAACCCGGAAACGGTTTCTACCGATTTTGACACCAGTGACCGCCTATATTTTGAGGCCCTGGATGAGGAAAGCCTGCGTGATATTCTGGAGAATGAAAGTGGCGAAATGACAGCAGAAGACCCGGTCAGTAGTCCCCCGTCTTCGATAGTCCAGTTCGGTGGCCAGACGGCGATAAATCTAGCCGAACCGCTCTTTCGTAGTGGGATGCCTCTCCTCGGCTCCAGCGCAGAGGTTATCGACCTGGCTGAAGACCGGCGGCGTTTTGAAAATTTCCTCGGCGAGCTGGGTATTCCCCAGCCGCCCGGGGCGGGCGTTTTCTCGGTTGACGAAGCACTCAATATCGCCAAGCTTATCGGTTACCCGGTGCTGGTTCGTCCCAGCTATGTCCTGGGTGGTAGAGCCATGGAGATAGTGCATGATGCCAGCGAGCTTGTCCGTTATATGAGTCTGGCTATAGAGTTGGAACCCAGGCATCCTGTCCTCATTGACAAATACCTGGAGGGGAAAGAGGTAGAGGTTGATGCCATCGGTGATGGCGAGACTGTATTTATCCCCGGGATTATGGAACATATTGAGCGGGCGGGGGTGCATAGCGGGGATTCTATGGCGGTGTATCCCGGGGTAAACCTGACCAGGCAGGAGGTAGATACAATTATTGACTATGCTGTCCGTGTGGGACTGGCATTGAATATCAGGGGTCTGATGAATATCCAGTTTGTGATTATGCCGGGTAGTGTCGGCCAGGAGTCGTCGGTTTATGTCCTGGAAGTGAACCCGCGCTCCAGCCGTACTATACCGTTTATCTCCAAGGTCACCGGGGTACCCATGGTGAATGTAGCTACCAAGGTTATGCTGGGCAAGAGCCTTAAGGAGCAGGGCTATTATACCGGGTTGTGGCCGCAACAGAAGCTGATAGGCATTAAGGCCCCGGTATTTTCCATGTCCAAGTTAATGGGTGTTGACACCTACCTTGGGCCCGAAATGAAGTCCACTGGTGAGGTTATGGGGATTGATTACAGTTTCGGCGCTGCCCTGGCCAAGGCGTTACTGGCTGCCGGGTTAATGTTAATCCCGCAAGGCTCCATACTGCTCAGTATTGCTGACAGGGATAAGCCAGAGGCCCTGCCGATAATCAGGCAAATGTCTTCAATAGGCTGTAAACTGTTTGCGACCGAGGGTACCGCAGCCATGATTGAGGCTACCGGCCTGCCGGTGAAAGTGATAACCAAGAAACTGAGTGAGGGTCATCCCAACGTTGTTGATGTTATTAATGAGGGGACGGTCAACTGTGTTGTCAATACCGTCACCGGGGACCGTATCCCACTCAGGGACGGTTTTCAGATTCGCCGGGCGGCTGCAGAAAAACGTATTCCCTGCTTCACCTCGCTGGATACGGCACGGGCTGCTGTGGAGGCGCTGGTCAACGGAGGCCAGACATACAGTGCCCAACCCCTGCCTGACTACCGTATCAAGGAGCCGCATTGAAAAAGGTTTCAGCCACAGTCATTTCTAATGAGCAACTCTGGGGAGAGTATGGGGTTGGTGGAACCCGTAAATATCTGGGAACTTGGCTTATGCGGTTGAAGTGCCCTAACATAGCTTCGGAAGCAAGGCCGGGGCAGTTTGTTATGGTTTATTGTGGCGAGGAGTGCCTTCTACCACGCCCGTTCAGCATTCACCAGGTTGATGAAGATGGTATTACTCTTTTTTATGCTGTTCTGGTAGGTGGTAAGGGTACGAACTGGTTGTCACAACGCTACATGGGTGGGACAGTAAAGCTTTTCGGTCCCTTGGGCAACGGCTTCTCTATTCAACCCCGCTCAAATAACCTGCTACTGGTAGCAGGAGGTAACGGTATTGCCCCACTCCAATTCCTGGCGCAGAAGGCGTTGAAGAAGAAACTCTCGGTAACCATGCTTTATGGTACGGTGGATAGTAAAAGGTATCCCGTGTCTTCACAGCTCGAGTTGGTCTCGGCTACCGAAGATGGGACGGTCGGGTACCAGGGTATGATAACCGACCTTCTGCCCGATTCTGCTGACAGGGCAGACCAGATATTCGCCTGCGGGCCGGTGGGTATGTACCAGGCAATGGCCAGGATGCCGGAACTGAAAAACAAATCAGTTCAGGTTTCCCTAGAGGTAATGATGGGCTGCGGGCGGGGGGTATGCTACGGTTGCACGGTGAAGACCAAGCAGGGCTTGAAACTGTGCTGCCAGGACGGGCCGGTCTTTGAGCTGGATAATATCATCTGGGATGATATCGTTTAATAAAATTGAGAAATGGAGTGTACAAAAGGCGCTTTACCCCCTTTAGTAATTTACTCCCCCTTTGAAGAATACGGGGTTAAGGGGAGTACAGGGCTATAATTGATAGCTTTTAAACCCGGGAGGTGAGTTATGGTAGAAACCAGGAAAATCAGCCTGCAAACCCAGGGGCACTGTGATACCATTGACATCACAGCTCAGGTACAACAACAACTCACCGAATTGGATATGGATAATGGGATGGTCACCGTTTTTGTCTCCGGTTCAACCGCAGGGATAACTACCGTTGAGCTTGAGCCAGGGTTGGTCAGTGACCTGCAAAGAATGTGGGAGCGGATTATACCCCAGGATATTTCCTATGACCATGACCGCCGTTGGGGGGATGGCAATGGCTACTCTCATGTTCGGGCCTCTCTGCTTGGTGCCTCATTGGTGGTGCCTTTTGGCGGGAAGCGATTGATGCTGGGTACTTGGCAACAGATAATCCTCATCGATTTCGATAACAGACCGCGTTCAAGGCAGATTGTACTCCAGTTTATTGGTGAGTAAATTACCTTGACACGTTTTTTCCTTCCAGCTTATAATACCATTGGATTATTCGTAAAATGATTTCAATACAGGGGTGGCATCACAATGGCAAACCAGATAGGTAAGAGGTATCGCTGCACCAAATGTGGTGTTGAATTTATTGTTACCAAGGGTGGTGATGGCACGATTCACTGCTGTGGTCAGCCCATGGAACAGAAGAAATAGGCAGGAGTGATCTAAAACTGTTGTAACGCAGGAGGGCTAATGACAAAGGAAGTGAAGTCAGCGGGCAGTCAGTTGGGTAAGAGGTATCGCTGCCAGGTGTGTGGCACTGAGGTATTATGTGTTAAGGGCGGTCCGAATACTGTTACCTGTTGCGACCAGGAAGTGGAAATACAGCAGCCAAAAGCAATCCCGTCCTCAGATTAATCTAGCAGGGCGGTTTTTTACTGCTTTATCGGTTGTATTTATTATAGGAATTTATCTCATAACGGTAGAGTAAACATTAAAAAATAACCCACCGTAGTTCTGGTTATATATTTACGGTGGGTTTTTTATTGTGGTTATACCGTCATCCGGGTGGCCTATTTGCCTTGTATCAATGAGAAGAATTCGGCCCTGGTCTTGGACCTGCTGCGGAAGGTGCCCCTAACGGCTGAGGTTACAATACTGCTCCCCGGTTTCTTAATGCCGCGCATTACCATGCATAGATGCTCAGCCTGAATGACGGTGGCCACACCGTCGGGCTGGATTCCCTCGAAAATGGCGTCGGCAATCTGAGAAGTCATCCGCTCCTGGAGCTGGGGGCGTCTGGCGACGATTTCAACAACGCGGGCCAGTTTGCTGATGCCGACAACACGGCCGTCCGAATTGGGGATATAGCCTATGTGGGTAACACCGTAAAAAGGTAAAAGGTGGTGTTCGCACATGGAGTAGAAGGGAATGTCCCTGATGATTATCATCTCACGGTGTCCCTCTTCAAAACCTACGGCTAGCTCTTCTTTGGGATCGATGGTAAGGCCACTAAAGAGTTCGGAATACATTTCAGCAACGCGTTTTGGTGTATCCACCAGCCCTTCTCTTTCCGGGTCTTCTCCGATGGCTTTAATGATAGAAGTTATTGCCTCGTTAATCTTGGCTTCATCAAACACACTGGTCCTCCTGAAATGTAATTTGGAATAATAATTGAAACTGGTTGCCAGTTCGTTCTAATTACTCTTTACTCAGTCATCAGGCCAGGTCCAGGGCCTTTTCTACAGTGACCAGGTCTGCTGGCAGTTCCAGGAATGGCTGAGCATTTTTTAGGACTATATCACTATCCTTGAGCCCGTTGCCGGTTATTACGCAGACCACCCTCTTGCCGGAGAAATCTTCCCCCTTCTGAACAAGCTTGATAAGCCCGGCCATGGAAGCGGCTGAGGCAGGCTCACCAAAGATGCCCTCTTTGGCGGCCAGAAGCTGTTGGGCAGCCAGAATCTCCTCATCACTAACCATGTCGATAATGCCACCCGAATCATCTCGGGCTGCCGTTGCCTTCTGCCAGCTGGCCGGGTTGCCGATACGTATGGCGGTGGCAACAGTCTTCGGTTCTTCAATTATATGACCACGGACGATAGGGGCAGCAC
This sequence comes from Dehalococcoidales bacterium, assembly GCA_020354275.1. Lineage (GTDB taxonomy): Bacteria > Chloroflexota > Dehalococcoidia > Dehalococcoidales > UBA2162. The sequence goes on from CP070645.1 coordinate 651,134, forward strand.
CCTCTGCCTGGAAGCCCATCATTTTCGGTTTAAGGTTCGCTTTACCGCAATTAAAATATTCCACGAACCCCTTCCAGTAGGCGGTGATATTACCAGCGTTGCCTACCGGAATAAAGAGATAGTCGGGGGCATCACCAATTTCATCAATTATCTCAAAGGCGGCCGTCTTCTGCCCTTCAATACGGTGGGGGTTAAGCGAGTTCACCAGCGTAACCGCGTGTTTCTCGGTAATCTTGCGCACTATCTCCAGGGCCTGGTCGAAGTTGCCGTCCAGGGCGACTATTTTGGCCCCGTAGACAATAGCCTGGGCCAGCTTGCCCAAGGCAATATTACCCTGGGGTACGATAATGAATGCCTTGAGGCCGCAATAGGCAGCGTAAGCAGCCGCAGAGGCACTGGTGTTGCCGGTTGATGCGCAGATAACCGCCCGGCTACCAGCTTCCAAGGCTTTGGCTATGGCCACTACCATGCCCCTGTCCTTGAAGGAACCGGTAGGATTGCAGCCCTCCAGTTTGAAGTACAGTTCCTGGCAACCAGTCACCTCTTCCAGATTACGGCTCCTGACCAGGGGTGTATCTCCTTCTCCCAGTGAAAAGAGGGGGGTATCAGCCGTCAGCGGGAGATGGTCTTTATACCTGGTTAAAACTCTGGTTTTCATTATTCCTCTCTATTGATGTAATCACCCTACCCGTATCTCATATGAAACTGAGTATAAAACCTTTTCTGTTAACTGCTCCCGGGTTTGGTCAGCGGGGTTCCGGCAGCACACTGAGGGCATTCCTGTGGCTGGTAGGTCGGGACTATAGCCCGATGGCAACTGAAGAAGGGAATACCAAAGTCAGGCGTTTGCCCGGAGCGGTCTACCAGTACTCCAATGCCAACTATAGTACCACCATGGTCGTTCACCGGCGTGATGACTTCACGTATCGAGCTGCCGGTGGTAAAGATGTCATCAACGATAAGGACTCGTTCTCCTGGACTGATATTGAAACCCCGCCGGAAAGCCCGGCCGCCGCTATCATTTTTTTCGGCGAATATGCTGCGTACCCCCAGCTGCCGGGCTACTTCATAGGCTATGATAATACCACCTGTAGTCGGCCCGGCTACCACCTGAGCCTCCTGCTTCTTAAAATGATCTGCAATCATCTGGCACAGCTGTTCGGTATATTCGGGAAACTGAAGGACCTGGCACTTTTCCCAGTAGACAGGCGAGTGCAGCCCCGAGGTAAGCAGGAAGTGCCCCTTAAGTATTGCCCCTGATTTCTCAAAGATTTCCTCAACGTCCATCATTCATCTTATCCTCGCAAAACTTCCTTTTGCCCTTATTATTCACCAGTAGAAATAAACTAACGGCGGAGTAGTTTTTATCTCACAGGCCTATTTCCACAGTTCTATTGCCACTGTTGACTCCCTAGTTGCTGCTGGCACTGCTGATTTGCCCCTGTAGGGAGTAGTTACCCGCTAGTCCCCAGTCTCCAGGTGGCCAGATTGACAACCATACTTTACCGATGATATCCTCCCGTGACGTTGTCCAGCCGTTGCGGGAATCGCTGCTGTTATTACGGTTGTCACCAAGAACGAAGTATTCACCTTCTGGAATGGTAACACCGTCAAAATCTCCCATAATTGGTTCGACAATGTAGGGTTCGTCCAGAGGGAACACTTCACCGTCTTTATGAATATAGACCACACCGTCTTCTATCCGCACGGTTTCATTGGGTAGCCCGATGATTCGCTTTATCAGGTCACCATTCATGTTTCCCGGCGGGTGAAAGACGATAACATCACCCCTTTCTGGTTCGTGAAATTTATAAACAACCTTGTTGACCAGCAGTAATTGGCCGTTGTTAAAGCTGGGGATCATGCTGGGGCCCTGTACCACGAATTTCTGGACCGTTATCTGTAACCCCAGGAATATTATTACCGCTATAGTGAGTGTTATCAGGGCATCACGGAGGAAATTTTTCATATACCGGACTTGTCCCTACATTTTTCATCCCAATTATACTCTATTTACCGTCTTCCTTCCACAGCGGTTAATTAATCTGGTGTTATGCAGGTCAGGCCCATTGACCTTTGTTGCACTTTTTTTTCACAAGGTGCTAGAATGGCATTGGTATGGACTATATGAAGCAGGCGCTTTCCCTGGCCAAGCTGGCTCTGGGACAGGTCAGCCCTAATCCGGCGGTCGGGGCAGTTGTAGTAAAAGATGGCGAGGTTGTCGGGCAGGGTTATACCCAGCCGCCAGGCTCCTGGCATGCTGAGGTAATGGCCTTGAATCAGGCTGGTGAGAAGGCTAGAGGGGGCGAGTTGTACGTTACTTTAGAGCCCTGTAGCCACTACGGCCGCACCCCTCCATGTACTAAAGCGATAATTACTGCCGGTATCTCTGAAGTCCATATGGCCATGCTGGATCCTAATCCTCTGGTATGCGGGCAGGGTGAAAATGAGCTGGAGAGGGAGGACATTAAGACGCATGTCGGAGAACATCAGGATGAGGCCAAACAGATAAATGAGTCATATATTAAGTATATTACCACCGGTGTTCCTTTTATTACTGCAAAATTTGCCGTTAGCCTGGATGGTAAGATCGCTACCGAAGACGGTGATTCCAAGTGGATCAGCGGTAATGAGGCCAGAAACTACAGCCATTACTTAAGATATACCACCGATGCCATTATGGTCGGGGCTAATACCATTATTGATGATGACCCTCACCTTACCTGCCGCTATGGCGGTAAAGGCGGTACAGCGAAGAAACAACCGCTGCGGGTAATCATTGACGGGAAGGGGCGTGTACCGTCAACGGCCCAGGTTTTCAAGGAGCTGGGCGATGTTCTGATAGTTGTTGGCGATGTTGTTGAATCGGAGAAGAAAAAAGCCCTGAAGCGGGTTGGTGCCGAATTACTGGAGTTACCTTCTGATAAAGGCCTGGTAGATTTAGAAAGGTTGCTGAAAATACTGGGAGAACGGGAGGTTACCAGTGTCCTGGTTGAGGGTGGTGGCATTCTTCTCGGTTCACTTTTTGACCGTGGCCTTGTCGATAAGGTGATTGCTGTCATTGCTCCGATGATTATTGGCGGCAGTAATGCCAAGACGCCGGTTGCCGGCAAGGGGGTTGAGAAGGTGATGGATGCAATTCAATTAGAAGGTCTCAGTATGGAAATGTATGGTAAGGATTTGTTGGTTAGCGGATATGTCGCCAAAAAGGAGTAAAGGTGTTTACCGGGATTGTTGAAGAAGTAGGAACGGTTGTTTCAGTTGGGGAGGGTAGTCTGACTATTGCTGCCGGTGTTGTCCTCCAGGGAATGGAACCTGGCGCGAGTATTAACGTTAATGGCGTATGCTTAACCGTGACCAGCTTTGATAACAGGGTTTTTTCTATTGACCTGATGTCAGAGACCCTGAGGAGGACCAATCTGGGACAGCTGGCTGCCGGCAGTTCAGTCAATCTGGAACGACCTTTACCTTTAGGCGGTCGCCTGGGTGGACATCTGGTTCAAGGTCATATTGACGCTACCGGGAGGATAATTTCCATCCGGTGGGACGGGGAGGCGATACTGGTCAGGTTTGAAACTATACCTGACATAATGTATTATATAGTTGAGAAGGGCTTTGTCGCTGTTGATGGCGTTAGTCTAACCGTGGTGAGTAGAGATAGCTACTCATTCCAGGTCTCCGTAGTTGATTATACACGAAAGGGTACTATTTTAGGTGGGTGGCAGGTGGGTGATACCGTTAATCTTGAGGTGGATATTATCGCCAAGTATATAGAGCAGTTTCAACACGGCAGCAGTGGCATAACCGTTGATTTTTTAGAAGAACACGGATTCCTGGTGAGTTAATATATTCTGAGGGGGTGGCATGGGTTTAGATACTATTCCAGAAGCAATTGAGGAAGTAAAGGCCGGCCGTTTTATCATTGTCGTTGATGATGAGGACAGGGAGAACGAGGGTGACTTGATTATGGCCGCTGAAAAGGTTACCGCTGAAGCCATAAACTTTATGGCCTTGCATGCCAGGGGATTGATCTGCATGCCTGTTACCGGTCAGCGGTTGGATGAACTGAAAATTCCGATGATGGTAAGAGAGAACACCGCTAAATTCTCCACGGCATTTACTGTATCTGTCGAAGCCAAGCACAGGGTAAGTACGGGGATTTCTGCGGCCGATAGAGCTGAGACGGTAAGGGTAATAGTTGACCCGGCGGCCAAACCGGAGGACCTGGTCCAGCCGGGACATATGTTCCCCTTGCGGGCCAGGGATGGTGGTGTGCTAGTCAGGGCAGGGCATACCGAGGCTGTAACTGACATGGCCAGGCTGGCCGGATTTTCTCCCGCTGGGGTACTCTGTGAGATAATGAATGAAGATGGGACTATGGCCAGATTACCCCAACTGGAGGTAATGGCCGCGAAATTCGGCCTGAAGATTATCAGCGTAGCCGACCTTATTGCTTATCGCCGTCGCCATGAAAAGCTGGTACACCCGGTAACCGAGGCCAAGTTACCGACCAAGTACGGTGAGTTTACCGCGATTGCCTACAAAAGTGATATTGATCCAGCTGAACATGTAGCCCTGGTAATGGGAGACCTGTCTACGGAAGAACCAATACTCGTCCGTGTGCATAGCGAGTGCCTTACCGGTGATGTGTTTGGCAGCCTTCGTTGTGACTGCGGTGAGCAGGTTGGTATGGCTATGCAAAGGATTGTTGAAGAAGGGCGGGGTGTTCTTCTGTACATGCGGCAGGAGGGGAGGGGTATCGGTTTCCATAATAAGCTGCGTGCCTATGCTCTTCAGGATGACGGCATGGATACCGTGGAGGCTAACATATCTTTGGGGTTTACCCCGGACCCGCGGGATTACGGTATTGGTGCCCAGATACTTGCTGATCTGGGTCTGCATGAGATCCGGCTGCTGACCAATAACCCCAGGAAGAGGGTAGGGCTGGAAAGCTATGGTTTAAAGGTGGTAGAAACAGTACCAATTGTCATAACCCCCAATCCCCATAATCTCCATTATCTGGAAACAAAGAAAGAAAAATTGGGACATCTTCTGGAAATACCGGGTATTGACGATATATAGCTAGGGCTTGGGATATAGCCAGGGATAGTCAAAGTAAGGAGGGTGTAATGGCCAGGCTTTTTGAAGGTATTCTGCTGGGGAAAGGGCTAAAATTCGGGATAGTTGTCTCCCGGTTCAATGAGTTTATTACCAAAAAGCTACTGGATGGTGCTCAGGATGCCCTGCTCCGTCATGGCGTCGGTGAGGGTGATATCGATATTGCCTGGGTACCCGGTGCCTTTGAGATTCCACTGGTGGCCAAGAGTATGGCCCAGTCCAAGAAATATGACGCCGTCATCTGCCTGGGTGCCGTGGTCCGTGGTAACACCCCCCATTTTGAATATATTGCCGCTGAAGTAACCAAGGGGATTGCCAAGGTAGGCCTGGACACCGGGTTGCCCGTCAGCTATGGCATAATTACGGCTGACAATCTGGAGCAGTCTATTGAAAGGGCGGGAACCAAGGCCGGTAATAAGGGCTTTGACGCTGCGGTTGATGCTATCGAGATGGTTAACCTGCTAAAAGAAATAGGCTAGCTTGTAGGCAAACTGTAAAAAGTTTAGTTTCTCAATACCGAGGACGCTTTTCATCCAGGTAATATCGTTATTCCGTTTGAAGCCTGAGATAGTAGTACTCCCTATTTCTACCAAAACTTAGTTTCTTTGCCCAGCTGCTGGGGTAATCCCTTAACTCTTTACCAGCAACACTTCTTATTTCTACTACTTTAAGCCCCTGTTCCTCCAGTTTTGGGCTCATGACATTCTTAATGTATGAGGTGCTGAGAGCAGGTAGATTGAGCCTTTCCAGTTCGTTTTCTTCATAGTCCTGGTCATAGCCAAATAGAATGTCAACAAAGGCTCCCTTTTTGCAGATTCTCTTGATAGGGTTCCATGTGGCATCTTCGGCTAAAACAATCCCTTTCAGCAAGCCTGCCCACGGGAAATTGATGAATACCTGGTTGGCTATACCATTCATCTCTTCTGGCAAAGACTCTACATTGCTTAAGACATAAAGGGCATTTCCTACCCCGCCCTTGGCTGGTTTCCGGTATGTCCTGGCTGATGTTTTCTCAAGCCCTTTGTGATGCGGGTCTATGCCAATGACAAACCTGTCTGGATACTCTTTAGCGACCGAGTATACAAATTCACCATCGCCAGTCCCTATGTCTACGATTACCCCTGACATCTTTTCTCTTTTCGAATGGCAGGCTTCTTGCGGGTGAGGATATTCAATGGTTTATATTCTTGCTGCCGAACGCTGTAATTTTTCACCATTCATCAGAGGCCGTCTCTGGTCAAGACAACGATTTTTTTACCGCGAGTTGTTTCCATGTCCCTGTATCCTTTCTATACCATTATTTTAATGTCTAATGTGGGAAGCGGTGATTTAATAACCGGATCTACTTTCAACTGGATGGGTGAGACTGTTCATAGGCTGAGCCAGGCATTACCTTAGGTTGCACTGATCCAGGCCCGGGAAGCCTGTGTGCCCTAAATACTGGATGGGCTTTTAAAAAACCGTGTTCCGGCAAAGGTTTGAACTGGAGCTGAGTTGAGGAGGCCTCGCTTTACTCGGTTACTTTGTAGACCTTGTCTCCTCTCCTCACCCGGTCGCTAACCTTGACACCGACGGCGTCACCGGCTTTGGCCTCTTTGACATCCACATTTTCAATCTGCATCGACTGAACACTAAACTCAATATCAGTGGTGTGCCCTTTAATGTGGATATTATCTCCTACCTTTAGAGGCCCTGTTAGCTGGATGCCGGCTACCACCGGTCTGGCAAAAAAGTCAGAAACTTGGCCTATTTCTAACTCAGGCATTTGGATTCCCCCCTTTGAGTTTAGTCTGCTGCCCTTATTCTATATTGCAGCATATTATTAATAATGCTGTAGATAGCTTGCATACAGGATTTAGCTAAGTATACGCTATCTCTTTTATTCAAATCAATACGGGGTTCTAATACCAGGCGGCCAGTATGCTCAGTCTCTGTGTTCCCTGAGGTATTTCTCTATCTCCTGCAACAGTTGCTGGTGTTCTTCACCAGAGAGCCTCAGGTTTTGCTCCAGCCTGTTGATTAATTCGTTTATTTCCGGGAGGGTGTCCCTTAACCGGGCTATTTTTTGATTCTGGGTCTTTATCTGCTCATCAAGGTCATTGAAGTCCATTCCCAAATCGAGTCTTTGATTAAAGAATTGAAGCACCCTTTTATGGGCTCCGGGATCATTGGAAGAAACCAGATAAAAAGGAATGAGCACCATCAGGTTGGTTCCGGATATATTCCTCCTGCCGGCCAGCCATAAAAAAAAGGAATTCAGGGTAGGCCGCTGTCCGGCAGGTGTCTGGTAATTAAAACCACCGGCCA
>CP070645.1:658658-672974 GCA_020354275.1 Dehalococcoidales bacterium
CCCGCCAGAGGACGGGTTACCACTGTGCTATCCTCGACCCTCACCAGAATCTCAGGGGAAGCCCCGATGATAAAGAAGTCATTAAAATCAAAGTAGAACATATAGGGGGAGGGGTTGATAGTGCGTAGTGCTCTGTAGATATCAAAGGGGGCAGCCTTGGTGGGCCGGGACAAGCGCTGGGATGGCACCACCTGAATAGCTTCACCAGCCGTGATATACTTCTTTATCTTGATTACGGCGGCTTCGTACTCTTCCTTGGTGAAGTTTGAGGATGGCTTGGATTCACTCACCTGAGGAGCAGCATTCATCTGCTGACTTGGCTGAAAGGGCTGGTTCAATCTATCCACTAGCCTATCAATCTTGTCCACTGCTTTTTGATAAGCTTCCTCTATATTCCCATCCAGATGAGCATGGCTCAAGACCTTAATCTTGTGAGTGACATGGTCAAAGATAAGCACCGTATCCACGAACATAAATAGTGATTCAGGCAATCCCAGGGGGTCGCGCTCCGGGGATGGCAACTCCTCGAAGCGGGTCACCGTCTCGTAACTCAGATAGCCTACAGCGCCGCCGCAAAACTTGGGAAGCTCGCTAGCTGGAACCATTTTATACTTGTTTAGTTCCTCAGCAATGAGAGGCAGAGGATCGGTCTTATCCTCTCCTTTAACGGTTAGCATCCGATAGGGTTCGGTGCCGATGAAGCTGTAGCGAGCCAGTCGCTCACCGCCTTCGACACTTTCCAGAAGGAAGGAATAGCCGCCCTGATTAACCTTCATGAAAGCAGATACCGGCGTTTCCAGGTCGGCAACGATTTCACGAAAGACTGGTACCAGATTACCATCCTTACCGTATCTCCAAACTTGTTCCAATGTTGGATAATACATACGACCTCCCCATATCTCATAAACAAAAATCCCTCGCCATAGGGGCGAGGGATTCTCCTTCGCGGTGCCACCCTACTTGATTACCTTTTTTAAACTTTATCCCTCTTATTGACTCAGGGTTTGATTTTGAAAACCTTACGCCGTCTCCAAATCAGGGACTAGACTAAAAACAGGTAACCATCTCTTTTAGGTACAGCTTCAGCATACTGAAGCGATACCCTGGGCTCTGATAACGGTGCCCTTTCCGTCAAAGCCTACTCAGGAAGAATCCCTTTCGGTTTGCAGCTCCCGAGTCCATTCAACCCCTGCGCTAACACCGGCTCACACCTTACCCGGTTCTCTGAGTCCCGCTTGGGGCATACTACTCTCGTTCCCAGCCTTTACACCATATAATATTGTTAAAGTAATAGATAGTATAAGCAGTAAATAATCATCTTGTCAAGCAGCCGGCATTTTACCAGCTATGTTGTTCCAGTTTACTTGGTCCTTATCCTAGCTACCAACCCTCAGGCGCGTCCGGCGTCCAGGTAATACCGAGCAGACTATCTCCCCTGTCCCGGTTCACCGGTTCGAAGGGTAGCCATTCCCGTTCTTCCACCTGAATTTCAATCACAGGATAGCCGATGGGCGAACCATCGCCAATAACAACAAATGTCTCCGGATCAAGGTTTACCCCGTATAACTCGGCAACCCTGAGACCGATTTCCTGATGCCAGTCAGATAAAGGCACCCCATGCTTCGGTATAACTGAAGGAGACCTGTTTATAACACGAAAACTGGCGGGGTGTGCCATCCGCCCACAGGTAAGATAACGTGTTTCTGGCGTTAACAGACCACTGGCATTTGCTGCCAGGGTTTCCAATCCTCTGAACAACCCCAGACGGCGGTACTCTGAAGCAATACAACTGATACCGGCCAGAAGAACAACCTGCGGATCGGGCAGCCGGGGTAGCCGGGTTTTGACAGTATCAGCCACGGCAAATCCCACCAGTTCATCTCCCATTTTCGCCAAAGCCATGTACCTCAATTTTAAAATAGATTTTTCAAGGTACGAGTGGTTCGCCTGCCGGTAAGAAAGGCTAAATAGCCGGTGTACCTTCTCAAGGTCATCACCGGTTAGAGCGTCTGTCCGTTTAACGCTGGTTTCTATACCGTTAATATTAATTCCATCATCCAACACTGGATTTATCCCCCGGTCGCTAGAGGTGCCATTATATTGATTGACCGGATTCTATCGCCCCTATAACCGCCTGTCAATACAAAGCTAAATAAATACCCTCAACAACACACCAGCCAATTCAGCTTAAATAATGATAGTGATTTCATGCGATAAGCAAATGGGTGGTATCTAATCCTTTTTCGCCCAGAAGATAGCACGTCCTGATATATCAGTATAGGGACTACCCATACGGTCACCAAACAAATGCCTGACCATGAAACCGTGCTTTTCCAGCCATGTCCATACCTCCAGGGTACTCACCGGGTGCTTCTGCTGGAAATACTCTTTTTCAACGATAGTGCCATCGGGCAGCGTCACCCTGGTGCCGCGGCGGAACCTCACCAGCCGTCGGGGCGCATCCCACCATATTGTTTCGATATAGCTCTCCACCCGTGTGTCATCGGCACAGTTACCCGTCGGGAAGCCCTGGGCTACGCCCGGTCTTCGCCATGACCGTGCAAGTTCGCCCTCCATGTGGTCATTATCCACATAGACATAGCCGCCGGGGTTCAGAGAGCCAGCCGCCGATATGATACACCTCTCCTGCTCCTCCGGTGTTGCCAGCTCGTAGAGGCAGTTACAGCCCAGTATGACCAGGTCAAAACCCCGCGGCCAAGGTGTACCGATGGCATCGGCCACGGTCAGGGTGACCCGTTGTTGTGCTTCTGCAGGCAGCTGCCCGACTTTCATGCGGGCACGGTCAAGCATGCCCTTGGCCTGGTCAAAACCATAGAGCTGGTGGCCATCAACAGCCAGTGGAAGGAGGATACGCCCCGTACCGCAGAACGGCTCCAGTATCCTCAGGGGTTTACGGTCCCCAATCAGGTCCCGGATTAATTCCACATCATCCTGGTATATCTCGCTCTGGTCGTAGACCTCGGCCAGGTGGGGCTCGATGTCGTAGATATTGGTCTTATTCTGACTCATGGGTTCACCTTCTTTTTAGTAACGACCCCCATTTACCTTGATGACCAGCCTTTACCCCTTAACAGACCGCGGACATAGGCCGCCTGACCGACGTGCTGAAGGCTATCGTTGATGACACCCAGCAAACGCCGGCCAACCAGATTTGTGTTATCGAACGTCGGGCTGTACGACTCGCGTTCCAGATCATCTTCCGAAAGCTTGTTGCTTATGTAGCGTTTGGTTTCCTCAAGCACGGCATGGTGGTATTCCAGTATAGTTGTTCCGTCAGGTGAGTTGAAGGCGGCAGCATCTTCCGTGGTGTGGCCGTAACCGGTCTCGGCGGGGTCAGGAGCCCGGTCAAACCGGGCATGCCATTTCCCCCTGATCCATAACTGCTCTTCTCCGGCAATCTCCGACATATTCCTGTCCTGGCTGCGGGTCAGGTGCCAGGCCAGCCAGCCGATGCTGTTACAGTCCGGGCGTGGCTGCTGGTTAAGGTCGTCTACAGTCAGTCCGTCAAGGACAATTCCCAATTCATCTGATATCCTCGTGAATACATCCGTAATTAATTGTTGCCACTCCATTTGTGCTCCCATGAAATATATTTCCTTATCATGATTAAATCAAGTATTCTTTTTTCCTTATAACCTGAGCACACCCGGCACTGAACCCGCTTCTAATAACACACAATCACTATGCCCTTCTCTCCCGCCGGTAATACTCGTCTTTTGATAGAACCAGGTCATATATTATGCCAGCCTTATTCCCCGGGGGTTGTACCATCTCCGCTTCAATGCGGTATCCGTTCTTCTGGAAAACCCTGAGGCTGCGCGGGTTATAGTCAGCAATATCGCAACCGAAAACAAAATCCGCTTTTTCGTTCTCAAACCCAAACCGCGTCAGGGTGCTGATAACGTCGGTCCCGATACCCTTTCCCCAGAGACCTTTCTCACCTATCATCAAGTCAATGCGACGGCAGTCTTTCCCCGGGTACTCCCGCAGCACCCTTTCCAGGTTCATCTTCTGTAGCCAGCATTCCCCGACAGGTTCACCGCCAACCTCGATAATAAAGCAGAAAGCGTTCCGGGAGACTCCCCGGTACATCTCCTGCACATCGGGCAGTTCACGCGGGGCAACAACATCTATATCGGTGAAATAGAGGACCTCAGGATCCCTGTTCCACCTCAATAGTATGTCCCAGTCCCCCTCGGTCATCGGTCTCAGAGTAGATTTTCCACCCCTTAGAGTGGTGTTATGTTCCCATAATTTCATATTTAATCACTTCAATATGTGAGTGCCTAGAGTAAGGTCATTCCGGGCAGGTCTAGCCGGTGCCACTGCCGTCCGGCCCCAGAGTATTCAGCAATGCCTCTATCTCCTTTGCCGAATGTAACTCGATAACCCTGGCCTGGTTCGGTATCTCTTTAAGGTCCCTTTTTATCAGCCGCTGGTGGCGGCGCCATCGCCTGATAACATACAGCAGGAGTGAATCGCGGCTGAAGAAAGCCAGCCGCAACGACTCGTAGTTGTTACCCCACAGCACCTCCTTTTTAACCGACCGGGATACCGTCCGCCGGAGCAACTGCCAGAACACAACCGGGAACGGCAGGCGGAGCCAGATAACGGTGTCCGCCATGGGCAGTACCAAGTCACGTACATGGCTGTAGTTGCCGTCGCACACCCAGCCTTCGGGATATTGGGCCAGAACTATCGAGACATCCTCGCGGAACTGCTCCCAGGACTTACTTACCCAGTCAGGCAGCCAGAATATGGCGTCAAGCTCAATATGAGGTATCCCGATAGAGCCGGCGATGCTGGCGGCAACGGTTGTCTTGCCCGAGCCGGCCGGCCCATAGACCACGATACGGCTGCCCACTTCAGACACCAGCCAACTCCGCTGCCTGGTGTAGAGGTCCGGCCTGCTCTGCGATATTAAAAGAACAGGATAATTTCATCTGTATTTACCTTACCCTCGGCTTACCCCTAATTTTTCCCACGGTGACTTAGTGTAACAAAAGTTATATTAAAAAAGATAGTCTCATGTTCTAATAACGTATGGAGGCAGGCGTTAAAAGCCATACCTCTTCTCATAAACCCCTTTTAGAGAAGCCCCGGTCTTGCACCTCCCTGTTCCGGGGCTTCTTATTTTCTCCGATTATAATAGATAAAAAAAGCCCCGGTGAGTTTTGGCGTTCCCACCGGGGCTCAGTCCTGAACCGTGTTTTGCGATTGCTTCATCAGCTTTCTTCTACCCTGTAGAGTGGTCTACAGTTGCACCTCCTTTTCCCGGGCAGCCCTTCTCTCGCGTACAGCCTGGCGTACCGCGTGGTAGATGCCACCGATGTTCAGGTACCAGACGAAGACTGCCGGAATTAGAATGACGGGTATCAGTACTATCAGCGCTACTATCACTTCCCAATGCATTGTGTCACCTCCATTACTTTATTTATGCCGTGATTTCCTTGCGGGCTTTTTCCCGCCTTGCCTGCCGGGCTCGGCTTTCCTTCCATACCGCCCAGACACCGCTGATGTTCAGGTACCAGATGAAAACGGCCGGGAGAAGAATTACCGGGATAACCAGGGCCAGAGCCAGTATCACCAATCCTTCCATCTTTGTGACCTCCTTTCTTTTCTTTCCATTATCAGTTTACTATCCTGGTGGTGAGACCATCATCCGCCCTGACACCTATTCTGGCAGAAGTAAAACAACTAATCTTTAACATGGTAATATTGGTATTAAGCCTTACGGTGTTATCCCCGGGTTAGGCATTTACACCTATATTAATTATGCAGTTTTATGCAGCCAATCTCATATAGCATTAGTACCGCTGCCAATGTGTCAGGTTAGTGTTGTGGCGAAACTCTGCGGAAATATTGTATTATACGAAACCATTTAATGAGACCTGAACTTGAAAATTGTAACCAGGACTAAAAGGGGGAAAAATATGAAAGCGGTTGTTTATACCAGATACGGTACACCAGAAGTCCTCGAACTGAAAGAGATAGAAAGACCTGTTCCTAAGGACAATGAAGTACTTGTCAAAGTGCATGCGACAACAGTAACTCCGATGGACTGGCATTTACGGCAGCCAGGTATGAATATTATTGCCCGGATGATAGCGGGACCGATAAAACCAAAGAATCCCATATTGGGAACCGAGTTTGCCGGGGAAATTGAATCGGTAGGCAAAGATGTAAAGCAATTCAAAGCAGGTGACCAGGTATATGGAGGAGCACCCCCTTTCGGTGCCCATGCCGAGTATGTTTGTATGCCTGAAAATAAAGTTGCCATTAAACCGACCAATATGACTTTTAGAGAAGCCGCCGGCGTGCCTTTTGCGGGAACTACAGCGTTGAACTATCTGAGACAAAAGGGCAATATTCAGGAAGGACATAAAGTTCTTGTCAACGGAGCCTCCGGTGGCGTGGGCACTCTAGCTGTGCAGCTTGCCAAATATTTCGGAGCAGACGTCACTGGGGTATGCAGTACACCAAATCTGGAGATGGTGCGGTCTCTCGGAGCAGACAACGTAATTGACTATACAAAAGAGGATTTCACGAAAACTGATCAGACTTACGATATTATTTTCGATGCCGTTGGTAAAAGGTCTTTCTCACAGTGTAAAGGCTCGTTAAACAGGGGAGGTATCTATCTCAACACTATTGCCACCATTCCATTGCTTTTACAGATGTTATGGACTTCTAAGATGGGCGATAAGAAAGCTGTTTTTGCATTGATACCTTTCACCACTGAAGACCTGATCTATCTGAAAGATGCTATTGAGACAGGAAAGGTAAAAACAGTGATTGACCGGACCTACCCTCTGAGCGAAATTGCCGAAGCCCACAGGTATTCCGAAACAGGGCACGCCAAGGGGAAAATTGTGATAACCGTAAACGACGAAACCTAGATCCTAGTGCATTTACAATAGCACTCAATTCATAAAGGGGAGGTGAATGATAGCTGTGAAATGGAAAGCTATCGGAGAAGGGCTGGTAGGAGCGTCAATCATGGCTGCATCGCTTCTTACCCCTTTTCTCAATGACCGTCGCAGGAAATGGGGTGCCACTGAGGACGAAGTCCAGAGAAGCTGGCCGGGTGATGACCTGGTGCCTGACCCGAAAGGCACCTACATACATGCCATCACTATCCAGGCCCCTGCTGCCGATGTCTGGCCATGGCTGGTTCAGATTGGGCAGGGCCGGGGTGGATTCTACAGCTACGAATTACTGGAGAACCTTATCGGCTGTAAAATGCACAATGCCGATGAGATAGTACCCGAATTACAGCACCTTGAGGTCGGGGATAACATCCCAATGCATCCTTCGATAGGTAATCCTTATAAAGTCGCTGTTATCGAGCCGGGACGGGCACTCATCCTTCTAATCAGAGCCGACATGGAAACAGGGAACACCTTTGAACCCACCGACAAGATACCGGCAAAGTACCAGAATTCCAGCTGGCTTTTCCTCCTGGATGAGAACGACGACGGCACCACACGGTTGATTAGCCGTTCGCGTAACGATTGGAACCAGAGCCTGGGCAATACCATTTTTTACGGTCTGTTCGGGCCACTCACTCTGGAGATGGACCGCAAGTTGCTGCTAGGCATTAAGCAACGGGCAGAAGGCCACCTAACATAAATCAGCAATTCCTGGAGGAATTCGGGCGCCCTTTTGTTGGTGCGTCTTCTATTGCATCTTATCTGCAGATTGCATTATTCTGGAACCGGCAACTTATCATGCCTTTTCTAAAAGACGTACTATTTTTTACCCTGGTATGGCCAACTGACCGCTAACAAACACTATCGGTTTATAACTTAGTGAAAAATTCCTTCCAGAGGTATGGGTAGAAGCAATAGATGGCCAGCTATGTATTTATGAAAATCCTTGAATCAGCACCCGCACGGTACGACCGGGGTATCGAGATACTCTCTCTCGGACAGAATAAGCGAGTTCAACGGGAAATAGTAGATAACTACATTGATAGAGGCGATAGAGTTCTCGAAATTGGCTGCGGTACCGGTTCACTGGCCATATCCTGCGCCGAAAAGGGGGCCTTCGTAGTTGGCATAGATGTATCGTCGCGAATGCTGACCGTGGCCAGCCGGAAAATACACGAACACAAACTGACCGAGAAAGTCCAGCTCCAGGAGCTTGGTGCCATCGAAATAGACAAGGTCTTTGAAGACGGGAGTTTCGATAAGATTACCGGCACGCTGGTGTTTAGTGAGTTGTATCCTGATGAACGAAGGTATGTTTTGAGGCAGGCATATAGAATCCTGAAACCTGGTGGTCTTATTGTAATTGCCGACGAGGTGATACCAAGCACACTGTTGAAATGCGTCCTACACCGGTTGATTCGGATTCCTCTGGCCATAATAACCTACATTCTCACCCAGACCACGACCAGAGCGCTGAAGGATTTTGATAAAACCTTAACCGAAACAGAATTTGAAATAATCCAGCATAAGAAGAGTATGCTTGACTCCTTTGCCCTGTTTGTTGCCTTGAAAGAGTAACCGAAATCATGATAAGGGAAACTATAAGGATCATTCTTGGTACGCTATTCCGGTGGCTTCCTCTCTCCGTAGAACCCGGTCTGCGAGTCATAGGAAATCCCGATGAGAAGAGCCCTGTTTTTGTCACCGCCAATTTCGATCTTACCCTCAGGCGAGTCCTGAAGCATATAAAGAACCTGGACTGCTATCTTCTGGTAGCACCTACACGTGGCATTAATGTCTGGTGTGCTGCTGTGGGTGGTGACTTCACGGCTCACTCCGTAATTTCGGTCATTAAGACATCGGGCATCAGTGAAATTGTTACGCACAGTCAGGTTATATTACCCCAGCTTTCCGCACCGGGAATTGATGCAGGGTTAGTCAAAACGGAAACGGGGTGGAACTGTAAATTCGGCCCGGTATACGCCAGAGATATACCCCGATATATAGCCGGGGGTTGTGAAAAAACCAGCGACATGCACCATGTAAGTTGGTCTCTTATTGACCGACTTGATGTCGGTTACGCCATTTTTATACCAGTATTCCTTGTCATTCTGGTAATCCTGGCCATATTTCTCAGGGCTTGGTTATTGGAGTTTGCTGTTTTGAGTCTGGGCACCCTGGCATTAACCTACGGGTTATATCCTTTGATTCCCGGTAAAACAGGATGGTGTAAGTTATTCTTCCTGGAAGGACTGTTATCCGTGGCACTTATTGCTGTTGTTCTTTCGGGTATCGAGGCCAGAGACTATATTCGTAATCTATTGATAATGGAAATCGGGCTGGTCCTCATAATCGGGCTGGATTTTACCGGGACAACTCCGTACCAGAAAAGTGAACTGGAACCATGGCTGGTCAGACTGGGCATTCGACGTCTGGGCTTTATGAATATTGGTAACACAGTGAAGATGCCCGGGAGTATAATAGCTATTGACCGGACACGATGCACCGATTGTGGGGTATGTATAGATGTCTGCCCCGTAGGTGTGTACCGGATGGAGAATAACGAGCACAGAAAGGTCGCGGTACAGTATCCCAAAGCCTGCGAGGATTGCCAGGCCTGTATTCTACAATGCCCTACCGGGGCGATTTCTTTCACTGTAAAATAATGGGGTATATCAGTTATTGTACTAAGCCACTGTATGAATATTAATTACAGATTCTGGATGTAAATTATGGTAACTCTAGTAGACTCAATTGAAATAAATACAACCCCAGAACAGGTTTTTAACTGTCTAACCAACCTCAGGTCTGCGAAAGATTACCGGGAATGGCATCCTGACCATACAGAATGGAAATGGATTGAAGGTGAACCATTTCAGGAAGGTTCCGTAGTGTTTTGCGAAGAATACCTTCATGGTGAACTGCACCGGTTGAAATTTATGTGCACCAATACAGTCACCAACGAACTGATAGAATATAAGCCTCTTTTCCCATGGTCACTGATCATGCTGAGTAGTAGTTTTGCCATTGAACCAGAAAGCGAGGGTGTTTCTATTTTCCGGGCCACTATTAGATTCAGGGGTTTGCCTTTCATTGAGAAGGTCTTTAAAAGTCAATTTGGGGCGATAAGATTACACATGAAAGAAGAGGGTGAGAACCTAAAGAAGATATTAGAAGGATAGGTCACTTTATGTAAAGTGTTAAAAGTTTCTTATGTTGCTGAGTATGACGCGACAAACACCCAGATAACTGTACAATGGTAGCTTTAGGCGGTAGTTTTGTATTTTACCTTATTCTTACATAAACCTCATAGAGTTTATCAAAACGGGCATGGAGATGGGTTTGGAACTGAACTCCACCGTCCCGAAACGATTTTCCAAGAAAAAAACGCTAGCGTAAATGGCTAGTGTTGTCATTTTTCTGGTGGAGACGGGGGAGAGTCGAACTCCCCGTCCAAGAGAAGCTACCCAGAATATCCTACAGGCTTAGTCAGCTCTTTTATCTTGCTGGGCTAACCTCTGCTGACCGAGTTTAGCCAGACCAGCCGATAATTCTTTCACCACCCCTATCGACGTCCGGGTGACGGCACCCCAACTTAACGGCACCCAATCCCGACCCATTGAGGCGAGGTCGGGCTGGATGTGCTACCTAATTAATTAGGCAGCAACTAATACTGGTTCTTCGCCAGTTATTTTTTACCGCTTGTTTAATGAGGGTAGCGGTACCTCAGCCTGCAATCCTGTAGCATACTCCCCCTGTCGAATCCACGCGTCCCCATTGGCTACGGATAGCTACCAGTAAGGCAGCAGTCACATCAGGAATACACCTTGGACCGCTTGCCTTTTATAGTCCTTCCCACCTCCCTTTCAACTTCACGGCGGATGATGGACTCCCGCTTATCATACAGCTTCTTACCCCTGGCCAGGGCAATCTCCACCTTGGCCAGATTACCCTTTATATATAACCTTAACGGTACCAGCGTCAAGCCCCTTTCCAGAACCTTGCTGGTCAGCATATTTATTTCTTTGCGGTGCATTAACAGCTTCCGGGGCCTCAGCGGTTCATGGCTCATATAACTGCCGGCAGCATAACGGGCAATATGGGCATTGAGCAGCCACATCTCCCCTTTCTCGGGCCGGACATAGCTGTCCCCCAGGCTGACCCGCCCCGACCGGACTGATTTTATCTCCGTGCCGGTGAGCACGATGCCGGCCTCAACACTGTCCTCAACGTGATAGTTGTGGCGTGCTTTACGGTTGGTGGCTACTGTTTTAATATCCATTACTTCAATATAAAATTATACCATGTCTGAGAACAGGTAGGAAAAAGGCATGGAGGAAAACAGATAGGAAACACAGGGAAGAATAAACGGTCAGCAGGTAATCCGGCACCTTCGCCGGACTTCTATTCCAGAAGCTGGGCGACCAGTTCGGCTAGGTCCATTGCCTTTACCGATTCTTCGGCACCCTTGGACTTAATACCGTCCTCGAACATCGAAAGGCAGAAGGGGCAGGCGGTAGCCACGCATTCGGCACCGGTCTCGATAGCCTGCTCCGCCCGCTTGATGTTGAGCCGCTTGCTGGGCTCTTCCTCCATCCACATATGGCCGCCGCCGGCACCGCAGCAGAAGCTGTTGGTCTTGTTGCGGGCCATTTCTACCGGTTGCGCGCCGTTGATGGTAGTGACGATATCCCTGGGCTCCTGGTAGATGTCGTTGTAGCGCCCGAGATAGCAGGAGTCGTGGTAGCAGATGGCCTGACTGCCGTTGGACCCCTTTAACTTGAGCTGACCGCTTCGGATCAGGTCGAGAATAAATTGTGTGTGGTGGACAACCTCGAAATCACCGCCGAACTGGGGATACTCGTTCTTGAAGGAATGGTACCCGTGGGGGCAGGTCAGCAGTATCTTCCTGACATTATACGACTTCAGCAATTCAATATTTTTCTCGCAGAGGGTCTGGAAGAGGTATTCGTCACCCATACGGCGGGCGGGGTCACCGCAGCAACCCTCCTCGGTACCGAGTATGCCGAAGTTAATCCCGGCTGCCTGCAGGATGCGGGTAATAGCACGGCTTACTTTCATATTCCTCTCATCGAGGGCAGCGGCACAGCCAACCCAATAGAGCAGGTCAACATTGCTGTCATCGGCCAGTACCTTGACATCCATCTCCTCCGCCCACTCCGTCCTGGTGGCGGTGGCTCCCCGGAAGGGGTGGCCCCGGGCATTCAGGCTCTGCAGGGCCTGCTGCGCTGACTCGGGGAACTGGCTCCTCTCCATGGCCAGGCTGCGGCGCATATCCACCATCTTATCAACGTGTTCAATATAAATGGGGCAGGCCTGCTGGCAGGCACGGCAGGTGGTGCAATCCCAGATAACTTCATCGGTTATTACCTCATCAATCATATCCGGCCGGGACTCTATCGACTTGCCCACAACCGGCACGGGATAGACCTCGTAGAGGTGAGTCTTTAGGTCCTGTATCACCTTCTTGGGACTGAGCGCCTTACCGCTGAAGTAGGCCGGGCAGGCGTCCTGGCAGCGCCCGCAACGGGTACAGGCATCGAGGTCCATGAGCTGCTTCCAGGTGAAATGCTCTATTTCAGAAACACCGAATATCTCGGCCGTCTCCAGGTCTATCGGGGTGAGAGTCCCCTTCGGCTTCAACGAGCGGAAAAACACGTTCAGTGGCGCCAGTAGTATGTGCTGCAAACGGGAACGCATTACCCAGATGTAACCGAACAGCACAATGGCTGGCAGGGCATGAAACAGGGTGCGGTGCCAGACCAGTATCTCGTTTTCCGCTTCTGTGATAAAGGTGGGGAAGACATTGGAAATGAGGTAACCGACCGGTGACCACATAGCCCAGTCTGTAGGGCTGACATCAGCAATAGCAATACGGAACCCCTTTATCATGAAGCCAGTGAGAATCAGTAAAAATGCCCAGGAATAAATAAGGGTATCGTCAGTCACAGTATCCAGACGGTCCGGCTTTTTAATGTAGCGACGGTATATGGCCATCCCGCCGCCGATAAGAATCAATACGGCACCGATCTCGGAAATCAGGGAGGCATAGAGGTAGATACTCTGCGGCGGTATTTCTACCCCGCCGAAGGAGAACAGCCTGATTACCTTTCCCAGTATAAGCAGGGCAGTGCCCCCGAAAATCAGGCTGTGCATTATCCCGGGGAACAGCTCCTTTACCCGCAGAATCCTGATATTGGCAATGGCGACCGCCAGGGTTGTCATCAGCCGGGCAAACCATTCTTCAGAACGTTTCTCAGGCTGGCCCAGCTTCCAGAGCCGGTACCTCCGGTAGAAGCCAAAAACGAAGAGGGCGCCAATAACCGGCAGGGCTACCAGAGCCACGATTATTATCGGCATAAATACTTCGGTTAAAAAGGCTTCCTGACCTGCCCAGAATTCCAAACTGCCCTCCTCTAATTTACGGTTTTAAGCCCTATGTTTCGCCGGGTTATATCGACGGATAAAATGAAGTCAGATGGGCAATAAAAAATACCACGATTAATGTCCCGGCCATTACCATCACCATGACTATTGCTTTGTTGTACTTCTGCCCCAGACCCAGGTCAAAAGCGATGAGGCGTACCCCGGCAATCAAAACGGCTATGATTGATGCCAGTATGCCAACCTCGATAATAATCGCTATTGTCCTGAGCAATATATCCACTATCTATATCTCCAGCTGACCAGTTACTCTTTTACCCCGGTTACCGGCTCGGGGATGTCGCTTCCCAGACTGAACTGCTCAATCTTGCATTCGGGGCAGAGTTCAAGCTGGGAGGCCACGGAGCCCTTGCCGTCCCCTAATTTCAGCCGCAGTTGCCTGACCATCGCCTGCGAGCCAATAATATTACCGCAGCAACGACAACGGGCCAGGTTATCTTCAAACAGCACCACTGCTGAGTTTTGTAATCTGTCTACTTCAAGGACACGTTCCAGCTTCAAACATTTCTCCGGGCAAATGCCCTCACACCGTCCGCAGGCGACACACAGGTCATGACGGAAGAGGATGCGACTGCTTTCATCACCTGATGAAAGGGTCAGTGCCTCCGTGGGACATTCAATAACGCAGAGACCGCAACCCGAACACCGTGAGCCATCCAGCTCCAGCCGCCAGAAGGGTACCTTCCCGGCAGTAACCGTAATTCCTGGCGGACTCCCCAATCAGCTGTTCATTTCCTGAATCAGTACCGCTAATATCAAGCCTTCGTCAGGGAGCGGTGTTACTGAAGACCCCTGTAATGGAGTGTTATCCAGGGCAACGGCCTAAGCGACGAATTTTGTGAGACTTTCTACATCCCCGGAATAGGTAAAGCTACGAACACGTTCCGGCTCAATGCCC
>CP070645.1:673074-684315 GCA_020354275.1 Dehalococcoidales bacterium
ACCGGAGAAAAGCGCATAATATATTTCCATATTAACGACCTCCAAATCATTTAGATTAGCAAAAGATTAGCAAGAAGCAGCATAAAAAGACAAGGTAGTAAGGGACCTGAAGAAAATTGAAGCTAAGAATGGTACCCCGGGCGCGACTCGAACGCGCGACACGCGGTTTAGGAAACCGCTGCTCTATCCACCTGAGCTACAGGGGCTGGTTTCCGGCTGCGGTTAGCCTTCTGTTGTTACTATAACACCTATACTGCCATTATTTCCACTGTACTTTTAGACCACAACCTCAATACCAAGATGCTACTGTAGTATAACCGAAAATTAACCTTGTTAACTCTACTCTTAACTGGCACCTGTTAAACTCTAGACTAATCGGATAAGAATAACGAGTAAGAAAAACATATAAGAAATATAATTAAGAACAACGCATAGGAAGTACATATTACTACTACCATCACACTGGAAATACCATTATGTTACACATAGGAGTAAAAATTGTTCTCATAAGCAATGGGTGATTCCACATGGTAATCACCAGTCGTTGACTGGGTAAGTAGTCTGTAAGGGTGAGGGAAACAGATGAATGGTGAAAAAGGTTCTTCATTAGTTGAAATCCTGGTGGCAGTAGCACTTCTGGGCGTTATTGGTGTGAGTCTACTCGGGGGTGTTAATTGCGCATACAATGCCCTTATTGTCACCGACGAACAGGATATCGGCAAGAATCTGGCCCAGAGCCAGATGGAGAATGCCATGAAGGCGGACTATGCTATGTCATACCCCGCAGCTCCAATCCCGGATGTATATCAATACTATACGGCTGAAATAGATACCGATTCCTTCAGGGACAGTAATATTCAGAAGATAACGGTAACAATCATGCACCAGGGTGATGAGGTATCGAAATTGGAGGGCTACAAGGTACACCGGTAATGTTTAACAAGCTTGGTTTGATACATAAGAATCAATCGGGGGTTACACTGGCCGAACTGCTGGTGGTCATCGCCATTATCGGAGTTATTGTGGTTACTGTTAATACGGCCATTTCGCAAACGATAGGATTGAGTACCCGGGGGCCGGAATCTATGACCGCTATCAAGCAGGTGGAGAATGCTTTCTACTGGATTGGCCGTGATATCAAGCAGGCTCAGACAATAGAGCCCGGTGGTGTTGAAGGATTCCCTCTCAGACTGGTCTGGGTGGAGTGGGATGGCGTAACGCATGAGGTCATCTATACAGTAGCAGACAACGAGCTCAAACGGAGCTGCTCCATCAATGGCACGGCAGCCGGCGATATAGTAGTAGCCCAGTATATTGACACCGATACGGAAAAGACCAATTGCCGGCTTACTACCGACGGTGTTTTTAAACTGCCCGATAGCAATGATGCTTTTACCATAGCAGGCGGGGCCATGGCTGATAATGGCCAGATAGTTATTACTGCCGGCAGCGTGTCTGTAGCTACTACCGGGACGGCTACCTATGATGCCGGTGCTTGGACGGCGCCAGCTGCCGGTGACAACATTACAGTTGCGGCTACTACCGATGATACTAGGGGCTCCTGGACGGCGGATAATATGACGGCGGTCGTTGCCCTGAGTGTAGATGATGATTCGGATGCCCTGGTCACCGGTAGCGTACTTGTTGTGACAATAACCGCCTTCGGAGGCGAGGGGTCACAGCTCAGTGAGACCAGGGTAACCAAGATCAATCCCCGTTCCCGTTTATAATGGGGTGCAAAGGTATGGTTAGTAATATGCTTAAAAATCTATTTGACCGGGGCCATAAAGACGAGAAGGGGTATGCTCTTGTTTTCGTCCTGATTTTCCTGCTTTTTGGCGGGCTGGTAATTCCCCCTTTGCTTTCCTATATGAACATGGGCCTTAAGACTGGCATTATATATAAAGAGGACCAGTATGAGCTCTATGCGGCTGATGCCGGCATCAATGATAGCCTGTGGCATACGCAGTACGGTGACCTGGAATCGGTGCTGGGCGCCTCCTATGACGAATATGACTACAACTCTGATTGGAGCTACAGTCTCTCCGAAAATATAAATGCGAAGGAAACTACCGTCACCTTTCAGAATTCGTGGATCCCCAAGAATATAACGGTTCCGCACAAAGTGGTGGCCAGGGACATTATCGAGGCCGGAAAGCTGATAGTAGCCGGTAGTGCTTTTAGTGCTTCCACCTATGAGATAAAAATAGTCTTTTACCCCGATGCTGGAGACGACCTGTTAATGAAGACAGTAGGGATATGGCTGCCCCCGGGCTTCAATTATGTCCCCAATTCAAGCAACCTTGAATCTGATCCCGCGGATCCATATTATACAACGTCTGTACAAATCACGTCCCATGCCGGTGGTGAGGCCGTAGTCTGGAATTTCTCGTATGTGCCCTATCTGGATTTTCCCGGTGTTGATTCCGGTGACATGCCCATGACCAGCACCATAACCCTGCAATATAATTCCAGCCAGCCGGGACTGGTGCCGGCTGCCATTTCCTGGACAACGACCAGCCAGGTTGATAGTGTCCCTTATGCCTGGGATGCCGATACCAGGGTCTTTAAGATTGTCTCCAGGGCCGGTGATACCGAGGTTGAAGCCTATACCGTAAAAAGTGAGTTACGTCATCTGGGTTCAGCTATATCTGGAGACTACTTTGCTTTTGGTAATACCTTACTGACCCCTACGGGGAGTGTTAATTACCGGGACAGGCTTTACGAAGAGAGTATCGCCAGCGTTATCGATGGTGATATCCCGGATACGGCTACGATAAGGGGTGCCTATCTTTACTGGTCAGGATGGATTGACTGGGTGGGATTCGAACCGGCGGCACTTGCCGATGACTGCTCCGAGATGAGCGGCTGGATTCCCGAAACCGATTGGCAGCTTTCAGGAGATAGATTCAGGGGGCATCGCCAGAGCGCGGCAACTGACAAGTACCTGACCAAGAGCCCCTGCCTGGACCTGAGCTCATATGCAGGCAGCATAATATACGTTTACTGGGATCAGGAAGCCAGCAGCGCGGTAGATGACATGGACTACCTTTATTTCTCTTTCTCTGCTGACGATGGCGATACCTGGGGCGCGGAAATTGAAGCCTTCCACGGTAATAATCCGGACAGTCCTTTTAGCTATGTTATTCCAGATGAATACCTGACAGAAGAATTCAGTATCAGGTTCCGTCTGGACGGCTTCGACGAAGCGGATGAGTACTGTTATCTTGACAATATAACAATAACTCCCCCGGTGTCACTGAAATACCCCGACGACCCCACCTATGAGAATCTGAGGGAGCTGGTTGAGGATATCGCCAGGGTCAACCGGGTTATGCTCAATGATACCGAGGTAGTGGCTGATGAATGGCATATAGTGGAAACGGAAAACCCGCCGGGTTATGACATGTTTGATGGACAGTGGTCTTATTCCTGCTACTATGATGCTACCGACGAAGTTCTTCAACTTATGGGAGACGGGGACATTGAAGACAACGGTATCGGTGAATATACCGTTGGCCATGTGGTAGCAACCAACGAGTATGACCCCGATTATTCCTACGACCTGTACCCTGTAGGAGAGACGGGGTATCCCTTGGGCACCCCGGCCTACCTGGAAGGGGCTTCTTACCCGTCCCGGCATCAGGCAGCCTACACCGGCTGGTCACTGATACTGGTCTATACCAGTCCCGATACCAAGGGCCACCAGCTGTTTCTCTATGATGATTTCATTTATGCCTGGCATACCAACCCCGACTTTGACAACAACGGCAGCCCCGGAGGCAGCATCAGCGGTTTCCTGGTACCAGACAGTGTCACCAGCGAGGGCGAAGCAGCCCGGGTTACCGTTTTTGCCGGTGAAGGAGATGAGGGCATTACCGGTGACTATATCAAGGTCAATCTCACCAGCCTATCAAATAGTGCCAGCCCGGTAGGCAACGCGTGGAACTCTGCTTCCCCGGGGCTGACGATACCGGGTGTGGATATTGATACCTTTACTATCGAATACCCGGTAATAGCACCGGGCGACACTGATGCTAGTGTTGACCTGCCTACCGACAGCGACGGCTTCTTTATGGTCTATATTATTCTGTCTTTCCGCAGCGATGCCACTTCCGGGGGTGTTCTCACCTACCTGATCAGGGACTAGCCTAGGTTTCGCTTCCTCTTTCCCTGATTGACTACATATGCTCGTTGTTTGTGGCGTCGTAGTGGATGGTATTGCCGGTGCCGCCGACACCGCCCCACTTGAGGTCACGCCGCACATGGACACCGAGGCTCCACGTCGTGGAAATTGGTGTGCCGTCCTTCCGGAAACGGGTATAGCCACCGGCCACATGCACCTTGTTGCGGCACTGGTGCACAATGCGCGCATCATGGCGGTACAGCGTGAAGTCGTAACCGCCTACACCGTGGGAACCGACGTTCTTTCTGAAGTCTTCAAAATCGTATGTTCCGGGACGCATCTCCGTGGTCTCACCTACCCGCAGGCGGTTTTCCACATCTTCGCGAAATATATAGTCCATGGTAGGCCTGGCCCGGCCGGTATCGCTGTTTATACCGGTGATATTGGGGTACAAACGGACCGATTTACCCAGCATACCGCGCCCGCTATCGAGCAGGAAGGCGTCGCTGCGGCTCCAGCCTTCCATCCAGTCGTGGCCTTTCTTGAAGACGTCGTCAATCGCTTCCTGGTACTGGATGCCGATGAACTCCACGGGGGTAAAGATAGTGGAGCTTATCTGTATCCCCCAGTGGCCGTTGTTGTTGGTTACGATGTAGAGACCGTCGCAGGCCATGAGCTTGGTGCCGTCCGCCTTGTGGCGGCTGTATGACATGGTAAGTCCCGCCCGTACCGGGTCTGACGTGTGCGACTCAACCCCCATAAAAAGGTCAAACCCGCCTTCGGGGAACGAGTTGACGTCCATGGAATCCGGGGGGTTTTTGATGAGGTCTTCGGCACTCTCGGTGATGACGACATCGACCTCCTCAACCGAGGCGTGGGGGAAGTTCATCTGCTCACCCATCGCCTTGAGGTCGCGCCGCTGGAGGGCGGCGAAGTAACGCGTCAGGACGGTGACGCCCATGGCGACCGATTCTTGATACATAACCGGGTGGCGGTGGTCGAAGACTGCCTTTAGCTTTAGTTTTTCCGCTTCCTGCTTCAGCTCTTCCTTTGACATTGTCTGCCTCCTTTATATTACTGTTAACTATTAAGGCATAAACCAGACGGGGCTGGTATTGGGATTTTTAGGCATTCCAAGTGTATGACCGGTGCCTGTCAGTGTCAAGGGTGGTTAACCGGTACAGGGGAAGTGAAATCACGGGGTATTTTGTGTGGAGAAACAATCAGGCAAGAGACTGCGGCTAAAGACTAATGTGATGGAACCGGACATGGAGATAGGGGGATTCGAACCCCCGACCTCTGCAATGCGAGTGCAGTGCTCTCCCAGCTGAGCTATATCCCCGCCCCCCGAATTATAGCATAACGGCTTTCTTTTATTAAGGAGCAATATCACCCGGTTCCTTGTCAGTGAGTAATATTATTGTTATACTGAATGGTTGTTACGGAATGACTACTACAGCGCTTGAGATGCTTTAGGATAATCCAGGTTATGGACTATGAGACAATTATCGGGCTTGAAGTGCATGCCCAGTTGCAGACCAGAAGCAAGATGTACTGCCGGTGCAGTGCTGACTATGCCGCAGCACCACCCAACACCCATGTCTGCCCGGTATGCCTGGGTATGCCCGGTGTTTTACCTGTCATCAACCAGCAGGCGATAGAATATACCATAATGACCGCCCTGGCCTTAAACTGCACCGTCTCGGACTACACCAGGTTCGACCGTAAAAACTACCCCTATCCGGACCTGATGAAGGGCTACCAGATTTCGCAGTCATATGTTCCTGTTGGTTACAATGGTTATCTAACTATCGACATCAATGATAAAAAGAAAAAGGTAGGCATAGATAATGTCCACCTCGAGGAAGATGTTGCCAGGCTGGTGCACCGCGACCGGCCGGGCGGAGAAGCCTGCAGCCTGGTGGATGTTAACCGTGCCGGAGTGCCGTTAATGGAGATTGTGGGTGAACCCGAGTTACGTTCCCCAGAGGAAGCCAGGCAATATCTGATGGAACTGCGCAGTATTCTACAGTACCTTGGCGTGTCTACGGCTAACATGGAGGAGGGCAGTTTTAGATGTGACGCCAATATCAGCATTCGTCCTGAAGGTATTTCCGAACTCTCTGCCAAGGTTGAGGTAAAAAATATGAATAGCTTCAGGGCTGTCTACCGGGCTCTGGAGTATGAGGTCCGACGGCAGATAAAGGCTGCCGAAGAAGGTAAGAAGCTGGTACAGGAGACCCGGGGGTGGGTGGAAGACAGCGGTGTTACCGTTTCCCAGCGCAGCAAGGAGTACGCTCAGGACTACCGCTACTTCCCTGAACCGGACCTCCCTCCTCTGGTGATAAGCCGTGACTGGGTAGAGGAGATTAAGGAGAAACTGCCCGAGTTGCCCGAGGCAAGGCGGCAGCGGCTGGTAACCGATTACGGTCTGTCAATCTATGACGCTGACCTGCTTACCGTATCCAAAACAACGGCCGATTACTTTGAAGAATGCCTGGTCAGTCCTGCCCGGGACCTGTCACCCCGGGAACATGCCAAACAGGTGGCCAACTGGATAATAGGCGAGTTCAGCCACCTGCTTAATGTTACTAATACCGATGTTGCCGATATGGTGGAAAAAGTCAGCCCCGGGGCGCTCTGTGATTTGATTCAATTGGTATCACGGGGCGATATCAGCGGCACCGGTGCCAAGCAGGTGTTCGAGGAGATGTTTAACACCGGCAAGGCAGCCGGTGACATTGTCAGGGAAAAGGGCCTGAGCCAGATAAGCGATGCCGGTGAGCTTGAAGCGACGGTCAGCCAGGTAATAGCCGAAAATCCTCAGGCTCTAACCGATTTTAAGGCAGGGAAGGAACAGGCACTGAAGTTCCTGGTTGGACAGATAATGAAGGCCACGCGGGGTCGTGCCAATCCGCAGCTGGTAAATCAACTACTGAGGGAAAAGTTAGAGGGGGAATAACGTGGATGTCTTCATAAAAATAACTCAGATTGTTTTAGCAGTAGCTCTGGTACTGGTCATCCTGCTTCAGGTGCGGGGTGGGGGTCTGGGGGGTATCTTCGGCCAGGCCGATACTGTTTTCCGCACCAGGAGGGGTCTGGAGAAGACGCTTTTCCAGCTGACGGTGGTCCTGGTGGTTATATTTATTGTTCTGGCAATAGTAAGCCTGAGAATATGATAAAGACCAGCTGAGGTAGCTGATGGGATAATGATTGCGCTGAATGCAGGAGGGAACCAATGAATTGCCCGATTTGTAGCCGGGAAATAAGAGCCCATGTCTATTACTGCGCCAGGTGTGCGGTTTACGTGCATGAGAAGTGCTGGCAGAAACACGTAAAGGAAGCCCATAAAGAGAAATAGATATGAAGAAATGGCTGCTGGTTATCAGGAGTCCTTTCCTGGCGCTGGCCGTGGTGCTGGCTTTTCTGGGCAACTGCATTGCCTGGCATTTCGGTGCTTTCAATTGGGGTTATGCTTTACTGACCGGCTTTGGACTGCTGCTGGCACACATCAGCGTCAATGTCTTTAATGAGTACTTTGACTACAAGAGCGGGATAGACCTGGAGACGGTAAAAACGCCGTTTAGCGGTGGTAGCGGTGCCCTCCCCTCCGGCATTGTTTCACCGAGGGAGGCATTGTGGCTGGGGCTGGCTACTCTGCTGGTTATCGTGCCCATAGGCATTTACTTTGTAGTGGTCCAGGGCTGGTTGCTGCTGCCTTTGCTCCTAGTGGCAGCAGTATGTATAGTATTTTACAGCCCGGTGATACTGAAATGGGGCTGGCCTGAGTGGGCTCCGGGAGTCGGACTGGGGTTTTTACCTGTTATGGGTGTCTATTTCGCACAATCCGGTGAGTATACCTGGCCGGTAGCCATCGCCGCCGTACCATCGGGGATTCTGGTGCACAACCTCCTGTTGCTGAACGAGTTTCCCGATGTGGAGGCCGATAAGAAGACGGGCAGGAAGACAACCCCGATAACGATGGGAGGAGCCGCCGCCAGTAAGTTCTATGTGGCCACCACAGTATTGGTCTACGTGTGGATTATCGGTGCCGTTATCGCCGGGCAGATGCCGGTCTTCTCTTTACTGGCACTGCTGACCCTGCCGATAGCAATTAAGGCGATTGGCGGTGCCCTGAAGTACGACGATCCTGCCCGGCTGGTTCCGGCAATGGCCAGCAACGTTCTGGTGGTGCTGATCACCCAGTTCCTCCTGGGCATCGGTTATATCCTGGCCCGGGTTTTTTAACTTTACGTAATCAGTCCGGTTCCAATGATTCCATTTGGGGGATGATAAATGCCAACCGACCTTGTTTTGCTCCATGCGCCCAGCGTATATGATTTCCGGGAAAAACCGATCCTGTGCGGGCCGGTCAGTGACCAGATACCGTCAACCCCCGTTTTTGAGATGTACCCCATCGGTTTCACCAGTATCGCCGAGTACCTGGAAAGGGCCGGTTACCGGGTACGCATCGTCAACCTGGCCGTGCGTATGCTGAATGACCGGCAGTTTAACGCCGAAAACATGATAGCCCGCCTCAAGGCACCCGTCTTCGGCATTGACCTGCACTGGATGCTGCACTGCCACGGGGCGATAGAGGTAGCCAGGCTGGTGAAGAAGCACCACCCTGAGTCCAGAGTGCTCTTTGGAGGCTTCTCTTCGTCATACTTTTACCGGCAGCTGATGGAGTACCCTGAGATAGACTACGTGATGAGGGGCGATTCCACTGAGGAGCCGCTACGGCAGTTGATGGACTGCGTAAGGAACGGCAGGGAACCCGGAGAGGTACCCAATCTTGTCTGGCGGGACGGCCGGGGCGAGGTGAGAGAAAATCCGTTATCTTATGTCCCGACCGACCTTGGCCATGTGATGGTCAACCACTATGCCAACATGGTGCGTTCGGTAATCAGGGACCGCGACCTATCCAGCTATACCCCTTTCCAGGGGTGGGTGGATTACCCCATAACGGCTGTCTTTACCTGCCGCGGTTGCACTCAGAACTGCACTATATGCGGCGGCTCAGCGAGCACCTTTCGCCAGGTCTATAACCGGCCAAAACCGGTCTTCCGCACTCCGGCAGAAGTGGTAAAGGACATAAATCAGATCACCCGTTTCAGTAAGGGGCCGGCATTTATTCTGGGTGACCTTCTGCAGGGGGGGGAAGGCTATGCCGCTGAAACCCTCCGCCTGCTTAAGGAAGCTAAAATCAAGAACCGGCTTATCTTTGAGATATTCAATCCCGTACCGAAAAGCTTCCTGGAGCAGATGAGCCAGTCATCACCTGACTTCTGCCTGGAGATATCGCCGGAATCCCACGACCCTGAGGTAAGGAAGGCCGAAGGCAGGCACTACTACAATGAAGAACTGGAACAAACGATCAGTGATGCCCTTGATGCCGGCTGCGGGCGGTTTGATGTATTTTTTATGATGGGGATTTCCCGCCAGACCCCGCAGTCGGTATTTGATACCGTTGACTACTGCGGTTATTTAATGGAGAAATTTAAGGGGGACAAACGGCTGTATCTCTTTATCGCCCCGCTGGCGCCGTTTCTAGACCCGGGCAGCCCCGCCTTTGAACAGCCGGATAAGTTTGGCTACCACGTTCTCTTTCGCAGCCTTGAGGAGCACCGCCAGGCACTGGTCCAGCCCAGCTGGCAGTATTCGCTTAACTACGAGACGGACTGGATGTCGCGACAGCAGATTGTCACTACCAGCTACGAAGCGATGATGCGTCTCAACCGCCTGAAAGGAGAGTTCGGGGTTATATCGGCAGCAACGGCCCAGGCGGAGAACAACCGCCTGAAAGCGGCTCAGGAGATGGCACAGAAGATTGACGATATCCTGGCCCGGGGTGATAACGAAGAGCTCCGGCTGTTGAAACCGGAGATAGACAGGATTAACATGTCCCCCAGCACACACTGGGAAGAGCTTAAAATACCGGTCGGGCCGGGCAAACTGAGGTTCGTGCGCTCACTCTGGTCATGGGTAACAGGGCGGCTCTAATACCATTGCCTTGTCGGGCCATTCCATTTTAGCCGGCGGTATATAGTTTATTTGGGTGTAATTATGGCTGAAGCAACCATACTAATCGTGGAGTATAATCCTGTGTGGCCTGTCCTGTTTCAGGAGGAGAAGGACAGAATACAGGCTGCTGTTGGCGACAGAATTGCTGCTATCGAGCATGTTGGCAGCACGGCAGTACCGGGCCTGGGCGCCAAGCCGATAATTGATATAATGGTGGGTATTAACAGCCTTGAAGGTGCCGGTGAGTGTGTTGACCTGCTCGACGGTATCGGTTACCAGTATTTCCCGGAACATGAAGAAGAAATGCCGGAAAGGCGTTACTTCCGGAAGGGCCCTCCGGAAGACCGTATCTCGCACCTGCACATGGTAGAGGTTGGCGGTGAATTCTGGATAAGGCACTTATTGTTCCGTAATTTCCTGAGAAAGCACCCGGAGGTAGCCGACGAATATTACCGGTTGAAAAAAGAACTGGCTAGCAGGTATGCCGGGGAACGGCGGGCCTACACCGATGCCAAGACACCCTTCATTGAATCCGTGGTAGCCCGGGCACGGGAAAAGCAGGCTGACTATCTATAAACGGCCTGATAGGGGAGCTCCATAATTATTCCACCACCACCGCTGTTCCATAAGCCAGTATCTCCGAGGCGTTCTGCATCACCATTGAGGTGGTGAACCTCAGGCCGACCACGGCATTGGCCCCCTGCTTCTCGGCGTCTTCTATCATACGCTGGACGGACTGCTCCCGTGACTCGGCCATCATCTTGGTATATTCGGTAATCTCGCCACCAACAACACCCCTCAGGCCGGCCATGATATCCCTGCCCAGGTGTCTGGCACGGATGGTATTACCTTTGACCCAGCCTATCGTCCTGACGATTGTCTTTCCAGGTATCTGGTCACTGGTGGTGATAATCATTTGTCAACCTCCTTAAAGTCCTCTTTCCGGGACTGGTTTATCCTGTCTTTGATGGCTATACCGAGGAGGGTTACACCGGCGACGGCAACAACGCCAACCAGTATCCGGACGAACAGCGGTATATCGGTTGCCGTGAAGAAGTCCCAGAAACCCCAGCCAATAAGGGTCAGGATGC
>CP070645.1:684415-691558 GCA_020354275.1 Dehalococcoidales bacterium
CATGGGAGTTTTTCGATCTCGCTGGTTACTTCCAGGAGATAGGCGTCAGCGCCGTCACCATAACTGGCGACAAGGATTTTATCTCCCGGTTTGGCCTCCTCCAGGGCAGCAATAAATAACATCGGGGTAAAAGCGGCACCGGTATCGCCCATCTTACCAAATAGTGGGTCCTGAACCTGCGCCGGGTCCAGACCGAGTTGCCTGACCATCTCACCGTGCCTTCTGGCATTGGGGCCGTAGATGGCTGCTTTAGTGATGTCCTTAATATTCATATTTAGCTTCTGCATAAGCCCGTCAATTGCTTCGGGGAGAATCTTGAGATAACCGGTCTGATAGACCCACCGGTCTTCCCATGTTCGGACATTAGTATCACCGGCAGCCCGCCAGCTATCCATTATTTCGTCAGAGATGGAATAGCTGCCAACTACATTGGCAATGATACCGTTGCTGCCAAAGAGAAGAGCAGCGGCACCATCTCCGGTGCTCTGGTCAATCTCGGTCCCGCGGTCGCCGGTGCGAGCATCGGCAACAGTCACCATAACCTGCTTGGCGCTTCCACCAGCTATGGCATCTAGAGCTGACCTCATTGCTAAGGTGCCGGCCCGCAGGGAGTTGGTAATATCGTTAGTAAGGATATTCCTGCCTAAATCAACAGCTGCGGCAACAATAGATGCCCCTTGCTTTTCGATATAAGGAGAGGTGGTTGTAGCAAAAATTAGAGCGTCAATGGCATCACGGTCGCTGCCGTTTATGCAATCGAAGCCAGCGGCTACCGCCATAGTTATGCTGTCTTCATCGAAATTGCATACCGCTTTTTCGATTGGCATACCCCATCCCGCGGTCTCCCTGCCCAGTCTATACCGCGGTAAATATGCTCCATACGATACAATACCAGCCATTTCTCCTCCTTATGATTGTGTTCTCACCGGGAGATGTTCACTCATCCCTTGTTTTAGCCCCCATACATTACTACTAAGTAAAATCGATGTCAACTAGAGCTTAGTGAGAGGGTTGGTTTGAGGTCCAGCTTAATGCCAGCCCCCATCGTGGTTGATATTGAGGCGGTTTTGATGTATTGTCCCTTGGCTCCACTGGGTTTTGCCTTGACCACTGCCTCTACTACTGCGGTGAGGTTCTCCAAGAGTTTGTCATTGTCGAAACTGATTTTGCCTATGGGCACATGGATGATTGCCGTCCTGTCCAGTCTGAATTCGACTTGACCCTTGCGGGCGTCTTCAATTGCCCTGGTCAGGTCTCCAGCGGCCACCACCGTTCCGGTTCTGGGGTTGGGCATTAGCCCTCGCCTCCCCAGGATTCTGCCCAGTTTGCCTACCTTGCCCATCATGTCAGGGGTGGCAATAGCGGTGTCAAACTCAAGCCAGCCGTTTTCAATTTTTTCTATCAGTTCATCATCACCGACATAGTCAGCACCAGCCGATTCGGCGATTCTTACCGCTTCCCCCTGGGCGAGAACCAGAACCCTGACCTTCTTGCCTAACCCGTGCGGTAGCAGGGTAACGCCACGTACCTGCTGGGTGGCATTTCGCGGGTCAAGCCCCATCCGCAGGTGCAGTTCGACGGTCTCATCAAACTTGGTGTGAACCATCTCTTTGGCCAGTTCAATGGCCTCTTCAGGGGAGTAGGTTTTTGCCTTGTCTAGGACTTTGACCGCTTCCTGATATTTTTTACCGCGTCTCGTCATTTTTCCTGCTCTACCTCAATCCCCATGCTGCGGGCGGTGCCTTCTATAATTCGCTCTGCCCCTTCGATGGTAGTTGCATTAAGGTCTTTAGCCTTTAATTCGGCGATTTCACGGAGCTGGTCCCGGGATAACAGCCCAACCTTGGAAATACCGGCAGTGCCCGATCCCTTTTCCAGATCCAGTGCCTTCTTTAACAAATCGGTTGTTGGTGGTGTTTTGGTAATGAAAGTGAAAGTACGGTCTTCAAAGATGGTTATTTCGGCAGGGATTATTGAACCGGTCTGCGTTGCGGTACGGTCATTATACTCCTTGCAGAAGCCCATAATGTTAATACCGTGCTGTCCCAGTGCTGATCCTACCGGTGGTGCCGGGTTCGCATTACCGGCCGGGATCTGCAGTGTTACCACGGCTTTTATCTTCTTTGCCACTTGATTCTCCTGTATATATTAGAATTTATAAAGGGTTCAAAGCTTCTCTACCTGCAGGAAGTCCAGTTCTACAGGTGTCTCACGGCCAAAGAGGGTTAGGAGCACTTTTACCTTACCTTTTCCGGCGCTTATCTCATCTACTGTTCCGACAAAGTCGGTAAAGGGGCCATCAGTTACCCTGACACTCTGGCCTTGCTTGAAGCCTACCTTGATACTCGGTGCTTCAGTGGTCATCTGTTTTATAATGACGTCAATTTCCGTCTCCTGTAAGGGGACAGGCTTACCGCCACTACCGACAAAACCGGTGACCCCCGGGGTATTGCGGACTATATTCCAGTTATTGTCACTCATCTTCATCTGTACGAGGACATAACCGGGCAATATCTTTTTGGCTACCGTACGCCTCTGGCCGCTTTTGACCTCAACCTCGTCCTCGGTGGGGACAACTACTTCCCCGATCTCCTCACTGGCGTCCATGAGCTTAATCCGCTGCTCCAGATTCTTTTTTACGCGTTCCTCATGCCCGGAGTAGGTGTGAATTACAAACCAGTTTTTTTCGTCTTCGCCCAACAACAACCTCATCTATAAATATACTTAATTCTTAATGGATATAAGATATTGTACGGTAGGCTGGAAAGCTGCGGTTTATGACTGTTATCCACCAATGAAAACATCATTAACCAGTCTGGTAAAACCGTAATCAAGAACACCAAGAATCAGACCCACTATGATTGTGATGATCAGCACCAGGGTTGTTAGGTAGATAACTTCTTGTCTGGTCAACCAGACTACCTTTTTCAGTTCTCCGTAAATATCAGTAATGAATCTGAATCTTGCTTTTCCCTGCTTAGCAGTAGTACTCTGTGACGTCATGGCTTTACACTCTAATTATTGGTGCCGGAAGTAAATAAACTACCCCGGAACACCACTATTACCTACCATCGTAATTTCCAGCACCAGCCTGGATTGATACCATTGATTATATTCTACTCTATCTCACTTCCCTATGAGCTTGATGAGTACGGCAACGGGGGCAGAACTTGTTAAGCTCTAACCGTTGAGTATCGTTTCTTCTGTTCTTGGTGGTGGTATATGTCCTCTCCTTGCATTCGGTGCAGGCGAGGTGAATAATTACTCTGGACTCGCTTTTTTTAGCCATCTCTATTCGATAATACGGCTTATTGTCCCTGCACCTACCGTTTTTCCTCCCTCACGAATTGCGAAGCGCAGGCCTGTTTCTAAAGCTACCGGATAAATAAGCTTGATCTTCATTGTTACATTATCGCCAGGCATTGCCATTTCCATTCCTTCTGGAAGGTCAATGCTGCCGGTGATATCAGTAGTTCTGATATAGAACTGTGGCTTATACCCGTTAAAGAAGGGTGTATGCCTGCCTCCCTCCTCCCTGCTCAGTATGTATACCTCCGCTTCGGCAGAGGTGTGTGGCTTTATGGAACCAGGGGCAGCGATTACCTGACCTCTTTCTATCTCGTCACGGTCAATGCCTCTGAGCAAGATACCTACTGCGTCGCCGGGTTCAGCTTCATCTAAGGTTTTATGGAACATTTCCAGGCTGGTAGCCACCGTTCGGCGCGGCTCATGATGCAGTCCTACAATCTCAACCTCTTCACCGGCCTTGATAATACCCCTTTCGACCCTTCCGGTGGGTACCGTGCCCCTACCTTTGATACTAAAGACATCTTCTATTGGCATCAGGAAAGGCTGGTCCTTGGGGCGTACCGGTGTTGGAATATAATCATCTACCGCCTCCATCAGTTTCCAGATAGGGCCACACCATTCACAATCCTTTTTGCCGCAGCCGCATTCCAGGGCTTTAAGGGCACTTACCCGTATTACCGGAACCTCGTCCCCGGGGAACTTGTATTTCGAGAGTAATTCTCTTATTTCCATTTCTACCAGTTCCAGGAGTTCCTCATCTTCCATGGCATCTACTTTATTAAGGGCAACAACAATATAAGGAACCTCTACCTGCCGGGCAAGCAGGACATGCTCCCTGGTCTGTGGCATGGGGCCATCGGGAGCACTGACGACCAGTATTGCCCCGTCCATCTGAGCAGCTCCGGTTATCATATTCTTAATAAAGTCAGCGTGCCCCGGGCAGTCGATATGAGCATAGTGTCGCTTTTCCGTTTCATACTCGACATGGGCGATAGCAATCGTTAGCCCTCGGGCCTTTTCTTCAGGAGCATTATCAATACTATCAAAAGAGCGAAAGCCGGTAGTACCTTCTTTCGATAATGCCAGTGTTATCGCTGAAGTTAAGGTTGTTTTACCATGGTCAACATGACCGATGGTGCCCACATTACAGTGTGGTTTGGTCCTCGTAAATTTCTGTTTAGCCATTTCATCCTCCCTTTATACCGAGCCCACAACCAGATTCGAACTGGTGACCCCGTTCTTACCAAGAACGTGCTCTACCTGCTGAGCTATGTGGGCACACTATACGAAGCTAATTGTAGGGTAAATAAAATGAAAAGTCAATGTAACGTTCCAGGGTGGAACGTACATTGAAATATGACATAGAAAGTCAAACTCAATAAAACATATTACAATAAGAATTAGACATAAGTCAAGAAGAAAGGAGACTGAGAAGTTATGGGTAAATTGTGTGAGATGGTGAATTTAAATTTATCAATCATTACTTGTTGGATTGACGGTGTCTCTACTAACGCCTTCATGTTCAAATTATGAATAAAGACTCCGGGTAGGTAGTTGCCCAGCATAAGGATTTCCCGGTATATCTATGGTGAATGTTTAGTTAATATGGACCCGCTTCTTACGGAGATAGATTTTACCGCCGCTGAAGATGTGCCCTTCAAAGCGGATAAGGTCAGGATACTTATCAAGGTCACTGTGGTGCTTAATAACGATGTTCTGTTGGTCTGCCATTATACGGTCATAAAGGCGGATATAATGTACTGGCAATCTCCCCAGCCAGCCGGGACAGCTGATATATTGCAGGGACGCCATTTCTCTGGGGTGGAGATAGAATTGCCTCTCAAGGTAGGGTAACATGTTTTTTGGCCATTTCCGGTAGCTTTTTATATCAGCCGGTCTTTTACCCCATTTAATAACCCTGGTAATTATTTCGCCACTGAGTATTGCCATTTCAGTTCCCCTCCTTGTTTTATACCTATAGCACGTAGCTTATTAAGTGCCAAAAGGACTGGTCAAATTTTGTCCTGATTTGTCCACGATGGTTCCAGACTATCCTGAATATGGTATTTTCGTTTTCTTCCGAAAATACCGCAGTAATTGAAATCTCATTCGAACCAGCGTATAATGGAATTAAAAATGCTGAGGTAGTGCTATGGTTATGGAAAAAGCCAGGAAACCACTACCACCCTATGTGTCATACCGTACATTCCGTAATTTCACCGATGGCCTGCAAATGGGGATACCCGACCGGATTGACCGTAGCTACTGGGGAGAAAGGTACTCAGGGAGTAACGGAACTCAGTTAATGACGGCACTGCGTTTTTTAGGGCTTGTTGATAGTGGCGGTATTCCGACTACCAGATTGAGACAGCTGGTAGCCGCCAAGGGAATGCAAAGATCAGAGACCCTGAAACAGATCGGCAATAGCGCCTATAATTTCTTGGTGGACCGGTCGCTTGATTTACAGGTAGCGACCTATGCTCAGCTGGAGGAAGCCTTTTACCAGTCATATGGCGTAACCGGTGATGTCGCCCGGAAATGCATAAAATTCTTCGTCAGCCTGGAAGGTGATGCCGGTATTAGCTTATCGCCGTTTATCCTCAAGAAGTCCAAGACAACACGTGCTGGCAGCGGACGGAAAAAGAATGCCGCAAGGAAACGTGAAAGGACAAGTCAGAACGGGGGGAAATTATCAGCGGTACGTTCAATTCCAGACCAAAATTCCTGGTATGAAATGGTGCTGGCTAAATTCCCTTCCTTTGATCCTGGTTGGCCCGACGATATTAAACTAAAGTGGTTCGAAGCCTTTGAGTCCCTGCTAAAACGGGGTTTGGTATCTGATACAACACAATAGAAGTTGCTACTGGTTCTTGGAATAAAGAGTAATTACATTCCTGCCGTCTTTTGGCCGCAAAACTGCAGATAGCACAACCGGTTGTTGACCTCATTGAAAGATACCGAGACGTTATGATATTATTTTTATCTGTCCGTTGTGTTTAGACCTAATCTCTGGAGGATATGGTGGCGATGAAATTTACCAAAATGCACGGTGCCGGTAATGATTTTGTGGTGTTAGAAGCCGGCAATACGGAGCGTGACTGGTCGAGCCTGGCGCTTACTATGTGTGACCGTCACTATGGTGTTGGTGCTGATAGTTTGTTGGTATTGCTCTCTTCTGATATTGCTGATTTTAAGATGCGCACCTTTGATGCCGATGGAACTGAGGCCGAAATCTGCGGTAATGGTATCCGGTGCCTAGCGTTATATGTATTTGAGAAAGGACTTATCAACCCTGAAACAGATCACCTTTCCCTGGAGACTATTGCCGGCATAAGGAATATCAAGCTGGAAAGCACGGCAGGGAAATTAAGCGGTATTCAGGTTGGCATGGGGAAGCCGGCACTAAGTGCTGGAGAAATCCCGGTGATAGTGAAAGAGGGTGATAACGATATAGTTGACATAAACAGTATGCTGGCCTATCCGGTGGATGTTAATGGTACCAGGTTGTTACTCAATCTGGTTTCCATGGGTAACCCGCATGCCGTTCATTTCTCGGACCAGCCTTTGGTTGATTTCCCCATGTCAAAAGTAGGGCCGGTGGTGGAGATGCTGGATATATTCCCAAACCGTGCAAACTTTGAGGTAGCCCGGGTTCTTAACCAGAATGAGATAGAGGTACGCGTCTGGGAGCGCGGTGTCGGCGAGACACTGGCTTGCGGCACCGGTGCCTGTGCTGTGGCAGGGGCCGCCCAGCTTAACGGTTACGTTGAGCATAAAGTCAACATCAAGCTACTTGGGGGCACCTTAAAGGTAATCTGGGAAGGGACGGGTGAA
>CP070645.1:691658-696007 GCA_020354275.1 Dehalococcoidales bacterium
AATAATGATACCGGGGAACGGCCCCACCCCACCGGGCAGATACCATTCCCCTTCCAGGGTAATATCACCGCAGGGAAATCTGATCAAGCTGGAACTCAAGTCTGGTCACTCCCCCGGGCCTTCGTCCGGTTTCTCCCTTTCCCGCCACCACCTCTTCAACCGTTCGTTCACCTGTCTCTCGTATCCCTGGTCGCTGGGTGAGTAGTAACGCCTGCCCTGGAGTCCATCGGGCAGGTTCTTCTGCTCAACAAAGTGCCCCGGGTAATCGTGAGCATATTTATACCCGTTACCGTAACCCAGGTCTTTCATCAATGGTGTTACCGGGTTGCGCAGGTGGAGTGGAACCGAGTCATCGTAGCTCTGCCTGATTTCCTTCTGAATCCGTGAGTAAGCTGTGTAGAGGGAGTTGCTTTTCGGCGCCGTCGCCAGGTAGACAACTGCCTCAGCCAGGGCCAGGTTACCCTCCGGCATGCCAATGAAATGGACTGCCTGCTGAGCAGCCATAGCCACCACCAGCGCCTGAGGATCAGCCATGCCTACATCTTCGGAGGCAAACCTGACCAGACGGCGGGCAACATAAAG
The DNA here is from genome assembly GCA_020354275.1 of Dehalococcoidales bacterium. Lineage (GTDB taxonomy): Bacteria > Chloroflexota > Dehalococcoidia > Dehalococcoidales > UBA2162. Next base: position 692,241 of record CP070645.1, read on the forward strand.
AGGATCCTCGCCCGATTCCAGCATTCTTGCCAGCCAGTACAGGGCTGCGTCCGGGTCAGAACCCCGCATTGACTTGTGCAGGGCAGAAATAAGGTCGTAGTGCTGGTCGCCGTCCTTATCATAGCGCAGTGCCGGATGCTGCATCGCGTCCTCAATGGTCTCCAGTGATATACTACGTTTGCCATGAGCACCCGGGGTGGTATTTACCGCCGCCATTTCCAGTGCATTCAGGGCAATCCGGGCATCGCCCTTGGACATGGTAATAAGATGCCCCAGGGCTTCAGAAGAGATCTCAGCATTCAATGCCCCCAAGCCCTTTAACTTATCCCTCAATGCCCTCATAATAATGACCCGAAGCTCGTCCTCAATGAGAGAATTCAGGGTGATGACCTGACACCGGGAAAGGAGGGGTGAGGTAACCTCAAAGGAAGGGTTTTCCGTAGTTGCCCCAATGAGGGTAACGGTGCCATCTTCAACAAAGGGCAGAATGACATCCTGCTGCGACTTGTTGAAGCGATGGATCTCATCAATAAACAGTATCGTCCTCTGACGGTATAGTTTTCGCCTGTCCTTGGCCTCGTCAATTATCCGGCGTAGTTCGGCAACACCGGCGGTAACGGCACTTACCGGGCTGAAGTGCGAATCGGTGGTGTTGGCAATAACATTGGCCAGGGTGGTCTTGCCGCTACCTGGCGGACCCCAGAGGACAACCGAAGGCACCCGGCCGCTTTCAATGGCCTTCCGCAGTACCCTGCCTTCACCGACCAAATGCCCCTGGCCGATAAAATCATGTAGATTGGCCGGCCTCATGCGGACAGCCAGTGGTGCCTCCTGCATTTTCTGTTCTTCCGCCTGACGTTCAAACATATCCATATTCATAACATGCCCCCTGAAGCCCGGGCATTAACTCGCCTTATTAAATGTCAGCTTGTAGCCGTCAACATCTTCCACGGTAAAGTCTCTGATACCGAACGGCTCGTCTTTTATGTCAACCGCGATTCTCACGCCCTTTTTCTTGAGTTCATCATAATACTCGTCAATGTCCCCGTCAATCTGAAGATAAAGGTTGACACCGGTACCCAGCTTCTCATCACTACCGATGCCGAGATTTTCTGCCGGTATCAGCATCAGTACCATGCCGTCTTTGGAGAGGTCAGCATACTGGGGATTCTCGACATCAGGGAAGGTCATCCCCATCTCGAAACCGAGAGAATTCTTATAATAATCGATTGCTGCCTTCATGTTTCTGACTGCCAGTGTTGGGGAAATATAGCCCATTTTTGATGACCTCCCAAGCTTTAAACGTCTTCTTCAATATAATTTCTACATTTTTCTACCGTACCCATCCTCACCACCGTTAACACTCCTGTATCACTGGTACCGCATCACCTCAAAGCGGTAGAGTTTCACCTGTTCACTGGGCCTTATGCCCGCCTTCTGACGGCAGATATCAATCTGCTGTTCTGCGCTGTCCACCCCTTCAAGGTCAGGCAGGAGTAAACCCCGTCTCATTCCTGCCTCCACGATGACACCATATTTTTTGGGGTCCAGCTGCTCCTCACTCTCGACCGCTTCAGGGTTGGTCAGGACATCTACCTTGTAATTAAGGTCTTCAAGCTCACCCGGGGCAACGGGCGGGAAACGGGGGTCCCTGGTAGCCGAGTTGATGGCATTGGCAATAGTCTCCTCAGCAACGTTGGGGGTGGTCGGCTCAAAGGTGCCGATACAGCCCCGTAGTTCGGCAAACTTGTGGATGGAAACAAAGACCCCGGCCTTTTCGCTCATCTCAGGGGTCAGCTCTCCTGGCTGAAGGGTTTTGCCCTCCTTTACGAAGGCCTCCACCGTTTCCTTGGCCAGCTTTACCAGCGGCGACATTGCCACTGCTTTGATGATAATCCCGGCGTAGCCGACCACGCTACGGTAGTCGCCGGTGGTGTCGCCGCTGGTCTGATATTTGACTAGTTCGGTTTCTCTAGCCCCCAGGTCTCTGGCCGCCGAAATAAGGCTGATCGTCGGGGCACAGCCACACATCGATATATCCAGCTTCTGGACTCTTCTTAAAAGCTCATCACCATCGAGCTCCAGTATTGCTTCTATTGCCTGTTTATCTTTACGGTTAGCCGACTGCTGAGATTCGTAGTGAGTCATATCGCTGGAGGCAATGATAGCCACTTCTTTATTCGATTCTTTTACTGCCCTGGCTATCCCCCTGCCAATCTCCTGATAAACGGGCCGACCTGTATAACCGAGGATGATGGGCACAAACCGAACACCCGGTTTGAAATATTGCAGAAACGGCAACTGCACCTCAATTGAATGTTCTCTTTCATGGGCGACATCGTCTTCTTCTAAATAATCTGACATGGCCAGAATGCTCTTGCCGAGTTCTGAATCAATCTCTACATTTCCCAGCGGCGTTCTCCAGACACCCTCAGTCATGATACTGAAAGATTGACCGCTACCGGTATGGTTGGGGCCTATGATGATATATGTATCTTTGACTTTTATCCTGGAGATAGTGGCCCCGGCCACCGGTCCCGAGTAAATATAACCGGCATGAGGTAAAACCAGACCCACGGCATCTTCCTTGGCTACTCCTTCATCAACCATCCTGGCTATCATCGAATTAAGCTGGTTGGCTGACCCCGGGTAAAACTGACCGGCGACTACTGGATTTCTAATCACGGTAATCCCCCCTTCATCCGGATGACCTGAAATTCAGCTCTGCTCCGCAGAACCGGCATTTCGTGCCTTCCAGACCTATTGGTCTTGTCTGGTAACCAAACCTTTCTATAATCAAGCTGTTACACGAATAGCAAACAGTGTTCTCACTCTGATGACCGGGGACATTACCGGCATAAATGAATTTAAGGCCGGCTTTATGCCCTAACTCGCAAGCCCTTTCCAGGGTACTGATTGGTGTTGGTGACAAATACATCATATGGTGATTAGGATGGAATCTGGTTACATGCCACGGCGTTAACTCACCAAGCTCATCCCGGATCCAGTTAGCCAGACCTGTAAGCTGCTGGTCATCATCGTTCATTGTCGGTATGATATTGGTCACCACCTCGATATGCATATCCCACTTTGCTCTGGCCCGTTTGGTAACCTCAAGAATATCCCGCCAGCGCGGTACCTTGGCCAGCTTGCGGTAAAATGAATCGCTGAATCCCTTGATATCAACACGCCAGGCATCCAGAAAGGGGCCAATAACGTCCATCGCTCTGGGAGAGAGATAGCCGTTGGTAACATATACGGTATAGAGGCCGTTCTCCTTGGCCAGCCTGGCTGAGTCCAGGGTGTATTCAAACCAGATACTGGGCTCATTATATGTCCAGGCAATACCCCGGCAATTACTGCGTTTAGCCAGCATAACAGCTTTCTCCGGCGACATATCCTGACAACCCAGCCGTATCGCCTGGCCATCGGCCATGGAAATCTGCCAGTTCTGGCAGTGCTGGCAGTGGAAATTGCAGCCCAGAGTGCCCAGCGAAAAGACGAGACTACCAGGGAAGAAATGGAACAGTGGTTTCTTTTCTACAGGATCGGCAGCAACGGACGAAGCTTGGGCGTAGTTAAGGTTATAAAGAACGCCGCCCCTATTGTGATACATGCCACAGACACCGTACTTCTCCAGACCTATCCGACAGTGCCACTGGCAGGTATTACACCGGACCCTGGAGTCAGGAAACCTCTCGTAAAGCAGTGCTTCATGCATTGCTAACCCCGACTGATAAATCCTAGACTCATTATACCACCAGGTA
>CP070645.1:696107-704712 GCA_020354275.1 Dehalococcoidales bacterium
GGGACGAACCGCCGAGGAGCTATCCCAGCGTTTCGATATCAGCCGTGAGGACTCAGACCGCTTTGCCTTGACCAGCCACCAGAAGGCGGTAGCGGCGCAGGATGCTGGATGGTTCAAAGAAGAAATAGTCTCCATTACCATAGAATATGATGACGGCACCACAGAGGTGATTGACACCGACCAGTGCCCCAGGCGAGACACCACATACGAGAAGATAGCATCTCTACCGCCAGCATACGTAGAGAATGGCCGTGTAACCGCCGGCAACTCCTGCACGCAGAATGACGGAGCCGGAGCGGTACTGATGATGTCCAAAGAAAAGGCCAAAGAGCTCGGATACAAACCGATGATTACCTTCCGCCATGCTGCAGCTATTGGTGTTGACCCCACCGTTATGGGCATCGGCCCCTTCCCTTCAACCGCCAAGTTGCTCAAGAGAACCGGTATGACAGTGAAGGACATCGATCTATTCGAGATCAACGAGGCCTTTTCCTGCCAGGTGCTTTATTCCGGGCGTATGCTGGGCTTTGATGCCGAAGACTGGGCAAAAACAAACATCAAGGGAGGCGCTGTTGCCATCGGCCATCCACTGGGAACAACCGGCACCAGACATTGTGCTGTCCTCGCCCACGAGATGGTCCGCCGGGATCTACGCTGGGGCGTAGCTACACTGTGCGTCGGTGGTGGCCAGGGAATGGCAACGCTCTTCGAGCGAGAGAAATACGACTAGGTATAGCCTTCTAGAATGTCATTAAGGCTGATATATAATAAACGGGAGTAGACAACACTCCTGGCTTGTTAGTTCAGTGCAAGCCAGGAATGCAAGTGATATCCGATATTACAATGAAAGGAGGTCAGAATGGTTACTGGTGAAGCAGAACAGACCGAAGCCTTCAGGAAAGAAGTCCGGGACTGGCTGATTGCTAACCTGCCCGAGAAGTGGGGAACACCAGAGTATGTGGCACCCGAACGGTTCAGCCAGGAAGCGCAGGACCTGGGTATATCGTGGACGAAAAGGCTTTATGAAGCCGGCTACACCGGATTCAACGTTCCCAAGGAATACGGCGGTATCGAGCGCCCAGGCTGGCAGCAGGCTATACTACTCGAAGAACTGTCACGCCGCGGTACCCCCCCTGGCCCACAGTCTCTCGGACAGCTCATGGTAATCGGCACCTTAATGGGATGGGCTTCCGAAGAGCAGAAGAAACGCTTTATCCCCAAGATATTAAGTGGAGAGGAAAGCTGGTGTGAAGGCTTCTCCGAGCCTAATGCCGGTTCAGATCTGGCCAACGTTCAGACCACTGCCGTAAGGGATGGTGACGAATGGGTAGTCAACGGACAAAAGTGCTGGACAAGTATGTGGAAATTCGCTGACTGGAGCCTCCTGGTAACCAAGACAGACCCCAATGCCCCGCGTCACCGCAATCTGACCTATTTCATTTTTGATACCACCACCCCCGGATTCAGCCGACGGCCGTTACAACAGATGACCGGTGAATCTGAATTCGGCGAGATGTTCTTCGATGACATGCGAGTACCCCATGAGAACATGATAGGTGAAGAGGGTAGAGGTTGGTACGTGGCCATGACCACACTTGCTGCCGAGAGAAGCGGCGGCGGAGGTGCCGCGGCAGCCGCCATGGGCTTGAGCGGTTACGGTGGTCTGATAGTACGTACGCTCGGTGGTGTTGATAGCCTTATCGAACTGGCCAAGAAGACCAAAAGGTATGGTAAAAGCTTATGGGACGATGTCACTTTCCGGCAGCGGATAGTCCAGATTGCCATTGAAAACCAGGCTTCGCGGTACTACGGTACCCGTCTGGGAATAGCCATGAGGAAGGGAACCGCCTCCGGAAACGAAGCCTCGATAGCCAAGAATTCACAGGCTGAGCAGAGGAAACGTCAGGGCGATATGGTTATGGAAATCATCGGAGCCTACTCACAACTGATGCGGGGTGACCCACGGGCGATAGATGGTGGCGAGCAGGTTTATAATATGATTAGATCACGGGGTGCCACTATTGAGATGGGTACCTCAGAAATCAACCGTAACATTATTGCTGAGAGGATACTTGGTTTACCCAGGGCATAGCCCCTGAAAAAATAAACGTTAACAAACAGTTCTTAAGAAAGAAGGAAAGGAGTAACAAGTATGGCAATAGAACTTGGCCTAAAGGAAGAACAGGAAATGCTCAAAACCATGGCTAGAGATTTCCTGGCCAACGAATGCCCCAAGACATTTGTACGTCAGATGATGGATGACGAAGTGGGCCACTCACCGGAGCTATGGAAGAAGATGGCAGATTTAGGATGGCAGGGCTTGGTATTCCCCGAAGAACTCGGGGGATCGGCGATGAATTTCAGAGACCTATGCATCCTGAGTGAAGAAATGGGACGGGCTGTTTTACCCGGTCCATTCTATTCAACCGTAGTCTTGGTTGGCCTACCCATCCAGGATTTCGGCACCGAAGAGCAGAAACAGGAATTCCTGCCCAAGATAGCCAGTGGTGAGATAGCCTGTACCCTGGCTGCTCTTGAGGAAAGTGGTGACCTCTGGGCAGAGGATATAAGTGTCAAGGCTCTTCAGCGTGGCGATGAATATGTCATCAATGGCACCAAACTATTTGTTACCGACGCCAGGGCAGCCGACTACATGCTGGTTGCCGCCCGTACCAAGCGTACTTCAAACCCCGAAGAAGGTATAACCCTGTTTATGGTTAATGCCAAGGAATGGGGCATATATATCCAGAACATGAACGTTATGGATTTGACCAGGAAGCAGTATGAAGTCCGCTTCACCAACGTACCGGTATCGTCTAAGAACATTATCGGTGGATTAAACGAAGGCTGGGCTGTCCTGCAGCAGATTGCCCTCAAGGCATCAGCAGTACTCAGTGCCGAGATGGTTGGAGCCGGTGAGATGGTAACGGAGATGACTGTTGACTATATGAAAGAAAGGGTACAGTTTGGCGTGGTAATTGGCACCTTCCAGGCACTGAAGCACCGGGCCGCTGATATGCATGTCCTGATGGAATACTCCAGGTCGCTTATGGAATGGGCTGCCGAGTGTGTCAAAGAAGACCATCCAGATACTGAAATGGCCGTCGCTATGGCCAAGAGCTATTGTGGTGATGCTATCAAGTTCGTTACCGACGCTGGTGTCCAGCTGCACGGTGGTATCGGCTTTACCTGGGACCACGACATGCACCTCTACTTCAAGAGAGGCCGTTACAACGACACCACCTTCGGCGACAGCAACTATTATAAAGAGCTGATAGCTAATAGACTCGAAGCCAACCTGATTTAGTAACCAGAGAGCAAAATTCAAAGAACCGCTCCAATACGCGGGGCGGTTCTTTTGTTTATATATATGCCGTTAGTTGTATATTATTCCTTCTTTACGAACTGGCGGGCTCCATCCCCGAAACCGGCACCGCTCCCTGAACTCAGACAGATGTCAGTTTCCATACGTAACCCGATATCAAGGGGTGTTGAGGTGGTAAGATTGGTTGCCCTTTTAGCTCCCTGTACCAGCCGCGGGTTTAGTTTGGCTATCTCCTCAGCAAGTTTAGTAGCTTCACCCATTAGCTGTTCCCGGGGATAAACGTGGTCAACCAGCCCGACCCGCAATGCTTCGGCAGCGTCAATTCGGCGCCCGGTATAAATCAGTTCCTTGGCAATACCGAGTCCAACCACCCTGGGTAGCCGCTGCGTACTGCCCAGATCGGGAATAGCCCCCAGCTGGATCTCGGGAAGCCCGAAGGTAGCATTATCGCTGGCCAGACGTATATCACAACAAAGACTGAGCTCCATAGCTGCGCCCAGGCAGTGTCCGTTGATGACGGCAATAACGGGAACGGCCAGCTCTTCGAAGGCGGTTAGTATCGCTTTAAGACTATTCAATGAATCAAACCCACCCCTCAAACCGGCGCCTACCCCCGTACCACCACCGGAGGCAATCATCTTCAGGTCCATGCCGGCGCTAAAAGCCCTGTCACCGGCACCGGTAAGGATAACAACATTGACATCAGGGCTCTCCCTTAGACTCTGCGTTACCTGCTGGAGACCAGTCCAGACATCCTGGTTAAAAGCATTCATTGCCTCAGGCCGGTTGAGCAATACTGTGGCAATAGCCCCTTCAATGGTAAGCCGAACGGCATCGTTGTTATTCATTTCACCCAACCTCCCTTTCTCAGTTCTATTTTACCAATCATCATATTATTGTTAAGATGGGCAAGTCAAATACTGTCAAATCATGCTATAATGAGTATGATGGATGTTTTCGCCTCACTGAACCCACCACAAAGAGAAGCGGTTGAGTCAATAGACGGTCCGGTGCTGATATTGGCCGGACCGGGCAGCGGCAAAACCAGAGTCATCACCCACCGTGTAGCCTATCTGGTTAAACTATGTGGTATCAACCCCTACCACATCATGGCAGTCACCTTCACCAACAAAGCCGCCCGGGAAATGGAGGAAAGGCTCAACCTCCTGGTCGGCAGTTCGATTAAGGACCTAACTCTGGGCACATTCCACGCCATTTGTGCCCGTATCTTGCGTCGGGACGGCGAAGCAGTTGCCGTTGACTCACGCTTTGTTATCAACGACAGAAGCGACCAGATCAGCCTGATAAAACGCGGTATTCAGGAAACAGGGTTCGATCCCAAGCAATATGTCCCAGAGGCCATAGCCTCCGCCATCTCCGCAGCCAAGAGCCACATGCTGGACCCGATGGAATACAGGGAAACAAGCCACAGCTATTTCGAGGAAGTAGTCGGACGAGTATACGAGCACTATCAGCAATTATTGAAGGAAAGCAATTCCCTAGACTTCGATGATCTGTTAATGAAGACAGTGCAGCTCTTCAGAAAGAATCCCAAGGTTTTATCCCGGTACCAGTCGAGGTACTGGCATTTGCTCGTGGATGAGTTCCAGGACACTAACATAGTGCAATATGAATTAATCAAGCTACTGGGAAGCAAATACCGCAATATTTGTGTTGTCGGTGACCCCGACCAGTCAATCTACTCCTGGCGATTTGCCGACCTGCGTAATATCCTCAGCTTTGAGAAGGACTATCCTGATACTAAACTAGTACTGCTGGAAGAAAACTACCGCTCCACCAAGATGATTCTGGAAACCGCCTCCCACATAATCTCGGCCAATCAACAGCGTAAATCCAAAGACCTGTGGACCAACAACGACACCGGAGAGCCGGTGGCCGTTGTCGAAACTTACACCGAACAGGAAGAAGCCCAGTTCGTGGTCAGTGAGATTGAACGGCTAGTAGACCTTGGGGAATACAACCATGGTGACTGCGCTGCCATGTACCGCACCAATGCCCAGTCAAGGGCCCTTGAAGAAGCCTTCTTACGCTACGGAACGCCGTATAAACTGGTAGTAGGCACCCGCTTCTACGAAAGGCGTGAGATTAAGGACATTGTCGCCTATCTGAGGTTGATGCAGAATCCAGACGATGCCATCAGTCTTTTCAGAACAATAAATGTCCCGCAGCGCGGTATCGGACAGCAAACCCAGGCCAAGCTGTCCGGATGGGCAAAGTCCATCAATGCTTCACCATACCAGGCGCTGCATTTGCTGGCTAACTCAGAAACAAAAGAGCCCACAGAAAAGCCCTATTTCAACTCACGTACCAGCCGGATACTCACCGATTACCTCAAGATGGTCGAGGACATAATTGCCCGTAGCTCAGAGCTAAACACAGTTGAACTGTTTGACCTGGTTATCGAACGCTCCGGTTACAAGGAATATATATTGAGCGGACAAGATGGCGAGGAGCGTTGGGATAACGTTATGGAACTGCGTACCGTAGCCCAGGACTACCATTACCTCAATCCTTCAGAAGGTCTGGCTGCTTTCTTAGACAGGGTAACGCTGATATCTGACGTGGACGGGTATGATGAGAGCATACCAGCAGTGACCCTGATTACACTGCACCAGGCCAAAGGTCTGGAATTCCCGGTAGTGTTTATTGTGGGTATGGAGGAAGGCCTACTGCCCCATATCAGGTCGTTTGATGACCCGGCACAGATGGAGGAAGAAAGACGTTTGTGTTACGTCGGTATAACCAGGGCCAAAGAGAAAGTATACCTGGTCCACGCCTTCCGCCGTAACCTGATGGGACGCAGCATGGTGGGTCAACCGTCACGCTTCCTCAGCGATATACCCAGCTACCAGACGGCAACCAGCGGGTGGTGGCAGGAAGAAGAAAGCCCGTTAACACCATCCATCCACTCCTGGAACAAGGTGCTCGTACCCCAACCAATAGAAATGGAACTAAAGGTTGGCGACCACGTACACCACAGCCAGTTCGGCGATGGTATCGTGGTTAGCTATCAACCGGTAAATAATGACGCTGAGGTGGTGGTTGCCTTTAATGGAGCCGTGAAGAAGCTCCTTCTGAGCTTTGCCTGCCTGGAAAAACTGGAATAGCATCTAGAAACCAAGCGGATTTACAGCAAGCATGCCGATAAAAGTCCTCGACCCACAAATAGTATCCCGGATTGCCGCCGGTGAGGTGGTGGACAGGCCAGCCTCGGTAGTCAAGGAACTGGTGGAGAACTCGATAGATGCCGGCTCCAGCCAGATCTCCGTTGAGGCCAGGGGTGGCGGGATTGACCTGATACAGGTTACCGATAATGGCACCGGCATTACCGCCGCAGAGCTGGAGTACGCCTTTCAAAGATACGCCACCAGTAAGATAAACAGCCTGGAAGACCTGGACTCCATTCAAAGCCTGGGCTTCCGCGGCGAAGCGCTACCCAGCATCGCCGCAGTATCACAGATTGAAGTTATTACCTGTGCTGTCGGGGAGTCAACCGGCAACTACCTCAGTCTGAGAGAGGGCCAGGTTACCCGCCGGGAACCCCGGGGGCGTTCACAGGGGACAATGGTTACCGTCCGCAACCTGTTACGCAACGTACCGGCCAGACTGAAATTCCTCAAGTCCACGCCTACCGAAAACAGCCATATCGCCGGTGTAATCACCCATTACGCTTTAGCCTTCCCCGAGATAAAATTCAGTCTTTATATTGATAGCCGAACAGCACTGAGGACCCCGGGCAGCGGTAAACTGGTGGATGCCGTGATTGAGGTTTACGGCCTGGAGATTGCCCGTAACATGCTTGAGATCGGCAACGGAGATGCAAAATGGGGAGATAAAATGGCAACTGCACCCCGGGTAAACGGTATGATAAGCTCCCCGGCCGTCAGCCGTGCCAGCCGTAATTACCTCAGCTTCTTTGTCAACCGCCGCTGGGTGAATAACCGTCTACTCGCCTGGTCAGTAGAAGAGGCCTATCACGGCCTGTTGACCACCGGTAAGCACCCGGTAGCAATTATCCAGATATCGGTACCGTTTAACGAGGTGGACGTTAATATTCACCCTACCAAAAGCGAAGTGAAATTCCAGAACGAACGCGCCGTCTTCAGTGCTGTCCAGAAAGCGGTAAGGCAGACACTTATCGAGCTGGCGCCGGTACCCAGGATTGAAGACGTAACCACGACATATCAAGCCCGCCAGGAGCCAAGCCAGATGGCATGGACACCGGTGAAGACCAGACAAACAACTCCGGCATCTGTTTCATATACTCCGTCATTTTCTCTACCAGCCCTGCGGCTGCTGGGACAGCTGGCCAGCAGTTATATCGTTGCCGAAGGGCCTGACGGTCTGTACCTTATCGACCAGCACGCCGCCCACGAGCGTATCCGCTTCGAACAAATCCAGCACCAGGTCTCAAATCAGGAGATTGAGGTCCAGGGACTGCTGGAACCGGTTACTCTTGAGGTTACCCCCAAACAGGACGCGGTCTTGGAATCGCAGTATCAGAACCTGGCCAGATACGGCTTTTCTATCGAGCCTTTTGGTAACAGAACCTATCTGGTTCGAGCCGTACCGGCCCTGCTCCATAACAGGGACTGGAGGGCAGTACTCAGCGAACTCTGGGACTCCACACCGGGAGATAATACAGACTGGATGGAGAAGATTACCATATCGATGGCCTGTCACAGCGCCGTTAGAGCCGGCCAGGTACTGACCGACGACGAAATGCGTGAGCTGGTTCGACAGCTGGAACAGGCAGCCATCCCCAATACCTGCCCCCACGGGAGACCAACTCTCATCAACATCAGCTCCGGGCAATTAGCCAGAGAATTCGAGAGAAGATAGCTGGAAATCATCGTAGATTTCTCACCTTACGGACTACCGTCAACTCAACAAGACCGACAATATATTGAGAACAGTTAGCCCGTTTTATACCCGGCTTTGGCCAGTATCCGTTTGACCGACTGGCAGGCGGGTGAAGTATCGGGCAGATTCAACAGCGACTCGCCCCTCAGATTATACTCCTTAACACCAGCATCATGGTCAATTTTACCCAGATACGTCCCGCTGGTGCCGTGGAAAAGCTTTTCTGCCCCGGCATCAAATTCGTAATTCCCCACCAGATAGAGGTTCTGGTAATTTATCCCCGCCTTCCTGGTAATCCTGTCTATCCTGGCGATATGCTTGATGGACTTCATCGATGGGTCAACCATGACAAACAGGTCATTAATATTCGGTATTACTTTACGGTTCAGGTGCTCA
>CP070645.1:704812-707479 GCA_020354275.1 Dehalococcoidales bacterium
ATTACATCACATCCCCGGTACTACGCCATTTCCTCGAAGCGGAAAAAAGGCCTGATGTTATGATATTAATGGTGCAGAAGGAGGTGGCCGAGGATATCGTGGGTCGGCCCGATCGGAGGAGCCTGCTCAGTATCAGCGTGCAGCTTTACGGCCAGCCGGTGATAGTTGACTATGTGCCAGCGGAATGTTTCTATCCTGCCCCGGAGGTTGATTCGGCTATCCTGAAGATTACCTCGTATCCCCAGCCGGCGGTAAATGTAGATGACAGGAAGGGCTTTTTCACCCTGGTTCGGGCCGGTTTCAGTGCTTCGCGCAAGCAGATGGGCAATTCTCTGGCACAGGGTCTGGGGATATCCAAGGACGAGGCGCTGGCCGTGCTCGCGGTGGCGGGAATTTTACCGCAGCGGAGGTCGGAGACGCTGACCCTGGAAGAGTGGGCGCAGCTTTGGCGGGTATTTCAGCAGGCGGGTGGGCTAGAATGCTGATGGTCAAGGCACCGGCTAAAATTAATCTGACCCTTGAGGTCCTGGTCCGTCGTGAGGACGGATATCACCAGATATGCAGCGTGATTCAGGCAATAAGCCTGAGCGATGAACTATACTTTCAGTCGGCGGAGGGTATAGAGTTTAGCTCCAGTTCAGCGGAATGGGTGGCCGAAAAGAGTTTGGTAAACCGGGCAACCGGATTATTAAAGATTGCAACGGGGTGTTCCAGGGGGGCGTTGATCGAGGTTAATAAGCGTATCCCTCTGGTGTCGGGGCTGGGGGGTGACAGCAGTGATGCCGCTGCCGTGTTACGCGGACTCAACCGGCTCTGGGAATTGAATCTATCGCGGGATGAACTGCTGGAGCTGGCCCGGCAGATAGGTTCGGACGTGGCTTTCTTTCTCTACGGCGGTACCGCTCTGGTCGAGGGGAGGGGGGAGGTGGTAACTCCACTGCCACCGTTACCACACCGGTGGGTCGTTCTAGTAGTCCCGCCGGTGAGTCGGATGCCGGATAAAACAAAACAGTTATATCAAAGCCTTAGCCCCGGTCACTACACAGATGGTCGGACCACCCGCAGAATGGTGGACGCAATAGAGAAGGGGGAGGCGGTTACGCCTGCCATGTTGTACAACACCTTTGAGAATGTGGCTTTAACCAGATTTGAGGGGTTGGATTCAATCTGGGAACGTGTTGCCGCGGCGGGGGCCGGTGATATCCGTCTGGCTGGCTCGGGGCCGGCGTTGTTTATCCTGTTTGAAGATAAAAGCCGGACCGAAGAACTGGACAATCGGCTTCAGCAGCAGGGCCTGGAATCCTATCTGGCGGAAACCGTTAACGCTGTTAGTGAAATAGCCTGAGCAATGCTTTCTGGGTTGTGAAAAGCGTTTTCAGCTGGGTTTGAGGAAGGACAGTGCCAGGTCGTTGAATTCCTGCGCTTTTTCTATCTGGGGGTGATGTCCGCATTCATCGAGCACTTCTAAGCTGGCGTGGGGGATCAGGTTTTTGGCGTTGAGTGCATTTTCTATGGGGATAAGTTTGTCCTGCCTGCCATGTACTATCAGGGTTGGCTGTTCTACCAGAGGGAATATATTGCTGTGGGTAATCCTGGACTCTATATCGGGGATATTGGTATTACTTTTTACTATATTCTTAATTGTGGCTTTCCTCTCCGGTCTTTTTAAATGCCGGGATACAATTTCAAACCAGTCTTCGGGGGCAGTACTGGGGTCGTGGAATTGTCTTCTCAGCCCGACCCGGATAGTAGCTCTGTTAACCAGGAATGCCGGCCCCAGTAGAATGTTCGACAATAATGGTAGCCTGACCAGCCGGTAGGAGAGTGGTATTTCATCGGTAAATCCACCACTGGAGGTCAAAATAAGTTTATTGACTTTATCAGGAAAATTCATGGTGAAACCCACGCATATTGCCCCACCCAGTGAATGCCCTATAAGGTTGACTTTATCAAGATCCAACGCTTTTATAAATTTGGCCACGAAATTAACGCTGAAACCGAAGGTATAATCCTCGTTTGTTTTTCCCGAAAGGCCGTGTCCCGGCAGGTCCACAGCATATACCGCGAATTCCTGGCTAAGTCCGGTAATGTTGGAAGTCCATATTTCCAGGAATTCACCAAGGCCGTGAACAAGCAGAATGGGTGGCCCTTTACCGCTGACCAGGTATCTTATTTTTATCCCGTCTAAAGTAACAGATTCTTCATTCATTGATTCTAAACTGCCCATCTTGAAGGTGCCAGATAGAGGAGTTCCTTTTTACTCTATATAGCATGCCATCGGAAATCTATCAAGCTTGGTGTCTAAATAATACAGAAGACTTTAGCTTTTAAGGTAATGATTTACCCATATTTTCGTATATGGTGTCTAGGCTTGAGCCGGTTGCACTCTCTCCTTGAAAAGCTGGGGACTGCTGGTTGACAATGCATTGGTGATACCTTATATTGTCAGGGAATTATATAAATCACGGTTTTAGTTTGGTATTCCCGCCGTTTCCCACGTATATAATACTCAAGACTCCTGTATAAAGCATCCATTGCTAGCTTAATCAGAACATGAGGGATTATCAAATCTGAAATAATCATAATTAGGGAGGTAGTACCATGGCAGTTGACGGGACTTATAACATCGAATTAGAGACACCGATGGGCAACCGGCCCGGTACGCTC
>CP070645.1:707579-710510 GCA_020354275.1 Dehalococcoidales bacterium
ACAAATCGGCTGGTTTCAAGGTACGGACAGGCAGTCTCTGGTATGAAAAACCGGTAAACTAGGGCGTAACGGCACAGTAACTGTCGAGTACCAGACGGCACTCCCGGACAATAGCCTCAGCAATATTCAGCCAGCTGTACCGGCTCACCGATGCCCTTATTGCCAGGATAGTCTCCGCATCCAGGTCTGGGCTGGAGAGTATTAGAGCTATTTTCCGGGCAAGGTTACCGGGCTCATTGTCGGTTACAACAAACCCTGTCTCTCCCTGGCGGATTATGCTTTTCATATCACCGACGTCGGTGGCTACAACCGGCGTGCCACAGGCCAAAGATTCCAGTGCCACCAAACCGAAGCTTTCGTAATAGGAGGGTACCACGCAGACATCGGCGGCACTATAGTAAAGGGGCATCTCTTCCTGTTTCTTGATGCCGGTGAAAGTGACCCTGTCCTCTATACCAAGGTCAAGGGATAACTGTTGCAGTATTTCCACCTCATGCTGGCTACTTTCATCACCGCCGACTATTACCAGCCTGGTCTGCTGAACATTCGGCAACAAAGGCATCGCCTTTAACAGTTGCTCAACACCCTTCAACGGCTCGATACGACCCACAAACAGGATAACCTTTTCATTTTCCAAGCCCAGCCTTTGCCTGGATGCCTTACGGTCTACCCGGCGGAACAGCTCCATATTAACGCCGCAGGGGACAACGCTAACCCTTTCCGGACTGGAGCCGTAATATTGTACGAGATTCTCCTTTTCCTTATCCGTCGGGGCTATAATATGGCAATTACGGGCCAGCTCTCTCTCGGTGTCAATACGGAGTTCCGGTTCGTCTTCGCCAATGCCAACGGCATTCTTGACCGCACCCAGTGTATGGAACATGGCGATATGGGGAACACCCCACCACCCTTCCAGATACCGGCCTACCCAGGCCGAAAGCCAGTAGTGACTGAACACCAAGTCATACTCAAGACCATTCTCTTTGCGGAAAGCCTCCAGATTGCAGGTAAAGTCTGGCAGATGGGAATACACCGCCAGCTTATGTATATCGGTATCTTCTCCTGCCCTCAAATGAATCAGCCGGGCATTCTCCCCAAGGTCTATTATTACGGGATCATTGGGGTCATGGACACGGGTGTAGGCATCAACCACATGCCCCTGCCTGCCCAGCTGCCGGGCCAGCTCGACGATATAGACACTCATACCACCGGTATCTTTAGCCCCCAGAGTCCCTACCGGACAGCTGTGGGCACTGATCATGGCTATCCTTAACCGCCCTTCCGACATTAATATTCTCCCCTCGTTACTTTCATTGACTGATTGTTATCTGACACCTGGACAAAGGGACTTCTTTCCCGCCCAGATGGTATTTGTAAGCTTCGTCTCCTTTGAGGAAGTCAAATACCTTCTTGCCTTCCTCGATACTCTCCTTAATACAGAGAACCTTGCACAGTAGTCCCGCACTCAGGGAGTTATATCGGGGGTCATAACCACTGTTGTAAAGGTATATACCGTTATTATAATCAAAAAAGATAATCATTGCCACCGGCAGCCCGTCCAACTCCAGTATACCAAGCCTGAGTATCCCGGCCTCCGTCATGGCACCCGCCATTGACTTGAAGAATGACTCCATCTGGGCAGTCAGAAAATCCGCCTTATCCTGCCGGCTTTCGGTAAACATGCTGAAGAAAACATCCAGTGAGCCATGGATGGACTCGCTATCCCTTGCCAGGCGATAGTTAACCTGACCTGCTTCTGAGAGCCTGCGTAGTTTACGCCGCACTTCATGGCGCTGCTTCTTATCCAGTATCATCAGGTATTCTTCCCAGGTAGGCGGTAGATTTACCTCCAGAGAAATATCATCCGGCTGGCACAGCACTTCATAACCGCGGCTCTGAGCTATATTTACCAACCAAGAAAGCGTTACAGAATCAGGCCTCAGGGCCCTCAAGTCCAGATGACTAATACCATTCTGCTGTAAATCGGCCAGCAGTACGTTAAAGAAATCCTCTTCCCTCCCGGGGGCAGCCACGAAGTCAAGATAATCACACACATTAACACTACCGAGAAATGAAGCCATTCTGCCATCTACTTTCAGCGGGGCTATACCAATAATCGTATCTTCCTGCCTTACAGCGCGTAGATACGTTTCTGCCCCGGTGCCCAGCTCTTCCCACCATACCTTCAACCATTCGGGGAGCATAAAGACCAGATGCCAGTTCAGGCGGTCACCGTACTCATTCCGGTATAATGCCAGGCTGTCAAAACTCTCTTCGGTGATGGTATAAGTCATTACCGTACTGCTCCAACAGGAAATTGTATCACATTTCATTAAGGGGAGTCACAGAGGAATAGCCAGACCACTAGGCCAGTGAGTGGATTCGAGATATTACATTATTTGGAATTCATATATAACGCATAACGACGTAGATATCAGCCAGAGCCTGTTGCCTGTTGCCGGGAACAGATTACCGAACATTGCTCACATTCATCGCTACACGGCTCGATATGTATCGTTACACTGGACTCGGGAAGCTCCATCTTAATTTCCCCTTCAATCTGGTCGCATACCTCATGTGCCTGTTCAACACTGACATCTCTGTCCATCACCAGATGAAGGTCTATATAGTACTGGCTCCCGGCCCGGCGTGTTCTTAATTCATGGTACCCAACCACCTGCCGGTCATGCTTCATCAAGGAAGACTTTACGGCTTCCTCCTGAAAGTGAGACAGCTTGGTATCGACCAGCCCTGACAGCGGTTTATGAATGGTATCATAACCTATTTTCAGGATATAGAGGGCAACTCCAATGGCAATTATGGGGTCAATAATATTTATACCGGTGAACTGCACCACCGCCAGGCCGACCAACACCGCCAGGGCGGAATAGACATCAGCAGCAATGTTACGTGCATTTGCCTCCAGTGCCA
>CP070645.1:710610-713706 GCA_020354275.1 Dehalococcoidales bacterium
CGGCGAAGGAGACGAAGCTGCTCATCATCTGTGACGGGTATGGTGGCAGGGAGACCGTTTTATCCAGGTTGCCACGATCCGATTCGGTCTTGAGGACGAAGTTGACCTGCTCGCCCCTTTCCAGCGTGTTGGCGCAGGCATACTGGTATTTGACGGCAGTACGCGGGGGGACGGAGACACGGCCGCTGGTTATCAGCTTGCCGTTGGCGAATAGCTGATAATCTGTTGTTGCCAGTACGTCCGCCGGATTATTGATTTTAAAGGTGGCGACTATCGGTTCCCCTTCTTTGGGGACTTCGGGGAGGACTGACATAGTCACCGGGCTGTCTGCTGACCTTGAGGTGACGAAGAAACCAAGCAGTATAAAAACGGACAACCAGGTTATGGCAATCTTAAATATCAGCCCTTTATTCAATAGCCTCTTCCTTATCGCGGTTTAGTCAGGCTTGAGGTAATAGGTCGCCTGCTCTACCGGCTGGGTGCTGTTGTCCTGGTACAGGGTAAAAATTACCTCACCCTTGTCCAGTTGCTGGGGGTAAATATGATGGATGTAGGTGTAGGTCTTGCCCGGCAGGACAACGGTACTGTCGCGGTAAATGGCGTCATCTACGGTAACATGGATGCCGTAGCTGATGGCCTTTTCCTGGCGGTTGATAAGGTCGCACTGCAGTATCCATTCCTCTTCGCCTTCGATAATATGGACTCTCTTTGACTCGGTGAGACCCTGGCTCGGAGGGATAAAAAAGAAGGTTGCTACAGATACCGCAACCAGTATAATTACGGAAGAGATGAAAACTAATCTGAGCCGTGACAACTGCAACCAGCACCCCTTCTCTATACAGCTTTAACAAGAATTATACACGGCAATGGCACGGTAATCAAAGTAATCGATAGTACTACTCTTGTCCTGCTAGGCAGGAGTTGAGAAAGGCTGGGGAGGGATTGTGATAGCGTTCAGCCCCGGTAATCAGGAGGTTAGTCTCTTATAAAGAATTGGAAGACGTTCCGGGAGTGATTCGACTTTGTTGACCACTTCGTAACCGATATCCTGGGCCATCTTCTTCAGGTAATCGTACCCGGCGATATCGATGGTAAGGCAGAAAGGTATGATGTTCTTCCGCTTGGCCTCAATTAGGGCCATCCTGGTATCGTGCAGGGCATATTCTTTATCGTTGTTGTCCCGTCCGTAGTCTTCGTCCTGGGGGTAGCCATCGCTGACCAGAAAGAGTATCTTTGTTTTGGCATCGTGGACCTCGAGCTTGGAGGTGGCATGCCTGATGGCCGGCCCCATCCGGGTGCTGTGCAGCGGCCTTACCCTGTCTATTCGCCTTTTCACGGTGGGCGAAAATAACTCGTCCAGGTCTTTGACTACCAGGAACTCGACGTTGTCGCGACCGTGGCCGGAAAAGCCATAGATGCCGTAGCAGTCACCGGTGGCCTCCAGGGCGTTTATCATCAGCACCATACTTTCCTTGGCGATATCTATGACCTGCCTCGGGCTCTGCATCGACTGTTGAGCCCGTTCAGCCCTTGATTTCAGCAGGGCCTGAAAGCGGGCGAAGTACCAGTCGGCGAAGTCCTCTTCTTCCTCAAAGTCGTCAATCACGTCAGCCGTGGAGCTGCTCATGTCGATGAGAAAGACTACGGCGACGTCCCGCTTTATTTTCCTTCTCTTCCAGTAGACCTTCTCGTCGGGTATATGTCCCGCTTTCCTGTCCACCAGGGCTTCAATGGCGGCATTGAGGTCAAGCTCCTCACCGTCATGCAGTCTGTTTAACTTCTGCAGGAGCTCTGGAGCCAGCATTTCAAACTGCTTCCTTATCTGGGCAGCCAGTAGTGAATTGCGTGCCAGCGTATTTTCAAAGAAATCGGTGTTACCTTCTGCTACCAGCTTCTCTCTGACCCGGCACCACCGTGGCCGGTAAGAACTGGCCTGGTAATCCCATTCGTCATAGAAGAAAGACTCTCCCTCTTCATCAGGCTGCATTTTCACGGCAGGCCTGGCCGCTCTGGGTTCAACCATCTCTGTATTCGGTTCTTCGTTCACGGTCTCCTGGGTATTTGCAGTAACCGGCAGGTCGGTGACGTACATGCCGGTGGTGAAGATCTCACCGCGCAGAATCCTGCCTATTTCCAGTTCTTCGGAGGACAGGGTCAGCGGATCTATCCCGAGGAGGTCGGGGTTCTCCTGCAACGCCTGTAACAGATGGACAAACTCGGGGTTGAAGCTGCCCCGGAATTCTACCTCGGCAGCCGCGTGATAGGGTACTTCCAGCCCTGAATCGGGGTCGGCACTTTCGCAGACTTCCGGTTCCGGTACTTCTTCTTCGTGCAGGATTTCAACGCTCCTGGCTTCGGGCATATCCCGCTGCCATTCCGGGAGCCTGTAATTGGGGATGGCGTTAATGATCTCATACAGGCGGATGGTGGCCTCGGCGGTGTCTTCAACACTGGCCCCGTCCATCTGTAAGCGTTTCAGTATTGGCATTGCTGCCCGAAGCCGGTTATGCAGTATGCCCGGCACAGGCCCTGGCTCACCGTTAAGGCTGGCCCGGATGAGGAGCTCGATGAAGGCTTCGCTCAGGGGGAGAGACTCAAGAGATGGCCTCCTGGAAAGGGAATCCTGCTCAATCCAGCGGTATATACTCCTTATCCCGGCATATTCCTGTTTCAGGAGGTGGTCAATTCTGAAGTCCTCAACCACGGCAAAGATGTCCAGGGCTAGTTTAATATCACCGAAGAGATTGAAGAACCTTACCATGTCAGCAAGGTTAGCCCAGCCTGGTGATGAAGGTCGGCGGCGGTCGGGGAACAGCCTGGCCTCCTTCTCGAAGGAGAAGCCGTAGGTGCCGAATTCAATGTGCCCGGCCTGGTGGGTAACGGCTACCTTGTACCAGTCGAAGTTCTCCCTTTCCGAGTCGTAATTACCGGCCGTGGGGGGGACGAAGATAGATATCCCATCGGTTGTGGGCAGGTCATGGTGTATCCAGCCCATGCTTTTTCCTGAAAGGGTTTCTGTGGAGTGAATCTGTACTTTGGTGCCGGCCAGTGCCTGGCCGTACATCAGCAGTATCCGGTTGACCTGCTCGAGGTCAA
>CP070645.1:713806-727093 GCA_020354275.1 Dehalococcoidales bacterium
ACTGAAGTAATGCAGATGACAAGACCCAGCCCAGCAGATATGCTACACATCAGGAAGGTGGCTTGTGGCCCCAGACCACTCCAGACAAATCCCCCCAGTGCTGACCCGGCGATAAGTCCCGCATTTTCACACATCCCCCCGTAGATTCCCATAATCGTACTCTGCTTTGAGACGGGCACACTCTCCGATAAGAGACCAAGTGCTGCCGGCATGAAGATTACCAGACCAAGGCCATTGATGATAGCAAACACGATAAACCAGGAGTAACTCTGGACAAAGGCGATACCAACCATGGCGGCGGCTGATACCAGCAGGCCGAGTACCATAAATGTCTTTTTACCCATCCTATCGGCCAGAATCCCCATGGGAATACCCATTACCATACTGGCCACTCCGGCAATGGTAAAGAGGATGCCAACCTCGGTGGCGCGGACACCTATCACCTCTGTGGCCAGCAGCGGCCCGAAAGTCATCAAAGTCCCCAGACCCAGGAATTGAAGAATAGCCACGACAAATTGAGGAACCAGGGAGCGTAAACTGACCTTATGTAGATTGGATGCAAGCCCTTCATCTGTCAGAGGACTGCTTTCTGCTACCGCCGGTTCTACCAGACGAATTTTCCTTAAACCTATTACTACTACCAGACCCCCCAGAGCAGCAATAGCTGAGGAAGTAAAAAACACTGAATTATAGCCCCAGCCATCAACCATGAATCCACCAGGAAGCGCCCCCAGACTTCTGGCACCGGTTATCACAACAGTAAGGACCGCCATAGAAGTAGCCCTTTTCTCTAAAGACGTATTAGCCCCGATATACCCCCGGCTCGGTCCGTATATTGCCGAACGTACCAGACCCCAGAAGAAAAAGAAAACAAATATCATGGGAACACTCTGGGTTAAGAGGAAGCAAAACACCGCCAGCGCGCTGGCAAAGGAGGCTACAGCCAGCGGAACCTTTACCCCGATCCTGTCGGCCAGCCACCCGGAAGATGTTTCACCTATCACCGTCCCTACCATGGCCACCGCAAACATCAGGCCAAGTACGTCAGGGGTGACATTGATCGACGTCAGGTAAAGGGGCAACATAGGGCTGAGTACGCTCAGCGAGAGAACGCCCATTCCCACGATGGTTACTATGCTTGCCATCTCAATATTGCCGGTTCTTTTCATGGCATACTCATATTCCAAATCGGTTTCTTTAAGACAGCCTGCTTTTCTCTCGCTTGGATAATAAGTCTAACAGCTAATAACAGTCAAACCCCGTTGGCCAATTCCCCGGGCACCGGAGTATACTGCATACCGCACAGGCCAGTGAGAGGCCTGTAAACCATATATATGAATATATAACCTCAGGTGTTCTGGATTGATTGACGGTATGCTCCACAGATGCCATAATGGCGCGTAGGAAATCACCATGAATAACAGCCTGGACATCGGTCAGTTCATTGCTCTCCTCATCCCTCTAGTTCTGGTTCAGATTGGCCTGTGGGTGTTTGCCCTCCGTGACCTTATAAAAAGAAAACGGGTCAGGGGAGACAATAAGTGGCTGTGGGGAGCCATCATCCTGCTGGTTAATTTTATTGGTCCTATTCTATACTTCATCCTGGGGCGTGAGGAGGATTAAATCCTTTGAAGACGATCAGCTGCCAGGGCCTGACTAAGCACTATGGCAAGGTCATCGGCCTGGACAACCTTGACCTAGATATTGAAGAAGGAACCATCTTTGGCTTTCTCGGCCCCAATGGAGCCGGTAAGACCACAACCCTCAAGATGCTTACCGGACTGAGCCGGCCAACCAGCGGCCGGGCCTGGGTGGCCGGTGAGGAAATTACCCTCTACTCCCTATCGTTGAAAAACAAGATAGGATATCTCCCTGAAGAGCCTGCCTTCTATAACTGGATGACGGGCAGAGAGTACCTTACCTTTGTCGGTGAACTCTTCCGGTTACCTACTAACGAAATAAGGACACGGTGCGATGAGCTACTGGAGATGGTAGACCTGACCCAGGCTGAGTCCCGGCGTGTCGGAGGTTATTCCCGCGGTATGAGGCAGCGCCTGGGCATCGCTCAGGCACTGATGAACAAACCGAGAGTGCTTTTCCTGGACGAACCCAGTTCTGCCCTTGACCCCATCGGCCGCCTGGAGATATTAAAGACCATCACCCGTCTCAAGACACAGGCAACCACTGTCTTCCTGTCAAGCCATATCCTGGCCGATGTCGAGAGGGTCTGTGATGTGGTGGGTATTATCGATGAAGGCCGCCTAATAGTAGAATCTGAGATAGATGATCTGCGGGAGCACTTCGCCCTTTCCCTCTTCGAACTGGAATTTGAGGAGAATGCCTTTCCCTTTATTAAGATACTTGAGGGCCTTCCCTGGGTAGAGAAGGTAGTATTGGAAGAAGACGAAGACACCTCCAAGTTTACTATCCGGGCCAGCGATATGACCAGAGGTAAGCGCGAGCTGCCGAAATTGATCGCCGAAAGTGGACTCACCCTGCGACAATACCAGCTGGTCATGCCAACACTGGAAGAGGTTTTTATTGAACTACTGGGTAAAAAGGAAGAATAATGGCCAGCTTTCTGGTTCTGTTGAAGAAGGAATTGAAATACCAGGTAAGGACCTACCGGCTCCTCACTATGGTTGCTGTTTTCTTCATCTTCGGTCTGGCAACCCCGCTGCTATTTCACTACTTACCTGA
This sequence comes from Dehalococcoidales bacterium, assembly GCA_020354275.1. Lineage (GTDB taxonomy): Bacteria > Chloroflexota > Dehalococcoidia > Dehalococcoidales > UBA2162. The sequence continues at coordinate 716,507 of CP070645.1, forward strand.
ACTAATGCCCGAGAGTGAGATACAAATACAGCTACCCCAATTTACCACCACAGACGTAGTAAATGAATACCTTGACACTGTTGGTCAGATAGGCATGATTGCCACCATCCTGGTAGCTATGAGTGCGGTAGCCAGGGAGAGAGAACTGGGCACAGCGGCAATGACCCTCAGCAAGCCGGTGGGTAGCGGTGCCTTTATTGCCGCCAAACTGGCTTCCCTGGCCCTTGTTTTCATCGCCGGTATCATCATAGGCGCCCTGGGCTGCTACCTCTACACGATGGTACTCTACGGGGATCTCAAGCCCGAGAACTTCTTTACCGCCAACCTTGTCATCGGGCTCTATCTCCTGTTCTGCCTGGCCTTTACCGTTATGTGCAGCTCCTTTTTCAAAAGCCAGCTGGCAGCAGGCGGGCTCGCCCTGGTGTGCCTGATTTCCCTCACGGTCAGCTCCGGACTGCCTATTATAAAAGACTATAGCCCCGGTGCCCTTATGGCCTGGTCGAGAGAAATCGCCTCGGGGGCCGGTTCAAACCACTGGGGTGTTCTGATAGTCAGCCTGGTGCTGATAGCCCTGACCGTACCTGCTGGCTGGCAGGTTTTCAAAAGGAAAGAATTATAATCAGGCATGGTATTAACAACTAGATCCACCGAGGTAACCTGAATTTTGCAAGCATCATTGCATTATTTACAGTGAGTGTTTACTATGAATATGCGGCAGGGAGAGTTCACTGCACCATATATAACACCGGGAACCGGGACGGATACAGTGGAGTAAGGTAAGTTTCACGCCAAGCATTTAGCAACCTTGGCTAGATTTTAAAAGATAGCGCAGGAACAACAAGGGAAGGACAACCAATCCACTCAGTGAGCCCGCGTATTCCTGGTAATATTATAAAAGGGGTCAATCACAGGTCATACAATGATAGGATAGGGAGGTCAGGAATGAAAATAATGCTTGCTTTAGACGGGTCTGAATATTCAGAGATGAGTGTGAAAATGTTAAAGGCGCTGCGGCTCCCTTCCACTACTGAGGTTACTATTATGACCGTTGTGCCAGAGATTACTTTCCTGGGAGGGATCACCCTTGATTCACTGATTGCCAAAGGTTCAAACAGAGACAAGGCACGCAAGGAGCAGGACAATAAGGCCAGCACAATGCTCAAGGAACCGGTTGAAACGCTCAGGGGAAACGGTCTGAAAGTTGAAACCCTGGTGTGCCGGGGCAGGCCTGAGGAGCAAATTATGAAGAAGGCCAGCGAGACGAAGGCTGACCTGGTTGTCATTGGGGCAAAGGGAACAAATAATTCCCCCCGGTTTCCTCTTGGAAGTATAGCCCACAAAGTGATGAAGTACGCTCCTTGCAGCGTAATGCTGGTCAAGGAGGGGCCCAGGTATTTAAGAAGGGTGTTCTTTGCCACCGACGGTTCTAAATACTCTGATAGAGTAACCAGGTTTCTACTGGAGCTTCCTTTGCCAAAGCAAAGCCAGGTTACCATTGTTTCCGCTCTCGAGTCGCATCTGGCTACTCTAATGAAGATGCCTACACTTGACCTGGAGACCAACCGCCAGATCCTGGCTGAGTTGCAGGAAACCGAGGAGAAAGCAGCCCGTGAGCTGATGAATAAGACCAGAAAGAGCTTTGAAGAAAAAGGGTATAAATCCTCTTTGTGGGTCCTCCGGGGAGGCCCTGCCGAATCAATAATATCAGCTGCCAATGAGTTAAATCCTGAGTTGATTGCACTGGGGGCTAAAGGGTTGACCGGTATCGAGGCCCTCATGCTGGGAAGCGTAGCTCAGAGGGTAGCCAGGTTTTCAAGACATTCAGTGTTAATCGTCAGACCGCCCAAGAGGTAAGCATACGGACAGAGCAGACACTGAAGCTATATTCCAGCCAGGTATTTTAATCCACCTCTTGTGAAATGACTATTCTATGGCTGAAGAAAGAACCCGATTGGGCCAATCCGATAAAATGGAATATACCGACGAAGCAGTGCTGGCCACCGGCAAGCCATGGGACTGGCGTACTCCTTTCATCTCCCTGCAGAACCGCAACTTCCGCCTTTTCATTATCGGGTCGCTGGTGTCAACCACAGCCCTCCAGATGCAGCAACTGGCCCAGAACTACCTTGTTTATGACCTGACGGGACTGGCCACGGCAATAGGTTATGTCAGCGCCGCAATCGGCGTGTCCCTGTTAATCTTCTCACTGGTCGGTGGTATCGCCGCCGACCGGATGGCCAAGAAACAGCTGATGATAATAGGCCAGTTGGGCATTGCTGCCGTCACACTCCTTCTGGCGATATTGATAACGACAGGTCTTATCCAGGTCTGGCACATCGTAGTTACCTCCATCGTCATTGGTATCATTGCCGCCTTTACCATGCCGGCCAGGCAGTCCTATGTTCCTGACCTGGTGGGAACCGAGAAACTGACCAATGCCCTGGCGCTGAATGCCGGCATGATGAACATGACCCGAATCGGTGGCCCGGCCCTGGCCGGTGTCCTTATCGGCATGTTCGGGGTTGGACCGATATACTACGTCAAAGTAGTCGCCTACGGTATCTTCGTAGCCTTTCTTTTCCTTATTCCCATCGCCGGAAAGGTGGACACAACCAGTACCCGTTCCCCACTGGGTGATGCCATCGACGGGCTGCGTTACCTGCGCGACGACCGCAAGGTACTAGAACTCCTCATTCTGGCCATGGTACCGGTCATCCTCGGCCTGCCCTACGTCAATTTCCTGCCTGTCTTCCAGAAGGAGGTATTCCACCTCGGCCCCTCCGCATTGGGATGGATGATGTCCGCCGTTGGCAGTGGCGCCGTGTTCGGGGCACTGGTTGTGGCCTCACTCGGTGACTATAAATACAAGGGCCGCATCCTGCTGGGGAGCGGACTCGGTTTCGGTATCAGCCTAGCCCTCTTTGCCGTAGTAGCTAACACCGGCTCGTTTACCGTCACCCTGGTGATACTGGCACTCACTGGAGCTACCAGCACCGCCTATACGGCATTGAATAACGCCCTGGTGCTGACCATAACCCCCCCGGAAATGAGAGGGCGGGTGATGGGCGTGTTTATGACCACATTCGGAATGATGCCGCTGGGCGCTCTGCCCATGGGTGCCCTGACTGACAACATCGGTGCCCCCCTGACTACAGGAATCTTCGGGGTCTTGACCCTGGCCTTTTTCGTCCTGGCAACTATATTCCGACCCCACCTGAGACGACTGTAAACCTGTAGCCAACCAAGGAGATAAGTTTCCACCAAGCGAAAACTGTTGTGCACGGTTTTTACGCTCTTGATTCTATCTTTCCCTGCAACCAGTCATACCAGGTCCCCAACCCCTCCCCGGTACGGCAGGAAACCTCGAAAATCGTAATACCCGGGTTTAGCTTCAGAGCAGTCTCCCTGACCTTCTGCATATCGCAGTCTACGTAAGGCAGCAGGTCAATCTTGTTAATAATCAGGGCCTGGCTCAATTGAAACATCAGAGGGTACTTCAGGGGCTTGTCATCACCCTCGGTCACCGACAGGATCATTACCTTCACGTCCTCGCCCACCTTGAATTCAGCCGGGCAGACCAGGTTGCCCACGTTTTCTATCACCATGAGGTCCAGGCTGGTCAAATCAATGTTGCTGACCGCCTCCCAGACCATGTTGGCGTCAAGGTGACAGGCCCCGTCAGTATTTATCTGAACGGCCTGGACACCCTTCTGGACTATACGCTCCGCGTCCAGGTTCGAGGTAATGTCCCCTTCGATTACTCCAATCCGAAGCCTGTCCTTAAGATGGTCTATGGTTCGTTCCAGAAGGCTGGTCTTACCCGCTCCAGGGCTGGACATCAGATTACAGACAAACACCCTGTTCTGGTCAAACAGCGCCCGGTTCTGTTCGGCCACACGGTCATTAACCTCTAATATGTTACGTACTACTGGTATTTTCATGACACCCCCATTAATCAAGATGCTACAGACTGTTAATCAGCAACCTCGATAGACTCAATGTTAAGCTCCATGCCGGTAATCATGCCGGGGTTTTGCCCCCCGCACCGGGGACACACAAACGTTATTTCCTCGGAAGTAAACTCCTCTCCGCACGAACTACACACATAACCCATGGGTACCTCTCTAATATTGAGGGATACCCCATTCATACTGGTTTCAGCAGTTATCAGGTCAAAACAGAAAGCCAGCTGCTCCGGCACAACACCCGCCAGTTTGCCAACGGCAACATTGACCGCCCTGAGCTCCATAACTCCATGGCGGACCAACTCCTGCTCAACTATATCCACAATATTCTGGGCGATAGCAATTTCATGCATTTAGCAAATCTTCTTCTCAAGAAAACCGAATAGTCAAAACCTTATCCAGCCCTTATTTCTATTATACATGATTGCCCGTGCGAAAGGTTGCATATGAATCTGCTTTTAAAAAAATCCTCACTACACCCCCGCCAATACCGTCAGGAAAGAATGCTAATTCCTTGATAGCCTGCTGCAGTAGTGGTATATTAGCCATTGCATTAGTCGGGAAAAAGAAACACTATCAGCCTAGTGACGGGATAGCTTCTACTCCCTTATACGCGAAGGAGGAAACAATGGTCAGTAAAGGGCAGTTCACCAAGCTGTTCGAGCCTACCCGAATAGGGCCAATGCAGCTCAAAAACAGAATAGTATTGCCGCCAATGGGAACCGGTTCTGCCGAGGACGAGGGTTACGTCGGTCAGCGAATGATCGACTATTACGAAGCAAGGGCTAAAGGCGGCGCCGGGCTTATCATTATCGAGGTCACTGCCCCTGACCTGCAATGCAAGGGCCCACGCCAGCTCACCCTCGGCGACGATAGATATGTACCCGGCTGGCAGGACTTAATAGCCGCCATTCACCAGCACGGCGCCAAAATAGCGGTGCAACTGCAGCATTCCGGCTGGGAGATCAGGGACGGACAACGTGTCCAGGTAGCCCCATCGGCGATAACATCACCCACACGAGTAGTGGGCGTTTCGGGAGCACTCCCACACGAACTGACCACCGGCGAGATCGGGGAAATCGTACAGTGGTTCGCCACCGCAGCTAAACGGGCTAAAGAAGCCGGTTTTGACGGTGTAGAGATACACGGCGCCCACCAGTACCTGGTGGCTTCTTTCCTGTCTTCGGAAACCAACATGCGCCATGACGGGTACGGCGGCAGTGTAGAGAACAAGGCAAGGTTCCTGGTAGAGATTCTCCAGGCTGCCAGACAGGCGGTTGGTCCGGACTACCCGGTATGGCCCCGGCTCAACGGGCAGGAATACGGGCTGGAGAACGGTGTAACCATAGAGGAGACCAGGCAGGTAGTACCCCTGCTGGAAAAAGCTGGTGCCAGCGCTGTCCATATATCAGGCTACGCCGCTGGTTCGGAGGTGACAAAAGCACCGATAACGGACACTCCGGGCTTCCTGGTGCCACTGGCAGAGGAGGTTAAGAAGGTAACCACAATACCCGTAATCGCTGTGGGCAGGCTTGATCCCGAGCTCGGGGAAAAAGTACTGGAAGAAGGTAAGGCCGACCTGATTGCCATCGGCAGACGGCTCATCGCTGACCCCGAACTGCCCAACAAGGCCGCCGAGGGAAGGCTGGACGATATTATACCCTGTACCGGTTGCATGGAATGTATCGAACGCCCGCAACTGAGCGGCCGGGGAATAGCCTGTGCGGTAAATGCGGTAACCGGCCGGGAGAGAGAGTACCGCATTCAGCCGGCAGAAAAAGCGAAGAGAGTGGTCGTCGTAGGTGGCGGGCCAGCCGGCATAGAGACAGCCATGGTGGCTGCACTGCGGGGACACCAGACCTGGTTACTTGAGAAAGACTCCAGGCTAGGAGGTCTGCTGAACATCGCCTCTCTGCCACCGCATAAAGGAGACATTCTGCCCTGGGTCAATTACCTGGTGCGGGAACTGGGAAAAACCCGGGCGGAAATCAAGCTTAATACTGAGGCTACTCCTGAACTTATCCAGGGATACAACCCGGATGCTGTCGTCATTGCCGTCGGCAGTATTCCGGTAATACCTGACATTACCGGTATCGAACGACCGAATGTCGTCACAGCCCAGGACGTCCTTTACGGAAAGGTTGAGGTAGCATCAAACGTGGCCATCATCGGTGGCGGCATGGTCGGTTGCGAGACCGCCCACTACCTGACGGAACAGGGTAAAAGGGTAACCATCATCGAGGTCCTAAAGCGGATGGCAAATGATATGGCGCCCATGGCCAGACGGCGATTGATGGACGGCCTGAGGAGGAATCTTGTCCGCCTGTTCAATGACGTGAAGTGTGAGGAAATAACGGCGGAGGGCGTGGTGGTAAGCACCGATGGTGGACAGAGGGAAACAATCGAGGCTGAAACCGTTATCCTGGCCGTCGGTTATCAGGAAAACAGTAGCCTTTTCAAACTATTACAGGGCAGGGTGCCCGAGGTATATTGTATCGGCGACGCTGCACAACCGCAGCGGATCAGAGAAGCCGTCAATGACGGCTACCGCACCGGTCTATCTTTATAAATATTCTGTTAACGTGATCAAAGGAGGAATATGGCATTGCAGTTCCAGGGAGTAGACTACTACAACATGGACAACCTGCTCACCGAAGACGAGAAGATGACCAGGAACCTGGCCAGGGACTTTATGGAAAAAGAGGTCAAGCCGCTGGTTATCGATGCTTTTCACCAGGAAGAACCGCTGGACATGGCGGAACTGGCCCCCAAGATGGGGAAACTGGGTATGATCGGATCTATTATTCCCCGCGAAGAAGGCGGCGGCGGTACCGGTTATCTGTCCTACGGAATGATATCTCAGGAGGCCGACCGGGTTGATAGTGCCATGGGCAGTTTCGTCAGGGTGCAGACTGGCCTGGTGGCATATCCGCTATGGCGCTATGGCTCTGCCGAACAGAAACGGAGGTGGCTCCTACCCGTTATTCAGGGGGAGAAAATCGGCTGTTTCGGTCTGACCGAACCCAACCACGGCTCTGACGTGGCCGGGATTGAGACCACGGCCAGAAAAGACGGCAACGGATGGATTGTCAAAGGTACCAAACAGTGGATCAGCGAGGCCTCGATCGCCGACTTCGCCATTGTCTGGGCCAACACGGATGAAGGTCTGCGAGGCTTTGTCGTAGAACGGGGCACGGCAGGATTCAGCCAGAACGCGATAACCAGGAAAGGCTCGATGAGGGCCGGTGACGTTGGCGAACTTGTCCTCGACGATTGCCGCCTGCCCGCCGAAAGCATTCTACCGGGGACAACCGGCATCAGCTCGGCACTGAGCTGTCTCAACCAGGCCCGCTACTCGATAACGTGGGGGGCTATCGGCATCGCCATGGACTGCTACGAGACAGCCCTTAACTACGCCAAGGAGAGGGAGCAGTTCGGCTCACCGATTGCCGCCTTCCAGCTGGTGCAGGAAAAGCTGGCCGAAATGCTGATCGAGATAACCAAGGCCCAGCTGCTGACCTACCGCCTGAGCAGGATGATTGATGAGGGCGCCTTCCGTCACCAGCAGATATCGATGGCCAAAAAGAACAATATGCTACTGGCCCGTATGTGCGCCCGCACCGCCCGCGAGATGCTGGGGGCCAACGGCATATCGCTGGAATTCTCGCCAATCAGGCACATGGCCAACATAGAATCTCTATACACCTATGAGGGCACCAACGATATCCACACCCTGATACTGGGGCAGGACATCACCGGAATCCCGGCATTCGAGCGGACGTTATGATATTGCACCCCTCTCACCTCTGGGGTTCAATAATCACCTTGATGGAATCACGGACTTCGGCAACGAGCTGAAAACCGAGGCCTGTCTCGGCCAGACCGAGGCAGTGGGTAATCATTTGCTTCACCGGAATGGTGCCCGCCCGTATCAATTCCAGCGCCGAACAGTAATCATCCGGGCTACCGGCATAGGATGTGGTAAGGGTAACATCATTGCGCCAGAAAAGCTCGTTTACCGAAATGGGAATGGTTACGCCCTGGTCGGTTGGGGCAAAGAGGAGAACAGTACCGCCCCGCTCCACCGATTCCAGCGCCTGCTTGATGGCGGAAACAGCGCCGGTACAGACTATCACCAGGTCAGCCAGGTATCCCTGATTGACCTGGCGGACAGCATCCGGAATGTCTTCCCGGGCGTGGACTACGGTATCGGCCCCGAGTTTTTGTGCTGCTGACAGCCGGTAATCGCTGACATCGGTGGCGATTACCCTAGATGCCCCCGAAGCACGTGACATCTGCACATGGAGTAACCCGGCGATACCGCTGCCAATAACCAGCACGGTGCTATCCGGTCTCATGTTTGCCCGCCTCTGCCCGCGCAGTACGCAGGCCAGCGGTTCAACAAACGTCGCCTCCTGGTAAGAGACTTCGTCAGGCAGCAGAAACACACCACGGTCAACGTGAATTGCCGCCAGCTGGAGGTATTCGGCGAAACCACCGGGGTCGAAATTCGTTTTACGCAGCGTCTCACAAACTGTGTGATTGCCACTAAGGCAATAATGACAGGCACCGCAGGGAACATGGTGAGCCGCCGAGACGCGGTCCCCCACGCGTATGCCCTTTACCCCGTCACCCACCTCCACAACCTGCCCGCCAATCTCATGGCCCAGCACCAGCGGTGCCCGGTCAAGGCGGTACCACTCCATGACATCACTGCCGCAGATACCACAGGCTTCAACACGCAGCACCAGCTCCCCCGCCCCAATCCGCGGGACAGGCACCTCCTCTATCCGTATATCGCGGTTGCTGTACCACATAGCAACGCGCATTCTTTTCCCCCGCGCACCGTTCATAGCTTCTTCAGAAACTCTTTAGCCATTTTTCTAACCTCTTCCGTCTAACCTGCCGGTCATTGCTGGCTGGCGTTTTTCTGGCTCTGGTACAACTCCTGCGCTTCTCTGGCAGTGGCACCCTGGTGAACGATAGCCCTTATCGCCATTATCATCGCCACCGGGAAGTCATTCTGCCAGATGTTCCTGCCCAGGTTCACCCCGATAGCGCCCTTCTGCATACCGTCGTGGACAAACTGGAAGACCTCCAGCTCGGTATCAACCTGAGGGCCCCCGGCAATAATCACCGGCACGGGACAGCCGTCGGTTACCTTATCAAAATCCGGGCACCAGTAGGTCTTTACGATGCGCGCTCCAAGCTCGGCGGCAATGCGGCAACACATGGCCAGATAACGGGCTTCTCGCTTCTCCATCTCACGCCCCACGGCAGTAACCGCCATTACCGGTATACCGTACCTTTCGCCATCATCAACCAGCTTTGATAGGTTCAGCAACGTCTCTTTCTCGTAATCACTGCCTATAAAAACAGAAATACCCACCGCTGAAGCGTTAAGCCGGATAACCTCCTCCATAGAGGTGGTTATTCCTTCATTGGCCAGGTCTTTTCCGGCCATACTGGTGCCGCCGGATACCCTCAGAATAACCGGCCTGGTATTTTCCGGGTCTACCGACGAGCGTAATACACCCCTGGTGATAAAAAGCGCATCCGCGTAGGGTAAAAGCGGCTCTATAGTCTGACGGGGTTCCTCCAGTTTCCTGGTGGGGCCCTGAAAGTAGCCGTGGTCTACCGGCAAGAATAGAGCGTGCCCGTCCGACTGGACAAGCTGGGTTAAACGGTTGGCCATTCCCCATTCCATATCTAATCCCTCCTTAACACATTTACGGCAGCCTGGTGCTCGGTTAACCAGGCCGGATTGGCTCCACCATTATACAATATTCTGCACGGGAGTGGTTGCCGGTTCTTTCTCCGGTTCCCGCTGATTCTGCTTTATATCCGGTTCTACTCTGTTGTATAATGCACCATGAGAAGGAATAGAAGGATATAGTACAGAAATACCAAGAGGAGTAGCGTTACGTCATGCTGGTTAAAATAAAATGCCCCAAATGTGAGTCAGAGGGCAGTATGTCCCTGGTTGATGATTATTATCAGGGGCCGTACAAGTGCTGGAAGTGCCGGGAGTTATTCACGATAACTATTGATAAGAACGAACTGAAATCATGCGAGCCCCTCAGCCAGGAGGAGCTGGAACGTCAGCAAGAAATAGATGCCTTGAGAAACCAGTTCAGGCGGCAATAGCTTTAAGTGTTGAATACACCAGCTCTGTAATTGTTTTTACACTAATGGGCGCCCATGATTCACCCTGTTTTTGCCTGGCCATCACCGCCCATTTCTTGACAAAACACTCTCGGCTACTTAAACTGACCATTAAAGACCTGTACCCATTTTGCTAGCAAACAACCCAAACACTCTGTAGGAGGTTTATCATGCCGTACCGTACATTTATTGTACCAAGAGAGATTTACTACGGCCCAGGAGCCCTGGAGGCACTCACCAACCTGCCGGGAGAACGAGCTCTGGTTGTCACCGACCCGGGTGTACGCAGCTCTGGCATGGTGGAAAAGGTTGAGAAGGTATTGCAGGAAAAGAAGGCCGCGGTTTCTGTTTTCGACCAGATTGAACCAGACCCACCCAGGAAGACGGTGTGGAGCTTGCTTGCCCAGGCCCAGGATTTCAAACCAGACCTGTTTATCGGCCTTGGCGGGGGATCCTC
>CP070645.1:727193-729917 GCA_020354275.1 Dehalococcoidales bacterium
CAGTCCAGTACGGTCAACCTGAAACACCTCTTCCTGAAATACCGGCAGAAAATTGACATAGGGCATTGCCAAGATGACCGGGAACACCCCAACAATCAGCAACGAGAGCAGGGTACGGTTAAAACGCAGGTAGCGAAATCCATCCAGGGCATCTTTCATCGGTGAGTTAGCCGTCTGCGCAGATGCAACAGCTTTCCCGGTAATCGGAATAAAAAGGAGGATTACTGCAAAGATACCGTAGGCAAAGAACTTTAAGTAAAACACAGGGCCGAAATCGAAAGCAGCCATGAGTATACCTGCCAGTGACGGACCAGCAACGCGGGATACGTTCATTATTCCTGCATTCAGCGCCATAGCGTTCAAAAGGTTCTTGTCGCCTACAAGGTCGGGAACGTAAGACTGCTGGGCCGGCATGGTAAAACCGGCAATAATACCCGTAGCTAGCGAAGCAACCACGATATGCCAGACCGCGATAAGCCCGGTGGAAATCATCACACCGATAAACAGCGCGAAAATCCCGATGCCGAGTCGACCGGCTATCAGCAGGTTCCGTTTTGGTAAGCGGTCGGCGGCGACACCCCCAGCAAGGGAGCAGAAAAGAAGGGCTACACCTAGAGTAACACTGACATAGCCTATCGCTGTTGCCTGGTCGGTCAACTCAAAGACAAGGGCGTTCTGGGTTAGTTGCTGCATCTGCAGAGCCATGGTGGCAATCAGCGACCCGACAGCGAAAAGGCGGAAATTCCGGATTCTCAATGAAGCGAAGGCAGCAAACCGGTCCCGCTTGGGTCTTAAATAGTCATCAGGATTGACTGTCATCAGCTATTTCCCACTATAGAGTTGACAACAAAGCGTATGGAGGCGAAGAAATAGTGGAGCCCCCCATTCCACCATTACAAACCGATACATAAAAAAGAGAGATATAAGAAACGAGACGCCTAAACAATCATACCACAAACCTGTGCTGGCCTTACAACCGAGCGTGTGATACAATTGAGATTGGAGTTAATGCCAAAGGAAAAATCTTCACTGATGACTGATAAAAAAGCCCCGGACCTGAAAACTTTTATCGAGAACGCAAACAAAAAAGACAAGCGTAACGGCCTGAAAATCCGCTTTAGTTTTGTTAAACGCAAAAGAAGGTAAAGCCGCTTTGCCGGTAAACCTCTATTTAAGAATCCTGTTCTTTTATAAACAGCTTATCACTGACCTCCTGGGGCGACACCCGCCCGCCGGATACGACCATCCTCAGGGCCTCATCGACTGACAGTTTAGTCCGTATTACTTGGTCTTCTTCGATTATCTGCAGGAAGCCCGAGGTCGGGTTGGGGGAAGTCGGGATCAAGATATTAAGCAGTTTTTTACCGGACTCGTCAGGGGTTTCGTTGGTAATAAAGCCGAGCGTACGGGTACCCTTTCTGGGGAACTCTACCAGCACCACTTCCATGAAACCAGTCTTGTCGGGTGCGGCGAAGGCTTGCATGATTTGCCGGATACCATTGTACAGATACCTGGCTATCGGTACCCTGTTTAGCCAGGATTCGCCGTAGCGAAGAAATCTACGCCCCAGCACATTGCTGACTATTATGCCTGCAACGAAAATCAGCAACACGGTTACACCAAAGCCGACACCGGGGATATGGTGCCCGAAAATTCTCTCAACAATCGGCTGGAGAAAACTATCAATGCCATTAAAAATCCAGAGCATAATCCACACGGTAAGGCCTAACGGCACCGTGACCAGAATACCCGCCAAAAAGTATGCTCTGAGCTTTCTGCCCACCCACCTTAACGCAGATAATACCCTTCCCTTCATTGCCCTGACCCTCCTTGGTAAGCCAAACACCCCGCCTTCACAGTTGTGCTGACCATTATGATAATACTAACAACACTACCCGTCCGTCGGCAACTGATAGACGGGTATCAAGTTACCACAATAAGAATAGTATAGACCTCCACTCGAAGTCAGACCGACAGATATTCACGCACGAACCGGGTCGGCTGATGAAGAGAAGGGGTGTCCGTTATGAGTGAAATCCGGCAGGTAGCTGTCCGATGCCTCCATCTCCTGAATCCAGCCGTTTCCCAGCCCCAGCCGTTCTACCAGTCCCACAACCTCCGAATACTCGACTGTGGTCAGTGTCCGTGATAAGGCGGGAATCCGCAAGGCCCGGTGAGCTGGGTAATACTGGGCCATAATACTCACCGCGACCGCCGGAGAGACCTCTTCGACCAGCCAGGTCAGAGATGCCTCACTGCCGGCCAGTCCGTTCGGGAGTACCAGATGCCGCACAATCAGTCCCTTCCTGGCTAGTCCGGCTTCGTCGGTAACCAACTCACCTACCTGCCGGTGCATCTCACGAATAGCCACACGGGCATGCCCCGTGTAATCTGCTGCCCGGGAGTATTTCCGCGCCAATCTGTCCGAACCGTATCTAAGGTCTGCCAGATAGATATCTATGATGCCATCAAGCTCTGCCAATGAACCGAGCGAATCGTAACTGCTGGTATTGTATACCAGTGGTAGGCGTAGTCCTAGCGGCACTGCCTCCAGCACCGTCCGCACGAGTTGAGGGACCAGGTGTGACGGGGATACAAAATTGATATTGTGGCAACGCAGTTCATCCTGGAGGTAGATAATACGCTCGGCCAGGGTGCCGAAATCCAGTTCGGCAAACGACCGTTTTCTACGTGGCTGGCTAATCTGGTGGTTCTGGCAGTAGG
>CP070645.1:730017-735392 GCA_020354275.1 Dehalococcoidales bacterium
CCCCTGGATAAAATCAGCATACTGGTTCACCGGCAGAGCATCATTCACTCAATGGTGGAATTTATTGACGGCTCAATTAAAGCTCAATTAAGCTACCCTGATATGCGCCTGCCCATCCAGTACGCACTGTGCTACCCGGACAGGCAACCCAATGAGCGTCTCCCCAGGCTTGACTGGGACAGGATAAAGGAACTGACCTTCGAACCGGTCGACCCGGACGCCTTCCCCTGCCTGAAGCTGGCCATCGAAGCGGGTAAGCAGAAGGGAACCTGCCCGGCAGTGCTATGCGCCGCCGATGAGGTAGCCGTTGACTTATTCCTGTCCCGGAGTATCAAATTCACCCATATAGCCCCTCTGATAGAAAAGACCCTTGAAGCGCATGTAGCAATATCCAATCCCGGTCTGGAGGAAATACTGGCGGCTGATGCCTGGGCCAGAGACAAAGCCCTGAAACTGGGCACCGAGGGCTATCGATGACGGCACTGATTACCATCGTATCGTTTCTGGTTATCATCATCGTACTTACCCTGGCCCACGAACTGGGGCATTTCGTCACTGCCAAGATTTCGGGCATCAGGGTAGAAGAATTCGCCTTCGGTTTTCCTCCGAGGTTGTTTTCCGTGAAACGGGGCGAGACGGAGTATTCAATAAATGCCATACCGCTGGGTGGTTATGTAAAAATGGCCGGCGAGGAAGACCCAAATATACCGTCAAGCCTGGCCAGCAAGAGTATCCCGATACGTATTCTGGTGCTCAGCTCCGGCTCCCTGATGAATTTTCTACTCCCGCTGGTACTATTCTCTATTGCCTTTATGGTCCCGCATGATGTGATTAACGAGCCGGTTATTATCCGCGAAGTGGTACCGGACTCTCCTGCCGAAATGGCCGGTATCAGACCCGGCGATACCATCCTCAGCGCCAACGGGCGCCCGGTTGACAGCCGTTATGACCTATCCCGTGCTATACAGCTTTACCTGGGCAAGGAGATGAATATACTGATCCAGCATGACGACATGACCACGGAACTGGTTCAGTTAACACCCCGGTGGCAGCCGCCGGAAGGCGAAGGGGCGGTCGGTATCGCGTTTGATGTCGAGGCTGCGCTGGCCAATCGTACCATCACCAGTGAACATGAACCCTTCTGGAGGGCGATACCCACAGGGGTACGTACCTGTATTGAGACCATGGTCTTATTCAAGAACGGGATACTCGGCATGTTTGCCGGTACCGAACAGCTAACCCTTACCGGCCCGGTGGGAATTGCCCAGCTAACCGGGGAAATAGCCCGGGCCGGGATGAGTCCCCTGCTTGAATTCGCCGCTTTTCTCAGTATCAATTTTGCCATAATCAACATATTCCCGTTGCCAGCACTTGATGGTGGCCGTATTGCCTTCGTTCTCCTAGAGTGGGTGCGGCGGGGCAAGCGAATCCAGCCCAAAACCGAAGGCCTGATACACCTCATCGGCTTCGCCCTTCTCATGGCATTTTTTGTAGCCATCACCTTCCAGGATATCGTGCGCATAATCAGTGGAGAGAGCTTGATTCCATGAATCCCCGCAGAAAGAGCAAACCGATCCAGATTGGCCGGGTCACCGTGGGTGGTGACGCCCCCATCGTCGTACAGTCCATGACCAAGACCGACACCCGTGACGTTATGTCAACCATCTGGCATATTAAAGAGCTGGAAGACTTCGGCTGCGAGCTGGTGCGGGTGGCCGTGCCCGATGAGCAGGCAGCCAAGGCAATCAAAACTATCAAAAGAGAAACCTCCCTGCCCGTTATCGCCGATATTCACTTCGACTATCGGCTGGCTCTGGCAGCACTGGAAGCCGGTGCTGACGGACTGCGCTTGAACCCGGGGAACATCAGCGAACAAGAAAAGGTGACCACCGTGGTTAAAGCCGCCAGGGACAGGAACATACCCATACGCATCGGGGTGAACGCCGGCAGCCTGCCCAGAACGGCAAATCCGGAGTTAACCACCGCTCAACAGATGGTCGAGGCAGCACTTAGCCAGATAAGGCTGCTGGAGAACCTTGACTTTGACCTGATCAAGGTATCCCTTAAAGCCTTTGACGTGCCGACTACTATCGAAGCCTACCGCGATATTGCATCCAAGATACCCTACCCCCTGCATATCGGCATCACTGAAGCCGGGACACCCAGGACGGGTATCATCCGCAGCACCGTGGGCATCAGCACGCTGCTCTACATGGGCATCGGCGATACCATCCGTGTCTCACTGACCGCCCACCCCAATGAAGAAGTCAAAGCTGCCTATGAGATATTAAAAAGCCTTAACCTCCGCCAGTACGGCCCGGTGCTGGTCAGCTGCCCCACCTGCGGCCGTACCGAGGTTGACCTGATAAAATTGGCGGAAGCTGTAGAGCAGGAACTACTTAAAACCAGCAAGCCTATTAAGGTAGCCGTCATGGGCTGCGTGGTCAACGGCCCCGGCGAGGCCAGGGACGCCGATGTCGGCATCGCCTGCGGTAAAGGCCGAGGCGTCATCTTTAAAAAAGGCGAACAGATAAAAACGATTGAGGAAAAAGACTTCCTGCGGGAGCTTATGGCCGAGGTGGAGAGGTTGTAGCTATGGGAGACGGAACAGAACAAAACCCGTATACTCGTGAAGATTTGCTCAGGCTGATAGAAGAAAACGGTGATAAAGCCGAAGGACTTGACCTTTCAGGAAAGTGGTTCAAAGAAGGCATAGACCTTAGAGGACTCCATCTCGACAATATTATCCTGAGATATGCTAATCTCCCAAAGGCTAATTTTCAGGAGGTTTCCCTATCGGGTGCTAACCTCCAACAAGCTGACCTCACGGGTGCCAATCTTCAAGAGGCTGACCTTATGAAAGCCAATCTTCAGGAGGCCGGCTTAATAAATGCAAATCTGAGGAAAGCTTCATTAGTTGCCGCCAATTTTCAAAAGGCAACCCTCTTTTTCGTTGACCTTCAGCAGGCCAACCTGATAGGTGCCAAACTCCAGGGAATAGTATTAGCAGGTGAAGAGATATCCTCTGAGATAGAAATAGAACATGTAGACTGGGGTAATTACGTACTCGGGAACGAACGAAGTGACCTAATCTTGGTAGCCCAAGCTGTTTACCGTCGCCTGAAGCAATGGTACACCAACGTTGGTATGTACGACGTTGCTGGTAAGTTTTTCTACCGCGAGATGGAGTCAAAAAGGAAAGCTCACAGCTGGAAAAAAGAACCAGCTTCCAAGCTGTCGAGTTGGGTTATGAGGCTTCTCTGCGGTTATGGAGAAAGACCATTCAGAGTTGTCGGGTTTGCAACATTAGCTATAGTAATTTTGGCATTTATTTATTTTTTCACTGGTTCAGCTTGGGAATGGCCAGCTTTCTGGAATTCTCTTTATTTCAGCGCGGTGTCGTTCACCGCCCTGGGATATGGTAGCTGGGTAGAAACAACTAACGGCTGGATAAGAGGACTCGGCGCTTTCGAGGCCTTTATTGGTGTATTCAGTATGGCGCTGTTCTTAGTAACCTTTACCAGAAAAATGACAAGATAAAGGGGAGTTAAAGGCTGAGGTGGAGAATACGGACTCAAAACTTGCCAGCTTCATTGCCACCAGCCAGCAGGTTGACAAAGGTTCAGTGGTGTGGGATACAATGCCTTTAAAATACGCATACTATGTTGGTAATGAGCTGCCGCCATCACGGTATGTGAGCTCAGTGCGGGCAATAGTATTTCAAGATGATTCTGTACTGGTTATAAAAGCTAGAACGCATCAGTATTACATTCTTCCAGGAGGAAGGTGTGAGAAAGGCGAGTCTCCGGAAGAAACGCTCCGGCGGGAAGTACTTGAAGAGACGGGATGGACACTGAAGGGACTAACCATACTCGGATTTATGCACTTCCACCATCTGGGACCAAGACCTGCTGAGTACTCATACCCGTATCCAGATTTCATATGGCCTATCTATTCTGCACAAGCAGATAGGCATATCCCAGAAGCAATTCAGCCTGATGACTACGTGAAAGAAGCCAGATTCCACGCTCTGTACTCCTTGCCGCCACTGAATATTGAAAAGGGAGAACTAGCCCTGCTTGACGCCGCCATCAAGCTTCGCCAAGATATGATATAACAAGATGTGATATAACAAAGTGAATGATATATGCTCTCTAAATATAAGAGTGGAGTTCAATATATGAAAGGGGAGCAAAAAAAGAAGCGGAGTTTGAGAAAAAAGGGCGGTTTGAGACATAAGAGGGGAGTCCAAGAGGGGCAACGCCCCTCTTCAGCAAATTCTCCCCCTTCCCCGGGGAAGGGGGACCAAGGGGGATGGGGATAATAAATAAGAAACGGATTACCATCGAACTAAGGCCGGAACTCGATGCCTGCGTGCAAACACAGGCCAAAAGGGAGTATAATAAGACCTTTAGTGAGCTAATCAATAAGGCAGAGAACGAGGAACTTGCTGAAAAGATTGAGCTTCTTAGGCTTTTCCTGGAATCGGCCGATTTCAAAAAGCTACGCGGAAAATCGGAGAAGCACCTGCAGGAAGGTAAAGAGGTAATATTCCGGCTGTACCTGGCAGATGGTGAGCCGGAATACGAAATGATAGTAACCTAAATACTGAAAAACACACCAGGGGTATAAAGTGCGCATATCAGAGCTGTTCGGCAAGACGCAAAGAGAGATACCGGCTGAGGCCGATACCATAAGCCACCAGCTATTGCTAAAAAGCGGGATGATACGGCAGGTAGCTGCCGGCATCTATTCTTATCTGCCACTGGGCCTGCGGGTGCTGAGAAAGATCGAAGGTATAGTCCACAATGAGATGGAAAAAGCGGGCGGGCAGGAGCTTATGATGCCGGTGCTCCAGCCGCTTGAGCTATGGCAGGTAGCCGGACGGGATGTCACCATGGGTGGTATACTCTTCAAGCTCTATGACCGCCGGGAACGCCGTCTGGTGCTGGGGCCAACCCACGAAGAGCTCATTACCGAGCTGGTAAAGTACAATGTGCAGAGCTACCGCGACCTGCCCCTGATGCTCTATCAGATTCAGAACAAGTTCCGCGATGAGCCCCGCCCCAGGGCCGGGTTAATCAGGGCCCGTGAATTCGTCATGAAAGACCTCTACAGCTTCGACACAGACTGGGAAGGGCTGGACATAAGCTACAGCAAAATGATGCAGGCATATAAGAACATATGTGAACGCTGCGGTTTCCCCACGGTAATGGTTGAAGCTGACAGCGGGGCAATCGGCGGTAAAGAATCCCATGAATTTGTCATGGTCACCGATAGCGGGGAGGATGAGATAATCCACTGTACATGCGGTTATGCCGCCAATGCCGAAAAGGCTGAATTGAATAAGGGGAAAGTTGAAGGTGGCCAGCCCC
>CP070645.1:735492-742481 GCA_020354275.1 Dehalococcoidales bacterium
GATGATATCAGATGCCATTGATTATAAGAACAGGGGATGGCTTTCCGTTCTTGAGGGAAAGATGCTGGTGCTGATCTTTGAGAAGCCATCTTTGAGGACCAGGGTCAGCTTTGAAGTAGCCATGCGGCAGTTGGGTGGGCAGGTGCTCTACCTCTCTCCGGCCGAGGTGGGTCTGGGGGAGAGGGAGTCTGTTCCTGATATTGCCCGGGTGCTCAGCCGTTATGCCGATGCCATCGTCGCCCGTACTTTTTCCCACAAAACGCTCGAGGTTATGAGCGAATATTCCGATGTACCGCTAATTAACGCCCTCTCTGACCTGGAACACCCCTGCCAGGCACTGGCTGACCTGCTGACCATCTACGAAAAGAAGGGCGAACTGCATGATTTGACCCTGGCCTATTTAGGCGACGGTAACAATGTGGCTCACAGCCTGTTACTGGGGGCCTCGCTAACCGGTATGAATTTTAGGATTGCTTCACCGGCCGGTTATACCGTCAGGCCGGAAATACTGCAACTGGCTCAGGACTACGGGGTGACCCATGGTTCCCGGATATTCAGTACCAGAGAACCTGAGCTGGCCGTTAACGGAGTTGATATCGTCTATACCGATGTATGGACAAGCATGGGGCAGGAAACCCAGGCCGATGAGAGACGGGCAATATTTACCGGTTATCAGGTTGATAGTAAATTAATGTCTCTAGCCAAAGATGATGCTATACTGATGCACCCCTTACCGGCTCATCGCGGGGAAGAGGTATCGGAGGATATATTAGATAGTCTCCAGTCAGTGGTATTTGACCAGGCTGAGAACAGGATGCACCTGCAGAAAGCACTGCTGGCGTACATACTGGGCGGTCTGGTAATGCCGCTGGGTGGCTATCGATAGGGGGAAATATATGGTCAGGATATTTAATATAATAGTGACCTGGGGTTGGTGCCCTATTCTGATAACGGTGCTGGCTTTACTTGGAGTTGTTTACCAGTGGCCTATGGAACTAGTGGCCCCAGTTCTCGGCGTTGTCCTGGTAATCGGTCTGGTAGTGGCTGTAATCAGCGCCAGAGAGCAGCAGCTAGAGCGTTCATCACAGAGATTGAAGCAGCTGGCCGGTTATTTCAACCGGCGGTTTATGGGCAGTTCTTCGCTGTCTATCTTCACCATCATCGATACCCTGTATAATGTCGATAATCCCCAGCTGTGGGACTGGGCACGGGCCTGTGATATGTCGCAGCGGGTCTTTAATACCTGGTATAACGCCTTCATTGACCGCTTGGAGAGTGACACCCGCACCGGCCGGTTCAGTATTTACCTGCGTATCTACCTTAATGAATTCTGGTCGGCCAATAACCTTTACTATGAGTTTATTGAGCAGTTCCATGATATCGCCGAGAAGGTTGAAATCCCGGTATCAATTATTGACCAGTTCAACCGGTTTGCCATGGAGTACAACACCTTCGCCGGCAGCTTCCAGGAAACTATTGCCGAGTTAAAAAGGGTTGCCAGAACCGAAATAGAACCCCCCAGTGTAAAGATGGTCAGTGAACTGGTGGCAGTCAAACCAGTTCCTAAAAGTCAGGATCGGGAGGCAAAACCTACCCGGACTACCCAAGGGGGAGGGTATTACATGTAGGGGGCTGTCCCGGCAGGGCCAGGACGAGGCTTTGGCCTGTGATAGTACATTGAAGGTTAAATGCTCGGGAGTGGTGGGAAGTTGAAATGTACTGGCTTTTATTAGAGGTGCCGTGGTGAAAAAACTGGCTGTTACCCAAGTCTTGCTGGGAGTCACTGTTATCGCTTATCTTCTTTCCTGGGCTAGCTGGATAAGTCCCGGTTATCATATTCATGAGGGGTTGATACCAGGAACTGATATGATACTGCATTGTATGGCACTCCTCAAGCCAGCCCCGCTGTTACCAGCCTGGTCATTAGTGTTTCTCACCCTCGGTCTGGCGGTGACTGGCTGCGGTATGTTGCAGTATTTCGAAGCCAGGCGCCAGGCGAAAGGTAAGGAGAACGAGGAGGGTGATAGCGGGGTAGTGGAAGCGTGAGAAGGCTGGCTGTTGTCCAGGTTGTGCTGGGGGCGCTCATTATCGGTGCGCTGGTATGGTTTATCGGCTGGGTTGAGTATGACTACGGTTCTTTTACCGAAATTGTAGATAATCCGGCAGGAGGTGGTACTGTAGAGGTGGAAATGAATCCCGTGCCAGGGTGGGTTATTAAGATGGTTACCTGGAAAGCGGCCGGTTTTGTGCTTGGTATATCCGTACTCGGTTGCGGGTTGGCTCAGTGGGTCAGAGCCAGGGAGGTCACAAAATGAAAAGGCTGATAATAGTGCTGGTGTCGGTAATATGCCTGCTGGCGTCTGTTTCCTGCAGGGCGGCACCTGAAAGAGATAAAGATAATGACGGAATAGGGGTAGACCGGGAAACTTCAGGAACAGACGAAGACTGGGAATATACTGAAGAAGATTTTATGTCAGAGGCGGAAGAAGAATCACCGGTGCTGATAACACAAGCGGCCCTTGGTGAGTCCTGGGCCGCTGAGCGTATGATAATCCGCCGGGGTAATATGTCGCTGGCAGTGGCGGATATTTCTACTGCCATAGACCAGATTACTGTCATGGCTGCCGATCTTGGCGGTTATGTGGTCAATTCACGGGTATGGAAGGAGAGGGAAAGGCTATTCGGCGATATCTCCATTCGTGTGCCGGCTGGTTATTTTAGTGAGGCTATGAATATGCTCCGTGACCTGGCAGTTGATGTCACCTTTGAACAGACCTCAAGTCAGGATGTAACCGAGGAGTATGTTGACCTGAGCGCCAAACTGCAGAACCTTGAGGCAACGGAAGAGCAGTTACTCAAGATAATGGAGAAGGCAGAGACGGTAGAGGATATTCTTGATGTTCAGCGCGAGCTCTCCCGGACAAGGGGCGAAATCGAGCAGACGAAAGGCCGCATGCAATACCTGGAACGGACATCATCCACCTCACTTATTGAGGTGCGCCTGGAGCAGTCCGAGCTTGATATCGAATTACGCGCCAACAAGACGAGTGTAGATGAGGGTGAGAAGGTCAGGTTTTACGGTGAAGCCTTCGGTGGCTTCCCTCCCTACAGCTACCAGTGGGACTTCGGTGACAAAAATACCAGCACTGAGGAGAATCCGGTGCATACTTACAGGAGTGACGGAAGCTATACGGTGTCACTCACCGTGACCGATGACCGCGGTAACACCGACAACGAGACCAGAACCGATTATATCACCGTACTCCCCGGCTGGAGTGCTGGCAGTATTGCCAGTGGGGCCTGGAATGGATTGGTTACCTTCGGTCAGGTTTTGGCCGATATATTTATCTGGATTGGTATTTTCAGCCCTGTCTGGATAGTCCTCGGTGGAGTGGCCTACTGGTGGTATCGTCGCCAAAGGAAAAAGGGTACCGGAACTGAGGACTTGCCCTGAAGAAATGGTGTTACCGGCAGGGGGTTATATATAGACAATGGCAAATAAACCTTTAGTAGCTATCATAGGAAGACAGAATGTGGGTAAGTCCACGTTGCTAAACCGGCTGGCGCGGAAGAGGGTTGCCATTGTCGAAGACCTGCCCGGCACCACTCGTGACCGCATACTGGCTGACATATCATGGCAGGATAGAGAGTTTACTGTGATAGATACCGGCGGGTTACAATGGAGGCCCGAGTCGGCCGTTGACCAGGGGGTGAAGGAACAGGTAAAAGTAGCTATTAACGAGGCTGATGTTATTGTATTGATGGTGGATGTCAGGGATGGGGTTACCCCATATGATATGGAGATAGCCGATATGCTCCATCGGGCGGGTAAACCGGTGGTTCTGGTGGCCAATAAGACCGACAACACTAAGCTGGAAAGCGGCGCGGTAGATTTTTACCGGCTGGGGTTGGGTGAGCCGCTGGCAATATCAGCCTATCATGCCCGGGGCACTGATGAACTGATGGACAGGATTATTGCTTTGCTGCCGGTGACCACGCTGGCAGAAGGTGAAAAGGAGGTTATCAATGTGGCCATTGTCGGCCGGCCAAATGTTGGCAAGTCGATGCTTCTTAACGCCATGCTGGGTGAAAAACGGGCTATTGTTGACGATACGCCCGGAACCACACGCGATGCCATAGACACGTTATTTGACTTTCAGGGCCAAAGTGTGCTAGTTATTGATACCGCTGGTATCAGGCGGCGGGGACGGTTGGGAGTGGGGGTGGAAAGATATAGTGTAATTAGGGCTCAACAGGCCATTGATAGGGCCGATGTAGCTTTATTGGTAATTGATGCTACCGAGCCACTTACGGCTCAAGATATGCATATTGCTGGTTACGTTGAGCAAGCGGCTAAAGGAATTGTGCTGATTATTAATAAATGGGACCTGGTGCCTGATAAGAACCTGACACTGTGGAATAGATACATCAGGAGCCAGCTCAAATTTATGCCATATGCAGTGGTGCAATATACTTCGGCTAAACTTGGTCAGGGGGTAGACAGAGTTATGCCCCAGGTGTGCCAGGTTTATCAGGAGAGGTTAAAAAGGTTACCAACGCCTGTTGTCAACAGCGTGGTTCAGCAGGCGGTGGCTGAGCACGGCCCCCCACGTAGCGGTAGTAAGCGTTTAAAGATCCTGTATGCTACTCAGGCGGATACCAATCCTCCCACTTTTGTCTTCTTTGTCAATGATACCAAACTGATGCATTTCTCTTATCAACGCTACCTGGAAAACAAGCTGCGTCAGTCTTTTGGTTTCATTGGTACCCCGATTCGGATAGTCTTAAAGAAAAGGGGTGAGTCATGATAGTTGCTAAGTTTGCTGCGGTGATTATACTGGGGTACCTCCTGGGCTCTATTCCTATAGGAATACTGATAACAAAACGGTTCAGTCGGGTGGATGTTACCGAGTATGGTAGTGGCAAGACGGGGGCAACAAATGTCTTGCGCGTTGCCGGCAAGAAGGTAGCTGCTTTGGTGCTTGCTCTTGACGTGTTAAAGGGAGCACTAGCAGTGCTATTTGCCGGTTTAATAATTGGCCGTGAATACCTGGTGGTAGGTGATATCGGCCTAGGGGTAATCTTCGGGCAGTGTTTGGCGGCTCTGGCGGCTATGGCGGGGCATAACTGGTCGATATTCCTTAAGTTCCGGGGTGGGAGGGGTGTTGCCACCTTCTTTGGAGGTTTGATGGCTCTATGTCCGGTGGTGGCCATATTTGGTGGCGAGGTTTTTATTATTGGTGTTGGTTTGAGCAGGTTTGCCTCCCTGGGCTCCATCTCGGGAGTTGTTGGCACTTATACCATACTGGTGCCCCTTACCATTCTAAATGGTTTCCCCATCGAATATCTGATTTATGCCTTAATTGGCACAATAGCAATTATCGTAATGCATAAGGACAATATCGCCAGATTGCTTGCCGGCAGGGAACGCAAGCTGGGTGATGAACCTGAGAAGATAGAATTACCACCAACTGAGAATAGTTTAGGCTAAAATATGCCCAAGATTGCCATCATCGGCACCACTACCTGGGGCACAACCCTGGGGGTCGTGTCTGCCCGTAAGGGACTGCAGGTCAAATTATGGGCCCGGACCGAGGAAGAAGCAGCGGACCTGACCAGTAATGGGCCCAATCAATCCTTGTTGCCGGGGACTAAATTCCCCTCCGGGTTATCGGTCACCAGTTCTCTCAGCGAGGCAATGGACGGATCGAAAGCCGTCATCATCGTGGTTCCCTCACAAAGGGTACGGGAGAACATGAAGCTGGTTGCCGAGTACCTTAATCAATCGATGTTTATTGTTAGTGCTGCTAAGGGACTGGAGATTGCCAGCAGCCAGAGGATGTCTCAGGTAATTGCCGATGAGATAAACCCTGATTTCAGACCTAATATCTGTGTCCTTTCCGGCCCTAATCTTTACCAGGAAGTACTCAGCGAATTACCGGCGGCTACTGTGGTGGCTGCTGAAAACGAGGTTTTGGCCCGCAAGGTCCAGAAGCTGCTGAATTCACCTAAACTCTGCATCTATACCAATACCGATATCGTTGGTGTTGAGCTGGGAGGGGCACTGAAGAATATTATTGCTCTTGGTGCTGGTATAGCCGATGGACTGGGTTACGGTGATAATGCCAAGGCAGCCCTGATTACCCGCGGACTTACCGAGGTAACCGCCTTCGGCGTTGCCCAGGGGGCAAATCCCCTGACCTTTTCCGGATTAGCCGGTTTAGGCGATCTGGTCACTACCTGTGCCAGCCCGTTGAGCCGTAACCACTATGTTGGAGAAGAACTGGCCAAGGGGCGTCCGCTGGAAGAAATAACGGGGTCAATGACCGGTGTGGCTGAGGGGGTGACTACCACTCTTGTTGTCTGGAATCTGGCCCGGGAGATGGGGCTGGCCATGCCCATTACCGAAGCGATTTACCGGGTACTTTATGACGGGGCTGATGTTCACCAGACAGCCGTTGAGTTAATGATGGGTGGGGCGGCTCACGAGCTTTCTGGCCGGAAGTGGCGGTTGTTCTCTTTTCTCAGGTCTCGAAGGGGTTCCTGAATCCTGTCTTGTACTTACCGAATATTGCTCTTAGCGTGCTAGCACTATTACTTTTCCCTTCTGGGTGGTCTTAGGCTCTCGTCGAGTTCCTCCAGTAACTGGCGTTGCTTTTTGGTAAGTGAGTCGGGGGTAACCACCAGCAGTCTAACAAACTGGTCGCCGCGGCCCCGGCCCTGGAGATGAGGAATGCCCTTATTTTTCAACCGGAAGACCTGACCTGTCTGGCTGCCAGCCGGTATCTTGAGCTTAACGTCACCTTCAAGGGTGGGCACATCCACATCGGTACCCAGACTTACTTTGGTAAAATTGATGGGCAATTCGTAAAGGATGTCGTCACCATCCCGCTTAAGGAATTCATGTTCCCTGACAGACAGGTTTACATAGAGATTGCCGGACGAACCTCCTCTGGTGCCAGTGTCGCCTTCACTGCTGAGGCGTATAC
>CP070645.1:742581-745913 GCA_020354275.1 Dehalococcoidales bacterium
TGTCACCGGTGCATTAATGGACTGCAACCAGTCCTCTTCAATCTTTAGCATAGCCCTTTGAGTATTAGCAAAGGTCTTGTGTGACTGGTTATTATCCAAAGCATTATCCTCCAGCCCTTATGGCAGTTTATTATTTCCCAGTTACAATACAGTATGACAGTTTGGATTGTGGTAAGGAAAGTGGGGAAAAGGGTAGTGATTCAATATAGAGTTAATACAAGTTTAATTAGGGGAATTAACACAGATAACAGGCCGGTATGCGTGCTTACCTGATGCGACTAAAGTAAAACGATCCACCTTAACAGCCTAAGACCGGGGGATACATGAGTACTACTACTGGATAAGGCTGGCATGTGTTGCCGGTATAATAGGTTTACATAGAAAATAATATATTGGCCTGTAATGTAACCATGAAAAAAGCCCTTGCTGGCAAGGGCTCGCGGAGCGGCCTACGTCGGCCCGAAAACCGATTTCAACCGCACGGCCTAGCTCGGCGATTAAACCGATATAAACCGTAAAAAGAAGCATAGCAGGTATTATGGCTTCTGTCAATACTGTCTTGTAATTTTATAAATGTTGCCATCATGTTTTCAAGACCTTTTTTATGTGGGAATAATTACCTTATATTATGCGACTGGTAAAGCTATGAAAGTAAGTTGTGTCCCACTCTTATAATGGGGGGTGATTGGCCAATCTGAGACTGTGGGGAAAGCTGTTTACTGGTTGACGTGATGTGGCAGGTGTAGTAATATGATTACAAAGGCAATTAAAGGAATGTGCCTGGCTGTTGGGAGTTCGGTTTAGGCATTTCTGGTAGATAAGGAGAGAGTAATGCCATTCCGTCTGGGACCGTGGGAGATTGCACTTATCCTGGTAATCATTTTAATTGTTTTCGGGGTTGGTAGACTGCCGCAGGTTGGTGGTGCTATCGGTAGAGGGATCAGGTCTTTCCGTAAGGCGCAATCTGGAGAAGAAGAAGAGGAAGAGGAGGAAGAGAAACCAAAACCAAAAAGAAAAGCCGCCAAGAAAGCATAAAGGTGGGGGAATAGAAGGTGAAGGTGTATTGTTAGGTAAGAGTGACGGGAGATAGGAGAGCGGACTTTTGCACGGCGAAAATTCGAATTGACAGGAGTGATTGGCTCTGATTGGCTGAGCAAGCCAGCGGAGCTTTTTTTTGAAAACCAAGCCAGATGGGAAACAATAATTCTGGCTTAAGGCATCCAGCTGATTTTTAATCTAAAGGCCGTTTTGGCTATAATCAGGTATATCCGGACTACGCCGGGACGATTGGGCTCTTGGAGTTGTGTTAAGTGCCAGATAACAGAAATGACATGAATACTTCAGCAGAGAACAACCGCTTCAGCATAACCAGAAGGGCTTTCCTGAGGATATCTGCCATTTCCGCGGTGGCGGTGGCGGCCAGTCGTCTCATTAAATATCCCAAACCCAGTGTTGCTACCCCGGTTGATGAGAACACCGAAGGCGTTGTCACCGAGAAATGGGTGCCCACTTCCTGCCTTAACTGCCCCTCGCGGTGTGCCATTGAGGTCAGGGTGGTCAACGGCAAGGCCGTTAAGATTGCCGGTAATCCCTTATCGCAGATATCGGAAGGGGAGATATGTCCCCGCGGCCATCTCGGCGTCCAGGTGCTTTATGACCCCGCCCGGGTCACCGGCCCCCTGAAGAGAACCAGCAGTGCTAAAGGCAAGGGGATTGACCCCGGCTGGGTTGCCATCTCCTGGAACGAAGCCCTGAGCGAGGTCAGCACCCGTTTGGGAACACTGAGGAATCAGGACAAACCGCACCAGCTCTTGCTTTTCCAGGGATTGAATACCATCAGCAGTCAGGATATGATTCAGCGGTTTGCCGGGGCCTACGGTACACCCAACGTCGTCACCGGTGATTCCTTGGAGAGTGACGCCGAGAAGCTTGGCCGGTGGCTGGCTGACGGCAACAACAGCCATATCGCCTATGACTTTGGCCGGGCCAATTATATTCTGGCTTTCGGCGCCGGTATCGTCGAATCGGAAAGACCCCTGGCACGGAATCTGAGGTTGTGGGGTAAGATAAGACGGGAAAGGCCCAACCGCGCCAAGGTAGTAGCCATTGAGCCGCGCTATTCGGTGACTGCCGCCAAAGCAGACCGGTGGCTCCCGGTTAATCACGGTACCGAAGGTGCGCTGGCCATGGCCCTGGCCTACGTTATTATAAATGAAGGCCTATATGACAGTGATTTCATCACCAGCTGGACCACCGGGTTCGATGAGTATAAAGAGCTGGTGCTCGGTGAATACAGCCCGTCGCGAGTGGCCGCTATAACTGGCATCGATGCTGACACCATCCAGGAAATCGCCAGGGAGTTCGCCCAGACCAGACCGGCGGTTGCTTGGGCGGGTCGGGGAGTAGCCGGCTGGCCCAACGGGTCTTACAGTAGCTATGCCATATTCTGCCTTAATGCCCTGGTGGGCGGTATCGATGTCCCCGGCGGCATAATCTATCAGCAGGACCCGAATTACCGGGATATGCCCGAGATTACCCAGGATAGTATCGCCAGTGCTGGCAATGCCAGGCCAAGGATTGACCTCAGTAAAACAAAGGACTTTCCAGCGGCAACCGGCGTGACCAACCAGGTAGCTGATTCCATAATGGATAACAGCCCTTACCCGGTGGGGATGGCTATTGGCTTCAACAGCAACTTTAATATATCAGCACCGGGGACGGTGAGATGGGACGAGGCTATGGCCAGGATTCCTTACTATGTCCATGTCGCCCCGTTCATAAGTGAAATGGCGGAGTATGCCGATGTCATACTGCCGTCTTCCTCCTTCCTTGAAGAGTGGGGTTATGACCATTCACCGCCGGGGTCAGGCTTTGCTGAATTGAAGCTGAAGCAGCCGGCAGTGGAGCCTTTGTATGATACCAAGAGTATTACTGACATAATATTTGATATATCTGGCAGGCTGGGCGGGACGGTAGCCAGCTCTTTTATCGGAATCGGTGATGATGCCGAGGGCTTTGTTAAATACCGCACCGGGGATATCGTACCCTGGGATGAGTTAAAAGAGAAGGGTGTCTGGCTTGGTCCGGCCTACCAGTACGGCAACTATGACAGCATATTCAATACCCCCTCCGGCAGGTTTGAGTTCTATTCGGCTAACTTGGCAGGGGTGATGGAAAAGATGGGAGGGGTAGAAGACAGGCTGGACTGCCTGCCGCATTACCAGGAGGTAGAGTTCCTCGGTGACGAGGGCAGCTATCCGCTGACACTGCTGACCTACCAGCCATTATTGAATGTAGAAAACGGGCACCAGAACTATCCCTGGGCCCAGGAA
>CP070645.1:746013-750024 GCA_020354275.1 Dehalococcoidales bacterium
AGGCCCAGGTCTTTGAAGGCTACGTCCTTCTGCAGCAGCCGGTGGGTGCCAATGCAGATATCGACGCTGCCCTCAACCAGGTCTTTCAGGATGACCGATTGCTCCCTGGGAGTACGGAAACGGCTAAGTACCTCTACCCTCAGCGGGAATGCGCCCAGTCTCTGACTGAAAGTAGCTAAGTGCTGCTCGGCCAGTACCGTAGTCGGCACCAGCACCGCCACCTGCTTGCCATCCATCACCGCCTTGAAGGCGGCCCGGATGGCTACTTCGGTCTTGCCGTAACCGACATCCCCACAGACCAGGCGGTCCATAGGCCTGGCCGTCTGCATGTCTTCCTTTACCTGTTTCTGGGCTTCCAGCTGGTCCGGGGTCTCAACATAGGGGAAGGAGGCCTCCAGTTCATGCTGCCACACCGTATCGGGAGAGAAGGCGTAGCCGGGCACGACCTCACGGGTGGCATAGAGCTCCAGCAGGTCGCGGGCAATAACCTCAACCGACTCCTGTACCTTACTCTTGGTCCGTGTCCATTCCTGAGTACCCAGACGGCTCAAGACGGGCAAGCGCTCACCAGCGGCGACATAACGCCCCACACGGTCTATCTGGTCAGTGGGGACATATAGCCGGTCACCGGCAGCGTATTCCAGCACCAGGTACTCCTTTTCCCCACCCTCGGCACGCAGATTGGTAACACCGGAGAAGCGGCCGATACCGTGTTCAACATGCACCACATAATCACCGGGGTTAATATCGGTAAAGAGACGATGGTGCGGCACCGGTCTTTTCCTGAGCAACCGCTGTTGTTTTATAAAACCGAAAATCTCAGAATCGGTAAGCAGCAGAGTATCGCCATTCATCACCCAGCCTTCGGCCAGCAGGCCCTGAAGCAGTACCAGCGAACCGGGCGGTGGCACCTGTTTGACCCTGTCAAGCGTCGGGGCTATAACGCCCTCCTCCTCGAGCAACTCGGAAAGGCGCTCCGACTGGTGGCTGACCAGGACAAGCCGCTGCTTTTGCGCCAGCATCTCACCGACCTTCTTAAGAAACGACGGGAGCTGCCCGGCATAACCGGGGGCGGGAATGAAATCCAGCGAGTGGTCTTTATCGCCGGTAGTACCCCAGGAGGACAATTCCAGGTGCTGGCGGTCTTTTACCGCACCCTCTATCTCTTCCCAGGTGAAGTAAGGCCGGGGAAAGGCCTGTGGCAACTCACCCCTAGCCACCATATCGTCACGTAATTCGCCGGCTTTAGCCGCCAGGTCAGCCATCTCCAGCTTGATGCTGCCCGGTTCGTCCAGCACCAGCAGGGCATTACCGGGCAGGTAGTCCAGGAAGCAGCCATCGTTGAACAGCGGGGAGTAGAAAAGCATGTTGTCCGGTCTGCCACCGTTGGCAATGAGCGCCAGTTCCTGCTCAAACCGCTGGCTGGCCTCCCCGTTCAAACCGGTATAGTCAATATCAACGATGTTTTCTTTCCGCCCTTCGCCACTGTCAGCAGGGAAAGCCGCTATCACTTCCGACGCCGGAACGATACCTATTGCCGGAACCTTCCTCAGCGACCGCTGGTTGGCCGGATCAAATAGACGGATACTCTCCACGGTATTGCCGAAGAACTCCAGCCGTGCCGGGAGGTCACCGGTGGGGGGATAGATATCGATGATACCACCGCGGTGACTCACCATACCGGGCAGCTCAACCACGTCCTCCAGCCGGTAACCCATCGCCTGCCAGCGTTCCAGCAGCCGGAAGGGCTCTATCTCCATCCCGGCCTCAATGGTATGACTGGCGGCTGCGAAACGGCGGTGGGGTAGCACTTTCTGCATAAGAGCCTGGCTTGAAGCCACCATCAGAACCGGGCTTTCCAGCGAACTACCGCTATCTCCTGCGATACCAGCCAGGGCAGCCAGAGTGCTAATCCTCTCTGTTTCCACTGGGCCGTCCGAAACCACTGGCTGGTAGGGCAGAGCCTCGGGTTCGGGCAACAACCTTACCGGGATAGAGAAGAGCCAGGTCAGCAGCTGCTCATGGAGTTTCCTCGCCCTTTCCGGCTGAGATGTCACCACCAGCATAGGACGCTGCAAACGGCGGTACAGGGATGCCACTAGATAGGGCTTGGCCGCATCAAGCACGGCCACCGTAGTCCCCTCTCTTTTCTTTTCCAGTTCCGCTACCAGCTGGCGATATGAGGGCATATCTTCAATAAGCCCCAGTAGCCGGGTCAGGTCAGGCTGCATATTCTTCCTCAAACACCTCTAGGGCTAGTCGGCTGCGACTAGCCCTTCGAATAGGATTTTAACACAGCCATCGCCGTGTAACAAGCTTACCGCCGCCTGAGGTCAACCAGGGCAACCACCAGAGCTATAAACATGACGGACGGTGCGATTACCAGTCCCGTTTCCAACCCCACCCCCTCTTCGACCAGGCCCATCACCGGCGCCCCGATGGCGACTCCGGCAGTGAGTAAGGCATGGAATACGCCGGTCGCCAGTCCCCGCTCTTCGTTCCCGGTGTGGTCAACGATCAGGGCCGATATTGAGGGGAAAAGAAGCCCGTAACCAATGCCGTATAGTGCCATTGCCCCGGCCAGCAACGGGAACGTGGTCAGCGACGGCAGTACCACCAGCGAGACGATGCCCAGGCCCAGGCCAATAACGACCGGCAACAACCGGCCTATCCTGTCGGAGAGGGCACCACTGGGAAACTGGGTAATGATAAACGTAATGGCAAAGGTGGCCAGTAACATCCCCACGTGAAAGTCTTCCATTCCCAGATTCTCCAGATAGCCCGGCAGAAGGGTAACCACCCCCCCGAAAGTAAAATACTGGGCGAAAATGGAGATATAAGCAGTGCTCAGGCCTTTTCTCTTGAAGAGGTCTGTTACCTGCCCCAGAGACTGACTGAACGAAGTCCTGGCTGCTGTACTTACCGCTGGTCTGATGCCGGGCAGTAGCAGGCCGAGTAGCGTGGCTATAGCCAGCAGCCCTGCCCCCAGCAGGAAAACGGCCTGGCGTCCCAGCCAGGAGGCGATGAACCCGCTCAGGCCAAAGCCGACCAGGGTAGCGGTCGCCAGAGAAATGCCGTAAATACCCATCGTCCTGGCCCGGGATTCACCATCCGAGCCGGCGAAAACGGACATCGTCGCCGGGCCGACCAGGGCACCGCTTATCCCGTGGAAAACACGCACCAGGGCCAGGTGGAAAGGCAACCGACACAGGATATACAAAAACATGCCCAGGGCATCTCCGGCCAGGCCGAAAATCAACGGTAGTCTGTACCCCACACGGTCAATGAGACGTCCGAAAATGATGTTGGCCGGAGTATTTACTATCGAATACAGACCAATAATAAGCCCTCTGATGCTGGCACTGGCACCAAGCTCAGTGGCATAGAGGGCCATAATCGGTATCAGTATAAAAGTATCCAGAAAGCCGAGGAAGGTTACGACAGAAGTGATAGATAATACTTTTTTACCTGATGGCAGATTAACAACGTCCATTGGTTACTTTCAGAGATAATATATCAAAGGGCTGCCCGGCTTAAAAGGGCCGCCGACTGGCATGCCTTATATAGCGCGGGGCGAGCCGCCAGGTTTTTCGAAGACCGGGGAGCATCTAGGACTGCCTGGGTTTGGCATAGATAAGGAGCGCCCATATCGGGCCATTCCTGCCATCTTCGTCTACCGTAAACTGATAGCCGAGATCGAGGACTACCGTATCATTACTGGCATCTTCAAACCATTCGTTCATGTCAGCCTCAATCTCCCAGGGAAACAGCCCCGAGAAATACTTCACCCTGACTTCGTTGGCCTTTATCGGTTCATTGAGCATAAAGTACCTCCTGCTATATTACGGGTATCATCAAGAATGACCCTTCCATAAAGGCAGAATACGGACTATTCAGACAACTCTGATGCCCTTCTCTTCATCCTTATCCTCTGGAGGACCTCAAAAACGATTCCCAGAACCAGGCCAGCAC
Organism: Dehalococcoidales bacterium; assembly: GCA_020354275.1. Classification (GTDB taxonomy): domain Bacteria; phylum Chloroflexota; class Dehalococcoidia; order Dehalococcoidales; family UBA2162. The sequence goes on from CP070645.1 coordinate 749,986, forward strand.
CGCCAACTATAGCCACACCCTTCAGGTGCCATGTCATCG
>CP070645.1:750124-755929 GCA_020354275.1 Dehalococcoidales bacterium
AAGTCCAGGCCAGGGGGTAAATAGCCGGTGAGTTCACTCAATTCCTCAGAGGGAATAGAGAGGTTTATACGGCCAGATCTAAGGGATTTTGCCGGTTATTCGGCACACACTTCTCCGGAGACATTAAAAGGTAAGATTGATGTGTCGGTGCAAGACATTATCAAGCTGGATGCCAACGAGAACCCATACGGTTGTTCCCCCAAGGTCAGCCGGGCACTGGCCAGCTATTCCGATTTTAATGTATACCCCGATAACGGTCAGGTGCTGCTGAGGCAATCACTGGCGGAATATACCGGCATTGACGCCGGATACATTGTGGCCGGTCATGGCAGCAATCAACTGATTGACCTTATTTTACGTCTGTTTATAAGTAAGGGGGACGAGGTAATTAGCTGTACCCCTACCTTTGGCATATATAGTTTCAGCACGGCGCTGTGCGGGGGCAAGTTTGTGGAAGTACCCAGGGATAAGGGTTTTAACATTAACATTAGTGCTGTAAAGGCTGCCGTGACCGGTAAAACCAAAGTAATAATACTGGCCAACCCCAATAATCCCTCCGGAACACTAACACCACGGCAGGATGTATTGGAGTTGATGGATAACGGGATTCCGGTTCTGGTTGATGAGGCCTACTATGAATTCAGCGGACAGTCGGTGGCACCGCTGGTCAGTCAGTACCAGAACCTGATGGTGCTGCGTACCTTCAGCAAGTGGGCCGGACTGGCCGGTCTGAGAATCGGGTACGGTCTTTTCCCGTCCCGGATCGCTGATTTCCTGCTCAGAACCAAGATACCATATAATGTCAACGTGGCTGCCCTGGTGGCGGTGCAGGAGTCGTTAAAGGATATCGACTATCTGATGGGTACCGTCAGGGCGATTGTTGCCGAGAGGGAAAGGCTGTTTGCCGGGCTCGAGAAGGTTGAATGGTTGAAGCCGTTACACACCCAGGCTAATTTTATCCTTTGCGCCGTATTGAGCGGCGAGGCAACCGAGCTGAAAAGGAAGTTGCAGGATAGAGGGATACTGGTTCGTTATTTTGACCAGCCGGTTTTGAAGAATTATATCCGCATCAGCGTGGGTAAACCGGAACACACCGACGCCCTGCTTAAATGCCTTCAAGAAATAGGGATTTAACTAGCTCCAGGCATAATCGACATATATTATATAGCCCCATAATATATTACATAGTGACAAATTTCCGTAAATAGAATTCTACATTTAGTATATTTATTGTTATATTAAGTATTAATATATGTTAAATAGCATTGACACAATATTCAATATATGTTATATTAGTTTGACATCGTGTAAAATAGACGAAACAACAGGTTCCTAAAAGGGGTATAAAAGTGATAGGACTTGAAGAGTTAAAGGAATTTAAGAGGAGGAACGGCTATACTGACCGGCAAATAGCAGAAAAAACCAGGTACAGTCGAGTATATGTTAACCAGGTGCTTAACGGTGTTGTGCCTATTAGCCCTGCTTTTAGCCTAAGGGTGGGGCGGGCTTTTTCATTAAGTAGCGGAGTTGGCAACAGAGTTGCCGTTATCAACAGGGAGACCAGTGAAACAAAAATCAACCTGGAGCTCAATGTTGACGGCAGTGGACAATGGGAGATAGACACCGGTATTAAGGTGTTTGACCACCTGCTGGCACAGGTGGTTCGGCACGGAAGGTTTGACCTCAAACTTACCGCTACCGGCGACGACCAGCACCATGTTGCCGAGGATGTTGCTATTTGCCTGGGGAAAGCGCTTAACCAGGCGTTGGCCGACAAGCGGGGAATAACACGGATGGCCGATGCTACAGTACCTATGGACGATGCCCTGGCGATGGTGGCCGTAGACATCAGCGGCCGGGGGTATACCGTGCTGGAGCTGACCTTCAGCGACAACGATATGGCCGGGTTCTCTACCGACCTTATCCGCCACTTCCTTGAGTCTCTTGCCCTGGAAGCCAGGCTCAATCTGCATGTCAGGATTATTTACGGCATGAATGACCACCACCGGGCAGAGGCGCTGTTTAAGGCACTGGGCAGGGCCCTGGACATGGCCACCAGAATTGATGAACGGGTGGCTGGCGAGATACCCAGCACCAAGGATTTGCTGGAGGGTTAAGGCCGGTATGGCACGGCTTGCTCAACCTGGAAAGCGGTTGTTATTAATCCGAACTGGTAATTTATTATCTAGGTGCGTCTCTTGACCAGTTCGAAGATGACGCCACCGGGCCCGCCGGTCTCGAGGTAGGCATAGTTGCCCTGCCCTCCGCTGACAACCTTTGCCCCCTGTGCTACCAGCTTTGACACGGCATCATCCAGGTCGTCAACGGAGCAACCGAGATGGTGCAAGCCCTCTCCATGGGTGTCGAGGAATTCGGAATGGAATATCCTGCCTTCTACCGGTTGTATCAGTTCAATCTGCAGTGCACCGAGGCTGGCAAAGGCCATTTTCATCTTTACCGGGCCGCCACCCATTTCCCTGATAGTCCAGGGGCCGATGCCGAAAAGTGACGACCAGGACTCGGTGACCTTTTCGATATCCCTTACCACGATGCCAATATGTTCGACCTTGTCCAGTTTGACCTGTTCAGGTAGCTTGTTTTCCATAGTTTGTTCCTCGTTTATATTCTTTCACAGGTCCAGTTTCTGCCCTGTCAGCCTTTCGTAGGCCTCACCGTATCTTCTGGTGGTGGCTTCGGCAACCTCCTCGGGCAGTGGCGGTGCTGGCGGTTCCTTGTTCCAGCCCGACTTTACCAGCCAGTCGCGGACGGGTTGCTTATCGTAGCTGGGTTGTGATTGACCGGCCTGGTACTGCCCGGCATCCCAGAAGCGCGAGGAGTCGGGGGTCAGCAGCTCGTCGATGAGGATTAGCCTGCCGTTGTCCAGCCCGAATTCCATCTTGGTGTCGGCGATGATTATTCCCTTGGTTCGGGCGTGTTCCCGCGCATATGAATAGATGGCCAGGCTTTTGGCTCTTATCTCTTCAGCCAGGGTTTCCCCCACCATTTCTTTAACCTCAGCCATGGTAAGGGGCTGGTCATGGCTGGTATCTGCCTTGGTGGTTGGTGTGAATATTGGTTGAGGCAGTTCCTGGCTCTCCACCAGACCTTCAGGCAACGATATGCCGCAGATAGTGCCCGATTCCTGGTATTCTGCCCAGCCCGAACCGGCCAGGTGGCCACGCACCACACACTCAACGGCGATGCGTTCTACCTTTTTGACAACCATTGACCGTCCGGCCAGGTAAGGGGGGTAGGCGAAGCGGTTTTCCGTGGGGAGGTAAGAATCCAGAATACGAATATCGTCAACTATTTCTATCAGATGGTTGGGCATCAGGTTTCTGGTGGCATTAAACCAGAAGGCGGAGAGCTGGTTAAGCAATAAACCCTTGTTGCGTATAGGTGTAGGCAGGACCAGGTCGAAGGCCGAGATCCGGTCGGTGGCGACGATGAGCAGATGGTTGCCCAGGTGGTAGCTGTCCCTCACCTTACCGCGGATGAACAGGGGTAAGGGTAGTTCAGCTGTCACTATTGTTTCTTGGTCACTCATGGCAGTACTATACCACACCCCCTTTCTTTTGTGTACTTGATTACTGAGGTTTTATCAGATAAACCGGATGTTCTTTGCCCATCTTATGGGATAAATAACTTGGTTTGAATGAAGCATTATTTGGTAATGAATCTGGATACCGGGACTAATGTACCAGTCAACCTTGGTACCAATTGGTCTTGCCAGTAGTATATTAGGCTGTTATTGTTGACCTGTAGCATAGTTCCATGATACCTCCCATAGCGCCCGAGATACCTTCTGTATAGAGGAAAAGCCGTCAATAAGCGCCCGGCGGCTTTTCCTCTTTTTAGTTTCTATTAATATCATCTGAACCACAGGTGATGGCACCTAGCAGCCGTCTTCATGGTCACTTTTGGTGTTATCCAGTTCGATCAAGCATTCATTACAGAGTGTATAGTTATATTCCTCCCAGTGCCTGTGCCCGGGCCACCGGTAATCGGAGAAGGCGCTGTTCTTGCCACACTTGTCGCACCAGTAAATTGACACCACTTCCCCGGTTGAGGGTATCTCCCTGTCGGTTCTCATGAAACCTCTCTAGGCCAGTTTTTCTCAGGGTTTTCTATCAGGGGTGTTCCCCCCGTTTTAGGGTTCCGTTCCCATCTAGGGAAAGAGGAAATCCAGGATTTTGCTGACGTCCTCAGCGGCAACGCGGCCTTTAAGCGGGCGGCCCTCCAGGCAGGACTCGAAGATTTCAGGGTCCTGGTGGATCGAGCCGATGATGCCGATATCCCTCTGGTTCAGGTAATCGGTCAGCCTGGCCGCAATCTCCTCAGAGGCAATCTTGTTTAAGACCACCCAGACATCAGCTATATCAATCTGGGATGATAGCTGGCTTATCTTTTCGGCTATTTCCAGCGAATCAATCGATGGCTCGACAACGACCAGTACGCAGTCGATGCTGGTCTCTACACCGCGGCCGAAGTGTTCCACGCCGGCTTCAAGGTCAACGACAGCGACCTCGTCCGGTTCCAAGCGGAGTTTCTTTAGAAAGGAGCGGCTCACTATGCCCATCGGGCAGGCACAGCCTTCCAGTGCCATCATAATCTTACCAATGTTTACCAGCTTGATGCCGTCTGTTTCCATGATGTATTCGGGTGGTATCTTGGAGATGGGCATTTCCTCTCTCATTAAATCCAGGGTCATCTCGGACTCACCAGCCCTTATCCTAGCCTCTATTTCCTCCTCAAGTTTCTGCTTACCTCCAAGCAGTTCGATGATGGGACTGGGCGGGCTCTCGAAACCGAGCATCCGGTGAAGGCCGGTATTTGATTCGTCGGCATCAACCACCAGCACCCGGTGTCCCCGGGTTCTAAGCCCGTCAGCCAACAACCGCGCAATGGCACTCTTGCCGCTACCACCCTTGCCACAGACGGCGATTTTATTCATCAATACCTCCTTAAAAACTTATCCCTTATCGAAAATATAATACTCTGTCCAGTTCATACGGCGTCATACGGTGCTGTTTGCCGGTTGTTACCACATTTTCAGCCGTCTGGGGTGCCTTCGTGCCGGCGGTAAGGGAAGGCCGGACCCAAAAGACATGTAGGTTTTACCCAGTAAATCGTCCGCCCCGTTCTGCGTCCCGGTAACTACCAGGCGGGCTACCTTTTCAATAAACTGGTCAAACGTAGCGTAAATCCCCGTATAACCCACCCTATAGGCGTGCTGATAGACGTTGTCCTGGCTGTATTCATCAATGATAATCTGCTGAAGGTTGTTTTCTGAGCCTTCGGGAAGGGCTTCTGGCCAGAGATAACGGGTGTACCTTCCTTCCGGCGGCAACGGTGCTTCGGTCCAGAAGGCATCAATAATGTCATCGAAGGCGTTATCGGCGCCATTCTCAGCCCCTATTACTATCATGTCGGATATTTTACTCAGGAATTGACCGAGGTCTGAGTATCTTTCGGAAAACCGCTGGCGGTAGACATGCTTGAACCGGTTGCCGTCATCGAGCTGGGCGTTGACCAGCCTGCGGACGTCATCCCTTATCACCTGCTTGTAGCCTTCCGGCCAGAAGGTTTCGGCGGCGGAATCTTCTTCTTCAGTATCGGGCATAAAATGCATCTTTGATTACCCTTTTTAAGTCCTTTTAGGGGCCGCCCCTCACGTATATCACCTGTCCCGAGACAAAGCTTGATTCATCACTGACCAGGAAGAGGACGACACTGGCGACATCCTCGGTGGTGCCTGTTCTTCTCAGGGGTATCTGGGCAGCGGCGAATCTCCTGAAGTCTTCA
>CP070645.1:756029-763256 GCA_020354275.1 Dehalococcoidales bacterium
GGCCGACTCACCTGAACCGAGCAGTAATCACGATAGAGAACCGATCAAGGGCAGAGGGAAAGGAAAAACCAGAGTTTTTGTCATCGATAGGGACCTGCTTTTTTACCAGGGACTCCATCTGTACATTTCGCAGACCGACGACATCGAAGCCATCGGCCACTCAGCAGACCTCATAGAAGGCACAATACCAACGGCTGATGGACTCCTGCCAGACATAGTGCTGATAGAGGCCGACCTCCCCTCATTCCAGGGGCTTGATTCAGCGTGGCAATTAATCAAGCACTTCCCTAATACGTTAGTAATCATGTTTTCCCCATATAGAAGTGATGACCAGATCTTTGCGGCTCTCAAAACCGGGGTTACCGGGTATCTGGGTAAAGCTATTACCGGAGAAGAATTCATCAGCGCCATCAGGAGAGTTGCTAAAGGCGAACATATTATCAATGAGCTCATAATCAGGCCGAAGGTCGCCCAGCAGGTACTAGATCACTTTCAGGCCACGGGGAAAAAGGGGGCAGACCTCATCCTCAACCCGCAGGAAACCGAATTGCTCCGTTTCTTCGTTCTTGATTACCCTATCGAGAGGGTAGCTGAGGTAACCGGTATGAGCAACGAAGCAATCAGGGATTCATTGGATTCTATTGCTATGAAACTGGTAAACAATTCTTCCCACAACCTGCCCTGACACGCCTGGTGAAAACATGGGACGCATACGGGCGTGAACCTTGGTAGGACGGGCAGTAAATATCTCCCGCCGACTTTGATTTAGCAGGAAATCCATTCCGCTGCCCTGTTACAGAATCGGGCTAACTGGAGGGTAACAATACAAACATTGGATTGTTTTTAATAATCCATTAGGTACTTACGGTATAGTTGCTTGAATGGTATGGGGCTCTTTAGTATACTGTAGCCAGAAATGGCCGGACTACTCTGCGCAGCTTAGGCTGGGCAATAGTGTATTAATTCTGGAAATAACCCCCTAACTAGTATCCGCCAGGGACAGTTTTAATAGCCGGAGCCAACAGCAAGGAGACTCTTCAAAGAGAATGCACCGAACGGGTAACCTTCCCACAATTCTATGTGTCAAGAAGACCGGTATAACCCTCCTATATCTAATCCTGATATATATTATCTTGCTGACCCCTCTCTCTGCCTGTAAGAAAGCACCCGTTAATGAGATTCTGCAACGGGAAATAACCCTGCTTGAGGAGGAAGTGGCACAAAACCCGAATGACCTGAATAAGAAGATAGACCTGGCGCTTCTCTATTCCGATGCCGGTCTTCATAACAAAGCGGAGTCTGAGCTGAGGGCAGTGCTTGAACTGGAGGATTCCCACCAGGGAGCTCTGCTGGCACTCGGTTATGTGTATATCAACATGGAAAGCTACCAGGCAGCCCTGGAGCCTTATGGCAAAATAGTGGAACTAAACAAGGACAACCCCATGCGCTATATCAGCCGGCAACTGGAGAGCGTCTATTACTATATGGGAGTAGCCTATTTCAACTTGGATGATTATGAAAACGCCATCCTGTCTCTTCAGGAAGCCCTTGTCATTGACAGGACGGATGCGGACGCCTGGTACATGCTGGGTAATGCCTGCCGCCATTCGGAAGATTTTCAGGGAGCTATTGAATCGTTCCAACAAGCAGTACGCTTCGTACCCGACTTTAAAGAAGCATACCAGGGTCTCGCCCTTTGTTATAAGGAAACCGGTCAGGCAGAACTCGCCTTATACGCTCAGGCTATGGTGGACTACTGTTCGGGTATGACAGATAAGGCTATCAGTCAAATGGAGCAGGTGGTCTCCGTTAATCAAAATTTTGCCGAAGTCTACCTGGGCCTTGGCCTGGCCTACGAAAAAAAGGGGGAAATAGATAAAGCAATCGATGCCTACGAACAGGCTTCAATTTTGAACCCGGACCTGTGGCTGGCACAGGCGAAAGCGGAAGCATTAAGATCAAGGTGATGAGGTAACAATGAGAGAACTGCTGGTGAGAATTTTAGACCTTCCTTTATGGATCAAGATAAGTATCGGGCTACTTGTTGTTTTGATCCCCCTGGTCGTCCTCGGGATACTCTACTGGCCCCCGGCAAGGGTGGTCTGGGTAGAACAACCCGCCATGCTACATGTCCTGAAGGGAGAGGTTGCAGTATATGCTAATCCGGATGGAGAGTTTATCGGGTCTGCTGAGCAGACCTGGCTGGACGCGGGAAACTACATTAAAGCAGAGGACGATAGCCTGGCTGTACTGCAGTATTGTGATGGAAGCGCCGTCAAGATTGAAGGGCCTGCCGAAGTGTATCACGGCTGGAGCCGGAGTATGCGGGGAAAAGCCCTGAGTGAGGGAAGGTCCATCAGTATGGAAGTCTTACAGGGGGAGGTGGCTGCTTCTCTAGCAGAGCCAACCTCTCCAAGGTCTTCTTTCAATTTAAAGACACCCAGTTCGATCGGCGTGGCTACAGGAAACGTATTTAGAGTAAAAGTCGACGAAACCGGTGAAGCCATCTGGGAGGTAACCCAGGGAAACGTCACCATTGGGTGTATTACCCCGGACAGCGAACTGAAGCCGGCGCTGCTTTTGGAATCCCTGGATGCAGGTTACGTAGTGGCTGTATCCCCGCTCCCCGACATATGGAAGAACGACCCGTCCGTATCAGATAGACTATTCACCATAGCTGAGAGTGTTGTGAGTAAATCCGGCGAAAAAGGACGTTACAGCGTTAATGTTAAAGGCGCCTCTCTTATGCTATCAGATGCAGAAGCAGGCCTGGCGGTTTACCGGATAACAGAAATTGAAAAGACGGTTAATGATTATCCCGGCATTCCCCACCTGCCTCACGGCTATGATGTAATTGAATATGAGATACTGGACGGGGTCACCGGCGTGGTTTTTGCCTATAACAACCACGTAATCAAGCCCTTCTTCCCCATCGTGCCTGTACCTGATATCTGGTACGTCGCGGCACCACCACCGGTACGGGAAAACCCACCCGCCTATCTGTTTTCCGTCTATGATATTGATAAACCGCTGGGAGTGGCCGTTGACCCGGCAGGACAACGTATCTGCGTGACCCAGACTGGCGGTGATTGTAATACCCTGGTCTATGACTCCGAAGGAAACCATATGCTGACCCTGGCCCCTCCAAGGACGGCACCTGCGGAACGAGCTCCTTCTTATGTTGTTATTGACCAGATAGGGGTTGTCTACGTATCTGACAGGATGAGACATACTATTGACATGTATGACGATGAAGGTGCCTATCTGGGGACATTTACCACTGATAATGGTTCAGGTATTTCGTGGTCACCGCTGGGTCTGGCTTTCGATTCCAGATGGAACCTGTTCGTTACCGACCTGACCGATACAAAGCACCGGATCATGGTATTTAATCCATCAGGCGAAATGGTGCTAGAATTCGGGCAGAGTGGCCAGGTTGAAGGGTCTTTTTCCTTTCCTAACGATGTTGCCGTTGATAGCCGCGGGCAAATATTCGTAGCTGATAGCAATAACATGCGTATCCAGGGCTTCAGCAGCCAGGGTGAATTCATCGGCGGCTTCAGCAGCGGCGGTGAAGAACAGGTAGGGTTCCCCCGGGGTATTGATATCGAGGGTGACTATCTCTATGTTGTCGACACATTCGACCATAAGGTGAAAGTTTTTAATATTGAGCTGGGAATGGAATCCGTATTCAATTTTGGACGGCAGGGGTCGGGCAACGGAGAATTTAACTTCCCCAACGGACTATCACTTGACGCTAAAGGCAGAATATACATCGCCGACCGCGAGAACAACTGTGTCCGGGTATTCGGCTATTAGTGGTCAGGAAGCAGTGCTTAATAAAGATTAATTGAATTATATTTCTGCCATCCAGAATATATGGCCACCGAATGCTGTCTTACGCGTTACGCCGGTGCCACAGATGAAGGATAGGAGATATTGAAACAACCTCACTTTTCTTTACCTATCACCCCAGTTGAACCAATTTTTCCGGCAACTGTATTTACTTAATAAAGCATTTACTTTATAATATTTACTAGTTTGCCATCAGGCGAATACTGATAGAAATGAGGGGAGTAAATGGGCAAGAAAAGATTGACATCAATAGCAACAGCCCTGGTACTGATCACATTACTTTCATTATCAATAACACCGGTGGTCATGGCGGCCGATGGGGGAGTAAAACAGGTTACCGTATCTGTCACTGATGCCGAAATCAACCCGGGCGATACTGATAACATTACGATAACAGTGGTGACGGGTTCATCAATAGATGCCTGGACAGGCACCATAACCGTCACCGATCCCGGTACCGGCACCCATATTAAAGCCATATCCGGCACGGGCACGGTTTCGGTCTCAAACATATTTCCGGGGACTTTTTCCAATTCTCCGGATACCGATACTGTAGGCACCTACAGTATATCGGTCACCGCCAATATCGCTGGACAGACAGCGGTAAACGGAACCGGCTCCTTCGCCGTGAAGACCTGGTACCTGACATTGAGTTCCTACTCAATCGTTAAAAACGGTACCTTGACTATCACCGTAAATACTGCCGATACCGACTGGGGTGGCGATATTACTATTACTGAACCGACGGGTGGAGGTAGTCAATCAGCGACCTATGACTTCGGCAGTGGCCTAAGTGGGGATCAGACAACTACCGTCTTCCCCGGCGGCGCGGGCTGGACAGGCGCCGCGGATACCGCTTCCGCCGGTGTCTACAGTATATCCTTCGATGAGGACGGGACACCGAGTGCGGATGATGAGACCTTCGACGTCCAGGACGCCAATCCCCATGTCGGCAATTTCGGAGCGACGACATATGCCTGTGCAGGCTGCCACCGCACCCATGTAGAAGTATCGGGGGCAAAGCTGCTGAAGGGATCAACTCAACTCGGGCTGTGCAACAGCTGCCACGACGGCACTGGGGCAAATACTAATATTATATCCGGAATCTACCTGGGCAACACCGAAGGCACTCAGAATGCCGGGCTGAGGGGAGGTGGCTTCACCAATGCCAGCATGGATAGTGATTTGGACGGCACGGTAAGTTCTATGCCCGTCACCTCAAAGCATACTGCCGGGGCAACTAACCCGAGAGCCTGGGGTTCGGGTGCACTCGGTAGTAATGATGCCGGCGAAGTAATGTCCAGCCTGGAGTGCGGCAACTGCCATAACCCGCACGGCAACAGCCAGTACCGTATTCTGCGGCCACAGCCAACCGGCCTCGTTGCCGATGCACCTACAAGTGACGTGACAATCCTAGCTTCGTTAGAAACGACGAAGAACTACACCATAAGTTATGATACCAATTACTACCGCGACATGGGGGCATACCCTACCGGCGTCCTGTCTAAGATGACAGAGTGGTGCGGGCAGTGCCACGAGAGATACGAAGCTGGTGCTGGTGCTGGAAGCAACCCCCGCGGTGACACCGTATTCCTTTATTCGCACATGACGGAGGGTCTTGGCGGTGAATGCCTTAAGTGCCATGTAGCCCACGGTACATCGGCTACCATGGGCGGCAACTCCGCTTCGCCAACGATAACATGGCCCGCTAACACACCCCCGACCTGGCAGGGCAGTGAAAGCAACTACAGCCGCCTGCTCCATATAAATAACCGGGGTGTCTGTATCCAGTGTCATGATACTGCGGATCTAACCAGTAACTAACCATAATTAACCGGTGGGTTAGTTATGATAAATAAGCAAGGGCAACCCCCTGGGTTGCTCTTTGTTTATGCTTGGGATTGCAGTAAGCACTATGATAAAATCATTCGAGAGGTTTTAGGTTCGTCTTAAGTGACTAAGCTTATTTGGCGATGGTTCCCATCATTTTTACTAATAAGTATACTGGCGATTGGTTCCGCATTCTTCTTCGACCTTAATGATACAGAGAGTGTATTTGCCAACCCGGATGCTTATATCCGTGAAGCACACTTCCGTATCGGGCAGGATACTCCCCTGATTGCCATGGAATGGCATGACGCCACCGATACCAGGACAACAGGCATCCACCGCAACGAGAATTTCCGGGTACGGTTCCAGGTATATAACGATGGTGACGGGACTAAAGACTGGCTTCCACAGCTTGAATACTTGGAAGCAGGTAGCAGCTGGACAGCAGTTCCGGCAATATCCGGCAGTCTACCGTTCTATATAGCTTCCACCAGCCAGTTCTCCAATGGAGACAATATCAGCACCAGCGATTTTGCGCTGGGTACAGGCAACGGTACTGCCCATGTAGGGCACGCCTACAGCGCCGTACCAGCAGCACCCATCTCACTCGAGGCGTTCTCCTATACCGAGATTGAATTCAATATCCAGGCCAATTCCAATGCTAGCTATTACACGGTGTATTCCTTTCGGCTAACCGATAACGCTACGGCCTTTGACAGTTACAGCAACAATGCCGTCATTTCAGTATGGGAGGATGATAACCCGGATAGTCCTCATTACGGCTACAGCAATATTACTGCCAAGTGCGCTTCTTGCCACCGCACGCATACCGGAACCGGGCAAAGCCTGAGAGCATCCTGGCCGGAGGAAGCCCTCTGTTTCACCTGCCATGATGGGACCGGTGCCCGAACCAACATAGCCGCCCAGTTCACTACCAAAAGCTACATGCACCCCATCAGCGCCAATGAGGGTATCCATACAACCGGTGAGGGGGGTTATAACTGGCTGCCCAATACCAGCCGACACGTAGAATGCGAGGACTGCCATAACCCGCATGGCTCCCGAACCGGCGCTTCCACTCCGGGATTCGGCGACCTTTCCAGAACCATCGAAAAAACCTGGGGAGTAACCGTAAGTAATCCGACAACGGGGTGGACGGCACTGAGCAGCAGTAACTATACTAGGATATCAGCAGTGACCGCGGAGTACCAGCTCTGCCTGAAGTGCCACTCATCCTATGCCTATGCTACCATGCCTCCTCTATCACATTCCGGTGGCATCATCGAGACCGACCAGGCTATAGAATTCAATGTCAATAACACCTCTTATCACTGGGTTGAGACCGACATAACCGCCGCCTCAGGAGATACACCAAGGACAAACACGCTATCACGCGATATGACATTTACCCCGGGCTCCGGTATGGACCGGAATTCACCCCTTGGCTGCTCCAGTTGCCACGCCAGCGATACGGATACTGAGCCCAGGGGAACACACGGATCCAATATAGCCTACCTGCTACGCGGGAGCTGGAGCGATACC
>CP070645.1:763356-773243 GCA_020354275.1 Dehalococcoidales bacterium
AACATGTCCGGGTCAGCCTGCTGGCTTGGCGCCAGCCCGCGGTGCCCCTTGACATCGGTCATGGCCCCCGAAATACAGAGGTCTTTCTCTTCAACATGGTTCAACCATTCCCGGAACCTTTGGTGGTACTCGGTACCATGCTGCTGGTCAATTTCCCAGGTGGTGCTGAACACGGCGTTTATGGCGTCCATGCCAACGCACCGCTGGAAACAGCAAGCCGTCCTCTGACCCATCAACCTCTGTAGCTTTACCTTGGTAACCAGGTCACCGGTATTCTGGAATAGCGAATTGAATTTATTTACTTTCTTACCGCTGACCATGGAATCGGCCGTGGCCAGGGCTTCACTCTCGGGCTCACGGGCGAGTTTGTAGGTCATGGCCATGGCATTAATTGACGGCCTGATAATGGGGTGGTCAACCCAGTTTTCTACCTTTTCACCGAGGAGATAGATATTGAGCCGGCACTGGCGCAGACTGTCCATATAGTCTTCAGCTGTCATTAACATTTCCGTATTCCTCCTTTTGTAACACCTTCTGGCAAGATATTTTTGTTTCTCCAGGGAAACATGTACTCTTTCACACGGTACCCATTTTACCGTTATCACCTGCGGGTAACAAGGAAAAGAAAAACTGAGAGCTATAAAATGATTTTTTTCTAAAAAAAGTCTAAAAATTGCCTTGACAGGGTTATTTTGATTGTGTTATAAGGGGTTAATTTCAAAATGACCGTTGCTAAAAACCTGTATTTAGTGGTATTGACAAAGGGAATTCCTTGTGGTATAAACCTAATCCAAGTAGTACTTCCGGGGGGATGGGGGCTGGGCAGGTAACTACTCAAGGTGCCACAAGTGGGTTATCAAGCTGGCAAATGATGAGGGGACTATGCGAGCTTATGCGATCAGAAGGATACTGCTAGGGATACCAACCCTTATTATTGTTACAATATTAGTCTTTCTTGCCGTCCGTCTTATTCCGGGTAATGTTATTGAGCTGATGGTAGCTGAAATGGCTCAGGAATCTGGAATGGGAGAGGAACTTACCGTAGATTACCTCAGGGCCCAGCTCGGGCTTGATGAAGCAATACACATTCAGTACTTCAAGTTTGTCGGCAATTTGTTCAGGGGTGATTTTGGCCAGTCACTATGGACTGGGCGGGATATATTACCCGATATAATCAGCCGGTACCCTATTTCCATTGAGCTGGGACTAATAGCGATAATTATATCGCTATCAATATCATGGCCGGTGGGCGTATATTCGGCTATCAGGCAGGATACCATAATTGACTACGCGGGGCGTACTTTCGCTATCGGTATGCTAGCTATGCCCAATTTCTGGCTGGCAACCATGGTGGTAGTCTATCCGTCAATATGGTTTAACTGGACGCCACCGATACAGTATATCCCCTTTGTTGAAGACCCAATAGGTAATCTAGGGATGTTTATCATCCCGGGATTCCTTATGGGGACTGGTATGTCCGGCGGGAGCATGAGGTTCCTGCGTACCATGTTCCTGGAAGTGTTGAGGCAGGACTACATCAGAACGGCGTGGGCAAAAGGACTTAGAGAACGCACCATTATATTGAAACACGCCCTGAGAAACGCATCTATTCCACTGATTACATCTTTCGGCCCTATGGTACTGATGCTCTTCGGAGGATCGGTAATCATGGAGCAGATATTCTGCATACCGGGTCTTGGAAGGTTCTTTATTGACGCCCTCAATACCCGTGATTACCCGATAATTCAGGTAATGAACCTTATCAGCGCCGGTAGTTTTATAGTAGTTACAATATGTATTGACCTTAGCTACGCCTGGCTGGATCCGAGAATTACGTACCGCTAATGATAGAGGACAGATAGAGGGAAAAATGGCTGACAGCTTAGGAGGTACCTCTGTACCAACAGGGCAACCAGGAGAGCCGACAACAACAGAGGTAAAACAGGAGGAGAAGGCACACCACTGGCTGGTTGATGTAGGCATCAGACTGGTCAAAGAGAAGCCACTCGGTACCGTTGGCGGTGCTATCGTCTTACTGCTGTTTCTAACCGGTATTTTTGCTGACCTTTCATGGATCGGCCTGCCCGATGTCGGGCTGGCTCCTTATGGATATAATGAAGTCAACCTGAAAATCCGCCTGGCCGCCCCTTCACTACAGCACCCGCTTGGTGGCGACAACATGGGGCGGGATATGTTGAGCCGTATCATCCACGGAGCCCGTGTTTCAATGTTTATCGGTGTCTTCGGTTCCGCTATCGGGGTGGCCACGTCGACAACCATCGGCCTGATGTGCGGCTATTTCGGGGGTAAATTCGACTTAATAGTGCAGAGGTTTGTCGACGCCTGGATATCATTCCCCATGTTGTTTATTTACCTGACCGTAATGGCAATTATTGGCGGTGGTATGATCCAACTGGTACTGGTTCTGGGGATATCCAGCGGAATAGGAGGTTCGCGAGGGCCGAGGGCCCTTGTCTTCTGGATTAAAGAAAATGTCTACGTAGAGGCGGCACGGGCTGTCGGTGCCCCGACCAGCCGGATATTATTGCGCCATCTGCTACCCAATATTATCCCTGTATTGATCCTTTCACTGTCAATAGGTATGGGCGGAATGATTATGGCTGAAGCCGGGTTGAGCTTCCTCGGATTCGGTCTGCCGCCACCCATCCCCAGCTGGGGCGGGATGATAAGCGGTGCCGGACGTATCTACATGATACGTGCTCCATGGATGCTGCTCTGGCCTGGAATTGCCCTATCACTGGTTATATACGGGATAAACATGTTCGGTGACGCCTTAAGAGACCTGCTGGATCCGAGGCTGAGGGGTGGTCTGGGCCGGTATGGTGGAATCAGCGAGAAGAAACTCGATGCAATACGTAAGAAAGCTGAAGAGAAAAGCTAACATAGGATAACCAGAGTAAAACCCAGAATACCTTAAAGTCTAACGGCAGATGTAGACTGAGCTATACGGAAATGAGGTGAGTAGCCATCGCAGAGAAGATACTGGAAGTAAAAAATCTCAGAACATATTTCTACGTCCAAGATGGCGAGTTAAAGGCGGTTGACGGTGTTTCATACCACGTAGAAAAGGGAGAGGCAATAGGTCTGGTTGGTGAGAGTGCCTGCGGAAAAAGCGTCAGCGCCCTTTCACTCATGCGGCTTATCCCCTACCCACCCGGTGTCATCATGGGCGGCGAGGTCATCTTCAAGGGTAGAGACCTACTGGCTATAAGCGAAGCCGAAATCCGTAAAATCAGGGGCGACGAGATAGCCATGGTCTTTCAGGAACCAACCACATCTCTTAACCCGTTATTCAGCATCAAGACACAGCTGTCCGAGTCACTGATACTGCACCGCGATATGGACAAGGAAGGCGCTGCTGAGGAATCGGTGAAATTACTGAAGCAGGTGGGCATACCGGATGCTGAAAGAAGAGTAAACAACTATCCTCACCAGTTCAGCGGGGGGATGCAGCAGCGCATAATGATTGCCATGGCGTTGACCTGTAATCCCGACCTGCTGATTGCCGATGAGCCGACAACTTCCGTAGATGTTACCGTTCAGGCACAGCTACTTGATATTATTGACCGGCTACGCACCGAATATGGTACCGCGGTTATCATTATTACCCACAACCTGGGCGTGATTGCCCGCTATGTTGACCGGGTTAATGTGATGTATGCCGGCCGCCTGGTGGAGTCTGGAGAGACGGGAGCTCTATTCGCTCAACCAATGCACCCCTACACAATGGGTCTTCTGTCGTCAGTACCACGCCTGGACCTGCCCCGAAAACACGAACTTTTCGTCATCGGCGGCCAGCCACCCAACCTGGCTCGTATACCACCGGGATGCGCCTTCCACCCGCGTTGCCAGTTTGCTATAGACAGGTGCCGTCAAGAGATACCGGAACTGGAAGAAATTACCGATGGCCGCCATTCTGCTTGTTTCCGAAGCAGAGAACTACCCGAGCTGGTAGGGAAGTGAGGATTTGCTGATGGGCATGGACAACAACAACCTAGTCGAAGTTGAAAACCTGGTCATGTATTTCCCGGTGACTGCCGGTATCATGAGAAGGAAGGTGGCCGATGTTAAGGCAGTTGACGGGATCAGTTTCTATATCAAGAACGGTGAAACACTGGGCCTGGTTGGAGAAAGCGGCTGCGGCAAGACCACTACCGGCCGTTGCATCTTGCGGCTTTATGAGATCACCAGCGGTAAAATAACGTTTGATGGGGTAGACATCAGCAAACTAAACAAGGAACAGATGCGCAATATGCGGCGCAATATGCAGTTGATATTCCAGGATCCCTTCGCCTCACTTGATCCACGACAGACCGCCGGCAGTATAATCGGTGAACCCCTGCAGGTCCATAAACTGGTAAAGGGACAGGAATATAAAGAACAGGTGGCCGAACTGCTGAAGATGGTAGAACTCGAGCCGAGGATGTCGGTACGTTATCCTCACGAGTTCAGTGGCGGCCAGAGGCAACGCCTCGGGCTGGCCCGGGCACTGGCAGTAAGGCCCAAATTTATTGTCTGCGATGAGCCGGTCTCTGCCCTTGATGTTTCTATCCAGGCACAGATAATAACCCTGCTATTGAGGTTGAAACAGGAACTCAATCTTACCTACCTTTTTATTGCCCACGACCTTTCCGTAGTCCGGCATATCAGTGACCGGGTGGGTGTTATGTATCTGGGCAGGATGGCAGAGCTAACACGCAGTGATGAATTGTATGATAACCCGCTACACCCTTACACCCAGGCGTTATTATCAGCAGTTCCGATACCCGACCCTGCCGTTGACCGGCAGCGGAAACGAATCCTGTTATCCGGGGATGTCCCCAGCCCGATCTTCACCCCCGGGGGTTGCCATTTCCACCCGAGGTGTTCCGTAGCCATGGACGTCTGTAAGGACCAGGTTCCGGAATTTAAAGACGTCGGTAACGAACACTGGGTGGCCTGTTGGCGAGTTTAAACAGGCTACATCCCTGCCTTACCAGCCGTTCAGAAGGTCAACCCAGGAGAAGATGCCTTTACCGGCTTTAGAATTCGCTGATAGGAAGTCAGGCTACATTCGGTTTAAACAGGTCACTATGATTACCTTGATTATGGCATCAGTATCTTATTTTGCTGTTTTATAGTATTATGATATTAAGGTGATACATGGCTAGACCCAGAAAGAGGGACGCTTCCCGCAAGACTGCTGAGAAAACAACAGTTGCAGAAGCTGTAGATAGAGCCAGGAAAACAAGACAAAGGGCAATTATTATTACGGCGTCAGTTGTTGTCCTGATCCTGGCTGTAATTTTTATCAGTCTGTATATCGGGACGGCAAATTTCAGGCGTACTATAATTATAGTTGATGATACCCACATCAGTATGGACTACTTTCTCAACAGGGCCAGATTATCCGGGTCCAGTGCAACATCTTTGCTCGAGGTCATCGCCAAAGAAGAAGTGATTAGAATAGAAGCACCAGAATACGGTGTATCCGTTTCCGCTGATGATATTGACCGGGAGTTAAAAAAACTGGCTGAAAGTGAAAGCGGCGAGATAAGCGAGAGCGAATACCGCGAATGGTACCGCCAGCAACTTAATGAAAGCAAACTATCCAATTCCGAGTTCCGGCACCTTGTCGGCACCAATTTGTTGATTAACCGTTTCCACGAGCTACTGGCAGATAGATTACCAACTGTAGCCGAGCATATCCACCTTCATGTAATCGTGGTGGAGACAAAGGAAGAAGCGGATCAGGTAAGGCAAAGGTGGGAGGGCGGTGAAGATTTTGCCGACCTGGCCCGCGAGTTATCTTTGGATGGGGAGTCCCGCGAAAACGGAGGAGACGTTGGCTGGGTACCGCGGGGTGTACTCGTTCCCGCCTTTGAGTGGGAAGTCTTTGACCTTAACTCCGGTAATGTCAGCACACCGATACCATATTCAACCAATCCGGATGACCCCTCGTCAGCCGAATTTCTATATTACCTTTTCATGGTTTCTGAAAAAGATGACGCCCGGGAAATTGAAGAGGATTCCCTGGAGGTTATTAAAGGCCAGGCACTTGACATGTGGTATTCACAGGAAGTCTACTACCACGATATAACCTATCACGGGCTTAACAACGGGTTCGACTCAGAGACGGCCGCTTGGATAAGCTGGCAGCTGGCCAAAAGCCAGTGATGGGCTACCGACCATCTATTAAATATTACGCAAACGGGTGCTGTTAAATTGATACGGGTAGAGAATTTAACCAAATATTATGGCAAACGCCTGGCGGTGGACGATATCAGCTTCAATGTGGAGAAGGGGGAGATTGTCGGGTTTCTCGGCCCCAATGCTGCCGGTAAGACGACAACGATGCGGATTATTACCGGATATCTGGCACCAACCCAGGGTAACGTATGGGTAGCCGACCATGATATAATCAACCACTCGCTGGAAGCACGCCGTCAGATAGGGTACCTCCCCGAAGCAATTCCGCTTTACACTGATATGACCGTCCGTTCCTACCTCGACTTTGCCGGCAGATTGAGGGGTATGGACAGCGCCAGGATAATTGCCAGAACAGACGAGGTTATTGAGATATGCCACCTCGAAGAATATGTCGACGTCATTATCGGCAAGCTGTCCAAGGGGTTCCGCCAGAGAGTGGGGGTTGCCCAGGCAATCATTCATGAGCCGGCGGTATTGATTCTGGATGAACCGACAATAGGCATCGACCCTATTCAGGTAGCCATGACCAGGCAGCTCATCAGGGAGCTGGGCAAAGACCACACCATTCTCCTTTCCACCCATATCCTCCCTGAGGTCAGCGTAATCTGCCAGAGGGTAATTATTATTCATGAAGGCAGGATTGTAGCTGAGGACCGTATCGATAATCTCTCTTCCATGATGAGCGGTTCCCAGCGGTTCCGCCTCCAGATAAGCGGGCCGGTCAAGAAGATAACCGAGCGCCTGCAAAAGGTCAAAGGCATCATCAATGTAAGCTATGAAGAATCCAATTATATTATCGAATGCGCTGCCGGACAGGACCCGCGCCGCCAGATAATGGATGAAATGGTCAGAGGCGGCTGGACATTGCTTTCTATGGAGCAGATTGGTATGAGCCTGGAAGACATCTTCCTGAAATTAACCGCCGAAGAGGAGGCCGACGAGTGAAAAACACGGCCACAATCGCCCTGAAAGAGCTGAAGTCTTATCTGGCATCACCCATGGCTTACATCGTGACCGGCATATTCATGATACTGACCGGCTTCTTCTTCAGCATCAGCTCGTCCACCTATTACGAAACCAGTATTAAGGGTTTCCTGGAACCCGGCAATCTGCTGCTACTCCTACTGGTGTCGGTACTGACGATGCGGTTGCTGGCCGAAGAGCGGAAAATGGGTACGCTGGAGCTATTAATCACGGCACCGGTAAGGGACAGCGAGGTGATACTGGGGAAATTCCTGGGTAGCCTGGGCATACTGACCATAATGCTGATACTCACCCTTTATTATCCTCTGCTTTTGATTGGCTACGGCGACCCGGATATCGGGCCGATATTTACCGGTTACCTCGGCATCTTTCTGCTGGGCAGCGCCTCACTGGCGGTGGGTATTTTCGCCTCATCGCTGACCTCAAACCAGATTGTGGCTGCCGTTGTCTCCGGGGGAATACTTTTTGCCCTCTGGTTTATCGGGTATACTGCCACTTTCCTGCCGGAAGCAGCCGGTGAGTTCATCGGCTACCTTTCGCTTTCCTATTATTACCCTGACTTTATGAGAGGGGTAATCGATACCAGAGGCATAATATACTACCTGAGCATTACCGCCCTGTTCCTGTTTCTGGCGGTAAGGTCTCTGGAAAACAGCAGGTGGAGTTAAATGCAGACTAGCCCCAGGGCATACGGACTTTCCGGACTGATTGCTATACTTGGCCTGGTAGCCTTGCTGGTAGGCCTGGTAATCTTGGCCCTGCTGCCCGACATCCCTTATGCCTCCTGGATTATAATGGTTATAGGCGGGCTGCTTCTGGTCGCAGCTTTTATTATGGATTTCCGGCGGGTCGGCCGTGCCCTTACCGCCCGGCGCGGCATCTTCGGTATCGGAACTACGGTGATGGCATCGGTCTTCATCGGTATCACGCTGGTGATTAATGCCATCAGCATCGGCAATTTCCACCGCTTTGACCTTACTGGTGTGGCCCAGTTCACCTTAACCTCGCAGACTCAAGAGGTCCTCAGCGAACTGGAGACCCCGGTGCAGGCCCTGACCTTCTCTGTTCCTGGAGACCCGTTAGGCAGTTATACCTTTGACCTGCTAAAGGAGTACCAGAACCACACCGACCAGTTGTCCATGAAGTTTATCGATGCTGACCAGCAGCCAGACCTGGCCAGGCAGTATGGGATAACCGAGTACCCGACGACCGCCTTTGAAAGCCAGAACCATCTCCGCCTGGTAGGGCCAAATGAGATAATTATACGGGTGGGTGAGAATATTGCTTTTGAAGCGGAACACCCTTTTACCAGCGCCATTCTGGAGGTTACCGGGACCATACAGAAAAAGCTATATTTTGTAACCGGTCACGGGGAAACCAATACTCGTACCGACTACAGTCTGGCCAAGGAAGGCTTGCTCGATAACCTGTATAAGGTTAATACCTTTGATATCACTGACAATTTGACCATCCCTGCTGACGCTGCCGCACTGATTATGGTGGCTCCCCGGTTCACCATAATCGAAAGTGAGGTCGAGGCCATCCGGGAATACCTTGAGGATGGGGGACAGCTATTGCTCCTGACCAATCCCAGCCCGCCGTCAGGGGTAAACCAGTTGCTGCAGAACTGGGGTATAAAGATAGAAGAAGGGATTGCCATCGATGCAGCGGCCTATGTCGCCCCCAATAAAGACATCCCTCTAATAACCGGAGACAGGAACACCTTTGGCCTGCCCAGGGTCTTCTTCCCCGGGGCAACTGCCATTATTCCCGAGGAGGAGGCCGAGGACAGCGTACAGATGCTGCCGCTGGTCTGGACAAGCACGGAAAGCTGGCTGGAGAGGGATTATCAACCTGATGAAGAACCCGAGTTTGACGAAGGGACAGACCGCAAAGGACCACTGGCACTTGGTATTTTACTCGCCGCTGCCCCGGTCAGCGACCCGGAAAGCGAGTCCTCGGAGCTGGCCAAACTGACCCGTCTTGTCGTTATCGGCGACTCCGACTTTGCCAGCAACGACCACTTTTTCAATGTTAATAACAGCGACCTATTTCTAAATGCAGTAAACTGGCTGACCGAAGAGACGGAGATCATTTCTATCCACCGCAAGGCTATGCCGTTCCGTAGACTGGTGGTTAACCCCCAGGAAAAGAACTTCATCGACTATTCCAGCATCGCCCTGGTTCCTTTTATAGTACTGGTGGCGGGGGGTATAATCTGGTGGCGAAGAAGGTAAACGAGCGGACTAACCGTGGGAGTAAGATTATTTGAGACCGAGTAACATTACTGCACTGCTGGCCATCCTGCTTATACTGGCAGGTTACCTTTACCTGACCAGCATGCCGGTACCGCCACCAAAAGAAGACCCCCAGCTGTTTGTGTGGCTGATAGAGATGGAGGAGATACAGCACATTGTGATAGACCTTCCCCGGGAAGGGGAAAGCCAGTCTTTTATCAAGGAAGAAGACAGGTCATGGCATTTTGATGATGCCGAGTTTTCCCCCGTGGATATGCAACGGTGGGGGGGAGGCATTCCGCTACTACTAAGCGGTCCCAGCACCAACAGGTTGATTTCCGTGAACACCTCAGAGGAGAAACTGATCGAATTCGGCCTGATGGAACCGCTGATGGAAGTGACTCTTACCTTGGAAAATGACGAGGTTCTGGTGATTAAAGTAGGCGACAACACGCC
>CP070645.1:773343-776736 GCA_020354275.1 Dehalococcoidales bacterium
CCGTAGGCATTTCGCCTTGACACCAGCCACTTGGCCGCCCTGGAGGCATTGAATACATCACCGTGCTCTATCAGTGCCAGGGTGGCATAACCGGTGGCCTCGATATTAGCGCTCTGGTTGTAGCGGTAGTCCATTGTCTCTTCGGGAAGGGCACCGTCATCACCGCCCCAGTGCAGACCGTGCTCATCTTCCTCAGCCATGCCCATTAACAACTGATAAGCATTACCAACCTTATCGCTCTGAGCTAACTCCAGGGCATAAGCGGTCAGGGCCATGGTATAGGGGTCGTCTATCTGGCTAAGCATCCCCTCAAGGTAATCAACAGCCTGGCCTGAGCTGGCTTTCTCCCCGGCCTCAAGAAGGGCTATGGCGGTGTATGCGGTCAGGGCGGTCTTCCCGGACAGGCCACCCACCATCTCCTGATGATGGACGAAGCCGATAGCGTCAAACGAGCCATCACTATTCTGGTGTTCTGTAATCCACTCTGTTGCCTGGTCCAGAACACTCTCGTCAATATAGATCAAATCAGTAGCCTGGGCAAAGCTCTTGAGGACAAAGGCAGTAAGCCACAGGCTTCCCTGGTCATCACCCTGCCCGAAGGCGGAGAAGCTGCCATCGTTACGCTGGTAAGTAAGCTCCCGCTGATAGCCGGTAATCATCAGCTTCTCTGCCTTGGCCATAATCTCCGGTTTGAGCTGCCCGCTCTCCTCAAGGTACTTTGTTATGTAAATATCGGGGGCCAGCAGTATCATGTTCTGCTCCCCGCAACCGAAAGGCATCTGGATCAGCGCATCCAGACCGTCAATGGTCTGTGAGAGGTAACTGGAGGTCAGAGCCAGGTAAACACGGCCTGAGTCCTCAACGATGAAAGGTGGTACTGATGTATTGAGAACTTCGGTGCTGCCACCGGAAAGGACAAGGTTCTCGACAATCTCCCTGCCCACGCCTTCCGGCTGAACGATAAGAGTCTTTATCATCGCATCAGCCACCTCAGGACTACGGGCCGTCACCTTGAGATTATTAATTCCAAGCTTGGTCGGCCTTATCTTGAATTCGGCTCCACCGATATCATTGGCGCCGACACTAACCGTCTTCTGAGAATTATCTAAAAGGTCAAACCAGTCCGCTCTTTCAATCTGAAGCGTGACATTCTGGGGCTGCTCCAGGTAGTTGTAGATTGCCAGCTTGACCGGAAACTCCTCTCCCCTTATTGCCGAATAAGGCAGGTCAATCTTGACGAAAAACGGCTGAAATGCCACCAGTTCGTCCTCGGACATCCCCAGGCCTTTCTCTTTCGATATGGCAACGGCTCGCATCATCCAGGTGGTAATAGTATCCGGAACCTGCACCTGGAGAGAGGCCTGGCCGTCGGACCCCGTAATTATCTCTGTCCAGAGCCAGGTCTCGGGGAAGTACTGCCTTATCCTCTCTACCTCAGCCAGCCCTGCCGTGCCATCGGCACTGGGTACGGGCTGATCGTCATCCATGGCAGCTTCCTCCTCAACCACATCTACAGCACCGCCCACGAACTTCCATATCCGTTCCCAGAAATTAGGCTGGTCCTGAACCCGATACTCTTCACCCTCCGGTATCTCGTTGTTGCTCAGTACCACGACGCCGGCATCATCAAATATGTCCTTGGCACCCCTGGTCACTATGGATGGATAAATCGAGACCTCGTGAAGCTCGGCCTGTGGCGCCATATAGAGCCTTTCCAACTCGTCAAAGACCTGTTGCAGGTTCAGGCGGTTCTCGGCCAGGATGAATACCGACCTGTCAACGGCGGCAATGCCGACCTTAGACTCCCCTTCGGCATTGATCTCTATGGTGAGTTCCTCCCCGGGCACGGCTTCCTCAGCACTGAACTCCACATCTACCTCATGGGGGTATTCCGCTTCAACCTTGAAGGGTATGTAATCGGCCGCTACCTCGCTGTTGGGCAGGATCTGATAGACCAGGAGCCTGGCGGATGGCGCCATTAACGGGGTAGTGTTAAAGGAAATCTCGCGGCTCTTGGTGAAATCGGTAAAGATAACATTGCCCCGGGATATTACCTCGTAATAGAAATTGGCCGCCTGTCTGGTGGAGTATACCCTGAAGACAATTCCCTGCCCCACCTCGGGGATACCCTCGCTTATCTGCTCAATATGGATGAAATTACCCGAAGGGGAATACGAGGCTTCCAATACTTTATAACCCTCGGTCCCCTCGGCAGAAGTCTCTATTATCATGGCGGCACTCTTCTGGTGGGGTGTTATATTGACCACCGCTTTCCCTTTTGATGTCGCCACTTGCCTCTCATCTTTTCTCAGCTCATCATACTCGTTACTAAGATAGGTAACCGTTACTTTCACATTTGTATCCAGAGGTTCATTGTCCGGTGTCTCACTGACAATCAGGAAGCTGAAGGGCAGACCGGGCTTGAAAACAGAGCTCTCCGGGATAATCTGTACATTCAGCGGAGCACTAGCAATACTCAGGAGCCGGCTGGTTGTCTCCTCGTATCCGGTGGCTTTCTCTTTTACGGTAATCTCCAGCATTACGTTACCCAGGCCACCGGCAGCCGGAACGCCGGCCACATAACCTACCGCCGGCAGGTCAAAATCAGCCTCGCCATCGATAGTTGCTGAGTAAGTGGCGTATGCCTGCCATTCTCCAACGTAGCGGGAAGCTACAATTTCAAGCTCACCCTTTACCGCCTTACCAAAGCTGTATTCGGAGAGGACTTTACCCTGGATGGGCTCATCAACCAGGAACCACTCCTTGGGAAGCTCCACCTTTACTTCATATTTGGGTAAAACATATTTCTCCACCCTGACATCCAGTTGGGTCTTCGCCTTCTCGGTTACGGCCACAAGCTTCCACACCCCCTCGTTTGGTTCAGTGGAAACCGGCAGTTCCAGATTGGCCATACCGTACTCGTCCGTCTGCACTTCGCTACGGAATATCTTGATCCCCTTGGCATCCAGGGCTTCAATAGTTACCGGCTCACTGACCGGCTTGAGTTCGGCATTCAGGGTAAACGCCCTGATATAGATGGTCTGCCCGGGCTTATATATCGGTTTATCGGTCTGGAGGAATACCAGGAAACTTTTTTCCACTCTCACCGGAGCCGTGTCCTCGAAACCGGTACCCTTTACCCGTATCTCATACCTGCCTTCTTCAATATCAGGGATATCAATCTCTATGGTACTCTTACCGCTGACACTTTCTCTGACCTTTACCACATCTTCACCCTCTTTCAACAGGGTAACCTCCACCCGGTCACTGACCAGTTTGCCCTCACTGAAAAGGCTCAAAGAAAGTGATTCAGTACTGCCGCTGTGCAATACCTTCGGGATTATGGCCATGTAGCCCTCGGCCGTTTCAACCGGCCCGCAACCGGGCAATACC
>CP070645.1:776836-782168 GCA_020354275.1 Dehalococcoidales bacterium
GTGTTTTACCAGGGGCGTCTGGTAGCCAGGGAAGGAAAACCCCTGTTCCTGGCGTATAGAAAGGGCAGCGGGGGATTGACCAGTACGGTAAATATCAAGCCTTTTGGTATAGAGTCATTAAGGCTGGTGGCTTCTGGAGAAACTGAGCCGGTTATCGAGGTTGTCCCCGGTCAGATAATCACCCGTACAAGGCTGGAGAAGGTCAGGATTATAGACGGGCTGGTGGTACCTGATATAGAACGGGATATTCTGAAGCTGGTTTTGGTAGAAAGGCATAAGGCCAGCGGGAATATCGGCCTGGGACTGGTTACCGGATTCGGCTTGAAGAGAGGGGCTCTGGCTTCATCTATCGCCCATGATTCGCATAATATTGTCGCCGTTGGGGTCGATGATGAAGATATTTTTACCGCTGTTAAGGAAATCGAACGGCTGGGTGGTGGGCTGGTGGCAGCGGCTGGTGGCAGGATACTGGCCAGTCTGGCCTTGCCTATTGCCGGGATGCTCTCCGACCAGCCTCTAGAGGAGGTTGTGGGTAAATTGAAGGAACTGGAGCAGGTAGCAGCCGGCCTGGGAACAGGGTTGTCTTCTCCATTTTCCACACTATCATTTATGGCTCTGCCGGTGATCCCTGAACTGAGACTGACCGACCTCGGCCTGGTAGATGTCGTTAAATTTAGTTTAATGAAATAATAAACTCGCTATTGACTGAAGGGGTAGTATATGCGTTCTGATAGAGAGCAGGCTATATTTTCCAACCGGTATGATGCCGGAAGGAAACTGGCGGCGAAACTGGTCAATTATAAGGGTAAACCGGTGGTCGTCCTGGCCATTCCCAACGGTGGCCTTCCGGTAGCTCTTGAGGTAGCTCTGCTACTGGAAGCCGAGCTCGACCTGGTTATTTCCCGTAAGTTACCCTTACCGTTAACTCCTGAAGCCGGCTTTGGCGCTGTTGGTGATGACGGTACGGTAATCCTTAATGATGAAGTGGTGGCCAGGATTGGTTTGAGCCCGTACCAGGTCAACTATCAGGTTAATAAAGTAAAGTCCGAGATACAGCAGAGGAGCCTGCTCTACCGGGAGAACAGGTCGGTGGCGGTGGTAAACGGCAAGATTGCCATAATAATAGATGATGGTCTGGCATCGGGGTATACCATGATGGTGGCTGTGGAGTCGGTGAGGCGGCGTCGTCCGGAGAAGATAGTAGTTGCCATACCGGCAACATCAGAAGCGGCCCTGAGAAAAGTGCGCGAGGTTGCTGATGAGGTGGTCACACTGGCTATCGGTTCGGCAACCAAGTTCTACATTGCCGATTTCTACCACTACTGGCACGACCTGAGTAATGAGGAGGCAATCCAGTGCCTTAAAGAGTGGCGGTTACGTCGCTTCCAATCTAACATTGACCGGCCACCGGAAGCCTAACGCAGCACCAAGCTGCTTTAAAAAAATGTAAACCCCCAGTATAGTCTGATAAACCGTCATATTATACTGGGGGCTTGGTTTTACCAGTAAACCGGTATATTTATTCCTTGGGTGGTTGTGGTGGTGCCGGGTTGACCAACCCCGCGGCTAGCGAGCGTGGTACTATCTGGTCCAGTTCGTCGAGGGTCCAGCGGCCGACCTTGTGTATACTTTTGGCGGGTGCCGGGTTGGCGTATACCGAATACTGACTTCCGCTGGCACCGAAGCAGTAGCCGTTAATATTGGCGGCGGCATCGCTGGCCAGATAGACGACCATCGGAGCGACATCATCCGGGTCCGATCCTCCCCCGGCGCGGGCAGCTGGTGCTTCGGCACCGGCACGTGCCGCTCTGGCCTGACGGGCGGCGTCCATTTCGGGCGATGCCGTCATTCTGGTGGTAGCGGCGGGGACAATGCAGTTTACTGTTATACCGTATCTGCCAAGATCGCGCGCGCAGACCCATGTAAAGCCAGCAATACCGGCTTTAGCCGCACCGTAGTTTGCCTGACCGGCGTTACCAATTAGCCCCGATGTTGAGGAGGTATTGATTATTCGACCGCTTCTTTGCTGCCTCATTAAAACTGCGGCCGGTTTTGTGCAGTTAAATGTACCGTATAAGTGAACCTTGATAACGGCGTCCCATTCTTCCGCAGACATATTAAAGACCATACGGTCTCTCAGGATGCCGGCGTTATTGACCAGGATGTCAATCTTGCCGAAATTGTCGATAGCCGTCTGAATAATGTTGTTGCCACCCTCTTCTGTGGCCACGTTGTCGTAATTGGCGACAGCCTCACCACCGGCGGCTTTGATTTCGGCGACGACACCGTCAGCCGGTGATGATGTTGACCCGGTGCCATCACGTGCCGTACCCAGATCGTTGACCACCACCTGCGCCCCCTCTGCGGCCAGCAGCATGGCTTCACCACGGCCGATACCTCCACCAGCACCGGTGACCACTGCCACCTTGCCCTTTAGTCTATCACCCATCTTTAGTCCTCCTGTTAATTTTTTAATGATTCATTCCATTATCGGGTATTATCTATCGATAACTTACCCGGTAATTCTGGCATGTTTAAGCAGTTTCCATTCTGCACACAGTCAGGTGGTCAGGTGCTAGCCTGATTATTCGTTAATCGATGTCCGGTAAAATCAACCCCTGGATGGCAGGGCGGCGGTGGCTGTACCGGGGGTGGTCACTTCACCTTTCCCGTTTTCTACGCCGATGGTAAGGTCTACCAGGTGCTCACCATCCTCGGTGTACTTTTTAATGATTTTACCCTTACACTGCCAGGTTTCCCCGTCCATAGGTTGCCCCTGTGCTTTCATTGCTCTGGGATAGTCCATAGCCCGGTACTGGCAGGACAGTTTTTTCAGGGATCCCTGCTCACCTACCCAGTCGGTCATCAGATGAACGAGCCACTGCCGTTTCAAGGCTCCGTGGATAATCGGTTTGCCAACACCCTGTCCGGCAGCAAAAACCTCATCGTAGTGCAGGGGATTGAAATCTCCAGAAGCTCCGGCCCATCTGACCAGCATTGTTGTAGTAGCTATTTTTGGCAAAGGGGGTATTTCCATCCCTTCTTCGACATCTTCCCAGTATACTTGCTCAGCCATTTGTTTCCTCCCAAAATATATAAAAAATACCGTCTGTTACCGATGGATTGATGTTGAACGGGTCCGGGCTACCACCTCGCCATCCTGATTGGTGAAGGTCGTTTCTCTAATCAGGAAAGCCATCCTCCCGGTACTGCCTGTCCGCTCCCTGATATCCTTAATCTGTGATGTTGCTGTCAGGGTATCCCCTGCCTTTACCGGCTTGATAAAATCGTACTCCATACCACCGTCCAGGACACGTGGTAGTCCAATCTCGGCGAAGTTCGGCCCTCTTCTGGTTCCCATGATGACTTCGGGTTCCTCGGCGCTCCTTGGCTGCCTTACCGGCCAGCCAAAAAATCCCGGTGGGGCTATGATAGAACCGTATTTGGATTTCTTAGCATATTCTTCATCCCAGTAGATTGGATTGGGATCACCCACAGCATCAGCATATCTGGCGATGGCTCCCTGCTCGACTTTATAGGTAGTGACGCCAGTAGCTTGCCCAATGAATTTGGTAATCTCTTCTGGTAGCATTTTTGCACCTCCTTGAAAGCACTTGGAATTCTATATCTTTGATTACCTTTTGTCAATCTAAATAAAGGTTGGTAGCGGTAGTAAATAGCATTATTTTGGAGGTTATAAATGGGAAAAAATAATATAAAAAAAATAGATATAAGGTGTTGTGATAATCCGGTATAGGTGGTATAATTTTGGTAATAAAATTAACAATAGAAAAATTCCTGACCTTTAAATTAGTCCAGCGAGGCTAGCAAGGGGGAATATGAAGAAACAGAGTAGCAGAACCTCTTGCTGGCAAAGGCAAGAGGTTATTTATATGGACGAAAAAATCATAATGACGTCAGAGGATATCCACCGGAGCCTGGCCCGTATTGCTCATGAAATTATCGAGAAGAATAAGACGGTTGATTGCCTGGTACTGGTTGGTATGCTTACCCGTGGTGTACCTCTGGCGAACCGGTTAGTGGCCAATATTGAAAGCTCCGAAGGTTCAACCGTACCGGTCGGTACGTTGGACATAAGTCATTACCGAGATGACCGCTATTTACCAGACCCGGTATACTTCAGGCAGCTTACTAATATCCCGGTAAGTGTGGACGACCGGAACGTGGTACTGGTAGACGATGTTTTATATACCGGGCGGAGCATTCGGGCAGCCATGGATGCTCTTATTGACCTGGGTAGACCCCGGTCAATTCAGCTGGCGGTGCTGGTTGACCGCGGTCACCGTGAACTACCAATCCGGGCGGACTATGTCGGCAAGAACATACCCAGTGCTAAAGATGAAAATATACAGGTGAATCTGGTTGAGATAGACGGTAATGATGGCGTTTTCATCAGTAAGAATAACAATAACAGATCCTCCCACAGAGCGAGATTATTAGATGGTGAGCTAATATGAGTCAGGGCAAGAGGAGTCTGGTCACCATAGATGACCTGTCTAATGACGATATTGAGTCAGTGTTTAACCTGGCTGATGTGATGTCGGAAGCTATTGATAAGCAGTCCGGTCTTAGCAGGGGGAAGATCATGGCCAGTCTGTTTTTTGAACCCAGCACCAGGACGCGGCTTTCGTTCGAGACGGCAATGCACCGGCTTGGTGGTAATGTCATTACCGCTGCTGATGTTGGATCGACCTCACTCTCCAAGGGAGAAAGCATTGCCGACATGGCCAGGGTGGTGGGCAGTTATGCCGATATCATTGTTATACGCCATCCCTGGGAGGGGGCGGCCAAGGTAGTTGCTGACTACGCCGGTGTTCCGGTGATAAATGCCGGTGACGGGAGCCACGAGCACCCCACACAGACCCTGTGTGACCTTTATACCATCAAGAAGGAGAAGCAGACCATCAGGGGACTGAGGATCTCTCTATGGGGAGACCTGAAACACGGACGGACAATACACTCGTTGACCTATGCCTTAGCCAGGTTCGGTGCTGCTATCCTCTTCCGGCCTGTACCAGGCCTGGAACTCCCGGAGTATGTTGTCCGAAAGCTGACCAGCGAGTATGGTGGTGAGTTACAGAGGTACGATACTATCGACCAGGCCAAGCAACCCGGTTCATTTCCGCTGAATGCAATATATGTGACACCCAGCAGCCCGCATCAGTTAGCAATGATGCCTGATGTCAGCATGGAGGTTGAGCTGAAAGCAGGCGTTGATGCCCTTTATGTCACCCGTTTGCAGAAAGAGCGGTTGACTGCAGGGGATGATGCGGAAGGGGTGGTAGCGGAATACCCCATGGTGGATAAAAAA
>CP070645.1:782268-787123 GCA_020354275.1 Dehalococcoidales bacterium
ATTTTTTATCAGGCAGGAGGATGAACGATGGCCGGTAAGGACTATTATGCCATTTTAGGCGTGAAACGGGATGCTTCGGAAGCCGATATCAAGAAGGCTTACCGCAAGCTGGCCCGTCAGCATCACCCTGATGTTAATCCCGGTGACAAATCGGCCGAGGCCAGGTTCAAAGAAATTAACGAAGCCTACGAGGTCCTGTCCGATAAAGATAAACGGCAGAAGTATGACCAGTTCGGTGACCAGTGGCAGTATGCTGACCAGTTCGCTCAATCTGGAGGACAGGGAACCCGTTTCTGGGATTTCCGGCAGGCTGGCGACACCCAAGGGTTCCGCTTTGAAGAGGGTGACCTGGACGGCCTGTTCGGTGACCTGTTCCAGGGTTTCCGCAGCGCCACTGGCCAGCGCCGGACCCGGCCCAGGCGCGGCCGTGACCTTGAACACCCGGTAGAAGTAACCCTGGAGGAAGCCTATCACGGGACCTCCCGTCTTTTAAACCTTGCCGTTGAAGAACCCTGTTCGGTGTGCCAGGGCACGGGCCGGATACAGAATGCCCTGTGTGGCACATGCCGGGGTTCAGGAATGGAGACTCGTTCCAAAAGGCTGGAGGTGAAAATTCCCGCCGGTGTCGATAACGGCTCCCGGGTTCGCGTCGCCGGTAAGGGAGAGCCAAGCTACAGCGGGGGGAAAAGCGGCGACCTCTACCTGAAAATATCGCTCAAGCAGCACCGGGAACTGGAACGGAATGGTGATGACCTTTATGTGGAAGTGCCCGTTCCATTAACAGTAGCCATTCTTGGCGGAAACGTGCAGGCACCAACACCCAAGGGTAAGGTTGAGCTTAAAATTCCGGAGGGGACGCAGAACGGGCGTACCTTCCGTCTTACCGGCCAGGGGATGCCCCATCTCGGCAGCTCTGCCTGTGGCGACCTGCTGGCCAAGGTAAAGGTGGTCTTACCCGGCAACCTTTCCGATGAAGAAAAGAAGCTATTCCAGCAGCTGAGCAAGCTGCGGCCAGACAGTTAAACCAAGAGGTGATTTATGGAACCAGAGGAAGAACCGCGTTACGTAATCAGCATCGCGGCCAGGATGCTCCGCGTGCAGACTCATACCTTGCGCTACTATGAGAAGATTGGCATAATAGAACCGTACCGTTCGCAGGGTAATATCCGCCTCTATTCCGACCGGGATATCAACCGCCTGAGACAGGTTAAAGGACTGATGGACGATCTGGGTATCAACCTGGCCGGGGCGGAGGTTATACTGCGCATGGCTGAGCGTTTGACCGAGTCACAACGCCAGATAGAGCAGCTGGAATCAGAAGTAAAGAGATTAAAGAAGAAGAAGACCTGATCCAGTATTTGTTCCCGTATTACCATGCCCGGGTGAAGCGAGGGGAGACTTGTTTGATATAGAACGTTTTCTGGAAGAAAAGCTCAATCCCCTGTATAAGATACACTACTCAATCTGGGTATACTGGTGGCCGTTATGGCGGCGCCTGAGTGGTAAAAGCATTTTACAGCAGTGGGAAAAGCTGGAGCTGGTAAAAGAGGGGCAGTTTTTCCTCGATTACGGCTGTGGCACCGGGTCCTTCACCATTCCAGCAGCCAGGATAGTGACTAACGGCGGGAAAGTATACGCCCTGGACTATTTCCCCCGTCAGCTGGAGATTGTCCAGGAAAAGGCACAAAAGGAGGGTTTAACCAACATCGAGACAATCCTTTCCAGCAGCCAGACAGGGCTGCCCGATGAGTCCATAGATGTTGTCTGGATGTGCGATGTCCTGCATGAAATCAAAGACAGACGTATGGTACTGGAAGAAATTTGTCGCGTTCTAAAGGGAGACGGAGTACTGGCGATACATGACGGTATGGGAGAAAGGGTCATGGACTATACGGATGGCCTGTTTTCGCTGACCGCTACCGACGGCAAACTGCTTAAATTTGTGAAATGAGATGGACGACACAGTAACAGAGCAAAAACCCAGAAGGCGCCTGCCCAAGAAAGAAATCGTTCTCGGGGTTCTGGCACTACTGACCACTGTAGGGCTATGTGCGGCAGGTATTATCTACAAAGATGACATAATGAACATAGCCAATATGGCCGGCTACAGCCTGCTGGGCGTCCTCATCGTTTCTTTTATTGCCGGCAGTACCGTCAGTATTACAGCCATACCAGTACCCTACTGGCTGCTGGTATTCACACTGCCCGGCATCCTGGCCGAGCACTGGGGAATACTGGCTCCGGTATGGGTGGGATTACTCTCGGCCCTGGGTGCCACCCTGGGCCATATACCCACCTTCATGATCGGTTACCACAGCACCGGCATCTCTCAGAAAGTCAGCACCAGGTTCAATAACCGTTATTTCAACAGGGCTATTGCCTGGGCGCAGAAACACGGGGCCTGGGCCGTCTTTATCATGTCAGCCATACTCAACCCTATCCACCTGCCGATGACCATTGCTATCGGAGCACTACGCTACCCGCCGTTGAAATGGTTCTTCTTCTCGTTACTCGGTAACTCGGTTAAGAGCCTGTTTATCGCTTTCTGCGGTTACTTCGGATTGAGTTCTCTGTTCCAGTTCCTGGGAGTATGAAGGAGATAATAATATGGGTTACGTCATCTTATTTCTGGTACTGGGAATATCGCTCAGCATAGGTGGCTGGCAGCTGGCCGTGTGGCTGGGCGAAATCAGGGACAAGAACAAACAATACAAAAAAGCCCTGGCTTTCGCCCGCGAACGCGGTAAGCCACTCCTGGTAGCCGGCGGGGCATGGGGCACCAAGTGGACCCGCCAGCTAATCAGGAAACCGGCCCACGGCAGCGGTGATGTCTGTCTCGATATCAACCGGCGGGCAATAAATGGCCACCCATCGGGGGTAGTCGCCAGCGTAACCCATATACCGTTTTCCGATAAAAGCTTCGGAGCCGTCTTTGCCAGCCACCTGCTGGAGCATCTACCCGGCACAGAGGAGGCAAAGCAGGCAACGGCAGAACTGCACCGGATTGCTGAAGCCGTCTTCGTGGCCTATCCCTCGCGGCAATCCATCGCCGCCTGGATTATACCCGGCCATCACCTCTGGGTCTGGCAAAAAGATGGCACAATATATTTCGAGCAAAGAGGAAAGCAAGCCGGCAGGCACAAGGAGGAATACCTCAGTTGAGTCCAGCCAAAAAAGAGAAGCCATCACGACCGAAAAGTACCGGGCAGTCGGCAAAAAAGGAGCCCAAAACTACCTGGCGGGAAGAAGCCAGCAACCTGGGCCAGCACCTTTTTAAATACGACCTCGATAAACAGGCCCGCTTTGCCGATAGACTCGTTGACATTTGCTATAACGCCCAGGGTAAGGATTTTCTGCTAATCCACAATCCCGGGGGATGGGGCACCACCCGGTTGAAAAACTGCCTACAGTGGGAGAGGAGCATTGTGGAAGGGGTAAATGATACTATCAAGAAACTGGGCTACAGCTGTTACCTGCTACAGTATTTCCGTACCGGTGATGGCTGGCGTGAAATAATGAGAGATATCAGAGAGCAGCTCCGTTTCTTTGCTACCAAATCACCAGTCCTGGCATCCGAGCTGCAGTTTATCACACGACAATTTAATAATATCAACGTGGTAATGGTTGGCGTAAGCCAGGGGGCTGCTTTCAGCAATGCTGTTTTACAGAACGAGGTCGCACTGGACCGGGTTTACAGCATCGAACTGGGTATGCCCTTCCTGTATGAGTCCCGGCAAGTAGCTACAGAGAGGACACTAGCCGTAAAAGGCAACGGCCTGATGCCGGACGCCCTGATGGAATGGGACATTATAACCATCATCAAAACATACTTCAGCGCCCCCTTCCGATGGGTAAAATACCGCTTGGAGGGCAGACCGACGACATTTGCCCGGTGCATCAACGTACCGGGACACGATTACAACTGGGAGTATCCCGAGGTTCAGCGCCAGGTTGAAGATTTCCTCAGGATTAACTTTGGTAATAATAGCAGTATGGAGGTGGGGATATCATGAGACAGGAGAGATTGACAGAACAAGCACAAGAAGCCATTGCCATGTCTCAGCAGATGGTAATGCAGTCTAGCCATAACCAGTGGGATGTAGAGCACATACTTTATGCCCTGCTCACACAAGAGAAGGGGCTGGTCAGCGAGATACTACGAGAACTTGGGGTTAATCCAGCGACGGTAAAACAGCAGGCAGAAACTGCTCTGCAGAAAATACCCAAAGTTGCCTATCAGACAGGGCAAATCTATGCCACCCCCCGCATCGCCCAGCTATTCCAGAGGGCCGAAGCCGAGGCAGACCGTCTCAAGGATGAGTTTATCGGCACCGAACACCTGCTCATCGCTATCGTCGGGGAGGAGAAGGGCGAGGCAGCCGCCATCCTCAAACGGTTGGGCGTTGACCAGGAGAAGGTATATGACGCCCTCAAGAAGCTCCGCGGCGGACACCGGGTCACCGATGCCCGGGCCGAGAGCAAGTATCGCTCCCTGGAGAAATACGGGCGCGACCTTACCGAGCTGGCACGCCAGGGGAAGCTGGACCCGGTCATCGGCCGTGAAGAAGAAATCAAACGGACGATGCAGATACTCACCCGGCGTACCAAGAACAACCCGGTTATCGTCGGTGATGCCGGAGTGGGCAAGACCGCTATCGCCGAGGGGCTCGCTCAGAAGATTGCCACCGACGACGTTTCCGATTCCCTCAAAGGCCGGCGGGTCATCGCCCTGGACATGGGAGCCCTGGTGGCCGGAAGCAAGTTCCGCGGCGAGTTCGAGGAACGGCTCAAGGCGGTGATGGACGAGGTCCGGCAATCACAGGGCGAGGTCATACTCTTTATCGACGAGATTCAC
>CP070645.1:787223-794691 GCA_020354275.1 Dehalococcoidales bacterium
CCGGCTTAAAGATTATGATATCGGGTATCTAACTGAATCGAATAAAAACAAACCGGTTAGTATCAACAATGTTGATTTCCCGAGTCTGGTAGAACCAATCCCGATAGGTAATAGCGATAAATTATACATCCTGGCCAGTCCGGAAAGTGTACCGACACATAGCCCCGACCAGATAGTTGTCCTTTACTCTAACGTAAGCTGGCCGCACACCTACGAAGAAAGAGCCGGTGACTTCCGCCCTACCGATGACATTCTTTTCTCTGGAGACCTCTGGCTGATGAGAGGCCCAATTTTTGACCGGAGTATGAGTAGCTTTTCCCGTAACTTCAGATACGGTATGATGCAGATCAGGAGCCTGATGAGCGGCCGGAATATGGTCCGCCGTGATCCGCGTGAACAGGATGCAGAGGCCAAGGAAGCGCTGAAGAAGGGTTTTACGCTGATACGGGTAAAACCCGGGCACGGCAATGAGTTTCTGGGTAGCCGGATGATCCCTAATAGCCTAATGGCCAGCCGTGACCTCCTGCTTGAATTCGGTTACCCTCTAAGTGCAGACATATCGGTACTGCGTTCAAAAGAACTGGCCCCCAGGGTGGAAAGCAGAATGGAGCAGGCTTATACCAGTTTTATCGATGAACTGAATTTGTGGGCCAGACTGGGCTACTCCCGCGATGAAATAACCGCACTGCTGACCAGGATATATAGAGAGCAGACCGGTGGTGGACCCCTGGTGGAGAAAGACCGGAAGGAGAGAAGGAAAAGGCTCAAGGACCTCCTTACCCGGGTCAAGAATGATAACCAGGTACCTGGAGGACTGCACCAGCTGGCCGAGTCTACCTTATCAGCACTGAAAAGAGTTGTCTGAGCCAGCCTTCCCCCTAATTAAGCGGTGAATAGACCATCAATGCCTGTTAAGGAAAAACAGGTCACACCTCAACCGACAGGACTGAACCCATCAGACAACAGTTATGTCAAATAAGAAGGTTAATTTTTAATTGGCCGACATCACCTGTCACTGGTTTTTCTTGCGGCGCAGGAGTTCATCAGCCATATTCCGACGGCTTCCAGCCTTAACCATGGCATTCATTGCAGTGGGAATAAAGTTGAGTACCAGTAATATTATCAAGGCAATACAGAAGACTACATACAGCCATTCCTTTTCCAGAAACCAGGCGGATACCGGCACCGATAAAAGGCCAATGTTTGTGGAGAGGACAACATTACGGGTAATTAAAACCAATATAGCAAACACCGGGATAAAGATCAGAAACTCCCAGGGCAGGACCATAATTAAAACCCCTACTGAGGCGCCCAGTCCATTACCGCCAGTAAACCTTATGTAGATTGACCACATATGACCGGCAACTACAGCCACTCCGGCCAACAACACTATAGTATTTAACTGGTATAACGGTATATCCACTAACCGGTGGGCTAACACAACCGCTGCAGCTCCTTTGCCCACATCAAGAACTGCCACCAGAACAGCGGCTGCCATCCCGACCTCCCGGTAGGTATTATGAGCCCCGACATTACCGCTGCCCAATTGACGGATATCCTTGCCACTCATCAGCCGGGTAACAACATAAGCTGATGGGAAAGAACCAATCAGGTAAGCCAGTACTATGGCAATAGTGCCTGTTATTACCTCATTAACAATCATATTTAATTCCGTACCACCACCATCTGATTTCAATCTTGGTAGAAGGCAAAACCCACTGTTCCGGTGCCGCAGACGTATCCCATTACTGGGCTGAATTCGGTCAGCCAGATCTCAGCGCAATTAAACTCAGATGATATCCGTTCCATCAGTACCTCTGCCTCATCCGGGGCATAGGCATGCATCACCGCTATGTGAACCGGATTTTTACCAACCCGGGCCCGTAACTTGGCCAGCAGCCGTTCTAGCCCACGTTCCTTGCTGCGAACTGCCCCGGCAAAACGCATCGATCCGGAGGACATTGTCAGTATCGGTTTGATATTGGTAATGGAGCCTAGCTGTGACGCTATCTTGGGTATGCGGCCTGAACGGTAGACGTGGCGTATTGTCTCCAGGAGAACGAAGAAACCGACTTTACTCCTTATATCCTCCGCCGCCCTGATTACTTCATCCAGACTATCCTCCCGGGCAGCGGCACCAGCAGCAGCCAGGGCTATAAAACCCTCGGCGGCGGTGGTGGTCAACGAATCAAATACGGATATTTCTATCGATGGGAATTCAGCCATGACCTGTTCCTTGGCAATCCGGGCTACATTATACATCGTGCTGAGTTTGGAGGAAATGGTTATGCATAGGATATCTCTGCCCTGCCTGGCCAGTTCGCGGTAGGCTTCCACATAGTCCATTGGTGCCGCCGCCGAAGTGGCAAAGCTTTCCGGGTCGGCCAGGAACAACTCGTAGGCTTCAGTGGGGGTTACATCTACCCAGTCACGGTATAACTGTCCACCGGAAGAGAAAGTGGCCGGTACAATCGTAATCCCGTTCTGACTTACCACCTGCTTGCTTAGACAGGTAATACTATCGGTGACAATGGCAACCTTTTTTGACATATTCCACCAGTTAAGCTATACCCAGGATACATATTTTGCAGCAATATTAAATTCTCCAACCACCGAGTGTCAAGGCTCTCAAACAAAGGGCAACCAGGAAAAACCCACAAATCGCAACAGGCATTACTAAAAAGGTTGCCTTTTTTAGAAATGCGACTCCAATGATATGGGATGCAATATATCATGGTTCACATTATGTCAACAGCACCTTCCCCAGTACTCTTCTGCGGTGCGGTCAAGACAGACACCATTGCCACACCGGCAAAGCCGGCAAATATGTACCAGATACCCTGATAGCCACCCCAGTTGTCATATACCCAGCCAGCCAGTGGCGGCCCTATAATACCACCCATCATGGTGATACCCATTATCAGGCCAAAGACGGTACCGAAACTGCTCCGGCCAAAGTACTCCCTCACCAGGGACGGCCTCAGGGCAATGCTACCGCCATAACCAATACCGAATAATATAATAAAAACAACCAGTAACCAGGCACCGGCGATTGATGTATACCCGAAACAGAAAATCCCCAGACTCATGGCAGCCAGAGCAGCCACCAATACCATCTTGCGGTTGACTTTATCTCCCAGCCAGCCAAGACCGAGACGCCCGCCGATGCTGGTTAACGGGATGGCCATTGCCACCACACTGGCCTTCGACCTGACAATGTTAATACTGCTGAGATAAGGCATGACATGGGTGATGGTGGAACTTACCAGCATGGTATGGCAGACAAAGGCCAACCCCAGGTGCCAGAAGGCTCGGCTCTTGAGTGTCTGCCTGGTGGTGAAGTCGGCACCGGAAGTCGATTTTAAACCGTTGTTATCCGTGGATTCTGCCGGGTCTTCTTCCTGGCCGTCAGGTAGATAGCCATACTGTTCCGGTTTATGCCTGAATACCAGAGACAGGGGTAATACTATCACAAACACACCCACGGCCAGGATGGTTATCGCCCCGCGCCATTCATAGGTTTCAATCAGCCTGACAATTACAGGGATGAGCACACCCCCGAACCCGAACCCCGAAACGGCTATTCCGCTGGCCAACCCTACACTGCGGTGAAACCAGTTGGCGATGGCCGTCATCAGCACCGTCATAGTGCCAAAACTCATGCCCAAGGCAATCAATATGAAGGAGGCGTAGAAAATGCCCAGTGTCTGGGTCCTTGCCAGCAGCAACAGTCCCAGAGCGGTAAAGATAGCCCCGCTGAAGATCAACCGTCTCGGTCCCAAACGGTCGGCCAGAAACCCGACTATAGGAGCCAGCAGTCCCGCCTCCAGACCGCGAATCGAAGAAGCCAGAGATATCTGAGTATAGCTCCAACCCAGTTCTTCGGCTATGGGTTCAAAGACAGTGGTAAACCCGTAGAATATAACGCCGGCGGTATATAGTCCGGTAAGGAAGGATGCCGCTACGATCCACCACCCATAGAACACCCGGGAAGGTTTCAAGCTAAAAGGTCTCTCCCTCCTCAATTATTCGATGTTGCCGTCTCAGACCGGGGGAATTAGAGCCCGAGCTCTCTGGAAATAATCAGGTTCTGGATCTCGGTAGTACCCTCAGTGGTATGGTACAGTATGGCATCACGGAAATAACGATGGACGCGTGATTCAGCCATATAACCGGCTCCGGCATGTATGCGCATCGCCTCTTCGGCCAGACGGATAGCCAGGTCGCTGGCGAAAACCTTGGCCATGGGGGCTTCTTTACGGCACTCGTCTCCCTGGTCATAAAGCCAGGCAACCCGGTAGATCAACCATCGGGCGGCCTCAATCTCCGTTGCCATATTAGCCAGTTTAAAGGCGATGGTCTGGAACTGGCCTATCGGCTGGCCAAACTGCGTCCTTTCCTTGGCATATTCCAGAGAAGCTTCATAGGCAGCCTGGGCCAGGCCGAGACTGCGAGCGGCATGCGAAATCCGGGCTGAATTCAATGACTCCAGCATATACTTATAGCCCCTGCCTTCTTCGCCAATCAAATTGGTAGCTGGTACCCAGCAGTCTTCAAATACTAGCTCAGCGGTATCAGCAGAATGGTGCCCTAACTTGCTGATTTTGGAGGCACTGAAACCAGTGGTGCCCTTTTCGACAACGATAGTGCTTATTCCACGGCTGCCCTGGCTTTTGTCGGTAGACACGGCCAGAGTGACAAAATCGCATATCGTCCCGTTAGTGATATATATTTTGCTGCCGTTAATAATATAATAATCGCCATCTCTTTTAGCAGAAGTCTCGATTGCGGCGGCATCCGAACCAGCATTGGGCTCAGTAAGTCCATAGGCAGCAATCTTATCTCCGTTAACAGCAGGGACAAGAAACCTTTGTTTCTGTTCTTCACTCCCATGCGAGAGTATGGGATAGGTAGCCAGCCCTGACTGTACCATCAGACCAGAGGTAATACCAGAACAAACACGGGCCAGCTCCTCTACCATTATGCACGTACCCGACTCTCCCAGACCCCCACCACCATACTCAGCGGGATACCCGGGACAGAGATAACCCAGCTTACCCATCTTGGTAAACAGCTCAGCAGGGCAACTCTCATTAGCCTCAGCCTCATCCACCAGCGGGGCTACTTCTCTACTGGCGAAGTCCTTAACGGCTTCCCTGAACATCTTTTGCTCTTCGTTAAACTCAAAGTCCATGGCTTGCCTCCTTACAGAAAAAGATACTTTTTGACTACTACCAGCCCAAAGATTAACCCAAGCAGGATCTACCCCGCAAGACCGGGCGAGAATTAATTGTGTTAGATAGATTAGTGACCTTAATCAAGTTCCACATCATTATGTATCATGTGCAACCGATTAGTCAAAAAGAGAGGCCTTCCGTTATCCGAAAGGCCTTCCCCGTTGGTGACAAACTATTGATTCTATTCCTTCAAATTGATATCTAAGGTACCAGGAACTTGGCCAGCTGCTGACGGTGGTACGGTGGGTCGCCCAGGAAGGTATATAGAGCCCGAGATGCCCTGGTATGGAAACTGACCGGGTGCTCTATGGAGTAACTGATACCGCTGAAGGCGCGATGGGCCAGCGTTACCACCTCAAAATAGCCTTCACTGGCAACTACCTTGGCCAGATGCACGCTTTGCGTTGCTGGCCTACCAGTATCCAGCTTCCAGAGGGCTTCATAGGTAGCCCAGCGGGCACCATCAATGTGGGTGACCATCTCAATAATCATGTCCTGAACCCTCTGAAAACGACCGACGGCCTGGCCGAACTGCTCCCTGGTCCGGGTATGCTCCAGCGCCATATCCATCAGGGCCTGGCTGCCCCCGACCTTATAGGCGCAGAGGACAGGTATCGCCTTTTCAATAGCATTCTGGAGCGCTTCCCATCCCTCTGTATTACCACCGAGCATGGCTGATTTAGGTACTTTCACCGAATCCAGCTTTACCTCGAAAATCCGGCCGGTAAGGAAACCGGGCAAGCGTCGTATCGAGACTCCCGCCGCTTTGCTATCAACCACAAAGAGACCAATCCCCTTTGACGGGTCAGCCTTCTTGCCGGTACGGGCAACCACGATGATATCGGTGGCCGCTGCAGCATCACTGACAAACAGCTTTGTGCCGTTAAGGACAAAATCGCCATCACTGGCCGTAGCTGTCACCTGCACTGAACTGGGCTCCCAGCTATACTCAGGCTCAGTCAGTGCCATGGTGAGAATTTTCTGGCCGGAAACAACGTCGGGCAGGATGCCTTTTTTCTGCTCTTCAGTGCCTGCTTCCATAACAATTAAGGCACCCAGTATCGCCGATGAGAAATACGGGCCGGGGAGCGGCCCCCTGCCCAGCACCTCAAATAACACGCCGGCGCTGGTCAGCGGATTGCCAGTGCCGCCATACTCTTCAGGAATGATTACACCCAGCCACCCCATATCCGCCATCTTTTTCCACAGCTCATCAGTACAACCGGTATCGGTCACCTGTAGGGCCTGTACTACTCCCTTTGGTGCGTCACGCTGCATAAAATCCTGAGCTGTTGTTCTCAACATCTCCTCGCTTTCGCTGAGGCGCAGGTTTATAGCCATATCTTACCTCCAAAAAATTCAAGAACCTTATTTTTATATTCTGCCTGTAAATTTAGTACCAGCTATCTTCCGATACTGAGTGCCCGAGATATCACTATCTTCAACGCTTCTGGAGTACCAGCTGGAGCCAGGCAGATTCCGCAGCGCTCAGCCATATCAAAAATACCGTCCTCTAGACCCCATTCCTCATCATCAACCAGGGCGTAAGGACCCATGACAGTGGCCATGTCGGCAATAAACCTGGTCCCGAAATTCTTATTATATAGCTGAGCCTGGGGGCCACCGTACATTCCTCCCCGGCCACCCATGTTCCTGATACTATTTAACCGTTCAATTTCAGCACCGATAAAAACATTAACCACTCGCTCAACCAGATGCGGGTTTTCCTTGAGCCGCTTGATTATGTTGGGGTTTGTTTTGCACTGTTCCAGAAACTTCTGAACCATTACATTATGGCCTACTCTGATATTACGCGGGCGTGGCGGAGCCGCGGGAGCTCCTCCAGCTGGTCGAGCACCGCCTGCCGGACGGCCACCACCCTGCTCGGCGGACAAGGTAGCATTGGTTGCTGCCCAGCCATCCCCTTCCTTACCTATCAAATACGACTCGTGAACCTTTACATCATCAAAGAAGACGGTATATTTCTGCCCG
Source organism: Dehalococcoidales bacterium (assembly GCA_020354275.1). Taxonomy (GTDB): domain Bacteria; phylum Chloroflexota; class Dehalococcoidia; order Dehalococcoidales; family UBA2162. Next base: position 794,453 of record CP070645.1, read on the forward strand.
GCAGCCCCATCAGCCCTCTGGCCAAAAACTTCACTGATACGGCCTGGAGTGAATAGATCAAGAGCCTGGATGGTAATACCCTCCAGGTTTGCCGGTGCTAGGAACATCGACAGGTTTTCATGCCTTTCCGCTTCCAAATCCGAGCGGGTAAGTAATAACAGCAGGTCTGGTGGTGGATATAGACCGCCCACGAATATTTTCTGGCCATTGATGATAAAATATTCGTCCTCACGTGTGGC
>CP070645.1:794791-814905 GCA_020354275.1 Dehalococcoidales bacterium
ACGATAACAGGGTGGTCAGTATCGATGTCGGTGGTGCTGTAATTGAGGCAATTTCAGATTATAATACCGGGGAAGAGGTTTCAGCATGTGTCCGGCCGGAGGATGTGACGCTGGCCGGATCTGAGGTTCCCAGCAGTGCCAGAAACCATTTCCGTGGCGAGGTGACCCGGACGGTATCGCTGGGGCCGCTGACCCGTATCGAGCTGGACTGCGATTTCCCTCTGGTGTGTCTGGTTACCAACCGGTCGGCGGATGAGATGGGGCTGGTGAAGGGGAAAACGGTCTATGCCGCCTTCAAGGCGACCGGTGTCCATGTGATAAAGAGGGAAGGTGGGTGATACGCAATCTGCTTCGTTCTCTTATAAGTTAGCGATATATGGAGAGGAAGCGGAAAAAAAGATAAGGGGCACAAAATACCTTTTTAGACGGAGACGAAAATGACGGGGCTTTATGATTCATACAACCGGTGTATTGATTACCTGCGTATCTCGGTCACTGACCGCTGTAACCTGCGCTGTATATATTGCACGGCGTACTCGATAGCCAACCTGACCCATGATGATATTCTACGGTACGAGGAAATTGAGCGCATAGTCAGGGTGGCAGCCTTCGCTGGTATAAAGAAGATAAGGCTTACCGGCGGTGAGCCGCTGTTGAGGCTGGACCTGGACAAACTGGTGGCCATGATTTACCGGATAGACGGTATTGACGATATCTCTCTGACCACCAACGGAATACTGCTGGGGCAGTACGCTCTCAGGCTCAAGGAGGCCGGTCTGGACAGGGTAAATATAAGCCTGGATACGTTGCAGAAAGAGAGGTTTCAGGTCATAAGCGGCCGTGACCATCTGGACGAGGTACTTGCCGGTATTGAGGCTGCCCACCGTGCCGGGCTGGAACCGGTCAAGATAAATATGGTGGTGATCCGGGGCATGAATGATGATGAGGTTCTTGATTTCGCCCGTAAGAGTAAAGATGAAGGGTGGCATGTCCGTTTTATTGAATATATGCCATTCGCCACGCCGGGGCTTGAAACCCTGGGAGCGGTTCCCAAACAGGAAATCTGGGAAAAGCTGCAATCTCTGGGGAAGCTGGAGCCCTGTTATGACCAGACGGGTAATGGCCCGGCTGTTTATTACCGTTTACCCGGGACAAAGGGAACAATAGGTTTCATTACGCCGGTGACGGAGCACTTCTGCCAGTCCTGTAACCGCCTTCGACTTACCTCAGATGGCCAGTTACGGCCCTGTCTTCTTGATGACGGCGAGATTGATTTGAAGGGGCCACTCCGCAATGGGGCTGGTGATGAGGAACTGACAGGTCTTATTATGAAGGCGGTGTCCCTGAAGCCGGAACAGCATAAACTGGCCAGGGGGCTGACGCCAAACGGGCGTACGATGTGCCAGATAGGGGGCTAGGGGTGGTGCTGGGATAAAAAGGAGAGGAGGTGTTGTTAAAAGGTGAGTGAACTGAGTCATCTGAACGGAAAAGGCGAGGCACGGATGGTCGATGTCGGCCAGAAGGGTGAGACCAGGCGTGAAGCAGTGGTTACCGGCCGGATAACGATGAAGCCGGACACGCTGGAGCAGATTAAAACTGCTGGTATGGAAAAGGGGGATGTCCTGTCGGTAGCCCGTGTGGCCGGCATCATGGCAGCCAAAAGAACGCCGGACCTGGTGCCATTGTGCCACCCGATACTTATCGATGACATCTCGGTTGACTTCGACCTCGATGGGGATGACTCTATCGGAATCAGTGCCAGCGTCAAGAGCACCGGTAAAACGGGTGCCGAGATGGAAGCCCTGACAGCTGTTTCCGTGGCGGCACTGACCATCTACGATATGGCCAAGGCTGTGGATAGAGGAATGACCATCACCGAAATCTGCCTTCAGAGCAAGAAGGGCGGTAAAAGCGGGACCTACCGGAGGAAGTAGATATTTACCAGGTAAGGAGCTTTCAATGGATGTAATCTTAGCTACAGATTCTCATGTTCCTGAGATTATAGACCTATGGAAAGAGTTTATGGACTTTCATAAGGACATAGACCCTCGCTTTCCGATAAGAGGGGATGCACCTTTGGAATGGAAAAAGCACCTGAGAGGATTAATGCAATCAGAGAATGTCCTTATTCTGGTTGCCATTGATGAAAATCAGATGGTTGGATTTTCTATTTCGCTAATAAACAGATACACGCCTATATGGAAGCGTGAATTCTACGGGGCTATTGACAGTATTGCTGTGAAATCTGAATATCGGAGACAGGGAATCGGAGAGCAATTGCTGGTTAAAATCTTCGAGTGGTTTGAATCATTAAAAATAGATAGAATTGAAGTATCGGTAGCCGCCAGGAATCAGGTAGGTTACTCGTTCTGGAAAAAGCATGGATTTCAAGACTACACTCACCGTTTATACTTGGACAGAAGATAGCTACTAACACTTTATAGCTAAAATAGCGTCATTGTAATCTAATCGCCCTATTCTGAAGAGTAAATATCAATTACTCTCTCTGTGTTATTAAGGAGAAGAAATGGCTTGTATATTTACCGTTCCCTGTCAATGTCGACAATGCCCATGCTCAGTCTCTCTTCGTAGAAGCTCCAGGTGATGCGGCATTCGGAAAATCGGTTCTTATCGGTGTTGAAGTAGCTGCCTTCGGCAATGCCGGTCCACTGACCGTCACCGGCATACTCGGCTTCAATGGTGATGTCTCTATCCGGGCTGACCAGTTCCATATTGATTATCTCGTAGCGGATAAAGGCGATTACCTCTTCTTCGCTTAGCCGGGGGCTATCCTGTCCCTGTAGAGCCAGGATAGTAACGCTGGTGAAAACCATCACCAGGGCAATAATCAATATAACCCATTTCCACTCATCGAAAATCTTATGCCAGTCCACGGGATACCGTTACCTTTCCCGGCGGATATTTGATACCGGTAATGACTATCATATCATGCCGCTGAAAGGGTACCAACCTGCCATACGGTAGGAGTGCCGCTCTCAACGATTATTCAACGATGACAGTGAAGAAGTATGTCCACTCTGCCTGTTCTTCTTCTTCCCAGGATCGGCGGTATTCCATACGCACTTCGGCTTCCCCTGTTTCAGTAGCTTCGAAGGTCCAGACCTCTGTGCCGGCAGCACCAACAGCACCGTCTTCAGGTTCTTCGAAGTCGTAGTCTTCTTCCATTAACACGTTATCACCGGTCATCTCGTACTCCCACTCAAAACCTGTGGTCGGATTTGAGCATAGCTTGACGGTAATCTTGTCGCCGATCTCTACCTCGAAATTGTTTCTCATGCTGTTAGGGTTTTCGCTGAACTGCTGGCATGAAATGTCTACTCCTGTTGCCCGTGACGTGACGATGCATGATATCAGTGAAAGGGAGATTACCGTCACCGCTGCCAGTACCAGGATGCTTCTTATTTTCAATGTTACCCCTCCTTCTTACTTAATGATGTCACTGTGTATAACGAAGTAAACCGTATCTGGTTAGCATTAGTGTATTAGGCCGTTTTCTTTATAGCCATAGAACCTCTCTCCCTACATACGGTCTTCTTTCGGTATAGTAGGCAGGTTGACTCGCGTTCTGCTGAAATCCAACACAAATTGTTGTCTGGTGTTCAACAAGCATTTTCAGTGGATTTACTGCGTCTTCTGGTCATATAACGTTCATCACCGAGGTATGGTCTTTTATCTATATAATAGGCAGAGTGGTTTGACTTTGGTTCAAACCCCAGAGAACGGTAAAAGCTGGACTCATATTCATCGAAGATGTCGCATGATATGAAGTCAGCCCCCATATGGGAAAGTTCGTTGATAAGAACCTCTCCCATTCTTTTGCCGAGTCCGGAATCATCCTTGCCAATAAGGGAACCGTTCTCGTATTCCAGGTTTACCCCATGGTACTTCAGATCTAAACAAAACTCCATGACAACAGCACTGAGTCCATCAAACATCGCCCGGGTAATACCTACCAGTTTATCCCCCTCGAAGGCGCCGATTATCAGGCTGCTGTGGTATAAGGGTTTACTTGCCAGTTCCTTGCCATATCCTTCTTCACAGATGTTGTTCCTCTGGTAGAAGGAAAATAGTTGCCCGGCGGTTATTTGGGGATTGACTAATATCTTGACATTATCTAAATCGGCCATCTTCAACGCCCCAGCAATAGGGAAGAAACTAGAACAGCGTTACCGTAACCGGGGTGCCCTTCTCCAGCAGGTCCACATTCTGCTCTATCTCGATGTAACCGTCGGCCTCGGCGACACTGGTTATCGCCCCCGATTCCTTGAACACGGGAGTAGCCTCGTCGCCCTCGATGCTGACGGTCAGGAACTGCTTCCGGCCGACGCTACCCGGGACTCTCCGGGAGAGCCTGGCCTCAATGGTTTCCCCTCTTCTCGGTGGCAACTGCGCCATGCTGCGCAGTGCCGGCAGGATGAAGAGGTAGGTGTTTATCAGGCAGGAGGTGGGGTAGCCCGGCATACCCATCAACGGTTTATCCTGTACCATGGCAAAGATTGTCGGTTTGCCCGGTCTAACTTGTATCCCGTGGAAGAGGACCTGGCCCATGTCCTGAAGGACACCGGTCAACAGGTCCCTCTCGCCTACCGAGGAACCGCCCGAGATAACCACCAGGTCGCTTTCCAGAGCACGGCTGATTAGCTTTTTCAGCTCATTAGCGTCGTCGGGGGCAATACCGAATATGGTCGGATTACCACCGTTGGCTTTTACCACCGAGGTGATGGTGTGCGAGTTGATGTCATAGACCTGCCCCGGCTCCAGCTTCTGCCCGAGGGCAACCACCTCCTCCCCACTGGGCAGAATGGCTACCTCCGGTTTGGCGTAGACGGTGATGTTGCTTATCCCCTGTGAGGAAAGAACGCCTATCTTTCCCGCATCAAGGATAGCCCCGCGCTTGAGAATGGCCTTTCCGGCCTCGATGTCCTCGCCTATCTTGCCGACATTGGCTCCGGGATATACCGCCTTGAATATCTTTACCTGGCCATCTGCTGCCTCAGTATCCTCAACCATCACCACCGAGTCGGCACCTTCGGGCATCATGGCCCCGGTGGCAATCTGAAGGCATTGCCCCTGGCCAATGTTCTCTTCGGGCGTGTGACCGGCATGCACCTCACCGATTAGGTGTAATACGTTGGGGTTTCTCTGGCTGGAGCCGAAGGTGTCTTGGGCGATGACGGCGTACCCATCCATGGCGGCCCTGTTAAAGGGGGGTATGCTCAATGCGGCCTTAATGTCCTGGGCGAGGACTCTCCCCGTGGCGTCGTCAAGAGTGACCGCTTCTGTCCGGGTGACCGGCCCGATGTTGGCCTCAACAACCTTTTTCGCCTCCTCGAAGGAGAGCAACGCCCCAAAAGGTTTCATCTAGTTGCCTCCCTGACCAGGTGGCTGATTTCGGGTAGTATTACCCTGTCCATGGCCAGATTGGCCGCTCCCGGTGAGCCGGGAAGACAGAGGATAACCTTTCCCCGGCTGATACCGCCCACCGCCCGGCTCATGATGCTGGCGGTGCCCAGTTCCTGATAGGTCAGGAAACGGAAGAGCTCACCAAAACCGTCCAGCCTCTTTTCCAGCATGGGTGATACCGTCTCAACGGTAATATCACGGCTGCCCGTCCCGGTACCGCCACTGGTGATGATAACCTGGAGCTCTTTCATTGCCAGCAGTTCTTCCAGCCTGTTTTCCAGGGTGTTTGCATCGTTTTTCAGAATGGCGTGGGAAATCACCCGGTGCCCGTTTTGCTCCAGCTTTTGCCGTAGTATCCTGCCCGACTCGTCATCCTTTTCGGTGCGGCTGTCCGAAACGGTCAGGACCGCACAACTTACACTAACTGGTGATGCTTCTTTATGTTTATGGTAGGACATATTAGCTCTTATAGGGTTATTATAGGTGCTGGCGTCAAGATATTGCAATCGCAGCCATAGTTGACAATTGGAAAGGGCAGCCTTTCTATCTCTCTAAGCAGGAGAGTAGAGTATCATTACCCATCTGCCGGATTCTAGAAGTGAGGCTTACATAAGATCTCCTGTACCTTGATGTCAAAGAACCTGGTGGAGTTGACCGGTTTGAGCACCACGGCGGTATCAGCCCCCCGCCCGGTGCCGGCAATTGATATTATGTCTTCGTCGGTGCGTATCAGTCCGGCATCGGTGGCCATGAGGGCGCATTCTAGGACTACCTTCATTCCCTGTCCGAATATACGCAATACGTTGGCGATTATTTCGCCGATGGATATAGTATCGAATTTAAGGCGCGTTGCCCGGCTCACTCCACCGAAGGAGTGCATCGTAGTCAGTATTATGCCCTTCTTGCTCTCTATTTTCTTTCTGTTTTCGTCGGTCAACTCCTGGGTATCGGGATCCCTCATACCGGCGTGGTGGGTCACCACAACCACTTTCATTCCTTTGAAGACCTCGGTTGCCCTGACGCCGGTATCGCCGACGGTTGAAGCCACCACTATTGTCTTGATAACCAACTCATCGGCCCGTTGTTTGGCAATGCGCAGCGTTTCCTCGGTATTGTCTCGGCCAGGCTTCTCGAAATAAACGATCTTTCCTTCCATTAACGTTCTTCTACCTCCGTGTGGAATTTTATCCTGTTGCCTGTTCAGATAGTTTAACACTAACCGGGAGCAGGGGACAAGATAACTCATGCTGGTTGTCGGTTCGAATAGGTGAATGATTCCCTAGTCATTTACAGTGAAATTAACAAGAGTGGTGGCAACTCGGTTGTCTTTACTTACTGCAATCTGGCGGGCTATAATTGTCATGGTTGTTCCGGATAAGCCACACCAAGAAGATGTGTCACCATAATTCCTTATAACCAGGCGGTTGGATTTATGAAGAGAGTCGGTATTCTTTACCATCCCATGAAGGAAGATGCCTACACCTTGAGCGGTAAGGTTGAGGACTTTTTAAAGTCCGAGGGTCTTTCCGTATGGTCATGTTCTGCCTGGGAAACGGAGGCAGCCAGGGGACAGGTTGAGGGTAGTGACTTATTGCTCAGTATTGGCGGTGATGGCACCATTCTACGGGCAGCCCAGGTAGCGATTTACGGGCCAGCCCCTGTTACCGGGATAAATGTCGGCAAGCTGGGGTTTATGACTGAACTGAGCGTTGACGAAGCTATTGATAAGCTGCCGGCTCTGCTGGCCGGGGAAAGCTGGATTGATGAAAGGTCGCTGCTTGAGGCGGAGCTTTCTCCCGCCACTGAAGGTACCCGTCCACTCGGTGTTTCCTATGCCCTTAACGACGTGGTGGTAACACGCAGCACGGTAGCCAGGGTGGTATATGTGACTGCCAGTGTTGACGGGGAGCCGTTGACCACCTATAAGGGTGACGGGGTAATTGTTGCCACCGCTACCGGCAGTACCGGTTATTCACTGGCCGCCGGTGGCCCCATCCTCCACCCGCAGGCCAGGGAGCTCATGCTGGTACCGATATTACCCCATATCAGCGCCGACTACACGCTGGTATTGCCGTCTACCGTCACCATCAGCCTGGGTGTAAGTACCACTCAGCCGGCCATGTTGAGTATTGATGGTCATCTAAACTGGCAGCTGTCCAGCGGTGATACGGTTACGGTAAAACGGAGTGCCAGAACAGTACAGTTCTTAAGGATTCACTCGGAGAGCTCGTTCTACGGCTCTCTGGATGAGAAGTTGGAGGGGAAGAAGTGAAAGGAACGGTTGAAAAGGCCAGGATCAGTGATGTCAACCATATGCACCATCTGATTACTCATTTTGCTGACAAGGGTGAGATGCTGGCCCGCCCCTTGAGTGAGATGTATGAGAATATCAGGGACTATTTTGTTATCAGGGATAACGAGCTTATCATTGCCTGCGCCGCCCTACATGTGATGTGGGAAGACCTGGCCGAGATAAAATCGCTGGCGGTAGCCGAAGAAAGCCAGAGGAGGGGGCTTGGCGAGCAGCTGGTGGGTGCCTGCCTTAAAGAGGCCGAGAGACTCGGTATGCCCACCGTATTCTGCCTTACCTACAAACCGGCTTTCTTTGAGAAGTTCGGCTTCAAACAGGTGGACAAGATGGAGCTGCCGCATAAGGTCTGGACCGAGTGCTACCGCTGCCCCAAGTTCCCCAATTGCGACGAAATAGCCCTTGTCCACCACGTGGATACGGGGGGCCAGCTTGGCTGAGGAAAAAACACTGTCGAGTCAGCCAGTCTATAAAGGGCGGTCAGTCAGTTTACGGGTTGATACGGTGCAGTTGCCCGGGGGTAGTGAGACAACCCGTGAAGTTGTTGAGCACCGCTCTTGTGTCGCCGTTGTCGCTGTTGATGCTGATGATCACATATTGCTAGTGAGCCAATTCCGTCAACCGGTGGCAAGGGAACTGCTGGAGATACCGGCCGGCGGCATTGATGACGGCGAAGATCCGGAAGCAGCGGTGCGACGTGAAATGCAGGAGGAGACCGGTTATTTACCCGGTAAGGTTCAGAGGCTGGGTGGCTTTTACTCGGCACCCGGTTACTGTACCGAGTACCTTCACCTTTATCTGGCCACCGAGCTGACTGCCAGCCGGCTGTTTGCCGAGGATACCGAGAGCATCAGCCTGGTGCGGGTGCCAGTAACAGAGATTACCGGACTTATCACCTCAGGTAAAATATGTGATGCCAAGAGTATTACCGGACTATTGACCTTTCTTAAGTACAGAAAAGAACACTGAACAGGTGTTTGAAACTCACACAGTTCTTACTTATTGCCTTTTACCCGGCACCACGAAATCCGGTAACGGTTCTACCCCAGAGTGGCTTCTATCTGGCGGCCACCGATGAGGTGGAGATGAAGATGGGGGATTAGCTGACCGCCCTGCTGGCCGGAGCTGATCACCAGGCGGTAGCCGCTTTCGGAAATCCCTTCATCCCTGGCCAGCTGATTAGCAATCTTGACCATATGCCCGATGAGGGGTGTCTCATCGTCGGGCAGGTGGGCGAGGGAAGGGATGTGCTGGCGGGGGATAATTAACAGGTGGGTGGGTGCTACCGGGTTGATGTCAGCAAAGGCAATCACCTCTTCATCCCGGTAATGGATGTCAGTCGGTATTTCACCGGCTATGATTTGACAGAATACGCAGTCCATCATCCCCCTCCTGGCTGGCTCTTTAATTGGTTAGGTACGGGCAACCAAAGGTTATCATATTGCCGGTGGCGTGAGCAAGCCTGTCCCGGTTAAGCATGGAGGCAGGCCATGGTATGTGCTATAATGCTACGGGGGTGTAAGAGTTGAGCTTCGAGCCGGTGACTGTATATCTGGGTCTTGGTTCCAATATGGGGAACCGTCAGGGTAACCTGGACCGGGCGCTGGAGATGTTGTCTCAAAGGTTTCCAATAGACCAGGTCTCACCGATATACGATACCGAACCTCTGGGTAATACCAATCAACCTCGCTTTCTCAATATGGTATGTCAGGGACATACCAGGCTGGCACCGGCCGAGCTTTTATCTCTGGTTAAGGGCGTTGAGTTGAAGATGGGCAGGGCACCCGGTACATCCAATGCCCCCCGCCCCATGGATATTGACATCCTGTTTTTTGGTGACCAGGTCGTTGATACCCCTGATCTGGTTATTCCCCATCCTCGGTTGACGGAAAGGGCTTTCGTCCTTGTCCCCCTGGCTGAGATTGCCCCCGGCCTGGTGCACCCGGTAAACGGCAAAACGGTTAAAGAGCTACTTCAGGCAGTAACCGAAATCCAGGGGGTTTTACGATGGGAGGATGGATAGGGGGCAAGTGTGTACCAGATAACCGTAGAGCAGCATTTTGACGCTGCTCATTTCCTCAGGGGGTACCAGGGAAAGTGCGAGGCAGTACACGGCCACCGTTTCGGTGTAGTAGTCAGGCTAAAGACATCACGGCTTGATGAGGTAGGCCTGGGTTATGATTTCACGGTTCTGAAACGGCACTTGGCTGATATACTGTCAAGGTTTGACCATACCTGCCTGAATGATATCACCCCGTTTGATGAGATTAACCCTTCATCGGAGAATATTGCGGCATCAATATATGGCGAACTCCAGCCCAGAGTGACCACAGACTCTGTTTCTCTGTCCAGTGTCGAAGTGTGGGAATCTCCCCAGAGTGGCATAGCCTATAGCCCCGATTAGTTGCGCTGTTCCGGAGGGAGCAGGTTGGGGATGGTATCCTCGATGGGGTAGCGCTCGTTACACTTCTGGCAGTGCAGGGAACCGCGGACAATTTCCTTCTCGTTCTCCTCTTCAACGCTGAGCTCAAGTTCCCCCTTGCACACCGGACAGGCCAGAATATCCATCAGTTCTCGTTTCATGGCACGATTATAACATATCGTGCTTTTATTTCCCAGGCTATATTAGTACCGGTGAGGTTTGGTCGAATTACTCGTATAAACACACTGTAATCTCACATAATATAGTAAATAAGAAAAATAATAAGGGAATAGGTCATTTTACACTCTTAAATCACGGTCCTCCGTTGTAGTTAATCGAAACAAGAGTAATATAGACGTGACAAAATGTAAAGAATAACTTACAATATATCATATATAAGATACTTAATATACCGAATAATCTACAGGGATGAAGGGGGTTCAATTATGGCACCATTACAAAGGAGAGCACTGTACAGTCTGGTGATAGGAGTTATATTTGCTGTTGCTCTCATTGTTGTTTTTGTTACCCGGGGCGGTATCACCACTTTTCACGAAGACCATGGCTTCAGGGCAATAGTATATTCGCTATGGATTGTAGGACTGGCAGGAAACTTATTATTAATGAATTTCACACTCCGTAAACCAGTCGAATTTGATGAACGTGACAGGTTGATAGTAGAAAGGGCCCAGAGGATTCAATTGTGGGCGGTTATTTTCTCGCTGGTGGCCTGGAATATAGGGCTGACCGAGGTTTATTATGAGCAAGGGCAGATACCGGTTACCTTCGCTTTCATCATATTCATGTCAATACTAATTGTTATAAACCTGGCCCAGTCAGCCGGGATCCTGGTCAGTTACTGGAGGGGTATCAATAATGACTAGGGCCAGCAGGATTAGTAACCGTATCAGGAGACTGCGTTTCGATAACGGCGAAATGACTCAAGAAGAGCTGGCCACCCGTGCTGGTTGTACCCGGCAGACAGTCATCGCGCTGGAGCAGGGGAAGTATGTCCCTTCTATAAAGCTGGCCTTCAGGATTGCCCGAGCTTTTAACGTGAAGCTAGAGGATGTCTTTCAATACGAGGAAACCGGGAAGTAGGGAATGTCTGGTGTTACTTATTTCTGTCCTCTGTAATCTGGCTGATGATCCCCAGAAACTGCTTAAGTATCCGTGCGGTGGCTCCCCAGATTACCTTCCCCTGATAGATGTATGAATCGGTTGTCACCAGCTCATCGTTAATGTACTGCTTGGTCTGGCCCAGGCAGTCCTTGTCCAGAAGGGCAGGGAGAGGGACTTCAATAATCTCCTTGACCTCGGTGGGGAACAGCTTGAGGGACAAAGGCCAGGGGATGGCAGCAACAAAGGGGGAAATAATATAGTTGGTGCCCATAGTGGCAATGTCATCCAGTTCCCCCAGCAGCTCAACGGTGCCGGTGTCAAGGCCTATTTCTTCGTTAGACTCCCTCAGGGCGGTATTGAACATTGTGCCGTCCTGGTCTTCGTAGACTCCGCCGGGGAACGAAATCTGGCCTTTGTGGTCCCTTACCTTCTCCGTTCTCTGAGTAAACAGGATGTGGTACTCGTCATTTTTAAGGTAGATGGGTATCAGCACCGCTGACGGGATACGGCTGCTATCATTAACATATACCTTTTCCCGCCGGGAAAGGGCTTCCTTAAGTCTCTGTTTCACAGCCCTTATATTAGCATTATCGGTATGGGCAGTACAAACCGGCGGGCCCGCTTAATATTGCATTCGTGGTAGCTGACAGAATGTGGCTGTGGTAATACACCGGTGGAATTATCATGGACTATGAAGAGATGGTAATGACCGCTGTAATTACTTCCCGGTCATTTACTCTGATTTCTTACGTTTCTTTGGGGGTTTTTCCCAGTCGCTCAGCCACTGGGGAGTCAGCAGAAAAACTGTGCCGTTGCCCAGTTCACCGTATACTCTGGAGTCTTTTTTAACAACAGATACCGACTTGTCTCGGCGCCCGGGTTTCTTTGTTGGAACGGGGGACTGTTTGCTTTTAACCTTTTTCATTGCCCTTTTTACCTTTTTGGACTTGGTGTCGCGGCGATGATATTCTAGCTGACGTAGCTGGACTGTAAATAGGATGTTGGTCATGGCGGTGGGGGTACTTTAGGTGGATGGGCTAATGACGGATTGTTTTTGGTAATAGAACGGGCAAACTGCTATAATAGCCGACAAAGAAAGCGGTGGTTTATATGGAAGAGAATAGTGTCAACCGGATCAGGGATGTCGGCAGGCAGATAAAAGACAACGTGGAGCGGGTTATTGTCGGTAAGGGTGGTATCGTCGAGCTGGCCATTGTAGCCCTTCTCTGCGAGGGGCATGTCCTCATTGAAGATGTTCCCGGCATCGGTAAAACTGTGCTGGCTAAGTCAATCGCCCGGTCTCTGGGCTGCAGTTTCCGCCGTATCCAGTGTACCCCTGACTTATTGCCTTCGGATATCACCGGTACCTATATCTTCAACCAGAAGACCGTCGATTTCGAATTCAGACCGGGTCCGGTTATGACCCAGGTGGTGCTGGCTGACGAGATAAACCGGGCTACCCCCCGCACGCAATCAGCCCTGCTGGAGGCCATGCAGGAGCGTCAGGTCACCGCCGAGGGCGAAACGAAACCGTTGCCGCGGCCTTTTATGGTGCTGGCCACCCAGAACCCGATCGAGCTGGAGGGTACATTTCCCCTGCCTGAAGCTCAACTGGACCGCTTCCTGCTCAATATTGAAATCGGGTATCCCACTGCCGAGGATGACCGCCTGATATTGAACCGGTTCCGTCAGGCTGACCCGCTTGAGGAGCTGAGTCCCGTAGTCTCAGCTGAGGAGCTTCTCCGAATGCAGGAGGAGTGCCGTGATATACACGTGGCCGAAGATGTAGAGGGTTACATCATCGATATTATCCGGGCCACCCGGGAGCACGGTTCGCTGCAGTTAGGGGCCAGTCCCCGGGCCATGCTGGCACTGTACCGGGCTTCACAGGCTCTGGCGGCACTAAGGGGGAGGACTTTCGTCATTCCTGATGAGGTCAAGTACCTCGTTCCTTTCGTGCTGGTTCACCGCGTCATCCCCAAGGCAGAAAGCCACCTGAGGGGGCATACCGCTGCCGAAGCCCTACAGGAGATAGTTGACTCCGTTTTTGTTCCCGTAGAAGAGGAAGTCGGGACTGAGGAAAGGTAAGTCATGCTGGGCAACTACTGGCTGCTGATAGCTGCGTTGCTCTTCATTGTCAGCCTGATAACCCATCAGGTGCCCCTCCTTCTGATATCGTTGCTTTTTATCCTGGCCAGGGGTGTGGCCAGATTATGGGAGCGCTACTGCCTGGCCCGTATTGACTATAATCGCCGCTTGAATGCCCACCGTGTCTTCTTCGGTGATGAAGTGCAGCTGGAGGTTGAGGTGGCTAACCGGAAGCCCCTCCCCCTTTCCTGGATTCAGATAGATGATGAAGTGCCGTCAGACGTCATTTTTGAAAAGGTCAGGGTCACGCCTTCGCATAAAGCAAACCGCTCTGTCCTCACCAACCTTTTATCACTCAGCTGGTACCACAAGGTCACCCGACGCTACCATATGCGTTGCCTGCAGCGGGGCTTATTCGCCTTCGGGCCGACACGCATCCGTTCCGGTGACCTGTTCGGTTTTTTCAGCCGGGGGATGGAGGTCCCGCAGGTGGACTATCTCATGGTATATCCCAGGATACTTTCGCTGGAAAAACTGGGCATTATCTCAAACCAGCCGGTTGGTGATATTCGGACCAAAAGGCATATATTTCAGGACCCGATTCTTACCCTGGGAGTCAGGGAGTACCAGTTTGGCGATAGCCTGAAACAGATTCACTGGAAGAGTACCGCCCGGATCGGGCAGTTGCAGACCAAGGTCTTCGAACCGACCACCACCATGGATATCTCCATATTTATGGATGTCCGCACCATGCCTTTGCCCTTCTGGGGTGGTGTGCCCCGTCTCCTGGAGCTGGTGATTATCACCGCGGCATCGGTGGCTAACCATACCATAACCTCCGGGCACCGGGCGGGCCTTTACGTCAACCAGAAGAAGATGTTCCCCGATGAAATTATCCGGATACCGCCCAGCCAGCATACCGACCAGATGATGCATATACTGGGAGCACTGGCCCAGGTTCACCCCTCGGAATCCATGCCGATGGCCAGGTTTGTCGTCAACGAGAGCAGGAACCTCCCCTGGGGCAGCACCATGGTGGTCATCAGCGCCATACCCACCGATGAACTTCTAGCTGCCCTCTACAACCTGAGGCGTGCCGGGCGCAGGGTGGTGCTGGTTCAGGTGGGGGATGCCGTACCGGCGTTAAGAACGGACGGTCTGACCATGTACCACGTTAGGGATGACGTTATCTGGCGTGACCTGGATTCGGTTAGCGTTACCGGGGAGTAAAAGGGTATTTTAATGGTATTGAATAAATACAGGGAGACAGTAAAAACGGAAAACGGGATTTCCTTATCGATATTACTGTTACCTGAGGTGTCATACTGATGGTCATGGTAACCAGACTGTTAAACCTGAACTGGATAGTTACCGCCCTGGCACCGCTGGCGGTAATCCTGATGGAGGTATTCTGGGTATATCCCTGGCTGGTCTGGCTGGGCAAGTGGCAGAAGCTGGTCTGGAACCGTCCTCCCCTGAGTCTGGCGTCGCTGGTTTTTCTGGTCGGGGTCTCCTTTCTGGCTACCCGTTATTTCCGCTCCCGGCCGTGGCCGGTACGCTGGGTACGGTTGAGCATAATTGCCAGTGGTCTGCTGGCGGCCTTTCTGGTACTGCGGTTTGAATATGGTGCCGGTTTTTCGCTGCTGAGCGGGCAGTGGTTTGTTCATACCGCAGATATTGTACTGGATAGTTTCTCCAATACTCACCCCGTGGTGCTGGCACTACCGGCGGCAGCCTATCTCTGGTGGCGGGGTATACACTGGGGGAACTCGACACTCTATTTCGGTGACATCTACCGTTCTTTCATCAACGGTATTACCGCCCTGGTTGCCCTGATTATAATCTGGGGCTTCAGCATGGGGTTCGGTACCCTGGCCGGTCTGGCCTCAACGGTGGGCATACATGTCGCCGGCTTTTTCTTCTTCGGTCTGATGGCGCTGGCCCTGGGCCATCTCCGCGGCATCCAGCAGAGGATGCTTAGGGAAGAATCCGGGGCGGTATTCAGCCGCCGCTGGCTCTTCATCGTCATCGGCGTTGTCGCCGTCATTGTCCTGTTGGGAGTAGGTGTCGCCAGCATATTCTCCACCGAGTTTGTCTCCATGCTGGGGGAATTTTTCGGTGCTATTTTCGACCTTCTGCGTCAGGCAATCTACTATATATTCATCCCGATTGGTTACCTGGTAGAAGGGCTGGTGCGCATGGGGCAGTTCTTTATCAGTTTAATACGCCGTGGCTCCTACGATTACCCCACGGCAAATTTTACCGACCCGGGAGAATTGCCGGTGGCGGCATCCACCCAGGGGATTCCTGAAGGCGTTATTCTGGGATTGAAATGGGCATTCTTTGTCATTATCGCCGCGGTTGTCGTTTTTCTGCTGATAAAGGTGATATCCCGTATCCGTCCCTTCCGGGCAGAGGTTGGGATTGAAGAAATACACGAGTCTCTCTGGAGCTGGCAGGGCTTGAAGACAGACCTGCTCCTTTACCTGAGCACGCTGTGGTCCCGTTTCCGGCCTAAAAAGAGGGTGGAGCCGGAGAGCGGTCTGCCGGAGTGGTATCTGGGGGAGGATTTTGAGGGGGTTCTCGGTATCAGGGAAATTTACCGGCACCTGCTGTTCGAGGCTTCTTCTTCGGGGAAAGCACGGCGGAACCAGGAGACACCGTATGAGTACGCCCGGCGGCTGGAGAAGGCTTTGCCCGAGGGTGTTGAGCCGGTAGGTGGTATTACCGACCTGTATGTTGAGGTGCGTTACGGCGATATCGAAGCCGGTGACATGCAGGTGAACAATGCCAATAGTCTGTGGCGGACCTTGAGGAGGTTGCTGAAGGGGCCGGCAGAAGAGGAATCAGTATAATAACGCTGCATTGTGGCGTAATATATTAATCGCCTGCTAGTCTCCTCAGCCTCCCATAATATATACTGCGGGAGAGGTAGAGTGCAGCCAGCGGGTTGTGCCCGGTAACCCTGTCCTTGACCGCCAGTACTGTCATTGGTTTCTGGCAATATCTGATGAACAGTGAGTCATGCCCCACACACAGCCCCAGAAGGATGACAAAATCAACTCTTTCGGCATTTAAGATCTCTGCCTGACTTATCGGGTTACACATGGACTCGTAGGAACCGGGTCCGCTAATCTTCTCATCCGGTTTAATGCCGATTCTCTCCTTGGGGACAGCGCCGACTTTACAGCATACCGAAGCAACCTCGAAGCCCCTTCTCTCTAGAATCTCGGTAAATATCCGTGCTTCATCGGCCAGCCCGGAGCAAAAAGCGAGCCTCAATTTATGGAAACCGTTTTTCCGGGCGAACTGGATGGTTTCCTCAATCCGTGGGATTTTAGTCTTGATGCCGTCGGGGGTATGTTCATAGCATTCAAATTCCTGTACAGAGGCCAGCCGGGTAAGCTCACTTACCCCCTTTCTGTAATACTGGCGTACGGACTGTCCTATTACATCCTCATATAGTTTAGTCGGGCAGAAGGAGGGCGCTTTCTCGAAGTCTGGCTTCTGGTCAGCGTCTATGGTGGGGTAACAGTAGGTCCCGGGGCATTTGGCGCACTGTACTTGCTCTTCCATTTCTTATCTCCGCCTATTTCTTGATTTCTTTGCCTGTATTCTACCGTACCTCAGTTTATAATATATTGAACAGAACCTGCCAGCAGCGGAATAGTATCGGGATTATATTACCAAGCTTGACTGGGTAGTCCGTGAAGCATTATCCTATTTACTGACGCTGTATGCGACGCAGTAGCTTTGAGGTGTCCGACCAGAGGGTCCCCTGTAATCATACTCAATCAAGGTGAAAGGTGGGTTGACAGTATGGATGATGACTATGTCGCTTTCCGTGGTGACCTAGCGCAACTTCTGGAAAAGGTAGAACGGGGTGAAATGATCCCCAAGCTTCAGGCTTCTCACGCGCCCCCGTGCAAGTTCTGGACCGCCTTCATGGTGGTCAACGGCATCAGCCACGTGGCACCGGTAATACACGGGCCTGTCGGCTGTACTTATGGCGTGGCCAATGCCTACAAGATGACCAGCTGCGAATACCGTGGTGTTCCCCTGGAGCCCACCAGCTGTACCGCCCTGGATGAGACCAGCATTGTCTACGGCGGTGAAGGCAAGCTGGTGGAGGCATTGAAGGAGGCCGAAGCCCGTTACAACCCGGAGCTTATTGTTGTCCTTTCCTGCTGCTGTTCGGGTATCATCGGCGATGATGTGGAGACAATCGCCCGGGAAGCGGAGAAGTATGTTGGTGTCCCGGTAATCGCCATACGCAGCGAAGGTTTCGGCGGGGACTTCCGCAGCGGGTTCGAGGACGCCTTCAGGGCGATTATGGATTTGATGGAACCCCCGAAGCAGAAGAGACCGAAAACAATCAACATCATCGGGGCTCGTGTCGGCCCCACCTTCACCGAGTGGCAGGAAGACCTGGATGAAATTGTCCGTTTGGTGAAGGCCATTGGAGTTGACATCAACGGTATCCTCTGCGGCGGTTGTTCCCTGGAAGAGATACGCCGGGCACGGGAGGTGGCAATAAACGCCTCCTGGTGCTACGACTGGGGGCAGAAGCTGGGCGACCTGATGCAGGAGAGGTTCGGCATACCCTACAGCCGCACTGGTCAGCCCTACGGCCTTCGGGCTACCGAGGAGTGGCTGATAGGGGTAGCTGTGCCGCTGGGACTGGAGAAGGAGGCCAGGGAGGTTATCCGGAAGGGGGAGGATGAGGTTAGGAATGAGGCTGCATCTCTGAAGAGGAACCTGGATGGCAAAACAGTACTTATCGAGATAGCCGAGTTCCCCGGGCCTATCCGGGCTCTATCCATCGCCAGAATGGTAGAGGAGTTCGGCGCCCGGCCGGTGGTAATAAATATACACCCCTACACCATCAAGGAAAGGATGCCCAGCATCAGGTTTCTGGTAGAATCAGGCCAGAAACCGGAGATTGTCCTTACTAAAGGGCTGTTTTCTTTGGGTACCTTCCGTTCTTCATGGCAGACGGAGTTTCAGCTGGAGAAGCTGGTAAAGGAGTATGATAACGCCATATTTTTCGGCACTCCGATGAGACAGCCGGGCATACCTCAGGTAAATATGACTACCCGTACCGGTTACCCTCACTACGGCTATTCCGGCATTAAAAATATGGCCCGGCTGGTAGAGTCGGCGGTAGACAACGCTGAACGTCCCCGCTCGAAACTGTTCCGCAAAGTTCTATACGGAGACTGGTGACTTATGGAAATAAAAAAGGAGTATTTAACCGCTACTGCCGAAAGGTGCCGTGACCCTTATCTCCGCTGCGCCCTCTACGGTGCTGCCCAGACGGCTCTGGGTATAAACGGGTGCTGTGTCCTGTCTCATGCACCCCAGGGTTGTAACATGTTAGTCGGTTCGGCTTTCGGCTGGCAGGACGCTGACTACACCGAGACGCTGACCCTCTGTACCAAGCTCTGCGAAGATGAGATTGTCCATGGCGGTGAGGACCTCCTCGCCCGCACTATCTTGGAGGTGAAGGAGTTCGATGTCCCCATTGTTTTTGTGTTAAGCGCCTGCGGCCCCGAGATTGTGGGTGATGATGTCATCGGTGTTTGCCAGGATATGGAGAGTGAGGTGGATTTCGATGTGGTGCCGATACAGTGTGCCGGGTTCCGCGGTTCCCAATATGACGGTGCCGATATTGCCCTCGATGTGCTGTTGAAGAAACTGGTAGCTAACAGTGGCCAGAAGATAACCGGATCTGTCTGTCTGGTTGCCCCTTTCGCCAACGCCAACCCCTCCTGGATGGGAGACCTGGAGTGGGTAAAGGGGGTGCTAGCGCAGATGGGCGTTCCGGTAACAGCTACCATTACCCATCAGACGGCGCTCGGTGATTTTAAAAAGATAGCCGCCAGTGAAGCGTCACTGGTCTTGAGCCATGATTGCGGCCAGAAAGCAGCCGATTACCTGGCCTCGGAGTTCGGTATCGAGCAACTGTGCGCCGATATTCCCCTGCCGGTGGGCTTCACCAATACCAGCCGCTGGCTGAAAGAGCTGGGACGGAGGTTCGGGGCCAGCGATGTGGCTGAAAGGCTGGTTGCTGAGGGTGAGAAGATGGTGGTGGAGGTCTGCCGGAGGAAGGGGTTGGAGCAGTTTTTCATGCACCGGGCACCGGTGGCGGTAGTTGCCGATGCCACGGTTGGTATTCCCCTGGTGCATTTCATCAACGAAGACCTGGAGATGATTCCCCAGCTCATCTGTCTCCGCTCATCGCAGGAAGCAGCCCGGAAGGTCCTAGAGAAAGAAATAAAAGAGCTGGGTATAAAGCCACGGGTAATCTACGGCTCCGATGTCTACCAGTCAAAGGCAGCCCTGGCCGAGATAAAGCCGGAGATTGTTATCGGCAGTAATATTGAAAGGCATGCCGTGGAGGAGCTGAACATTGAGTTTTCCTTTCTTCTGGTTTCTCCCACCAGCCGTTTCCGCGTGATAAACCGGGAATACTTCGGCTATGGCGGTATGCTTAATATCATTGAATTCATCCAGAACGACTGGAGAGATAGGTACAGGTCGAAGGAGCGAAAATATAAGGCAAGGTGGTAAAGAATGAGACAGATCGCCATATACGGTAAGGGGGGCATTGGCAAAAGTACCATTTCCTCTAACCTGACCATTGCCCTGAGGCAAAGCGGTTTGAGGGTAATGCAGGTCGGCTGCGATCCCAAGAGGGACTCCACCAGGAACCTGACTGGGGGACGTCTGATACCGACCGTGCTAGAG
>CP070645.1:815005-826034 GCA_020354275.1 Dehalococcoidales bacterium
AGCGTCGTCGGCTATCTGCACCTGGCAGATATCGGTGGCGAAGCGTGGGCTGGCTCGGGCCTGGCTGGAATGCTGGACCTGGTACTGGTCCTGGAGTGGATCAGGGATAATATCGAAGCCTTCGGCGGCGATCCGGACAGGGTAATGATTTTCGGCGAATCCGGTGGCGGGGCCAAGGTCAGTACATTGCTGGCCATGCCCTCGGCAAAAGGCCTTTTTCACCGGGCTGTTATTGAGAGCGGCGCGAGCATGCGCGGCCTGGAACCCAAGGTCGCTACGGAAACAGCGGAACGGATACTGGCCAAGCTTGGTATCAAGGCAAATGAACTGGAAAAGCTACAGCAGCTGCCGGTGCAGCAGGTTCTGGACGCCATGACGGCAGCTTCATCGGATGGCCGTGGTGCCCTGCCGCTATCCCCGGTAGTGGACGGCAAATACCTTCCCACCCATCAATTTGACCCGGTAGCTGCACCGACGGCGGCCGATGTACCCCTTATCGTTGGCTGCAACCGCGACGAACAGTTGCTTTTCGTGGCCGGGGACCCGCGCCGGCGACGGCTCACCGAGGAAGAGTTACGCGAACGTCTGGCACCCAGGCTCGGGGAGCACTTGGAGAGGATAATCAACGTCTACAAGAAGACGCGGCCTGAGGCCACACCCTGGGATTTGTTCATCGGGATCACGAGTGAAGGAGCCCGGCGGTCATCCATACTGCTGGGTGAACGTAAGGCAGCCGGTGGCCCGGCACCGGTTTATATGTACCTGTTTACCTGGCAGTCCGATTATAAAGGATACCTCCTCAAGGCAAGCCACGCTATGGAACTGTCGTTCGTGTTTGACACCATTGATACCATGCCCCTGACCGGCGAACGTCCCGACAGGTACGAGCTGGCAGCGCAGATGAGCGAGGCATGGATCGCCTTCGCCCGCGATGGAGACCCCAACCACCCGGGTATTCCGAAATGGTTGCCCTTTAGCGCCAGCGACCGCCAGACGATGATCTTCGACGCCCCCTGCCGGACAGAGGTTGACCCCTATCGTGAGGAGCTTAATGCCTGGGAAGGCATTGATATAATCCGCCGGTAACTCGGGCCAGTAAACGCCGTCAACAAGCAAGCGGGGTAACTGACGAATAACGGCCATCAAGGCTTGAAAAATACGGTAATGGGTGAGTACGCAGCACGGCGGCTCACCTGTTACTATTTAACCAACGGCAGACCGGGGTAAAGCCAGCCGGTATTGCCTTATTCCGGCTCTTGGCTGAATTTAACTATTTCCTCGTCTTTCTGGATAGCAGTGAAGGCTTTGTTGACTTCAGCCTTTCTCCAGCCAACCGCTGACAGAGTCCTCCTCAGGAACTCGAGGCTAGCTTCATATTCAGGGCTTATCAGCTCCTCTACCCCGAGCTCCCTGAGCATATTGGCTTCTCTCTCCCGGTGAACCCGGGCTACAATGCGGAGCTTGGGATTAACCGCCAGGGCATTCTTTACGGTAGTTACCACCGTCAGCGGGTCAGGGAAGGTGACCACCAGTACCTTGGCCCTGGCTATTTCCGCCCGCGATAGGACATGCGTATTACTGGAATCCCCGTAAATACAGGCCACCCCACCGCAACGCAGCTTAAATATTAACTCGGGGTCAAGCTCAATAACACTGTAGGCCAGCCCCGCGTCCTCCAGGCCCTTAGCGATGTTCTGCCCCACCCTGCCAAAGCCGGCTATCACCACTGATTTTTCTTCATCGCCGTCTCCGGCGACAGGTACCACCATGCTTTCCTCAATTTCTGTCTCAGGAATACCCCGTCTAAGCGCCAACCTTGAACGAAAATAGGAAACCATGCCCAGGGATATCGGCGTTATCAGCATCGTTATTATGGCGCTGGCGATGACCAGCGAATAGGCATCGGGTGAGAAGATGCCTCTGTTTATACCTATTTCGGCCAGAATGAAGCTGAACTCCCCGATTTGTAGCAAGCCCGCCCCGGCCAGTAGTGCCGTACTGCCCATATAGCCGAAAGAACGCACAATCACCGACACGGTGGCGAATTTGATAACCATGATCAGGGCTACCGTCGATGCAACAAGCCCCCAGTGTTCGATGATGTACTGTGGGTCAAGCAACATGCCCAGTGAAACGAAAAATAAGGCGGCAAAAATATCCCGCAGCGGGGTTATCTCAGCCAGCGCCTGATGGCCGAACCTCGTCTCACGGAGTACCAGGCCAATCAGGAAGGCCCCGAAAACCGTTGACAGGCCAAATATTTCGGTGCTTATCGCCGCCCCA
This sequence comes from Dehalococcoidales bacterium, assembly GCA_020354275.1. Lineage (GTDB taxonomy): Bacteria > Chloroflexota > Dehalococcoidia > Dehalococcoidales > UBA2162. Next base: position 817,289 of record CP070645.1, read on the forward strand.
AGCCCCAGAACCAGGACAGTTAATAGAAACAACTCCCGGGAACGTACGCCGCCGATTCTCCCCATCACCCAGGGCAGTACCCATAACCCGGTCACAATAGCCACTCCTATGATCAGCAAAGCCTTACCAACCACGGTACCTAAAGCCAGGGGCAGGTTCTGTCCCGTCTCACTCAATAAAGGCACGATGACTATCATCAGGACGACACTGATATCCTGTAGAATCAATATGGCAACCATAATCCGGCCATGGACCGAATCCAGCTCACCCCTGTCCATGAGTATTTTCAGACAGACCATGGTACTACTGAGAGAGATGATAAGGCCCAACAATACGGCCTGAGATAGAGGCCAGCCGAAGATAACCGTGCCGATCAGTAAACCAAAGGAAAAGGTAATTAGTATCTGCGCCACGCCACCCCACAACCCGACCCGGCCTACCTGCCTTAATTGTGAGATTGAAACCTCCAACCCCAGCGTTAGCATCAATAGTGCCACACCCAGAGTGGCCGCCCCTTCAACCAGCTCCAGGTCATCTACCAAGCTCAGGGCATGCGGGCCAACGGCGATACCAATAAGGAGATAACCCAGGATAACCGGCTGCTTCAAGCGATGGGCTACCATGCCACCGACCAGCGCTGCTACCAATAATATTGTGAAATTAATAACCAGGCCTGATTGTTCCATGGCTTTAATTGTATCATCAAAACCAGGGAGCTTGCATACCAGTAACTGCTATCCCAGCAGGAGGACATACCAGACTAGTGGAAAGACTAAAAACATGCGGCAGCCTGAACAATGGTAAGGCCAAACGACGCCTTCAGACTATCTTTTTCTAACTGAGTCCATATATTTTTCAGGCTAAAGTTAATTACCGTTCTCTGCTCTGGTAATAATCAATCACTCTGCTGGCGGCCTTTGCTGCCCGCGATATGGTGGGGTAATAGGGGATTCTGAGGTCGATTAATTTGGCCGTCACCTCGCAGATAGACTTCCACCTTTCCTCATCCATATCGTTGGTACTTGGAGTCCTGTCCTGTACCAGCCCAAGAACCGGCTTGTAATCATTAATCTGTTTGTACTGGTCAATAAAGGCTTCTATTGACATCGGCTGGTTTGCCCATGGCGGGCCACCACCACCGGGTCTGCCACCACCACCAGGTCTGCCGCCACCACCGGGTCTGCCGCCACCGCCAGGCCTGCCACCCGGAGGGCCGCCACCGCCGGGAGCACCCACGGAAGCGATAATCAGGTCGAAGTTGGGATTCATCGCCATCATCTTGAGCAGCTGCGGGGCGGCAAAATCAACATCACCCATGTTGATAGAGAAGTCGGCTGGATTACCGATCCAGTCCCATATCTGGACCCCCTGGCTCCTCAATTCATCCCGTATCTCCTGGGGCAGGGCAATAACATCCAGCCCGGCCTCTTCGCACTGGTCGGCAGCCAGAACGGTAGCCCCACCCGCCCCGGCAGCAACACCGACCCTCCGCCCGGTAATCGGCGGCAAGAAGTAGAACGAGACAGCCGTATCTATCAGCTCCTCTATGCTGCTAACAGCTACGGCACCGGCCTGGCCGATCATGGTGTTCCATATCTCCATTGACCCGGCCAGAGAGGCGGTATGAGATGAAACTGCCCTGGTGCCTGATTGTCCCCGCCCACCTTTGATTATCACCACCGGCTTGGTTCTAGTCACTTCACGCAGGATATTAAATAAGCGGTTGCCGTCCTTTGGCCCCTCAATGTACATCATTATCAGGGTTATTTCCGGGTCGTTGCCGTAGTATTCCAGAAAGTCACACTCGTTGAAGTCGATGGCGTTGCCGTAGCTGACCGCCTTGTTGAAAAACACGCCCCGCTGCGTGGTCTTGCCTATAATCTCCCTGGCTGCCTGGCCGCTCTGAGAAGCCAGCCCCACCGACCCGGTTTCTTTAGGGAAATCGCTATCCCAGCCTATTCCCAGACCGGGATTATAGAGTCCCATGCAGTTGGGGCCGATGATACGCACGCCACCTTCCCTGGCGATGCCCAGCACTTCCTTCTCCAGATCGATGGCATCCTGCCGCCCGGTCTCGCTGAAACGGGCGGTAAAAAGGTGAATGCACTTCACCCCTTTCTCGGCACAGTCCTTCATAATCTGGGATACCTGCGGGGCCGGGGCTGCTGATATAACGTAGTCAACAGGGTCCGGGATATCCTTCACAGAAGGGTAAGCCTTGAGAGACGATACCTCGGAGTACTTGGGGTTAACCGGATAGATTTTACCCTTGAAACCAAGGTCAACCAGAGCCGTAAAAAACTGTGAACCCCGTCCCCTCTCCGAGGCCCCGACCACGGCGATTGATTTCGGGTGTAGAGCTTCTTCTAGTGAGTAGGCCGACATAGATATATACCTCCAATGATTACGAAATCGAATAACTAGACTGCAAATAACGAGCCACGTTTTTAAAATGGTTGTTTCTCGGGTGCCGGTGATGTCTCAATCCTAATATCACTTAATCCTTTAATGGTACCGGGTAACGCTTCCTGGCCTCAGGATTGATTACCCATCTTACAGACACACCAGCCGATAATATAAATAAACCAGTTTTCTTATCTCTCCCTCTGCAACTCCATGGTTACCGCGTTATACTTGTCCATACACTCCATCCGGACTTTATCCGGGTCACCCCAGGGGTATTTACCGCCAAACTGAAGCAATAGAACGGTGGGGAAGATATCGTGGTAAAAGAAGCCACAGAGCCCACCGGTATTGTGGGCACTCAGTTCAATCTTGTCGCCCTCCTTATGACCGGCACTACATCTGCCCTTCACCGATGTAATGGTACCGACAACCTTATATCCAATCTGATCTGCCATAATAAAAAACCTCCTTGGACTTGAGTTTAGCTCCCACGGCACGGCATTGTCAATTTGAAACCAAGACCAACCAAGTGTGTATCTGCCATAGGTCAAAAACTGAGATGGACAATACCACGGCAATTTTATTGACATTTACCGGCAGGAGTAAAGCCTAATAAAATGATATAATTGATTATACCGCAGGGGACTATTCAGAAATAACCAGAATTAACCGTCTAAAAGTAATGTTAACGGTCCGGGGTCAACGGATTTCCCTGGTGAAAACACCAATATTATTCGATAATTATTATAAACGCTAGCCTGTCGAAGGTAAGAAGACGTGCTACAAAAAACCAATACAACCTACCCGGCTCAATATGAGTGTGAAACGGTACTGCGTGATGGTTCCAGCATACTGCTCAGGCCAATCAGGCAAGATGATATCGAAGCCTGGTTCAATTTTATCGCGCGCTTGAGCCCGCACACCAGGTACCTGCGCCTGCACCATGTGCAGCAGCGAATGGACCTGGAAGATGCCATCCGCTTTTGCACGGTAGATTACAAAGACACCTTCGCCATAGTTGCCGAAGTTATCAGGGGGCAACGAAAGGATATAGTAGCCGTGGCCCGGTATTACCGGCTACCGAAAAGGCGGTCAGCCGATGTAGCCCTAGTCATAGCCGATGCCTATCAGGGCAGGGGCATCGGTACCAAGCTCCTGGAATGCCTGGTCGGTGTAGCCCGCGATAACGGCATCACCACTTTCGAGGGCGATGTACTGGTTGAAAACGAGCAGATGATTAATGTCATCAAGGACTACGGTTTCCACGTTGTTACTGAACTGGAGGCTGGCGTATACCACTTTACCCTGCCGCTAACGCCTACCCAGAGGGTAATCAGGAAAGAAGAAGAAAGAGAGCGGATATCAACAATAGCCTCACTTCATTCTGTGCTGTCACCGAACTCGGTGGCTGTAATAGGAGCCACCAGACAACGGTGGAAAATCGGCCACCTCCTTCTCCAGTGTATATTGCAGAGCGGCTTTTCCGGCACAGTCTATCCCATAAATCCCGGTGCCGAATCGGTGATGTCAGTAAAGGCCTACCCTTCGGTACTCGATGTACCCGGTGATGTTGACCTGGCGGTTATAGCCGTACCGGCTCAGGTAGTGCCCAAGGTAGCTGATGAGTGCGGCCGCAAAGGGGTACGCGCCCTGATTGTCATTTCCGACGGTTTCAAGGAGAGAGGCCCGGAAGGAGCTTCCCGGGAAAAAGAACTGAGAGACATCACTTTTGGCCATGGCATGCGGCTGGTCGGGCCGAACTGTATGGGAGTTATCAACACCGATCCTAAAATATCCCTGAACGCCACGTTCTCCCCTACCTATCCACCCCAGGGTAACGTTGCCTTCCTCTCGCAGAGCGGGGCAATGGGGCTGGTAATCTTGGAATATGCCAATAACCTTAACCTGGGCATCTCCTCCTTCGTCAGCGTCGGTAACCGCGCCGACATCTCCTCTAACGACCTGCTGCAATTCTGGGAGCAGGACCCGGCAACTAAAGTCATCCTGTTGTATCTGGAGTCCTTCGGTAATCCCCGCAAGTTTGCCCGCATTGCCAAGCGGGTATCAGCGAAAAAGCCCATCATAGCCGTCAAAAGCGGCACCACTGCCGCTGGCTCGCGGGCAGCTTCATCACACACGGGCGCTCTGGCCACTTCAGACGTGGCATCTGACGTGCTCTTCCACCACGCCGGTATCATCAGGGTAAACACGATTGAAGAGCTCTTCGATGTGGCTACACTGCTTTCTGACCAGCCACTGCCCAAAGGCAAGAGACTGGCCATAGTAACCAACGGAGGTGGCCCCGGCATAACGGCTGCTGATGCTGCGATACGTAACGGGTTAATCCTCCCGGAGTTCTCCCCGGAAACAACCAGTAAACTGAAATCCATCCTCCAGCGTGAAATCAGGCTTAATAACCCCGTCGATATTACGGCTACCGCTACCGCCGATGAGCTAAACGGAATACTAAATGTACTCGCCAGTGACAAGGAAAATGACGCCGTTCTGGCCATATGCATATCACCGGTAATGATATATTCAGCGTTCATGGAGGATGCCATATTACGCGCTGCCCCCCTATTCCAGAAGCATGATAAACCGTTATTGGCCTGTTTTATGGGTCACAAAGGTCATGCTAAAAAGCGTGGTTCCGGTGGCAAGTATGTGCCATTCTATGCCTTCCCTGAATCAGCCGTATCAGCATTAGCTAAAGCTGTGGAATATGCCGAGATACGTAAGAAACCTAAAGGTACCGTTCCCAGGATTCCCGGCATTGAACGGAAAAAGGCAACAAAGATAATCGAGAGGGCAATGATGCAAAGCAGCCAGAGACCGCTCTGGCTTTCATCCGAAGATATAGCGGCACTGCTAAAATGCTACGGTATCCACTTTATTGAAACGTTAATAGCCAGGACAGCCAAAGAAACAGCGGCCGCAGCTGCCAGAACCGGTTTTCCCGTGGCTATAAAACTGGCTTCTTCCAGCATCGTGCACAAAACAGATGTCGGGGGAGTGGTACTGGATGTGAATTCAGAAAAAGAGGCAAGGTCTGCCTTTAACAATATCAAGACCTCACTCAGTAAAATCGGTCGGTCCAATGAGATAGAAGGGGTTACAATTCAGCCAATGGTTGAGGGAGGAATAGAAACGATTGCCGGGGTAACGCAGGACTCGTCCTTCGGACCGCTGATAATGTTTGGTTCAGGGGGAATATACGCCGAGTTGATTAAAGATGTCACCCTGAGGTTACACCCGCTGACCGGTCTGGATGCCAGGGAAATGGTAAATTCCATCAAGATGGCAGAAATGTTTAAGGGATTCAGAGGCTCACCACCCAGCGATACCGAAGCAATCGAAGACCTGCTGCTCAGAATATCAGCCCTGGTCGAGGATTTCCCGCAAATCACCGAGCTGGATTTTAACCCGGTGAAGGTGATGCCGCAGGGTAAAGGTTACCGGGTAATAGACGCCAGGATTATGGTGCAGTAGTACTAGAACACTCACCATGTAGCACTACCATTTAAATATTACAATATCTTCCTGTCTCCCCATTTCATCCATGATAGGATTACCGTACACTAAGTGCGTGTTCCCCTTTTCCCATTTGCGTATGTTCCAGCCCTGATCAAATAGCCAATATAACCATCATCCCACGTCATGAATGGCGTAGAGATAGGGCTAAATCCAGATATAACTGGGCTGCTTGCACAACCTGATGAAAGGAAACTGATTCCTCAGGCGTATGAGCCGCCTCCAGTCTACCAGGACCCAGGATAACGGGAGACACGCCAGCCGCCCAGAGCACATTGCCATCCGAGTGACTCCTGAAATCCTGAGCCTCCCAGATAAACGATAAACGCTGATAGGTTTCTTGTAACTTCTTTACCAGGAGGTCATCCGGGGCAAGCCGGTACCCCGGGTACGTATCTTCAAATCTAAGATAGGCATCCAGACCGTAGATATCATTACCTGCCGTTTCAACCAGCTGTTGCAGCTCTGCCTTCAGGGCATCGATACCCGATTCGGGCGGCAAATGCAGGTCCAGCCAGGCCTCACATACATCAGGCACCACGAAACCCCCGGGATAACCAGATAACTCTCTTATATTGTAGATTAGTCCATGCCTTCCTGAAGTAACGTATCCCGTGACCCGCAACAGTATTTTAAGCATGCCTTCGATTGCATTCTGCCCCAGCTCTGGCATGGCCGAGTGAGCCCTTTTGCCCCGGGTATGCAGAAGGGCTTCCAGATAGGAGTAGTGTCCGAGACAGGGAGCCAGATTCGTCGGCTCACCGACCACCGCCCACGGGAAACCATGCCCTTCGACCAGAGTTTTGGCCCCCCTGTTGTCCTCTTCCTCATCAATAACCAACGCCAAACCCACTGGTGGGAAAGGCCCACCCCCCTCCGCAAGCACGGTTAATGCTTCCATCATGGCAGCACAGCCTGACTTCATATCGGCTGTACCCAAGCCGAATATCTCTCCCCCTTCCTCACGGCAACCATAATCATCAAGGTCATAGGCAGTGACCGTATCCAGATGCCCAACAAAGCAAAGGGTAATATCACCGCCACTCTCCGGAAAAACGGTTAAATTATACCGGTTTTCATCCACCTCCTGTTTGGCAACAGCCAACCCGTGACCTTCAAGGTAATCATACGCATACTCCAGAATCTCTTCTTCCTTTCCTGATGGGCTGTATATATCCACCAGTTCCTGGAGAAGACTCCTGAGCCTGTCCGGTTGAATGCCTGTCCCGCCGTTGAAATCCGCTTTCATCGTCATCCTTGCTATCTTCCTTTGTTCTGCCCGGTCTCCCCTGAACTGCTAGAGGGTGGAGTAACCTCATCTGTTCTGGAAGCCTTTTTAACCGGCCTGCGGAGGGTCTTGGCCAGCCACACATGCCTGCTACGTTCGGTAAACCCCAGCTTCTCAAAGAACTTAATAGCACCCCTATTTCCAGCATCAGTATCGGCAATAACCATCCTTACCCCTTCTTCCCTCAGCCTGTCTTCCAGCTTCCGGTAAAGGCGGAGCCCCAGATTAAACCTCTGAAAAGCCTCATCTACCCCTATCCAGCTAAGGTACCCGTATTTCTTCCAGGCAGTACCCTCCTTCTCAATTGTATTCGCCAGAACAAAACCGGCCACTTCACCTTCAACCTCAGCAACCAGGCAATAGTCGGGGTCAGAGCTAAAATAGTCGGTAACCTCATAGGGATCCCAGGTACGGTACAGGATAGGAAACTCATCGCTGGTGAAAAGCTTCTCTCCTAAATGATAGACGGAGCTGACATCGTCTATCTCCATTTGCCTAATGACTATCTCAGGCCTTCTTCCTTTTTCATGCCCTGCTGCCATTAATTACCCCCGGTGTTATGGATTATTCGGACATCCGGTAACTAGTTCCGTTAGGTAGTACTAATTATACCAGCTAAACTGAGCCCATGAATAATCATACTCACCTTCCCCTTTGTGTATGTCCAGTCTTGAAATAAGTTAATAATATAAAAAGCAATTTATACTTTCCTTTTTTACGCTTTCATATACTTGTTCAGGTTATCTTACTAATTGACATTCATATCATTCAAAACTAATATTATCCCAAAGACGAGTAATTCTGGTTTTCTAGATTATATATTCTTACCCATTAGGGGGGAGGTCAGCATAACAATTTCGACAATAATATCTAAACAACGTTTCTATGCTTTTTTATTGATTCTGGGTGCCAGTATTCTGCTCTGGAGAACCTTACAGTTACTGTTTATTGAACAAGGACTGGAGATTCTTGTTTTATGGGTAATCATACTAACCATAATGGAATTAATAATTGATTTTTCTTGCATCATTGGTTCGTTAAGATGGTTAATCTCTAATGACGCCCTTAAAGCAACTCTTCCTTTGCAGTTAGGTGCAGCAGCAGCAATATTACACGCTATACGTGTTTTAATCTATGTTTTAGGAAGAACAGGTCCCTTGGTTAACTTTGATGTCAAACCGGCATATCGTTCATCATATTCAGTTGAGTGGTTCTGGGTTTGGTTTGCCGCAATATTGTCAGTATTGGGTGTAATCGGAGTAATCGTAATTTGGAGACTAAGACGCAGGAAATAACCATTACCGCACGTCATAGCTCAACGTATTTACCGCTTCATGATGCTGGACACCTTTGCCCTACCCTCAACCTTATTTCTTCGGGGCAGCATTCTGCAGGACTTAAAAACTATCTGTAATACTCCCATATCTTCTTGGTTTAGTTTGGTGACAAATTACGAAGCTTCAGTTCATTGATATAGGTATCAAAGAGGGTATCGTTATCAAGCTGACGGTAGCCTTCCAC
>CP070645.1:826134-829384 GCA_020354275.1 Dehalococcoidales bacterium
CGCCATCCCTACACCCACCCGAATGATGATTTCTTCCAGGCGGGTGAGCTCTACCGGCGAGTGATGACTGATGAGGATAGAGAGCATTTGATTGGCAATATAACGACGCATCTATGCAATGCTCAGAAGCGTATTCAGTTACGCCAGACGGCCATTTTCTATAAAGCTGATGCCGAATACGGCAGACGCGTGGTTGAGGGGCTCGGTCTGGACGCAAGAGAGGTTGAAAGACTAGCAGCGATGTCTCAGGAAGAACGGGTGAAAGCTACGGCTTAGGACAAAGGTGACTAATGAAAACCCGTAAATGTTGTTAAATGGAGATAGAAATTGAATGGTTGGTACTGCTATACCCGTATCCGCTTCCATCTTCCCAGTTTGAAGTATATGGTGTAGATAGCTGCCCTGAAAATTATGGCCGTCACTATCCCCCAGCGTACGCCGTATACTCCAAGGTTGGTAATCTTGGGAAGGAAGTAGGCCATAGGTATCTGTACTCCCCACATGGTTACCAGTGTAGTTATCATCGGTATCAAGGTGTCACCGACACCATTGAGGCAGGTTGACAGCACCACAACGAGGCCAAAAGTCAGGTCGCTGACGATTTCTATTCTCATGAAGGTGGCCGTGATTTTGACCAATTCCGGTTCAGAGTTGAAAATCCTGACTAAATACTCAGCCCAGAACCATATAATTATGGCACCAAAGGTCATGACGGCTGTGTAAATGCCCGCAGCTATCCAGCCGGTCCTCTCGGCTCGATCCGGTTGTTTTGCCCCTAAGTTTTGGGCGGCCAGCACGCCTGAAGCCTGACCCACTGCCTGGGCTGGCGGGTGCAAGAAAGAGTCAACCCTTTGCATTAAGCTGTGGGCGGCCACAGCGGCGGTACCAAAGGGGACGATAAGCCAGGTAAATACAAAGTTGGCCAGGTTCCTCTCTATGCCGGTGACGGTGGCCGGGATACCAATCTTTACTATACGCCATATCATGGTACCGTCAAAACGGAACCCTTTCAGGGTTAGATGTACTCTGCTTCGACCGGTAAAGAGGACCCACATGCCGATGGCGGTACCGACTGCCTGGGTAGCGACATTGGTCACCGCGACACCACTGACACCCATACGGGGAAAAATCCACCATCCGAAGATAAGGAAGGGGGCGAGACCTATGTGGACAACCCTGGTGGCGATATTTATTTTCATGGGGGTTATGGCGTCTCCGGAGGCCTGCATAGCGGCGGTGGCCATCATCCCGAATGACATAAAGACCGCGCCGATGAACTGGATGCGCATATAGGCAGCGCCCTCGGAAACGACTTCAGGCTCCAGCCCCAGCAGCATTAGTATTTGTTCGGCCAGTATGATGCCTATAACCGCTGTCAGTAGGGAGAAAAGGGTACTGATAACTATAGACTGCTGCAGTACATGATTGGCTTCATTGAAATCCTGCGCCCCCACGGCACGGGCAAGCAGGGCCCTGTTGCCGGTGGTAAGGCCCATTCTGGCGGCGTTTAGTAGCATAACAGCCATGCCGGCAACGCCCACTCCGGCAATAGAGGCTGAGCCCAGCCTACCCACCCATATCATATCAATGGTGGGGCCAAAAAGCATAAGGAAACTGGTAACCATCTGTGGCCAGGCTAGACGTAAAAGGTTGCCTGTAATGCTGCCCTTTGTCCAGTCCCGGTCGAATGAAGCTCTTCTACGCCGTGGACCTTCAGATTCTTCCAACTAAGGAATTAGACCTTTCCTGGGTATAACCGCAATAGAATCAGATGACCGAAATATAAAATCGCTACTATTTTACCTTTATTCACAGTAAATATCAAATTGGACAGCACGCGATTTAAGTTGACTGTAATATCAACAGTTATGCTGGAAGGTTGCCACGCGTTGTTTTATAATAACGGCGTATAAAAAGTTAGATGAAAGGAGGTATTTGGTAATCATGAAGATTCAGGCTAATGGAATATCAATGAACTACGAATTGAATGGAAGTGGCCGCTACTTTACCTTGATTCACGGTGCTGGTGATAATCTGAATGCATGGTATAACCAGGTTCCCGTCTTCTCCCGGCACTATCATCTCTTGACCTATGATGTCCGTGGTCACGGTCAGACCGAATTACCCGAGGGCGAACTGACTATGGAACTTTGGATTGAGGACCTTTATGCTCTCTTAAAAGCCCTGAACATTGACGAGACCATTCTTCTCGGGTTCTCGATGGGAGGAGCAATCGCCATCAGATTTACCTTAGAGCACCCTGAAATGATAAAGGCACTCATTCTATCCAATAGTGGTGGCCTGATGGCACCGGTACGCCGCAGTGAAGAAGAAATACGTCAGATGGAGAGCCGCCGCCAGGCACAGTTAGAGAACATCAAGAAGGAAGGGATGGAGGCTGTGGTCAGGGATAGAATAAGCCGTACTTTCTCCCCCGGGTTTGCCGAAAAGAACCCGAAGGCTGTTGAGAAGTATAAGTCTGTTTTGATGCAGAATAAACCAGAAGGATACCTGCGGGTTATGCAGCGTATGGGAGGTGCTGCTACGCCGCCGGACTTGAGCAAGGTTGGTTGCCCTACCCTGATCATCAGCGGGGAAAATGATGCCCTTGGTGGCCAGTCAGGAAGGGCTGCTCAGGAGGCTATATCTGGGTCGCAACTAATGACATTTCCTACCGGTCACTATACACTCCTGGAAGAACCAGAGGAATATAATAAAGCCGTTCTCGGATTCCTCAATGAGGTTGGCTTAAGGTAGTATCAAACCGTTGACAATATTATCTCCAGAAGTATATACTGAGGCCAGAAGCTACTAATTGGCTCCGGTACTATATTTTGCCACAAACTTGGTATAGAAAGAAGGTGTGAAATTATGGTCTACAAGGAAGCAACTGAATCAGCAGAAGTGCAGGCGTTGAGAGCGGAGGTCCGGGCATTCCTGGAGGAAAACCTCCCTGAGAAATGGGGAACACCGGAGTATGTACCACTGGAACCGAATAGCCCCGAAGCACGTGCTTTCAGCAAGTCTTTTGCCAAGAAAATGTACGATGCCGGTTATACCGGGTTCGGCGTACCCAAGGAGTACGGTGGTGTGGAGCGTCCAGCCTGGGAAAGGGCTATCATCCGTGAGGAGCTGTCCCACCGCGGGACACCGCTAATAGGTGCCGGTCTTGGCAGGCTGGTTGTTGAAACATTGATGCAGTGGGGTACAGAGGAGCAAAAGAAGAAATATATACCCGGCATACAGAGCG
>CP070645.1:829484-839597 GCA_020354275.1 Dehalococcoidales bacterium
ATAGCAACGGCAAAGGTAAAGCCGATAAGTAACAATGCCCATCTAGCATAATTGATGGATTTCTTGGAGGATTCCCGTTGATCAGTGGCCGAAGGCGAAATGCCATTGATAAATAGTGTCCAGTTCTTGCATTTCTTCGATTCAATGAGGATATTACGTATTTCGTCAATTGTCTTGCCCGAGAGATAGAAGCTGGGGAGCCTTTCTTTGTAACATACAAGCCAAGTATAGCCAGCCTCATACCAGTCCCGGTTTGTATTTTCGACAAGTGAGCGGCGGGGAGCTACGCCATAATACTCTTCTGCTTTCTGACAAAGATAGGCACAACTTATGCACGTTTTTTTAGGTAGTTCCATGCTCATATATTAGCACTGGGCGAGATTTTGTCTAGTACGTCATTTTGACAACCTTATTAGTTGTGGGGTTTTGTATACGGCACTGGTTAATTATCCGCCCGGGTCTTTCTACTCATTTTTCAATAGCGTGAATAAATCTGCCAACATAGTTAATAGATCCACCAGCGTATTAATGGATGGTACCAATAGCTCAGTATCCACTTCCCGAAATTCGGGACTTGCTATCAGGTTTTCAATCATAGTTTCAAGCTTTGACGCACTTATTATTATTTCTCGTAATTGTTTGTTTACGACCTTCTCCGGATATTCACACGCCATAAGATAAAAACCTCCGCATACGGGCTTAAAATTTTACTACCACATTAATATCTCAGCAGAAGGGTAGGCTTCCGATAAAATACGTATTTAGAACTTCACAAAATACCTAATTTGCTATTAACCGCTGTATAGTCCTGCATGATACCTGGATGCCTTTCTCGGTCATCAGTCTTTTAGAGATAGTCCTCCCCCCCATACCTTCAGCAGCTAACTGTTTTATCAGTTCTATAGGTAGCTCCCGTTTCTTGGGTCCGCGTTTGGGGTGCGACATAATTCGTTTATTAGTATTGTTGCCATTACCCCCCTTTGTAGCACTTGTCACACGTTGTAGGGACTTAGGTTTTGGTTTCTTGGGAACTCTGGGGGCCCACTTTTGTTTGCCCGAATAGCTCTTGGCTTCTTCAAGTAGAAAGTCGTAGCATTTCTGGCAGTACCGATCATCGGGGCTGATATCATCCTGGGGGATACCTGTTAAGCAGGCTTCGCAGAAGTAGGGGAACTGCATATCTCTCTTAATGTCAAACAATCATCAAACCTCCGCTATTATGGGTATGCTGAATAGAAAAACATGGTGGTTATTGTGACCTTGACACTGTAATGCAGGGTTCCCGCTCAGTACTCCGATAAGGAAAATGTCATTGCCGGTGCTCTTCCACTGCTGAGTTGTCCCGTATTATCGGAGAGTATTGACAATATACGAAATAGAGAATAGACTTTATCACAAAGGCGGGCTATCAGAAGAGGGAAGGGGAAAAAGTATATTCAGGAATTCTTGGTGTACCCTCCTTTGAGCTTGGTAGTTTATTGAGAAAGAGTATGAGGGGGTGATGGCTTTGTGAGATAAGGCACTGGCGATGTTACGGTCAGTAGTAATCCTCCGTCAGACGGAGCTCCAGGGCAGTCTGACCTGAAGGAGGAAGCAATCGAGAATTGACTAAATACTTCAGAAAGGAGACCTGATAATGAAAAGGAAAATCCTAATCGGGGTGGCGTCGTTGCTGGCAGTGGTATTTCTGTTCGGCTGCGGTGGCGTATCTCAGGAGGATTACGATGCCGTGGTTGCCGAGCGAGATTCGTGCCAGTCACAGCTGGCATCTCTGCAGAGTGACCTTGATGCCGCCGAGAGTGCCAAGGCTGCTGCCGAGGCTGACCTGGCTGCCGCTGAGGCCGACCTGACCAGCTGTGAGGGCGACCTTACCTCGGCTAACAGTGCCAAGGCATCTGCTCAGAGCGCCCTGGCCGCTGCTGAAGCTGAAGTAGCCGACCTGGAAGCACAGCTAGCGGAATGTCAGGCCGCTGAGGAAGAGGAGGAAGAAGAGGAAGAGGAGGAAGAGGAAGAGGAGGAAGAGGAAGAGGAGGAAACCGAGCTCTCATTTACACCAGTCACCTATACCAATGACGAATACGGCTTCTCTATCAAACATAAGGATAACTGGGAAACACGAGATATCGATAGGGAAAACGTTATAATGAAGGTAGCAGACCCGGCTTATGGTGTTCCTGGAATGATGATTTTCGTACTGGATTCTTCCGAGGGTGCTACCATATCAGACGTACTACCTATCGGTCTGGAGGATCCGGATACTGATATCCAGTCCACCGGTACGGCATCTCTTTCCGATGGAACCGACGTAGAGACGGCCTGGTTGTTTTATCTCAGTGGTAGTACTACGATGGAAGCTGAAGCCCGCGGGTTCATCAAGGACGACAAGTGGTTTGTTATGGTTGTCTTCACTATCGGTACTTACTGGCCAATGGCCGACCAGTATCCTGACGAGATACTCAGCACCTGGACATTTGATTAACCTCTCATAGCGAAATATAGGACTTACCAAGGGCGTATCCCGGAACCTGGGGTACGTCCTTACTTCGTCATCAGTATTTAAGATGAATAATATACCGTAAAGTTGGGTGCGATAGGCAATATGGCCGAACTGTGGGAAAAGGGTGTTTCTTGATTATGACCTGAGATACGGGTAAAATGGCAGTATAGATAAGGCTGAAGAAAGGGTAAGATTACCAGTACCAGTTCTACCCGGTGATATACAGGATCTCAGCCTTTTTATTTATGTGGAGTTTTAACATAGTGCCACCATAAGGAGGGAGATGAGTGAGTGTACCGACAGTATCTGTCCCCAGTGGGATGTGGTTCAAGGAAGGGGAATTGGATCTGGAATTTCCTGAGTCATGGGAGGTTGTGCCGTGCCTGATGAAAGGTCACGATGCTCCCCCTGTAACCCCGGTAGAGATACAGGCCGCCTTTGACAATCCCGTGAGTAGCCCACCGCTGCGTGAGCTGGCCGGGGAGAAGAGCGAGGTGGCCATAATCTTCGATGATATGTCGCGTCCCACCAGGACCGGTGTCATAGTGCCGTATGTTCTGGCCGAACTGGCCGCCGCCGGGATACCGGATACGGCAATAAGGTTTGTCTGCGCGCTTGGTTCTCACGGTGCCCATACCTACCAGGACTTTGAGAAGAAGCTGGGCAGCGAGATAATGGACAGGTACCCGGTCTATAACCACAATCCCTATGAGAACTGTACTTACGTCGGGGATACGTCGAGCGGCACCAGGCTTTCGGTCAATGCTGAGGTGATGACCTGTGACCTGAAGATTGCCATTGGTTCGGTAATCCCCCATCCCCAGGCTGGCTATGGTGGTGGTGGCAAGATTATCATCCCGGGCGTGGCCTCCATTGATTCAATCGAGGCGCTACACCGACTGGATATCAATGCCCGTCGGGAGGGGAGGGGGAATACTGTGGGCCCCGGGCGGTATGCTGATAACCCGCTGGTAAGTGAATGCCTGGAGGTTGCCAGGATGGTGGGACTGAATTTCAAGATTGACACCATCATAAACGGCAGGGGGCAGCCCTGTGCCGTTTTTGCCGGTGAGCCCGAGGCCGAGTATTACCGGGCGGTGCAGTATGCCGAGCCCCACTACGCAACCAAAGCGGTCTCCGGCGCTGATGTGGTGGTAGTTAATAACTACAGCAAGGGTAACGAGGCCATCGTCGGTTACGGCATGGGGATGCGGTTGCTGATGGAGAAGGGCGGTGACCTGGTGATGAGTTATGATTTCCCCACCGGTCAGGTGGTGCACTATCTGCTGGGCAGTTTCGGTAAAAGCACCCGGGGGCGCCTTTCCGGCGGTGGTGGCGGCCGGCGCCAGATACCCTTTTTAAAGAGACTGATAGTCCTGTCACCGCAGGTTGAGAAGTCCTTTGGCGACTGGCTGGGTGTCGCCGATATTTACTGGGTGAAGACATGGCCTGAAGCCAGGGCGTTGCTGGAGCAGGATTTTCCTGATGGTGCCAGGGCGGTGGTTGTCCCTGACGGCACGGTTCAATACCTGGTATGATTCAGGTCTGTTTGATTTTTCAGGGAGGCCGGTAAAATGGCAGACATTGAGGAACTGGTGGAGCAGTTCAAGGCGGATGCTACCCGCACCGGCGCCGTGGTCTATGAGGCCGAAGGTGCCGGGGATGCCCGGGACTATGTGTTGAAGCTGGCCCAGGAGCGTGGCGTCAGGCATATCGTCAAGTCAAAATCGGCGGTGGCGGAAGGAATAGGACTGAGGGAGCACCTGGAGAAGGCCGGTATTGAGGTCAGGGAGACCGATATCGGGCAGTGGATCGCCCAGCTGGCCGGGGAAGAAGCAGGCTCGGAGACAGATAAAACTGTTGAGCAGGTCGCTGAACTGATTTCCCGTGAAACCGGCCAGAAGCTGGAGCCAGAAGGTGATGTGCTGATGGCTGCGGCACGCCGTTTTCTAAGGCAGTCATATATCAATGCCGGTATGGGCATTTCCGGGGCTGACTTTGGCATTGCCGAGACCGGAACCATGGTCAACCTCAGTAATGACGGTAATGACCGTCTGGCTACTGTTCTGCCCCTGATACATGTAACCATGATGAAACGTGAAGATATAGTGGCCACCCTGAGTGACGCCATTAGTAGAATAAAGACGCTTGTCGAGGAGTCGGGCGGTGGGCAAATTCCCAGCTACATCACCTATCACACGGGTCGGAACACCACCGGTGATATCCGCGGGGCACTGATGGCCAGGGCCCAGGGTCCCGAGGAAGAGCACATCGTGTTGCTGGGGAATGCTTGAAAGCTAACGGGAAGCGAAGCCCCGGCAATACCTCTGATATTCAGGTGTGAGGTGCAATATTGAGCAAGGAGATGGCAAAGCGTGTGCACCAGGCGTTGACCGATGAGGACTTGCAGTCGGTCATGGGCGGACGCGGTCTGCCCCGTATTAGCCTGAGGCAGCGGATGCAGATGACGGGTGTTGACTTTGACGGCTTGAGTCGGGAAATCCGCAGGGTGAAGGAGGAGTCCATCGCCGACCTTCCCCGGCTGGTAGAGCAGTTCAAGGCAGCCGCTACCCGTAATGGCTCGGTGGTGTATGAAGCCAGGGATGGCGAAGATGCCAATAATTATGTGTTGAGGCTGGCCCAAGAACGGGATGTGAAGCTCATTGTCAAATCAAAGTCCATGTTGACCGAGGAGATTGAGCTCAGGCAGTATCTGGAGAAGGCCGGTATCAGCGTGCAGGAGACAGATATCGGGGAGTGGATTGTCCAGCTGGCTAATGAAAAACCGATACACATGGTCGGCCCGGCCATACATAAGACCCTGAAGCAGGTGGCCGAACTCATGTCCCGGGCGACCGGGCGGGAACTGGAGCCCGAACCGCAGGCCCTGTTGCAGGCCTCGCGGGAAGCATTGAGGCAGTACTATATTGATGCCGATATGGGCATCTCCGGCGGTAACATCATTATTGCCGAGACCGGCACCGTAGTCATCCTGACCAATGAGGCCAATGGCTGTATGACAACAACTCTACCGCCGGTATATGTCGCCGTGGTCGGTTATGAGAAGCTGGTTCCCGGCTGGGAAGATGCCGCCGCCATACTCCGCCTGCTCAGCCGCTGCACCATGGGTATGAAGCTGACCGTCTATGTCTCGCATATCAGCGGCCCCAGCCGGACCGACGGGATTCCCGGTATACCGGGGCTGCCCGGGCAGGGCCCGCAGGAGATGCACGTCGTTCTGGTGGACAACGGCCGCCAGTTAATGAGGGATTCGGGAGATTTCCGGGAGGCACTCTACTGCATTAAGTGCGGTGCCTGTCTTGGTGCCTGCCCCGTTTTCACCTCGGTGGCCGGTCACACCTACGGCTACATATACCAGGGCGGTATCGGCGCCGTATTGACCGCCTTCATGAACGGCATGGAACAGGCCAAAGACCCGGCCAGCCTGTGTCTGGGTTGTATGGCCTGCAAGGATGTCTGCCCGGCGTGTATTGATATACCGGCCATGATAACCAGGCTCAGGGCAAGGTCTGTTGACGAAGACGGACTGTCGTGGAAGAGCCGTCTGGCGTTACGAAGTATCCTGAAGCACCCCGCCCGCCTGGCCGGGGCGTTGAAGATTGGCTCTTACCTGCAAAAGCCTTTCACCGACGAGGACTCCATGATAAGGAAACTACCCTCCCCGCTGAAATCTGTGGCTGAAACAATCAGTCTCCCGTCAATATCACCCCGTCCGCTGCACAGCCGGATAAAGGGTACTCCTTCACGCGATAAAAAAGCCAGTCCCAGGGTAGCGTTGTACGCCGGCTGTGTTGCCGATTATGCCTATCCCGAACTCGGAGAAGCCGTGGGCAAGGTACTGGGAGAAACAGGCGCCGTACCGTATTACCCCGGCGGGCAGTCCTGCTGCGGGGCACCGGCTTATTTTGCAGGTGATGTTGAAACTGCCCTGAATATGGCCAAAACCAATATATTTGCTCTGGAGGAAGGTGACCCTGATTACATTGTCACCGTATGCCCGGGCTGTGCCGCTATGCTGAAGAAGGAGTACCTATCGCTAACGGCTGGCGAGGGGGAATGGCGTAAAAGGGCTGAGGCACTGGCGGGCAAGGTGCGTGACTTCTCTCAGCTGGTGCTGGAAATGACTCCTGGGGTTGAGAAGAAACCAGCCAGGGAGTCCAAGATTACCTACCATGACCCCTGCCATCTGAAGCGTGGGCTTGGAATCTACGCTGAGCCCAGGGAACTGCTGGAACGGGAGGGGTACGAGATAGTGGAAATGAACGGCGCTGATGCCTGCTGTGGTTTTGGCGGTGAGACCGTTCTCAATTATCCCGAATTGTCGAACTCGGTGATGCAGCGCAAGCTCAATGCGATTGAGGCTGCCGGTGTTGACACCGTGGTGACCAGCTGTGCCCCGTGCATAATGCAGTTGAGGGGTGGCTTGGATAAGCGCCAGAGTAAAATCAGGGTGATACACAGCGCCGAATTACTGGCCGGGGATAACTAGAGTACTGATGCGTCTGTTCGGTTTTAAACCTGCTCACGTTTGTTGAAGTCTACCGTCTACCATGTGCAGGGTTCTGCTGGCGACCTGGCCTACCTGGACGTCGTGGGTGACTAGGGCGATGGCAATATTGTATTCCGAGTTCAGCTGTTTCAGTAGACCGGCAATCTCTTCGGTGGTTCTGGAATCCAGGTTTCCGGTCGGCTCGTCGGCCAGCAGTAACGAGGGACTGTTGGCAAGGGCCCGGGCAATGGCCACCCGCTGGTTTTCCCCGGCGCTGAGCTGGTGGGGACGGTGGTATATCCGCTCGGACAAGCCCAACTGGGTCAGCAGGCTTTTTGCCTTGGCCAGTCTCTCATCACGGGGGACGCCGGCAATTTCCATGGGCAGCGTTACGTTTTCCAGGGCGGTGAAGATGGGCATTAGGTTGAAGGTCTGGAAAATAAAGCCCATCCGCCGTAGCCGTAGGTTATCTAAGTCCCGTTCTTTGAGCTTGCCCATGTCCTGCCCCTCGAACAGGATTGAGCCGGAGCTGGGGTAGTCCAGGCCGCCCAGGAGGTTGAGCAGGGTGGTCTTTCCCGAACCGGAAGGCCCCATAATGCTGACGAATTCACCCCGGCCAATGGTCAAATCAATGCCGTTAACAGCGCTGATACGGCTTTCTCCTACCGAGAAGACCTTGGTTAAATTCCGTGTCTCAACGATTATTTCATTCATGATGAAGTGCCTCGACGATGTTAGTCCGGGCAATCCGCCAGGCGGGGTACAGACCGGCCAGCATCCCTACCAGTAGGGCAATGCCGATACCGATGGCGAATATACGCACGCTGACCACCGGGGCGAAGTAGGTCAGCCCCAGCCATTCCGACATAATAAAGGTGATTAGCTTGGACAGGAGGTAGCCTCCTAGGCAGCCGGCTGCTCCGGCGATAAGGCTGGTCATGAACGATTCGGTGACCACCAGCTGGAATATGAAGCGGCGGTGGGTGCCGATGGCCCGCATGGTGCCAATCTCCTTTACCCTCTCGCCAACGGCCATCAGCATGGTGGACAGGATAAACAGTATCCCGATTAATAAGGCGACGGTTGACAGGCCGAAGTGGGCGGCTCTTACTATGCCCACCAGGTCTATTAGCTTGTCCAGAATGGAACTCTGGGTCTGGGCGGAGATGCTGGGCCACCGGTCGCTAATCTCCTGGGCGGTCTCTTCTGCTCTGGCGATATCCTTGACCTTCACCGGTACGTAGGTAAGCTGGCCCTGCTTATCATACGCCTGTTGTAAGGCTTCAATCGGCATGAAAATCTGGCCATCGTCCATGCCACCGCTGGGGCTGAGGATACCGACCACCACAAATTCCCGTTCTCTCAGCAGCATGGTGCCGCCCAGTTCCAGACCCTGCACTTCAGCAATACCGGAACCGGTAACCATGACGTTGCCATCGCCGGCTTCCAGTAGCCGCCCCTCTCCCAGCTCCAGGTAGGGGACAACCTCGGTGAAGTATTCAGGGGTGATACCGTTCAGAATGGGAATGGCGCCTATTTTATCCGGGAGGCTGGTCATCGGGATTGCCGTGAAGACGGGGTAGGCGGCTTCTACATTACTGATTTCTCTGATTTCATCAATTAACGTTTCCGGGAAGCTGCCCACCAGGGCGGCAACGTCGGGGTAGGGGAAGGACTCGGCTTCTATGGGGACGATAATAATATCAGCACCCTGCTTGGCCATGGAGTTCTCGAAGGAACTCATGAAACCCTCGCTGATGCTGAGAATGCCCACCGTAAACGAAATGGCCAGTGCCACGCCCAGGATGGTGAGGAGTGTCCGTACACGGCGTCGGGCCAGGTTTCTGAGGGCTAAATTGACCAGTAACATCTGAAATTCATGTTACTTTGGCCGGGCGACTTTGTCAATCGTACATTCTCTATCCTGGTACTCAATACTGTTTGTATCCTTTTACCTTCAATGCTATACTGCCGGCAGGGTTCCAAAGAATTATTACCAGTGAGGAGTAATTATGCCGTCAGACGTGTTTGAACCTTTCCGGATAAATACGCTGGAGCTCAAGAACCGCTTCATGAGGTCGGCGACATGGGATGGCAGTGCTGATAGCACCGGGGCTGTTACCGATGGTTCGTTGGCTCTGTACCGCGAGCTGGGTAAGGGTGGGGCCGGTCTCATCGTGAGCGGCTACGCCTTCATCTCAGCCAATGGCCAGGCGGCTCGCGGCCAGTACGGTGCTCACAACGATGATATGATTCCCGGTTTGAGCAGGATGGCAGAGGTAGTGCACCGGGGTGGAGCTAAGATTGCTTTGCAGATGGTGCATTCGGGGATAAATTCCGCTTACCTTGCCAGTAAGGGGGAAACCCTGCTAGCAGTATCCAGGATGCCGTCAGTGAACAGGGAGCAACGGGAAATGACCGGGGAAGAGATAGAGAGCATAATCGCTGACTTCGGTGCCGCTGCGGTACGTGCCCGGGAGGCCGGGTTTGATGCCGTCCAGCTTCACGGTGCCCACGGCTATCTGATGAGTCAGTTCCTTTCCCCCCTGTACAACCGCCGTGACGACAGTTGGGGTGGCACCGGTGATGGCAGGGAACGGTTCCATCTGGAGGTGGTAAAGAGGGTACGTTCAGCAATAGGCACCGACTTCCCCCTGATGATAAAGTTCGGGGTACAGGACGATAGGGAACGGGGTTTGTCTCTAAGCGATGGACTGCAGACAGCAAAGGGTATGAAGGCGGAGGGCCTTGATGCCATCGAGGTCAGCGCCGGTGTCGGCACATCCAGCCAGGTAATAAGGGAAGGTGAAGCTGAACGCCCCTACTTCCGCGAGCGGGCGGCTGCCGTTAAGAAATCGGTCAATATACCGGTGATGGTGGTCGGGGGGATACGCAGCCTGGCCACGGCCAGAGATATTGTCGCCAGCGGTGATGCCGACATGGTTTCTCTGTGCCGTCCCCTCATCCGTGAGCCGGGCTTAATCGCCCGGTGGCAGAGTGGTGACGAAGCACCAGCCAGGTGTATTTCCTGTAACAGGTGCATGGCTATCCTGCAGCGGGGTGAGCCGCTGGAGTGCGGTGAGGAGCGACGCCTGCGTGAGGAAGC
>CP070645.1:839697-843380 GCA_020354275.1 Dehalococcoidales bacterium
CCCGATACCTATGATACGGTAATTAATATGCTTACCTCATTCAGTTATTTTGAAGACCCGGAAGAGGACCGCCAGGTAGTAATCAACATATTTCGTTCACTGAAACCAGGGGGTAGTTTCCTCCTAGAGACACATGGTAAAGAAACACTTGCCCGCATCTTTATGGAGAAAAACTGGGAGGAGATGAACGGGGTATTCGTTTTATACGAGCGTAAGGTTACACGTAACTGGGGTTGGATGGAGAACAGGTGGATCATGTTTAAAGACAACCGGCGCACCGAACACCAGGTGTCGCACCGCCTTTACTCGGCAACCGAGCTAGCTGCTATGATTACCAACTGTGGTTTCACGCAGGTTAATGCCTACGGGGACCTATCGGGTAACCCATACGACAACACCGCCAGAAGACTGGTACTGGTAGCCAGGAAATAGACCGAACTGTAAAATGTACCTGTGCTTTGGATGGTCGTATCGCAGGATACACCGCTACATTAATATACTACTGATCTTTATAAACAAAACATTTTCATCACGGCGTCTCTCTTTACCCACCTGATTTCGTTAGGTAAGACCAGTGTTCGTTTACAGCTATTATGGTGTGTGCTATAATTTCCTATTCATGTTATACTTAGTTTTGAGAACAATATTTATGTCAATGAATATAGTGGATAATCTAATAGAGAGGTAATACGATTTGAACAAAGCCGAGAAAAACAAAACAATAGAAGAATTTGCTACCCATGAAAAAGACACCGGCTCAACCGAAGTCCAGGTAGCCCTGCTTACCAAGAGAATAAACCAGTTGACCGGCCATATGGTAGCAAACCGGCATGATTACCATACCCAGCGTGGATTAATCAAGCTTGTTGGCCAGAGGAGAAGGCTTCTGGCTTACCTCAGCAGAGAAGATGTAGACCGGTACAACACCCTGATTAAGAAACTGGGCCTGCGTAAGTAGACCCTTCAGAACTGGAGCCGTGTCCCTGGCCTTAACTGGTTATCGATCATCAAATTCATAACATGATAATTAAAGCTATATTTCAAAGGAGTCATTATTGTTAACATCACAATCTTTTAATTGCGATATCGGCGGCAGAAACCTGGTTATTGAAACAGGGAAACTCGCTGAGCAAGCAACTGCGGCCGCTACTGTTCATTACGGAGACACTGTGGTCCTGGTTACCCTCTGTGTCAGCGATGAACCGAGAGAAGGTGCAGATTTTCTACCCCTGACTATAGACTACGAAGAAAGGTTGTATGCCGTAGGCAAGATTCCTGGCGGCTGGATCAGGAGAGAGGGACGACCCAGCCAGGAAGCGACCCTTGCCTGCCGGTTGACAGACCGCCCGATACGTCCGCTCTTACCCAAAGCATGGCGTAAGGAGATCCAGATCGTAATCACCGTCCTGTCTGCCGACCAGGAAAACAACCCCGACATTCTGGCGATTATCGGCAGTTCGGCAGTCTTATCCCTCTCAGAAGTACCATTTGACGGCCCGGTAAGTGCTGTCCGTATCGGTTATATCGATAATGAACTGATACTGAACCCAACCCTGGTTCAGGTAGAAGAGAGCCAGTTTGACCTCGTTGTCGCCAGCACCAGAGATAAAATAGTGATGTTGGAGGCAGGAGCGCAGGAAGTCCCTGAAGATATTATTAGCCAGGCAATCGGTTATGCCCATGAGGCAAACCAGTCCATTATCAATCTGCAGGAACAGCTTCAACGGGCCTTTGGCAAGCCTAAAGTGGAAGTCCCAGAAACCGGTATCAACCCTGACCTGGTAGCCGCGATACCACAAAACGTCAAGGAAAAACTGGCCGAAGCTTTAACTCACTCAGAAAAAGGAGAGCGCGACCATAGCCTTTCCGAGGTAAAGAAAGAGCTTATGGATAATCTGGGGGAATCATTCCCTGAGGAAGACGTCTTGGCCGCTTTTGACGATGGTATCAGGACCGAAATCAGAGCCAGCCTTCTTAATAAAGGACAGCGTATCAGCGGCCGCGGCTTGACCGAGATACGCCCGCTGGGTTGCGAAGTCGGATTGTTACCCCGCACCCACGGTTCGGCACTGTTCACCCGGGGTCAAACGCAGGTGCTGACCATTACCACACTCGGGCCTGCCAGAAAAGAGCAGCCTCTGGACGGACTGGGCATCGAGGAAAGTAAACGCTTCATGCACCACTATAATTTCACCCCGTTCTCAACAGGGGAAGTCAGGCGTATTGGTACACCCAGCCGCCGTGAAATCGGGCACGGTGCTCTGGTAGAGCGGTCATTAGAGGCCGTATTACCCAAAGACGAGGACTTTCCCTATACCATCCGTCTTGTTTCGGAGGTTCTCAGCTCCAGTGGCAGCACCTCTATGGCCAGTACCTGTGCCAGCAGCCTGTCCCTGATGGATGCTGGAATACCGATTAGAAGGGCTGTGGCCGGGATAGCCATGGGCCTGGTCGCTGGCGATGACGACAGGTATGTTATATTAACCGATATTGAGGGCATGGAAGATAATTATGGTGATATGGACTTCAAGGTTGCCGGTACTACGGATGGTATTACCGGTATCCAGATGGATACCAAACTAAAGGGCATCAGCCTGGAAATCACAGAAAAAACATTGATTCAAGCCCATGAAGCACGGCTGTTTATTCTGGCTGAGATGAACAAAACCATCAGTGCCAATCGCCCAGAACTCAGCCCCTATGCCCCCCGTATATACAGAATAACCATCCCTCAGGACAAGATTGGCAGTGTTATCGGCCCGGGAGGCAAAACAATCAGGTCAATTTCTGAGGAAACAGATGTGACCATTGATATTGACAATGACGGTACGGTTCACATCGGTGCGCATGATGAGGCTGCCGCCCGTAAAGCCATTACTATTATTGAAGGATTGACCAAGGAAGTAGAAATCGGTAGCATCTACACCGGAAAGGTAACCCGTCTGTTGAGCTTCGGTGCTTTTGTCGAAATCCTTCCCGGTAAAGAGGGTATGGTTCACATCAGTGAACTGGCTAACTACCGGGTGGCCAACATCGAGGACGAGGTAAAAGTAGGGGATGAGATTACAGTTATAGTTATCAAGAATGAGGATGGCAAGATAGGGCTATCACGCAAAGCAGTATATGAAAAGCCACCTCAGGCACAGGTAAGTAAAGCTAAGAATTCACCATCTCCAGAATACCCGTTCAGAACGCAACGTAACACTCAATCATCCCGGAATAGGTCACAGCAGAGAAGGTAAAAAAATAACGAAGAAACCCTGCTTTGGGACACTTATACCGGGACAAGAAATCACCTGAATAACAGTGATAACTGAGGGTTTATACTATGGAGCCAATAAGAGTAGTTGTACACGGAGCCTTGGGCAAACTAGGACGAGAGGTAGTAAATGGCATCTGCTCAGAATCCGAAACACAACTGGTTGGTGCGATAGACTTACAGGCTTCCAAAAAGTCTCTACCTCTGCCTGATGGTTCAGGCGAAGTCCCTCTTTCTACAGATTTAAATGAAATTCTCAGTAAATGTCAGGCCGAAGTCCTGGTAGATTCCACCATTGCTAAAGCCACCATGCCTGCGGCACGCTTGGCTACCGAAAAGGGCATCAATCTGGTTATCGCCACCACCGGTCTGAGTGCCGACGACCATACTGAGCTGGAAAGATTAGCTAAAGCTAACAAGGTCG
>CP070645.1:843480-846183 GCA_020354275.1 Dehalococcoidales bacterium
ATGCTTCCAAGGTTGCCCGTATATTGATATATACGACGCAACCAGTGAAGTATCACAGTAAATTATGCATGATGACATCGATTATTACAAATCGATATAAAGTCCTGGGGGGGGAGGCAAAAACAGTGGAAAGGTTATTGAAGATATTATTTAGATAGACTAGACTTTGAATAGACTATCATGGATGAACAAGAGAAGAAAGGTAATGTGGAGAAAAAGAGTGAAAAGGGGGACTTCTCATGAATGATGTTGCCATTACCGTGAAAAACCTGGTCTTCAACTTCGGCCGCCTGAGAGCAGTTGACGACCTTTCCTTGGAGATTTCTGCTGGCACCAGCTTCGGACTGCTGGGGCCCAACGGCTCCGGCAAGACTACCCTGATCCGTCTGATGGTCGGACTGCTCAAGCCAGCCTCCGGCAATATCAGTTGTCTGGGTAAGCCCCCCACCCCCAGCAATGCCCGGAATGTCGGCTATATGCCTCAACTGCCCGCTCTTTATGCCGAGTTGACAGTGCAGCAGAACATTGACTTCTTTGCCCGCATTTATGGGCTAAGGGACAAGAAGAAGAGGACACAGAGAGTGGACGAGGTGATTAAGCTGGTTGACCTCTATTCCAAGCGTAAAACACAGGTAATGAAATTGAGTGGCGGTATGAAACAGCGTGTCAGTCTGGGCTGTGCCATCATCCATCAGCCACCACTGATTTTTCTGGACGAGCCCACCGTAGGCCTTGACCCCGAACTCAGAGCACGTTTCTGGGATTACTTCGAAAGCCTTACCCGGAGCGGGTCCACAATCATCGTGTCCAGTCACACCATGGATGACGCTGCTCATTGCCAGAAGCTGGCTTTCCTGCGGGGGGGCAGAGTTATCGCCCTCGGTTCGCCGGCAGAACTGAGAGCTGCTACCGGCACAGCGGAAGCTACAATGGAGGACGCCTTCCTCTACTATATTAAACGGGGTGAGGTGAAGGAAAATGCCGCGTAATATGCTCACTATTGCTAACCGGATTATCAATCAACTGATACGGGACCGCCGCACCATAGGGTTGCTTGTCTTCGTGCCACTGGTGATAGCCAGCCTCGTTGGCGTCAGTATTCCCGATAAGGCCTTACTGGACTATATCGCTCCGGCCATACTGGCCACGCTGATACTTTTCTTCGGCTTCCTTCTGACCGGCATCAGCTTTCTCCGGGAGCGTTCCCAGGGAACTCTGGAACGGCTTCTGGCGGCACCAGTATCGCGGCTGGATATAGTGGGGGGTTACCTGTTCGGGTTCCTGCTCTTTGCTCTGCTCCAGACAATGATTATCTTCTTCTATATGGTCTATTTACTTGAGGTCAGCTTCCGGGGCGAGTTGTGGCAAATTCTTGTTTTCCAGGTGCTTATTGGCATCGGCGCCGTCTGCTTGGGAACTTTCTTCTCCGTATTTGCCCGAAATGAATTCCAGATGATGCAGTTTATTCCATTAATCATCGTTCCCCAGATATTTCTCTGCGGTCTGCTCTGGCCGGTAAGCCAGATGCCAGATTATCTTCAGTGGATAGCCAAATTTCTGCCGCTAACTTATGGAGTGGATGGCATTAGAACCCTGATGCTTCAAGGGCAGAACCTGCTGGATATAGGTAGAGAAGTCATTATTCTGGCTGCTTATGCCGTGGGTCTATTAATACTGGCGGCACTCACTCTAAGACGGGGCACTTCCGCCTAGTGTGATATAGACCGTGCCGGTCAAAAAGTTTGTATAAAATCTTTCAGGTCATCGGCTACTTCGACTAGCTTTCCGCAATCCACTACATCCGGTGTATCTTTGGGAGTATGTGTTATGGTGGCCATCAACTCGGCTAACTTTTCGGCGGTAAAGGCGATTGCCGGTTTCCCATTTTGGGTAAAGATCATGTGGTCACCCTGGTACCACGGCTCACCTTCCATAATTCCTGAATAATTGCCAAAGATATTCCGTGCCTTTTGCCTTATTTCATCTGGGCATTCGTACAGAGAAAAGGCGGTTTTCCCACATACATAGCCTATGTCATCTATGTTTATGGCGACAGCTATTTTGTCAAGATCCTGCCCGTAGCGGCGCAGATAATCCATCTGTCCACCAGCGCTGTAGTAGTCCTCCCCATTAAAGGCGGCTATCTCAATACCTATATTACCCTGATAATCTCGAAGCATTTCGGCAAGCAGCAACAGGACTACTGTGCCTGAAGCATCATCCAGTGCGCCGGGTGTGCTCCAGTAGGCATCGATATGAGCGGTAATAACGATTTTCTTCGGTACCTCAAGATTCTTTCCGGCGATAACATTGCATGCCGTTGACTTAATGCGCCTAGCTTTGATTACCAGGTGGAAGATATTTCCCGTTTTAACCATGATTTCTTTTCCGACAACATCCGTACAATATACCGAAGGTATATCGAAATCGCCGTCTTCTATCAAAGGAAACGGGTAGAGGGCACCAACCAATTCTGGCTTCCTCTCTGTAGCGGTGACAATAGCCGCCGGCTTTTTCTCCTCCAAGAGGGTATATATTTTCTTATGATGGTCGGGGTTATAGAAGACAAAATTCTTTGGCATCAACTGCTCGGAACAAATATCCCCTCGCATCGAGAGGATTTTACCCGTGCACCGGCAATCTTCGAGCTCTTCGACTGTCGAAACTGTTACCAGTTCGGTAGTCACATCACACGGTGGGGAA
>CP070645.1:846283-854137 GCA_020354275.1 Dehalococcoidales bacterium
GGCTGTCCAGACCGACATATCCAGCGATGAGAGCTGTGCTAATCTTGTTAAAACCACCAAACAGGAGCTTGGGCCGGCCGATGTTCTGGTTAACGACGCTGCACTGAACTACTACATCCCGATTAAAGACTACCCCATTAACCGCTGGTTACGCGCTTTTGCCGTTAATGTGCATGGGCCTTTTATCCTCAGCCAGCTGGTACTGTCCGATATGATAGAAAGAAAAAGCGGTGCTATTATCAACGTTTCGTCCAGCGCTGCCATCGGTCCCGGACGCGGGCCGTACCGCGGACCCGGGAGCGGGGGCACGATGTACGGCACCACCAAGGCAGCCCTGGAAAGGTTCAGCCAGGGGCTGGCCCAGGAAGTGTACCAGTTTGGCGTTACTGTAGCCTGCCTGTCACCTTCACAGGTAGTACCGACACCCGGCACCGTCTACCATAAACTGGTCAACGCCCTTGACGACCCGCGCGGCGAACCGCCAGAGGTAATGGCCAAGGCAATCCTTCTCCTCTCCACGGAAGCACTGGACAAGGTCACCGGACGGGTCACCTACAGCCAGGCAATCCTGAAAGAGTTTGGCTGGATTGAAGAGGGAAGAGGTGCCGGTATCGACTCACCGGGAAGCGGGTTCAGCCAGCGTTAAATAGCGGCTTTTCCCCCCCATTGAAGAGGTGCTGAGTGTAATATTTGACATGCCATTATTGTTCATGTTAGAATATATGCGCAAATTAATGAATAGCCATTGACCGGTCGGCAGTGAGCTATTAAAAAATAAGACATTAACAAACTGGGTCGCTTGGATCGGACACGACCGAGACGGCAAGAATAATAAAAGATATTCAAAGTCTTCTCAGCCTGTGACTGGGAAGGCTTTTTTATTGTGATCAAGGCCAACGGGGGTGGCACAGTGTTAAGAACAGGGTTTATTGGCACCGGAACAGTCGGTACTGCCCTGGCCACGACGCTGAGTGCGAGGGGATACCAGGTAGTAGCTGTATATAACCGCAGCAAGGAATCAGCAGTGAAGCTGGCCCGGTACATCAACGGCTGCCTTGCCGTTGACAGCGGCCAAGCTGTTGCCGACACTACCGAGCTTGTTTTCATCACCACCCCGGATGATGCTATCCCGTCGGTTGTCGCCGGGATACAGTGGCGCCCAAACCAAAGCGTGGTTCACTGCAGTGGTGCTGACTCAACGGATGTACTGGAGCCAGCCAGACAACTGGGGGCCCAGGTTGGCGCCTTTCACCCACTGCAAACCTTCGCCAGCGTGAAACAGGCCATAGACAATATCCCCGGCTCTACCTTCGCCATAGAAGCGGAAGAACCCCTGAATACCACCCTAAAAGAGATGGCTAACACCTTGGAAGGGCAATGGATAGAGCTAAAGGCCAGCGATAAGGTTCTCTATCACGCTGCCGCCGTCATCGCCTGCAATTATCTGGTAACCCTGGTGAAAGTAGCCACCGACCTGTGGCAGACCTTCAATATACCGGTCTATCAGGCAACCAAGGCACTGATGCCGCTACTGCAGGGAACTCTGAACAATATCGATAGTATCGGCATTCCAAACTGCCTTACCGGGCCGATTGCGCGCGGTGATACCGGGACAATCAACAAGCACCTTAAGGCCCTGGAAAAATCGGCCCCTGCCGTGCTCTCCACATACCGCGAACTGGGTCTGCAGACCATCCCGGTTTCACTAGCCAAAGGCAGAATAAACCAGCAACAAGCAGACGAGTTGGAAACAATATTAAAAACTCCTGATAGTAGTAGAGGAAAGGAATCAGGCCAATGAGAATAATGCTGAAGAGTAAAATCCACCGTGCCCGCGTTACCGATGGTAATATTGACTACGAAGGCAGTATCACCATCGACCGCAGGCTCATGCAAGCTGCTGATATTATCCCCTACGAACAGGTGCAGGTACTGAATGTTAACAATGGTGCTCGATTCACCACCTACGCTATCGAGGGTGAAAAGGGCGAGATCTGCCTCAACGGGGCGGCGGCCAGGCTGGTGGTCAAAGGGGATATCGTTATCATCCTTTCCTACTGCCATATTGAGGATAATCAGCTTGATCATTTCACCCCGAAACTGGTGTACGTTGACGCCAAAAATGTTATCACCAGGACCAAAGGCGTCGTTGAGCCAGTAAATGCCTGATAATAGAACTGTATATGACGACAGCAAAGGAGGTAACAAATAGTCAATGAGAGTAATGATTAAGAGCAAAATCCACCGCGCCCGTGTTACCGATACCGATATTGACTATGAAGGTAGTATCACCATCGACCGCAGTCTCATGGAGGCTGCTGATATAGTTGCTTACGAACAGGTGCACGTATTAAACATCAACAACGGAGCCCGTTTTACCACCTATGCTCTGGAGGGCGAAAAGGGTGAAATATGCCTCAACGGGGCAGCGGCCAGACTGGTAGTCAAAGGGGATATTGTGCTGGTCTTTGCCTACGGGCATATCGAGGATGAGCAACTAGTTAGTTTTTCGCCCAAACTGGTGTATGTTGATGATAAAAACAATATCATCAAGACCAAATAACAGGAAAATTATCACGCACACTGCTAATAATTATTCCGCAGCCCAAATGGGTTATACGGGAATACCAAGAATATAGAGGGAGGCAGGTGTAGAATGGCACAGACAGAAGCAAAAAATAAGGCAGACACACCGGCAGAAAAGCAAGGCAAAACCGGGAATATTCCACCTATGCAGATTGCACTGGACCTGATTGACCTTCCCAGAGCGATTCAGATAGCTGAGGAGGCGGTAAGAGGAATCCTGGCTGAAACCGATGATATTTCTAAAGCATGGGTTGAGGCGGGAACTCCATTAATAAAATCCGAAGGCATGAACGCGGTTCGAGAGCTGCGCAGTAAATTCCCGGGCCACACCATTTGTGCCGACATGAAGGTCATGGATGCCGGCAGTACAGAAGTTGAAATCGCCGCTAAAGCCGGTGCCAACGTCGTCTTCATTCTCGGCTGTTCACCGGACTCATGCATCAGCGAGGCGGTTCTGGCCGGTAAGAAGTATGGGGTGAAAATTGCCGCCGACCTGATTTCAGTCATGGACCCGGCAAAACGGGCTGCGGAACTTGAGGAGATGGGGGTTGACATCATCAATATACATGTCGGCCTTGACCAGCAGGTGCTGGGATTTAAACCCATAGACCTGGTCCGGGATGTGTCAAAATCAGTCTCGAAGGCTTTAATCTCGGCAGCCGGTGGATTGAACAGCGAAACCGCAATTCAGGCCTACGAAGCCGGTGCCGACATTATTATTGTTGGGGGCTCTCTATATAAGGCAAGAAGCCCTGAAGAATCCGCTCGTAAAATCATGCAATCACTGAAATCAGGCAAACCCATCGAAACCAAGGAATTTTTAAAATACGACAAAGACCACCTGGTAGAGGCATTTATGAAGGTAAGTTCGGCCAATATCAGTGATGCCATGCATAGAACGGGAGAACTGAGGGGACTGAAACCGGTATGGGAAGGAGAACCCGGTAAACTGAAGTTTGCCGGACCCGCCGTAACAGTCAGAACCTATGACGGTGACTGGAGCGCCCCGGTTCAGGCTATCGACCACGCCAATCCAGGGGATGTCATAGTAATTGACGCCTGCGAGGGTGAAACCGCCGTATGGGGTGAGCTGGCAACGCACAGCTGTATCAGCAAAGGCGTGGTCGGGGTTATCATTGATGGCGCCGCCCGCGATATTGATGATATCCGTAAATTACAATTCCCGTTATTTGTACGCAACTTCACTCCTACAGCAGGAGAGCCCAAAGGTTTTGGTGAAATCAACGCTCCTATTGTAGTCTGCGGGAGAAACGTCGAACCGGGAGATTGGATTATCGGTGACGAGAGCGGTGTTGTCGTCGTTCCGGCTAAAATGGCCATGGAGATGGCCAACCGTGCTATTGACGTCAATGAAAGGGAAAACCGTATCCGCGAGGAGATTGAGCGGGGTTCGACGCTGGGGCAGACTGCCTATCTCGACAAATGGGATGTCCATAAATAGTACCTGGACACCTCAGCCGTTGATAACAATACTCCAGAACTTGCCAATAATGATGATAACTGAGGCGAAGTAGCGGAAAGCTTACTATGCAAGTTGTTGAAACCACAGCCGGCATGAGAAAGCTAAGAGACGGACTTGCTGAACCGGTTGGCCTTGTCCCGACTATGGGGTATCTCCACGAGGGGCACCTATCACTGGTGAAGCAGGCTCGAAGCGAAAACCCCTCGGTGGTTGCCAGCATATTTGTCAACCCCACCCAGTTTGGCCCCAAAGAAGACTTTGAGAGCTATCCACGCGATACCGAGCGTGACCTGGCCATGCTGGAGAGTGCAGGAACCGATGTCGTATTTATGCCCTCTGCCCGTGATATGTACCCCGAACCTTACCACACATGGGTTGAGGTAGACACCATTACCCAGCGCCTGGAGGGCGCCTCACGCCCCACTCACTTCAGGGGTGTAACCACTGTATGCACTAAACTTTTTAATATCATCAAGCCAGATAAAGCCTACTTCGGGCAGAAGGATGCCCAGCAGGCGATAGTCATTAACAGAATGGTGACCGACCTTAATATGAATCTGAAGGTGGTAACCTGCCCAACCCTCCGTGAGGATGACGGCCTGGCGATGAGCAGCCGAAACACCTATCTTAACCCCGAAGAACGCAAGGCGGCAGCGATACTTTACCAGTCACTCTGCCTGGCCCAGCAACTTTGGGCCGAGGGTGAAAAAGATGCCGAAAGGATACGCCAGGAAATACGTACCCTCATCCAGAAACAACCGCTGGCTAACATAGACTATATCAGCATAGCCGATAACGAGACGCTAGAGGAGCTGGACGAAATCAGACTGCCTGCGCTGGTATCGCTAGCGGTGAAGATAGGCAAGCCGCGGCTTCTGGACAATATCGTGCTGGAATAGTCATTCTCGCCCCAATCCGGCTACCTGTTCCCTGATTTCTCCTTCTATCTTCTCTTGCTGGATATCAAACCACCTTATTCTGTTATCGTTAAGGCGGAACCAGTTGTACTGACGGCGGACAAAGCGGTGGGTCTCGGTCTTTATCTTTTTTACGGCAGTCTCCAGTGTCAACTCGCCCTTGAGGAACAGGCCCATCTGTTTGTAGCCTATGCCCGACATAGACGGCAGGTGAATACCGTAACCCATTTCAACCAGTTTCTTTACTTCCTCAACAAGTCCCTGCTCCAGCATCTGCTCAATCCTCAGATCAACACGCCGGTACAACTCCGCCCTATCAGCGGTCAGGCCGATGATCAAGGCACCACGGATCGGACCCCTCTTTTGCAGCTGGGAAAAGGGTATCTTTGTCCCCCGGTACACCTCAAGAGCCCTGATGACGCGCCGCACGTTACGCGGGTCAATCTTTTCTGCCGCGACCGGGTCAATTCTTATCAACTCGTTATAAAGCCTGTCCACCCCATTCCTGGCTACTTCCTCCTGCAACTCACGCCTTAATTGAAGATCCGGTGGTACTCCGGGTATGCCCCAGCCTTCCAGCACCGACCAGATATAAAGCCCGCTGCCACCAACCAGTAACGCCAGTCTGCTTTGTTTCTGTATGCCACTGATGGCCTGGTCAGCCAGTTGCTGGTACCGGGCAAGGCTGAAATCTTCGTCAGGGTATATTATGTCAATAAGATGGTGCGAGACGAGAGAGCGTTCCTGCCAGGAGGGTTTGGCCGTGCCGATATCCATTAAACGGTAGACCTGGCGGCTGTCAGCACTAACTATCTCCCCGCCAAAGTCTTGAGCCAGGCGAATAGCCAGCCTGCTTTTACCGATACCGGTAGGTCCCACGACGGCTACCAGTGTGTTCATCTGAGTTCTGAGGTCTGTTTTGCAATACTCAGGAACTGGTCTGCTTTCAAGCTTGCCCCGCCGACCAGGGCACCATCTATTTCGTCCTGCTGAGCAAACTCGACGATATTATCAGCGGTAACGCTACCGCCATATAAAATACGCAATTCACTGGCCACTTCCGGGCCATAAAGCTGGCCAATAACACTCCGAATAAAACCGATGGTCATATTAGCCTGGCTACCGGTGGCTGCTTTACCGGTGCCAATAGCCCAGACCGGTTCGTAGGCTACTGTCAAGTCAGGGGTATAATCAATCCCGGCCAGGGACGACCTTAGCTGGCCTCCGACCACCTTTTCCGTCATGCCCGCTTCATTCTCGGCCAGTCTCTCACCGATGCACAGAATCGGCTTCAACCCAACCTCTATAGCGGCCCGAACCTTTTTATTGACGATTTCGTCTGTCTCATTGAAATACTGCCTGCGCTCCGAATGCCCGACGATAACATACTGGCACAGTTCAGCCAGCATCAGCGGGGAGATCTCTCCGGTATAAGCACCCTTCTCCTCGAAATACAGGTTCTGTGCCCCCAGCTTGATTGAGGTTTCTTTAATCAGGTCTTTGATGGCAGACAGGGAAACAAAGGGCGGGCAGAGTATTTTCTCAACGCCAGCTACCCCATCAAGCCCATTACGCATCTCACGAACCAGCTCTATGGCCTCGCTTACTGTGGTATTCATTTTCCAGTTTCCGGCAATAACGGGAGCACGCATTATAACCTCCGAAATATAATAGCGAAGTAATCAGACCTTGTTTATATCATGACAAAGAACCCAGATATAGACACCTTCAGGCGCCATATTTATTTAACTTGAGAGCGTTGGCCATCGCCAGGGGCATAATCTGGGTGGCTGACAGCCGGCCCAGGCCACCCTGGATACAGGCTGATTCAGAAAATTTAGTTACGCTATCAGTACGGCACCACTTTGAGTGGATAAGGACAGGCACCGGATGCCAGCTATGGGCACCGAGAGTAGCCGGTGTTGAGTGGTCAGCGGTAACCACAATAACATCAGGCTGCATATTGAGTAGCATAGGTAAAGCATAATCAAACTGCTCTATGATGCTGACCTTCCGTCCAAAGTCACCGTCCTCACCGGCAGCATCGGTCCCCTTCACGTGCAGGAAGAAAAAATCATAATTATGGTAACTATTTTTTAGTGTTGCAAACTCATCCTCGATACTTTCGCCCGTCTCCAGGATCTCCATACCGATTAGTCTGGCCAGCCCGTGGTACATGGGATAACTGGCGATAGCAGCAGGCTTGATCTGGTATATTTCACTAAAGTTAGGTAAATGTGGCCGTTTGGAAAAGCCCCTCATCAATATCATATTGGCCGGTAAATATTCCGCCAGAAGTGCCTTCGCCCGGTCTACAAATCTATTCACAATAGCAGCCGACGCACTGGCTTCTGGGGACAGGGCAGCAATATCTCTGGGCATTACCCCTGTCTGCTGCGGGTCAGATTCGCTTATTTCAGGAGAAAGGTCACCGCCCCGGAACACGATCATGAAACGGTGTTCCTTGACCGGGCGAACGATTACCCTGGTATTCCCCAGCACCATACCGTCTATTATCTGGCACAGCTCAATGCACTTTTCTGTTGAGATACGCCCGGCCCTCCGGTCAACAACCACGCCATTGGTATCTACTGTGCAGAAATTACCGCGTACAGCCACATCTTCCGGTTGAAGGTCAAAATCTATTCCAACCGCTTCCAGCACACCACGACCGATAGCAAAGCTAAAGGGGTTGTAACCAAATAGGGCCAGGTGACCAGGGGCGCTCCCCGGCGTTATCCCCGGAGCTACCGGGTCAGACAGGCCACAGATACCTTCCATAGCTAACTTATCCAGATTCGGTGTGTTAGCCGTTTCCAGCTCTGTCTTCCCTGTTTCCGGATCAGGCAACCCTCCCAGGCCATCTAC
>CP070645.1:854237-865571 GCA_020354275.1 Dehalococcoidales bacterium
CCGGTTGGGGAGGAACCGGTGGTGGTCGATTCCTTTTCCTGGGACCAGATAACCAGCCTTTATGACCGGCTGGACTGGCTGGAGGACAGCAATATTGACACTGTGGCCGAGGCTGAGCAGAGAGGGTTGGCCTGTTTGAGAGAAGCCGAGATAAAGGCAAAGGCGGGTAATATCCGTATTCCGGTTAATTGTGGCCAGCAGCTATACGATGTCATTGATATCACTGATAGCCGGGCAGGAATGAGTGCCGAGAAGAAGAGGGTAACCGGACTGACTCTGCTCTATGCCCCGGCGAGGGGCGAATACGAGCACAGGTTGTCCCTGGGGGCAGTATAACGTTGTTAAATTGCCAGAGTTGAAGGCAAGTAAGGAATAGAGAATATAGTTGAAGAGGTACTTAAAAAGATAGGGGATTAATTGGTAAAGCTTAGGGAGGTATTAAGTTGAGATGAGCATTAAGAAAGGACTGCTAAAAAGCTTCAATTCTGGTGATTATACCGCTACCGTACAGTTGATCGGCAGCTACAAAGTCTACCTGGAAGGAGTTACCGTAGCCCGTAATCTGCCCGTGGCGGAGATGGCTGTCGGCAGGAAGGTATTCGTCAATTTCTTTAATGAGAATAATGCTAAAGAAGCAGTGGTGATTGCAGTATATACCTAGTACTCAGACTTGGATGAATATGTGACCTTACCTCGGTTACCAGCACTCCCCGTGATATTGCTTATTGGTACGGGGTGATTGTCACTGGAACTGGCTCTGTCCGGCTGACTAGCTCTTACTCTTGGCAATACTCTGCAGGATAGCTAAAATACCAATGACAGCCCGCTGAATCTCCAATGGTTCCTGGGCTAGTATCCTGGCTACATACGGGTCCAGCCGATCGCCGCTATAGGCCGGACTTTGCTCAGATACCATAGGTGATTGTGGCGATAGGTAACCGGCCAGGGTAAAGAGTTCGTCTTCCTCAAAACCCAGAGGCTTGGCAATCCTCTGTAGAATATGAGCTGAGGGGAAACGTTCGCCTCTTTCTATGCGACCCAGATGTGATGCTGAGACATTGGACTTTGCTGCCAGCTCCTGCAGCGTCAGGGGCAGGGAGATTCTTTGTTGCTTGATTATCCGGCCCAAGTGGTTTTTATAATTAGTGTCCATAACAGTTATTATATTTCGCCAATTGGCATATGTCAATACTATTTGACGAATATGTTATAAAAAGCTACATGACTCTACTCGTTGACTTGTCCAGAAAAGGTACTACTGAGTAAGTAATACCCGTAACAGAGCATTTTGTTTTTCATGGCTCCTGGGCGGTGGGTCCGGTTGCCAAATAACTATATAGTCTTGACAAGTTGGGCTCGTGCTAAATAAAATGGAATTGGTAATATTTGTCAAACAGGGGTTGGCAGCCAGTTTGTTAGAAACGGGCTGAAAAGGGGGCTGATGCAAGGTGACCGGTGTGGTGGCGGGTAATAATGAGAGCTTTGAGAACCTGCTCAAACGTTTTAACAAGCGGGTCCAGCAGTCCGGTGTTCTGTCTGAGATACGCCACCGGGAATATTTTGAAAAGCCCAGTATAAAGCGTAAACGTAAGGAAGCGGTCAAGAAGCGCAAGTCAGCAAGGGCATCAGCAAGGTAAAAATTTAAATCTGCAGGTAGAATTGGAATCAAACCTGGCCAAAAGGCTAAACGAAGACCTCAAACAGGCGATGAGAGGTGGGGACACGGTCAAACGGTCTGTTATCAGGATGGTACTAGCTGCCGTTCAAAATGCCGAGATTGCCCGGCAGGCTGACCTCGAGGACAGCGATGTCCTGGGTATTATTGCCAAGGAAGCCCGGCAACGGGAGGAAAGCATAGCAGCCTTCAAGGAGGGTAACCGCCAGGATCTGGTGGCTCAGGAAGAAGTGGAACTGGCTATCCTCCAGGATTATCTACCGCAGCAGATGACCAGGGATGAGGTTATCGCTGAGGCTAGGAAAGTAATTGACGAGGTGGGGGCCCAGGGACCGTCAGATAAGGGTAAGGTCATGCCCAGGTTGATTGCCCAGCTTAAAGGCAAGGCCGACGGCCGTGAGATAAACACTGTCGTCACCGAGTTGTTGAAGTAGAGCCTTTCACTGTAACCATACCTTTCCATTTCCTGAAATCACCGTAGACTATTAGTACCTCAGACATATGGTGGTTGGAGTCATCTGCTTCTATTTTCCACTTTTACAGGGGCAACGCAGAGAAAATCAGTGAAAATAATCTTGTTATTGTATTAATGTAAAACATGCCGTTTGAAAAAGAAAAACCGTGGTTCCACGGGTCACCTTTAGAGTTGGAAACCTTACGCGAAGGCAGCGCCATCACGCAAATTGAGAAACTGGCCCAGGCCTTCTCCCACCGGCCAACTATAGTGTCAGTATCCGATGGTGGAAAGATAAAGCATGACGGAAAAACAAAAGGAAGAGTCTATAGAATAGCTGAGGAGATAACCGCTGACGATGTCCTGCCACACCCCCGGTCTTCAATGGCGAAGGAATGGGAATGGATAACCAACAGGGAGTTCAAACTGGAGTTCCTGTATGAAATCCCATATTCTCCGGACGACATCCTTTCTGAGAGTGAAATTGAAGAGCTTAAGGAGTACCAGAGGAAACAGTCAAATCTAGAAGATTAATAGCCTGGTATATGCAGTTTTTGACTGCTTCAACACTTACCCGAATGAATGCAGGAGAGAACCAAAATGGAGGAGTATGTGAATCGCGGTCAGATCGTCATCCTGAACGGCGCACCTCTAGCTGGTAAGTCAAGCATCGTCAAGGCTATTCAAGACACCTTCGAGGGCGTCTGGATGAATATTGGTGTGGACGTGTTTGCAAGAGGGGTTACACCGAAAAGATACCAACCTGGGATTGGCCTGCGTCCAGGACCAGACTTGGGATTCGGCATCGACGCCCCAGAGTTGAAGCCGCTCGTGCCAATATTCTACGCTGCTATGTACGAGTCGATCGCTGTGCACAGTAGGCTAGGCCTCAACGTTGTCACCGACGTCGGCCACCACGGGGCTATCCATCCCGGGATCCTGCAGAAATCCGCTCGCCAGCTTGAGGATCTGCCCGTGCTCTTCGTTGGTGTTCGCTGCCCAATCAAGGAAATCATGAAGCGGCGTAATCAAGCTGGCCGCGAAAGCGGGTACGTTGTAGGAACGGATGATGACCCAGTACCGCTGCCGGTCGTACTGTGGCAGGAAGAAGTCCACAAGCCCGGTATCTATGACTTGGAGGTAGATACGTCTCTACTGAGTCCTCAGGAATGTGCCGAAGAAATCAGACAGCGGCTGGTGGAAGGGCTACCGGGTACAGCGTTCCAGCGACTCGCTGAACGAGCATAGGTTATGACCTATCCAGGAATGAAATCAAAGAACTCAAAAAGCGTCAGAGACAATGGTCAAATCTAGAAGACTAATAGCTTGATATACAGAGGTTTCTAATTACTTAAGGACTTGCCCGAATGAATGCAGGAGAGATACAAAATGGAGGCGAAGGAAATAATCCTGGCGTCACTGAATGAGAGCAAGGGGTACCTGTACCTTGCCCTCAATGACCTGCCCGAAGATGAAATAACCTGGACGCCTGCGTCCCACTGTAATAGCCTGGCCTTCATTCTCTGGCATGTCACCAGGGTAGAAGATACCATTGTGAACGAGTTCCTCAAGAAAGATAGTGCTATCTATGAGCTGGAGGGCTGGCGGGAAAGGCTGGGTACACCTGAGGACTGGGGTACCGAGTACACAGAAGAGCAGTTGCAGTCCTGGCCGACACCGAGACTGGAAGCCCTCCGGGGGTATGCACGGGCGGTACACAGGAATACGGTGGCCTTTCTGGACTCTATCACGCCTGAAGAGTTGCTTGAGATACCTCAACCAGACTCACCCGGGCGGACAGCAGGTGTTCTCTTAGCCCATCTTATCACCGAGATAGCCATGCATGTGGGGCAGATAGACTACCTGCGGGGAGTGCATCGGGGACTGAAGCCTGTCAACTGGCCGTAGGCAGTAAGAGTACCTAAGCTATAATTTGGTGGGGAAGGTGCTAATCTGGTGGCTTTATTTACATCATTTTCTCCTCTACGGCAGAGACCTGTTGCCAGTAGAAAAACTGGAGTGATAGCATTGGGTATATGGGTAATTTGATTACTGAATACCGCTGTGAGCTGGTGGCGAACCCTCACTCTCACGGCAGCGGACGTTATGGGATCCGGGTAATGCTTACCAATGATATCAGCACAGTATTTCCTTATCTCAACGCCGTGCTCGATGGTACCTGGTATGATCATGAAAACAGTATCTTTATCGGTATGGTACGGAGATACCGGTGTGCTTTCCGTCCCCATGAAATCCAGGTCGCTGCCAACGCCGATCCGACTACCATGCCGCTCATTGTAAGTGAGGTGGTAAGCCAGGTTAACCAGGTCTGGGAGGAGCGTGATGGCATCGAGCCCAGTTTCACCGAACGCAAGCTGCCGCCGGTGTACCATATTTTCAGGTTACTTCCCAGGACCAACTGTAAGCAGTGCGGGTACACCACCTGCCTCGCCTTCGCCGCTGACCTACGTGATGACAAGGTACTTCTGCAACAATGCCCTCCGCTGTCTCGGCCAGAAAACAAAGGTATCCGTCGGCAGATTGTCGCTCTTTTCCCATCTGGCCTAGAAACAGGTGGGAATTGACAATTGTTTAAATAGACACTAGACTGGGGTAATTATGGGAAAATTTATGCAGGTTGTCTCACAATTGGGAGGTGCTTCATGAAAATCGATATCCATTACTGTCAGCCATGAAACTACGAACCGCGGGCCGCCAGTCTGGCGGAAGAGTTGCAAAAGGCCTTTGAGGTCAAGGCAAACCTGGTGCCCGGAGGAGGTGGCATCTTCGACGTTATCGTAGATGATGTCAAGGTATACTCCAAGCACGATACGGGACGGTTCCCCGAACCCGGTGAGGTAGTCAGTAAAATAAAATAATAGCCCGGTGTTTCTAACTCAAAAGACAAGTATCAATTATTGAAGCAATAAAGCACCACTGAAAAGAACCACGGCGTGAATTGTGCTTTCTGGCCCCTGTTTATCCCTGTTGAAAGGTAGACCGAAGGCATACTTTGTGTTATATTGTGAGTGTAAGGTTATGTCTCAGATATATTGATGGATAACATGACGGTTGATTTATCTACTGCCATGGTACCAAAAGAAAATAATATTCGGTAAGAGGGGCTTTGATGCCCCTTAAATATTCTCCTTTTAGTTGAAGAGCGTAACTCTATGCAAAGAATAGAAGTCCGTTTAAAGAGCCACCTGCCGGATGCCAGGGGGCTGGGCCTGGTCAAGGATATTCGTGACCTGGGGATAACCACGGTCTCTATGGTCCGTGTAATCGATATCTACTGGCTTGATTCTGAACTGGCCGATGATGACCTGGATCTGGTATGCCGCAGGCTGCTGGCAGACCCGGTCACCCAGGAGTACAATCATCAGTCTGCTTTTTCCAGCGAAGTGGAATTGAGCGCTGGTAATCACAGTGTCGAAGTTGCCTTCAATGCCGGTGTCTCTGACCCTGTCGAGGACACGATTATGAAAGCCATTCGAGACCTGGGTATCAGCAGTGTACGTGAGGTCAGGACGGCCAAACGCTACCTGCTTGAGGGCCAGCTTGATGAAGACCAGCTGGAA
Organism: Dehalococcoidales bacterium; assembly: GCA_020354275.1. GTDB lineage: Bacteria > Chloroflexota > Dehalococcoidia > Dehalococcoidales > UBA2162. The sequence continues at coordinate 859,948 of CP070645.1, forward strand.
GTTATCTGTAGCCGGCTCCTGGTCAATCCCATTATCCAGCATGTGGTCAAAACGGAGCAGTTCAGCTTCCCGGAAAACCCTCAGTACCGGTTCGCTCTAAACCGGGTAAGCATCCTGGGGCTGGATAACGACCAGGCCTCGTCGGTAAGGCAGCAATATGGCTTTGACGATGATGAATTTAAAGCGATTATCGAATATTTCAGGGCGCAGGAGCGGGACCCGACCGATGTTGAAATGGAAACCCTGGCCCAGGCCTGGTCGGAACACTGTGTTCACAAGACCTTTAAGGGGAAGGTGACCCTTGATGGCGCGGTCATCAATAACCTGCTCAGGAGCACAATTGTCAGGGCAACAAAAGAGCTGGACAAACCCTGGTGCATATCCGTATTTGAGGATAATGCCGGGGTAATTGATTTTGATGGTAACTGGGCGCTCTGTTTCAAGGTAGAGACCCATAATCACCCGTCGGCGGTGGAGCCCTACGGAGGGGCGGCTACCGGGGTGGGCGGAGTTGTCCGTGACCCGCTGGGTACCGGGCTGGGCGCCAAACCGATATTGAATACCGATGTATTCTGTTTTGGCCCTCCTGACATGCCCTATGAAAAGGTGCCCAGGGGGGTGCTGCATCCACGCCGCATTTTCAAGGGCGTCAGGGCTGGAGTGGCCGACTACGGCAACCGACTGGGAATCCCCACACTCAACGGCGCCATACTCTTTGACCGGCGTTATGTTGCCAACCCGCTGGTCTTCTGCGGGACACTGGCATTGATGCCGAATGAGTACGGCAGGATACGCCGGCAGAACCCGGGCGATCTGGTGGTGGTGATAGGAGGCAGGACCGGGCGTGACGGGGTACACGGGGTGACCTTTGCCTCGGAACAGCTTACCGAGCAGTCCAGCTCCGTTTCCTATAGCTCGGTGCAGATTGGTAATCCTATTGTTGAAAAGAAGGTTATTGATGTCCTGCTACAAGCCAGAGACCGGCAACTCTACCGCCGCATAACCGATTGCGGTGGCGGGGGTCTTTCCTCGGCGGTGGGCGAAATGGCTGCTGAGACCGGGGTACGCGTTTACCTGGATAAGGTCCCCTTGAAGTACTCGGGGCTTTCCTATTCCGAGATATGGGTCTCCGAGTCCCAGGAGCGGATGCTGCTGGCAGTTCCACCGGAGAATATCGAAGAACTGGTGAACATTTTTGGCAGTGAAGATGTAGAAGCGGCGGTTATCGGTGAATTTACAGGTGACCGACGGCTAAAGCTCTTTTATCAGGATAATCCGGTGGCTGACCTGAGCATGGAATTTCTACACGAAGGCCGCCCTCAGTTGCAGAGGCAGGCATTATGGCAGCCACCTCAGTATGACGAGCCTGATTTTGATACTCCCGCTGACCTGGGTGAAGCCCTGCTTGATGTCCTAAGCTCATGGAACGTGTGCAGCAAGGAGTGGGTGATACGCCAGTATGACCATGAAGTCCAGGGAGCCAGTGTCCTCAAACCACTGGTGGGGAAGGATAATGACGGGCCGGGCGATGCCGCCATCATCAGGCCTTTACTGGGTTCTGAAATGGGTGTGATTGTGGCTAACGGTATAAACCACAAATACGGGGATATTGACCCCTACTGGATGGCGGTTTCGGTCATTGACGAGGCTTTGCGGCAGATTATTGCCGTGGGCGGCAACTTGGACCGCGTAGCCCTGCTGGACAATTTCAGCTGGGGTAACACTGACCGCCCCGATATGATGGCGGCGCTGGTGCGTGCCCTGCAGGCTTGCTACGATATGGCGGTCGTCTACCAGACGCCTTTTATTTCGGGCAAAGATAGCCTTTACAACGAGTTTGAATTTGAGGGTGAGATTATCTCTATCCCCCACACTTTGCTTGTTTCGGCTATCGGCGTTATGGCAGACGTCAACCGTGCCGTCTCGATGGATTTGAAAAATGACGGTGACCTGATTTATATCGTTGGTACCACTCTGAACGAGCTGGGGGGGTCTGAGTACTTCAGTGCTCATGGTTTTACCGGTAACGGTGTGCCTAGGGTTGACCCGCAGCGTGCCCGGAGGCTGATGGTTAACCTGAGCCGGGCAACGGCGGAAGGCCTGGTCAGTGCCTGTCATGACTGCAGTGAGGGCGGTATCGGTGTGGCTGTTGCCGAGATGGCCTTTGCCGGCGGGCTGGGGGCGACCATCAACCTTGGGGCTGTGCCGCTGGGTGAGCCTGTGGACCGCGATGATTTTATCCTGTTCTCGGAATCGAACAGCCGTTTTCTGGTGACGGTGATGCCGGAGCGCCAGGGGGAGTTTGAGGAGATAATGGCTGGTAGCGTTCTGGCGGTTATCGGCCGGGTTGATGGTTCCGAGGTACTGACGGTTTACGGGCTGGGTGGCAACCGGGTGGTCAACACCCCGCTGGCTGAGCTGAAAAAGGCCTGGCAGGAGCCGCTAAGGTGGTAGTAACTCAGGACAGGGGAGTAAATGGGTAAGGTAAGAACACTGGTTATACGGGCGCCGGGGACAAACTGCGATGCGGAAACCGTTTTTGCTTTCCAGCAGGCCGGTTCGGAGGTGTCTCTGGTTCACGTCAACCAGCTTATTAGACGCCGTGAGCGGCTTGATGACTACCAGATACTGGTCATTCCCGGTGGCTTCACCTACGGTGACGATATTGCCGCCGGTAAGGTGCTGGCCAACGAGCTGAGGTTGAAGCTGGGTGAGGATATACTCAGGTTCGTAGAAGATGGCAAGCTGATTCTGGGGATCTGCAATGGCTTCCAGGTGCTGGCCAAAGCCGGTTTTCTGCCGGAATTCTCCGAGGACGGCTCATTGCTGTTGACCGTTACCACCAACGATTCCGGCCGTTTTGAGTGCCGCTGGGTGCACTTAAGTGTCAACAGGGAGAGCACCTGTGTCTTTACCCGTGGGATTGACCGCCTGTATCTGCCGGTGGCTCATGCCGAAGGCAAGGTTGTCGTTCTCAGCGGCGCCTTGACCGAGCAGAATGTGGCCCTGTTCTACACCGATGAGCATGGCGATATCAGCGCCCGTTATCCCCACAATCCCAATGGCTCGGTGGGTAATGTCGCCGGCATATGTGACCGTTCCGGGCGTGTTTTTGGCCTGATGCCGCACCCCGAACGTTATATCCGGGGCACCCAGCACCCGCAGTGGACCAGGCTGGGCGCCAGGGAATACGGGGACGGCCTGCAGATTTTCCGCAACACCGTGGACTGGGCAGAGCACCTTTAGGTGGACACCCCCGCTATTTCCCTTTATACGCCGGAGGTCTCTTCTCGGCGAAGGCCCGGGCCCCCTCGATAAAGTCCTCAGAGCTCCTGACGCGGCCGGCCAGTTCGCCTTCCAGTCTCAGGCCTTCATCCAGCGGCATGTTGTAGCCCCTGATCATGGCCTCCTTGGTGGCGCGGACGCCCAAAGGCCCTTTCTGGCAGATTGTTTCGGCAATCTGCTTGGCTGTGGGCATTAGCTGGTCCAACGGAACCACCCGGTTTACCAGGCCGATGCGGTAAGCCTCCTGGGCGCTGATTCGTTCACCGGTAAGCAGTATCTCGGCGGCTATTGCCCGGGGCACGAACCGGGGCAACCTCTGGGTGCCGCCGGCACCGGGCATGAAGCCGATGTTCACCTCCGGCTGACCCAGCTCGGCATGATCGGCGGCAATCCTGATATCACAGGTCATGGCCAGCTCCAGGCCCCCGCCCAGGGCGTAGCCGTTGATGGCGGCGATAAAAGGCTTCCATATCTGGTCAGCCCTTACCCGCTCCACTGTTCTGGGGGGTGCCGCCGTTTCCGCGCCGGCTGCGGCCGGAGGGCGGATGAAGCCCTTGATATCGGCACCGGCGGAGAAAGCCCTGTCACCGGCACCTGTAATGATGGCCACCCAGAGCTCCGGGTCATCCCGGAAATTCACCATTGTCTCGTTTAACTCACGGCTCACGTCAGCGCTGAGGGCGTTCCTGGCCTCGGGCCGGTTGATGGTCATAATGGCAAGCTTTCCCTCTTTTTCATAATCAACAACCATGTTATCCTCCTTAATATCTAAACGGTTAGCTATCTGAGTGCCCGATTTTGGCATACGCCAGGTTACTTGTCAAGGTAGCTATATATGTGAGATATTTTGTTGGTTCTGGTATGGAATTTCTATCAGTTTTCCTGGTGGCCCTGGGCTTGGCTGCCGATTGTTTTGCCGTAGCCCTCAGTGGCAGTATTGCCATGGGTTCTCTTTCAATTATTCAGGGATTGCGTACCGCCCTGGCATTCGGCCTTTTCCAGGGGTTGATGCCGGTGCTGGGATGGCTGGCCGGGCGGACCATCGTCGGATATATTGAGGCTTATGACCACTGGCTGGCCCTGGGTCTGTTGACATTTGTCGGCGGCAAAATGATCTGGGAGTCTTTCCGCTCGGGGGATAAACTCAGAAATACCGATATTACCAGGGGCCTGACGCTGGTGCTGCTGGCCGTGGCCACGAGTATCGATGCCCTTGCGGTCGGTCTGACCTTTGCCTTTATCCAGATAGATATTGTTCTGGCCACACTGACCATCGGGTTGGTTAGCTTTGTCGTTACGATAATCGGCTTGCTTCTGGGTAAAAAAGTGGGTAGTCTGTTCGGGAAACGGGTCGAAATCATTGGCGGGCTGATTCTAATCGGGATCGGTTTGAAGATTGTCATTGAGCACACAATGTAGTTTGTCTTTCTCGGAGAGTGTTTCGTCCTATTATTATTAAAGGAGTGGAAGAGAGTGGGATTGCCTTCTTCTAAAAGGACGGTTTCTGCACTTATCTACGAGGACAGTCCCAGGTATGACCTGTGGTTGAAGGTGATACTGGGAAGTATTATAGCATTAACGCTGATCCTGGGCTTTGTTTTACTGACCGTTGATATTCTCGGTGCCTGGATAATGTTCGGCACGACGCTTTTCGATGCCCTGCTGTTCAGGGCGATTTTACCGCGGTGGTTTCAGATATTTGACGACAGGGTGAAGATATTACTCGGTGGCCCCTTTGCCCTAAATATTCCACTGGTGGATATCAGCGAGGTACGCCAGGTTTCGGGCAGGGAGGCTTTTATCTACTGGGGCATACGTTTCGCCACATCATTAAGCGGTGTTATCGAGATAGTCCGCCGCAAGGGTTTGAGTGTGGTCATCTCTCCGCATAATCCTGATATGTTTCTTGGGCAGGCTAATCGGGCTCTGGAAGCAGCCCATGACCGCAGTCAGCCCTCCTCGTAATTATCATCTTAATTCCCTGCCGTTATTTAATTCAGTCGACAAACTATAAATTAATGATTACCTGGTGGTATAATGAGTCTAGGATTTATCAGTCGGGGTTAGCAATGCATGAAGCACTGCTTTACGAGAGGTTTCCTGACTCCAGGGTCCGGTGTAATACCTGCCAGTGGCACTGTCAGATAGGTCTGGAGAAGTACGGTGTCTGTGGCATGTATCACAATAAGGGCGGCGTTCTTTATAACCTCAACTACGCCCAAGCTTCGTCCGTTGCTGCCGATCCTGTAGAAAAGAAACCACTGTTCCATTTCTTCCCTGGTAGTCTCGTCTTTTCGCTGGGCACTCTGGGCTGCAATTTCCACTGCCAGCACTGCCAG
>CP070645.1:865671-869122 GCA_020354275.1 Dehalococcoidales bacterium
CCAGGGCGGTTTCATCTCACACCGCCTCTCTGGCCGGTTCCATGGAGATATGGCATACCATGGTCAGGCAGGCCGGTGCCGTCTCCGTCAGCAGCATCGAGGAACTGATAGATACGGCTGTCTCGTTCTACTTCCTGCCGCCGATTACCGGGCGGAGAGTGGGCGTCCATGCCGGGGCCGGCGGGGCTACCGTTCTGGCCGCCGACCAGTGCGAAGAGGCCGGGCTTGACGTCATTCAACTTCCCCAGGAGATACGGGATGAATTAAGGAGCCAGGGGATCCAGATATGGGACTGGATTGGCAACCCGGCGGACTTCTCCATCAACATGGGTGATAGCGACTTTTCCGCTCAGGGCTTAATGAAGATGATGGCCATGAACCCCAACTTCGACCTTATTATTGCCTCGATAGGTGCTCCCGGCAGGGGTGGCCCTCCGGGTGGCAGGCCTGGTGGTGGCCCTCCGCAAGGTGGTAGACCGGGTGGTGGCCCCCCATGGGCAAACCAGCCGATGTCGGTAGATGAATTTCTCGACCAGTACAAGCAGATTCAGGACTACAAGCCACTCCTGGGACTAGTACAGGACAGGACTCCCGGCACTAACGATGTCGATGATGAAAGGTGGAAGGCTATCTGCGAAGTGACGGCTAAACTAATCGAACTCAGAATCCCCTATTACCCCTCTATATCACGGGCAGCCAAGGCTGCCAGCAGAGTAATCGATTATTACCAAAGCAGGGAACGGTAGCCAGCGGTACTTCCGGACTTCAAAAAAAGCGCCCTGAAATAAATAATCTGCACCCCAAAGGACAATTACCGGGATGCAGATTATTCTTTATTTGACACTAAAAAATTATTGACTCAGCCTGGTTATTTGGCCTTCCACTCCGGCGTTCTCTTCTGGGCAAAGGCCATTACCCCTTCCCTGAAGTCCTCACTGGCAGTGCAACGGGCACTCATCTCTCTTTCTATCTTAAGACCTTCCTCCAGGGTTACCTCATAACCCCTTATCATCGCCTCTTTGGCTGCCCAGACTCCCAGTGGTGCCGCCTGGCAAATAATTTCGGCCCATTCCTTGGCTGTGGACATCAACTGGTCAAGTGGTACAACCTTATTGACCAGGCCTATCGCCAGCGCTTCCTCGGCACTGATGCGCTGCCCCATAAGCAGCAGCTCAGCGGCCTTGGCTCTGGGAATAAAGCGTGGTAGCCTCTGAGTGCCACCGCCACCGGGGATAAAACCTCTTAGTACCTCCGGCTGGCCAAAGCTGGCATGTTCGGCCGCTATTCTGATGTCACAGGTCAAGGCCAGTTCCAGGCCACCGCCGAGGGCATAGCCGTTAATAGCGGCAATAAACGGCTTATATATCTTATCGGCGATATTATAGGCAGAGGCCGGTGTTGCCGGCCTTTCCGGCCTTTCGCCTTCCGGACGCCTTTGCTGACCGCCACCCATCGCTTTCAAATCCTGACCGGCACTGAAGGAAATATCACCGGCGCCGGTAATAATGGCAACCCATAGGTCTGAATTGTCGCGGAAATCAAACATTGCCTCAGCAAGCTCACGATGAGCATCGGCATTCAGGGCATTCCTCGCCTCAGGGCGATTAATGGTCATAATGGCAATCCTGCCTTCTTTGACATAGTCAACAGCCATAACAAGCCTCCATTTTTATAATATTTGGATTCCTTTACTACTCAGGATAAACCGTATCCCTTAGCAGAAATCACCTCCTCTCATGCCTGTTCTAATATTGTTTCCTGTGGGATAAATCCGCTTGAATTCTAGCAGATAGCCTGTTTACCGTCAAGGCAAAACGTGTCTCCGTTGGGCCTGTTTAGATTGACATTTTTACCGTGATTATGCTATATTTTGCCCACTGGCAGCGTAGCTCAGTGGTAGAGCAGAGGACTCATAAGCCTTTGGTCGTGGGTTCGAATCCCTCCGCTGCCACCATCAGTTTGTCAATGGTTATACCTCCTGCAACTGACCCAGACCCAAGGATTGACTGAACCATACCCTGCTTAAGGGGTAATAATTACATACGTCATAGCAAGGAGGTAAACCGCAATGAGTTTCATTAAAGTGACTCGACTCGAACCCTGCCGGGTAGCCAGTTTCCACGTTGCTGATTCGCTGACACCTGAAGAAGAAGCGTACTCACTTTTCCTTTCCTGGGCCGAAAGCAAAGGGTTATTGCCAGAGCATAGATTCATACCGCTTATCGGATTCAACAATCCATGGGGTCCGATAGGTGAGAAGCGGGGTTATGAGTTCTGGTGCGTTCTTGATAACCTTGGTGATGTTGATCTCTCTGGCATGGTTGTCAAAGAATTCCCGGGCGGACTGTATGCGGTTATCACAATCGCGGGACAGGACAGGATAATGCCAGGTATTAAACTGATCCACCGGTGGGTGAAAGACCACCCGAAGTATGCAACAAATTACCCAGACGGTTACCAGCATGGTAGGGACCCGAGCCCTGAATACGAAGTTGCCTATACTATGCAGCAGAAGGCTGAAGAATTCATACTGGACTACTACGTTCCGATCAAAGAAAGGTAAACCATGGAATATGGATATGAGCACGGCAAAACGTACAGCTGGTAAAGAGAAACAGCAAAAAGACCAAACTAAGTCGAAATGGTCAGACCGGTTATTTTTAAGGAGGCCACCAGCTTTTCTGAACCCGATTAGAAGGCTATTTGAACCACCTGAAAAGCTTATTGAACCATACGTTAAAAACGGTCAGGTAGTTGCTGACCTTGGTTGCGGCTCAGGTTACTATTCATTCGCTTTAGCCGAACTCGTTGGTAATAAAGGAAAGGTCTATGCAGTTGATTTGGGTAATAACTGTATCCGAGCTATAGAGAAAAAGGCAAGGAAAGGTGGTTATCATAATATTGAAACTCACACTTCGTCTGCCGCTAACGTCAGTTTTATAAAAGACAGGTCAGTCGACTTCGTTCTTGCTAACGGGTTATTGTGTTCTATGGCTAATCACAGAAAAGAGGCCGTGAGTGAACTCAAACGTATCCTCAAGGAAACAGGGCAAGCATACCTTAGCCTGGGCGCTGGCCCTCCTTTTGGTTATGTAGACCAGGTGGAGTGGGAGAAAGTGCTTGAAGGATTCAAAGTCAAACAGGGCGGTAGTTACAAAGAAAAGTGGGCTGTGGTGTCTGTAAAACATGATTAGTCTGAAGCGTTCAGAAGTATAATTTAGCAAAACCTTATTTATCGTTTATTGTCTTTGTTTGGTTTACTCTGGACAGGAACTCTTTGATGTGAGGTATCACTAAATCGAGACGGTTGAGTGCCTGCATGTGGTCAAGACCCGGTAAAGAGATAAAGGTAACGTCGGGTAGCAGTTCACCAGCTTCTTTAGCCGCTGAAAAACTATTATCATGCTCACCAACGAAAAGAAGGAACGGCATAGTCATACCCGGCAGGTCA
>CP070645.1:869222-873555 GCA_020354275.1 Dehalococcoidales bacterium
ACGGTCTGGCTGATAATGGCTGTTTCGCTTGTCCTGGCGGTGGCACTGTTCTTTCTCGCTCCCCTGTATATTACCAAGCTGTTCAATATAGAATCGTCACTGTTATTTAATATTACCGATGGTGTCATCCGGGTAGTTATTTTTATCACCTATCTGAAAGTTATGACTTTGCTACCAGATATCAGACGTGTATTTGCCTATCATGGTGCCGAGCATAAGGTGATAAATGCTTTTGAGGCCGGTGTTCCGCTGGAAGTGGAAGCGGTAAAAAAATACGGTACGGCGCACCGGCGCTGCGGCACCAGTTTTATTTTTATGGTGCTGGTACTGTCAATAATTGTTTTTGCTGTAGTCGGCGTGCATGCAGCGTGGCTAATGGCGCTGTCCCGTATTATATTGATACCGGTTATCGCCGCCCTCAGTTATGAAGTCATCTACTTTGGCGCCAGGCATGTCGATAACGGTCTGGTAAGGGCGGTGCTGGCTCCGGGGTTGTGGCTGCAATCAATGACCACCAGGGAACCGGATGATAGCATGCTCGAGGTTTCCATATCGGCACTGAAGGAGGTGGTGGCTACCGACCGGGGAGAGCCGGAGACTCAACCTTCCTCCTGATGGCTTATGGGTGCATTTTGCCTGGGTAGTTCCTGGAAGAAGCAGGTCTGATTGCCGGTATGGCAGGCGGGGCCGGTAGGTCTCGCCTTCACCAGGATAGAGTTGTCCTCACAGTTCTTCCACACCTCGCGCACCTTTAGGTAGTTACCTGAGGTTTCACCTTTGTGCCACAGCTCCTGGCGACTGCGGCTGTAGAACCAGACATCCTCACCAGAAAGGGTTCTGTCCAGTGCTTCACGGTCCATATAAGCGAGCGTGAGCACCTCACCGGTATCAGCATCCTGTACTACTGCCGGAACCAGTCCCTTGTCGTCAAATTTAATATCTTTTATGTCCATATGGTCCCATCCCCTATAACTCAGCTATTCGTTTATTACTTCCAGTGCCTGTTTCAGATTGATGTCTCCGGTGTAGAGAGCCTTGCCGATTATGGCTCCCTCAGCACCGAGCGATTTAAGCATTTTAAGGTGAAGGATTGATGAAATACCACCGGCGGCAATGACTGGTAACCTGATAGCCTCTACCAGCTCGGTCAGGGCAGCGAAATTGGGCTCGGTCAGTGTCCCGTCACGGCTGATATCGGTGTAGATAAAACGTTTCGTCCCCAGTTTAGCCATCGCTCTGGCGAATTCCACCGCTTCTATGTTCATTTCCAGCCGCCAGCCGTGTGTGGCTACCCGGCCTTCTCTGGTATCGATACCGATGATAATAGCGTCACCGAAACGGCTACAGGCTTCTTGAACAAGTCCGGGGTCTTCCACAGCGGCTGTACCCAGAATGACACGCTCAATGCCGGCTTTGAGCAGTCGTTCTATTGTCTCGATGTTACGTATGCCTCCGCCTACCTGTGTTGGGATCAGCATTGCCACGGCTAACTTGTTGATGATTTCCATATTACCGGGTTCACCACTGGCGGCACCATCCAGGTCAACGATATGCAACCGGGGCGCTCCCATCGATTGCCACTTAAGCGCTACCTCGACCGGGTCTTCGGAGAAGACGGTCTCATTGTCGTAGTCACCCTGGTAAAGGCGGACGCAGTTGCCATCTCTAAGGTCTATTGACGGTATGATTTCTATTTTTTCACCTCACTTATGCCAGAAACAATATGCCCTATATATGAAATTTTGGATGATGATGGTTATGTGCCGGTTTATGGGGTCCGGGCAAGAACCATGTGTTTTATTCCATGATTGCCCTGTATATTGACTGGCAGTCTATTACTTGTCTGAGGTATTCCACTCGAATACATCGCCACAAATGCTGCATTGGGTAGCATAATATCCTATGTCCATACCACATCTAGCGCACCAGTGGCTGTACTCCTTCTCTTTAAAGACACTATTTGGTATCAGGTATATTCCTTGATAGGCTCCGGGTATTTCAGTCTCTCCGTCAACGCGTTTCTTCTCTTCCATCTTTCATCTACTCAGTCAATTATTCTGTTGTTACCCTATCATCATTACCGGCTATAACACCTAAACAAGTCCCATCTTCTGCCTGACCTCAAGCATGGTCTCCCTGGCGATAACGCTGGCTCGCTTAACACCATCCAGCAGAACGTCAGTAACATATTGCGGTTTCTCGGCCAGGGCTATCCGCCGTTCGCGGACCGGTTGCATGGTGGTATTGATGTGCTCAGCCAGCAGTTTCTTGCAATCAACGCAGCCGATTTCGGCAGAGCGGCACTGCCTGGCGATATCATCTACCTCTGAGGAACTGAAATAGTTGTGCAGGGAGTAGATGTTGCATATCTCGGGGTGCCCCGGGTCGTTCCGGTAACGACGGGCGGGATCGGTAACTGCCGCCATTACCCTTTCCAGGGTTTCCTCCGGTGTATTGGCTATTTCAATGGCATTGTTGCTTGATTTGCCCATCTTATCCGTGCCGTCCAACCCCACTATCCGCGGGAAATAGGTCAATTTAGCCTGCGGTTCCGGGAAGGTCTCCCCGAACTGGTTGTTGAAACGGCGTACGATCTCCCTGGCTATCTCCAGGTGTGGCAGCTGGTCTTCACCAATCGGCACAGCCTCCGCTTTATAGAGGATGATATCGGCTGTCTGCAGCACGGGGTAGCCGACCAGTCCGTAGTTTACGTTATCCGGTTGCAGCTTGGCTTTCTCCTTGAAGGTGGGGACACGCATCAGCCAGCCCAGTGGAGTAACCATGCTGAGCAGGGTATGCAGTTCCATTACTTCGGGCACGTGAGATTGAACAAAGATGATGCTCTTCTGGGGGTCCATACCGGCGGCCAGCCAGTCCAAGACTATATCGTGAATATACTGCTGCAGTTTACTGGTGTCCTGCATGGTAGTCAGGGCGTGGATATCGACCACACAGTAGATACAGTCATATTCTTCCTGGAGGGCAACGTAGTTTTGAATCGCTCCCAGGTAGTTCCCCAGGTGTTGCCGGGCGGTTGGCCGGGCTCCTGAGAAAACGCGCTTTTTCATGAATAATCCTCTATCTTAGTCCCGTTTCTTCAGTGTAAAAAGTGTAGCATAAAAGGGGCATAGCCACAAGGCAGTTTGACGGCCTGACCGGTAAGCCCTTAATATTAGCCATTACGGAGGTAGCGAAATGATAAGGAGCTTTAACGGGAAGACACCAAAGATAGCCGAGTCCGCCTGGGTCAGCGAAGCGGCCTACGTTATCGGCGATGTTGAAATCGGGGGGAACTCCGGTGTGTGGCCCGGTGCCGTCATACGGGCTGACTTTGCCAGCATTAAAATCGGCAGTAACACCCAGATCGAGGATAACAGTGTTCTCCACAGCGGTACATCGATAGAAATTGGCGACAGCGTGACCATCGGCCACAGCGTTGTCATGCACGGCCTGAGCGTCGGCAACAATACCCTTATCGGAAACAATGCTACCGTGCTGGATAATGCCGTGGTTGGCAGCCACTGCATCGTCGGGGCGGGCTGCATGGTCAGCCAGGGCATGGTTATTCCGGATAATTCGTTTGTTGTCGGCATACCGGCGGAGATAAAAAGGCAGATTACCCCGGAGCAACGGCAGAGAAGGACGCCGGGGCCGGCGAGAAGCATGACCTATGCCCAGCTATTAAAGCTATACAAGGAAGCGGGGTTGTAGTGGTAAAAACTTGTTAGGGGTAATTAGTAGTGCTTGAAGAATTAAAACTAAATTCAGTATTTCAATCCATCCTGTCAACCAGCGGGGTCACGGCTCCTGTAGAGAAGCTTGAAATTGAGGGAGTTGCCGATGAACCGGGGCTGCACTGGTCGAATCCCGGGGTCAAGCAGGTCTCGGTATATGCCGATGGTAAATATCACCAGTTTGTCCTTAAGAGACTGGGAGAACACTCGAAGAGAGAGATCCTGGTCTACAGGTTCCTGTCGGCAAGGAACGGTTTTCCTATTCCCAGGTTGTATCATGATGTATACGATGAGAAAACCAAGGAATTCTGGATGGTCATTGAGCGATGTGCCGGTCGCGACTTCCCGAATCCCGGGGGCTTCTATGAGCAATGCGGTCTATTACTGGCCCGTATCCACGCGTCATTCTGGGGCAAGTTTGATATACTGCCAGACTTTTTCCAGACTAAAAAAGATAAGGAGCGTCTCCGTAGGGCAATTGACATATTGACCGATTTCTTGGGCTCTTTACCGGAACAGGATATTGTGACTCTTGATAAAGAACTGGGGATGTCGATAGATTACCTGCACTCAACCTTACAAAAAGTACCCAGAGAACG
>CP070645.1:873655-876841 GCA_020354275.1 Dehalococcoidales bacterium
GGTCTACCGTGGGCGGGATAAATCCATTTAGCGCCACTGCCCAGGAGTAATTGCAGGCTTTCTTTCAGCATGCCGGTATCCTCGGCGAAGACCGGCATGCTAACACCGGGCCACAAGGGGAAAACGTTCATAACCGAGTCCCCAACAAAGGCCTCACCGGTATCCAGCAGCAGACTCATCGAACCCAGTGAATGACCGGGTGTGTAGAGGATTCTGCCGTGGATACCAAAAGGTTCCAGGTTGAATTCTTTATCTTCCAGCACTATGTCCACAGGCGTACCGGGGAACTCTACCGTAGAGACATACATTTTCATTATTAATCCAGAAAACTTGCCCCGCAGACCCTTCCCGGGCGGTAATGGCTTAAGGGCTTGCTCCACCCAGTCTTTTTCGAGATGATTGATGGCAACCCTGGCACCGGTCAGTGTTCTTAGCTCATTGGCCGATGCAATATGGTCCCAGTGGCCGTGAGTCAACAGAATAAGGGAAACATCCTTGGGTTCAATCGGTATGCGTTGCAGCGTATTAAGGAACTTCTGTCCCTGGTTGGGTGAGCCTGTGTCAACCAGCACCGTCCCTTCTTCTTTAATCAGGTAACAGCTACATGCCCCCATGGATAGCCGATGGATCTGGGTTTCCGTCATTTCCCTCTCCGCAGGCAGTAATCCATCAGGTTTTATTTTACTATATCAGGTAAATTGACTTATATATACGACGCCGCCAGGTCAAAATAGTCTCGGGCGATATTCACGGTCTTACCCTTTTCCTCATCGGAGATATGGGGGTCATCAAGCTTGAAGCTCTCCACCTTACCGCGGACATAAGCCCGGTAGCACTTGTAGAAATTCAGGATGTCGGGCAGTTCCCTGTCCTGGGTAAAGGACACATAGGCGTCAACGAAGCTCCGCGATAGGTCAGGCTCCCCGTAGTGGTCGATGTCCATGGCCAGGAAAGCAACCTCCGAGCCGACATCGCAGTAACGGAAGCGGTCGTTAAACTCGATGCAGTCATAAATGCAAATACCGTCGGTGAAGCAGATGTGGGCGGCGTGGAGGTCGCCGTGACAGTCCCTTATCCTGCCCTCGGATATTCGCCGGTCAAAGAGCGATGTATTGTCCTGCATGAAACTGGTGGTGTAGCCCTTGATGTGACGGTACTTTTCCTGAGATATGGTATTGCCGATGTACTTTATTGTCTGTGAGAAGTTTTCCTCGGTATTCTGGGTGATGGTGGCAAGCTCACCGAAGGCGTTGATATCACCGTTAGTTTCAGCCCCCTGGTGGAACTCGGCCAGTTTCTCGGCCACCTGCCTTACCATTTCGGCAGATACCCGGTGCTTTTCCAGCAGCACGTTCATCATCGCTTCCTGGGGCAGGCGGCGCATTTTTACAGCGTATTCAACAATGTCTCCTCGGCGTTCTTCAATGAATGTATCATTCTTTTTGCGGGTTATGGGGACAACGCCAATGTAGGTATCTGGGCAGAGACGCTGGTTCAGTTCGACCTCCCGCTGGCAGTATAACTGGCGCTGTTCCAGGGTAGTATAGTCGAGGTAGCCGAGGTTTACCGGTTTCTTAATCTTGTAGACATAATCATCGGTGAGTAAAACAAATGACATCTGGGTCTGCACGATGTCAACCCGTTGCCCGATATCCGGGTAGGCAGCGGGATTGAGCAATGCCTGGATAACTTCCGGTAGCTGGGATATCACTCCGTACTCCCTCCTAAAGATGTAATTAAACTGACACTACAACCTATCATAGTTTAAGGGGTTCCGTAGCCCGCAGCCAGGCTGTCAGTACGTTTAACAGCTGATGGCGGTTGTCGCGAGTTACCGTCAGCAGGTCTACCTGGTGGTGGCTTTTGATGGTATCCGTCCACGGGTTGCGGTTATACATTATAGTGCCCAGAATCCTGTTTCCGCGGTCAATCATCTGGGTAACCATCTTCTGGAAATTGACCGAGAATAGCTCCATCTTACCGATTTCGTCAACAATGACCAGGTCACACTGCTTGATAGCTTTACGCAGGGCAGGTATACCTACCTTTTCCAGGGCGGCGACGTCAACGCCGTACTTACTGACCCGGCAGGGGCTGTTAATATTGACATGGGCCAGAACGGCTTCTTTACCGTCCAGGGTGACCAGGTTGAAGCCTTCTCTAACTCCCCGGTTTCGTATTTCTTCGGTGTAAAAACCGCCTGCCTTGCCCGTCATCTGGGCTACCGCCTGCTTGATAAGGCTGGTCTTGCCTGTTCCCGGCCTGCCGGTAAGTAGACATACTTGCTTTACGGGTTCTGGCTGTTGGCGATTATCCATTTCTTCTCTACAGGTAGCGTTTCCTCATCGTTTCTGATAAATCAACGAGTAACTCCAGGACACGGGCAGCTTCTTCCTCACTGGCCAGCGATGCCAGCGTGCAGCTGGGGGTAAGTAACCCCTGTTCTACCAGCTGCCGGAAGGGAACACCGTTTCTGGTGAAAGGGGCCATAGCCTCTTCCAGGCGGTCTTTGAGACTGGCTACCGATTCCCGGGACACCGATTCGGTCTCGTTGGGCACGATTCCCCAGGCGATAGCTCCTCCCCTGTCCAGCAGAGCCTTAACCTCGGTGGGATAAAGGCTGAGCGACTGGGCGTACCCGTAGGCGTCAAAGTTCAGTATGTCAATACTCGTCTCCAGCAGCAACGACCAGTCAGTATTGCCGCAGCAGTGGACCCCCTTGAGCCCGCTGATGCCACCCAGGACTTCATCCAGCAGATATATTACCTTTTCGCGGGATAGCATAATGCCGACCGAGCCATAGGCAGACATATACGGCTCATCAACGAAGATGATGGTGTTTTCGGAAATCCGGCTCAGTGCCTTCTCCTGCCAGCCTGCCTTGAGGCGGAGTAGCCTGGGTACGGCATCGCCGAGAACGTCATCGTAGATTACCGACTTTTTATCCTCGTCGGTGACGGTCAGCCCCCAGGTGACGGGCCCGGTTACCTGCCCCTTGACCGCCCGTGGGGACAGGTTTTCCAGCGCCAGGAAGCTGTGCAAGCCGGCGGCGTAGTCAACGGTGACGGGGTATTGGCCGATGTTGTTCTCCAGGCAGGCGGTATAAAGCTGCTCCAGTTGCTTTGGCAGGTCTTGATTCCGTTCAACATATATGCTGTCGTCCCTGACCACCACTCCGGGGAAACC
>CP070645.1:876941-880959 GCA_020354275.1 Dehalococcoidales bacterium
ATGATAATTGGCATTCTACTTATCGCCCTGCTCCTTTTCCTGGAACTGACTCAGACGGTAGCCACCGGCAAGAGAACCGCCATTCTAGGCCGTTACCGGGTTGGGCTGGGCAATATATCCAATATTCTTTTTGTTATCGTGCTGGGAATGATATTTACCAGAGTGGTAATGGTACTGACTACATGAAACAGGAAAACCACAAAATATGAAGCAAGGGATACGCAGGATGAAGTCAATCTGGCTGCTGGCAGTGATGGCAGTGGCTTCAGTTCTGTTGCTCAGCCTGCTGGTACCCTTCACATCTGTCCAGGCCGATAAACCTCAGCTACAGGAAGCACCCAGGCGGCCGGAGCCACCGGGGCCGCCACCGACAATAGACGGGCACGGGACCGGGTACAGACCTTCGCGAATGGACCTGTCCCATCTAACCGGGCAGCCCACGCAACGTGGGTTCGTGTCTCAGGAACCCCTGCCCAGCAGCTGGGACTGGCGTACCTCAGGCAAAGTTACCCCGGTGGAAGATCAGGGGGGATGCGGTTCCTGCTACGCATTCGCCGCTATCGCCAACATTGAGTCCAAGTTACTGATTGACCAGGCCGGTACCTATGACTTCTCCGAAAACAACGCCAAGGAATGCAATTACCATGAGACTGCCCCTATCGGTGACGGCACCAGTTGTGAGGGCGGTAACTACCCCCTGGTGGCCAGCTTCTTCTCCCAGGATGGAACGGTACTAGACTCATGCGACCCGTACGTTGACAGCGATGTCAGCTGTAACAGCTCCTGTGCCTATAAGAAGACACTGCTGGACTGGAGACTGATCTGTGGTGATGCAGTACCAGACACTGACCTTCTAAAAAGCTACATCTACGAGTATGGCCCGGTATACACTACCCTGTATGCCAACTCTGTCTATGGGTTCCACAGCGGTTACGATGGTTCTTACACTTTCTACTACACAGGAACGCAGACGCCAAACCACGCCGTGCTTATCATCGGGTGGGACGATGACCTTTTACACGCTGGCGGTACCGGCGGCTGGATTGTTAAAAATAGTTGGGGAACAGACTGGGGTGGCCCCTGCGGCTACGGGACGGAAGATGGCTACTTCACCATCGCCTACGGGTCAGCCAGCATCGGCAAGAATTCATCATTTATCTATGAGTGGCAGGACTACGATGACAATGGCGGAATTCTGTATTACGACGAAGCAGGCTGGGAGAATGCATGGGGATATGGAAACACAACTGCCTGGGGCCTGTGCAAGTACATCCCCACCAGTGACACCTATGTCACCCGTGTAGAGTTCTGGACTACAGATAACACCACCGATATTGATATCTACATCTACGATGACTTCGATGGGTCAACCCTGAGTAATCTGAGAGTCAGCAAGCTAGACAACAGTTTCGCTGAGGCAGGTTACCACTCTGTGTTGTTAGATGAACCTCTAGATATAACCAACGGTGATGACATAATTACCGTAGTCAAGTTCACCAATTCTAGCTACATATACCCAGTAGCCGCCGACCACCTGGGGCCGTCAGAGACGGGGCGTACATATTTAAGCTCGTCAGGTAATAACGGTACATGGACAGATTTGGGGGCAGCACCAAATTGGAATGACATAGCCATCCGCCTGCGTACCTCGGACTATCCCAATGAGTTACTCTCTCTGGCCTCATACAGCGATTCGGGGCACACCACCGCCTGCGATAACTTCACTGACTACGCTACCGAGAATATTGCCTATATGCATGGTACCAACCTGGTTCCGAGTCATGGATACCGGGTGGCCTACTACGATGGTAGTGATACAAAGAGGGCAACCGATAATCAAGACTCTGACGAATCGGGGAACCTGTCCAGCCAGCACACCTTTGACCCCGAAACCGATACCGCCGGAACCTGGCACGTCATCGTCTGCGAGCAGGCATACACTCCATCCGAAAACTACAGTGCCATCTGGGCATATACGCTGATCAGTGACTCATTCATTGTTCAGGAATCGGCCATCCCCGAGTTCCCTACTGTAATAGCAGCGATTACCATCCTCGGCCTGTGTACCGGGATATACCTCTGGTTGAGACGGAAGGCAATTAGAGTACCCGCAACAAATACATTACCACGGCGCCATCTATCGTAGAACCAACCGGGGCTGTGTGGATATGGCAGTAGAACCTGTTTCCGGCAAAGCGCGCTCAATAGCACTCATCTCGGCGATATGCCTGGGCATCACCCTCTGCGAGTGGGTATTCGCCTACCATGATGTCGCCTGGGGTATCATTCTGGCACTGTCTCTTGCTTTGATAATCTACCTGGTGATTCCCCTGGTCAGGCTGGAACAGGCCGTCATTGACTGTGCTGAATCACTGGTTCTGATACCATTCTACGTGCTGCTGACTTCCTCACTACCCTGGTTCTTCCTCAGCCAGGAACTATTGTTACCGGCAGTATACACAGCTGTCTTGGCATTATGCGGCTGGCACATATACCGCAAGAACATCAAGCTCCGGGACATCGGTTTCCGCCGCGAAAAGCTACTGTCACATATCCTGATCGGAATCCTGGCAGGAATACCGCTGGGAGTCAGCGAGTATTTTTTAATTACTCCGACGGCTGCCTTCCCCACCTTTGAGGTCAAGTACCTCCTGCGTGACCTGGTTTATATGGTATGCTTCGTCGGCCTGGGTGAGGAACTCTTGTTCCGGGGACTGGTGCAAAGGGATATGGTCAACCTCTTCGGCCTGCGCTGGGGGCTATTCGGTGCCAGCCTGATGTTCGGCGTGATGCACCTTGTCTGGCGGTCAGTGCCCGAGTTCTTCTTTACCTTCGGTGCCGGCCTGTTGTTTGGCTTTCTCTACGCCAGAACCAGAAGCCTGACGGCCCCAATCATAGCCCACGGCATCGGCAATACGGTGCTGGTGGCCGTTATGCCCTACCTGATAACAATGTGATTAAAAAGAACGGGGATTTTTATTGAAAACAAAGGTAATTATCTTATCCGCATTATGCCTGGTATTTTCCGTCTTTGCTTTCTACTCACTGTGGGGCAAATTACCTGAGTGGTTATCACCGGCAGGACTGCAGAGTCACGGCGTATTCCACTGGGGCGTACTGGCCCTCTGCATCCTGTGGTTATGGCTAAAAAGGGCTGATATTTTACCTGAAATGCAAAAAAACAGCTTCAGCCTTCCCTTTATAATAGCCGGCACAGCTGCTGTTGCCATATCTATATTATTAACCAGGTTTGATAATCTCTTCGTATTCCCGGTGCTGATGGGCTGGCTGGGCTTCTTCGCCATATTCTTCGGCAAGGCCGCCATAATACCGTCGGTGCTGCTGGCTATCTACGGCTTCAGCCTGGTATTCCCCATTATCATGGTGGAATGGTTCGGTGAGCCGTCGGTCATCCCGGTCACCAAAACGGTTTCCTTCGTTACCGCAGTCCTGGGGCTCCCCGTAGAATTCGAAGGCGCGGTCATTCACTATACCAGCCTTAACGGGGATGTCATCTCCAGAATCATCACGCCCGAATGTGCCGGTTATCAGACCATCGGCGTGTTTATCGCCCTTTTCTCCCTGATGATGCTGGATATAAGGCTCCCTATCAGAAAGGCGTGGTGGGTGTTCCTTCTCAGCCTGGCCGGCACCTGGCTACAAAACATTATAAGGGTGGTAGTCTCGGTGGCGGCCGGTTACTACTGGGGTTCCAGTGCCATAGAAACAATGCACTCCAATATCCCCTATGTTATCTTCCCGCTGTGGTACGCCCTGTTTGCCTTCATATACCTGTGGCAGGCAGGTTGGAGGCGAGCACCCAGAGAAGTATGATTTCCCCTTTTCAGCTTCCGCAAAATACACACCATTGCCACCCAGAGTGTTTCTCGGCTAAAATAGTACTGCCTTGTTATCATTAAATTACCGTTTACTACAATGCACCGGCCAAGATAAATTCTTATCGGTCTTGAACCCCGTTAATCTTTTACCAGCAGTGCCATTTTACTAACCCTGGGAG
>CP070645.1:881059-901250 GCA_020354275.1 Dehalococcoidales bacterium
ACCTACCCGGATTCCCTGAGGTATAAATATTGTAAATAATAGTGTCCGGGATGAATATCCATTCACCCCGCAATCTCAAATATCTTTTTAATAATGTTGACATCCGGTGACTGTTTGGTTTATGGTTCGTATCAGTATACCAGATAGGAGGGAAATCTAATGGAAGCATATTGCGTCAAGTGCCGGGCAAAAAGGGAAATGAGGGATACAAAGAGCATAACCATGAAGAATGGTAAACCAGCCACACAGGGTGTTTGCCCGACGTGTGGCACTAAAATGTTCCGTATTGGTAAAGGCTAACGCCTGCACAGGGAATGTCAACTCAGGCCAGATATTACGCCCTCAGATAATATCTGGCCTGCCTGTTTTTATTTGGGCTAGATACAGTCAATCAGGGAACATTTGAACCTGCTAGCACTCCCTACCAATCGCCATATTATACCCCAAGTACTTTATTTTACTCTGTAAGCATTTCGTGGCATAATGTTTGCCATGGAAAATGCCGGCGGCCCTCCGATTAGACGCGGCCAGATGGCCCGTGACTGGACAAAGGGTAATATTTTCCACAACCTCTGGTCGTTATCCTGGCCGATGATAATCAGCAATAGCCTGCAAATGGCGGGTCCAACCATTGACATGGTATGGGTGGGTCGCCTGGGAACGGCATCCATTGCCGGGGTAGGCGCTGCCGGCATGGGTATGATGATACTGATGCCGGCCATGATGGGCCTTACCATGGGCGCCCGGGCCATGATCGCCCGCTTTATCGGCGCTGGCGATGAGGAGGATGCCAACCAGGTAGTACGGCAGGCTTTTATTCTCAGTGTCGGTTTCTGCACAATTACTGCCCTGGTAGGGATATTTTTTGCCGAATCAATAATGAGGTTGCTGGGCATGGCCCCCGAAGTCGTTGTCGAAGGGGCTGCCTACATGCGTATTGTATTCGGCGGTTCGATTTTTATGTCATTCGGGATGATGGCCCAGGGTACCATTCAGGCCGCCGGTGATACCATGACGCCGATGCAGGTAACCGTGGGCACCAGGCTTTTCCACACGCTCCTCTGTCCTTTCCTCGTCTTCGGCTGGGGGTTTTTCCCCCGCCTAGGTGTCAGTGGCGCTGCCG
The DNA here is from genome assembly GCA_020354275.1 of Dehalococcoidales bacterium. Taxonomy (GTDB): domain Bacteria; phylum Chloroflexota; class Dehalococcoidia; order Dehalococcoidales; family UBA2162. Next base: position 882,183 of record CP070645.1, read on the forward strand.
TGACCAACATCGCTTCCCAGGGAATCGGAGCCATCATTATGATATGGATCCTTTTTGGCGGTCACACCCGCATAAGGCTGACCATGAAGAACTTCCGATTCGACCTTAATATCATCTGGCGCATGGTGAAGATTGGCATCCCCGCCCTTGTTACCGGTGTGGTACAACCCTTCGCCATGACGATATTGATGCGGATCATCGCCTCCTTCGGCACACTGGCCGTAGCCGCCCACACACTGACCACACGGATACAGATGGTACTCTTTATGCCCGGAACGGCACTGGGAATGGCCGCCGGGGTGCTGGCCGGTCAGAACCTCGGAGCCGGCCAACCGGAACGGGCCGAAAAGAGCGGCTGGCTGGCAGCCGGTCTGGTAGAGGGTATCATGTTCATCGGCTCGGTAGTGCTACTGTTCTGGTCCACAAACATAATACACATCTTCAGCTCCGAACCCAGTCTTGTCGAGATAACCAGCACCTTTTTGAAGATAGCCATCGCCGGCTATGTGGTGATGGGTTTAAACGCCGTTTTTATGCAGTGCCTGATGGGCGTCGGCGATACCGTACCGCCGATGGCGCTGCAAATTGTTATGATGTGGGCGGTGCAGCTGCCGCTAGCATATTTTATTCCCAAGGTCACTGACCTCGGTGTTTATGGAGTACGCTGGGCAATGGTGGCCGGCATGTGGTTCGGTGCCATCTTCTTCACCATATATTTCCGCACGGGCAGGTGGAAACGGAAGAAAGTCTAACTCTGCTGTCCTTTCTCCGGCAAAATGTCATAAAAAGCACGAAAATGTGCAATCACTGCCCACAAAATAGTATAATCAAAACATAAATAATAATTTTTACAAAATAGTTGCTGGATGATTTGATGCCACTATTGCGCCGTAGTCAGAATAATGATGTCCTCTATTTAATGCCAATACGGTTAGGCAACGAGCAGCTCCCGGAGAACAGCATCCGTATGCTCTACTGCAATGCCAAGGGGCTGATAGATTCGGCCATTATTGATAAACCGGTCTACCAAAAGGCCAGAAACGGTGCCACCAAACTGAAACGGGCCCGTAAAAATTTTGCTACTATTGGTGTGGAAGTTACCCCGGGCAAAACCATACCCTGTACTGTTGAAATCGAACCGGAGCAGGTCTGGGCCCTGAATAACATCCTGGAACACGCCATCAAGAGAAGGAAAATACCCGACATCCTGAAGAAATACCCCGGAGAGATAATACAGCTGGGGGAAGCCAAACGGAAAGAATTTGAGGAGGACCTGGTAAAAGCAAGGCATTCCACCCCTGTAGAATCCACACCGAAAGTGCTGTACCGGTTACCATACTACCAGCCAGAGGATATCGAGGTTTCCATACCTACCTATAAAGCCAGGCATTCATTCCCGTTAATCATTCTGACACGGCTTTCATCGAACGAGGAAACCGGTCAGGACATGCAAAGAGCCCTGATTCTGGATGCCGACGGTGACCTGGCTATTATGAGGTTCCCTCCGGAATTGATGGACCAAGCGGAAAAGGGCCTGCAAGAATTTACCAAGGCAGGTCGCCGGGACGGGTGCCTGGTCTATTCACAGCACCCGGACGGCCTGATTATGAGCCATATAGAGCTCAACAAGCAGCAAAGAAGAGCGCTGGACAGCATCGTGCAGCACTTTGAAAAGACCGGCCACTGTGCACAACCCATATCCTCACCTGTTCAATCGGTAATAATCAGGGCCAGGGAAATGGCATCCATACTGGAAAACCATATCCCTCCCCTGTAGAAACACGGAGAACGGTCTACTTACCCCCCGGAGATACAAGCCCGTATATTTCACCTTATTCTGTACGACCGGTCCTGTCCCTGCCGCCGAAGAGCCTAGTGCCGGCCGGGGTTATTTCCACGGTCTCATCGGACAGCCTTTGCGAATCAGCCCTGGCTCTGGACCGGAAAAACCCGAAGGTCGGCCAGATCAACCAGCTGTACAACCCGGGCAGCTTTGTCCTGTCCAGCAGCAGAACCAGAAACGAGGTTATGACTATGCTTGATAGAACCACGCTGTAGGTAATGCTCTGGATTAACTCACCGCCAGCGATTTCTAGTTGTAACGGTATTGAAGCCAGAACCACCGCTGCCAGCCCCTTCGGCACCATAACCGATATTATCGAGGCGTCCTTCTTGGGAACAGACTTACTTATCGAAAGCCTGACGGCAGGTATGCGAAGGGCAAAAGCCACTACGGCCAGAATCAGCCCGACGGTGATCAACCACCCGCTTATCAATTCCAGAGATATACCCAAGTACACGAAGAAGAAGGTCTTGAGCAAAAAGGCCACCTCGCCAAAGAAGACCTTTTCCGTCTCACTCAGACCTACAGGCTCATTCGGGGGAGATGGCTTGAAGATTGGGAAACTGATTGATTCTATGTTCCCGATGGTTACTCCGAAGGCCAGTGCCGCAATAGCTCCGCTGAAACCCATCGTCTCCGTAATACCGAATATGACGAAGACAAAGGCCGGTGTGGTGAACATGGCATTTTTGATAGCCCGTATCCTGTTTAAAAGTATCGACCAGATAAAGGCACCGACCACACCAAAAACAATGGCCACCAGAAAGGCGGCTATCAGATCACCGGAGATTGAGACAATACTGAACTCCCCCAGCTGGTAGGCTTCAATAAGGGTAACCGTAATCACAATGCTGAGGACATCATTGACCGAAGATTCTACCGATAGAAGGGTACGGGTCTCCTCCCGTATTCGCAGCTGATTGATGAGCGGAATGACCACCGTCTCTGAAGTAGAGCCAACTATTGCCCCCAGAATGAAGGCAGGCAGCAGTTCCAGGTCAGTAAGCCAGAGGGCAAACCCGGCAGTCACTGCCATCGTTAAAAAGAAATTTATCGGAGCCAGCTTCATGGCTCCGGCCAGCGTAACCCGCAATATACCCAGCTTTAAAGCAATACCACCCTCAAAGAGGATAACAATGAGAGTAATAGTGGTAAAAACCGGCCCGACCTGCCCGAAATTCAAAGGAGAAGTAAGACCCAGAACGGGGCCGATGCAGATACCAATCGCTATCAGCAGGATTACATCGGGAATTCTGGTGCGGCTGAAGATACTGGTAAAGAGATGAGCCAGGAAGATTAATACACCGACAAATAGAATTACCGAGGCAATTTCCTGCATGGTTATCCGCCCTCTACATCAACGAGATGGCCATATGTTCACCACGGTCCACACTGACAAGCTGTCCCTAACCCCCTCAGGAAACCGGGTGAGTAATTGACACTTTAGGCGAGCCATCGGTCTTTGTCAAGGCTGTTTTACCGGTCCCATGCCTTTAGCTATTACACAAATAACGGGTCTATTCCACATTTTTTTCTACAGACTGGAATGTACTGGGCAGGGCGGCTATGGCAGCAAGCAAAAAAAAGCTATTGACAGCCAGATACCATAAAGGCTAGTATTGCACAAAATTTAAACCAGTTTATGGACTGTTTACGTTTGGAAAGCGATAGCCGTGGGTAGACACAATAACCTGGTTAAACTTATAAGATGGTCGGCAAGAGTGATAGGACTAATTGCCGCTTTATTTCTGGTGGCCATGCTAATCGGTGCCGCCGTTACTGAAGGAGTAGAACCAATCGGTACCGCCGGGATCACACTGGGGCTTCTGGGAATATTGGCCCTGGCCAGCTGTATATTATCCTGGTGGCGGGAGTGGCTGGCGGCTATACTTCTAGTCCTGACTGCTGCCGGATTTGGTGCCCACATCGGCGTTTTCGCCGGACGTAACCACTTCCTGGCCTGGTTAATGGTGGGGTTCCCTTACCTCATCACCGGCGTGCTTTTCTTCGTATCCCGCAGGTTGTCAACAAAGACACCGTGAAGCAATTTAAAATAGTCAGGAGGCCTAATATGAGAAGAGGAATCCTCGTAGCCCTGGCAGTAGTGCTCGTTCCCTTACTGGTACTGACCAGCTGTGCCGACGGTATTTCCCAGGAGCAGTATGATTCAGCGGTAGCCGAGAGAGACACCGCTCAAGCCCAGATAACACAGCTGGAGGATGATATCGCAGACCTTGAATCTCAACTCGAAGCAGTAACTACCGCCCGGGACGCAGCCCGGGATCAGATAGCCGACCTGCAGACCCAGATTGATAACCTCAGCGTTTCAACTCCCACCCCCTCAGCCGAAGAAGCCTGGGACAGGGCCCAGCAACGCCACCACACAATAATGCAGGAGATCCCCTTCCTGGATGAACTAGAGACAATAGCCCCATGGATACGGTTTCCCGATAAGCCAGACTGGCTCGACTCTACCGAGCTATGTTCCGCCATATTGTCCGATGACCCCACGGCCTATGACGCTGTTTGCATCGTTACCACCGACACACAGCAGATGCTAGTCAGGCTGGTTGATTACGGCACCATGACCACCATGATCTGCCAGGGTGGTAGCGTTGACTATGAGATTACGGTGTCCCGCGACCCAGACGGTAAAATCATACAGGAAATGATGAGAGCCGGGGATTCCTGGATAACCCTCGACTGGATCGATACCGGCATCGAAGAGATACTTATGGCTGATGTAAACGGAATCCTATTCGAAGCACCCTGGTCCGAAGACCCGGCCCAAGCACTGGTCATGTTCTCAGACCTGGCCGCCTGGCTGGATACAACCGGCATGAGTGGTGGCCTAATCAAGGCGCAGGACCAACCACTGGTAATCATTGCCCTGGGTGAGCTAAGACAACCCCCCTTTGCTGCGCTATCCATAGACTGGATTGAAGTACTACAACGCGCGGTGTCTGATTTTATGGAGGGTGTCCCGCAAACATGCATGTGATGGGGAGATTTCTATAACAGCAATTTCAACTAGAAGAATTGGAGCCAGCGAAGAGACTCGAACTCTTGACCGGCGGTTTACGAAACCGCTGCTCTACCACTGAGCTACGCTGGCATATAATCATGGGCTTACCCGTTTTGATGTTTTTAATTCTTAATGCAGCCCCGCCAGTACCACCTCTTCCAACAGTATCATCACACCCTAATGCATATCAGTTATTATATTGGAATAGGCATCCATAGTAAAGGTAATGCTGACAACAGGATATAGTCCCTAGCATCCCGATAACACCCATATTGAAGTAGAGGGTATAGTAATAGAGAATAAGATTGGCCCCACAATTACCTTCCACCGATTGCCAGAATTATGCCCTACCCTACTTACAGAACTCAAATTACAGCCAGGTGACTTGATTTACCCTTAAAATTTGCATTATCTGTGATTTTGAGTATACTATTACGGTGGTAAAAAATAAGGTACTTATTAACGTTTCTGGGTCCTTAAAATGATATTAACTCCTATCTCTTACATGGAAGGAGGACGAAAATAATCACCGGGTAGATTGATAGGTTACCTTTATGAAGTGTGTTATTCATCGCAAAGGCGAGAAAAATGAACTCCTACCAAACTATAATCAACTGTTATTCAACAACCGCTTAGAACAGAGCGGTTAACACCTTAACAGAGCAGCTCTAATTTGCACACCAGTAAAAATATGTGCGGAATAGCTGCCAGATGTTTAAACAGTTCTTAAAGAAAACCAAATATAGCTTATTGAGGGTACCCCATGCAATTTCTTGGATTTGATTGACCTATTACGAGGGCAAGGTGAGTGTCCCGAACGGAGTATCCGATATAGGATTGATAGGAGGTGATAGATCATTGACTAAAAATAACCCTTATTCCTTTATAGTTTACGTTTCTACTTAAAAGAAGGAGGACTTATGATTAAAAGGTTTACCTGGTTACTACTTTGCTGTATGCTGGTGGTTGCTCTATTGGTTACATCCTGTGGTGATGCAGTCACAGACGAAGAGGAAGAAGTTAACGGTGAAGAGGAAGAGGTTAACGGGGAGGAAGAAGAGGGGCCTAAATACGGTGGCACTCTACGTGTAGCTTATACCCCAGATCAGTTTAGCCTTGACCCGCCTTTGCTAAGTGGTGCTGCAGATATCCTGGTTGTACATCAGTGCTACGAGAGCCTGACCGAACGCAACCCTGACTGGACCCTCAGACCGCTGCTGGCAAAATCCTGGGATGCCAACGACGACCTTACTCAGTGGACTTTCGAACTTGAGCAAGGCGTTAAGTTCAGCCACGGTAAGGAGATGACATCGGAAGATGTAGTCTACTCTTTCGACCGGTTGTTCGAAGTGGAATCCCCGTTTGCATCCGTTATCAGCATGGTCGAGGATATAGTTGCTGTTGATGATTACACCGTTCGCTTCGACCTGTCCAGTGCTACTGCCTTTCTACCCGATCTGATTTCCAGATACCATTGTAAGATTACCCCCTCGGACATCGACCCTGAACGGCTGGCTACCGAGACCTTCGGCACCGGCCCCTTTATCGTGACAGAGCACGTAATAGGCGAACGCACCGTCATGGAAAAGAACCCTGACTACTGGTGGGATGGTTATCCCTACCTCGATGAGGTGATCTTTATCTATTTCGCCGACCCTGAGACCCGCGCCGAGGCGCTCAAGGCGGGCACGGTCGATGCCATCATGAATATGGCTATTCCGAGTATCCAGACTATCGAGGCCGACCCCAATTGTAAGGTATCGCTGATACCCAGTGCGATGCAGATGAATATGCTGTTTAATGTCAATGAGCCACCATTCGACAACATACTAGTACGCAAGGCAATTCAGGCAGCGACTGACCGGCAGGCCATCCTCGATGGAGCGTTGTTCGGGAACGGCGGTATCGCTTACGACCACTGCATCGTGCCGACCGACCCCCATTTCAACGAGGATTGCATGCCTCCCGAATACAACATCGAACTGGCCAAAGACCTGCTGGAGCAAGCCGGGTACGATGACGGGATTGACATCACCCTATATACAAGCACTCTCGGGCCGCCATTGGTGGAAATGGCCACGGTAATGAAGGAGAAGGCAGAACCCGCCGGCATCCGGATAGACGTTCAGGTGATGCCTGAAGCCGGGTACTGGTCCGACGTCTGGATGGTAAAACCCTTCTGCTGCAGCTACTGGGGTGGCCGAATCCCTGACGAAGCTTTCAGCATGCAGTTCCTGTCCACCGCCGACTGGAATGAGACCGGCTATGTCAATACCCGTGTTGACGAGTTGATCATCCAGGCGCGGAGCCAGCTCGAGCTGGCAGACCGCCAGGAGTCTTACGGTGAAGCCCAGTGCATTATAATAGACGAGGTGCCGAAGATCATCCCGGTGTTCATGCCGATATTGCACGGCATGCGCAATAACATAATGGGTCTTGAGGCAAAACCGCATGGTGACCCCTGGTGCCGCTACATCTGGCTGGATAACTAAATTCCAGCTGAAGAGATTCTGACGATTTGTCATCCTAAGAGCGGAGCGGAGTAGCCGACTTAGCTTTAAGGTTACTCCCTCCGCTCGGAATGACACTACCAATGTATTCCTATCGAAAGCTGGAGACCTTATGGCACGCTTCATTGCCAGAAGACTTGGCTTAATTTGTATAACCCTTCTGGTAGTCTCTGTGGTCATCTTCGTAATCACTGAGCTCCTGCCCGGTGATGTAGCGGCGATGATACTCGGGAAAGAGGCTACCGAGGAAAGCCTGGAAAGGTTACGTGAAGAGCTGGGGCTGAACCGACCCGCCCACGAACGTTACCTTTCCTGGATTGGGGATGTGCTAAGGGGTGACCTGGGCGATTCCTACGCTTTAAAAATGCCGATTACCGACATTGTGGGCAGGAGACTGCGGCATTCGGTAATCCTGGCCGCATTCGCATTCCTGGTCGGTGTTCCGGCCGCGGTTGCCGCTGGTATTTGGGCCGGCATGCATCCGAATACAAAGCTAGACCGCCTGATTAGCATGACCGCCCTGGTAGGGATATCAGTGCCGGAGTTCGTCACCGGGTTACTGCTCATACTCCTTTTCACTTCCACACTCCATCTTTTGCCGTCCTCAAGCATCATTCTTCCCGGTGTTAACCCGCTGACAAGCCCCCAGATCCTGATAATGCCGGCACTCACGGTAACCTCTGTCCTCTTCGCCTACATAATGCGAATGACCAGAGCCAACGTCATCGAGGTAATGCAGGCAGACTACATACGCACGGCAATCCTCAAAGGCCTTCCGATGAAACGGATTATCCTGCGGCATTTGTTTCCCAATGCAATGCTGCCGACCATTACCGTAATCGCCTCCAGCTTCGGGTGGATGCTGGGGGGAATAATCATTGTGGAGAATGTCTTTGCCTACCCCGGTATCGGACAGTTACTGCTGAGGTCGATAGAGACTCATGATATTCCCCTGCTGGAAGTGGTGACACTGATTATTGCCGGGACCTATGCTATCAGTAATCTCTTAGCGGATCTGAGTTACGCCGCTCTTGACCCGCGGGTGAGGCTGGCATGACAATGATCCGTTCCGGTCTGGTGGCTACATGGCGGAGCGTCAGGAATACCTTCCGTTTGATATTCCGCACATGGTCAGGACGTATCGCCCTGCCGATAGTACTGCTGCACCTTGTACTGACATTCTTCGGCCCCTTGATAGCACCCTACTCCCCCACCGCCATGCCCGAGTCAATCGACCAGTATCAAAACCTGCCACCCTCACCCCAGTTCTGGCTGGGTACCGACCAGTACGGGCGTGATGTCCTGAGCCGGGTTATGTGTGGTGCCGGCTCTCTTATCGCCACAGCGGGAACGGGTGCCCTCCTGGGAATTATACTCGGTGCGGTGGTTGGGATGAGCAGCGGTTATAAAGGCGGCCGGGTAGATGAGATTGTAATGCGAGTTATGGATGGGCTAATGTCCTTTCCTACCCTGTTACTGGCACTCCTGGTCCTGTTCACGCTCGGTCCCAGCAGATTTAACATCGCCGCTACTATCGGCTTTGTTAGTATGCCGGCCATAGCACGGGTGGTGCGGAGTACCACCCTCTCACTGAAAAACATGGAGTTCGTTCAGAGCGCCCGTTTGCGCGGCGAATCCACATTCTATATCATATTCAGGGAACTCCTGCCGAATGTTCTACCCGTTCTGGGTGTGGAAGCGTCGGTGCGTTTCAGCTACGCCATTCTCTCCGTCGCCTCACTGGGATTTTTGGGGCTCGGGATCCAGCCGCCATCGCCCGATTGGGGCCTGATGATAAGCCAGAGCCGCCGGTTTTTAGTTGTTGCCCCCTGGGTGGCCCTCGCCCCGATGGGAGCCGTTGCTTCCCTGGTTATAGGCGTTAATCTTCTTGCTGATGGCATTAGACAGGCCACCAGGATGGCCAAGGAAGATAAGCATGAATGAGAAACGAAAAAACGAAACCCCCTTGCTGGAAGTAGACCATCTGGCGGTCACCTTCTATACGCCACATGGTACCTTCAACGTGGTGCGCGATGTGTCATTCACCATCCAGCGCGGCGAAGTCCTGGCCCTGGTCGGGGAAACGGGGTGCGGCAAATCGATAAGTGCCTTTGCCATTGTCAGATACCTTCTGCCTTTCCATCCCGGGGAGTCACGCGTGGATGGCACCATCTTCTTTGAAGGTAAGGACCTTATCGCAATGCCGGACTCCGAGCTACAAAAGTTACGTGGTAATCGCATCGCCATGGTGTACCAGAACCCGGGTACATCATTGAACCCTACCATGCGGGTAGGTCTACAGATGGAGGAAGTGCTAAAGCAACACCTTAGAGTTGAATCTAAACAGGCCCATCAACGGACGGTAGAGCTCTTTGATAGCGTTGGGCTGGCTGAACCTGACAGGATAGGCCAGCGTTATCCACACCAGCTGAGCGGTGGAATGCAGCAACGGGTGATGATCGCCATGGCGCTGGCCTGCGACCCAGACCTGCTGATTATGGACGAGCCAACCACTGGCCTTGACGTCACCACAGAGGCGACCATCCTCGACCTGATGGTTGACCTGAAGCAGCGTGTTAATGCCGGTATTCTATTTGTGAGTCACAACCTGGGCACGGTGGCACGCGTTGCCGACCGGGTAGCGGTTATGTATGCCGGTCAGACCGTCGAGCAAGGGCCAGCCAGTGCCATATTCAAGCGTTCAAAACACCCCTATACCACAGGGCTGCTGCAGTGTGTCCCGCAACCTCCCTCTGAAGACGAGACCAACACCAGGCTCCGCAGTATCCCCGGCGACACCTATGCGCCTGAAGAAGTCAATCTCCAGGCCTGCCTTTTTGCCCCCCGGTGCCCGATGGCCCAGGAAATGTGCCATACGGAAGCGCCTGAAATACTTAGTGTTGGAGATAGCCACCAATCGCGCTGTTTCTTCTGGAATAACGTTCATAAGGGAATCTGGGGTGAATTAGAGCCCCGTGATGAGGGAATACGTGAAACAGCTGAACCGGTACTCAACGCCAATAAGCTGCAACGGTTCTTCGGCCAATGGCAACGTAAGTACATCCTGTTCGGCCCGCGAGTACGGCCCCCGGTGCGGGCGGTGACCGACATCGGTTTCGAGGTAGGAGGTGGCCGCACCCTTGGCATTGTAGGCGAGAGCGGCTGTGGTAAAACAACCGTAGCACGACTGGTGGCGGGATTAATCCCGCGTCAGCGTGGTGATATTCTACTACGTACCGAAGAACTGGCACCCATGATCGAGGAACGAACAGACCAGCAACGTGCTGCACTACGGATGGTATTCCAGAATCCGACAACGTCTTTGAACCCGAAACTCCCCGCCCGCCATACCATCGTCCGCTCGTTACAGAAGCTAGCCCGGTTAAGCCGAAAGGATAGCCATGAGCGTGCTGAGGAGCTGGCGCGAGCCGTCAGGTTGGAACCTGCATACCTAGACCGGCGGCCCGAGGCACTCAGTGGTGGCGAGCAACAGAGGATTGTACTGGCAGCCGCCTTCGCCGGTGAATCTGACCTCATCATTGCTGACGAAGCCGTGGCATCGCTGGATGTCTCAGTCCAGGCTCAGGTAATCAAGCTGCTGGAAGACCACCAACGCGAGTCGGGTACGTCATACATTTTCATCTCGCATGACCTGGGGGTTGTCAGGTATATCTCCGATGATATTCTGGTGCTTTACGCTGGTCATATAGCCGAGTCGGGTCCGGCGGAGTGCGTGCTTAATATACCGTCGCATCCATACACGGAGGCACTCCTTTCCGCCGTCCCCATACCTGACCCGGATGCCACGCCTACCCGCATCCGCCTCGGTGGTGCTGTTCCCACGCTCCGTGAACGTTTCCAGGGTTGCTTTTTCGCCGGGCGTTGCCCCCGTAAAATCGGACCCATTTGCGATAACACACCACCGCCGGTACATATCGGGCCGGGCTCACCCGACCATGCTATCCACTGTCATATACCTGTTGAAGAACTAATCAAACTGCAATCAGACTGAAGACAGAAAAACTGGCACTCATTAAACACGTATTATGTCTGCCATTCTTTATTTGTAAAGCCAGACGACTGTACCAGACAATATTAAACACTATTGCTACCCACCACAAACCTAGAATTGCCAAACCACTACACCGGCCTATTTTTTACCATATTTTAACCCAATTTTTATGGGTATATTACCCCAACTACGCCATAATACACATATGAGAACCGCCTTTAGTAATTGTAATACACCAATGATTAACGGCCGCAAAGAAAACCTGGGCAGAATACTCAAGCAACGCCGGGTGATGCTTTCCCTGACCTTAAAGGAGCTGGCCGCCCTTTCCGGAGTATCGCCATCACACCTGGGCCGTATCGAAAAAGGTAACCGGTTCCCATCAGCGACTGTCCTGAAAAAATTGACCGAACCCCTTAGTTTTACTGAAAGTGAGTTATTCTCGCTGGCTGATTATCTGTCTTTTCCGTCTGATAACGCGAATATTAACAAGCCCGGTAATCTTGTCGGGCAGATTAACCCTCAAATCAGCATGCTCCTGAGTAATGAACCCGTTGAGGTGCAACACGCTATTTTTGGCATACTTAACATACTAAAAAGCCTTGCCCTCCTTACCAATTCAAAGCAAAAATAGTAGCAAACAGTCACCATTTGACTAATCGTTAATCATATATCAAAACAGTTCTACCCTCAGCTATCACCCCTTCAGATCCGGGCCTGGTACTGGCACCTACCCGTGCACAACTAATTAGACTTCTGCAAAACTGCCATTAGTCCAACACTATTACCTGTTTTCAGCATATTTTCTTCAAGATTATTGCCATCTGTCCTTTTATATGCTATTATAATACTATTGGCCTTGTTTTTACTCTAAGTGGCGTAACCCGGCAGAAAGACCGGTAAGAACAGGGAAATACTTTGTATCCGAATTACAGATGGTTAGATAACATGGCTAAAAAGTTAAAAATACCCACCAGTACACCCCACCCGCCTGACCCCCGACATACCGATGGGGTATCGTCAGGAGAACTGGGTTCATACCAGGAGCTGCTTAAAAACGCCAGCGACATAATCCAGAGCTTAGACCTGAACGGCCGTTTTCTGTTTGTCAACCATGCCTGGCAAGAAACCCTTAGTTATTCCAACGATGAGATAGACGGGCTTACAGTGCTGGACATTATCCATCCCGACAGCCATGAAAAATGGCGTGAAATATTTGAGCATGCCGTTTTGGGAATGAATGTTGACACATTCGAAATCGCACTGGTTACTAAAGACGGTCAGCAGATCCTGGTTGAGGGTAGTACCAGTAGCAATTCAATAGATGGCAAACCAACGGCCATTCTCAATATTTTCCGCAATATCAGCCAGCGCCGACAGGCGGAGGAATCGATACGTAAGTCAGAAGAAGAACTACGCCTTATGTTTGATTCTGTTGTTGAGGGAATAATAGTATCAGACCTGAACGCTGTCCTCACCAGGGTGAATAACAGCGCCGTGGATATGCTCGGGCTACAGTCCAAAGACCAACTCATCGGCAGAAGCGGCCTTGAGCTTCTCTCCTTGTACGAACGCGAAACTGCCACAGACCGTATTGAAGATTTGCCCAAGCAGCTGCCCAAGAAAGGTACCCGGGTCACGCTGATCAAGGCAGACGGCACCGAGTTTTCCGCCGAAGCCATTGGCGACGTCCTGCGGGATGCCCTGGGCAATCCGGTTGGTTTCGTAACCGTTTTAAGGGATATCAGTATATACCGGCAGCTTGAAGAGACTCTAAGCCAGCACGTGAAAGAGCTGAGCTGTCTCTACAGCATTGATAAAACCGGCCAGAGACCAGATATCACCAGGAACGAGTTATGCCAGAAGGCCATTAACCTAGTGCCAACTAGCTGGCAATATCCAGAGATAACCTGTTGCCGGATAACACTTGGTAACCAGGAATTCAGGACAAATAATTTTCAGCCTACAGAATGGAAGCTTTCGGCCAATATCAACGTGAAGGCGCAAAAGGAAGGAGTAATAGAGGTCTGTTATCTCGAAACCAAGCCGGAGCTTGATGAGGGGCCGTTTTCAAAAGGGGAAAGACTGCTGATTAATACCATTGCCGAAAGGTTGGGACAGATTTTCGAAAATAAACAGACGGAAGAGGCACTCAGCCTTAGCGAAAAGAGGTACCGCGAACTGGCCGACTTCTTGCCACAGACCGTTTTTGAATGCGACCAGAACAGCAGGCTGGTCTTCATGAACCGGCATGGACACCAGACTTTCGGGTATACCCCAGACGACCTGGATAAAGGATTGAGCGGCCTTCAGATGTTTATCCCCGAGCAATACAACAGGGTCATCAATAATGTTTTTAAAGTACTTACGGGATTGAATTCCAGCGGGTTTGAATATACGGCACTGCGCAAGGATGGCAATACCTTCCCGGCTATTGTCTATTCTGCTCCGGTCACCCACGATGGGATGACGGTGGGATTACGCGGGATTATCATCGATAACACCGAGCGCAAGCGAGCCGAGGAAGCACTCAGGGAATCGGAGATGCGCTACCGGAATCTGGTTGAAAATGCTTCCGATGTTATCGTTACCATCGCCACTGACGGCAGTTTGACATCTTTAAATCCTGCCTTTGAAACTATCACCGGCTGGACATGCTCCAGGTGGATTGGCCAGCCTTTTACCTCTATTATCAATCCCGAAGATTTGCCCTTAATGAGTGGGGTCTTTCAAGACGCTATCCGCGGGGAGATGGTGGAAACCGTTGAAGCCCGCCTGCGTACGAGGTCTGACGAATATCTGATAATGGAAATCAAGGTAAGACCCCTGATTTCCAACGGTTTAGTTGCCGGGATCTTCGGGCTGGCACGCGATATCACGGCACGCAAACAAACGGAATGGGAACTCCAGGAAAAGAACGCTCAACTGGTCAGGCAACAACATCAGCTGATGGAAAAGACAGCCGAAGTGGAAAGGGCAAACCAGCTGAAATCAGAATTTCTGGCCAGCATGTCACACGAACTACGCACGCCGCTCAACGTCATCATCGGTTTTTCTCAACTGCTGGTAGACGAGGTCCCGGGCGGAGTCAACCAGGAGCAGAAGCAGTGCCTTTATGACATCCTCAGTAGTAGCGAGCACCTGCTGTCACTGATTAACGAAGTCCTTGATATATCGAGGATAGAATCAGGCATAATCCCGGTTAAATACGAGGAGATCGCCCTAAGTGAGGTAGTAGAATCGATAACCCGGACGATGGCATCAATACTGACCCCCAGAAGACAAAGCCTGGCTGTTGAGATTGAGCAAGGACTTCCGCCGATCTGTGCTGAAAAAGGGATGGTAGAGCAGGTCCTGCGTAATCTGGTGGACAATGCCTCTAAGTATACCCAGGAAGAGGGTAAACTGAAGATAGAAGCCATCAGGGAGGGTGACTGGTGCCAGGTCAGTGTAATTGATAATGGCACCGGTATAAAGGAGGAGGATCAGATAAGGATATTCGAGCCTTTTTACCAGCTGGACTATTCTCCAGAGAGAAAGGAGAGGGGCACCGGGCTGGGGCTGCCCCTGGTCAAGCAGATAATCGAGCAATACGGTGGTCGAATCTGGGTTGAAAGCGAATATGGCCTGGGAAGTCGGTTTATTTTCACCCTGCCACTGGCAGCCACTGGTTAATAATTCAAGCTACTATTACTGACAATGGATAAGAAAATACTGGTTGTAGAAGACAACCCCTTGAATATGAAGCTTATTGAAATGACCCTTAAACCCAGGGGTTACGTACTGCTCAAGGCAAGTGACGGGCAGGAAGCATTTATTACCGCGGTAACCGAACATCCGGACCTTATCATCATGGATATACAACTCCCCGGAGTAAACGGGCTCGATGTAACCAGAAAGCTCCGGGAAACCCCGTCGGTCAGTGATACCCCCATTATCGGCGTCACCGCCTACGCCATGAAAGGAGACCGGGAGAAGATAATCGAAGCCGGGTGCGATGCCTACCTGTCCAAGCCGGTCGATACCCGGCAGCTACCGGAACTCATCGCCAAAATGCTACTCACGAAATATAAAGCTAATCCCTCTTCCTAACGGAGATAATGATGGCACAGAAGATACTCATAATTGACGACGACACAACCTTTCTCCGCCTGGTGGTAGAGGTCCTGACCGGGCAGGGATATGAGGTATTCAAAGCCGACAACGGGATGGAGGGACTGCGGCTCCTTTTTGCCCAGAAACCGGACCTGGTGCTTCTGGATGTAGTTATGCCCAAGATGGACGGCTGGCTCACCTGCCAGCGTATCCGCGAAATCTCCGATGTGCCGGTCATAATGCTTACCGGCATTCAGCATGCCGAGGACGATATAGTACGCGGACTGGACTATGGCGCCGATGAGTACCTCTTTAAGCCGGTGGGTAACCGGGAACTGGTGGCCAGGATACGTTCCGTAATGCGGCGGATTGAGCTTTCCTCTTCCGAGAAATCAGAGAGAGAGCTGACCTACTCGGACGGATTTCTGACCGCCAATATCACGGAGCGTCGCATTACCGTTAATGGAGAACGGGTAAAACTAACACCGCGCGAATTCCGCCTGTTCGCTATGCTAATAGAGAAGGCTGGCCGTATTCTCAGCCACAGGGAGCTGCTAGAGAGGGTGTGGGGCTGGGAATATACCGATGACCTAAACTATGTCCGTATTTACATATCGCACCTTCGTCAGAAGATAGAGCCAGACCCGGCACTGCCCAGATACATCATTACCGAACCCGGGGTAGGCTATTACTTCCAGGAACCGGGGCGATAACCACCCCCAGTTGACTGAACCGCCCGTATGGGACTACGCCCCACGTTTTCTTGGATACAGCTAATAGTGCAAACTACAGACCGACCTGATTAACCCCGAAAGCCGTTCATTTTCCCGCATTTGACGCCTAAACAGGCTTGTGTTAGTATGAAATCACTTCAACTAGAATATAAACGTCAGCGTCTGACAATATCCACTATAGACGCATCCTATAGACTAAAGAATAATCGCTATAGTGTAATACTATATCACCGATAGATAAACTGACTGACCGGATGGCACTTTTACAGCAATTACCAAGCTGCATTATATTTAGGTTATGCCACTATAAGCCGGCAGGGGGTAAAGGAGTTTCATGCAGGTAGACGCGGAGCTGGCCGAGTTAGCACCCGATAAGGACATGATGTTGACAATCGGGGTTTTTGATGGCGTCCATCTCGGTCATAAATACCTGATCTCTCAGCTAACCGGGAGTACCCGGCAAAAGAGATTACTCAGCGGAGTGGTTACCTTCCGCCAGCACCCCCGCGAGATACTGTCACCCCATAACAAGCCTCTCTACCTGACCGTCCTTCCCGAAAAAGTCCGCCTTCTAAAAAATGAGGGCGTGGATGCCGTTATAATCCTTTCCTTCACAGAAGAGCTTGCCCGGCTGAGTGCCAGTCAATTTATCAACCTATTGCAAAAACACCTCAGGATGCGTGGCCTGATAATCGGCCCCGACTTCGCTTTGGGCTACAACAGGGAGGGTAACAGCAATTACCTCCGCCAGCTGGGCCAGGAACATGGTTTCAGTGTAACCGTCATTCCACCGATAACAGCCAACGGGGAGACGGTGAGTAGCACCGCCATAAGAAATGCCCTGGCTAACGGCAACATCAAAAAGGTCATCAACCTGATGGGGCATCCCCTAAGCCTTCAGGGCCAGATTGCTTCCGGGGCCGGCCGCGGCCTGGAGCTGGGCTTCCCCACAGCCAACATAGATGTAGACCCCAGGCAGGCTCTACCGGCTGACGGCGTTTACGCCACCTGGGCCCACTTTGATGACAGCACCCACCAGTCGGTAACCAACATAGGCCGGCGCCCCACCTTTGATGGCCACGAGCGCACCGTTGAGACCTATGTCATCGATTACCGTGGCGACCTGTACGGACGCCAGATGAGGATTGACATCGTGGAACGGCTGCGTAACGAAAAACGTTTCGATAATGTTGAAGACCTGAAGAAGCAGATGGCGGAGGATGTAAAGCAGGGGATAGCAATACTTGATTCACAGAATATGGACAAACTAGTTGCCAGTGAATAAAAACATAAACCAGGGAAAGCCAGCTATGAATAACAGAGAACAGATAGACAACCAGGACATTAATAGACTGCTGGGGCGGGGTGTGGCCGAAATTATCGTCGAAGAAGAGCTACGGGAGATGCTCAAATCGGGCAGGAAGCTTCGCCTGAAGGAGGGTTTTGACCCCAGCGCCCCGGATATTCATATAGGGTATATGGCAACACTGCGAAAACTTCGCCAGTTCCAGGAGTTGGGACACCAGGTGGTGCTTATTATCGCTGACTGGACAGCCCAGATTGGCGACCCTAGTGGAATGTCGGCCACACGTCAGATGCTTTCCGCCGAGCAGGTAAGGGCTAATGCCCAGACCTACATGGACCAGTTCTTCATGGTGGTTGATAAAGACAGAACAGAAATCAGGTGGCAGAACGAGTGGTTCGGCAGCTTTGACCTCAGCGACGTTATCCAGCTTACCAGCATGTTCACTGTCGCCCAGTTTCTAGCCCGCGAGGACTTCAGTAACCGGTACAATGCCGGGAAACCCATTACCATAACCGAATTACTTTATCCACTGCTCCAGGCATATGACTCGGTGGCAATACAGGCCGATGTTGAGTTCGGCGGTCTTGACCAGAAGTTTAATTTTCTGGTGGGCAGGGAGCTCCAGTCCATGATGGGCCAGCCTCCCCAGCAGTGCTTCATGACTCCTTTGCTGATCGGCACCGATGGCAGTAAAAAGATGAGCCAGAGCCTGGGTAACTATATCGGTGTTGCCGAGCCGCCGGAGGAAATATACGGCAAAGTGATGTCCATTCCGGACAGCCTTATCATGGACTACTTCGAGCTGCTGACCGATGTTTCTGACGATGAGCTGGCTGACTTCCGCCAGGCACTTTCGGATAACACCATCAACCCGATGAACCTCAAGAAACGGCTGGCTGGCGAGATAGTAATCCAGCTTCATGATGAGAAAGTGGCCGCCCGGGCCGAGGAGCACTTTGCCAGGGTCATACAGAGAAAGGAAGCACCTGAAGAGATACAGGAGCACTTTGTATCATTCAGTGAACTAACATCCAGGCAGTCAGGCAAAGCATATATAGACATCAGCCGCCTGCTGGTGGTAACAGGCCTGGCCGAGAGCCGTAGCGAAGCAAACCGAATAATTTCTCAGGGCGGAACGGTAATAGCCGATGAAGTAATAACCAGCCGTCTGGTTCCGTTTGAAACATTCCAAAACGGTACCATTGTCAAAGTGGGGAAGCGGCACTTTGCCAAAGTGATAAATACCGATTAAAATAGCTTTATAAGTTAAAAAGAGGAGACAGATGGAAGAGTTACGTATTCCAGGGCCAACCCCCTGCCCCCCGGAAGTCCTGCAGGCAATGACCAAGCAGATGATAAACCACCGGGGTGAGGAATTCATTGCCATGTTACACCGGGTAACCGACCAGCTAAAACAGGTGTTCCAGACAAAAAACGACCTTTTTCTGCTGACCGGTTCCGGTACCGGTGGACTGGAAACAGCTATCGTCAATACCCTGTCACCGGGAGATAAAGTCCTATCGGTGTCTATCGGTGTCTTTGG
>CP070645.1:901350-909165 GCA_020354275.1 Dehalococcoidales bacterium
ATTCTCCCCCGAAGTGGATGGTCAGACCACAACCTAATGTCAATACCGAAAAAACCAGGGTTCCGATGGAAAACCCGATAATAAGCCCACACATACCACACCTCCCTTGACGGCAAGTCATTCTACTAAACCATACTACTAAAACTATGAAAAATTAGCCACAGAAGATATAATTAGAGATACAACCAGGAATATATGGCGATTAAAACAACCCGACAAGGAGCAGTTATGCCCCTCTACTCCCACTCCCAGCTCAGCACTTATCAGGAGTGCCCGCTCAAATACCGGTTCCGCTACCGGGACAAAATCAGGCGTTTCACCGAAGGCGTCGAGTCCTTCCTGGGAACAATGGTCCATGAGACCCTGAAGAAGTGCTATGACAATGTCAGGTTTGGCCGAGTCAGCACACTGGACAACCTGCTCGCCCAATATGACAGGCTCTGGCGGAAGGAGTGGCATGACTCAATTATCATCACCAGAGAGGAGCTGACCGCAGACGATTACCAGGCCCTGGGCAAGAGGTTTATCGAGACCTACTACCAGAGGTACGCGCCATTCGATTCAGACCTGACAATCGGCACCGAAATGAGGCTCAACTTTGCCCTGGATGACGGTGGTAAGTACAAGCTGACCGGCATAATCGACCGCTTATCCCGCACCAAAGACGGTGTTTACCAGGTTCATGACTATAAAACCTCTGCCCACCTGCCCGGGCAGGAAGACGTCGATAATGACCGGCAACTGGGGCTTTATCACCTCGGCGTCAAGAAAAAATGGCCTGATATTGAGAATATCAGTCTCATCTGGCACTACCTTGCCTTCGACCGGGAACTCATCTCCTCGCGCTCTGGTGAAGAAGTCGCCCGGCTGGCCAATGACTCAATCAGCCTGATTGACGAGATAAGCTCTGCCGTTCATTTTCCCCCGATAGAATCGGCACTCTGCCAGTGGTGCGAATACCCTGACCTCTGCCCGATGAGGAAACACCTGTATCAGGTAGCTGCCCTCCCCGAAAACGAGTACCTTATAGAACCCGGCGTCACACTGGTTAATAAGTATGCCGAACTCAGAGAAAAGGCCTCAGCCATCGATAAGGAGATAGAAAAGGTTAGGGACGCGCTGATTGACTATGCGCAACGCCAGCAGATTCAAATAATCACCGGCAGCCAGAACAAGGCCAGAGTGGTCTCTGGCCAGAGGCTGAGATTCCCGGCTAAAAACAAGGCGGAACGCGAAGAGCTGGACAAAATACTGAAAGAAACGGGTAAATGGAGCGAGGTATCGCAACTGGATACGACGACACTTACCCGGATTATTACAGACAAGCTCTGGGATAAAGAGCTGATTGACCGGGTAATGCAGTACGGCCAGCTTGAAGAAACCAGTTCTATCTATCTTTCCAGACTAAAAGACGAAGAACGGGGGGAACTCGAAAATGACGTCTCCCAGGAATAAGCCGGACAAACTGCTGGAGGGAGTAGAGGTAGATAAGGTCGGGGTAGTTAAACTGGAAGACACCAGGGACACCCCCATTTACGAAAAGACGAGAAGCCTCCTGCCTGATGCGAAGTCGATCATCATCCTGGCACTTGAGGTCTTCCCCGAGGTGGTAAAATACCTGGTCTCGGAAAGAAAAGTGGGCGAAATCACCCTCCGCGACCTTTATAACCGTAACGCCGAGCTGGTCAGCGGACGCCTTGACTGGGAAGCATATAAGGTTATCAAAGCGTTACACGGTGCTGGCTACAAAGGAATTCCCTTACCGGCCAGCGGCTCTCCCCTGGACAACCGCCGTATAGAAAGTGTCCTCTCCTACAAGCATGCCGCCCAGATAGCGGGGTTAGGAGTTTTTGGCTGGAACAGCCTGCTACTTACTCCTGAATATGGGGCGAGAGTCCGCCTGAGCTGCATTGTCACCGACGCACCTTTCCCCCCATCAACCCCTATAGATGAATACAATCCCTGCCCTGAGTGCGGGGGTGCCTGCATCAAGGTCTGCCCAGTCTCGGCAATTAAGCAGCCAGAGGACGGTGAAACCTTCAATATCGATAAGTATGTATGCAGCACCTATTACAATTATGCCGGAGGTTGTGCCGAGTGTCTACGGGTCTGCCCGGCAGGCAAGACAAAGACTGCTCAAGTCATGGGGAAATAGGATGCAAGTACCACATGACTACGCAGCCCCAAGGAGTGTAGTATAACCCACTATATTATTCCGGTCGGAATTTAGCATTACGCGGCCATACTTCAAACCCGGGCCCGTCGAACTGAAGGAATTCAACCGGCGCCCCATTATCAACAATCATGGCCACGGTCACGCCCTTAGACGGGCTGTCGGGTTCGCCCAGCAGTACCTTACCGGCTATGGCTTTCTTAAGATTATCCACGACAAAAGCAACATGAGGTACCGTCTTGACAAGCTCCGGTAGGGAGAAAGACGGTTCAAACCGCATCCATTCCACACCATAAGGGTTTTGTATATACCCCGATGCATAGGTCTTATATTCCGCCAGGTATTCATCCTCAGGGCGAGGGGTATCGGTCGGAATGCCGAAATGGTGGTACTTGAGTTCCAGCATGGCTTCTTTTTTAGCACTGTGCGGCCATATCCCAGACTCGGGCCTATCAAATTGGATGAATTCAACAGGGGCACCATTATGGACAATGGTCGCTGTTGTTACGCCACCTGCGGGGCTGACAGGTCCTACCAGTACTTCCTTGTCGGTTATAGTTGCCTTAAGATTGTCCACGATAAAAGCAACGTGCGGGACTGTTTTCACAAGCTCCGGGAAGGGGCAATCGGGCTCGAACCGCATCCACTCAATGCCGTAGGGGCTCTGGAAATACCCGGATGTATAGGTTTTATACTTTTCGCTGTATTCTTCATCAGGGCGGGGGACACTGGTTGGAATACCAATGTGGTGGTATCTTAACTCTGGCAT
This sequence comes from Dehalococcoidales bacterium, assembly GCA_020354275.1. Taxonomy (GTDB): domain Bacteria; phylum Chloroflexota; class Dehalococcoidia; order Dehalococcoidales; family UBA2162. The sequence goes on from CP070645.1 coordinate 904,293, forward strand.
ATTTCGCTTTTCCAGGTTTCATGGGATTTATGTATGACAGTAACTGGACACCCCTGGTGGGGAAGGGGGGACTCGAACCCCCACGTCTTGCGACACATGATCCTAAGTCATGCCCGTCTGCCAGTTCCGGCACTCCCCCGTATAGGCACACCGAATGTTAGCAAAAATACGGGCACCTTGGCAAGGTAGAATATGGCTCTGGCATCCTACTGGCGGAAGTCTTGAGGAACAAATGAGAACAACACGGCATCACCTGGTTCACCATTTAATAGCAGCCTATTTCTTAACACGCCCTCTCTGGTAGCACCCGACTTCTCAGCAATACGCAGGCTAGCTATATTACCAACGGCCACCATAATCTCAACTCTGTTTAACCTCAATTCTTTAAACCCAAAACGGGCCAAGAGTAATGTCGCTGCAGTGGCAATTCCTTTTCTGGTTTCGTTTGTTCTGACCCAGTAACCAAGATTGGCCAGTCCAATGTCATACCGTAAATGATTGAGGCCGCAACCACCACAATATTGACCGTTCTTTGCTTTTGTTATAGCAAAATCAAATGATGTCCCCATCTCCCATCGCTCAGGTAGTCCTTCCACCCAGGTTGTACTCTCTTCTATTGAATACTCACTGTGACACCAAGGCATCCACAAAGACACTTCCGTGATAGACTCACGTACCGCCTCATACAAAGAGTCTATATCACTCATTTGATATGGCCGTAATGTTATAAAACCGTCTGTAATTTCAATATCTCTTTCCATAATTCCAATCCAGTGACTATATGAGAGTAGTAATACAGATGTATAGATATTAAAAACATAAACACAAGGATATGTTTTTTGTTGTCAATCCTGTAAAACCCATATAAGGCTCGATCGAATACTTCCACTGACCAACGGGAATAGCTGGCACTAGAGCAGTTTCAGTTATCTCTTGACAGGAGTATCACCCTCATTCAGCCTTATCCGAGTCCTGCGGTTTAACCAGGATTTCTTCCATAGAAACACGCGGGCGCTGAGAAGGATATTTACCTGCCGGATAGCCCACCGGCACCACTGCCACCGTGACTAAATTATCGCCCAAACCAAAGTAACGGTTTATCTCCCCGCTGCCGGCACCCACCCAGCAGGTACCCAGCCCCAGAGCGGTAGCCATCAACACCATATGCTCAATGGCAATATAAGTATTTGATATTACCGGGGTTATCAGCTGCTGACGGGACGGTGTTGGCGCCGAGTCAATGGCTGCCCTGACCTGGGGATCAGCAAAACGACCCGATAAGGTCTCCAACACACCGGACTCTACAAATTCCTGCCGTCGCTTCAACCTCGCTTCCGGCGAATAACGCTCCAGGTCACCAAAACACACGATAACTACCGGCGCTTCCTCAATGAATTTCTGGTCGAGACATATCCGGCAGAGCGCTTTTCTATCTTCCTTGTCCCTGACCACCAGAAAACGCCAAGGCTGACGATTGCTCCCCGACGGGGCTAACCTGGCAGCCTCAAGCATCTGCTCAATCATCTCATCAGGTACATCATCAGGGGCAAATTTACGTATGCTACGCCTTACTTTTATCGCTTCCCATACAGTCAGCATATTTTTACCTCCGGTAATAAATCAGGTTATATCTACTCAACAGCCCCTTCGATTACTGGCTGGATAACATCACAGAGGTCTTTTCCGATTGGTTAGAACCAGCACCCGGCATGGACACAGTATCCTCTCCACCCCCACATTTTCTGTTATGCCAAAGCTTGTTTTTGTTTATTTCTAAAAAAATTGAAAGCCAGCGGTAAGTTGGCTCGGGAAATCTAAAATAGAAAATATATCATTTGCACCAAATGGTGTCAAACCAATGGAGCAAAAACCAGGTATCCCAGTTTGCCACTTTGTGCCCTCCTCACCATTATTCACATCTATACTGAAAGGAACCCGTATGGTATACTTCATACGGCTTTGAAACATGGCAACACTAAATCTCCGCGCGATCAGTCAGTTATACCGGTATCTATAATTATGCTGGTAAAAACTAGATAATGGGAGTATAAAACTGCAAATTAAACTGAGCTTCCTGGGTGCAGCCGGCAGCGTGACCGGGTCACGGTATCTGCTGGAGACCGACAACCTAAAGTTGCTGGTTGAATGCGGTCTCTATCAGGAAAGGGAACTAAGTCACCGGAACTGGGACCCCTTCCCGGTACCACCCCGGGAATTGGACGCAATTCTGCTGACCCACGCCCATCTGGACCACTGCGGGCTGATACCCAAACTGGTTGCCGAGGGGTTCCGGGGCAAGATTTACTGCACTGCCGCCACCTCAGAGGTTACTCAGATTATACTGCTGGACTCGGCCCGTCTCCAGGAAGAAGACGCCGCTTTTAAAAAGAGACGGCATGAGCGGGAAAGGAGAAAAGGGCCCTATCCTGAGATTCCGCTCTATACCGTTGATGACGCCAATGCTTCGTTCCAACTGTTCAGTCCGGTGAAATACGGGGAGGTAGTTCAGATCGGTGATGGGGTTAAAGCAACATTCCATGATATCGGCCACGTTCTCGGTTCGTCGGCAATAAAGGTTACCGTCAGCCAGGAAGGAGAACAACGCACCATCGTCTTCTCCGGCGATATAGGCCGAGAGGACAAGCCGATACTCCGAGACCCCAGCGTGTTTACTGAGGTAGACTATGTCCTGGTAGAATCCACTTACGGGGATAGACAACATAAAGAATCCGCAGACACCGGTGATAGCCTGGCGACTATTGTAAACTCGACCTGGAAAAGAGGTGGCAATATTATTGTACCCAGCTTTGCCCTGCAACGAAGCCAGGAGATCCTATACCACCTAAATAACTTATTAATCGAAAACCGCATACCACACCTGATGGTCTTTCTAGATAGCCCCATGGCGATAAGAATTACCGAGGTGTTCAAGCGTCATACGGAACTGTTCGACAAGGAGATGTCCCGCCTGGTATCGAGCAACAGGTCACCCTTCGACTTCCCGGGACTGAAAATGGTGCAGACGGCCGACGAGTCAAAATCGCTTAACCACATACTGGGTACCATCATGATAATAGCCGGTTCTGGAATGTGCACCGGCGGCAGAATCAAGCACCATCTGGTGACCAATATCTCCCGGAGGCAGAGCACAATACTATTTACCGGATACCAGGCATTTGGCACGCTGGGCAGACATATCGTTGACGGTGCTAAAAAGGTAAGGATACTGGGTAAACATTATCCTGTTAAAGCAAAAATCGCCCAGATACACGGTTTCTCGTCACACGCCGATCGTTACGAGCTTTTACAGTGGCTTTCAGAGCTTAAGAGACCCCCCCGCAGAGTATTTGTGGTACACGGCGAAACTAAAGCAGCCAGACAGTTTGGACAGTTTCTCAGTCAAAAAACAAACTGGGACGTATCTGTACCCGAATACGGAGAAGAGGTATACCTGGTATAAGAACACCTTATATTAAACCAGGCTATTACACCTGCTACCACCGGAACACCCCATATCAATTGCCAATATAGGGTATAATTAGAGGAAGGTTTTAGAGGTTATTGTACCGATGCACTGTGTTGGTGTTGATATCATTGAAATAGACCGTATAAACCGGATTATCAAACGCTGGGGAGACCGCTTCCTGCAACGGATATACTCTGAACGTGAACTCAGGATATGCCGTCAGAAGCCCTGGCGGCTGGCCGCCCGCTTTGCCGGCAAAGAAGCGGTAATGAAAGCCCTTGGCACCGGTGTCAGGGGCATCAGCTGGAGAGAGATAGAGATCAGCGCCGAACCGAGTGGCAAGCCTCTGGTAAACCTGTACGGCAAGGCACAGATAAAGGCCGAAGACCTGGGACTCAAGCAACTGGCTATCAGCCTTTCCGATACCCGGGAACACGCTATCGCCTTCGTCGTCGGCGAGGTAAAACCAGAGGCATAATCCCAGCTATAGGCCAGTAATTCGATTTAATCCTGAATGTCAGGGGTTATTTCCAGCAACCCCTCAGCAACCGGCCATCAATGGTAATCACCTTGTCAGCCACTTCCCTCAGGGGCCGGGAGGTCCTTTCTTTACCGAACAAAGCCACCTCTACATTCTTCCCGTTGTCCTTGACTGCCTGCAGGGCACCGACATAATCACTATCCCCGGCAACAAGGACAGCCACATCATAATTGTTCTTATAAGCGTGGGTCAGTAAATCAGTAGTTAACTGGATATCAACCCCTTTTTCATAGGGTGGGGCATTGGGCCAGTTGATATAGACAAGACGCCCCAGCCGGAGTTCGCAGTAGGGAATGGACCGGATACTGGCAAAGAAAGACATCTGGTCACGGTACCGCTCCGGTTCCTCTTTGCGTCCTACGGCAGCGTTATAATAATAGATCCTTATCAACCGGCGCTTATCCAGCAATTTACGGCAGAATTTGCCGATATCGATATCAGCCCTTTTAAAATAGCCCTTAAGGGAATGGTACAGGTTACTGCCATCAATAAATATCATTACCCTCTCTGATCTATCGCTCATAAATTAAATTCCCTCACCTAGCATTTGGTATAACCACAGGCAGGGCACAGGAAACAGCCCTCCTGGTATGCCAGAAGACCACCGCACTCCGGGCACTGCCCGGCAGTATTCCTGATTAAACCGTAGTCTCCTGGGTTCTTCATACCACTACTATCATTGCCGTCATCATTGCCCGTGACATGTTTTTCCAGGACGCTGGCGATGGCATCGGCGCAGGAGAGGATAGACTTCCCCTGTTCCCAGGCGATAGATGGGCAGCGGATGCCCCGGAGTTGCTTTACTACCGAGGCGACATCTACCCCGGACCTTAATGCCAGAGAGATGAGGCGGCAGGTAGCTTCAA
>CP070645.1:909265-911849 GCA_020354275.1 Dehalococcoidales bacterium
AGAGTGGAGAGCTGATGGTGATAATTCCCCCTGAAGTAGACGAGGAATGGGGGAACATGAACGAGTGGACCCGCGTAATCGGCACCGGTCCATTCACCATCAAGGACTACGTGCCCGGCAGCGCGCTCACAATGGAAAGGTACCCCGCCTACTGGATGTACGACCCCGTCCACCCCGAGAACCGTCTGCCCTACGTGGACACCGTCAAGATTCATATCATCGCGGACGCCTCCACCCGAATTGCCGGGCTGCGGACGGCCAAGATCGACGCCTATAGCCTGAGCTTTGACGACGCCGAAGATGTAATCGCGACTACCCCCGACCTCATGTATGTTGAGGTTCCACAGACTGCGCCGTCCCTGATTTTCTTTGACTTAAGGAAAGAACCTTATAGCGACATCAGGGTCAGGCGAGCGCTGCAGATAGGGGTAGACCAGAAGGCCATATCCGACTCATACTACGGTGGCCATTCCGAGTGGTACTCCTTCCCGATCCTGCCCATGCCGGAACACTCTGATATGTATACCCCGCTTGAGGAGATGCCTGAGTCGGTGCAGGAGCTCTTTGGCTACGACGTTGACACAGCAAAGGCACTCCTGGCTGAGGCTGGCTATCCCAACGGCTTCAAGGCCAAGGTGATTTGCTACGACGCCTACGTAGACATGCTCTCGATATTCAAGGATTACTGGATAAAGATTGGCGTTGATCTGGAGCTCGATGTCAAGGAGTACAGCGTCTGGCAATCCATGGAAACATCCAAGACCTACGACGACATGATTGTACGCGGCCTCAGTGGCTCAAGCACATCCCACAAACTGTACACCTACCGGGGATGTGAGACAGGGCCGGTAGAAAACCTGGGCTTCGTATGTGATCCGCTCATGGACGACACGTACGAAGAGATGCTGGATAACTACTTCAAGCCCGAGGTCCGGAGAGGGCTGTTCAGAGACCTGGTACCATACATCCTTGATAAAGTCTGGATGATACAGATGCCGGCGGCACACTTGTTCAACTTCTGGTGGCCGTGGGTGAAAGGGTACCACGGTGAAATCTGCGTGGGCTACTACGATATCGGTAACTGGCCCATCTATGTCTGGGTTGACCAGGACCTGAAGGCAGAAATGACTGGCAAATAAGAGGCCCTGTCACATCTGGGGAAGTATTGATAGGGAGGGGGCTGGCAGATTCAAATCACCGGCCCCCGAACAGAATTAAGAGTTACCTTCAGTCCTAAGGTAGCTTAATAATATTGCGTGCCTGGTCCGGGAGCCATGCTTCCGGGATTTTTACGGGCCGGATTGAAAGAAGTGACATGACTGGTTATGTAATCAGGAGACTGGCGTTAATCATACCGACCCTATTTCTGGTGACTATCATAGTCTTTCTCCTGGTGCGTTTTATTCCCGGCGACATCATAGAATTAATGGTAGCTGAGATGTCAGCCGAAGGGACAGTGACCACCGAGATAACCGCCGAGACCATCAGGACGGCACTGGGGATGGATGTGCCCGTCCATACCCAGTACGGGAAATGGCTCGGGGGCGTATTTCGAGGCGACCTGGGTGACTCGCTGTGGACAGGCCGGGCCATAACCGTGGAGCTCGGGAACAGAATTCCAATCAGCTTTGAGCTTGGGCTCCTGGCCATCATTACCGCCTTGCTGATAGCTATCCCCATAGGCGTCTATTCAGCGATACGGCAGGACACTGCAGGGGACTACCTGGGCCGCACCTTTGCCATACTGTGTATCTCCCTTCCCGGCTTCTGGCTGGGCACCATGGTCGTGGTCTACCCCTCAATCTGGTGGAACTGGTCACCGCCCCTGGATTACATTCCCATTGTTGAAAACCCGATAGAGAACCTGAAGCAGTTCATAATCCCGGCAGTACTCATGGGCATGGTTATGTCCGGGACGACCATGCGGATGACGCGCACCATGATGCTGGAAGTACTCCGGCAGGACTACATCCGGACGGCCTGGTCGAAAGGACTGATGGAACGGGTGGTCGTGGTAAGGCATGCTATGAAGAATGCCCTCATTCCCGTGGTTACCATAGCCGCCGGTATGCTACCGGTCCTGATCGGGGGTACTGTCGTTTTTGAGTCGATATTCGCCCTCCCCGGGGTAGGCCTTTACATGATTGAGGCTCTCAATAAGAGAGATTACCCGATAATCTCCGGGATAAACGTGATTATGGGCATGCTTGTACTGGTACTGAATCTGGTCGTTGACCTGACCTATGCCTGGCTCGATCCCCGGGTCCGTTATAGATAGAGAGGAAACCAGAATGGTGGAAGAGGGTGTAAGAGAAATATTACCGGTAGCCGAGGAGGTGCGAAAGAAGCGCCCCTTGCTAATTGACCTGCTTGTCAGGCTGGTCAGGGAGAAGCCGCTGGGTACAGTGGGGGCAATCATAGTCCTGCTGCTGCTTCTAACCGGTATCTTTGCCAACTTTCTGGCTCCTTACGGTGAGAACGAAATGACACTGCTTGACCGCCTGCAACCCCCGTCAGGTCAGTATTTTCTGGGAACGGATAACCTAGGGCGAGATATGCTCAGCCGCATAATCTACGGAGCCCG
>CP070645.1:911949-917562 GCA_020354275.1 Dehalococcoidales bacterium
ACCTCCACCCGGTCACTGACCAGTTTGCCCTCACTGAAAAGGCTCAAAGAAAGTGATTCAGTACTGCCGCTGTGCAATACCTTCGGGATTATGGCCATGTAGCCCTCGGCCGTTTCAACCGGCCCGCAACCGGGCAATACCGAAACGGTAAGCGCCAAGATAAGAAAAGAAATAACTACAGGAAACAGTTTGGTTTTCATTGTTCCACTCCCGCCTAAACTGGTAAATTCTTCAGTTAATATAACGCCGGCAGGGCAGAAGGGTTAGCATACAGATGTATTCTTGGCCAGGATTAGTCTCAATAAATATGGGAATTGCCCCCGGGCGATTGTTAACGGTCGCGTGGGAATACCTTGAGATTGACGGCTACTCTTCTGAGATACTACCGGTATCAGCCGGCAAGGTAACGATAAACTGTGCCCCCTTACCCGGCGTGCTGGTGACCCCGATTTCTCCGCCATGCGCCACCACGATCTCCCGGACAATGGCCAGCCCCAGGCCTACACCGGTCCTCACCTCACCCGCCTGATAGAAACGGTCAAATACATAGGGCAGCTGTTCGGGTGGAATCCCCGGTCCGTTATCAGCCACAATGATTTCTATATTCTTCCCGTTGAGCTGGCGGCCGCTGATATTTATCTCGCCACCGTGAGGGCTGTGCTTGAGGGCATTATCTAGCAGATTGGTAAAAACCTGCTCCAGCCGGTCAGCATCTCCCGACACCGGTATAAACGGTTCCATCTCCATTTTAAGGAGGACACCTTTTTCTTCAGCTTGTGCCGCGATAATACTCCAGCAGTGCTCGATAAGCTCCCTGACCTCCACCGCTTCCTTGGCCAGCCGGGTCTGCCCCGACTGCATCCGGGAAAGCTCAAGGAGTTCATCAACCTGCCTGATCATCCGCTTGGACTCGTCCTCAATGACCCGGGCTGCCCTCAAGCGGGTATCTTCGTCACTGGCAGTGCCATCAAGCATTGCCTGGGCAAACCCCCTGATGGAAGTGAGCGGGTTCCTGAGCTGGTGGGAGACATCGGCAACGAAGTCACGGAGCTTCTTCTGCGACATTTTCACTTCTCTGGCCATGTTATTAAAACCGCTGGCCAGTCCCCTGACCTCGGCAGGGCCCTCTACCGGTATCTCCTGGTCATAGTCCCCCTGGGCTATCATGTCAGCAGCCTCGGTGACGCGCTGGATGGGGCGGTAGACCGACCGGGCAACAAGGAAGGCAATTACCACCGATATACAAAAGGCGATCAGTCCCGCCCAAAGGAAGGGGCGGATAAGGCCAAGCCAGAGCGTTAAAATACTGCTACGCGGCACCGCCAGAACTATGGACTCCAAAGCGGCTGAGGTCTGTGGAATAAACAGTACCCTGAACGGGTAGGCAGCAAAGATAAAAGTTTGACCGTCAGAAGTGACAAAGGTGCCGTGATATGGTTTCGAGATGTCTGAAGGCAGGCTCTCCGGAGGTAACTCAATGGTCTGCTTTTCCAGGCTTCCCTGCGGCAGGATCTGCCTGACGATATTACCCTCCATATCAACCACGAGAATATAGACGCCGGTGCTCTGGGCCTGCTCCTTAAGGTTAGACCACACATCATCCAGAGGCACCTGCCGTTTGGCCAGCGACCTTGTCTGCACATATATCGGCACAGTCATATCGTCCAGGCGGGAAGCGATAAAACGGTCACTGTAGCGCTGAAGTATCACCGATACCACAACAGCCACCATACTCAAACAGATAATAATTATCAGGGTGTAGGTTATAATCAACCTCAGCCGTAAGCTCATATAGTACCTCTAATCTCAGTCATGTAAAAACCACTATTTCATCGCCGTTGCCCGGTCATTCCGCTACTGTCATTTTGTATCCAACACCCCTGACCGTCTCAATCTGCGTGCCTGACCCACCTATTTTGTCCCGAAGGTGATTAACATGCACATCAACGGTACGGGTCTCCCCATAATAGTCATAACCCCATACTAGCTCCAGCAGTTTCTCCCGGGTAAGCACCATTTCAACATTCTGCGCAAGGGTAACCAGCAGGGCAAACTCCTTGGTTCTTAGCTTCACCGATTGCCCGTCCACGGTAGCCTCATGGCGGGAAAGGTCGACACGCAGCCTGCCGATATCTATAATATCACTGGCCTGGACACCGGCCTGATAACGGCGGAGGATGGCTTTAACTCTGGCCACCAGCTCTCTGGGATTAAATGGTTTGGTTAAATAATCATCTGCTCCCATTTCAAGCCCCAGTATTTTGTCAATATCCTCCCTCCGGGCGGTTAACATTAAAATTGGCACATCACTCTTGGTACGTAACTGCCGGCATACTTCAAAACCGTCGATATCAGGCAGCATTACATCAAGTACAACTAGGTCAGGGTTCACATCACCAAGCCTGGAGAGGGCAACCTGACCGTCGGCTACCCCCTCTACCTGGTATCCCTCACGCTCCAGGTAGAGCCTGGCTAACTCGATAATATTGGGCTCATCGTCAACTACCATTATCCTCGGCATAAATCACCCCGGTAATAAGAAATGGCTCCACGTGTCCCATTATACCCAAAAGCCCTTCTTCTGCCTATATCACTATTTCAAACACCCGGTTAGACAGGGTAACGGCGTGTGTTTACCAGCAAACACATTCCTGAATAATCTGTCAGCAGAAAAAGAACCTATTGCTAATATGGCCCTGTTATATAACTGAATTTACGTGGAGTATGCCCTCTGTGACTTGATTTTTCATACTTTTTTAACGTAAAATTCACCTGTTTGTTAGTTTTGCGGGAGTAGTTCAGTGGCAGAACATCTGCTTCCCAAGCAGGGGGTCGTGGGTTCGAATCCCATCTCCCGCTCCACAGATATAAAAATATAGGTCGCGTTGCTAAAATGAATGATTTACGACAAGCTGTTTTACTAAATGGTAGATTTGCCACGATAACCTGCCTTTTTCGGGAATTCCCCCAGCAGTTGATTCAACCTTCTACTCGTTAGCTTCTCCTTCCTTTTTAATAACCACCGTTGACCTCATAATGTTAAAAAAGTATGATTAGATATGAATCTCCCTCAAATCAATCAGCCTCCTTCTGCAATAGCTATCGACCTCGATGGAACCCTACTGAGTTCCAACTCAAAGCTGTCTCCGCGAAACCGTAAGGCAATCGAGAGATGTCTTTTAAAATGCCTACCGATTGTCGTGGCCACGTCTCGTCCGGAGCGCTCAATTCGCCGACTCATAGGTAATGAATTGACAGACCGTTGTTCATTAGTAATGCTAAATGGAGCAGTCGCAAAAGCTGCTCCACCTCTCTCCGGATTTGTCAGAGAACAAATTCCTGCCTCAATTGTTGAAGATATCATTAAACTTGTTATGAATACACAACATGAGTGCGAAGTGCTGATAGAGCTGGCAGGTCACGAGTTTGGCGCCAATTTTCAACGTGACGCAGAAACTCTTTGGGAGATCAACTCCGCAACACCAGATATGGTATTACCGCTTGAACAGACAAGGGACAGAGTTCAGACAAAAGTAGCTGTATATGGCTTTGAACAAGACCTTTCGGGAATTATCGCTGAGGTCTCGACCCAGTTCATGGATTTTGTGTCAGTCATTCCATCCAATATGTCAAGATTTTTCAGTATTGTCAGTAATACAGCTTCGAAATCTCAAGCCTTACGAATACTCTTAAATTCTGCACAGATATCCGTTGAAGATGTAATTGCTATCGGAGATGATATTCCTGATTTAGACATGCTGGAGGTCTGCGGAATTCCGATTGCTATGAGCAATGCTGTTCCTGAAGTGAAGGCCATTTGTCAGTATCAGACCGCAAGCAACGATGAGGATGGTGTGGCAATTGTACTTGAGCAAGTGATTGAGATCTTCCAACGGGAAAGTTAATATCGTAGAATAGGAATTCCACAAAGGGACGATACATGGATGATCAGAACAGCAGATTGTTAAAGCTAGCCATGAAAGACAGAGACGCAGGAGCAGCGGTGTTGGAGCAAGCCTTCACGGAATACGAGTTACTCCGGGATTGGGGATTCCTTATTTAACAGCATAGAACCCTGCCTGCATGTAAGACATCCAGAAAAGATCTACGATTTTAAAGCCCGTTTCCCGCAATAAATTAAGGTGTTCCTCTATTGTGATGGGGAAATATTCAGAGTTAAAGCGTCTGGAATGTGCTTCAACAACAGATTTTAACCTACCCTGTTCAATCTGAAAACGCTTCCAGCGGCCCAATCCCAACGAAATACCCCGTTGTGTGACTGGGGCAACATTTTCTACAGTAATAAAAACCCCTCCTTCTTCCAGTAACTGATAACATATCTGAGTAGCCTGGGAGCGTTGGGGCTTTTGCAGATAATGATGGCTAAGAATGGCTGTGATTATTTGGGGATGCATCTCGTTCTTATATATGGCTAGGTTTTCACTGGGGGCCGGGGAGAGGTATTTAACACGTTTCTCCGGTAAGCCCTTTAGACGGTTCATAGCCTGCTTTAACATAGGCTCAGACGGATCGGTCAAGACAAAGGTGGTCCGGGGAAAATGGGGTAATGCAATTTCAACAAGGTAACCTGTACCGCATCCGGTATCCAACCAGCAGCTTACTTCTGGCCTTATTGTTCTGACCAGGTCTACCGTCTCCGATTGAATGGTTTCATAATACGGAATCGTCTGTCTTACCGATTTATCATACTCAGCTGCGTTATGCGGTGTAGCGTTATCTGAAGCTAACATGCACTTACTCTAACAGACAGCGCTTCAATAATTCAACAATCCGCCTGAAAATATTACGACCCTACAAATAACTATGCAGTTGAGCTTAAGAGCTACGATAACCCCGCCTGGTTCCTTCTGCTGGTCAAGAAAACCAAGAACCCCCCTTTAAGCCAAGCTTCTACCAGACCTGAATAATAAGCTTAATGGCACAGCAGGTTCAAACACAAGCTAGCTACACCACCTCCGGATCCTATCCGACAACTAACTCGGCAAAAGAAGAGGGGTAATATCTTCCCTGACCAACATACCTTATACCGCTTATGAGGTCGGTACTGGCCGCCTTCTTGGGGATAAAACCGTATGCTCCTGATTGCTTGGCGACAATCATGTTCTCTTCCTCGTCGTATTGCGTTAAAATCAAAACCTTCGTCTCCGGGCATTCCTTACTGATTAATTTAGTCGCTTCTATCCCGCTCATCACCGGCATCACTATATCCACCAGCGCCACATTGGGCAGAAGCCGCAGCACCTTATCAAAAGCATCCTGCCCGTTATCGGCCTCACCCACCACCTCCATGTCCTTCTGCAATGCCAGAACTGAACATATCCCGGCTCTGATCATGGTATGGTCATCTACTACCAGCACCCTTATCCTCTTGGTCAGTGCTTCAAGCAAGCTCTGGATCCGGGGCACCAGCGAAGCCGGCTCGATTGGCTTGGACAGGTATTCGTCACCGTCCACCTGCACACCCTCAAACCTTCTCCATCCTTTCAAGGGCCGTTCCTCATACCGGGCATCGATTACGAGCAGCGGAATGTCTTTATATCTGGGGTGTTGACCCAGCCATTGATACAGAGAGAATGCATGGCCAGCCGGAGC
>CP070645.1:917662-941204 GCA_020354275.1 Dehalococcoidales bacterium
ATAGTCATAAGAGCAGTTATCTACTCGGTATACTTCAAACTGGGAAGATGGAAGCGTAAGCAGGTCTAGCATCCTGAACAGCAATCAACCGCACTATCAAGAGCAGCAACATTATATTCAACCACGCCAATAATTACCCGCTTAACCCAAACCGAACCAGCCTAATATCCTACCCTATCTGGAATATCAACCTAGGGAACTGGAGCAGAACCTCCAGGATGAACCTTTTAGAGATACAGAGGAAGTTAACCGTGGTAATTTTAAATAATTTAAATAATTAAGTTAAGTGCAGTAGAAATGCGGGACATAAAGTGCTATAATTGGGTTTTTAAATGATCAATCAGTTGGCCCGTCTGCCAGCCCACTAGGAAGGATTGCTTATATTTGATGCGAGAGGGAGGAGGGCCCCGTCCTAATAAGGGCTCTCCAGATGTAGTAGAAGGCCCCGGCCGTAGAAGAGCTCACTTTGACCGAGACTGGACAGAGGGCAATATTGTCCGTAACCTCTGGAGCTTGGCCTGGCCGATGACTGTAAGTGGTAGCGTCCAGATGCTGGGACCCACTATCGATATGATATGGGTAGGCAAGCTGGGGGCAGCCTCAATGGCCGGTGTGGGTGTGGCCGGTATGGCCGTCATGGTGATAAATGCCGCCAGGATGGGTCTCAATACCGGAACCAGAGCCATGCTGGCCCGTTTCGTTGGCGCTGAGGATTTCGAGGGGGCAAATCACATAGCCCAGCAGGCTTTTGTGATCAGCGTTATCTTTGCCGCCGTCATGGCGCTGATTGGGATTATTCTGGCTGACCAGATACTCATGCTGCTTGGGGTAGAAGAGGATGTTATCAGCGAAGGTGCAGCCTATATGCGTATCATGTTCGGCGGCTCAATCTTTATGTCTTTCGGTATGATGGCGCAGGGCACCATGCAAGCCGCCGGTGATACCATGATGCCAATGAAGATTACCATCGCCACCAGGATTTTCCATACATTACTCTGCCCTTTCCTCATCTTCGGCTGGTCGGTCTTTCCCCGCCTGGGTGTCAGCGGCTCGGCTATTACCAATATTGCCTCACAGGGGTTGGGGGCTGGCATCATGATATGGATTCTATTCAGCGGTCGCAGCCGCTTAAAACCGACTTTAAAAAATTTCAGTTTCGATGGAAATATAATCTGGCGAATTGTTAAAATTGGTATTCCAGCCTCCGTAACCGGCCTGGAAAGAAGTCTGGCCAACTTTGTGCTGATGTGGCTTATCGCACCGTTTGGCACCTTCGCCGTAGCCGCTCACAGTTTAATACAGAGGGTAGACACATTTATACATATGCCGGCTATGGGTATCGGACAGGCTTCGGGCATACTGGCTGGCCAAAACCTCGGCGCGGGTAAACCCGAACGGGCGGAAAAAACGGGCTGGATATCGGCCGGCATATTCACCTGTGTAATGGTCTTTGGTGCGATAGTGATCTGGTTCTGGGCCGAGAACATAGTCCGTATATTCAATAGCGAGCCTGAGCTGGTAAAAATTGCCAGTGCTTTCCTGAGGATAGAAATAGTCAACTACATGGTGTTTGGCCTGGTAATTGTCATCACCCAGTGCCTCAACGGCATTGGCGACACCATTCCAACCATGCTGACCACCCTGGTAACTATGTGGGGCGTGCAGGTACCCATGGCCTATTTCCTGCCCAAAATCACCAATCTGGGAGTCTATGGAGTACGCTGGGGAATAGTGAGTGCCATCGCCATGAGAGCCCTTATCTATTCAATATATTTCAAGATGGGAAGATGGAAGCGGAAAGAAGTCTAATTACCGTGAACCAGAGTCCTCGGTTATTTAAGGTTACCAGCATCTTCTCGTAACTACCGTACCCACCTATCTAATTCTGCAAACAAACGGGAACAACTAAACCAACGATTTGACAGTGCTACCCGGAAAAGGCACACCTCTTAAGCCCTTTAATATAACTAACTCACCCCCGATACAAACTCTTATCCGCCTTAACTCACCTTGTTGAAGTCGCCTTGACAAAATTAGCCACCAGCTGAACAAACATGACTATGGTGGCGACACTGATACCAATGGCAACGGCAATCAATGTTATTCTAACCACTATCGAGACAACATTGGCGATAGCCACACCGGGAATCGCGGCAAAATTGAAAGGGAATATGGTCAACAGACTGACCACCGTTACAATGCCCAATATGTTCAGGGCAATAAGAATCATTTGCCTTAACCAGTATTTGTCGTAGACCATAACCAGGATATGCCCAGCTATTGAAAGGACCAATGTGGTAACCAGAATCGGCAGCCAGAGGAAATAGTCATCGGTCAACAAAGGGTATCTAGTCCATGTAGTAACACCACGGAACGTATCCGGGTTGTAATAGGCTATGTATTTATAGAAAAAAGAAAAGAATATTAGCAGGATTACACTCCAGGCGATGACCAGGCTTGAACCGGTGGTCCTGGCAACCCTGGTATTGGTGAAGTAGGTATCCATTCTCTGTTGAATACCCGTTATCTTAGTAGTATCAGCCAAACCCTGTCCGGGCGGTGCCGCGTGTTCTGCAGGCTCTTTCACTTCAGCTGATACGGCCTCCGGCTCTGTCACGGTTTCCGCAGGTGGCATTGACTTCTCGGCAATGTCTCCAGCTACCGGGATTTTATACAACTCACCCTGATAAGCCTTAATCATAAGTACAATCCACAATATTAAGGCCACTATTCCAGTAGCTACACCCAGAAAACCGCCGATGAAGGGTATCAGGTTCAAAAGGCCGCTGACAACTGTTATAACCCCGAAAACAACGATCGACTGTACGGCGTGAAAGCGGATAAATCGGTTTTTCTGCTCGATAATTAGGAAAACGATACCGGTAATCCACCCGGCAAGGTAACACAACAGACCGGCAACATTCGGGGCCAGGCCCGTCGTTGAATCACCAGATATCCTCTGTTGCCGCTCGCCCTCTATCCGCGCCTTCTCTTCTTCGTATATCTTTTTCCTTTCTTCCGGCGAAAGTCCCATACCCACACCTCCTATAAGACTAAGATAATACCCAGGCAATTAGCATGTATTTACAGAATATATATTATCCCAATAGTTTTACTACGGGCAAAATATTAAATAACGGTAGAATGACCAGAAAAGGACGGAACCTTTCAGGTTATTTTATGACTTGAAGTAGCGTAGGAAGATTAAATCCGTTACTTCACCAGGAGTACCTTTAGAAAAGCCCCCTGCTCTTCAGGCTGAGGTGTTTTTTATCGCTAAAGATAATGTGGTCCAGGACATCTATCCCTATTATCTCTCCCGCCTGATTTAATCTCTCTGTTAACTTTATGTCATCTTCTGAAGGCTCAGGATTACCTGAGGGGTGATTGTGAACGAAGACTACCGAGGCGGCACTGGCCGATATAGCCTCCTGAAAAGCCTCCCTGGGATGAACAATGCTGCTATCCAGGCTACCGATCGAGACCTCCGAGATTTTTATCAGCTGGCCTCTGGTATCAAGCAAAAGAGCCAGGAAATACTCCTTCTTCTTGCCTTTCAACCTCCCCTTTACCAGATTGACAACCTCGTCAGGGGTTTTAACAACTGGCTGTTCCCCGGGCTGCGTCATATCTTCCAGCCGATTGGCCAGCTCAAAAGCGGCCTTTATCTGGGTTGCCTTGGCCAGGCCAATCCCCCTGATTTTGGCCAATTCCTCTATTGAGGTAGAAGCCATTCCGCTCAGACTACCGAACCGGCTGAGCAGCCTTTGCGCCGTAACCGTTACCGACTCACCAGCAATACCACGCCCCAGAATCACAGCCAGAATCTCCTGACTGGACAGGGCTTCTGCGCCGTACTTCTGTAACCTCTCCCTTGGCCGCTCCGCCAGTGGTAAATCGTGGATGGTAAATGATGTACCCTGTTTTTGATCAGGCTTCTTCATACTGTTTTAGTTTAGCTCAGGCGTTCCTAATCTTCAAGGTGGAACACAGTCAAGCCACGCTACCAAATGCCCGTAGTCTAGGGCTAACCAAGATATCCTTTGTATAGTGTTTAGTAAAAGCGAATGTATCCTATTTCTGGCATGTGGCTATTTAAAAAATGGAAGAATATCCAACAAATCGTCTGTCTCGATGGAGTGGGTTGCGAGTTTTTTCGTCTCCCCATCTGCGTTAAGTACAATCGACGTACCAACTTCTTTGAATACTGGATGGTCTGATTTGGAATCGCCTATTGCGATGGTATCGCTAGCCGGAATGTTATAATCGTTACAGACGCTCAGAAAATATTGGAGCTTATCTTGCGCGGTGCAGAAGTTCTCTAATTCGCCGGTTAGGATATCATTCTGTATTTTCATTCCCGTCCCGCAGTAAGAGTCAAATCCATATTCTGTAGCAAAAGGCTCCACGAGAAAATCCCACTGGATTGATGCAAGAATAAGGATTAAACCGCGTTTCTTCAATTCAGTCACTGTCGGTTCAATATTGGCTATCCTGGGTACATCTGACAACAATTCTTTTATAGTCTCCGTGGAAATCCCTTTAAATAGATTCGCTGTATCTTGTGCCACTTTCTTGTTATCGGGAAGAAGTCCCAATCTTTCCTTTTCTTCATACTCCAGGATCATATCAAGAAATCCCAACTTCTCCGCTATAAACCGAAAAGTATTCGTTTCAGTTACCAGAGTGCCGTCCAGATCAAAACAAGCTAATCTGATCATCACTAAAGTTTTTATGTTCAATTCATTGCCACATGCTCAATTAAACAAACCCATTGCTAAATCAAACGCTAAGGAAGTGATGTTGTCGCCGTGCCTACCGGGTATTTCTGTTTAATTTCAGTACGCCACAGACTATCCAGACCTTCCATATCAAAGCCATAGACCGTCTCTAGGGCTCCATCATAGCTGCTACCCCGGCTAAAGGTATTTAATAGCTCCAGCATTTTAGCTTGTCCATAACCATCAATAAGGAATTCCACCAGGCTGTAACTCTGAGCATAGGAAAGATACGACCGGTCAGCATAGGCTGAGAATGGGCTGGCCAGGCTGCGCACCGAGATTAGATTGTCATCCCTGATTCCCTTCTCTAGATAGGCGATAAAAGTTGCCCCCATTTCACCCTCATTATACATGGCCAACCCTTCACTGAGCCAGGTTGGTATCTGGTTATAGGGATTGAAAACCATCTGGTGCACTATCAGGTGTGCCAGCTCATGAGCGATTGCCCCCTTCCCCCAGGCAAGGTTACCGGGGTTAATGCCGATAACGATCACCCCGTGCCGGGTATAAGCTGCCCCGCCCGTCCACTCCTGCGGGAAAATCATAGCGCCTAACAGTTCCTGGGAACTGGCATAGATATATAGACTGACTTCTTTCCTGGGATAAGCGCCGGTATCCTCGGCCAGCCGGGATAGTGCCAGCTGGGCAGCGGACATTATCTCTTCAGCAAAGGACCGGGCTCCCTGGTACCAGTAAACAGTAACTTTGTCCTCGGTAATACTCTGCCAGAGATAACGGTCGTCATTATACTGGAGCATAGCCGGAGCCGTCGTAATATCATCGCCGTCAGTATCTTCTACCGTCCACCAGTATTCAACAACTGTTCCGGGGGGCAGCCCGCCGGTCCTTCTCATATCCCAGGTCCACTGAACATCAACAGCAGTACCGGGCAAAAATTCGATGAATACCTCACTGACCACTTCGGCGAAGCTATCCTGTTCAACGGTATAATGTAAACGTATATCGTTAATATCGGCATCACTTTCCGCCGATAGTTCAAAGTGGAGGTTTAAGGGAAACTCCACCTCGGCCGAATAGGTGCAGGTTATACCATCAGCCGAATAATTATAGGCATTTGAATTCCCCTCTTCATCTGCCTGTGGAAACAAGCACAATGTCAGGGTGAAAAGGATACTGAGAGAGAAATTCCTTAACTGCATACTATGAGTGTAATGCAAGGTATTTGATTTGGCAAGAAAGCAGGGATATACGTTTTTTACCGGCATGATATTCATTAACTTTAATAGCACGCAGGCTCAACTAAAGGTCAACCGGTGGCCTGGCACGATAAACGCTTGGTATGGTAATATCGGGTCTGATAGCAGATACAGGAGAAGAAGGCAACTGACCGAAGTGGAGGCTAACATGGCATATGAATACGAAATAAACGAGCTGGCCAAGGAAGAGTCCTGGCGGATGTTCCGCATTTTGGGGGAACTGGTAGAGGGTTTTGATAAACTGACCGGCATTGAACCAGCCGTTAGCATATATGGGTCAGCCCGGGTTACTGAGGATAGCGAGGTATATCAAAAGACACGGGAAATAGCCCACAAACTCGGTAAACTAGGTTTCTCGATTATTTCAGGCGGCGGACCTGGCGTAATGGAAGCGGCCAACAGGGGGGCCCAAGATGCCGGGGCCAAATCAATCGGCCTGAACATCACCTTACCCGAGGAACAGGAGCCGAATTGCTACGCGACACTGTCAATAACGTTTAACCACTTCTTCGTCCGTAAAGTCATGCTGGTAAAATACGCCATCGCCTTCATTGTAATGCCCGGCGGCCTGGGCACACTTGATGAATTGACTGAAGTATTGACCCTGATGCAAACCCACAAGATAAAACCGTTCCCGGTAGTGTTACTGGACACCAAATACTGGGAGGGATTCCTGAGCTGGCTCAGGAGTCATGCCCTGGACTGGGGCATGATCTCTGAGGAAGACTTTGACCTGCTCAGAATATGCGATGATGCCGATACGGCCGTCGATATCGTGCAGCAATGGTGCTTGAAGCACGAAATAGTGGGCAGGAGAGCCCTGACCGAATAGAACTCAAAAGGACTTTCACCAATTAATGGGGGGCTCCAGTATCGAGACGCAACATCACCAGTCCCTACAGGTCATTTTGCGTACCCAGTAGAGAACGGAGATAAGCGGTGATAAAGCCGTCCAGGTCACCATCCAGTACAGCATCCGTATTACTGGTTTGATAATCGGTTCTGTGGTCTCTAACCATCCTGTAGGGATGAAGAACGTAGCTCCTGATCTGGCTCCCCCACCCGGCAGCGATACGCTCCCCTTTCAACCTGTCTCTCTCTTCGGCTCTTTCCGTAAGCTCCAGCTTCAATAATCGAGACTGGAGGATCTTCATGGCAATTTCCTTGTTCTGGTACTGAGAGCGTTCACTCTGGCAGGTAACCACCAGGCCTGTGGGCAGGTGAGTGATTCTGACGGCACTGCTCGTTTTCTGCATATGCTGTCCGCCCGGGCCACTCGACCGGAAAACGTCAATCCTTAAATCGTCGGGTTCTAACCTGACATCACTTTCTTCTTCAGCCTCCGGCATAACCTCCACCAGGACAAACGAGGTATGCCGGGCATGGTCGGAATCAAATGGAGAAAGCCGGACCAGGCGATGGACACCGTGCTCTGACTTCAAATAGCCAAAGGCATAATCGCCGCTAATATCAATGGTGACACTCTTTATCCCCGCTTCATCACCCGGTGATGTATCCAGCACTTCCGCCTGATAACCTCGGCGTTCCGCCCAGCGAAGATACATCCTGAGCAGCATCTCGACCCAATCCTGGGATTCGGTACCTCCGGCTCCCGCGTGAATGGTCAGGATGGCGTTCCTGGAATCATATTCGCTGCTGAAAGCCATCTCCAGTTCCAGTTCGTTCAGAATGGAAGCCACCGTATCTATTTCAGAATCGACCTCTTCCCTGAACGAAGCCTCCTCTTCAACCAGCGACATGGCCTCAGCAATATCGGCAACCCGCTGTTCCAGACTCCGCCACCTCTCCACCATTTTCCTCTGCATGGCCAAACGACGCATTACGCCCCGGGCCCTGTTGTTATCCGACCAGAAGTCCGGTTTGGCCGCCTGTTTCTCTAAATCAGCTACTTCTTCTTCCCTGCCGGGAATGTCAAAGACGCACCAGTGCCTTGGATATTCTGTCCTGTAAACCGTCTAACCTATCGCTAAGTTCCTGTACCAATTGACCCCCTCAGATATAATAATAATTTTAACAAGCAAACACCTGCGTATCTCTACTATACTCATTAGTTATAACCGTTCTTAATAGTTTTTGGCTGGGGCTGACAATACCTTGGCCTGTTTCAGGTTCTCACCTGCTGCCAGATGTGCCAAACGGGTAGGCTCGGGCAAACGGTAACCACGACAGCAAGACAGAACCCAGTGAATAGCCGTCGCCAAATCAACCTTGTGCCCGATTGATACATATACTGGCTTTATCCTGCGTTTGGTCCGCAGAACCACTCCTATGATTTCCCCGCTATCTGTAATTCCTTCATAGTTACCTGCTTCATCACCCGGCGCCACATGACTGCCGCAGAGCAGTGATTTGGCACAACCAATGGTTGGGGTATCCAGGAATAACCCCAGGTGAGAAGCAAGACCAAACCGCCGGGGATGGGCAATCCCCTGACCGTCTACCAGTACCAGGTCAGGGTTGATGCTAAGTTTTTCACAGGCTCTGAGTATAACCGGCAACTCCCGGAAGGATAGAAGCCCGGGTATGTAGGGGAACCCGAGTTCTTCCTCAGCTATGCCCACTTCCACCACTTCAAGCTCCGGGTATTTCAATACCACTACCGCCCCAGCAGCAATCCCTGCATCTCTCTTCACCGACATATCGACACCGGCAATGAAATGAGGCACACCAAGCTCATTATTCCGGGAAACGCGTAGAGCCAGTTGAAGCTGTTGTTCTTTGGCTTCCGTAGTAGTAAGCTGCCAGTCATGTAGTCTCTCTATCCTCATACCACCGATTATAATGGTAGAATAATCTATTGACAAATAATAATACTATTGACAGCCGTTTACTTATAGCGCATAATAGCGCATATCGTCTTTTTATTCTAGAATTGAGGTTAACCAGAATGGTAAAAATCAGGCTAAGGCGTACAGGTACCAAAAACAGCCCGAGCTACCGGATAGTAGTTGTCGATTCTAGGGCACCCCGCGATGGCAGATTTATTGAAGTAATCGGGCACTACAACCCGCTAACCGACCCGATTACAGTTGATATTAATGAAGAACAAGCACTCCATTGGCTCAGGCAAGGAGCCCAGCCAACGGCTACTGCTGCAAGATTACTAACAAAAACAGGCATCGCCGAAAAGTTCAAGACTATCAAGGAGAAAACATGAAAGAACTAATCGAATTTATCGCTAAATCCATTGTCAATGCCCCTGATGCGGTGGTAGTCACCGAAGAAGAGAACGAGCAAGGCATCACGCTTAAACTACAGGTTGCCGATGATGATAAAGGCAGGGTAATTGGTAAGCAAGGGCGTATTGCCGAAGCTATGCGAACCCTGGTCAGGGTAAAGGCAGCAAAAACAGGCACCAGAGCTATTCTCGAGATTATATAGTTATTATCTCGAGGCACCTACCTATCTGGTATTAATTCCTGAGACAGTTGAACCTACCGCAGGGCTCTCTGGAATAAGAGCATTCCAAAAAAAGCCCACCCCTACTTAGTAATTAGGTGTCCAACTATATTTTATTGCTGCCAGCGGAAGTGGAGGTCAGCCATAAAAGGCGAGCGTAAAAGGCTGGAAAACAGGCTGCATTCTTTCCAAGAATCGGTACCCGAGGCTGACTCCTGGGTTATTTGCCCTGTCTGCCATCAACCCAATACAGCAGGAACCCGGTTTTGTGAGCATTGCTGGGGTGCTATGATCCATTCGGATAGCCCGGAACTTTCCTTCGAGGAAATGAAGGAAGTCGTAACCAAAAGAGTAGCCTACCTCAAACGTAGAAGGACAATCAAGGTATCAGTTATTGGCACTGTTTCGGCAATAGTCCTGACGGCTATTATTTATCCCACCCTGTACTTTTCCACCGGTGTATTGTTTAGGCCGCCTGCGGGTTTAAACTCGAACTCTCCACCAGGGCAATGGACCATGTTCCACCACGATCTAGAACACTCGGGTAGTGCCGATTCAACCAGTACCGTACCCCAGGGGACGATAAAATGGACATTCCCCACCGGTGCTGCCATCCACTCGTCACCGGCTATAGCCAATGGCACCGTTTATTTTGGCTCCCAGAACAACAAACTCTACGCTTTAGATGCTGATACCGGTGAAAAGCGCTGGGAGTTCGAGACCGGTAGCTGGGTTGAATCCTCACCGGCTATTGCCAATGGCGTTGTCTACTGCGGCTCCAACGATGGTAACATGTATGCTATCGACGCGGAGACCGGTGAAACCATCTGGGTTTTCGAGACTGCCTATCCCATCATATCATCACCAGCAGTAGCCGGAGATATGGTCTATTTCGGGGCTGATGATTATTACATCTACGCCCTGAACGCCAACGATGGAACAGAAGTCTGGAAATTCTATACCGGTAGCCATGTTACCTCATCTCCAGCAGTGCGCAACGGCATCGTCTACATCGGGACCAACGGCAACTACCTCTACACACTACACGCGATCGATGGAAGACGCATCCTCCGCTATAAGTCACATTACCCCGGGTTCTCTTCGCCAGTACTAAGCAATGATACTATCTACTTCAGCGGTTCCAGTGGCCGTATATACGCCGTAGATGCTGATGCCCGGAGCTGGCCCCGCGAACATGAATTCAGGCCCATGTGGACGCAGATTTACGCATGGGGTATACCGGGTATTCCCGCACCCCCACTGCAATCCGGCTTCTTATGGCAACTTAGGATAAGCAGGTCAGCAACAACATCGCCGGCGATAGCTGGCAACAACCTGTATATCTGCACCGGCGAAAAGCTAATAGCAGTGAACCTGGAAAGCCAGGAGAAAGCCTGGGAATTTAAAACGGGAGACTCGGTCTGGTCGTCACCGGCCGTCGCCAATAGTTACGTATATATTGGCAGCAATGACTACCGCTTGTATGCCATCGACGCTGCTACCGGAGAAGAAGCCTGGCATATCAGCACCGAAGGCAAAATCACGTCATCTCCAGCAGTAGCTGATGGTATAATTTATGTAGGCTCACATGATGGCAAGCTCTATGCCATCGAGTAGCGTAAGGTATTTATAAAACCGGTAACGAAATAATGAAATATAGTATAATATATGGTCAAGGAGGCCAGCCATTAAAGACGAACTGAAAAATTTAGAAACAAGGCTGCAGTCACTGGAAGACTCGACACCTGAAGCCGACTCCTGGGTGATCTGCCCCGTATGCCATCAACCTAATCCCGCAGGGACGCGCTCCTGTGAACACTGCTGGGGTGCCTTCATCCACGAGGACAGCCCGGTACTGTCTTTTCAGGAAATGAAAGACGAGGTAGCCAGGAAGATAGACTACCTTAAACGTAAAAGGAAAATCACAAGGTTAGGTGGTAGTCTGGTCTCCCTTGTTGTCCTGACCGCTATAACATTACCCACCCTGTACTTTTCAACCGGTGTATTATTCAAACCGCCGGAAGACCTAAACTCCGACTCACCGCCCGGGCAATGGACCATGTTCCGTCACGATATAGAACGCTCAGGTAGCGCCGACTCGGCTACTACCGTACCGCAGGGGACGGTAAAATGGGTCTTCCCCACAGGCGGTCCCATCCACTCATCACCAGCGGTAGTTAACGGTACCGTCTACTTCGGCTCACAGGACCACAAGCTCTATGCCCTTGATGCCGATACCGGTGAAAAGCTCTGGGAATTCCAGGCAGGCAGCTGGGTTGACTCGTCACCAGCTATTGCCGACGGCGTTGTCTACTTCGGCTCCAATGACGGTAACATGTATGCCGTCGATGCCGATACCGGTGAAATGATCTGGGTCTTCGAGACCCCCTATCCTATCTCATCATCACCAGCAATTGCCGGTGACATGATATACTTTGGCGCTGATGACTATAATATCTACGCCCTGAACATCCAGAATGGCAGACCGGTATGGAAGTTTTACGCCAGCAGCCACGTTACCACATCGCCGGCAGTTTACAACGGAATCGTTTACATCGGTACCAACGGCAACTACCTATACACCCTGCACGCCCTTGACGGAAGGCGTATCCTCCGCTTTAAGTCCCACTACCCCGGCTTCTCCTCACCGGCCATAAGCGATGATGTTATATATTTTACCAATGTCAACGGCTATTTATACGCCGTAGACCATGATGCCAGGAGTTACCCCAGGGAACATGAAATCAAACCCCTGTGGAGCCAGCTATGGGTACTGGGTATTCCCGGCGTTCCTCAACCCCCCCTGCAATCCGGATTCCTGTGGCGGGCCCGGCTTTATAAAGGAATGACTTCATCCCCGGTAATAGCAGAAGATCACCTTTACATCGGCTCGGACAGGTATTTACTGGCCCTGGACATACATACCCAGGAGAAAACCTGGCAATATAGAACCGGGGCATCAATCCGGTCCTCACCAGCAGTAGCCGGTGATACAGTATTTGTCGGCAGCCAGGACGGCCGGATTTACGCTATCGATGCTACCACCGGTGAAAAGCTATGGGATGTCGCCACTGAAGACAAGATTACATCGTCACCGGCGGTAGCCAACGGCACGGTCTATATCGGGTCCTATGACGGCAACCTCTATGCCATCGAGTAGGGCAAGATATCGCTATATCCGGTAATCAAATGGACTATATAACTATCGGTAGAATCATAGCTACCCAGGGTGTCAAAGGAAAACTGAAGCTGGAAGTGACCACCGACTTTCCGCAACGCTTTAAACCTTCTGGCCGCGTTTATATCGACCGGCAAGCAGCCGATATCGAGAGTGTTGAGTGGCACAAGGGAACAGCAATTATCAAGCTTGACACCATAAACAGCCTCGAAGAGGCGAAGAAGACGGTCGGGAAAATGATAGAAATTGACGAAAGCCAGCTGTGGCCCCTTTCTGAAGGAGAATACTACCAGTTTCAAATCATCGGGCTTGAGGTCTGGACAACCAACGGGGAACTGCTGGGAAAGGTCAGCCAGGTTCTAAATACACCAAGTAATGATAATTATGTAGTCAGCAGCGCCAATGAAGAGATTCTTATCCCGGCTATCGAGGATGTCATCGTATCTATCGAGCCGGAAAAAGGATATATGACAATCGAGCCCATCGAGGGCCTGCTTAATTTAAACAGAAAAGCGGCCAAATGAACCGACCGCTTAACAAACCTGTTGTTCTCTGGTTAGACTTCAGCTCCCACGCCTTCTCCTCCTCTTCTCCCCTACTTTCAGACGTGCCAGCGAACGACGCAGTGCTGCCTCGGCCTGGGCCACATCAACCTCCGGTGTACGGCGTTTGAGCTGTTCCTCAGCCCGGCGCTTGGCGTCCTCAGCCCTGGTGATATCGATTTCTTCAGCCCTTTCAGCAGCATCGGCCAGTACAATAACACGGTCAGGCCGTACCTCAAGGAAACCACCGGTAATAACCAGGGAGAACTCCTGTGCCCCCTTCCTGACCAGCAACTCCCCCACCTGCAAAGTGGTCATCAATGGCGTATGATGGGGAAGGATACCCAGCTGGCCTTCTATGCCAGGAGCAATAACGATATCTACATCATCTGAGTAGACCACCCGTTCAGCACTGACGACATCAAGTTTCAGGGTTGACATAGTCTATGCCTCCATTCCCTTGGCCTTCTCCACCGCTTCGTCAATAGTCCCCACCATATAAAATGCCTGCTCCGGCAGGGCATCATGCTGACCGTCCAGAATTTCCTTGAAACCGCGTACTGTTTCTCCCACCGGTACATACCGGCCTTCCTGTTGGGTAAACACCTCGGCAACAAACATCGGCTGTGAGGAAAACCTCTGTATCTTACGGGCCCTGGCCACAGTTACCTTGTCCTCATCACTCAGTTCTTCAATACCCAGTATGGCAATTACATCCTGAAGGTCTTTATAACGCTGCAGCACCTGCTGCACACCACGGGCGACCCTGTAATGCTCCTCACCAACAACATTGGGGTCGAGTATCCGGGAGGTTGAAGTCAGCGGGTCAACCGCCGGATAAATACCCTGCTCAAATATTGCCCTTTCCAGTGCAATAACGGCATCAAGGTGACCGAATGTCGTGGCCACTCCCGGGTCAGTATAATCATCAGCGGGAACATAAACCGCCTGGAACGATGTAATTGACCCCTGCTTGGTGGATGTAATCCTCTCTTCAAGCTCTCCCACCTCAGTCGCCAGGGTAGGCTGATAGCCCACCGCCGAAGGCATTCGCCCCAGAAGCGCCGATACCTCCATCCCGGCCAGGGTGTAACGATAGATATTATCAATAAACAGCAGGACGTCCTGACGCTCGACATCACGGAAATACTCCGCCATAGTCAGTCCGGTCAACCCCACGCTGAAACGGACCGCCGGCGGTTCATTCATCTGGCCGAAGACCAGAACGGTCTTGTCAATGACCCCCGATTCCTTCATTTCATTCCACAGGTCATTACCCTCACGGGACCTTTCGCCGATTCCGGTAAAAACAGAAAACCCTCCGTGCTCAGTGGCTATATTACGGATGAGCTCCTGGATAATGACCGTTTTACCAACCCCGGCACCGCCGTAAGCACCCACCTTGCCCCCTTTGGTAAAAGGAGTAATCAGGTCGATAATCTTGAGCCCGGTCTCAAGCATCTCGGTGGTAGTTTCCTGCTCCTCAATACTGGGGGGTGAGCGGTGTATTGGCCACTTCTCATCTGTTTTAACCTCACCAAGGTTATCCAGTGGCAACCCCATAACATCGAACAAACGGCCCAGGGTAGCCTTACCCACCGGCACACTTACCGGAGCGCCTGTATCCACAGCCTCAGTGCCCCTGGCCAGCCCTTCCGTAGGCGATAACGAAAGACATCGCACCCAGTTATTACCGATATGCTCCTGGGCTTCCAGCACGATCTTGCCACTATCACTACCAATCTCAATAGCATTATGCAGTGCCGGCAATGACTCTGGCGGGAATTCTAAATCAACAACCGTGCCTATTACCTGCACTACTTTACCACTGGCCATTTTTCACCTCGCTGATTTCACCTTAATTCGAATTGGCCCCAATAAACATTCCGGTAGGTTCACCATGACTACCAAATGTCAAAATACCTATACCTTAAGTTAAAGCGGCAACTCCGCCTACTATGTCAAGAAGCTCCTTGGTAATCGACTCCTGACGGGCCTTATTATATAGCAGAGTCAAATCATCAATCAGTTCCTTACCGTTCTCGGTGGCATTTCGCATGGCTACCATACGGGCGGACTGCTCGCTGGCAATCGCTTCCAGAATAGCATGGTAAACCTGCATTTCAACAAACCGCGGCAGTAACTCGGCCAGCACCACGTCGGAACTCGGTTCATAGATATAGTCTACGTTCTGTGCCTCAGGTATCTCCGCCGGTTCCACCGGCAGTAATGGTTGAACAACCGGTCTCTGTATCATGGTAGAGACAAAATGGGCATAGGATAGATAAGCGGCATCAATAACCCCGTTGGTGTAATCATCAATAATTATTCGTGATATCGGCAGGGTATCCAGCAAGCTGGGGTGGTCTCCCAGCCAGGTGAATTCAGCCTTAACATCCCGGCCCTGTCGTAGCATATAATCAAGCCCCTTGCGGCCGACGCAGATAACGGTCACCGGTATTTTCTGCTCCAGGATGAAACTGGCTGCCTGCCGGTTGACATTGGTATTTAAACCGCCACAAAGGCCTCTATCGGGAGTAATATGGACAATGGCTATTTTCGCCGGCGGCCGGCGCTGTAGTAACGGATGGGGGGCTCTGCTGTTTGTGGGCAAAGCCACCAGGTCAGCTATCACCTGACGGATCTTCTCAGAGTAAGGTCTTCCCGCCAGACCACGCTCCTGAGCACGCCTCATTTTGGATGTGGCAATCATCTCCATGGCCCGGGTGATCTTGATTATGTTTTGAACACCCCGCATCCGGCTGCGAATTACGCGTATATTAGCCACCCCTTACCTATTCCTCCTTTTCACCTTCCTTGGTCTTTTTAGCCTTCTTCTTCACCTCTGTTTTGGTTTTCTTCTTGTCACCTGCTTCAGTCTCTTCGGCCTCCTTCTTCACCTCTGCTCTGGCTTCTTCCTTCTCCTCTTCTTCAGACTCCGCGGCCTCCTTCTTCACCTCTGCTTTGGCTTCTTCCTTCTCCTCTTCTTCAGCCTCTTCGGCCTCCCTTTTTTCTTCCCTGCTTCTTCCCTTTTTTAACTCCCCGATAGCTGCCTTGAGCTTATCTTCAGTTTCGGCGCTGATATCCTCTTCCTTGGCGATGGCCTTCCCTATCTCGGGATGATTGGCCTTCAAAAAACGGTGGAGGTCAGCTTCAAAACCAACAATCTTATCTACGGGAATATCATCAAGGTAACCATTAATGGCCGCATATAGAATTACTACCTGATTCTCTATGGGCATCGGCACATACTGGTTTTGCTTTAAGACCTCGGTGATACGCCGCCCGCGCTCAATCTGGTCCCTGGTCGTCTGGTCTAACTCGGCAGTACCGAACTGGGCAAATGCGGCCAGCTCCCGGTACTGGGCCAGTTCCAACCTCAACCTGCCGGCGACCTGCTTCATTGCTTTTGTCTGTGCCTTACTGCCCACCCTGGAGACCGACGCGCCGACATTGAGAGCTGGCCTCTGACCAGCATTAAACATGTCAGCTTCCAGATATATCTGGCCATCGGTAATAGAGATAACATTAGTCGGAATATAGCTGGACATATCACCGGCCTGTGTCTCAATAATGGGTAGAGCAGTAAGGGAGCCGCCACCATATTCATCAGCGTACTTGGCTGCCCTCTCCAGCAACCGGCTGTGTAGATAAAAGACATCACCGGGGTAGGCTTCACGCCCCGGGGGACGGCGTAACAGAAGAGAAAGCTGACGATAAGCCCAGCCATGCTTGGAAAGGTCATCATAAATAACCAGGGCATCACCGCCATTCTCCATAAATTCTTCACCGATAGCGCAACCGGAATAAGGGGCCAGATACTGCAGGGCAACCGAATCCGAAGCATTAGCGGCCACTACAATCGTATGCTCCATAGCACCGTGTTCTTCCAATGTGGCTATTATCCTGGCCACCTTTGATGCCTTCTGACCGATGGCGACATAAATACAGATCAGGTCACCGCCCTTCTGGTTTATGATGGTATCCAGGGTTATGCAGGTCTTTCCAGTAGAGCGGTCACCGATAATCAGCTCCCGCTGCCCCCTGCCTATCGGAATCATGCTGTCTATCGCTTTTATGCCGGTATGCACCGGCGTATCAACTCCCTGGCGCATGGTTACATTAGGGGCAATTCTCTCAACGGGACGGGTTTTCTTGCTCTTGATATCACCCTTGCCATCCAGGGGCCGTCCCAAGGGGTCAACCACGCGGCCGATAAGAGCCTCGCCGACCAGCACCTCGGCTATCCGACCCGTGCTCCGTACTTCATCGCCTTCCTTGACATCAGCGTAATCACCTAGAATAACAGCCGCCACACTTTCCTCCTCCAGATTCATGGCGATACCCATAATATCATTGGGAAATTGAAGGAGTTCACTGTACTTGACCGCCGCCAGGCCGTGTATGCGGGCTATCCCATCACCAACTCCGATGACGGTACCAACATCAACCATGGTTGCTGCCAGCCCAAACTGCTCGATCTGCTGCTTGATGACAGCCACGATATCCTGTCCCTTCGATGTCATTTTATCTACCTCACCCCCTTTAATTCCCTCTAATTCAAATGAGAGGGTCAGCCCCTTGTAAAAGGAGAAAATCACAACTCTCTATATATTTATCTTCTTGCTTTGCTTATTTCCCGTTTCAAAGCCTCCAGCTGGCCACGGGTACTGCCGTCGAACAACTTACCCTCGATCCGGGCGACAATCCCGCCGACAACACTGGAATCCACTTCAGACTCGAGAACCACCTTCTTACCAACCAAATCGCCCAGACGTTCTGCCAGCTTCGTCTTCTCATCATCATCAAGCGATATGGCAGTAGTAACACGGGCTTTTTCGATACCGCGATAACTATCCAGAAGCTGCTGATACTCCTCAGCAATCTCGTCAACCAGGGTTATACCAGCTTTGGCTACCAAAAGATAAACCAGATTAAGAGCCATAGGGTTGATATCACCAAGTTGGTCGGCAAGCAATTTAACCTTATCGTTAAAAGCGAACTTGGGGTTCTCCAGAAAATTAATAATCTCCTCATCCCGACCAAGTGTGGCTATCTTCTCCAGGTCAGATTGCCAGGCTTCCAACTCGTCCTTTTCCAGGGCGATTTGGAAAACCGCCTGCGAATACCGCCTGGCCGAAGCCTTTCTGGCCAATGTTCCCTCCTCTGTGTGCCAAGCTGGGCTTTCTAAACAACAGTGTCTAAAGTAAACTACCTAATACTATTAATACAGCTGCAGTGGTTTTAACCACCGGGCAGACCTTAATCGGGATCACCGATGTTCTTGCCCCGGTTAACATGGTCCATATCGCCATAATTACCAGCATTCCCGCAGATGTCCAATAGACGATGGCAGCCACCTGGTTTTGTAAATTACCGAAAACGGTGACTAGTAATACCAGCAACCCTATAAAACATAATGTTAGCCCTTCGGCTACCCACTCCATTGTTATGATACGAATGTTGTCTTCTGATATTCCCCCAAAACCTTTGACCACTGACTTCGTGGGTACAATATGGGCTACGCCCCATATCAGTACTAGAGTTGAACCAATATATAATAAAACATCCACTTATGGTCATTCCCCCGTGTCATCTCTATTATTCTAAATCAGACACGAAGTCAGAGTCAGAATTCAGCCCTTCTTCAGGGTTGCACTTTCTTCCAGTGTTTTTTCAATAAGCTGGCGGTGCGCCTCTTTATCAAGAGACCGATCAATTACCTTCTCAGCCGCCTGTATGGTCAGGTCAGCAAACTCGGTACGCAACTCATCAATTGCGTCATCCCTTTCGCGCTGAATTTCAGACCTGGCCCGGTTAATGAGGGATTCAGCTTCCTGTCTGGCTTCCTGCTGAGCCTGTTGGCGCACCTCTTCGCCAGTCCTCACCGCACGGGCTATCACTTCTTGCCCCTCTTTACTGGCATCCTCAATCTTCTTCTTAACCTCTTCTTCAGCATGGGCTGCCTGCTCTTTGATATATTCTGTCTGCTCCATACTCTCCTTAATCCTTTGAGAACGCTCATCAAGCATTCTCATCACTGGTTTATAGGCAAACAGGTAAAGCAGCCCCAAAAGGATAAAAAACGTAGCCACCTGGGTAAGGAAAACCGACCCATTTATACCCAGTTTTCCCATAAGTTCTAAAATAGCTTCCATTTCAATCACCGCTTAGAATGTACTATGCCAAGAATACCAAAGCCGTAAACAGCCCGATAAGAGCCATAGCACCTAGAATCACACCCAGGAATAGAACGACTATGGTAATGGGTATTCCTTGCTGTTCCATAATTTACCCCCTTAAGTAACATCACTTCAAGATAATAGAAAACAATAATTAAAACAGCATCAGGAAAATGGCGGTGACAAAGGCATATATGCCGATAGCCTCAGTGAGACCAGCAACCAGTATCATATTGGTAAAGATAGGTTGCCTAGCTTCGGGATTACGGGCAATTCCAGTCAGCGCGGCATAACCAATGAGACCCAGCCCTAGTGCCGGTCCCATAAGCCCCAGACCACCAACTATTCCCACCGCCAGCATCTTAATTACCTCTGAATCCATTAAATACCTCCTGTCAAGAATTTATATTTCAATGCTCTTGTGCTTCGTCATGACTGGCAACGGCCAGCACGAGGAATACCAGTGTTAACCCGCCAAAAATGATCGCCTGTATAAAGCCGATAAGCAGCTCCAGCCCGTAAAACGGCACAGCCATAATAAAGGGTATTAGAAAAGCGACAACTAATAATAGTATCTCACCAGCCGTCATATTACCAAAGAGACGGAAGGTGAAACTGATAATGGGGATGAATTGGAGTACCAATTCTATAAAACCGACAAAGGCTTCAATCACACCAGCAACCAGCGCACTGATTCCAGCACCAATCTTACCCCTGAGTACTTGCCCCAAGCCATGGAAAAATCCACCCATATTAACAAACTTAACCATATAATGACGACCTAATGTCCTTAAACCAAAGAATTGAATAAAGAATACGGCCACTATTGCTATCGCGAGGGGTGTGTTGATATCGGTATTGGCTGATCGAATCAGGTGCACGGCATGCTCGTGTGTCTCTATCGTAATCGAACCATAACCGGGTATTAGCCCCAGCCAGGCATTAAAACCGACAAATAGAAAAATGGTGGTTACTATCGGGAAGAAACGTCGTCCGTCTTTCTCACCAGCGACACTGCAGCATAAATCATACAGCCAGCCCAGCAGGAATTCAAAGGCAGCCTGCAACCTGCCGGGAACGATTTTCATACGGCGGGTGAAAACAAAGGAAAGCACCACCAGGAATACAACCGTAATCCAGGCGGCAATGATACTGTTGGTAATCGGTAAACCAAAAATGTGAAAGACAACATCGGCCGGTACCGTGATATGCGGTTCAGGAACGGTGAGCCAGTCAGGCAATCCGATATCTCCAAAGATACCTTGACCCAGAGAACCGACAATCAGCCCAAGAATGGTGAGTAAACCAACAATGGCAGAAAACCCGATGAGGATGCCTCGTCTAGGCATTAGTCATCCTCCCCATTATTTTTACTCCTGATAAGAGGTAAAAGCATCTGATAAACACCATATACGGCCACGATAATGCCCAGTAGTAAGCCAACTATCACCCAAAGGGGTTGGGTACCATACTTGCTATCCAGCCATGAACCACCGATGATACCCAATAATATTGAAATACCGATATAC
The DNA here is from genome assembly GCA_020354275.1 of Dehalococcoidales bacterium. Classification (GTDB taxonomy): domain Bacteria; phylum Chloroflexota; class Dehalococcoidia; order Dehalococcoidales; family UBA2162. Next base: position 938,512 of record CP070645.1, read on the forward strand.
CACCCCACCCCTACCAGCCTCAAGGCTGTCTGCCACCTCTTCATACCATCGGCAGCATACCAAATCTATCCTATTAATTCAAGCCCCACTCTAATATATTGCTAGTTACCCCTGAACAACTAGTGTTCCGAATGTTTTAAGGTAAAACCTTTATACGGGAAATAAAAAAATCCCCGGGTAAAAATCCGGGGATTCCACTATTAGAACAATCGATCAAAGTAACCAAAAAATTAACCAAATTATATTTCTAAATATACAGCAGGGCGATATGACCTAGGATTTGCGTTTATCAAAATCTTCCATATCAAGTGTATCTATGAAATCACGGAAAACTGACATCCTGCGCATCTCTTCTTCGCTGACTACCTTACCCATTTTATCAACTTCGTCTTCATCCTCGGAGATGGGTTTTCCCGTTTCTTTGTCCAGCAGGATACCGGCCTTGTCCAAGACCGTATCGTCCACGTAGATTGGTACTTCCACCCTCACTGCCAATGCCAGTGCATCACTGGGACGGGAGTCAACCTCCATCTCTCCTCCATCCACATTAAGGATAATCTTGGCATAAAAGGTGTCGTTCCTGAGATCATTTACCAGAATATGATTAACGTGAGCCCCTAATACATCAATCGCCGAACATAACAGGTCATGAGTCAACGGACGCGGTACATTTACCCCCTGCAGCTTTACAGCAATAGCATCTGCCTCAGCGGGTCCAATCCAGATGGGTAAGTAGCGGTCAGCCATCTTCTCTTTCAGAATTACCACCCGCTGGTAATTCATCAGAGAAACCCGGATACTATCAATAGTCATCTCTATCACGGCTAAACCTCCTCATCTGTTCCACAACCGACACGTCTAATTCTAAACCCAGCCGTCCAAAACTTTCAACATAAAACAGGTAAAGTAGAAAGGCTGGGTTTATCCTAATATTCCTTGACTTATGCTATAATAAACTGCTAAAGTTTTTATCTCTATATAGAAAAAGAGGTACGCTTATGCCTGCAGGTCGTAAGACCATTGTCTGGTTTAATGAGGTCTGTAAAGACGATGTAGCCCTGGTTGGTGGGAAAGGAGCCAACCTCGGCGAAATGACACAAGCTGGCATACCCGTCCCGCCAGGTTTTATTGTAACTTCCGACACCTATTTTAATTTCCTGCAGCAGACAGGAATTATTGATAGAATCAGGGAATTGCTGGTCCCGGTGGATATTGATGACAGCAGACAGCTTCAGGATGTTGCCGCTCAGGTCAGGGAGGTTATCTCCAAGGCCCCCATGCCAGTAGAAATTGCCGGGGAAATCCGGCAAGCTTACGTTAAAATGGGTAAAGGGCTGGTAGCAGTCCGCTCCTCGGCTACCGCCGAAGACCTGCCCGAAGCCTCCTTCGCCGGTCAGCAGAGGACGTTTCTCAATATAGAGGGCGAAGAAGAGGTGGTAAATGCCGTTCAGGGGTGCTGGGCTTCACTTTTTGAAGCCAGGGCCATATTCTACAGAGAACAGCAAAATTTCGACCACTTCAAGGTAGGCATTGCCGTCCCGGTACAACGAATGGTGCAATCAGAAGCCTCCGGAGTAATGTTTACCTTGGAACCGGTAACCAGCGATAGAAGCCAGATTGCTATTGAAGCCATCCTCGGACTCGGTGAAATGATTGTCTCCGGTGACGTGACGCCGGATACCTATATTGTTAGCAAAGACGGGCTGGAAATTACCAGCAAGGAGATTGCTAAGCAAGAATGGAAAATGATAAGGGATGACTCAGGCAAGGGGGAGGATACCAATATTAAAGTAACGCTTAGTCCTGAGGAGCAAGCCAATCAGAAAATAGACGATGATGATATTATCGCGCTGGCCAAATTGGGCCAGCGGCTGGAAGATTGGTACCAGTTTCCCCAGGATATCGAATGGGCTAAAGAGGACAACACGCTATATATTGTCCAGACCCGGCCGGTAACCACCATCAAGGAACAAACCACCGAAACCAAACACGAGATTACAGCCCCGGTATTGCTATCAGGAGCACCGGCCAGTCCGGGGATTGCCTCCGGACCGGTCAAACTGGTACCGGATGCCTCTGAAATAGATAAGGTCAAAGAGGGGGATATCCTGATTGCCGAGATGACCACTCCTGACTTTGTCCCGGCAATGAAACGGGCTGTCGCCATCGTTACCGACCGCGGCGGCCGGACTGCCCATGCTGCTATTGTCAGCCGGGAGCTGGGCATACCCTGCGTTGTCGGTACGGGACAGTCCATGGCAATCTTAAAAGACGGGCAGGTAATAACCGTTGACGGCACCAACGGCAAGGTTTATGACGGCAGGATAGAAATCGAGGTAAAAGCCGAAACACGGTCTGAAGTAAGGATAAAGACCAGAACCAAACTGCTGGTCAACCTGGCCCAGCCGGAACTAGTCGACAGGGTAGCCTCCCGCGATGTGGACGGCATCGGCCTGCTCAGGGCTGAGTTTATGGTAGCTCAAATCGGCGAGCACCCAAGCCATATGATCAAGGAAAACCGGGGTGATGAGTTTGTTGATAAACTCGCCGAGGGTTTGACCATGTTCGTCAAAGCTTTCCACCCCCGCCAGGTGGTATACCGCACCAACGATTTCAAGACCAACGAGTACCGAGCTCTTAAAGGCGGCGAGGAATATGAAGAAGTTGAAGAAAACCCCATGCTTGGTTACCGC
>CP070645.1:941304-944565 GCA_020354275.1 Dehalococcoidales bacterium
AAACTACTTGTAGCTGAGAGGTTGGGAAAATCAAACGTTCTCTTTCCTTGATGGATGCCCCATTTTGTGGTAAATTGTATCTAGATTCTTGGGGCCGTAGTTCACTTGGGAGAACGTTTGACTGGCAGTCAAAAGGTAGGGGGTTCGAATCCCCCCGGCTCCACCAAAGGTATCAATAGATAGAACTGGTAAATCTAACCTTAAGTACCACAACAACTCTCCACATTGTGGTTACCTCTGGGGTTCAACGATTACTTTGATGGAGTCCCTTGCCTCGACAACAAGCTGAAAACCCAGGCCTGTTTCCTCAAGGCTTATTCGATGGGTAATCATCTGCTTAACAGGTATGGCGCCTGAGCTGATTAGTTCCAGTGCCTCCTCATGGTCGGCTGGACTACCGGCATAAGAGCTGGTCAGTGTTATTTCATTACGCCAGAACAGCTCATTAATCGATATTGGAATAATGACATCGGGTCCTGTGGCGGCAAAAAAGAGAACAGTGCCACCGCGCTCCACCGACTCCAGGGCTTGTGTAAAGGCTGATGTTGCCCCGGTACAAACAATTACCAGGTCTGCCAGTCGTCCATCATTAACCTGACGGACTCGAGTCGGTATGTCCTCTCGACCACTAAAAGCCGTATCGGCACCCAACCGTTTCGCCGCGTTAAGCCGATAGTCACTTATATCCGTGGCTATTACCTTACCTGCCCCCAGGTTACGCGCCAGTTGGACATGGAGCAGGCCGGAGATCCCGCTGCCGATGACCAGCACACTCTTCCCCGGCTGCATGCTCGCCAGTCTCTGCCCTCTCAGAACACAGGACAGCGGTTCGATAAACGTGGCTTCCTCATAAGATACTTCATCGGGCAGGCGGAATACTCCACGGTCAACATTGATAGCCGGCAGCCGTATATACTCAGCCAGACCGCCGGGGTAGAAATTCGTTCTACGCAGGGTATCGCAGACGGTGTGATGACCACTCAGGCAGTAATGACAAGTGTTGCACGGAACGTGATGGGCGGCAGATACCCGATCACCCTCCTGGTAACGCTCCACCCCTTTCCCCACAGCCACTACCTGCCCGCCAACTTCATGACCCAGTACCAAAGGCGCACGATCCAGTCGATACCACTCCATCACATCACTGCCACAAATACCGCAGGCCTCTACCCGCACCAGCAATTCGCCAGTACCGATCTGCGGAACAGGCATCTCCTCTACACGCACGTCCCGATTGTTATACCACATGGCAACGCGCATTTTATTGCCAACCATGTCAGTCACGCCTTTTTCGCCGCACTTTCCTTTTCACTAAGGAACAATTCATGGGCTTCTTGAGCAGTCGCGTTTTCGTGTATAACGGCACGAATCGCCTTAATCATCGCCACCGGGAAATCATTCTGCCAGATATTCCTGCCCAGATTCACCCCGATAGCACCCTTCTGCATGCCGTCATGAACAAACTCCAGCACCTCAAGTTCGGTGTCAACTCTGGGACCGCCAGCCATCACCACCGGTACCGGACAACCACCGGTAACCCGTTCAAAGTCCTGACACCAGTATGTCTTTACCACCCGTGCCCCCAACTCGGCAGCAATCCTTGACGACAGGGCCAGATAGCGGGCGTCACGCTTTTCCAGTTCTTTGCCCACCGCAGTAACAGCCATGACCGGAATGCCATACTTCTCACCCTCGTCAACAAGCTTCGACAGGTTTAACAACGACTCCTTCTCATAGTCACTGCCTACAAAGACAGAAATACCTACCGCCGCAACATTGAGGCGTATAGCCTCCTCCATGCCGGTGGTAATCCCTTCATTGGCCAGGTCTTTTCCCACCATGCTGGTACCGCCAGATACTCTGAGAATAACAGGTCTGGAATTGTCCGGGTCGACTGATGAGCGTAATACACCCCTGGTGATAAAAAGGGCATCGGCATAAGGCAACAATGGTTCCACAGTTTTACGCGGCTCCTCCAACCTCCTGGTAGGGCCCTGGAAATACCCGTGGTCAATCGGTAAAAAAAGTGCATGCCCATCTGATTGGATTAACTGCGCCATACGGTTTGCCATTCCCCATTCCATCTTGCAATCCTCCTTGGTGAGTCGGTAGTTTACCCCTTAGCTATAAAAAATAGCCAGAACCCTCATTATTATACAACAACCTATCGTATTTCCGAAGTGTGCTCTCATATGACGGGAGAACTACTGAACTGCCACCGGAATGAACGACGGGAAAATGGTTGATCAGGAGTTCTCTTTCCTGAGCACTATATAACTGGTTAATGATAGGGCTACAAAAACCAGGATAAGAATTCCTGTAAATAGCCACCAGTTTATCCTTAATTCGGTGAAATTCGCCGTAACCGTTATATCAGCATCAACCAGCAACGTGGTGGTTTCCCTGTCCGGTTCAGCTACGTTACCAGTCCAACCATCAAATTTCCAGCCGCTGGCTGAAGTGGCAGTTAATGTTACCGTGGTTCCTGTCGCAATATTATGGCTGCCCATTACAGGGACAGTGGTACCACTACCTTCTACCTCGATGGTTACCACTTTTTCTGCAGGTTCAAAGATGGCAGTTACATTTGTATTGCAGGTCATCGTAATGGTGCCGGGATTAGTATTTCCATCCAGGTCTCCATCCCAGCTTACGAATCGATAACCCGGAGCCGGAACAGCCTTGAGGGTAACGGAAGATCCGCTGGCAAAGACGATGGTTTCGGGATAGGAAGATGGTTCACTTTGGTCTATTGCCACGGTACCACCGCCAATTGGGCTAACATTCACGGTTAGCTCGAATTCCGCACCCGGTCACCCGGCTTTAACCGGTTGAATATAAAGACCACCGGTAAGCATTGGTATCAATATCAAAGCTGAAACTAACATGATTAAAACTGGTCTTGTTAATCGATCTATATTCATATCGGCCTTATTCCTGTACTGATTATTTCCTATGATTTTATATTGTATACGCCGACATTAGCAATTTACGAGGTCTAGGGCTTGAATCGCCTGTTGCACGTCCCCACCCACATAAGATGAAAATGTACCTGAATGTTTACTGCGGCGATTATTAATAACGCTTCAATTGTATCAACCTGTAAAATATTATAAAATCTTTCATCGGTAGCGTGATCATCGGAGATATGAGGTACTAAGATGAAACAGGCTCAGATAATGGTGGTTATACCGCATCCGGATGATGCTGAATCTCGAGTTGCTGGAACCGTGGCTCGCTGGGTGCGGGAAGGTAAAGAAG
>CP070645.1:944665-947964 GCA_020354275.1 Dehalococcoidales bacterium
GTGCCGCTTTTACCCCGATGTTATTTATTGCTGCCCTGGAGGAGGCCAAACCGGGAGATAAAATCCTTGTCGCCAGTTATGGTGACGGCGCTGACGCCTATCTCCTGGAAGTAACCAGCGAGATCGAAAAACTCCCATGCCGACAGGGGCTCAAAGGTCATCTGGAAGCAAAAAGAATCCGACGTAATGTAGGCATAAGAGGAGCCACTATGCAGGCTACTGGCGGTGGGGCACCGTCTATATCGGCACGTTACCGCGACCGTGAAGAGATTGACCGGTTCCATGGCGTCAAATGTAACTCCTGCGGGCTGGTTCAGTATCCACCGCAGAGGGTTTGTACCCGCTGCCACACCAAGGATGACTTCGAAAAAGTAAGGTTATCTGACAAGAAAGGCAAGATATTCACCTTCTCCATGGACTACCTTAATCCCGGTGCCGATTCACCTCTGGTGGTTACGGCAATCAACTTTGATACCGGTGGTAGGGCAATGCTGATGCTGACCGACCGCGAAATCGACGAGGTCAGGTGTGAACTCCCGGTCGAGATAAGTTTCAGGAAGCTAAGGGCTTCCGGCGGTGTGCATAACTACTTCTGGAAAGCCATACCAGCCAGATTCTAGACCAGGTAAGGACAATATGACCAGAAACTTGCCAACAGAACCTGAGACTATAGTATTATAGAAGAAGGTAACGGAAATGGAGAGCATAAAAGATAAGGTAGCCATCGTTGGTATGGGATGCACCAGGTTCGGAGAACGGTGGGACGTCGGTAATGAAGACCTAATGGTTGAAGCCTGCTACGAAGCCTTTGAAGATGCTGGTCTTGAGTCCAAGGATATTCAGGCGGCCTGGCTTGGAGTCCAGATGGGTAGCACCGGACAACCGCTGGCCGGGGCAATTAAAACCGAATACGTACCGATAACACGGGTTGAAAACGCCTGCGCCAGCGGTACCGAGGCAGTGAGAAACGCCTGTTACGCCGTTGCTGCCGGAATCCAAGAGATAGTTCTGGCTGTTGGCGTGGAGAAAATGTCTGATTCTGGCATGGGGCGGCCTGACTCTGAGGTTACCCCCGGAGCGCCACCACCATCACAATTTGCATTAACCGCCAACAGATATTTCTATGACTACGGCCTCAGTTATGATGAAGGGCGGAAAATTCTGGCCAAAATTGCCACCAAGAACCGCCACAACGGAACCCTGAACCCCAAGGCCTACTTCCAGGGAGAGATAACCGTGGATGATGTCCTCAATGCCCCGATGGCAGCTTATCCTCTCGGCCTATACGACTGCTGCAGCGTCAGTGATGGTGCTGCTGCCGCCATTATCACTACTCCCGAGAGAGCCAGAAGACTGCGTGATGACTACGTTCTGTGCAAAGGGTTCGGGCTGGCGGTCGGCGCCGGCCAGGGACAGCTACGCGATTACTATGACTTTACCCACTTCGACGAAACGGTAAATGCAGCCAGAATGGCCTATGAAGCGGCCGGGATAAAGAACCCCCGCGAGGAACTGGACGTAGCCGAGGTACACGATTGCTGCACTATTGCCGAACTCGTTGTTTATGAGGACATGGGGTGGAGCCAGAAGGGTAAGGCAAAAACAGACATCGAGTCCGGTTTCTTTAACCTTGAAGGTGGCCTTCCCGTCAATCCTGACGGCGGGCTGGTATCCTTCGGACACCCGATTGGCGCCAGCGGGATAAGGATGATTTACGAAATATACAAGCAACTCCAGGGCAAGGCTGGCTCACGCCAGGTAAAGAACCCCCGTATTGGGTTGACCCATAACCTGGGTGGCTCACCGGGTTCATTTACCAGTGCCGTAACCATCTGGGGATGCCGGGATTAAATATACTCACTGCACTTTCACGAGAAGGGAGGTGTAAAAATGGAGAGCATTAAAGACAGGGTTGCCATCGTCGGAATGGGATGCTCCAAGTTCGGTGAGCGCTGGGATGCCGGTGACCAGGACCTCCTGGTTGAGTCCTGCTATGAAGCCTTCGAAGATGCCGGCATCGAGTCCAAGGACATTCAGGCAGCCTGGTTCGGTACCACAAGGCTGAACTCAGGTCGTCCTCTGGCCTCCGCCATCAAGACGGAGTACATCCCGATAACCAGGGTGGAAAATGCCTGTGCTACTGCCTCAGATGCGATGATGAACGGCTGCTATGCCGTAGCTGCCGGCATGTACGATCTTGTCCTGGTAGCCGGAGTAGAAAAGCTGAAAGATACCGGCGTCGGCTTCCTCGGCGGAGGAACGGGAGGTAGAGGTATTGAAGAGGCCTATAATATATATGAGAACGTCTCATCTGGCGGGCGAGGAGGCGGCGGAACCGGGGTTGGCGCCGGAACACCGCCACCAGCCCAGTTCGCCCTAGCGGCCAACCGGTATTTCCATCAGTACGGCTTGAGCTATGATGAGGGTAAAAGGCTCCTGGCCAAGATCGCCGTCAAGAACCACTACAACGGCACCCTGAACAGAAAAGCCCACTTCCAGAGGGAAATAACCGAAGAACAGGCAATTAATGCTCCCATGCAGGCCCATCCCCTCGGACTCTTTGACTGCTGCGCCAACAGCGATGGTTCTGCGGCTGCCATCATATGCCGGCCTGAAATGGCCAAGAGCTTTCGGGACGATTACATCCTCTGCAAGGGGTTCGGATTATCCGTTGGCGGACGTCAGGGACAGCTACGTGATTACTACGATTTCACCCACTTTGATGAAACGGTCAATGCCGCCAGAATGGCCTATGAATCGGCTGGGATAACCAATCCCCGTGAAGAAGTGGACCTTGCCGAAGTCCATGACTGCTTCACCATCACCGAACTTATTATCTATGAAGATATGGGGTGGAGCCAGCGGGGGAAGGCCAGAGAAGACATTGAATCAGGTTTCTTCTCCCTTCAGGGAGGTCTGGCAGTTAATCCCGATGGCGGGTTGAAGTGCTTCGGGCACCCGATCGGCGCCAGCGGTGTAAGGATGATCTACGAAGTATACAAACAGCTCCGCGGTAAAGCGGACGACGTGCTTGTTCCCGGTAAGCCTTCACGGCAGATCAAGAACCCGCGTATCGGGGTAACTCATAACCTGGGCGGATCACCAGGTTCATTTAGCTGCGGTATTTCCATCTGGGGATGCCGTGACTAGATTTTAAAACTGAATATATCCTGAGACAGCAGGAGCCGGTCAAGGCTTAATATGTGCCTGCCGAGGAGAAACAGCGCTAGGTATCAGGCGTTTAGCATTAATCTAGCAATGGGTCCTTGTGTGATGGCACAGGGACTTATTTTTTAAAA
>CP070645.1:948064-960489 GCA_020354275.1 Dehalococcoidales bacterium
AGGTGACGGCAGCGGTTCCTCACCTTCACCCGGTCCAATGGCCTTGGTAATTATCTCTACCGGTTCTTCTCCGGGCTCTTCCGGGACAGCTTCCTCCTCCTCTACTACCTCTTCCTCCTCCTCTTCTTCCTCCTCGCCGTCAATCTCCTCTTCCTCGCCGTCGATCTCCTCTTCTTCATCGGTAACCCCGTCACCGCACGAAGACACCAGCAGTGATACCACCATAAGGCAACTTACTGCTATCCAAACAATCTTCTTATTCATTTCCCTCCTTTTTCTCAATGTTATTGGTTAATATATATCAATCGGTCTCTCCCGAGCGTCCGCCGGATGCTTTGCCAGGCATCTAAATGGCGATAGCGTTTTTATTCTCGTGATTGTTAAAGGACGAATATCTCAAGGGTAAATCCAATAAGATGTGCCATTTATATACATATACGGGTCTTTTGTCAAGTCAGTGTTGGGGAAACAATGGCTTAACAAATGGCAGGATAGTATAGTGTGTATGGTACTAAGTAGCCTAGAACCCAGGCTACTGGAAATAAGAAAGAGGGGCCGGACTTGGTTTTCCAGCCCCTCTGTTTTTAGACTACGGTATACAGTTGAGTAATGGCACCTACCTGCTGAGACCGGTCATTTCCTCTCTCAGGTCAGTGTCAATCCACAGGAACTCAAACTGTGAATAAACGTTCCAGTAGCCTATATAGGTCTCACCGCGCCAGCCCTTCAGCCACGGCCACCAGATGAAGTAGGTGTAATCGTTGGGCAGGTTGATGATGTAGGCCTGCTCCAGGAGGTAGGGTGCCAGCGGCTTGGCCAGTTCTGCCACCTTATCCCAGTCAAGCAAGTTTTCCTGTATCTCCAGGAATGTCTCATCTAGATGCTCGTCAACGAAACCGCCCTGATTCAGGGCATGGTTGGAGCGCCACTGGTCCCACTTGGTGACAGCAGAGCCCATTATCGAGCTGTAACCCATATCCTCGTAGATCTTGGTGCCCGTTAACATGGAGCTGATTACTGCGGAGGTCTTAATGTCGATGTTCATGACGACATCAAGGTTCTTCTCCCAGTAGTCCTTAATTATGGGCAACATCCCCTCATCCGAAGCTACTACCTTGCAGGTAAAGCCATCGGGGTAGCCAGCGTCAGACAGTAACTGCTTGGCCTCTTCGGGGTAGTACCCGTAGAGCTTCTGCACTGCCTCGGGCATCTCTTCCAGCGGGGTGTACATATTGGCCAGTTCCGGAACGTTGGATATTGGCGAGCACATTAACTCGGCCTCGCCCTCATAATAGTCGTCGACTATTGCTTGGTGGTCTAAAGCGTAGTACAGCGCCTGCCTGACCCTGATGTCGTCGTAGGGCAGGTCCGGATTGGCCATATTCAACCAGATGCAGGCGTTGCCGTTAGGGTTCCACTTGTCCCAATCCAGGTCCGGGTTGGTTCTCATTATCGACTCCCAGTCGTCCTTGAGGACGCTTGGCCTGGCCTCGAGCTTACCGGTGCGGAAGGCCGACTGGACGGTCTGGAGGTCCGGTATGATGTACCACTTGACGCCGTCGACATAGGGCAACTGGTCTTCTGGGTGTAACGGGTTAGTCTGCCAGTAGTTGGGGTTCCTTTCAAAGGTCAGCGAGCTAACAGGAATGTAGTCGGTCATCATGAATGGGCCGGTGCCGATGATTTCCTGCCACTCATCAACGGTCCCTCCTGCCGCATCAATGGCTTCTGGAGCGACAATAAACAGGTAATCAGTGCTGGAGGCCAGTACCGCAGCCTGCCAGCCTGCAGGGATATAGGATACTTTGACTGTCCAGTCATCGAGTGCCTCAAATGCCTTTGGGCCGTCAGTCCATTCCTTGGGATAGGTGCCGTTGAGGTAGGCCCCCGGTGTTTGGTAAGAACGCCACAGGGAGTAGGCGACATCATGGGCGGTCATCTCCCGGCCGTTTACCGGTGGCTTGTCCTGCCAGTGCACTCCCTGGCGGATGTGGTAGATTATGGTCTCGTTATCAGGTAGCTCGTAGCTTGTGGCCAGTTCTGGCACCTCGACACTGGGTATCCATATATTGCCGAATGACATGGAGGCTTCACCGGTGCCCTGTGAACTCATTGCCCAGTTTCCACCATAGAGCTCATTCTGGGTGAGCATGAGGGCATAGCATGAGGAGTTATACCAGCCCGGTGCGGCGTCGTCCCAGCGGTAGATGTCTCCTGTTGTACTGAGGTGGTACTCACCGCCGTACCTTGGCCTTTCCACCAGTTTGCCGGCCGTATTGAGCACCATATCCTTGCCATCCACCACCTCTTCCTCTTCCTCTTCTTCCTCCTCTTCTTCGCCGTTTACCTCTTCTTCGCCGTTTACCTCTTCTTCATCATCGATAACACCATCACCGCAGGCGGTTACCAGTAGGGATATTACCATCAGACAACTTACCAATAACCATAATAACTTCTTCATTTTTCACTCTCCTCTCTTTACTCTTCGGCAAATATATAAATCGGTCTCTCCCGAGCGTCTCTACCTTATAACGTAGTATAGTGGTAAAAGTTGTTTGACCAGAGAAAATATAAGTGTTTTACTGTAGGTAAGTATATTATAAATTTATATTCTTTGTGCCTATATTGTCAAGTCAATTAATATAAATGCACTTTTATTTAGCATTATGGACTGTATTAATGTTATCAGGTATCTCAGGATTGGTGATATTATCACTAAAGAGGGGCCGGATTTGGCGTTCCAGCCCCTCTGTTTTTACATTTGTATATACATGTGGGTTTCGGGGACTTACCTGCTCAGACCAGTAATTTCTTCCCTCAACTCCGTGTCAATCCAGAGATAGTTCACCTGGTTATAGGTATTGTAATAGCCTATAGTGATCTCACCGTGCCAGCCCTTCAGCCACGGCCAGTATAGGAAGTAGCTATAGGTTGCCGGCAGGTCAATGAAGTAAGCGTGTTCCCGCATCTTGGGCTCCATCTCCTTCATCATGGTGCACATCATATCCCAGTCGAGCATACTGGCGTTGTATTCGACAAACCACTCGTTGAATTCCTCGTTGTTGAGCTTGCTATAGTTCATGTAGGAGTCCGTACGCCACTGGTTGCACTTGAGGACTGCACCACTTACCCCGCCGTAGTACATATCTTCTATCCCGCCGCCCATGGTTATTGAGCTGACCACAGGACCGGTTTTAACATCGATGTTCATGATAACATTTAGGTTTTTCTCCCAGTAATCTTTGATGATAGGTGTCAGTCCCCCATCTGTTACTGCTGAAGAAATCAGACACGTGCACTCAAAGCCATCAGGGTAGCCGGCGTCTGTCAGTAGTTGCTTGGCCTCTTCGGGGTAGTACCCGTAAAGTTTCTGAATCTCTTCAGAATATTCTTCCAGCGGAGTATACATGCAGGCATATTCCGTAAGGCCGGATATCGGGCCACATATTAACTCAGCCAGACCCTCGTAGTAGTCATCGACTATTGCTTGGTGGTCAATGGCATAGAACAGCGCCTTCCTTACTCTGATGTCGTCATAGGGCAACTCGGGCTTGTCCAGTCTCATGAATACCGCTGAAGCGCCGCCTGGCGCCCACTGGTCCCACAGCAGGTCTGGATTGGTCCTCATCAGGGACTCCCAGTCATCCTTGTTGACGCCCGGCCTTGCTTCAAGCTTACCGGTACGGAAGGCGGCCTGGGCGGTGGTAGAATCCGGGATAATCAAGAACTCGACTCCATCAATATAGGGCAACTGCTGGTCGGGATGGAGCGGGTTGTGCATCCAGTAGTTGGGGTTCCTCTCCCATGTCAGCGAGCCTGCCTGAACATAGTCGGTGAGCATGAACGGACCTGTACCCAGAGATACCTCCCAGTTAGACGCATCCCCGTATTCTTCAATTACTTCAGGCGCGTGCATGAACACAAAGTCATTAGAGGCAAACAGTATCGGTATCTGCCAGTCTGGGGGTACCTTCATCTCTACCGTCCAGTCATCCAGTGCCTGTATGGATGTTGGGCCTCTTCCCAGGTCCTGACGGTAGGTGCCATTGAGGTAAGACCCCGAGGTGAAATATGCACGGCTCAGGTTGAAAGCGATATCATGAGCATTGAGCTCCCTGCCGTTAGCTGGTGGTTTGTCATGGAAGTGGACGCCCTGGCGGATGTGCCAGATGATGGTTTCGTTATCAGGTACCTCGTAGCCGGTGGCCAGGAAGGGCACCTCCAGGTGCGGGAAGTAGGTACCGCCAACGGTCCCGGTAGCCTCACCGGTACCCTGGGTCATTTTGGACCAGTCACCGGTGTAAAGCTCGTCATGGGTGAGAGTAAGGAAGGTTGTCATATATGCCGGGCTGGCCGAAAGGCAATCATCAAAGCCGCGGACGTCTGTCGTCCGGGAGAGGTGATATGTCCCGCCATACCTTGGCTTCTCCACCAGCTTACCGGCGGTATTAACCACCATGTCTTTCCCTTCAGTATCTTCTTCTTCTTCTTCTTCTTCTTCTTCTTCCTCGCCGTTTACTTCTTCTTCACCGTTTACCTCTTCTTCTTCGTTGGTAACCGCATCACCACATGAAGTCACCAGCAGCGATATCACCATAACGCAACTAACCATTAGCCAAATAATCTTCTTCATCATTCTCCCTCCTTATCTATTTTGATATATGTAAATCGGTCTATCCCGAGCGTCTGCTGGGTACGTTCCGGGGAAATTCCTAGAATAGTGACTTATATTTATAATAGCAGGAATATAAGATATACTTATAAGATATATGATTTATATTTAGGTGTTGGTGATTTGTCAAGAGGCTAAATAAACATTATCCGTTTTTTATGGGCAGTGCAGCATTAAGGTAGCTGATAGGTTGATAGCTTAACCTCCGGATGTGTTACAGATAATAAAAAGGGGGCTGGATTCCGCTTTCCAGCCCCCTGGTGTTATATGCGGGGAGTATTGTGTACTTAATTTGGCCTACCTGGAGAGACCGGTAAGCTCCTCCCTCAGTTCGGTGTCAATCCACATATAGGTCATCTGGTTATAAGCGTTATAGTAACCAATGTTGTTTTCACCTTCCCAGCTCTTCAGCCAGGGCCACCACATGTAGTAGGAATATGGCGCCGGCAGGCGGATGGAGTTAGCCTGCGCTCGCATCCTGGGTTCCATATACTTCATCATGCCGATCAGATGGTCCCAATCGAGCATATTTGCTTCCCATTCAACGAACCATTCGTTAAACTCTGCATCGTCAACCATGCTGTAGTTCAGGTATGAGTCTGTACGCCACTGGTTACACTTGAGGACGACCTCTCCCGACTCGCCGCCGTAGTACATGTCTTCGTGCTGGCCGCGCATGACTATTGAGCTGACTACCGGTGAGGTCTTGATCTCGATTTCCACATTAACGCCGACTTTTTCCCAGTTGTCTTTGATAATGGGCAGCAGGCCTTCCGAGGCAGTGAGTACGGTGCAGTTGAAGCCGTCTGGGTAACCGGCGTCAGCCAGCAGTTCTATGGCTTCATCCGGGTAGTACCCGTAGAGCTTCTGGATATCTTCGGAGTAGTCCTCGAGTTCGGTCCACATGCCGGCAAATTCGGGAAGATGGGCTACCGGGGCGGTAATCATCTCGGCTTCACCGTTGTAGTAGTCGTCGATTATCGCCTGGTTGTCAATTGCGTAGTGCAGTGCTTGCCTTACTCTGATGTCGTCGTAGGGTAGCTCCGGTTTGTCCATCCTCCACCATATCGTGGCGCAACCTGTTGGTTGCCTTCTTATCCAGGAAAGCTCCGGGTTTGTGTATAGCATATCCTGCCATTCATCAGTCTCGGTGATACTCCTGGTCTCGATCTTGCCGGTGCGGAAGGCGGCCAGTGAGGTTGAGGCATCCGGTATCACGAAGATCTTTACTCCATCGATATAGGGCAGCTGGTCTTCGGGGTGCAACGGGTTATTGCGCCAGTAGTCGGGGTTCCTTTCGAAGGTTATCGAGCTCACCGCTACATAGTCGGTCCAGGTGAAGGGCCCGGTACCGATGCTGCTTTCTACGCTGTTGGCATCGCCGTACTGCTCGACGGCCTCAGGGCACTGGATGTTTACATAGTCATTAGAGGCAAACAGTATCGGTATCTGCCGTGCCGGGGGTACCTTCATCTCCACTGTCCAGTCGTCAAGGGCTTCTATTGATGTCGGGCTCTCCCCCCTGTCCTGCCGGTAGGTGTTGAAGAGGTATGCTCCCTCGGTCCAGTATGCTCGCCTGAGGTTAAAAACAATGTCGTGGGCGTTCAATTCGCGCCCGTTGGCCGGTGGCCTGTCCTGGAAGTGGACTCCCTGTCGGATGTGCCAGATAATGGTCTCGTCATCGGGCATCTCGTAGCCCGTAGCCAGGCACGGTACTTCAAGGTGCGGGAAGTAAGGTCCGTAGACCATGGTATAGCCTGCCTCACCAGTACCCTGGGATCCTTTATACCAGTCACCGGTATAAAGTTCATCATGGGTGAGGTTGAGGGTATAAGTCATATACTGCGGGCTGGCGGGGAGAACGTCATCAAAACCACGGATGTCTGAAGTACGGGCTAGGTGGTATTCGCCGCCGTACCTCGGTCTCTCCACCAGTTTACCGGCGGTATTGACCACCATGTCTTTGCCCTCATCCACCACCTCTTCCTCTTCTTCCTCCTCCTCTTCCTCCCCGTTGATATCCTCTTCCTCCCCGTTGATATCCTCTTCCTCGTCGGTAACACCGTCGCCGCATGAAGTAATGAGCAGCGATACCACCATAAGGCAGCTTACTGCTATCCAAACAATCTTCTTATTCATTTCCTTCCTTTCTATATTTGTGTTACTTAATTAATGTATATAAATCGGTCTCTCCCGAGCGTCTGGACGGCAAAAACCAAAAAGGCTTTAAAAGATAGGTCTTGTGTGGTAATGCTGTTATTTTAATGTATATGGACTATGTAGAATTTATATACTTATGAGGATTTTTTGTCAAGGTTTTTTTAACTGGGAAATTATATGAGATGAATGTACTTGTTGAGTAACCAAAAAATGATACCGGTTCACAGGTATAACCTCCCAGTATTATCGGGTATGGCCAGGATTGTTGTTTAATATTTAGCTTACTGATATACTTACGGCGAAATGTCCATGTTTTTTTCAGCCTGGCGGTTGGTGGTCAGGAGGAGTCTGGCTAATTGGAGATTATTATCGTGTGTTATCATCGGCGTTTTAATAGCTGTTGCTCTGCTCGCCAGCACTCCCCTTTACTCCAATGTCCTGAGTGATCTGGGGTTAGCCCATGCCCTCAGTGAACAGGCTCCTGAGCTACTTAATGTACATATATATGCACCTAACTATCCCCTTGACTATACGGACTATCAGAAGGGTCAGGCATTCATTGACCAGCAGGTGTCGAGGAGCATCAGTAAGATCGTCCGGCAGGAAGAAAGGTATATCCGAAGCCAGACCTTCTATGCCGCCTGGACAGACCGTCCCATACCCGATGATGCCGATAGGCCACGGGGATACTGGCAGGTTTTTACCGGTCTGGAAAAACATATAACGCTGGCGGCAGGACGCTACCCCAACCCGATCCCTTCAGGGTTGTCACCGGAGGAGCTGGCTGATCCCGGGCTAGAGATTGAAGCCATGATTGGTAGCCAGACCGCAGAGCGCTTCGGCGTCGGGGTTGGCGACCGGCTACTTTTCATCAGCACCCAGGGGAACCCTCCACGGCAGATTACCGTTAAGCTCACCGGCATAATTGACCCAATTGACCCTAAAGAGGAATATTGGTTTCTCTATACCGATATGTTTACCGTAGCTGGGGAAGGACCGCTGACAGCACCCCTATTCATCCCCGAGCAGACCCTTTTTGAGGGTATAAGCCGCATTATACCTTTCACCACGGCTACCTATCACTGGTTTTACTACGTGGATATTGCCAAGATAAATTCTGAGAATGCCGGGGCTATTGAAACCGGCATCAAGCGTATGTCGGAACAGATAATTACCGAGTTACCGAATAGTTCATTATTGACTAATATTGATAGCGTTATATCCTCTTATCAACAGAAGCTGCTATATACCCAGATCCCGCTCTTTCTGCTCGTGTTTCAGATTGTGGGCATTATCCTCTATTACGTGGTGACGGTTGCCAATATGGTGATCGAGCGTCAAGCAACAGAAATAGCTTTGCTGAGGAGCCGGGGTGCCAGCACACTGCAAATCTTCAATGTATATTTTATGGAAGGCCTTATAATAAGTGCTTTTGGAGGTACGGCAGGTCCCTTTTTGGGTGCTTTTATCTTCAGTTTACTGGGTAGGACCGGCCCCTTCATTCCTCTCAGTGAGGGCGGACTGTTGCCCGTAAGGTTGACAACCTCGGTCTTTGTGCTGGCTGCCGGGGCGGCCGTGTTGTGTTTAATAGCCCTGTTGGTGCCGGCCATTCAGGCTGCCCGGCGCGGTGTGGTACACCAAAGGCAACACGCTGCCCGCCCGCCCAGGGCCCCCTTCTGGCAGCGTTTCTACCTGGACCTGGTTCTGCTGGTAATAGGCGGAGTCTTATACTGGGAGATGAGCGAACGCGGTTCGTTCCTTACCGAGCACATATTTGAGGGGACTGATATTGACCCGCTCCTGCTGATAACGCCGATTCTACTCATGGTAGCTGTGGCTATTGTTTTTCTGAGGTTATTCCCCATAATCATTGGCCTGGCGGCGCAGCTTGGTAGATACGTGACCAATGCTTCGATGATGCTTGGTCTCTTATATATGGCGCGAAACCCCATTCACTACCAGCGCCTGGTTCTCTTGCTGATAATGGCAGCCAGTGTGGGTATGTTTTCTGCCAGCTTTCTGGGTACCCTGGAGCGAAGCTATGATGAAAGGGTCATGTATGCTACTGGGAGTGACGTGCGTCTTGAGGGTTTGTATGACTGGACTACCGGCAAAGATGCCCTCTGGGATCGATACTCAGGTGTAACCGGTGTAGAAGAAGTCAGCCTTGCCTACCGCGGGAGTGGTCAACTGGGAACACAGTTTGCCCAGGTTGGCTTCAATATATTTGCTGTCGAGCCCGATAGTTTTGAAGACGTTTCCTGGTACCGGGATGACTTTTCCGAAAAGACTCTGCCCGAGCTAATGGGATTGCTGGCCGAAGACCAGCCTGTTGAGCAGGGAATCGTGTTACCTGACGGCACCGAAAAGATCTGCCTCTGGGTACGGCCCATAATGGCACAACCCGATCTTTTTGTTTTCGTAAAAATCAGGGACGGCAAGGGTTATTATCGGGATTATGAGATGGGTTCGCTGGACTCCGAGGAATGGCAGTGCCTTGAGGTTAAACTGGTAAAGGAGGATTCATACTTTATACCCACCCCACCGATCAGTCTCCACAGCATTTATATCACGAGGAGGGGTTCGGGTTTCTGGGAGCCTCCCCGGGGAGTTAATTTTGATGACCTGGCCGTATACGGGTCTTTTTCTTCTGAGCCGGTCATCATTGAAGACTTCGAGGATTTAAGTGAGTGGAGAACGGTTTCGCTGGCATCATCTGCCTGGTCGGCTACGGGCATACCGGCCACGAATGATACTTTTACGGTGGATACGCAGATTGTCCATAATGGCGGTGCCTCGGGCAGGTTTGGCTGGGTTTCTAGCTGGTCGTTTGGTTACCGTGGGTTATACCCTAACCTGGATGCCAGGCCACTGGCTGTTATTACCAGCCGCTCTTTTCTGAGCCGGGCAGGAGTCGAGGTCGGTGATGTTATCAGTGTCCGTTTGCCGGGTCAGTTTATACCGGCGATCATTGTGGACGTTGTTGATTATTTCCCGACCCTTGACCCCGGTGAAGGCGCCTTTATAATAGCCAACCTTGACCGGGCCGCCAACATCAGAAACCTGAAGCTCGGGGGCGAGTCTTTTTACCCCAATGAGGTCTGGCTCAAGGTCAGCGATGATGAGCAGCTGAGGAGTGAAGCCCTTAGTGTTCTGAATTCGGGCAAGTACCAGGCACGGCAGGTTTATGACCGGCAGGGAATGCTGGACAGGGCCAAGGCCGATCCTCTGGTGGCTGCCGGCTGGGGCGGAATATTAATGGTGGCTTTTCTCGGTGTGATCCTGGTCAGCGGGCTGGGGTTCGTGGTCTATTCCTATCTCTCGGCTCAGGGAAGGCAACTGGAGTTTGCCATACTGAGGACGCAGGGTTTCTCTCTACGCCAGATAATAGGGCTGGTCGGTTTTGAACAGCTTTTTATTATTATTACCGGTATGGGTATTGGCACACTAATAGGGCTGCAACTGAGCACAGTCATGATGCCTTTCCTCCAGCTTACCGAGAAAGGGCAAAGAGTACTGCCACCCTTTATCGCGGCCATTGACTGGTACACCATCGGTATTGCCTATATTATTCTGGCTATCGCGTTCTTGCTTACAATTTCCCTGGTTATCCTGTTTTTCTCGCGTGTGGCTATCCACCGGGTTTTGAGAATGGGAGATGTGTAAATGTTTATTAAGGGGGTTCCCGGGAGGGAATAGATGGTTAACTACCAAAGCGATAATTACTATATAGTCTGTGAAGACCTATTCAAGATTTATAAAATAGCCGACCTGGAGGTAGTGGCGTTACGGGGTCTGGACCTCAAAGTGAGGATGGGTGAGTTGATGGCGATTGTCGGTGCCAGCGGTAGCGGTAAGACCACTCTGCTCAACATCCTCGGTGGCCTGGACGTTCCTTCGGCTGGTAAGGCTATTGTCGGTGAGAGGAACCTCCTCAAAATGTCAGACCGTGACCTGGTCAGCTACCGGCGGCAGGATGTGGGCTTTGTCTGGCAACAGGTAGGTAGGAATCTGGTTCCCTACCTTTCGGCATATCAAAATGTAGAACTGCCACTCATTCTGCTCGGGTGGTCCCGAAAAAAACGCCGGCAGCGGACTGAAGAGATGCTCAACGCGGTAGGATTAGGGCATAGAATGCATTACCGGCCGGACCGTTTGTCCGGTGGTGAGCAGCAGCGGGTGGCCATTGCGGTTGCCCTGGCCCACAATCCTCCGCTGCTCCTGGCGGACGAACCCAGCGGCGAGCTCGATAGCCAGACGGCGGAGACTATTTTAGAGGTATTCCGTTCCCTGAATGAAACCTACGGGGTTACTATCGTTATCGTAACCCACGATATTCGAATTATATATCAGGTGGACAGAATAGTGACCATCCGTGATGGCCGGACCAGCCTGGAAGCTATCCGTAAATCTCAGCCCGATCAGCCGGATGCTGTGTCAGCAGAAGGCCACGATGAGTTTGTCATACTGGACGATGTCGGGCGCTTACAGCTTCCCAAGGAGTATATCGATACATTGAATTTAAAGGGACGGGTGAGAGTACTACTCTCGGAAAACCATCTTACTGTATGGCCTGAAGAAGGACGTGATGGAGACGATAACTAATGGATACTCCACTTGTTTCGGTTAGCAATCTGGAGAGGGTGTTCGGGTTCGGTTCAGAACGGATTAGGGCTGTCCATGACTTGAGCCTGGAGGTATTTTCAGGCCAGCTGGTGGTTATAACTGGCCGGTCTGGTGCCGGGAAAACGACATTTCTCAATCTGGTAGCCGGGCTTGACCAGCCTACTAACGGTAATATACTTATTCAGGGGCAGGACCTGTCACGGCTTTCCGAATGGGACCTGACCCAGCTACGGCGCCGCAGCATTGGCTTTGTTTTTCAATCCTTCGGTTTACTTCCGTTGCTTTCAGCCTTTGAAAATGTGGAACTGCCATTGCGGATTGCCGGCTGGAACAGGAAGGAAAGAGCTAGGCGGACAGAAGAGTGTCTTGCCGTGGTGAGACTCGGTGACCGGGCGAACCACCGGCCTTACGAGCTTTCCGGGGGAGAGCAGCAGAGGGTGGCAATCGCCCGGGCGCTGGTGCATCAACCTGTTCTTATTCTGGCCGACGAGCCTACCGGGGAGCTGGATTCAAGTACCGGCGAGGCCATCTTCGCCCTGCTTAAGCAGATTGTGGAGAAAGAGGAGGTAGGCATTATTGTCGCTACCCATGATGTAGCCATGGCCAAAATTGCCACCAGTTCAAGAGAATTGAGCGATGGCACTTTTATTGACTGACTTGTATAGGTTCTTCTAGGTACTGGACGGGATTGTTTAACATATTGGATAAGGTATCAAACTAGAAAGCGAATCTGGTAGTGGACAGGCTGATATGAACGATATCAATGTTGTAGTGAGGAGGGAGTGAGAAAAGTGGCTGCCAAAATGGGTAGGGTGCTCTCCCTTTTTCTGGTGCTGGTTATTACCTTCAGCTTTTTCGGCTGCGGTGATGAAGAACCTGCCGATATTGACAGGATAACCTTCCCCGATTCGAAACTTGAGCTGGTTATCAGAGAAACCCTTGATAAATCCAGGGGCTCGATCAGTGC
>CP070645.1:960589-965992 GCA_020354275.1 Dehalococcoidales bacterium
CGTGATATTTCTGCTGGCGTTGCCTGGTTGCCAATAGCCTGGATTATAAACAAAGCCGTGGCTTCCATAGCAGTAACCCCATTCCCATTTAACTCCTTCTCCCTGGCTTTGAACATGGCCTCACTGGCCTGATTCAACAGCATCCAAACCTCATAATCCCGATCATCCGACAGATAATGTTGCATCCCATGTTCTCCTATTCTAGTTTCCAAATTTTTTGTAGAAAAAAACCGCGTAGTAGATCCTGTAGAAATCACAATAATCTCCAGGTCCTACTAACGGTTAAAAATAATACAAGAGCTTAGACACTAAATTACCACGGTAATTCTAACATAAATTCCATGATAATGACAACATTATTTACCCTATCTAACCTAACCATATCAGGCAAGAATAATCCGGTGGTGATTGACCACCTATACTGACGATTGTCTACAACCCATCCGGCTAAATAGACCACCGGGAACCATTTGACAGAGTCTGCCCGAACACTTATGCTGGTTTCAGGTTACTGCAAAGGAGATCTGGCCTTGGCCGACCTGGACACCCTGCAACAAACTCTCGGGGTCTATTTCAAAGACATATCCCTGCTGAAACAGGCGCTGGTACACGGCTCCTACATCAATGAGAGCCCCGGTTTTACCCCCTCCTCAAACGAAAGGCTCGAATTTCTGGGTGACGCCGTCCTGGGCTTGATAGTGGCGCAGAAGTTATACCAAGACTTTCCCCATTTTGCCGAGGGGAAAATGACCAAAATCCGCGCTGCCATCGTCCGTAGAGACACTTTAGTACGGATGGCCAGAAACATCGACCTGGAAAACTACCTGTACCTGGGCAAGGGTGAAGAGGCCAGCGGTGGCCGGTATAAACCAACCAACCTAGCCAGTGCGTTCGAAGCGGTAATCGCCGCTATTTTCCTCGATCAAGGTCTAACTATTACCAGGGATATCATTCTAAGATTAATCGATGCCAAGCTACAGGAACTGATAAGCACCGGAACCGTTGATTATAAATCAGAGCTACAGGAATTCATCCAGGCCAGAAAACAACAGTCGCCCACCTATGAGGTAATCGAAATAACCGGGCCAGACCACAACAGGACTTTCACCGTAGAAGTAAGATTAGGTGAAACGGTATTGGGTAGAGGTTCGGGGAAGAACAAGAAAGCCGCCGAGTCTAAAGCCGCCCGTTCAGCCCTGGAGCAACTCTCCACTTACTTTACAGAGTAATTCCTCTTTGCTAAAATTCAGTTAAAGTCCCCGAAGTTAAATACCCGGTTGAGGTGTCGTTATGGGCAAACGAGACTTCAGGCACAGAGAACCAAAGAAACCCAAAAAAACGGCCAAGAAAACGGCGGCAGCAGAAATCCTGCCTCCTCCGATGACTGTTGAGGTAATCAAGAAGGGAAGGAAAGAACCAAGGGAAAAGGAGGAATAGGCCAGATAGCAGCTTACCAGCAGCTTTATAACACCGGGGAGTTAAGCGAACGGGTAGCTAAAGCCAAAGCCATCCTCAATGAGTGCTGTCTGTGTCCACGATGCTGTGGTGCCAACCGTCTGGCAGGCGAAAGCGGCGAATGCCACGTCGCCGACCGGGTTATCATTTCCAGCTATGGCCCCCACTTCGGGGAAGAAGTACCTCTGGTAGGCAACCATGGCTCAGGGACAATTTTCTTCACCTACTGCAATCTACGTTGCGTTTTCTGCCAGAACTATACCATCAGCCAGATTGGCGAAGGCACCGAGGCGGACAGAGAAGAGCTGGCCGGGATAATGCTCTACCTCCAGGCCGCGAAATGCCACAATATTAATCTGGTCAGCCCCACGCACGTGGTGCCTTACATCCTCGACGCCCTGGAACTGGCAGCAAGCCGGGGACTGGATATCCCGCTGGTATATAACTCGGGCGGTTACGATTCTCTGGAAACCCTTAGACTGCTCGACGGGATTATTGACATATATATGCCCGATATGAAGTACTCCGACAAAAAAACCGCCAGAGAGCTATCCGGAGTTAAAGACTACCCCCGTATCAACAGAACAGCCGTAAAGGAAATGCACCGCCAGGTAGGCGACCTCCAGATTGACGAGGACGGTATAGCCCGGCACGGTCTCCTGGTACGGCACCTGGTGCTACCCCACCGGTTGGCCGGAACCGGGGAGATAGTACGCTTCCTCGCCCGTGAGATATCCCCACATACCTACCTCAATATCATGGCCCAGTACCGCCCCTGCCACCTGGCTTTTGGAATACCACTGCTGTTAAGACCGCTAAACAGGGATGAGTTTAATGAAGCCATCAATCTGGCCCATCATTATGGTATGGACAGGCTGGATAGAGAGAACTACAGTATACCGGTGATATCACGACCGGTGAATAAAGAGCAGCTTGACGAAGCTAAAAACCAGGCTCACCGGCATGGCCTGGACAGGTTACACAGACACCGCTTTGGCCCGCTTATAAGGCTTATCCGGAGGCAAGGTGATGAGTGAACTGGCCTCAGTCAAGATAACAGTATCCGGCCGTGTTCAGGGTGTTTACTTCCGAGGCTTTACCGTGAGACATGCCAGGGAACTCGGCTTAACCGGCTATGCACGCAATATGTCTGACCGGAAAACAGTAGAGGTTCACGCCGAAGGGGAAAGAGATAAGCTGGAGCAACTGGTTGAACACCTCAAGGTCGGGCCACCGGCCGCCCGGGTAGAAGAGGTCATTACCGACTGGTCAGGACACACCGGCAGTTATTCTGATTTTAAAATAGGCTACTGAGCCCGGTAAGGTAGTCTTAAATCTCCCATCCTGCCCTGGCTTCCCTGATCAGGTCGAGATAATCGGTCTTGATATCCAGCGTACGGGAAACCTCATAATCTACCTCGTAGGGTTCGCCAACAAAAACTTTACCATAATCTTCAGACTCCCCACGAACGAGGCTATTGGAACCGACAAATTTCTGGCGGCCTTCTACAATCCCAAGGTCAAAGGGCAGGGTAAAATAGAGGTCAGTAATTACCCTGTTTATCCCGAGACTGTACAGACCCCTCCAACCGCCTGTTTCATCGCTGCCATATTTACTACCTGGTAGCAGGGTCAGCATGTTCATAATACTGAGATGCCCCCTCCCCTGGAAAATTTTTAACGGGGCAACAGTGATTAAATAATCGCTGGACAGGATAACATTCGGTACCCAGAAAGTGGGCACGGCCAGGGGTTTAGGCAGAGGATTATCTACCTCTACCCAGATACAATCCTTTACGTCCAGCAGCAGAATACGGGGGAAATCATAGCCCAAAGCCTGATATATTGGATAAATCGAATCCCCGCCAGGAGTACCTTCAAGTATTAGAATATCAGCATCGCTGACCTGCCTGATACCCCTTATTATTGTTGATAAGATCTCCCGGCCGGTAGATACCGGATACGGCTCCTCATAGCAGGCACTCGGCTTAATTAAAATACGCCGTGCCCGCGATACTGCTACTGGTGGTTTGAAAACAAACTCAGAAGCATCAAATATCAATCCCTACTCCTCCAGCCAATCTGCCACCTTCCCTCTGAAAATCTATTATAAAGCACTGAATAGACCCGGGGGTTCCGGGTTTACCATCCTTTATAGCGACGGTTCCAGGACTATAATCTGAGTGGTAGCCGGAAGGTTCTCCTTCTTGAGCTCCACCTCGCTTGAGCCCTGCTTACTAACCCCTGTTTTCCCCTCCAGGAAATCATCTACCGCCGATATCGGGAAAGCACACTTATCGTTCTTAAAATGCATGGGTATTATGACCTTCGGCGCTAACTGGTTACAAACGCCGGTAGCCGTCTCGGCATCAATTGTGAAAAATCCCCCCACCGGTGTCAGAACCACGTCTACTGCACCAATCTGGGTAGCTTCTTTATCGCCCAGCGGATGACCCAGGTCGCCAAGATGACAGACCCTGATGCCATCCATTTCAAAGCAGAATATAATATTACCACCGCGCTTGCTGCCACCGGCATCGTCATGGTAGGTGGAGACACCGTTTAATTTTATCCCTTTTTTCTCTACCGGGGCGGCTTCTTTCACAACCTCCGGGTTACCCTGGACTGCCGCTGCATTGTTATGGTCACCATGCTCATGGCTGATGGTGACAAAATCGGCTGATTCCTTGATTTCACCGTAACTCAAGCCGCTGTAGGCGGAATAGGGATCGGTGATTATACTGGTTCCGGTATCCGAAGTAATCTTGAAAGCTGAAGGTCCCAACCACTTAACCTTCACTCTGAAAAACCTCCTTCATTTCGGTTCGGCCATGGAAAGGGCTAGGTTTACCAGGGTACGTACCGGTACCCCGGTAGCCCCCTTGGCCAGGTAAGCCCTGCCCTTGTCAATCATACTGGGACCGGCAATGTCCAGATGAACCCAGGGAGTAGCGTCGGCAAACTCAGCCAGGAATTGAGCTGCGGTGATGGCACCGGCATAACGGCCCCCGGTGTTCTTTATATCAGCCACCGTGCTCTTATTCTGCTCCTTATATTCATCATACATCGGCATTTGCCAGATGAGGTCTCCGGCTTCTTTACCGGCATTAATTACCTTGTCCACCAGCTCCTGGTCATTGCCAAAGGCGCCAGTGCAAATATCACCCAAAGCTACCCGGCAGGCCCCGGTGAGAGTGGCAACATCGATAATTACCTTAGCGTCGGCCTGACGGGCATAGCCCAAAGCATCGGCCAGGGTAAGTCTTCCCTCGGCATCGGTATTGGCCACCTCTATAGTCTTGCCATTCATCTGGGTAAGGATATCGCCCGGCTTCAATGCGCTGCCGCTGGGGAGGTTCTCCGTTGCCGCCACGATAGCCATCACATTGATGGCCGGTTTGAACTGGGCAATGGCGCTTAACGCCGCTATAACAGCAGCCCCACCCGCCATATCCCCCTTCATATCGTCCATCCCCTCGCCCGGCTTTATCGATATGCCCCCGGAATCGAAGGTTATTCCCTTACCCACCAAGGCCAGGTCTGTTTTATCCGGTGCACCCCCCTGGTAACGTAGCACGATAAACCTGGGTGGCTGCTGGCTTCCCTGAGCTACACCCAGAAAAGCCCCCATGCCCAGCTCCTTTATCTGCTCAAGCTCAAGAACTTCAATAGACAGCCCGTAGGTTTCGGCCAGTTTGGTAGCCTTTTCAGCCATATCCTGAGGCGTCATGTAGTTACCCGGCTCATTGACCATGTCACGGGCTATATTGGTGGCCTCGGCAAGAATCCTGCCCTTACGGCAGCCTTCCTCCATAGCAGCCATTTTCGAGCCATCAGCGGTAACTATGGTAAGTTGCTTTATCTGGCCATCATCATCTGCCTTGGTTATATGACGACGAAAGGCATAAGTACCCAGTAATGCACCCTCAGTTATGGCCTGCGCAGCGC
>CP070645.1:966092-971017 GCA_020354275.1 Dehalococcoidales bacterium
ACATATTATTCTGATGATGATGAACTAAGAGAGATTAGTCAAGAAGCCATTCTGTACAACCGATCTATGACTGATCATTTAGTGAAATACGGCTTTACGATTTATGATACGTCTACGGAACGGGAGCAGGTTATTGATAAAATCGTAGAAGATATTAAATCGAAATTGGTGTAATGTAAAAAGGTTGCGGGTCAAGCCCGTAAAGAAAGAGAACACCCACTGGTAAGCATTATCTACAGACAGAGTTTTTGATATCCGACCTTAACTATGGGAATCTTAGTTCAGGGACGGGTCTAATATATGTAAATAAAAATATTGCCTGCACTTTGAAGGACACACCAAGGAATGGTGACCGGTAAGTATGCCATAGAGACTATCGGGCTGGTTAAAAGATACCCCACCACCGGCAGAAGGACAGGGGGTGGCGGTCGTGGCGCTTTCGGTACCGGCCGGGGCATTGCTTCGTTCGGCGGCATATTCAGCACTCTAAAACGGGCAAAAGGCCCCTTCATCGAGGCTCTCCGGGGTATTGACCTTCAAATAAGACCGGGAGAGATCTTTGGCCTTCTGGGGCCGAACGGTGCCGGCAAGACTACATTTATCAAGATTCTCTGCACCCTGGTTATCCATGACGAGGGCGAAGCCTACGTAAACGGCCATGATGTCAAGAAGGAACCGGGGGAGGTTATCAAGAACCTCCAGGCTGTTCTGCCCGAGAGCCGGGGTTTCAACTGGCGGCTGACCGGAAGGCAGAACCTGAAGTTCTACTCCCTTCTCTACGGTGTGAAGGAGAAGGAGGCGGAAGAGAGGATTGACTACCTCCTGGACTTCACCGGCCTGAAGGAACGGGCCGATGATGGCTACCAGCGTTATTCAACGGGGATGCAGCGCAAGCTCCTGATCTGCCGTGCCCTGCTGCGCAATACGCCGACGTTGCTCTTCGATGAGCCGACGGTGGGCCTGGACCCCACCTCATCGGCCGAATTCCGCAGCCTGCTCTGCGACAAACTGGCCCGTGAAGAGGGGAAGACAATCCTTATAAGCACACACAATCTGCATGAGGCCCAGGATATCTGTGACCGTATTGCCATCCTCAACCGGGGGAAGATTATAGCCTGCGACACACCCGCCAATATCCAGCACATGCTGCTGGAAGAAAAGGTCTTTAACATTACTTTCGTCAACACCACCGGCCGGGCACCGGCGGGGGTGGTGTTGACCGGACTGGAGAAGCTACCCGGCGTAAACAGCATTACCCCCGGATATGACTCTGAAGGTGGCTTCAATCAGGTCTCGATAAGGGTAAACAAGGACGCGGACCTGTCCGGTATCCTGGAACTGATCGTGAAAAACGGGCTCAGGATAGGGGGTATCACCACCAAGGAACCCACCCTGGAAGAGGTTTTCATAGCCATGACCGGACGCGATGCCGGGGAAAGCGGCAGACCTCGTGCTCCCGGAGGACGGTAGCCGATGGAGATGCCGATAGAGTTAAAACAGATTATCGCCTTCACCAAGAGGGACTTCCAGACCTGGACAACCTATAAGACGGCCATGTACACCCAGCTGATCAATATCCTTATCGGTGTCTTCTCCTGGGGTATCGGTGCCACCTATGTGCAGAAACCGGTCAAGGAAATGTATGATAGCGACTATATCTCTTTTCTCATCGCCGGCATAGCCATCAGCAACCTGATAATGCCCCTGGTGCAGGGGGTGTCCCGGGAGCTCAATCCCTGGACTCTGGAGACCGTCCTGATGACGGGCATAAAGATGCCGGTCTTCGTTATCGGTAACGTGTTGTGGACATATATCTTTTCCGTTTTTACCTTTATACCGTACCTGATAATTGGCATCTACGTATTCGGTGCTAAATTGAGTGTCAACATACCTGCCGCCATCGCCGCCTTTACCATCTCGGCGGTCATCATGGTAAGCCTGGCCATGATTTCCACCGGTATTAGGATAGTGACCAAGTCCACAGACCCCATTACCTGGGCGATAAATGTCCTCCAGAACCTGCTGTCGGGAGTATCGTTCCCCGTCATCTTCCTCGACACGATATTCTTCCCCGGAGTATCAACGATATCGTGGTTCCTCCCGCAGACCTGGGTCTATCACCTCTGCCGTCTGGCCATGCTGACCAATCCCTCACTCTCGGACCCCGAGATAATGATGGATTTCTTGAAAGGCTCGCTATTCGCCGTTGTGCTCCTGCCGGTAGGGTACCGGATATTGAAGTGGGGGATAGACAGGTCGAAGAAAGAAGGGACACTGGGCTGGTACTAACTACCCTTCCCCCTCGCCTGCTATCCCCGTTCAGTTTGCATTCACTTTGAAATCTTACGAATTTGGAAAATTAGCCCTGCCCATAAGCACAAAGTCAAACCAGGTTTGCTGGTTTCCCCAGCCATACCCCCAGGAATGATCGTGGAAGGTACCGCTTATAGTCCCGGCACCCCTCAGTCCTTCGTAGAACCCGGTGCCACCGGTTATTCTGAAGGAACCGCGGAAATTATAATGGTCTGGTTCGTTCTCATTAATATGGAGCACATATTGCGACCGGCCGTCAAACGATATCGAGATGGTACCCGTAAGATAACCGTATCCGGCCAGAAATTCCCCGCTCTTGTCGATCACAAATGAGCCGGAAATTTTCCCGAAGGTATCCGCTGTTGCCGTATTGGAATAATACCACTCAACGATGCACCCTGAGTCGGGTGTTCCGGGGTGGGTGAAGGTAAAGAGGTTACCCGTAATCGATGTAGATGCTATTTGAGGATTGTCCTGCTCGTTAGGAGGGTCACCTGGCCCGGGATACCAGCATTCCTCTGCTGGCCAGTCATTGGTCAACTGCAGGAGTGAGTGCAGGTGAAAATCTCTCTGTGTGGCAATATCCCGGCTGCTTATACCATCGGCATATACGGCTACCGTGCCAAAAGATAGTAGTAATAGAACAAGAAACATTACTGCCAAAGTACGGAAAGAAACAGTTTTCATCATCCAACTTCACCTCCATAGCATTAGTACAACCCCACTATCCAACAACTATTGTCTGGCACCACCAGAACAAGCGTATTGAGCTGGAGCGTAAATGTCAACTGTACTAAGATAACTTTTCCTACCAATTATAAGCGGTTTCGATAAATTATGAGATAAAATGTTCTTCACGGCCTCTGCCACCGTTCCATGTCATCGGGTTTGACCCTGATTCAACCTTCATCCCGACGTTAGTCCATTAGTGACCGCCAAGACTGAGGAGATAAAAAAGAAGGGGGTCATTATCCCCCTCTAATTCACACTGGCGGCATTCCAGACCTGTGGTACAACCTACAAAACAACCTTCTCCGGCCAGGGTTCCTGCTTTGAAGTCCCCCACAGCTTGCTGATGTAATCAAGGGAAAACAGGTCTTCAAGGGCATGCAGCCAGTAAATACCCCTGTCGGAAAGGATTACCTCGTTCCCGTCATCCTTCTTTATGTAGCCGAAAAGAGAAAAAAGCTTAACGTACTTTCCATATACTTCATCGAATTCCTTGCCGAATCTCTCCCTGAAATCGCTTCTCTTGAACCTTGTCTCGTAGACTCTCCAGTAAAGCCACCATGCCATCTGCATGCTTTCGGACAGGTCCAGTGACAAAGCGATGGGCATTTTCCCATCCTCAACCCTCTTTATATATTCGGCAACGTTAAAGGTGTTGATGTAAAAAATATTCCTCAGGTAAGACCCGCCGCTGGCACCGAGGCCGACATACAGAGGCACCGTCACCGAGCAGTACTTCGGGACTCCCTTTTTGGTGAATGCCCAGACGGATGTCCTTTCGTAATCCCTGCCATAAAATATCTCCTCCAGGATACGGAGCATCCTCCTTCTCTTGAAGATATTTGATATGTTGTAGTTGCCCTTCTTGGCAGACTCTCCCATTTCGGTATACGGAAAGTAGAAAAGGGGGTAAGCCGCAACCTGGTCGGTAGCCATCCCGGCCAGCTCATAACCCGCCTGCTCCAGTTCGGCATAAGTCTGGCCGGGCAGGGCAAAAATAAAGTCCACGTTGAAACACTTGAATCCTTTATTGACAGTCCTTTCTATTGCCGCCTTAATCCCCTCTTTGTCGTACGGCCGTTTGAGAATTCTGAGATATTTGTCCTGTAGAGCTTCTATACCGGTACTTATGTGTTCGATGTTAAGCGACCTGATGGTGTTGAGGTTATCCGGGGTCAAATCATTGGGATGACTCTCCATGTGTGTCTCACACTGCATATTAAAGCTTTTGAATATATGCTCCAGAATATCGCCCAGTCCGCTGCCAAGCATCGTAGTCGGTGTTCCGCCGCCGATATTAAAAGAAGTTACCGGCTTACCGGCAAAAAGACCGGAGTAGAAGTCGATTTCCTTAATAACAGCCCTGGTATACATTTCTACTGCCTCAGGTTGATAGATCTCCTTGTTGTACGGGCAGTAGGGGCATATCTGCCGGCAGAAGGGGATATGAAGATATAGGCCAAACTCATTGATACCCTGAAACTCCTTCTCCAGGCTCTCGTAGGCAGGAATCCTGCTTTCCAGCACCATGCTGCTCTCTTTGGTCAGCAGTTTCCTTATCCGGTTTCTTGAGAAGGTAGCCAGAGACATATCAGCTCCTCTGTGATTATTTTAATTGGGATGAGCCTGTGTGATCGGGATTCCTTATTAGGCAACCGAGCAGGTAATTAATTATATCAGTTTACTGGCTTCAATATAATGTAATACAAGATGCCGGGGATTTTTACGATGTGCAGAATGAATTTGCTTTAGCTTGTTGTGGGATTGTTCTTTAACTTGAGGGGCGCGTTTGTTGCGAAACCCCCGAGTGGCCCCCCACATACAATGTGATGGGGGAGGATAAAGGAAAACAGGGGTAATCCGAACTGGCGACAAATTTTAAT
>CP070645.1:971117-975072 GCA_020354275.1 Dehalococcoidales bacterium
ACCGGTTCATCAAAGGTGGCGCTTATCACGTCACCCCTTACGGAGCGCTTCATGTCGGTGACCTCTTCGGGACGTTCCCCGATAAGGCATACCATAAGGTGAATATCGTTATAGTTGGCTGAGGCACAGTTGGCGATGGATTTAAGCAGCATCGTTTTCCCGGCTTTGGGTGGCGAAACAATCAGCCCCCTTTGCCCGCGCCCGATGGGAGCAATAAGGGTGACCAGGCGGGCTGACAGGTTGTTGTCCGGGGTTTCCAGGTCTATTAATTTATCGGGGAAGGTAGGTGTCAGCGCCCCGAAGTGGGGCCGGGCTTTAGCCAGCTCGGGATTCAGCCCGTTGACTGCCTCGATGCGTAAAAGGCTGAAATACTTCTCTCCCGCCCGGGCCGGCCGGCCCTGGCCGGCGACCATATCACCGTTACGCAGACCGAAACGCCGGATCTGTGACTGGGAGACATAGATATCGGTTGAGCTGGGCAATAGAGAGCCGTTCCTCAGGAAACCATAGCCATCGCTCATCGTCTCCAGTATGCCTTTGCAGAAGGTGTTACCTTCCTGTTCGGTATAGGCCTGAAGCAGCCGCATGATAATATCCTGTTTTTTAAGGTTGGAATAGTTGGTGACACCCATCTCACCGGCCATCTCAACCAGCTCATCCCGGGTCTTGTTTTCTAATTGACTAATATCCATTTTGATCTCGCTCTCCAGCCTTCACTGGCTAACCGCTCCTACTTACCCGTTGCCCTTTTCCGGGGAACAGCTTGGATCAGTCTCGGTGAAGTTAGTTATTCAGTTTATTATTTCATCAGGCTGCTATTTTGAAGCCTGCTTCCAATCAGACATGAAGCGGCTTATGCCGATATCGGTAAGAGGGTGACGAATCATCTGCATCAGTACGTTGTAGGGCACGGTGGCGATATGCGCCCCTATCCTTGCGGCAGTCAGGCAATGCTGGGGGTGGCGGATGCTAGCGGCAATCACCTCGGTGTCAAGCTGGTAGTGGTCAAATACCTCAACGATGTCCTCCAGCAGGTCCATCCCGTTGTGTCCGGCATCGTCCAGCCGGCCAATAAAGGGGCTGACATAGCTGGCCCCGGCCAGGGCTCCCAGAAGGGACTGGTTAAGCGAAAAGCAGAGGGTAAAGTTCACCTTTATGCCCTCTTTGGCTAGGACAGAGGTTACCTCCAGCCCGTCGGTACCGGCGGGAATCTTAATAACAACATTGGGTGCCCAGGTGGCAATCTGCCGTGCCTGCTCAATCATTGGTTCCACCCCTTCGACCAGCACCTCGGTTGAGATTGGCCCGGGGATAATTGAGCAGATTTCTTTGATAATGGCTTCGTAATCAGCTGTCCCCTCCTTCGATACCAGGCTGGGATTGGTGGTGACTCCGCTGACCACACCCAAGCGGGCTGCCCGTTTGATTTCTTCGATATTGGCTGTATCCAGAAAAATACGCATCAGTCTTCTCGCTGTTTATAGTTATTACAACTACCTGTTCAGGTATTTAGTGGTAACGATGGTTGGGCCCCTTCCCGCAGTACATCTTTGGCCACACCTATAAAATCACGGAACAACGGGTGCGGGTTGCTGGGGCGGGAGCGGAATTCGGGGTGGAACTGGCAGCTTACCATCCAGGGGTGGTCTTTCAGTTCACACAGCTCCACCAGGTTGTCATCTGGAGATAGCCCACTATAAACCATGCCTGCCTCCTGCAGGCCATCGCGGAACTGGTTATTAAATTCGTAACGGTGTCTGTGGCGTTCGTAGACCAGGTCTTGTCGATAGGCATTACCGGCACGGGTCCCTGCCACCAGCTTGCACGGGTAATTGCCCAGACGCATGGTACCGCCCATATCCGGCAGGTCCTTCTGTCCGGGTAGGAGGTCAATAACCGGGTAGGGTGTGGGGGCATTAAACTCGGTGGAGTTCGGCTCGCTTGAGTTGAAGACATGGCGGGCAAAATCGATTACCATAACCTGCATGCCCAGGCACAGTCCCAGATAAGGGATTTTGTTATTGCGTGCATAACTGGCCGCCTTGACCATTCCCTCTATGCCTCTGACACCGAAGCCTCCGGGGATGATGATACCCTGTGCTGAGCGTAGCAGCTGGTCAACGCCTTCTTCTGCCAGGGCTTCAGATGAAATCCAGCTGAGGTTTATGTCCCTGTTGTGGTATATGGCGGCATGGTAAAGCGCTTCACGCACCGAGTAATAGGCGTCTTTCAGCTCCACATATTTACCGACCAGGGCGATATTCACCGACTCATGGGGTTCTTTGAGGGCAGCCACCAGTTTTTCCCAGTGGCTTAAGTCGGCAGGTTGAGCTTCAAGATTGAGCTCATCTACGATCAGCTGTCCCAGGCCTTCATCTTCCAGAACCAGCGGTACCTCGTAGATGGTGGGTATGGTGGGCAGGGGAATAACTGCCTGCTTTTCAACGTCACAGAACAAAGATATTTTCTCTCTTATTCCTTCCGGGATGGGGTGGTCGCTGCGGCAGATGATGACATCCGGCTGGATACCGATACGCCGCAGCTCGTTAACGCTGTGCTGGGTGGGTTTGGTCTTCAGTTCCTGGGTAGTGGCCAGGTAGGGGAGGAGGGTGACATGGATATACAGTACATTTTCCCGCCCGACATCATTCCTCATCTGTCGGATGGCCTCCAGGAAAGGCTGCCCCTCGATATCGCCCACGGTTCCACCTACCTCAATAATAACCACATCGGCCTGTGATTTCTGGGCCAGTTTGTGGAACTGCTGTTTAATCTCGGTGGTAACATGAGGTACCACCTGGATAGTTCCTCCCAGGAAGTCGCCCCGCCTTTCTTTGGCGATAACGGCGCTGTAAATCTGGCCTGAAGTAACGTTAGATTCCATGGTTAGATTGATGTCAATAAAACGCTCGTAGTTGCCCAGATCAAGGTCGGTTTCGGCGCCATCCTCGGTGACAAATACCTCGCCGTGCTGATATGGGGACATTGTTCCGGGATCGACATTGAGATACGGGTCTAGCTTCTGTACCGACACGGTAATCTGGCGACTTTTCAGGATGGTGCCTATTGAACCGACAGTAATGCCTTTACCAACTGAACTAACAACACCACCTGTAACAAAGATATACTTTGACATAAAGGGAAACCGAGTCAATAATTAAGGAAATATAAAAGATGATTCTCCGCTGGGATTTTTAGGAAAGGGTGTGAAGCAATTAACTTTAACAATTATAGGCACGTAAGCACGGACTTGTCAAGTGCCCCTGGAATAGTGCCTAAATTTGTACTATTGAGGTTGCCATAGGACTATAGTAACAAAAGTTATCACCTGCAGGAATTCCAGGCATGAGAGTTGATAATAGTGAACCAAACAGGATATACACCGATTTTTGGCAGTGGTTATTTCACGGCTGGCACATTATCTTTATAGTGGGTTTAGCAATAGGCTACGTTTACTATCTCATTACTACAACGGAGGTGCAATTATAATAGTGTTATTAAATCCTTCCCAGGCATGAACATTTCAGATTGACACATTACCCGGGACAGGTGAAAGCGATGGTACATACGGCGTAACTCGTTATCGGGAACCTGAGTTACCTGTCTCTGCAGACTGCATGGGGGGTGATTGCTAATTCGTTGGCCTTGTTAAGCAGCCAGTCGTAGGCAGCAGGGGATGGCGGTTGATTTAAAAAAGCATCCACTATATCAAGTTTGTAGGGGGTATTACGGCCCAGCGCCTCGTGTATCCGGTTTGCCAGGTTATTGTTTGGTGGTTTACTTACCATCCACCGGTCGATACCGTCTCTGGCCTCGCTGAAGAGACCCTGCCAGTAGCTCCGGGGAATATTATCCACAGGGAGGTTGCCACGCCATTTGAGGGCCCCGATACTGGCCAGCCGGATATCCTGGTAACGCAGGAAGCGCTGACCGCATGGCGGCTGAGATTCCTGGA
>CP070645.1:975172-979090 GCA_020354275.1 Dehalococcoidales bacterium
AGCCGCTTCAGCCAGGCCGATATGCTCCAGACTGAACTCGGAAGCAAGCTCAAACATGTCGGTCACCACCGGGCGGTTGGTAAGGCTGCGGAAGGTCAGCGGAGTAATAAATTCGGTAGCCGATTTGGTCATGACTACCCTGACCTCAACCCCGGCCTGAACCAGCTTGCTTGATAAATCGGCTGCTTTATAGGCAGCAATACCCCCGGTTATCCCCAATACTACGGTCTTACCAGTTACCATTTTCCTCTCCTTACCGGCTAGGAATTATTCATCAGGTAGATCAGTCTTAGCCCTATTAACGTTATGTTAGGTTCCAATGTATCTATCATGGTTGTTTCTTTGGCCATAAGATGGGCATAACCCCCGGTGGCTACCACGGTAGGTTTCTCACCGAGTTCCTTCCACATGCGGTTTACCATACCCTCAATAAGGCCTACAAAACCGAATATGATCCCTGATTGCATGGCGGTGATAGTGTTGGTGCCGATGGCTCGTTTCGGGGCGACCAGCTCTACCCTGGGAAGGGCTGCCGTCCTCCGGAAAAGGGCTTCGGCGGCAGTATTGATACCGGTGGCGATGGCACCCCCCATGAAAGCCCCGTCTTTGGATATCACGTCAAAGGTGGTGGCGGTACCTACATCGACTATAATCGTCGGGCCGCTATAAAGGTGATGGGCGGCAGCGGCATTGGCGATGCGGTCAGGTCCCACCTCTCTCGGGTTGTCCATGTGGATACTCACCCCTGTTTTAACACCAGCGCCAACGACGAACGGTGTAATATTGAAGTATTTCTGGCATAGTTCGAGGAAAGTCGGCGTCAGGGGGGAGACGGTGCTGCAAATAGCTATTTCGTTGATATCCGTTGCCCCCATACCGTGATGACGCAGCAGGTTAGACAGGAGGATACCGTATTCGTCCGGCATCTGGTCAACATTTGTCGCCACCCGCCAGGTAACCCGGAGCTGGTCGTTTTCAAAGATACCAAAGGTAATGTTGGTATTACCGATATCTATTGCCAGTAACATGGCCTACCTCCACAATTATATGCTCACCAATACCAGCTATATACCGCCATTTTAAACATCTTCTTTTATCTGCCGGATAACCTGTGGTAAAACCGGCAGCAGGTCAGTGGCCGTCATGCCGGCGTCTCCGATCTGGTCCCTGACCACATCTCCAGCCCTACCATGCAAGTATACACCACAGGCAGCCGCACTGGACAGGGGCAAGCCCTGGGCGACCAGTCCGGCGATAACCCCGGCCAGTACGTCACCGGTCCCGGCTGATGCCAGTCCACTGTTGGCCACCGGGCTTATCCTGGACTGACCGTCCGGACTGACGACAGCGGTATAGGCACCCTTGAGTACCACCGTCTTGTTCCACTCCAGGGCAATCCTTTTGGCTATACCGAGCCGGTCGGACTGCACCTCATCTACAAGAACTCCGGCCAGTCTGGCCATCTCACCGGGGTGTGGGGTAAGTATAGCATCACCGGGGAATTGCTGCCACCAGTGCGGAGTCCCGGCCAGGATGTTGAGGACATCGGCATCGAGTACCATAGGGAGTGGTGGCTTCAACCGGAAAAGTACCGAACGGACTAGCCTCACTACTGACTGGTGCTGTCCCAGACCGCAACCCATCAAAAGGACATCGTAGTTGCCGATTTCACGGCTGATTTGCCGTACTGCCTGGGGGGAGATAATACCGGCCGGTGATTCGGGCAGGGGTAAATAGGTGACCTCATTGAGCTTCGCCGCCAGGACCGGTTGCAGGCTGGTCGCCGTGGCCAGCGTTACCAGCCCGGCTCCCACCCGTACCGCACCGCTGCAGGCCAGGTAGGCAGCACCTATATAGTTCAGCGAACCGGCAATAACGAGGACCTTCCCGAAGCTGCCTTTATTGGCCCAGAGCGGGCGTTCTGGCAGTAAGGACCTTACCCAGCGGGCGGTAATCATCTCGACGGGTATTTTCTCCGCCAGCTGCGAGGGGATACCGATATCAACTACGGTTAGTTTACCAGCCCTTTCTATCGCTGGTGAATTAAACAGTCCTACCTTGGGGAAGCCCAGGGTTATAGTGTTATCGGCATGAAGGCAGGCCGGTTCGGCAGCACCGCTGTCGGCATCAAGCCCCGAAGGTAAATCTAGGGCAATGATTTTCATTTCCGGGCGTACCTCTTTAACCTGACTGACCTCGCCCAGCACCTGTATAACGTTATCATCCAGCGGGCGGCTTTTTCCCGTGCCGAACAGGGCATCAATAACCGCCGTGGCCGATGACAAATACTCGCTGAGCGCCCTCAGGTTATCATCACCGGTTGCGTCGATGCACATAATATCACGCTGCCGGACAAGCTCCAGGTTAGCATCATCTTCCGGTCTCTGGCTGAGAAGGTAGACGGCCACATTGGCTCCCCAGTCATGGAGATAACGGGCCGCTACCAGGCCGTCCCCGCCGTTGTTACCGGGCCCAATCAGTAGTAGAACCCGTTGCTGCCCAACGTCATCAAGGATACGGCTCACCTCTTCGGCCACGGCCCGGCCGGCGTTCTCCATGAGAAAGTGCGTGGGCAGGCCGATTTTGCCGCACTCCTCATCTATCTGTCTCATCTGTTCGGCGGTGACTATTTTCATGGCAACATACCTGCTTGAAGTGTAGCAATATCCCTGAGCACGGTCAACCCGATAACAGCCTTGCCATCTTTTTATTCATTGCTTCCCAGTGTGTCCCCCGCCAGTAGACACGCCGGCAGGCCGGGCACTGGCAGTAACTCTGCTGGGTTTGGAAAACATAGGGGGGAACCAACTTCTTTACCTCCTGTGGGCTCTTCTCCACCAGGGGCTGGTTGCACTCCAGGCAGATGGTGAATAAACCGCTCCGGCAGTCCAGCTTCAGCGTCTCGATTACCTGGCGCATCTGCTCCTCCGGTTTATCACTACTAATCAGCACTACCTTAAGCCTGCCGATGGTTACCACCCG
Organism: Dehalococcoidales bacterium; assembly: GCA_020354275.1. Lineage (GTDB taxonomy): Bacteria > Chloroflexota > Dehalococcoidia > Dehalococcoidales > UBA2162. The sequence continues at coordinate 978,155 of CP070645.1, forward strand.
CCTTTTTATAATCTGGGTATCCCTGGTCAGTATCACGCGGCCTTCGGATAAGGCGGTAGCCACCAGCTTTGAATCATCGCTGCCGTCAAAGAACAGTGTGTCATACCCCACCATCCTTAGCCACCTGGCCAGCTTGCCGACATTGGTGTCAACAACGAACTTGAGCTCTACGGGCAAAATCTCCTCCCTTAGCGCCAGAAATAACAACAACCAGCAGAACAAAGGGTGCTACAAATTAAGTTCTAAATTCTCGTAAGCGATGGTTATGGGAACGGCCAGGTCTTTGGCCACGGCGGTTATTTCATCCCTGATCTCCACTTCCAGCTCCGGGCTCATATGCACGGTAACTACCTGCGGTATATAACCCCTGATTTTACGGAAAGACATCAGTTCTTCTTTTAACAGACCGGGGGTAAGATGGTTCGACTTACCCCCGAAATCCTGATAGTAGTCCGAGGCGGTGACCTCGATGATGAGCAGCTGGGGTGACACCATTTCCCAGCATTCTGACAGTCCTGGCCCGGTATCCCCGGTGTAGAACAGGGACTTGCCGTCATCGGAGGTTATCTGGAAACCGATGGTCGGGACAGAATGAACCACCGGAACTGCCATGACGCTATAATTACCTATACGCACTGACTTGCCGGGTTCAACAGGTATAAATCGGAGGGTCGGCTCTTCCTCGGGACGATGGAAGAAATCGGAATAAAGGTCACCATTAAGCAGGTGAGTACCAATGGCTTCATATACGGCGGTGGTGGCTTAAATACCGGTGCTGGCAACAGCCAGGTAAAGGTTCATGGCAACCGTCGGGATATCCCGGATATGGTCATAGTGTTGATGGGTTAACAGGATAGCCTGTATCTTCTGCTGGTCTGCCAGAGACAGGCTGGAGGTAATAGCACCGGCATCCAGTGCCAGGATATTGTCAACCAG
>CP070645.1:979190-981849 GCA_020354275.1 Dehalococcoidales bacterium
CTCCAGTGCTTGCTCCAGGCTTTTCTTTAATGATGAGATAACTTCAGCCATCACATCATCATAGTAGGCGGTATCGCGCTGGGTACCGGCATCATAACCGCCTTTGTCCCGCTGGTTACTCATCAGGATAAGGGGAACGCCTTTTACCGCCGCCAGTTCCGCCAGGCGGGGGGCCTGTTTCAGACCCCACTGGTCGTTTATTATTACCGCCCCGGCTTCCAGTGCCTGCTCTGCTACCTCAAGCTTGTAGGTGTCCACGCTCAGTGGAAGCGAGACCTCGACAGCAATCCTCTCTATGACCGGGATAACCCGCCTGATTTCCTCGCTGACGGATACCGGAGCCGAACGGGGACGGGTGGACTCACCGCCGACATCCAGGATATCAGCACCCACACTGGCAAAGTAACTGGCCTGGGCTACCGCGGCTTCAACTCCGGTAATACCATCACCGGAAAACGAGTCCGGCGAAAGGTTGATAATACCCATAACATATGTCCGTTCTCCCCAGCGAAATTCCGTCCCTTCGCACCTGGTAACACCCATATCTTTGTCGGGTGACGTCATATTGAGTTACTCCTCCTAAAAGAGATACCTTCAAACGGCTGGACTTTGCTACGATTCTACCATATTTACCTGTTCACCACGTAGTAAGGGACTAGTCATCAAAAATGAATATCTCATCTATCTGCGCATTCAAGGCTTTAACCACATTATGGGCCAGCTTGAGCGAGGGGTTATACTTCCCCTGCTCCAGGAAAATAATTGTTTCCCGCCTGACTCCCACCATCTCAGCTAGTTTTTCCTGGGTAATATTCTGTCTGAGACGGTATTCTTTTATATTGTTTCTCATGTTTATTTTGCCCTGCAGAATTAAGGGAGGATACCCGAATATGGCCAAAGACTAACTCAACAACCCCCGAATGAAAATGACCAGACTGCCAACAAGTCCCACTGCGAACGCCAGAGGGGCTATGAAAACGGCTATGAAGAAAAACACGGGTTCCTCAATGTCAAAGAGACCGCTGATTGCGTTGTGCAGAAAGGCGCTGAGAATGAATACCGCCAGTGCTATACCGGTCACTATTAAAAATACCTTCATCATTTTTAACCCCCTTTCGCTCAACCTGGGTTCGGCACGGTCGTAGAAAAGGTAGGATATCAGATATGCCATCCCGGAAGATATAAACACGCCCCCGAGAACATGCACCGTTTCCGGGTTGGTGTTTAGATTCAAACTGAAAAACAGCATCAAGAATGCTGATACCAGCGCGAAGAAGATAAATCCATTTCTGATTGATTTACCGGTATTTTCCCTTATCCTTTCATCTATCGGCGGCAGTTTCTTTGTTCTCAATATAGACCATATCTCGCGGTGCCCCATTATAAGAGTTCCGATAACAAGGGCGATAGCGAGATAGTATGCCCTAACAGAAATTAGGGCAACAACCAGTATCAAGGCCAGAATAGATACGACCATCAATACCCTTTTAGTTTTCATGTTATAATCCTGCTGTATGTTACTTATTTCTAACGTTGTATATTTCTAACATACACCATTTTCGTTAATTTGTCAATACCCCTATAGCATATATTTATCGATCGGGAATGAAGTTACCGTTGAGAGTGAAAAGTAAGACTGATGGAATATCAATCGTTGTCAGGAAGGCTAATAATGGCAGGAGTACTCAATAACCCTTGAATATAAACTGTCGGGCATGCTTAATTACTGGCTGTTTTCGATACGCGCTGGCGTAAACCTTCGACAAGGCTGTAGATGACAGGGATAACCAGCAGAGTCAAGAGTGTCGAACTGAAAAGGCCGCCAATAACCACGATAGCCAGCTCGGCCGCCATGACAGTGCCTTCTGCCAGTCCCAGAGCCAGCGGGAACATGGCCACCATCGTGGTCAATGCCGTCATAAGGATGGGGCGTAATCTGGTCCGTCCACCCTCAACCAGGGCGTCATGGGTTTTCATGCCTCTCTTACTTAGCTGGACTACTAAAGATATGAGCACAATGGCGTTGGTGAGGACAATGCCCACCAGCATCAGCACACCCATTAATGCCGATACCCCGATGGGATGCCCGGTAATGAGCAGACCGAGCAGAGCCCCAATGGAAGCCAGGGGTAAACTGGCCATAATGATAAGCGGGTTTAGGAACGAACGGAAGGTAACCACTACAATTGCGTAAGCGAGGGCAATGGCTACAATGATAGCGATGAACATATGCGAGAACGACTCTTCCATAATCTCCGCCATCCCACCCATAGTAATCTCAACTCCGGAAGGCAGGGTGAGGTCATCAATCTCTTTCTGAACCGCCCGGTTTACTGCCCCTACATCCTCCTCGGTTATGGTACCCGTTATAGTGGCGGCCAGCTTCTGGTCAATGCGCTGTATACCGGTCGGTTGCTCCTCAAGCTCAACAGCGGCGATATCTCCCAGGGCTACCGAAACGGGCCAACCAACCCTTAGCTCTCTGGCCACCTCCACGCTCTCCAGGTCTGACGCTAAACCTTTAAGCAAGACCTCATAGTTATTCCCCTTGATATTCACCTGGGTAATAGTGCCCCCCATCATCATCAGGATGAATTCCTGCTCTATTCCCTGTAATTGTTCCAGTGGCAATCCAGAAGTCATAATCTTGCCGGGATCC
>CP070645.1:981949-987226 GCA_020354275.1 Dehalococcoidales bacterium
CTCGTGAGGTACCAAACCCGTAATCCCAGGTTTTATCGTGTTGAATATATTCATCAACATCCCCGATACGTTGAAAAGGTTCGGCTCCAGCGCCATCACATAACCATGCGGCCGGACAACCCGGACCGACTCTCTCACGTAATCCACAAGATTCGATTGCCCTACCAGATGATGCAGGGTAGCGGGGAAGAGCACATAATCAAAGGAATCAGCCGCGAATGGAATTTTCCCGGCGTCTGCCAAAATCCCACTGAATCCGCTTGCCACATATGATTTAAGCGCACATTGAGAGATATCAACACCGGTGAGGTTGCGGGACACCCTGCCGACATACTGAGAGTCTTCGCCCGAGCCACAACCAATTTCCAAGATATAAGAATCCCCGTTACAACCCAACCTGACCAGCGCCTCATACAATCTTGATCTGACATGGTTGTGCACGAAGTAATGCTTTTCAGGCAGGGCAGGCACTTTGCCTGTATCCGTCTCTCTCTGCCGCCATCTTCTTTCTTCGGCAACAGCATCGTAATTTTTCATGACGCAAACCCGTTAATAATACATAGATTACTACATTTACTTGGCATTGACCAGTTCAAATCATTCCGGGGTACCGGGGACAGGGGGCGGGTTATAAAACTAAGGGATAAGCCGCTGATGATACGGGGCGGCCGGGTGGGAAAAGATAACAGCGGGGGGATAAGGGGTGGCATACATTTTAAGGATGGCTACACAGTTCTTGATCAGCGGTAAACAACGTGATGGCATCTGACGTGCTGCTTGCCGTATTCTTTCATCTCCGGGACTTCTTTCGAACAGATATCCTGAGTCTCAGAACAGCGTGTGTGGAAGCGACAGCCGGGGGGAGGATTCAACGGGGAAGGCATCTCGCCTTTAAGTATTATCTGTTCCACGCCCTGCTCGGCATCCTCGGGCAAGGTCAACATCGAGGCAGATATCAATGCCCTCGTGTACGGATGTAAGGGGTGCTGAAACAGTTCCTCGGCATCGCCATATTCGACTATCTGTCCCAGATACATTATGGCCACGCTGTGGCTCATAAACCGCACCGTTGCCAGATTATGCGCGATAACTAGGTAGCTCAAATTGAACTGATTCTGAAGGTCCTTCAGCAGGTTCATAATCTGGGCACGAATTGAAACGTCCAGAGCCGACACGGGTTCGTCCAGCACAACCAGACTTGGATTGAGCGCCAGAGCACGCGCCACGGCAATCCGCTGCCGCTGTCCGCCACTAAACTCATGCGGGTAATAATCGGCCTGATTCGGGGCGAGTCCTACCTGCTCAAGCAATTCCAATACCCTTTTTCGAATCTGCTCTTTGGTCTGTTTCGTATTGACAACCAGCGGTTCGGCAATAATATCTCTTACCCGCATCCTCGGGTTCATGGAGCTCCAGGGATTTTGCTGTACCGACTGCACCCTAGGCCGGTACTCCGCTTTCATCTGTGATTTGGAGAATTTATAGATATCCCTGTCTTCAAACAGAATTTCCCCAGAGGTCAAGCGTTCCAAAAGCAGCACCGCCTTGGCGGCAGTCGTCTTACCGGCACCGGATTCTCCCACGAGGCTCAATGTCTTGCCCCGTTCTATCGTAAATGATATGCCGTCTATGGCTCTCACCCAGCCGATAGTACGCTGAAGAAGACCTTTAGTTACAGGGTAGTATTTCTTAAGGTCGCGCCCTTCCAGTATTACATCCGACATGGTCTATTTCACCTTCCAGCAAGATACAGAGTGACCCTCACTGATTTCCACCTCCTGGGGCTGTTGCTCATTGCAGATGTCCATTACATCCGGGCAACGAGGGGCGAAGCGACAGCCGGGAGGCAGGTTCAACAGCGAGGGAGGTTGCCCTTCAATCGAGTAAAGCCGGTCATCTTTCCGGTCCAGACGCGGCACGGAGTGTATCAGGGCATTCGTGTAAGGATGTCTGGGCGCTTTGAAGATAGTACTGGTGGCAGCTGTTTCCACGATTTTACCGGCATACATGACACCTACCCGGTGGCACATATTGGCCACAACCCCGAAGTCATGGGTAATAAAGATGATGGCCACGTCCGTCTCCTTCTGGACATCTTTAAACAGGGCTATGTATTGAGCCTGTATGGTGGCATCAAGGGCGGTGGTGGGCTCGTCGGCGATAAGCAGGCGCGGATAGCAGGACATAGCAATGGAACCCACGACACGCTGCCGCATCCCGCCGCTCATCTGGAAAGGATAATCCTGAAGGCGCCTCTCCGGGGCAGGAATCCTCAACAACCGCAGGGCTGAAATGACCTTTTCTTCGACCATGTTTTTGTCCTGAATGCGCTGGTGCTGCCTTACAGGTTCCGCTATCTGGTTGCCGACAGTATAGACCGGATTGAGTGATGTCATGGGGTCCTGAAGAATCATCGATATCATGGCGCCGCGATACGCCCGCATCTCCTTCTTGCTCAACTCAAGTATATTTGTTCCGTCAAGGGTGATCTTACCACTAACTATCTTACCGGCAGGCTCCGGTAGCAGGCGAAGAATGGATAGACCGGTTACCGTCTTACCACAGGCGGATTCTCCGACCAGGCCGAAGGTCTCTGCTTCACGAACATGGAAGCTGACACCGTCAACGGCCCTGAACTCGCCTGACCGGGTGAAAAAGGAGGTGTGCAGGTCTTCTACTTTAAGAACAATTTCACTCATAATTGCCTCAATCTCGGGTCCAGTTTATCACGGAGCCAGTCGCCGAAGAAGTTTCCGGACATCACCACCAGCGCGATGGCAATTCCCGGGAAGGTAGAAATCCACCAGGCCGTATCCACCAGGTTTCTTCCGTCATTGATCATATTGCCCCAGGATGGTGCCGGCGGGGGGATACCGACCCCGAGGAAGCTCAAAGAGGCCTCCGTAATAATCAACAAACCTATTTGCAGGGTCATTATTATTATCAGCGGATTGATGACATTCGGGAAAATGTGCCGGAGCATTATTCTAAGGGGGGAGGCGCCGATAATACGCGCCTGCGCTACGAAGTCCATCTGACGCAGTCTCAGGGTCTCTCCCCGTATCAGGCGGGCATAGGCAGCCCAGCCGAGCAGCGATATGGCCAGCACTACGGTTACAAAAGAGGGCCCCATGCTGACAGCCAGGAGCATGGCTACCAGTATCGGGGGAAAGGCCAGGCTTATATCGGTTATCCTCATCAAGAAGGCTTCGGTACGCCCTCCCAGGTAACCGCCTAATATCCCCAGCACCGTTCCGACAAAGCTGGTAATCAATATGACCAGCAGCGAGACGCTGAGAGAAATCCGGGCGCCGAATATAAGGCGGCTCAGGATATCCCGGCCCATCTTATCCGTCCCCAGTAAATGTTCCGTGCTGCCTTCTTCATCCCAGAACGGCGGCATGAGCCTATCCGGCAACGACATCTTAACAGGGTCATAAGGCGCCAGACCGACATCGGGAAGGCCAAGCCACGCCAGGTCGGCAAAAATCGCCATAATGATCATAAGTGACAATATAGTGACCGGGACAATGAAGGTTAACCTTCTCATTATCCGCGCTCGTCGGGATAGACCGCTGACAACCGGTCTGGCCGTGGTTTCGGAATCCGAAGCCTTCTCTGGCATCTGCACCCCTTTTTACGTCCTCTGATACCTTATTTGAGGGTCAATCCAGGCATAAGAGATGTCCACAAGCAGGTTTATTCCCAGCACAAAAGAAGCTACCATAATCACAATGGCCTGTACCAGGGGGAAATCTCGTGCCAGTACCCCCTCTACAATGATAAAGCCGATACCCGGCCAGCTGAAAACGGTCTCGATAATGACGGCCCCGGTAATCAGCATGGCGAACAGCATGCCGGCCACCGTCAGGGGGGCTATCACGGCATTCCTCAGGGCATGCTTCCAGATAATCCGCCTTTCGGAAAGCCCCTTGATTCTGGCCAGCTTGATATATTCGCTGTCAAGAACGTCCAGCATGCTGGAACGTACCAGGCGCATCATTCCCGGCAGCACGAAAAACCCCAGGGTACATACCGGCAGTACATAGTGGTCAATACCGCCCAGACCGGAGGTGGGCAGAAGCTGCCACGTCACCGAAAAGATAAAGACAGCCACGATGGCCACCCAGAAACCCGGTAAAGCCTGCCCCAGGATAGCTATGAACTTCACCCCGTTGTCCAAGAAGCCATCGCGCCGGGTGGCGCCCAGGACCCCCAGGAGAAGCGCCCCCAGCATGGCCACTGCCCAAGAAGGAACTATCAGTCTGAGTGAATTGGGCAGCGCGGCTCCAATCATCTCGGTCACCGGTTTTTTCTTGAACAGCGATTCACCCAGGTCGCCCTGGACGACATCGGTTACAAAAATCCAGAACTGTTCCGGTATTGATTTATCGAGACCCAGGTTTACCCTAATCTGCTGGATGTCTTCTGCCGTGTGGGTGGCCGATGCCAGCATCAGGGCAGGGTCTCCGGAAACACGGACCAGGACAAATATCAGCATGGCGATACCTATCAGGGCTACCACTGTCTGAAGCAGCCGGATTATTATGAAACGGACCATCTGTTATTTCCCTCAATACCCGTGATGACCTGAATTAAAACCTGCATGGTGTATCCTGTAGACTGCGCACCCTTCAACGGCCGCCGGAAATAAATACTTACACTCTAATATCCCTGAAATACCACTAAAATGTCAAGCCGAATGCGGCGATAATCAACATGAGATTCAGCGACAATCAAACCCAACACGAAGCCGAATTACCCGCGGTGAGGGGTCCCGGAGGGATTTATACTGTCTCCGGAACCCCCGTTCCGCGTCATGAACAATTTCTTTAGCCATATACGGGCAATAATTTAATCCGCGTGTGAAGCTCCGTCCCACGCATCGGTCTCGAAGAGATGGCTATGCTTGGTCCATTCGCCGAGATGCGGGCCCTTCACATAGTAGGTGGGCACTTCCCACAGACCCGTAACAATCCACATATCCTTTCCCTTTTGCATGAATTCCGTCCAGAGCCGCTCCTGCTTCTCCAGGTCGGTCTCAGCGAGCACTTCTGCATACAGTCTGTCCATTTCCGGGTCGTTGGCAGTCGTATGCACCCCTAGCGAGGTAAACATGTTGGACGAGTGGTAGACATTCTGGTTTACGGTAGGGAATATCCACGGCCAGATTTGCCCGACACATTCAGCATCCGGGCTGTCCGCCCTGGCGAACATCAGGTCGAAGAACTTGCCATCTTCGACAACCTGTACTTCGACATCGAAGCCTACCTCCTC
>CP070645.1:987326-994247 GCA_020354275.1 Dehalococcoidales bacterium
ATCGACTGACTACGCGCTTAACGTCAATTCAAGCCCACCATCCGCCCGAAAAAGACCAGGTTTTCCAGGGCAGAGAAGTCCTCATACAGGGCCAGCTCCTGAGGACAAACGCCAATTATACTACGAACCTTATCAGCATTGCTGTGAATGGAATAACCGCCTATGGTAATCTCACCGCGGTCCGGGTCCAGCACCGTAGATAACATCCGTATCGTCGTTGTTTTGCCAGCCCCGTTGGGGCCAAGAAGACCGAAGATTTCACCCTTTGACATAGTGAAAGAGACACCATTAACCGCCTTATGCTCATTGAAGCTCTTATGAAGGTCCTGAGCCCTTAAGAATTCTTCAGCCATAACCATACCCCCTGTTTCGCCCGGGCATTCTATTGCTTTATATAAATTAATATATAGTACATAACGAAAAAAAAATAAGCAAGAGCCTTTTGAAGGAATAGAGTAAATTGTATAGCCAGTTGCGTAAGATGATATTTTATACGATTATTAAGGGCAATAATTGGGTAACAAACTATATAAAACAGGTTTGACAGTCCCCAATACAAATGATATAAATTTACATTGATAATTCAGCCTAATCCATGCCAAGAATAACCTTAAGGAAGGCGTGATACCACTTCTTTATATATTGGATTTTTCCTGAATACTTATATCTAGTCAAGCAAGTAAATAACAACCAGGGTCCAGCAAACCCGGGACCGCTGTGATTTAAGGGGTATAAGTACATGACAGAGAAGAATGCAGTTGAAGGTATGCTCAGCCCATATCGGGCGCTGGACCTTACCGATGAGAAGGGCTACCTGTGCGGAAGGCTGCTGGGAGACCTGGGCGCTGATGTCCTCAAGATTGAAACACCAGGCGGTGACCCAGACCGCAATCAGGGGCCCTTTTATCAAGATAAGGTTGACCCGGAGAAAAGCCTTTTCTGGTTTGCCTATAATAATAACAAGAGGGGAATCACCCTTGATATCGAAAAGGCCGAAGGGCAGGATATACTCAAGAAGCTGGTAAAAAGCGCTGATTTCTTGATTGAGTCCTTCCCGCCGGGGTATATGGACAGGCTTGGACTGGGTTACTCCACACTGGGAAAAATCAATCCCGGTTTAATCATGGTGGCCATCACCCCATTCGGACAAACCGGCCCCTACAAAGATTTCAAGGGACCGGACATTGTTGTCTGGGCCATGGGCGGCCGTATGTACTCAATCGGAGAGGATGACCGTCCCCCTACCCGGATAAGCCACCACTCTCAGGCATACCTTCAGGGTGGATTGGAAGCGGCTACCGGGGCAATGCTGGCATTCTACCACCGGCAGATGACCGGTGAAGGGCAGTATGTTGACGTCTCAATACAGGCAGCCGCTGCGCAGCAAGGTAACTCGGCCTGGGATTCACGTAACATAGTCCCCCAGCGTACCATGCCAACCCGTTCCCGGCTCCGCATAACACGTGTCTGGCAGTGCAAGGACGGAAAAGTCTCTTTTGGTTACGCGGGTGGAAGAATGGCCGAGCGTTTCGTAAAACCGTTTCTTCAATGGATGGAGAACGAGGGGATGGCTGACAGCTATCTGACGAACTTTGACTGGGAAGACTTCGACATGGCCAAAACAACACAAGCCACGATTGACCGCATTGAAGAACCGATAGCCAGGTTCTTCGCCTCCTTTACCAAGGAGGAATTACTCGAGGGGGCGGTCAGGAACCGTATGATGTTCTATCCTACCTTTAATACCGCCGATATATTGCAGAGCCCTCAACTGGATGCCCGCGATTACTGGGAAGAAGTGGAGCATCCGGAGTTAAAGACTAGCATTTTGTACCCGGGTGCCTTCGCCAAGATCTCCGGCAATCCAGTAACAATATCAAAGCGCCCTCCACTTATCGGTGAGCACAACCATGAAATATACCAGCAGGAACTGGGGCTTTCCCCCGAAGAATTCAAGAAGCTAGAGGAAAGTAAGGTTATTTAAACAGGTCTGAAAAAGGAAGAGCAGTAAGATGGCCAAGAAAATGCTAGAAGGAATAAAGGTTGCCGATTTCGCTGGTGTCATTGCCGGGGCATATACCACCAAGATGATGGCCGCCTACGGTGCCACCGTCCTCAAGATTGAGGGTAGGGGACGACCTGATACCTTCAGGGGAGGTATGGGCACCATGTTCCCCCAGACCGACTTTCAAGGCCCCTTCAACCCCTGGTTGAACCGTGGAGCTGGTTTTGGCTTCTGGAACACAGGCAAGCTAAGTGTAGCCCTTAATGTAACCAAACCCAGAGGTAAGGAGATTGCTAAAAAATTCATTGCCTGGTCCGATATCGTCATCGAGAACTTCGCCGGTGGAGCCATGAAAAGGATGGGGTTGGGATACGAGGATTTGCTGGAAATAAAACCAGATGTGATTATGCTCAGTTCCTGCATGCAGGGCCAAACAGGACCTCACTATGCCCACCCCGGCTTCGGGACACAGCTAGTAAACCTGGCTGGCTTCAGCTCGATTTCGGGCTACCCCGACCGAGAACCATCGATGATAGGCGCCTATACCGACTACATTGCCCCCCACTTCAGCCTGATAGCCATAATGGCTGCCCTTGATTACCGTCGGCGTACCGGTAAAGGACAATACATTGACCTCTCCCAGTTCGAAAGTGGTCTGCACTTCATGTCACCCCTGCTCATGGAAACCGCTGCCAATGGTACGGTGTCGGAGAGGGTCGGTAATTACTATCCTTATGCCGCTCCCCACGGCGTTTACCCTTGCCTTCCCCGTCACACCGATAGAGCCTGTATCATCGCTGTCTATGATAACGAAGAGTGGCAGCGTTTCAGTGAGGCTATCGGTGACCCGGAATGGACCAGAGACCCCAAGTTCAGCACCATTCAGGCAAGAAGAGACAACCGCGAGGAGCTGGATAGACGGGTAGAGGAGTGGACGATTCAATTCATTCCTGAAGAGGTTTCCCGTAGATTACGTGAGGCTGAAATATGGTCCGGTGAGGTGGATAGCACCGATGAGAGAATAAAGAACTATGCCAAGTACCAGAACCAGTCTCCCTACACCGCTCCCCACGGCATATATCGCTGCCATCCCGAGTTCCGCTGGTGTGCTATCGCCGTTTTTACTGACGAAGAGTGGCAGAGCTTCTGCCGGGTCATTGGTAACCCAGAGTGGACACGGGAACCCAGATTCAGCACCCTTCAGGAGAGATTGAAGAACACTGACGTGCTGGACGAATTAGTAGCCGAATGGACCTGTAACCGCATGGCGGAAGACGTGATGTTCATGATGCAGGGGGCTGGTGTCCCTGCCGGCATACTGGAGACCGGCGAAGACATGATGGACAAGGACCCGCAGTTTAAGGAACGCCATCTCTTCTGGGAGCTTGACCATCAGGAAGCAGGTAAATACCGTGGTATGGCACCATCTTTCATGCTGTCTCGGTTCCCTTATGAAATAGAGCGCTCCCCCCTGATGGGAGAGCATAATGAATATGCCCTGAAAGAGTTTCTGGGCATGTCAGACGAAGAGATTAAAGAGCTAATAAGAGAGGGAGTACTGGAATAGTCCACGTTGACCGGCTTAAGCAATGTCGCTTAATGTTATTACCGATGAAATCCCTTATTACGGTCATTTCCTGAGTACAGTAGAGATTAAGAATTCATTCCATATATTTTTTATATACTCATATCAAAAAAAGGAAAATAAAATACAACCAAGACCCAGCGAAGCCGAGACAACTGTTGTTGAAGGGAGATCAATACATGGCAGAGAAGAATATGGTTGAAGGTATGCTCAGCCCGTATCGGGTCCTGGACCTTACCGACGAGAAGGGGTTATCGTGTGGCAGGTTACTGGGTGACCTTGGGGCTGATGTTATCAAGATTGAAAGACCGGGTGGTGACCCTGCCCGTAAGCTGGGCCCCTTCTACGACGATAAGGATGACCCCGAAAAAAGCCTTTTCTGGTTTGCCTATAACGCCAATAAGAGAGGGATAACCCTTGATATCGAAAAACTGGAAGGCCAGGAGATATTCAAGAAGCTGGCAAAAGGTGCCGATTTCGTTATCGAGTCTTTCCCACCGGGGTATATGGATGGGTTTGGACTGAGCTACTCAGCACTGAAAAACCTAAATCCCGAACTAATCATGGTTTCCATCACGCCATTCGGGCAAACCGGCCCACATAAGGATTATAAGGCTACCGATATCACCCTCTGGGCCATGAGCGGCCGCATGTACGGAATGGGAGACGAAGACCGTCCTCCTGTCCGGATGAGCCACATTAACGCCACCTACCTCCAGGGTGGGATGGAGGCAGCCGTAGGAGCGATGCTGGCCCTCTACCACCGGCAGATGTCCGGAGAAGGGCAGCATGTCGACCAGTCAATCCAGGCGGCATTTGCCCAACCCGGCAATCAGGGATGGGACCTTCGTAATCTGGTTGCACCGCGAGGGGCAATGACCCGTTCCAGACTGCAAATAACACGGGTATGGCCCTGTAAGGACGGCAAGGTATCGTGGGCTTTTCGAGGGGGACAGCAAGCGGCCGACCGTTTCATGAAACCATTCATCAAGTGGATGGACAGTGAGGGTATGGCCGATGATTTCCTGAAGGAGTTTGACTGGGAGGAGTGGGATATGGCGACTGCCACTCAGGAGACAGTCAACCGGATGGAGGAACCGGCAGCCAAGTTTTTCCTATCGCACACCAAAGAGGAACTCCTTGAAGGAGCAGTTAAAAACCGAATTATATTCTACCCTACTTTCAATACCGCCGATATACTCAAGAGTCCCCAGCTTGATGCCAGGGGTTTCTGGGAAGAGGTGGAACACCCCGAGCTGGGCACCACCATTACCTATCCGGGTGCTTTCGCCAAACTCTCAGAAACGCCCATTTCCATATCGCAGCGAGCCCCACTAATAGGCGAACACAACCAGGAGGTATACCAGCAGGAGATGGGGTTCTCAAGCAAGGAATTAAAGAAACTGCAACAAAATAAGGTTATTTAGACCGGCCCAAGAAAGAGAGAACGGAATAATGGCAAAAAAAATGCTTGAAGGACTAAAGGTTGCTGATTTCACCACCGTTATCGCCGGACCAGTAATAACCAAGCCCTTAGCCGCCTATGGTGCTACAGTGCTTAAAATAGAGGGGCGTAACCACCTTGACCTTTTCCGGCAGGGAATGGTTCCCCCGGTTGGGACCGACTTCCCAGGACCTTTTAATCCCTGGGCAAACCGCAATCCAGCCGGAGCTTTCTATAATACGGGCAAGCTCAGCATAAGCCTCAACCTAGCCAAAGCTAAAGGAAGAGAGATAGCCAAGCAATTCATCATGTGGGCTGATATAGTTGTCGAGAATTTCGCCGGGGGGGCAATGAAGAGGATGGGCCTCGGTTATGAAGAACTTAAGGAGATTAAACCCGACCTTATTATGCTCAGTTCCTGCATGCAGGGGCAGACCGGCCCCCATGCCAGCCACCCGGGTTACGGGACACAGCTGGTGAACCTGGCCGGTCTCAGCTCGATTGCGGGATGGCCTGACCGGGAGCCAGCCGGTATCGGGCCATACACCGATTACGTCGCCCCCCGCCATAGCCTCGTTGCCATCTTGGCTGCCCTTGATTACCGCCGACGCACCGGCAAAGGGCAGTATATCGATATGTCCCAGTTTGAAAGCGGCCTGCAGCTAATGGCACCTCTTCTACTGGAAACTGCCACCACCGGACGGGTGTCAGAGAGGGAGGGTAACTATAACCCACTGGCTGCACCCCACGGAGCCTATCCCTGTCTCCCCACCCGCACAGACCGGTATTGCGTTATCGCCATCTATACCGATGAAGAATGGAAGAACTTCTGCTATGCCATGGGCAACCCGGAATGGACCGAAAGCCCTAAATTCAGCACGCTGCAGGCAAGGCGGGACAATGAGGAAGAACTGGACAAGCTGGTAGAGGAGTGGACAATACAGTTTTTACCTGAAGATGTCGTCCGCAGACTGCGCGAGGCCGAGGTATGGGCCGGCGTACTGGATAACAGAGATGAATGGTTAAACCATCAACCCCAGATCAAGCGCCAATCGCCATATACGGCCCCTCACGGGATATACCGCTGCCACCCTGAATACCGCTGGTGCGCTATTGCCGTTACCAACGATGAGGAATGGCAGAGTTTCTGCCGTGTCATCGGCGACCCGGCATGGACAAAGGAAAGCAGGTTCAGCACTTTACATGGCAGGCAGGAGAACGTGGAGGAAATGGACAGGCTGATAGCCGAATGGACAAGCAGTCACACAGCCGAAGATGTAATGGCCATGATGCAGGCAGCCGGGGTTGCCGCCGGGGTGTTGCAGACAGGCGAAGACCTGATGGAGAAAGACCCACAGATGGCACACCGCCATTTCTACTGGGAACTCCAGCACCCGGAAATCGGTAGATACCGGGGCGTGGCTCCCTCTTTTGTATTCCACGAGTTCCCCTACGAATTACAGCGTGCCCCGTTAATGGGGGAGCATAATGAATATGCCCTGAAAGAGTTCCTCGGCATGTCAGACGAGGAGATTGAAGAGCTAATAAGGGAGGGGGTACTGGAATAATCCCCGGGGACTGGCTTAAGTAACGTACCTTACCGTTATCAGCACAGTCAACGAAATACTCTAATAAGCCTAATTACTATTCAATCAAAGTATACACGCCGATCCGGGGCGTCTTGATGATACCAGGGTTTATTTGAACCTAATTGCCCCGCCACAGACACTCAGACACTGGCCGGTGACATAGTCGGAGAGGTCGGTCACGAAGAATTCCAGTACCTTGGCGCAATCCTCCGGTTCCCCCAACCTGCCTAGAGGAATATCCCGGGACATACTTTGCTGACGTTCTTCAAGGTCCCACCGGTTCCAGGCTATCATCCGC
>CP070645.1:994347-999299 GCA_020354275.1 Dehalococcoidales bacterium
CGAAGTGGGGACGTTCAAGGACCGCCATATCCTTCAGAACGACCCGTTTACCCTTATTGAGGGCATAGTTTTGGCAGCCTACGCCATAGGTGCCGAGCAGGCTTATATTTACTTGCGTGAAGAATACCATTACCTGCTGGAGCTTTTACAGGGGGCTATTGCCCAGGCACGTGAAAAAGGGCTACTGGACACGGTAAATATAGATATTCGTGAAGGAGCAGGGGCCTATGTCTGCGGCGAGGAGTCGGCGCTGATGGAGTCCATAGAGGGCAAGCGCGGAGAGGTGCGCTACAAGCCCCCCTTCCCGCCCACCAGCGGGCTGTGGGCCCGGCCGACAATCATCAATAACGTTGAGACGCTGATGAATGTGCCCCGGATTATCCTTAACGGCGCCTCCTGGTTCAACCAGATGGGTACGGAGCGCAGCCAGGGTACCAAGGTGTTCTCGGTGAGTGGTGACGTGGCCCGGCCTGGTGTCTATGAAATGGTTATGGGCAGCCCGCTCAGTGAGCTGGTTATAGATATAGCCGGAGCGGAGAAGGTAAAGATGGTCCAGATTGGCGGGGCCACCGGCAGGATTATACTCGGCTCCATGGTTGATACCCCACTGTCATTTGAGAGCATCCTCGGTGCCGGGGCTATTACCGTCTTCGATGAGAGCCGGGACACCATAGAGATTGTCTACCGGACGATGGAGTTCCTGGCCGAGGAGTCATGCGGCAAGTGTACCCCCTGTCGCGAGGGTACCGAGGTAATGGTCAAGATTATGGAAGCTTTTTACCGGGGGAAGGCTGAGGAGAGGGAAATTGGACTGCTGGAAGAGTTGTCCCGGGTGATGACGGTCTCGGCTTTATGCGGCCTGGGGCAGGCGGCTCCCATTCCGGTAACAGATAGCCTGCAGTATTTCAGGAGTGACTACGAAGAAAGAATCAAACAAAAGCAAAGCGGGGCGGTGAAATGATAACGGTTACCAATCAGAAACCACTGGAAGAAGTCACTGAATCACTGGGGCAGTGTCAGCGTGTGTATATTATCGGTTGTGGCACCTGCGCTACAATGCTACATACCGGCGGCAAATCGGAAGTCCTGGAGATGAAGCGCCAGCTTGAAGAATCCGGCAAGCAGGTCACCGGCTGGATGGTGATTCCCACGGCCTGCGATGCCCTTACCAGAGAAGCCCTGGCGGAGGAAGCCGCTGATGTGGCTAAGGCTGACTGTATCCTGGTGATGTCCTGTGCCTTCGGGGTGCAGACGGTCAGCCTATATGCCGATATAGCGGTATATCCGGTTCTTAACACCCTTTTTATCGGCAAGGAGGAGAGCCCGGGCCATTTCATTGAAGTATGCGCCCAGTGTGGTAACTGTGTGCTAGCACGCACCGCCGGGATATGTCCCATTATCAGGTGCGCCAAGAGTCTGCAAAATGGCCCCTGCGGGGGTTCGGTGGAGGGTAAATGCGAGGTATCGCCGGATATCCCCTGCGCCTGGCAGCTGATAATTGAACGTTTAGGTGAACTGGGCCAGATGGATGTGCTGGAGGAGGTTGTGCCTCCCAAGGACTGGGATACCAGCCCTTCCGGCGGGCCTCGCCACATTGTAGTCCAGTATTAAACGGAGGATAGAACTGGTAATACAATCGTAGAAAAGATGCTATCTATCAGGTATACTACCCTGACCCTGCCTGAGAAGAGAAAGAGGGATAATAACAATGAAGGCCGAAACAAATCTGGAAAAAGTACTGGAAAGCGGGGCGTTTGCCGTTACCGCTGAGGCGGGGCCACCCAAGGGCACCGGAACACGGGGTATGTCGCGGCGGGGAGAGATGCTCCTTCCCTACTGTGATGCGGTCAATGTCACCGATAATCAGACGGCCATCGTGCGTATGTGCAGTCTGGCCGGTTGCGTCCTTCTCAAGCAGCAGGGCGTTGACCCGGTAATGCAGATGGTCACCCGTGACCGGAACAGGATTGCCCTGCAGAGCGATATCCTGGGGGCGGTAGCCATGGGGATCGGCAATATTCTCTGCCTTTCCGGTGACCACCAGAAGTTCGGCAATCACCCCTCGGCCAAGGGCGTCTTTGATATTGATTCGGTACAGCTTATCCAGACCATGAAGAAGATGCGGGATGAGGGGCTGTTTATCTGCGGTGAAGAGGTCTCGGGCCGGGTACCCCTGTTTATCGGTGCCGCAGAAAACCCGTATGCCGACCCCTTTGAGTTCCGGGTAACTAGGCTGGCCAAGAAGATAAAGGCCGGGGTTGATTTTATCCAGACGCAGGCGGTGTATGATGTCCCCAAGTTTGCCAGGTGGATGCAGATGGTTACCGACCGGGGCCTGGATCAGCAGGTGCATATCCTGGCCGGGGTGATACCGATCCGGGCGGTCGGTATGGCCCGTTATATGAGGGATTCTGTTTCTGGCGTGTCCGTTCCCGATGAGATAATCACCCGGATGGAGAAGGCCAAGGAAGCCAAGGTGGAGGGGGTCAAGATAATCGGAGAGATTATCGAGCAGCTTAAAGAGATAACCGGTGTCCACGGCGTTCACATCATGGCGGTAGGCTGGGAAGAGATTGTCCCCGAGATCGTCGAGGCAGCCGGTCTATACCCCCGGCCACTATTGTAGTTCCACGGAAGGCTTGCACCTGGAAAGGATATATTGCAGGTCGGAATGGCATGTCGTATCAAGATATCCTGTATTGTATTGCCGGGTGTCTTCTTTTGATTTCCTTAACCATCAGACGCATTCCTGATTCCAGGAATATAGCAATGTATGGGTCTGATAAATCGGTTTCGGCCCTTACATTCCACGGCTGATTCCAGTTATCGTTAACACCCAGGTAGCCAAACGCATCTTCGAATATGCTTAAGTCAGGGTCATCTCCATAGACTTCAGGTCGATGGAAGACTTTCCGCCATTCCATGAAGACAGCAATACGCCTAGCCATCGGTGCCAGTTCGATAACACGGTACCTGTCGAGATTGAGGCGGAAATCCGGACCTCCACGGAACTCTACCACACCCCTTATCTCGGTCAAATCTGGTGGAGCGAATTGCTTGACCACTGTAATCAGACTGTCATACTTGTCCTGCAGATGGTAGTACCCGATTATGCCCAATCCCTTACTTGTGTAAAGTCAGGTCCCGATGTCTACTTTATTATCCTGTTTACCTTTCTAAAATAGCGCATACACCCATCCCCCCGCCACCGCAGATGCCGATCAGGCCGTATTTTGCGTCCCTTTTCTGCATTTCATAGACCAGCGTGGTCAGGATTCTGGCACCGGTAGCGCCCAGGGGGTGACCGAGGGCGATGCAGGAACCGTTGACATTTACCCGGTCATAGTCCTTTTCGGCTATTCCCAGTTCTTTGAGATTAGCCAGTGTCTGGGCGGCAAAGGCTTCGTGAATCTCGATGAGGTCAATCTGGCCGATGGTAAGACCGGTCTTCTCAAACGCTTTTTCCACGGCGGCAGTGGCAGACTTCCAGGCATAGCGCGGGTCGGCACCGGCGAAAGCGAAGCCTTTGAGGTAGGCCATCGGCTTCAGGTTCAGTTCGCCCGCTTTCTCTTCGGGCATTATGGTGCATACTGCGGCCCCATCGTTCTCGCTGGAGGAATTACCCGCCGTGCAGACCCCGTCCATAACGGGTCTCAGTCTGGCCAGTGCTTCCAGGCTAGTATCGGCGCGGGGGTGCTCGTCCTCGCTGACTATGACCGGGTCACCTCTCCGCTGGGGTACCGAGACCGGGATGATTTCATCCTTGAACCTGCCGGATGCCGTCGCTGCGCAGGCCCTCTGGTTGCTGATAAGTGCCCAGCTGTCAACCTCTTCCCTGGTGATACCGTGCTCCTGGGCGGCGGTCTCTGCCCAGGTCATCATGCTGGGCAGGACACCGAACCTCTCTTCAGGCTGCGACATTACCCTCGCCCGTTGTATCCTGTCATAAAGGGGCAGCCCCCATATGGAAGGGCTGCCGTGACCCCGGGGCATATCGCCGGTACCCCCCAGGGCCCACCTGATGTCCCCTTTGAGATAAAGCTCGGTGGTGCTCATGCTTTCCACTCCGCCGGCAGCTATTACGCTGGCATTCTCTGTCTGCAGCATCAGGGAACCCAGGCAGACCGTATCCAGGCCGCTGGGGCAACGCCGGTCGGTGGTCAGTCCGGTTATTTCTACCGGCCAGCCCGCTTTCAGCAGGGACATGCGGGCGATATTGACATACTCACCGCTCTGGTAGTTCTGCCCCATTATCACCATGTCAATCGCGTCGGGTTCCAGGCCGGCCTTTTTCACCGCTTCATTGAGCACCAGGGCGGCCAGGTCATAGGCCGGGATGGTCTGTAGTGAACCCCCAAAATTGCCGATAGGCGTCCGTACGGCACTGGTGATGGCTACTCTTTTCATCTTGTCTCCCTCCTGTTGTAGTTAATTGCGGCTGGTTTTATGAGGATGAATGGTTATTATTGAATTCACCGGACAATGTTAAACTAAGGACTGGTGCCGGGAGTGGGACTCGAACCCACAAGGATCTCTCCGGCGGATTTTAAGTCCGCTGCGTCTGCCAGTTCCGCCATCCCGGCTGAAGCTAAATTCTAGTGTTTTATTAATTTTATGTTTAATTTTGACGCTAATTTGGCGATGTAACTCTATTTCTTACCCTATTTTGCCCCGGTGGTAACACTTCGTCTAGTAGGGCCATAGCATCTTCTTGCATCCCCTGTATTATATGGCTGTAAACATCCATTGTAAAGGCTACCGAGCTATGCCCCAGAGCTTCAGAGATTACTTTAGGTTTAGCCCCGCGCAGAAGCATTAAACTGGCAAATGTGTGTCGGAGATCATGAAAGCATACATTCTTCAGGACTGCTAGTTTTGTTATTCGGGCAAATTCGTGGCTTAGAATTGAAGGGTCTAACGGATTGCCTTCCGGTGTGCCAAAAACCAAATAG
>CP070645.1:999399-1002747 GCA_020354275.1 Dehalococcoidales bacterium
GGACTATGCATAACCATCGATTGCCCGCTATTAAGTCGCCCAAATATACTGTGGCAGGCTTGTGACCTATTGATGATAGCGGTATATGCGGACTGCGTTTCTTCGGACCGCTCCAGCCCGTCAAATTCTACCATAATTTACCGCCATTGAACATCCAGCCTTGCACCATGTCGCCTGCTGGCATTTAGGCCGATACTGGCGGATGGCGGTCGGCCCACGGTCGTGCTGCCTCAAGCTGTGCTGCCAGCCGGAAGAGTGTTGCCTCGTCACCGTAACGCCCGATGAAGTGGACACCCACCGGCAGACCGTCGGCGTTCCAGTAGAGTGGCACCGACATCGCCGGCTGTCCCGTGATGTTGCAAATAGGTGTGAAAGGCACAAACTCGGCGGCACGGAATAACCCGTACATTGGGTTGTCCGGTGGCGAGTCAAAGGTGCCCAGTGGAACCGGCGGCTCACCGAGGGTAGGTGTCAGCCAGATATCGTAGTCAACGAAGTAGCGGGCGATGTCTCGGGACACTTTCTGAAGGTCCTGCAGGGCAAGCATACCAGTCGCTGCGCTCTGCTGCTGTCCCATCTCATAGAGAGCCCAGGTGAGCGGTTCGAAGTACTCGGGGGCCGGCGTTAGGCCGGTATTACGGGCACAATCAGCTATAGTCCAGGCACACCCCGCCGACCACAAGATGATGAACTTCTCACTGATCAAATCGCCGGGAAGGTCTGGAATAAATTCAGCCACTTCGTGGCCAAGGTCGCTGCATAGCGACATTGCATCCTTAACAGCGTTAATACAATCTGTATGAACATTGGAACCAGTAGCTGCTGTAGTGGTGACGGCAATGCGGAGATGGCCAGGGTCAGCACCGACCTCCTTAAGGAAGGGACGCGCCGGTGGCGGTGCCCAGTACGGGTCACCTATATCTGGGCCGGAGGTGGCATCAAGCAGGGCGGCGCTGTCCCGCACAGAGCGGGTAAGGGCATGCTCGGCTACTAGACCGCCAAACATGTCTCCATAGCTGGGACCAAGCGGATTACGCCCCCTTGTCGGCTTTAAGCCAAATAGTCCACAACATGAAGCTGGAATCCTGATTGATCCCCCACCGTCATTACCATGTGCCATTGGGACCAGACCAGCCGATACCGCCGCCGCTGAGCCCCCGCTGGAACCGCCAGTTGTCCGGTTTGTGTCCCACGGGTTCCGGCTCGGCCCGAAGAGATTGGGCTCAGTTGTGCACAGGATACCGAATTCTGGTGTGTTGGTCTTACCGACTATGACCAGTCCGGCACGTTTCTGCCGAACTACCAGTTCGGTGTCTTCGTCAGAGATGTAGTCACGCATAAAGGCTGAACCCTCGGTCATTCTAACACCGGCATATTCGGCAAGTAGGTCTTTAAGCAGGAAAGGCACACCGGTAAATGGTCCGTCCGGCAGTTTGCCACTGGCTACGGCTCGCGCCTCCTCATACATCGGTGTTACCACTGCGTTTAGAGTTGGATTCAGGCGCTCAATCCGTTCGATAGCCGCCTCCACCAGCTCTATCGGCTTGACCTCCTTCTTGCGCACAAGCTCAGCCTGCGCCGTAGCATCCATGAATGCTAGTTCACTTGAGTTCACCACTTTCTTGCTCCTTTCTTGAAACTCTGAAGGAGTTAGTCTCATAGAATAGGAATTATTTCACACGTCAGGTCTGATTGTAGTTCTCCCGCAAATATTTTGTCAATAAGCCGCCTTTCTGCTAAATTGATAGCAGTTCTCATCCGATGCTATAATGAGACAGGAGGATTAGAGCGATGGCAGAGGTAACAAAAACAAGAGCGTTGAATAGACTCCAGTCAATGTATGCCCTCCGGGCTGAAGTAGACAAGATGTACCAGGGTGGTGTCGAGGCGGAGCAGGAAGGGAAGCCGGTCGCTTGGGTTATGCTTGAAGGCTGGGCTAATCCCATCCTTAATGCCATGGATGTAAAAACCGTATATCCAGAAAACTACAGCAGCGTCTGTGCCGCAACCGGGACAGCCACGCCTTTCTTGGAGCGCGCCGAGGCTGAGGGATATCCCAGCCATTTGTGTGGCTATGCTCGCACTTGTGTTGGTTACAGCGCCACCATGATGGACCTGGATGGCCAAATACCGCCGGAAGCACCCGCTGGTGGCATGCCCAAACCAACATTGTTGGTCGCTTCTGGCGCCGTATGTGATGCCAGGTTTAAGTGGTTTCAATCACTGGGACGCTACTTTGATGCTCCGGTATGGACACTTGAACAGCCCAGCCCCGGGGCAAGAGAAAGGCTGGCAGAGGGCGCTTATGAGCGTAACGTCAATTTCCTCATCAAGGAACTCAAGGCGTTCGTTGCCTTCTTGGAGAAGCTCTTGGGCAAGAAGATGGATTGGGATAAATTGAATTTTACCGGAGGCGGAACAAACGAGATAAACCGCCTGCGCTGGGAAATCAACGAGCTTCGTAAGGCACGTCCCGGTCCTATGCATACCAGGGACTTCTGGAGCGCTATGTCCGCAGCCCTATATCGCGGTGCCGCTGATCCCAAGGTGATAATAGACGGTCATCAGAAGATGTATGATGAAGTCAAGGGACGCGTGGACAATGGTGTCGCCGCCATAAACCGGGAGGAGAGATATAGACTGTCATTTGAAGGTCTCCCTCCCTGGCATAGCCTGGGATTCCTCGAAGACCTGGCAGATAGAGGCTGGAACTTTGTCATCGAGAGCGCTTATAGCCCTCAGAGACCGCTGAATCGGGATTTGAGCCAGTACAGCGACCCTATGGAAATTTACGTCAGGACACGTTATCGAAGCATTGATGAGACTATTGAGGAGGAGTATGGCCCTGAGGACGCTGAGGAAATAAAACAGGAAATACGGCAGACGGGTACTTCTCGTCGACTGGGTCTCAGGCACATCAGGGAGTACCACGTAGATGGAGCGATTCTCCATGTGCTTCTCACCTGCCGCTCGCAATCCGCCGGCTTGAGCCTTCTTCAGGACAGAATGCTGGACGTGTTGAAGGTTCCCTGTCTGGTGATGGAGGGAGATATCATCGACACAAGCCTCTTCAACCCCGCTGACGCCTTGAGAAAGGCTGAGGCATTCGAGGAGACTATGGATCACTACCGGAAGGTCAGGAAGGAACTGGGGATGCCGTGGTGAGGCAGACTGAGGTAGACATAAGGGGGTTTTATTAATGGTAGCGGAGAAAAGTAAGGGCCTCACCAGAGTGAGGGAAATTTATCGAGACCGACCAGGGAGGGTAATAGAGCTCAAGGAAGAAGGAAAGAAAATAATTGGTTACCTTTGTATCTATCCAGTTCTGGAAATGATGACCGCTCTTGA
>CP070645.1:1002847-1005635 GCA_020354275.1 Dehalococcoidales bacterium
AACCCGATGACAACTGAGCAGGAGTATCTTCGCGTTAGCCTGCGGGCTAACCTGTTAACTGCCCTTGCCGAGAACTTGAAGCATGAAGAAGGCGGCATACGGCTTTTCGAGTTGGGAAGGATATATATACCGCGAACAGAGGACTTGCCCGATGAACGTGAGGTGCTCTGCGGTCTGCTCTGCCGCCCGGAAACCGAGGTCTCCTGGCACGGTGGTGGCGAACCCCCTGATTTCTTTGCGGCCAAGGGGGTGGTGGAGGGTTTGCTTGGATACCTCGGTGTGGTTGCCGGTTTTCAGAAGTCATCAGACGGGGGGTTACACCCCAACAAGCAGGCGGCGGTGGTTGTTGAGGGGGTCAACATCGGTGTAATCGGTGAGTTGCATCCCCAGGTACTATCCGGGTTTGAAAATGCTGAGCCTGCCTATATTTTTGAAATTAACCTGCCATCGCTTCTGCCGTTCACTGCCGGCTATGAGGTGTTTCAACCGGTGCCGCGCTTCCCGCCGACGGTCAGGGACATAGCCCTGGTGCTGCCTGACAATATTGCCCACGGAGATGTAATCGAGGTTATTCGGGGGTTTCCTCTGGTTAAGAAGGTTACCCTCTTCGATGTTTACACCGGCGAGCGTATACCGCCGGGAACGAAATCACTCGCCTACCGGATTGTCTACCAGTCACCGACTCATACACTGACCGATGCCGAGGTTAATGGAGTCCAGCAGCAAGTCCTGGACAGGCTATCTCATGACCTTGGCGCTACGCTGCGCTCCTGATTATATCTTCCGGGTAGCTACTTGTTTTCGAAAGAGGAGTAGTCCTACAGGTCCGCCATTTCATTATTGTGACGGAGATCAACGGCCTTGAACCTGCCTGCCCTGAGTTCGGCAATTAGCTCTTCGAGGTTGGTGATATTTTTTTCGAAGTAGGTTGCACAGGAGGGTACGTCGTCAAAGGAGTGAGCGTCACTGCCGCCGGTCCCTTTCCGGTTTAACAGGCAGCATAACTCCAGTGAGAAGTTGTTTTGATGTATTGAACCCCGGCCGTTATAGACTTCCATGATGTCAATATATTCAAAGAACGGGCGCTGGGAGCATCTATCAAGGGCTACCTGGATATCTTCGTTAATACGCAGGTGCAGGCGGTAGGGATGGGATAGGATCATGGCACCACCGGCTTCGTCGACAATACTGCGTAGCTTCTCCGTGTGGTGCATGCCATAGATGTATTCGTTAACGCCGAATATCAGGATATGCCCCTCTTCGGTATTTATTTCGGCTCCGGGGAGAATCAGGAAATCGTGCTCCTGGCTTAAACGGGCTATATCATCATAGTCCCAGAACCAGTCGTGTTCGGTAAAGCATATGCCATCAAGCCCGCTTTTCTTTGCCTTCTCGATGAGGTCAACCGGTTTGAGGAAGCTGTCGTCGGAGCCGGGCCTGGTGTGGGTGTGGAGGTCAATAATCAAACGGGCCCCTCCCCCCTAACCATTTCTATAAGCCGGTCAACTGTTTCGTCTAGCAGCACTAAGTGGGGTTCTTTCTCTGAGCGCTTCTTAACCTCGGTGCTGTTCTTTTCCAGGTTTCGGGGGCTGACGGTAACCCGTATCGGTATTCCCAGGAGGTCAGCATCGTTAAATTTCACCCCGGGTGACTCATCCCGGTCATCAAGAAGGACTTCCAGACCATAGGCTGTCAGGGTGTCACAAAGCCTGCTGGCGGTACTGGCTACTTCAGGGTCTTCCAGGTACAGGGGGCAGAGATAGACTTGGTATGGAGCGATGGCTAAAGGCCAGATAATACCCTTCTCATCGTGATTCTGTTCAACAGCGGCTGCCAGCAGGCGGCTGGGGCCGATACCGTAGCACCCCATGATGATAGGTTTGGAATGGCCATCCCGGTCAATGAAAAAAGCATTCTGCTTTTCGCTATAAAAAGTACCGAGCTTGAAGATGTGCCCTACCTCAATACCGTGGCTAGACTGCAGTTTTCCGCCACACTTGGGGCAAGAATCTCCGGCGTGGGCCCGGGCGATATCGGTCATAATATCAACCTTGAAATCACGGGGGTAGTTAACATTTTTCAGGTGTGTCTCGGGCTTGTTGGCCCCGGCAACGAAGTTGCTACCCGATGTTATGGAATCGTCGGCGATTACCTTAAAACCGCTGATACCCACCGGCGAGGCGGCACCGGCAACGATTCCGGCTTCAATTACCTCGTCTTCGGTGGCCATTCTGAGCTCAATGCACTTTAGTTCGTTCTGGAGTTTCACCTCATTTACCTCAAGGTCACCACGTATTACGACAAACACCAGTTTGCCGTCGGCAATGTAGAAAACTGCCTTAAGGGTGGCGTTAGCCGGGATATTAAAGAAGCCCGATACCTCTTCGATGGAAAACGCTCCGGGTGTAGAGACCTCTTCAATGGGCAGGGGCTGGCCACCTTCAACTTTCCCCTTATTCAATTCAGCCTTTTCGGCATTGGCGGCATAACCGCATGTACAGTGGATTATCTCATCCTCCCCGCTATCGGTGACCATGACAAATTCATGGGACTCTTTACCGCCGATTGCCCCGCTGTCAGCTTCAATCATTACCGTGGGGAAACCGCAGCGTTCACATATATTTTTATAAGCCTGCATCATTTTGCTGTAGCTTGTGTCCAGCCCTTCCCAATCCATGTCAAAGCTGTAGAGGTCTTTCATGACGAATTCACGGGCCCTGATTAACCCGGCCCTGGGGCGGGGCTCATCGCGGAACTTGTTCTGAATCTGATAGAGCATCAGGGGCAG
>CP070645.1:1005735-1008561 GCA_020354275.1 Dehalococcoidales bacterium
CATCAGGCTGGTATTCCGGAGCCGGGATTTCTCCCCGGAGGTAGCTGACCAGCCGGGATAATGAATCGAAAGGGATGATATGGCTGCCTTCTATCAGTGAAGCCTCTTTAGCATTTACGTCAGGGGCAACAACGTCAGATAAACCTTTCTCCTGGCTCAGGGCGACCATGGGTAGAACGCCGTTGGTGTGGCGCAGGCTGCCATCGAGAGAAAGCTCGCCGATAAAAAGGGTCTGGGAAACATCAGCGTATACCTGCTCTGAACTGAGGAGGATACCAACAGCGATAGGCAGGTCATAGGCCGGGCCGGCCTTCTTGAGGTCGGCCGGAGCCAGATTAACTACGATACGCTTGGTCGGGAATGTGCACCCTGAGTTTCTTATTGCGGCCCTGACCCGTTCTCTGGCTTCCTGGACGGCGGCATCGGGCAGCCCGACAATATTAAATGCCGGTAAACCACTGGCTATATCAACCTCTACATCAACAAGCTGACCTTCAAGACCTACCAGGGCCGCGGTTTTCACTTTTGCCAGCATCAGGAGATCTACCTTTCAGCCCCTCATTGTAGCCCAAACAGCCTTAAGACGCAAAGGGGGTGCATGTGTCCAAGTATTATTACCGTGCTTTGTTTACCTGGTAGACGGGAAACCCTATTTAAATGATATTTCAACTTTGTTCGACCTATCGGCAAGGGTATTATGGGCCTTTTATCCTATACGAAAATTAGAGAAAAATCTAACCATACTTAACAAGCATAATCCAATCTTCACGGTACTTAACCAGCAGAATCATGACCAATGTTGGATTTACAGATTAATGTATCCTGCTTAAACTTTATTATATGGTTGGTGAAATAATCTGTATTTCAGTCTGTCTGGTGGGTGCTTGTTTCGTCTTTGCCTTTATCGAAGAGGCTATTAAAGACCATATATACCGTAAAAAGAAATAGCTTCTTAAGCTAACCGTACCCTGTCTACCTGAAGAATGCCGGCCTGTAGCATTACCTTTGTGAGTAGTTAACGGGGTTATCTTTAGAGCTGTTTGAGGTTGATTAGTCTGAATGCATGCTTCAAGCAAAGGCAGCAGAGAGCTTCTCGAAGTCCTGTTTTGCCATTCTCCAGCCCATAGCTTCAGCATTCTCATCCAGGTGTTTGGAGTTTATTGCTTTGGGTATGGTAACCACGTTTTCCTGGCAGATTAGCCAGTTGAGTGCCATCTGGGCGGCGGTCTTGCCATACTCTTTGCCTACATCCTTCAGTATCTGGTTTAAAGCCAGTGAGCCTTCTTCCAACGGTGTGTAGGCCATCAGGGTAATGCCTTCCTTCTGGCAGTAGGGCAATAAATCTGTTTCATCGTAACGGCATTTCAGGTTGTATTTAACCTGATTTGCTTGTATGTTAGTTATATTAAGGTAGCTCTGAGCTTCTTTCATCAGATTGAGCGGGAAATTGCTGACTCCGATAAATCTGACCATCTCCCGTTTGACCAGTTCTTCCATGCCGTTCATGGTCTCCTTCAGGGGTATGCGGTAGTTGGGGGAATGGACAAGGTAGAGGTCTATATATTCTGTTCGCAGACGGTACAGGCTTCTCTGACATGCCTGGATGAGATCATCATACTTCAGGTGATTGGTATCTACCTTGGAGACGATAAAGACCTGGTCGCGGGCAAAGTCCCTGATTGCTTTCCCTACCAGTTCCTCGGAGTACCCGCGCCCGTAGATTTCGGCGGTATCAATCAGCCACATTCCCAGCTGGATACCCCGTTGCATGGCTTCAATTGCTTCATTGTCGCGACTGGTATCGGGGGCAGCCCACCCGCCGATTCCCCAGGTGCCCATGCCTATACTGGGTATTTTTACTTCACTTTTACCCAGGATTTTCAGGTCGGCATTCATCATGGCCTCTGTTGGCGTGTTTATAGTGGAAAGTTAATGGTAGTCGAATATATTCCATATTTCATATTCCAATGGGTCACTAGCGAGTATGGAATAAGACCAATACCAAGAGTAGAGTGGTTTTAGTTAAATACCAGTAACAATAATTTCTACCGAAGGAAGGCAAGCGCTATATTTGACCCCAGGATTTTAGTGGGCATCTATCTCTATGTGGTATGTCCAGTTGGCCTTAATACCATCTTCCCAAGGCTGACTGTATTCCATGGTTATATTGCCGGAACCTTTGCGGTAGACACCGAAGGTCCACACTTCTGTGCCAGCAGCCCCGACAGCTCCTTCGTCTGGGGGAAAGTATTCGCTTTCCTTAAGACTTAACATATCTTCTTTACCGGTGATCTCTTTTAACTCCCACTCAAAGCCTGTTGTCCGGTTAGAACACAGGGTAATCGTTAACAGGTCAACCCAGGCACTTACTGTTATGTCTTCGTTGACGATGCCTCCCTGCTCAGTGAAGTCCTCACAGGTAACGGTTAAGGGCATGTTTGTATCCGGGAAATAGACGACAACCAAGCTAATAGCAATTGCAACAATTCCTATGAGCAGGATTCTCCATCTGACAGTCATGTTTACGCTCCCCATTTCTAGATTATCACTGGTCGGCAGAACGATAGGTAAACCCGGTTCTGGCTGGCACCAGGGATAGAATCAGCAGCATTCAATAATAGACAATTTAGAATAATGATATCATTTTGTCAAACTCAAGTATGACAGTTGTTTGAAAACTGACCGAACCGGTATAACTACTCCGAGGCAGCAGGCTCAAGTTTGTCAATCAACCAGGTTTTCAGCAGGTCATGTAATTCCTCTTTGCATTCCCTGAGGAAGTGGCCGCTGCCTTTATATATCACCAGCTCTTTAGGTTCTCCGGCC
>CP070645.1:1008661-1016373 GCA_020354275.1 Dehalococcoidales bacterium
CCCGGGCAGCGCCTGATGTACGTTTATAATCGACAACCACGGCCGTCACCTGCCAGAACAGGACTACATGCCGCCGACGTACCAGCAGGAAGTACCATTTCTCTTTGGTAATGCTCTCCGTCATTCTGTTAATGACTATCCGGCCGGTAAGTTCCCCGGCCCCGTAAAGCAGTAACACTACGACGAGAATGATGCCCGGCAGAGGAGGAATAAAGAAAAGGCTGAGCGCGATGACCGATGCCAGTACTACATAAGCCAGTATCCCCAGGACTCTTTCCCCCAGGGCGGGCGCAATCACCATGAGCTGCCCGTCCTGCTCTTTTATTCTCATTTCCCTCTACCTACCGGATTATTACCCAGTTGATTACATACGGGGAGTCTTGAGTTTAGTTCGCCAGGGATACTTTGTCAATTATTACCTGTGCCGGTTTATTCCCTCTGTAAGATTCACTTGATTTCACCCAATAATTCAATGTATTCTTGGTGAAAGCAATGGCAACAGACGAACCAGCCGTTAGAGCAGACGAGGTATCCTTCAACTATAGCAAATTAAAGGTACTTGACAGCTTATCACTGCAGGTGCCGCCCGGCGTCAGTTTCGGGCTACTCGGCCCCAACGGAGCTGGGAAAACAACACTCATCCGCTTACTTGTCGGCCTGATAAAACCAAAATCGGGCAGTATTAGACTGCTGGGGCAGCCACCGTCCAGAAGGATTGCCCACCGTATCGGCTATATGCCCCAGCTTCATTCCCTGTATAGCGAACTGTCTATCATACAGAATGTCAACTTCTACGCCCGTATCTACCGTGTAACCAACAGAGCAGAACGGGAACAGTGGGTGGAGGAAGCCATCAGGCTGGTTGACCTTTGGGAACGCCGCAAAGACCAGGTAATGAAATTGAGCGGCGGTATGAAGCAGAGAGTCAGCCTGGCCTGTGCCATCGTCCACCATCCACCCGTTCTTTTCTTAGACGAACCCACCGTCGGCCTTGACCCTGAGCTGAGGGTAACCTTCTGGGAGCACTTCGCCTACCTGACCAGTCAGGGCACCACCCTGATTATCTCCAGCCATACTATGGATGATGCCGCCCACTGTGACCTCCTCGCCTTCATGCGCGAGGGTAAGATAATAGCCCGGGGCAGCCCCGCCGAACTCCAGCAGGCAACCGGAAAACCGGACAGTACCCTGGAAGAAGCCTTTCTGTATTCCATACACCGCGAGGCCGGAAATGGTTCCTAGTCAAGCATTTACCATCGCCACCAGGATAGTAAACCAGCTGATACGCGACCGTAGAACGATGGCCATGATTGTAATCGTGCCACTGGTGGTAATGAGCCTTATCGGCCTCAGCTTCCCGGAAAGCACCGTCCTGGACTATATTGCCCCGGCACTGCTGGCAACCCTGGCGCTCTTCTTCAGCTTCCTGCTTACCGGTATCAGCTTTCTCAGAGAACGCTCTCAGGGCACCCTGGAACGTATCATGGCGTCACCGGTATCGCGCCTGGATATCGTGGTCGGCTACCTCTTCGGCTTCTTCCTATTCGCCCTGACTCAGACCATAATCATAATACTGTTCACCATCTACGTGCTGGATGTACACTATTACGGGGAACTGTGGCAGATTTTTATCTTTCAGATAGTAATCATAACTGGAGCGGTCAATCTGGGCATATTCACCTCAACCTTTGCCCGCAACGAGTTCCAGATGGTGCAGTTCATTCCCCTGATAGTAGTACCCCAGATATTCCTCTGCGGTGTTATCTGGCCGGTGGAACAGATGCCCGACTACCTGCAATGGCTGTCATCGGTGCTACCCCTGACCTATGCCGTGGACGGCCTTCGGGACATCATGCTCTCAGGCAAGAGCCTGCTTGATGTCGGCCTCGATCTGGCGGTGATGGTAGGTTTTACCGTGGTCTTTTCAATCCTGGCGGCAGTCACCCTGCGGAGGGGTGCTGCCAGCTAACAGCACTCGTGGTGCAGACTACAAAATTAGCCTCAGAGAACCCGATTATGGTACAATTGGGACAGCGCCTGTTTTCGGCCAGATTAAATAAAAAGGAACGGCAATGAAAGCAGTTATCCTGGTGGGCGGACAGGCCACCAGACTCTTACCCCTCACCTATAATACCCCCAAAGCCATGGTGCCGGTGCTGAACACTCCCTTCCTGGAGCACGTTATCCATCACCTGGCCAGCCACCAGATCAAAGACATCGTTCTGGCGCTGGGCCGTCTGGCACACTCCATCGAGTCCCATCTGGGCGATGGCAGCCGGTTCGGGGTCAGTATAAGGTATGCCCTGGAAAAAGACCCCCTGGGAACGGCCGGGGCGGTAAAGAACGCGGCCAGCTATGTAGATGATACCTTCCTGGTGTTGAATGGCGACATCTTCACCGACCTGGATTTATCGGCTATGATAGATTTTCACCGCGATAGAAAAGCAAAGGCAACCATCGCCCTCACCCCCGTAGAAGACCCCTCCGCCTACGGCCTGATCGAAACCGATGCCAGGGACCGTGTCCTTAATTTCCTGGAAAAACCAGACAAGGACGAGATAACCACCAATATGATTAACGCCGGTACTTATGTTTTGGAGCCGGATGTGCTGACTCAGATCCCCGCCGGGGTAAAATGCAGCTTTGAGCGAGAGGTATTCCCAAAACTGCTGGCGGATGGTGAGTTGGTATGTGCCTACACTTCCCGAGCTTACTGGATAGATATCGGCACCCCCCCTATGTACCTCCAGCTGCACTCCGACCTGCTTAACGGTAAATGCCGGCAATATGACAATACTCCCAGAAGTGAAATAACCACCGGGGTGAATAGCAGTATTCACCCCACCGCCCGGATAGAGGGGCCGACAGTAATCGGCGCCAACTGCTCCATCGGACCTGGGGTGAAGATAAGCGGACCGGTAGCCATCGGGGACGGGTGCACTATTCAGGAAGAAAGCGTCATTAAGAAATCAATTATCTGGCGGAATGCCAGGCTGGAACCACATGCCAGGGTAACAATGTCAATTATTGCCGATAACTGCTGCCTTCGTTCCGGCTGCCTTTGCGAAGAATCCGTGCTGGGAGACAATGTAACCGTAGCCTATGACTGTCATCTACCACCGGGCAGCAGCATCGAACCGGGCACAACTGTTGAACCAGCATAACTCCAACAGTCATCGCTTTTTTTTACCTAATGTTATTATTTTCCGCCGTAACTACACACCATTACTCACTTACATTACTTTACTTTAAGCCCCACCCATGCCTGTGTTATAATTTCAGAGGTGATTAAACATGTGGGACAGACTTGAAGAGATAGACAAACGTTACCGGGAACTGGAAGAGCAGATTGCCACGCCCGAGATCACCTCTGACCCCAGGCAGTTACAGAAACTGGCCCAGGAGAGAAGCGGCCTCGAAGACGTAGTAACCAGGTACCGCCAATATAAGGATATCGACCAGTCACTGGCAGAAACCAGGGCAATGCTCGGTGATGAAACGGACGATGAAATGGCCAGCCTGGTCAAGCAGGAGATAGCAGACCTTGAACAGCAGCTGGAACGGATACTGGAAGAGTTAAAACTGTCTCTCTTGCCCGAGGACGAAAACGACAAGAAAGACATCATCATGGAAATCCGGGCCGGTGCCGGCGGTGATGAGGCCGGTCTTTTTGCCGCCGACCTGTTCCGCATGTACAGCCGCTATGCCCAGTCCAAGGGGTGGGATATTGATGTTATCAACGCCAATGAAAGCGGCATCGGCGGTTTTAAGGAAATAATATTCGAGGTTAAGGGAAACGGCGCTTACAGCCGGTTCAAGTATGAAATGGGCGCTCATCGGGTGCAAAGGGTGCCGGTCACCGAGTCTTCGGGCAGAATTCACACCTCGACGGCTACGGTGGCCGTCCTTCCGCAAGCCGACGAGGTTGATCTGGCCATAAACCCCGATGAGCTGAGAATTGACATCTTCCACAGCGGCGGGGCCGGGGGACAGAATGTGAACAAGGTAGCCACCGCCGTGCGTATCACCCACCTCCCCACCGGCATGGTGGTTGTCTGCCAGGACGAGCGCTCACAGCTCAGAAACAAAACGAAGGCGATGGATGTACTTCGGGCCCGTCTGCTGGACATGGAAAAGCGTAAACAGGATGCCGCCGTGAGTAAACAGCGCCGCCTCCAGGTGGGCACGGGTGACCGGGCCGAGAAAATACGCACCTATAATTTCCCCCAGGACCGCGTTTCTGACCACCGCATCGGGCTTAACCTCCATAACCTGGAGCGTATCCTTCAGGGAGACCTGGACAACCTTATTGATGCCCTGGCCACAGATGACCGGGCGAAACAGCTACAGGAGCAGCTGGCTTGACCGTAAAACAGGCATTAAGCCATGCCCGTGAAATGCTGGCCAACCAGAATATTGAAGACCCTGCCCTGGAGACTGAGCTGCTGTTAAGACATGTCCTGAGAAAGAGCCGTGCCGAGCTCCTTTCCGAGCCTGACCACGAACTCAGCCCTGCCGAAGTAGAAACCTTCCTTATACTGGTCAATCGCCGTCTTAACGGTGAGCCGACCGCCTATATAACAGGTCACCGTGAGTTTTACGGTCACGATTTCCACGTTAACCCCACCGTCCTCATCCCCCGGCCGGAAAGCGAGTTGCTGGTCGAGAGAGCCCTTCAATTAGCCCATTCCCATAACATTAGCACCATAGCTGACATTGGCACCGGCTGCGGTGCCATAGCCATCAGCCTGGCCCTCGACCTGCACGATGTGGAAATCTACGCCACCGATATCTCAAGGTCAGCCCTTGAGGTCGCCCGGTTCAATTACCAGCAGTATGACCTGACGGGCAGAATCTGCCTCCTTGAGGGCAATATGCTTGACCCCCTGCCCCGCCCCGTTGACCTTATTACCGCCAACCTTCCCTACGTCACCGACGCTGAACTGACCCGGGTAAACACATTCGGTTTTGAGCCTTCCCTGGCGCTCAACGGCGGACCAGACGGCCTGGACAAGATAAGCCTATTATGCCGTCAGACCCATGAGAAGTTATGCCAGTCGGGATACCTCCTTCTTGAGATTGGACAGGGACAGAGAAAAACGGTATGTACCCTCCTGCGAGACCTCTTCCCCCTGGCCGACATAGAAGTGATCCCGGATTTGAGCGGCATTGACCGGGTGGTCAGCCTTTCACTTCCCTGATGCTAAACATAAGAGCTACAATGTAGAAAAGCAAGCATTTCTGGAAACTGACTGCACCCCTCAGTAAACCGTTATACCTTGACGCCAAACTCTCAAAGTGTTAGATTAATTACTTGGGTTAAACTGCAGGTAAAATATAACTACAAATAAAAGGAGGAACCGGCACAGTGAATATGATAGTTTGTTGCAAGCAGGTTATTGACCCTGAGGCACCTCCGGCCAGTTTCCGGGTTGACGCTGGCGCTAACAAGGTTTTACCGCCTCAGGGCGTGCCGCCCGTAATCAGCCCCTTCGATGAACAGGCTGTAGAGGCGGCACTAAGGATTAAAGATGCCCAGGGCGGCACAATAACGGCGCTGACCATGGGCAATAACCTGCTGCGGGATGTGGTCAAGAAACCACTATCCATGGGAGCCGATGAGCTCGTCCTGCTTGAGGATGCCGCTTTTGAAGATGGTGACGGCTGGTCAAATGCCTATGCGCTGGCGGAAGCCATCAAGAAAATTGGCGAGTACGACATTATCTTCTGCGGCCGGCAGGCTGCAGATTGGGATTCCGGCCAAGTCGGCTCAGGCATTGCTGAGATACTAGGCCTGCCTAGCGTGACACTGGCCAAGAAGGTCGATGTCGCTGACGGCAAGGCGAAGGTAGAAAGGGTAATCCCGGACGGCTATGAGGTCGTCGAAGTCTCGCTACCTGCCCTGATTACGGTTAGCAACGAGCTTGGCGAAGCCCGCTATCCCACCATCAAGGGCATTATGGCCGCCAAACGGAAAGAACCCACAGTATGGAAACCAGCCGATATCGGTGTTGACGCCTCAAACATTGGCGCTAACGGAAGGCGCGCCAAGCTGGTCAAACTGTTCCAGCCGGTCAAGGAAGGCCACTGCGAGATTATCGAAGGAGATAGTCCGGAAGAAGCAGCCGTAGGCCTGGCAATGAAACTCAGAGAAGTAAAGGTATTTTAAAAAAAGAGAAAGCATAATAAGGGGGTACCTGATGTCTGATAATAAAGGCGTGATGATTGTTGGCGAGGTTGTCGAAGGAAAGCTGAGCCCCATAGCAGCTGAACTCCTTGGCTGCGGACGCAAGCTGGCCGATGACCTTGGTCAGGAATTAAGCGCGGTAATAATTGGTAGCGGTGTCAGCGGCCTGGCTGAGCAAGCTATTTCCCAGGGCGCTGACAAAGTATATGTGGTTGACGACGCCCTCCTCAAAGACTACCAGACCGACAGTTATCTATCGGTCATGGACAAGGTAGTCAAAGAAGCGATGCCCCAGATTGTCCTGA
Source organism: Dehalococcoidales bacterium (assembly GCA_020354275.1). Lineage (GTDB taxonomy): Bacteria > Chloroflexota > Dehalococcoidia > Dehalococcoidales > UBA2162. Next base: position 1,015,154 of record CP070645.1, read on the forward strand.
TGGGGCAAACCTCCATGGGGCGCGATCTTGCCCCTCGACTAGCCTTCAGGCTGGAAACATCCGCCGCTCTGGACTGCATCGCCCTGGAGATCGATCCCGACTCCAAGCGCCTGTTGCAGACCAAACCTGTTTATGGCGGTAATGCCCAGGCTATCTACAGCAGCGATATTGATCCGCAAATTGCCACCGTAAGGCCCAAAGTGATGTCACCTCTGGCACCAGATTCCGCAAAAAAAGGTGAGGTAATTACTATAGATGCCGGCCTCGACGCTTCAGCAATCAGGACCAGCGTGCTGGAGACGGTGCTGGAAGAGGTGGTAGGCATTAAACTGGAGGATGCTCCGGTAGTGGTCAGCGGTGGCCGCGGTATGGGTGGACCGGAAGGTTTTGAGCAACTGGCAGAACTGGCTAAAATGTTGAAGGGAGCAGTGGGTTGTACCCGGCCGGTATGCGACAGCGGCTGGATGCCGGACACTCAGCAGGTGGGACTCACCGGCAAGATTGTCACCCCTGACTTCTATATAGCAGTAGCCCTTTCGGGTTCCAGCCAGCACATGGCCGGTTGTTCCAGCTCCAAGACTATCGTCGCCATCAATAAAGACCCCGAGGCAAACATCTTCAAGGAAGCCCAGTACGGTGTCGTTGGAGACTGGAAAAAGGTAATTCCCGCCTTTACCGAAAAGGTAAAAGAACTACTCGGTTAGCAGAGAGAACGGTACCCCTCTCCGTAATAGAGAGGGGTACTTTTTTTATTTACAGGTCTTTATTTTTTATCTGGAAACAATCAGTCCTTCTCTGCCTTTCTCTCGGCGATAACCCTCTGAGTAATATTGGGGGGGACTTCCTGGTAATGGCTGAATTCCACGGTGAAGCTTCCCCTGCCCTGGGTTATCGATTTCAGGTCTATGGCATAACGCTGAACCTCAGCCAGTGGTACCTGCGCTTCAATCACATTGGTGCCATTTTCGGGGTTCATCCCTTGTACCTGGGCCCTTTTGGTATTGAGATCGCCGATAACATCACCGGTGTAGTCTTCGGGCACCCTCACCGTAATATTTACAATCGGCTCTAGCAAAACCGGGTTTGCCTGAGAAAGCCCTTTCTTGTCCGCCCCGGAACCTGCAATCTTGAAGCATATCTCGGAAGAATCAACCGGGTGGAAGCTGCCGTCATAGACAATAACCATGAGGTCTGTTACCGGGTACCGCGCCAGTACCCCC
>CP070645.1:1016473-1019346 GCA_020354275.1 Dehalococcoidales bacterium
ATGGAGTGCACGGTGCGGTTCTATTCGGGGCGCAGATCGAGCAAGCGGTAGACGACTATCAGGTGCAACAGGCCGTCCTGAAGTACCCTGGCCGGTTCATCCCCTTTTTATCGAAGAGCGTAGACATCATTAAAAAAGACTCGCCTGTTAATTGCCTGAAAATGCTTGACACCGGGTTTTGGAAGGGCGTCGGTGAGATTTTCCTGGACTGCAGCGATGATGAATACGTTCGCTGGCAAGACCGACGCGGAAATCCATGCATTGCCCGGAAGCCCGTACCCGAAGATAGGGAGGAAAACCATTTGTACAAAGCCCTTTTTAATCACTGTACTGCAAAGAGACTCCCGGTGATGGTGCACTGCATGGACGCAGCGGTGATGGAACGCACACTGGCTAAATATGGTGATACAAAATTCATTTGGGCTCACGTAGACCATGGATTCTACCGGGACATAGCTATATTACTGATGGAGAAATTCCCCAACCTATACTGCGATTTTGGCGTTCAGTTCAGGTTTAGTAGCCAGCAGTGGCTCACAGGACAGGCTGAGACATGGTTACTGAACCATATTGAACGCTGGCGGAAAACCTGCCGATTGTTCCCTAGTAGAGTAGTCTGGGGAACAGACCTGTATACCTGGGAGGATCTGGATGAGGATAACTTCAAGAGGGGCATGGATGTCTGGAACGAGTTCTCCCAACCGCTTGAGCCTGATGTTAAATTCAACGTATCTGAGGCGAATATCCTGAGGTTGATTGGGTTGTAGTGAGTCTAAATTGCAGACGAAAAACACCATGCTTTTTAAGTTCTGATAGTGTAAAATCCTGATAGGGATATAATTTGAAAGCTCTTAATATCACGGCTAGACTTGTTTTTATTATCTGCCTGCCTTTTCTGCTGCTAACAGCCAGCCTGGCTGTCACCATCAACAGCCTGTGGCTTTACCAGCACGGTTTCGATAAATACGATGTCAGCCAGCGTACCGGTCTGTCCCAGGAAGAGCTGGAAAAAGCGGCCCGGGGGCTGATTTCATACTTCAATTCCGGTGAGGAATACATCAGCCTGACGGTGATGAAGGATGGCGAACCGTTCCAGCTTTTCAACCAACGCGAGATTCTACACCTCAAGGATGTCAAGGGGCTAATCTGGCTGGACTACTGGGTGCTGCTGGGCACGCTGGCATACACTCTGGCTTACGCGTCAGTCCACCTTCTCTACGGTAGAACAAAGGACTGGCCATCATTACCGCAGAGTACAGCCTGGGGAAGCGGCCTGACCATCACCCTGATGCTGGCTCTGGGGATCGGTTCTCTACTCGGTTTCGACCAGATTTTCTACCAGTTCCATCTGTTCAGTTTCGCCAATGACCTCTGGAAACTCGACCCGAAAACGGACTACCTGATAATGCTCTTCCCCCGGGGTTACTTCTATGACGTTACCCTCTTCTTCTCCCTGGCCACGACAGCCTGGGCGGCAATACTGGGCGGGACAACCGGGGGATACCTGTTATTTACCAGGCGAAGGTTTACTTCACCAGCAGAATGATTGATATGGATACTACATTGACTGGCATCACGCCGGGTTCTGTGATAAACCGCAAGTGAAATAGTAAAATACATGGATCAAGTATTAAACATGGAGGAATTAAGATGACCGTAATCCGCAAGGCATCCATCGATGATGAGGACGGGGTGATTGAACTGGTAAAACAACTGCTGTTTCCCGCCGGCGGGGCACGCAGTGAGAGCAGCTACGACAGGCAAGGTACGACCGAGACCTTCCGGGAAATCATGAAAGACACGGTAAAAGGCACAGTTCTGGTCGCTGAAGATGACGGCAGTTTAATAGGATTGATCACCCTTTCTTATCCCACGGCCATACACCACGGCGGAATATATTCCTGCATCGAGGAATTCATCACCAGCCCGAAGGCAAGAGGCAAAGGGGTAGGCAGCCAGCTCCTTGAAGCCGCCATTGCCGAAGCCAACTCCAAAGGCTGCCACGAAATCCAGGTAAACAATCCCAGCGAGGCCGGCTATCCGGTATACCTCCGCCATGAGTTCAAGGATATCGGTAAACACCTGAGATTGAGGTCAACCCGCCGGGACACTTAATACTCATTACAACATACAATTCTAAGCAGCCAGGCTAAAAGGCGGGTACCGGTCGGTGGTCAATAGGAAAGCATAGGCAGACACCCTCACCGTCCAGCGGAAAACGCTGACCACAAAATCAAACAGGTCCCTGGGGTAACGGCCGGTAAATATAATGGCAAACCAGGAAATGACGGCACATACCAAGACCGCGACGTAAAGAAAACAAAGAACAATGTAGTGGGGAATCGCCAGGAACCATTTTACCAGTGGCATCCAGTGACTGAGCTCCTCTTTGACATTGGGATAGGGTATTTCAATATGGACCGCCTGCTCCTCGTCGGTGGAGGGGTACTGGTCAGTGAGCAGCATGAAGTAAGCCGCTACGCGGGTGCTAAATTTGGTTAGCGCCAGGTTCCAGTCGAACCACCAGCGGGGGTATTTCTGCTGGAAGAGAATCATCAATACGGTTGGCAGGACAACAATGGCACCGGCAGCGTATTCGTAGGTCACCTGATTAGCACTGGTCCAGCTTAATGTGGGTCCAGCAATAAGACTCATGACAATGGCGATGGGAATGATCGTGAACAACCGGAAAAGGGTTGTTACCCTGTCCAGTTCTCTATCAGGATAATCAACGGTTAGATTGACTGGATAAACTCCTGCATTAACCACCATGGTAATCCTCCTTATGCTTATTACTACGACAGGGGTAGTATAGACTATGTGAATTCAGGGAAAGGTTTTTATACTCTTTAATGTTGGCACTGATAATAGAC
>CP070645.1:1019446-1023137 GCA_020354275.1 Dehalococcoidales bacterium
AAAAGGTTGAAGACAAGATCGGTATCAAGCTTGGTTAATTCAGCTCTGGCGGATTCCAGCGGTGGCAACAGCGGCACTACTCACACGTCATAGCACAGTTCTTCTAAAGACCGGCGGACGGCAGCAACGGCATTCAGCACGGAGAACACCGCTTTTTCTTCGCGCCTGGTGTTATACCTTGACTTCTGCGGCTGGTTGAAGACGATGGTTACACGCTTACGCATTGCGGGTACCTCTCGAGGGCGGCATCCAGCACCGCGTTGATGAGACCTTCATGTGTCCAGCCGAGTTTGACAGCCATAATAACGAGGTCGCTGTACGTGCCCAGACCGGGCAAAGGGTTGATTTCAATGAACTGCGGGGTACCATCGCGGCTTATACGGAAATCAATACGGGCAAAATCACGGCACCCCAGCGTTTTGAATATAGCCAGGCTTGCCGATTCTAGTTTGTCCAATACAGGGTCAGGCAGTTTGACCGGTGATTCATAGTCAACCTGATTGGTGTAATCACGCTTCACTTCCAGCGAGTAGACGAAGTTACGCACTTTCATTTTGGGGAGGATCCGCATCATGCCCACCACTTCCGGGGGGTTGTTGCCGATGATGCCCACGGTTACCTCGTCGCCATCGATGAATTCCTCGACCATTCCCGGCTGCCGGTAATCTTGGATGATGCGTATTGTCTCTTCCTCCGCTTCACGGACATTATGCACGACCGATGTCCGCCGGATACCCTTGCTGGAACCCTCGCAAGATGGCTTGATTATCTTGGGGAAGGGAAACACGTCCCAGCGTGCTTCCGGTACCCCTTCCTCGCTCCCGATGGTGAACCAGCGGGGAGTAGGAATACCCTCGGCCTTCAGCAGTTTTTTAACGATCGGTTTATCAAGACATAAGGCGAGACACAGCGGGTCGGAGCCGGTATAGGGGATACCTAGCATCTCGAGCACGGCGGGCACCTGGGCTTCCCGGCTGCGGTGGTTGCCCCTGCCTTCCGCGATGTTGAAGACAATATCAACCTGGGTGTGGCAGATAGCATGGAGAAATTCGCTACCACCCCCGAGTCTGACGACTTTATGGCCCCGTTTTAGTAAAGCGCTTTCAATGGTATCCAGCGTTTCCGGCAAATCGTATTCCTCGAGCGCGTCCTCAACGGTTGAATGTGCTGTAATGCTGGATTTAATATCGTATGCTAATCCTATTTGCATTTGATTACCCTTGTACACCCGACAGCAGCTCTGTATCAGTCAGAAGGCTTCCCACCACTCCGCTGGTGGGAAGGGGGGCTTCTGCCCCTTCTGGAGTCTGGCTGATATGCGGGTTCCGGTAGCGAAATACCAGGCCTTCGTAGTTCCTAACCAGCATTTCCTCGTCCGTCATTGAAAGGATGTAGTTGGGCTGTAGAGGGACCTTGCCCCCACCATGGACGAGGTCGACCACGAAGGTGGGAACTGCCAGGCCAGAGGTGTGCCCGCGCAAGCCCTCTATAATTTTAATCCCGGTCTCGATCGGCGTCCGCAGGTGTTCGGTGCCCTGTACCTCGTCGCACTGGAACAGGTAGTACGGGCGCACTTTGATTTTCAATAGACCATGTACCAGCTTCGTCATCGTCTCCACACTATCGTTAATGCCGCGCAGCAGCACTGACTGGTTGTTGACCGGGACTCCGGCACGCAACAAACGGTCACAGGCGGCGGCAGACTCTGGCGTAATCTCATTCGGGTGATTGAAATGTGTGTTGAGCCAGATGGGGCCATATTTAGAGAGCATATTGCATAACTCGCCATCAATGCGCTGTGGTAAAACGACCGGGAACCGGGTGCCGATGCGGATGATTTCTATGTGCGGGATAGCACGTATCCTGGCGATGATACTCTCCAAACTGTCGGTTGCCAGCGACAGGGGATCGCCACCCGAGATAATGACGTCATGCACTTGTGTATTGGAGCGCAGGTAGGCCAACATGGCTTCTATCTCGGCATTGGTACGCGTCCAGGCACCACCCCGCCATTCGCGCTTGCGTGTGCAGTGGCGGCAGAACATAGGGCAGATGTCCGTTAAAACCATGAGAACACGATCTGGGTAGCGGTGCACCAGGCCGGGTACGACGGAGTCTTGTTTCTCACCGAGGGGGTCTTCCATCCCCAGGCATCCTAGGGTTATTTCCTCGACAGAAGGTATGGACTGCCTGTAAACGGGGTCGTCAGGGTCATCAGGGTTGATGAGTGAAAGGTAATAGGGCGTGATTGCCATCGGGTACCGTTTGATAACCTGTTCCAACAGTGCTTGCTCTTCGGTGGAAAGGCGAATGTACTGGCTGAGCCGGTTAATGGATGTAATGCGGTTGCGGAAGTGCCACTTCCAGTCGTTCCAGTAGTTATCCGACACGTCTGGAAACAGCCTGAATCTACCGATACCATGGTGACCGGGAGGTTCTTCTGGCGTATTCAGCGGCGAATCTTGTTTAATTGTTGGTCCCGTACCACTCTGGGACGGAAGGTGGGTCCTGGTAGTGACTCTAGAGGAAGGCGTAGCAGACCGGGGTTTTACGGTCACCGGGGCTGTATTCAATTTTTCCTTCGCAACACTCCTTTTTGTATTTGAGGAAACTATCAGGGAAGCATTCAGGTTCCCTTGCAATAACCTTTAATTCCTGATATATTATTTATGAAATATAATTCTTGAATTAATTATACAATAATGCCATTATTTGTCAATAGTCCTTAGTAAAAAAATTGACCCTAAAAAAGTGACAGTAGCCTAGTAGGAGGTATCATGCCGGAATGGAAGTTTCTGACCAACCATGCCTTGGTATTGTGTCTTATCGCACAGCAGCCACGAATAACCGCCCGCGAGATTGCTACCACGATAGGAATTACGGAAAAGGCCACACGGAACATCATCAAAGACCTTGAAAATAACGAATATATAACGAAGAAACGGGAAGGTCGCCGGCTGAGGTATCGGGTTGACCCGGACATGCCGCTCCGACATGAGATCCAGCAGGATAACTCAATCGGCGACCTGCTTGAGACCCTCGGGTGGAGACCCCGGAGAAGGAAGAACCAAAGAACTGTACACCGGTAAACCCTTATTAACCAGCTTGTCATTCTGGTCTTGGTCCCTGATGGTTTTTTAAATTTCTTCCCACCAGCCAGCAATTCCTAGAGCCAAGTAAAGTCGTTTTCTTCATAATTAATAAAGGGGGCAGAATCTGTAATCTCGGAGCAATACTATAGTTCACACGGAATGCACTGCCAACGGGTGTCTGTTAGCATTCATATTCAGTTCTTGAACTTTAACAAATCGGGGTGATCTGAATTATTGAAGCTAATAGAACAAAGCATGAAATGGGCTTAAGGCATAATCTATTAATTGGTCTACTACCTGTACACGATGGTGGGCGGTACTGTACAGTAGGTAGAACTTTTCAGATACAATTCAACCTGAGCACCTGACTTTTAATCAGGGTGTCGCAGGTTCGAGACCTGCACGGCCTACCACTTTTTGAAGCTAAAATCCCCTATATTCTTTATTAAGAGAAAGGGATTTTTCCGGTTTAGCTAACGAATAGCTAACCAACAATTTCCTTTAATGGTTCCTCAAGGTTATCTTTCTGCTTCGGGATTACCAAGTCGTCAAAACGGTTAGCGGCAGCCTGCTGCAGCCCCGGAACTATGTGGCTGTAG
>CP070645.1:1023237-1032075 GCA_020354275.1 Dehalococcoidales bacterium
ACTATCCAGAAAAGGTGACGGAGTTTCATTTTTGGCGAATAAATCAAGCAGTCGGTCACGCCAGGAGGAGATAAACGAACCCGAACTCACGCCTGAAGAAGCTGCCCTGGTTCTGAGGATCGGAGTCTTCGTAAATATGAGATGGCTGGCAATTGCCGGTGTTATCATTGCCAGCTTGCTGGCCGACCTGGTTCTAAATGTCCGCTTTCCATTAACACCGTTATACATCATCTGCGCTGTCATGGTTGCCTATAACTTCATACTCTTCTTACAGGCGCGTAATTTAAAAGTCGAAAGCAGTGGTTCAACACCCAAGAGCCTGGCTATACGCCTGGGTAATCTGGCTCCCTTACATCTCATGCCCAAAAGAGGCGCTACATTAATCGAAAAAGCCAGATTCATCGGCAATATCCATATTGCCCTCGACCTGATAGTACTGATTATGCTCCTGCACTTTGCCGGTGGCATCGAGAATCCCTTTATATTCTATTTCATCTTTCATGTCATGATTGCGGGGATACTGCTTCACTACCGTGTAGTATATTTCCTAGCCACGGCGGCAATCCTACTGGTTTCATTACTGGTGGGACTGGAATACAGCGGTGTGATACCCCATGTACACCTTGAAGGGTTCGCCTCCACCGAACTTTATCAGCAGGGTAACTATATCATGGGGGTACTGATTGCCCTGGCTTCCTGTATCTATGGCTCCGCTTATATGGTTACCCAGATATCGGGAGAACTGAGGAAACGGCAACGGGAAGTAGTCACCCTGAAGGACATCGGCATCAGCGAAAAGGTCAAGGAATTACGCGATATCACCAAAGAGTTAACCAAGCTGGAGGAAGGTAGAGAAAAACTGCTCCATTTCCTGGGGATAGTAGCCCACGACCTGAAAGCCCCGCTGTCTGCCGTACAGAGCTATCTTCAGCTGATGGTCGGTGGCTTTGTCGGCACTATCTCAGATAAACAAAGGGAAATGATGGACAGGAGTATCTATAGGATTAACGGGTTGCTGAACCTTATCAGTGACCTTCTGGATATATCCAGAATCGAATCCGGACAGATCGTGTCTGAGGTAGAGGAGACGTCTTTACTGGCGATAATAGAAGACTCTGTCGAAGACGCACACGCCCTGGCGGAAATTAAAAATATAAAGCTTACGGTTGAGGTGCCCAAGACCCTGCCACAGATTGAGGCTTCAGATATACGCATTCAGCAGGTAATAACTAACTTGTTATCCAATGCTATCAAGTTTACCCCGGAGAAGGGCAACATCAAAATTAAGGCTATCAATAAGAGGAACCTAATCCAGGTGGAGGTAGCAGACACTGGCACCGGTATTAGCAGCGAGGACCTGCCCCATATATTTGAGGATTTTTACCGGGGAGGAGACCAGGAAAAGGCAGGTACCGGTCTGGGTCTATCAATCGCCAAAAGGGTTATTGAAGCTCATGGTGGACGGATATGGGCCGAGAGCCCGAACCCTGAAGACAATAAAGGCAGGGGATGTAAATTTTGCTGCACATTGCCCAAGAAGCTAGCACAGATATCAGGTAAAAAAGAAAAGGTAAAGCCTGGTAAGAAACAATAAAAAGTGTGAAAGGCAGTAACCTCAACAAAATAGAACAGACTGCCGTTAACCGGTTCTCACAGGATGAAGGATACCAGTTAAAAACCGCTTGCAGGCTAGTATTGAAATCACGGTCTATGATATAATCCCAAGGGGGTGAAAATGGCAAAGAAAGTTTTAGTAGTCGATGATGACCCGGATATGCGTAACGCAATAACCATTATTCTTGAATCACAAGATTACAAAATTATAACAGCGCAGGACGGCGTCGAAGCTCTGGCCAGCCTAAGGGCAGAACAACCAGATTTAATGATTCTCGATCTTCTTATGCCCAATATGGATGGTTTTGCCGTACTGAAGACGCTACAGGACGGACGCTGGTCGAAATATAGGGAAACGCCAATACTGATCCTGAGCTCGGTAAGAGAGGATGCCAGCCGCCGCCGTTACGAACTGGAAACTGCGCTTGAACTAAATGTAGATGACTACATAGAGAAACCTGTATCCCCGGACATCCTGATTCAGCGTGTCAACAACCTCCTGAAGGATAAAGGGGATTAAATCTGAAGAAAGGTAGAGGAATGTGAAGATGGCAAAGAAAGCCAAAGTCTTGCTCATTGATGATGATGCTGATTTTGTGGAGGCGACCAAGATTGTTTTGGAGAGCAAACCCTACGATGTAGTTATCGCAAAAGAAGGAGCCGAGGGATTACGGAAGGCCAAGGAAGAAAACCCGGATTTGATTATTCTGGATGTGATAATGCCGGTAAAAGACGGTTTTACGGCTGCTGAAGAACTGAAGAAAAACCCTGAACTGAGCAAGATTCCTGTCATTATGTTAACTGCCTACGCTGAAATGGGGGACAGAACCTCTGTCCCGGTCAGCAGCGGGCTTACCCTCGATGCTGAGGACTATATCGATAAACCGGTAACCCCTGAAGAGCTATTAAAAAGGGTGGAAAAGCAGCTGGCGAAAGCAGGCCTTTAAATACCGCTCTGCTTTTATCTTACTCCCAGCTAACACGTCAATACCAGTAGGCCATTCAGTTTCCGGTGATATGTCCCTGGTTCTAGGAAAGGCAGCGCTACCCTAACATATCCGGGGTAACAACTCACCGGTGAGCATATCTATTATTCGAGAAGCCCCCAGACTGGTGGTCATTACGACACGGCCGGGATGACTGCTAACCACTTCACCAATAATGGCCGACCGGGTGCCATACCGGTTATCGCGCATTTTGGCCACCATACTCTCCGCATTTTCAGCAGGGACTACAGCCACCAGCTTCCCTTCATTAGCCACGTAGAGAGGGTCAAAACCGAGGAGTTCACAGGCAGCCCTTACTGCATCCTGAACCGGGATTCTCTCTTCATCTATCCTGATACCCACCTTCGATTGCTGAGCCAGTTCATTGAGAGTGCTGGCCAGCCCTCCCCGGGTAGGGTCACGCAGGCAGCGGATATCACCTGAAACCTCAAGCATATCGGCCACCACATTATGTAAAGGAGCACAATCACTTTCAACAGGAACATTGAACTGCAAACCTTCCCGCTGACTGATAACAGCAATACCATGGTCCCCGATTGAACCGCTGAGTATTATCCTGTCACCGGGTCTCGCCCTGGAACCGGAGATGTCCACGCCTGGTGGAACAAGGCCAATACCAGCGGTATTGATAAACAACTTGTCAGCACCCCCCCGGTTAACTACCTTGGTATCGCCAGTAACTATCTTGACCCCGGCCTCTTCAGTAGCTTCTGCCACCGATTTCATTACCCTGTCCAGTTCAACCCGTGGCAGGCCTTCTTCAATAACCAGGGCAATACTGAGGTAAAGCGGTCTGGCACCGCTCATTGCCAGGTCATTGACCGTGCCAAAAACAGCCAGCCTTCCGATGTCCCCGCCAGGGAAGAAAATAGGGTTTACCACGTAGCTGTCGGTAGTAAAAGCCAGCCGGCCACTTAGCTCAAAAACCGCGGCATCGTCCAGCTTTGCCAGCAGAGGATTGTGCAGAATGGGCACGAAATCTCCCTCCACCAGGTCATGGCTGAGCTTACCGCCACTGCCGTGTGCCAGCAGTATCTTATCCTCCATCGCTCCCCCCGTAATGATAATAAGCGGCGCAACTGCCCTCCGATGACACCATGCAGGGGCCTACCGGATGTACCGGGGTGCATGCCTGTCCGAAGAGTTTGCAATCTGGTGGGGTTTTCACACCACGCAAGATGTCACCGCACAAACACCCCTTGGGTTCCAGCGGGGGTTCTGTTTCTATCTCGAAGGCAAGGCCGGCATCGAAATGAGAATATCTCTCCCTTAGTGCCAGCCCGCTCCGGGGGACTACCCCCATCCCCCTCCAATCGGCGGCACAGGGCTTAAAAACGGTATCCAAAACTCTAAGGGCTTGCTGGTTACCTTCTGGCTTAACACCACGGCGGTAGGCTATTTCAACGGTGGGCTCCCCCTTCTCAACCTGCCCAACCAGCATATCTACACAGAGAAGGATATCCAGGGGTTCGAAACCGGATACCACACAGGCGATACCATAGTCGTCAGGAATAAAACGGTAGGGATGGGAACCGATGATAGCACTGACATGCCCGGGGCAAATAATGCCATCGAGCCTTACCTCACCGGAATCCAAAAGGGCTTTCATTACCGGCGGGGTCAGCTTGTGCAGGCAGAGAACATAGTAGTTATCAATCCCCTCCTTCTCCGCATCCAGTACCGATGCCGCCACAGTCGGGGCGCTGGTCTCGAAACCAATGCCCAGGAAAACAACTGACTTTGAGGGATTTTTACGGGCAATATCGAGGGCATCCTGAGTGGAATAGACCACCCGGATGTCGTTACCCTCAGCCCTGGCCTCCTGCAGGCTGGAGTAGCTTCCGGGCACCTTAAGCATATCACCGAAGGTAGTAATAATCATTTCAGGGAGACGGGCCAGGGTAATGGCTTTATCCAGGTCGGCATTGGCCGTAACGCAGACCGGGCAACCGGGGCCGGATAGCATTTCGATGGTCGGTGGTAAAAGCTGACGGATCCCGTGCTTCATAATAGCAACGGTGTGGCCACCACAGAACTCCATCAGCCTTATCGGCCTTTTCGACCGGTGGTGAATCCTGTTTATAAGCCGCTTGCCGATATCAGCATCACGGTACTCGTCAACAAACCTCATGCTGCCCAGTAACTCCTATTCGATACGGTCGGCCAGCTCTTCCAGGAGCTCGAGGGTCTCCCTGGCCTCATCCTGGTCAATGATACTGATAGCATATCCGGTATGCAGCAGCACGTAGTCCCCTGTTCTAACCTCAGGGGTAAGGCTTATGCTGATGCTGCGGCTTGTCCCGCCGATTTCCACCTCAGCTAGCTGCCCCTCGATAGATTTAACCAGAGCGGGGATAGCAAGACACACGTTTAATTCTTCCTTTCCTTAGTGAAACTGGCAATTACCGCCTGCCCCAGGGAGATCCCGCCATCATTGGCCGGCACCTCGCAATGGGTGAAGGCAACCAGCCCCGCCTCCTCAAGAGACGCCAGTACTAACTCTAAGAGCAGACGGTTCTGAAAGACGCCGCCGCTCAAAACCACCTTACTAATACCGGTCCGGGCAGAAAGGTGCTGACACATCTGCCCGATTATCTGGGCCACGGTACGATGGAACCTGGCCGATATCCTTCCTTTAGAAACCCCTCGACCAAGGTCGGATATAATTTCAGAGAATAGCTCATTAAGCTGTATGATACCAACGCCATCCCTTTCAACAATAGAAAAAGGATAGCTACCAGTCTCACTCTGGTCAGCAATCATCTCCAGCTCAATGGCTGCCTGCGCTTCGTAGTCGATTACACCCCTGACTCCAATCAGGGCGGACACGGCATCGAACAACCGGCCGCAACTGGAGGTTAACGGTGTATTTATCTTCCTTTCTATCTGCTTCTTTATCAGGTCAATCTCAAGGCTGTCCACCTGATTCAGAAAAGGCAGCGGCTTTTCCAGAGCATCCTTGCCCAGCAGACTGAGTAGATAGCTGATAGCGATTCGGTAGGGCCTTCTGGTGGCAGCGTCTCCTCCGGGAAGGGGCAGATAGGTAAAGTGCTCCAGCCGGTCAAATTTCTCATAGTCTGTCAGCAGAAACTCCCCGCCCCAGATGTGACCATCAGTCCCCAGGCCGGTGCCGTCAAAGGCAACCCCGATTACCGGCTCCTGAAGGCCATTATCCACCATACAGCTCACGATGTGGGCATGATGGTGCTGAACCGGGACAAGAGTGAGGCTTTTTTCTCTGGAAGCTAATTCCCGGGCATACCTGGTCGATAGATACTCGGGGTGCATATCACAGGCCACGGTTTCAGGCTGGATTCGGAATAGCCTCTTGTATAACTCAATTGTGGCGGTAAAATGCTCCAGATCATCTAGGTTTTCCATATCGCCGATGTGCTGGCTCAGAAAAGCATGCTCATCCCTGGTAAGGCAGAAGGTGTTCTTTAACTCAGCACCGCACGCCAGTACCTGTCCGGTATTAACCGGAAGACGGACAGGATAGGGAGCATAACCCCGCGCTCGCCGGATTAACTGGCGCTTGTTTCCCGCCACCATGGCCACGCTATCATCATAGCGGGTATAGATACCCCGGTCGTGGAGTAAGAAGTAGTCAACAATACCCTTCAGCCGCTGCAAGGCCTCGTCATTATCTTTGGCGATTGGCTCTTCACTGATATTGCCGCTGGTCATGACCAGCGGGATACCAGCATCGCGGCACAACACGTGGTGCATTGGTGTGTAAGGCAACATTACACCGAGATACCCGAGCTGCGGGGCTACCGTCGGTGTTATCGGTGAACCGGCCTTCCATTTCAAGAGCACAATGGGACTGGCCGGAGAGTTCAGTAATTCCTCTTCGGCATCAGAAACATGGCAGTGTTTCCTCACTTCTTCCATGGTAGCCAGCATTACCGCCAGGGGTTTGGAAGGACGTTTCTTCCTCTCGCGGAGCAGTTGCACCGCCTTATCACTAGTGGCATCGCAGGCAATCAGGAAACCACCCAAGCCCTTGATGGCAACAATCATGCCCTCCCGCAGCAACCGGCTGGTCATTGGTAATGCATCACCCTCCAGGACAGGAGTCCCGTTACTATCAACCAGTTCCAGGCTGGGACCGCAGGTAGGGCAGGCGTTGGGTTGGGCATGGAAGCGCCGATTAAGCGGGTCGTCGTACTCCTGCTGGCACTGAGGACACATTATAAAATCCCTCATTGTAGTCTTGGGGCGGTCATAGGGGATATCCTCTATGATGGTAAAACGGGGCCCGCAGTTAGTGCAGTTGGTGAAAGGGTAAAGGTAGCGACGGTTAGAAGACGAAAATAGCTCCTCAAGGCAGGCGGGGCAGGTAGCGATATCCGGTGAAACAAGCTGGTACTTACCCTCCAGGTAGAGGCTCTCTTTAATCTCAAAAGTCTCGTAGCTAGTCAGCGGTTGCTCACAGGTTTCGATGCTATCAATGCTGGACCGGGGGGGAGCCAACTCTTTCAAACCGGTGATGAAACTATCCAGGTCAGCCTGCTCACCCTCAACGTCAATCTCAACACCCTCTGAGGTATTGTTCACCCATCCCTTCAGGTTATGCTTATGCGCCAGCTGATAAACGAACGGGCGGAAACCGACCCCCTGCACCACTCCCCGCACACTGATCCTCAACCGAAGACCGTTATTCAAACCGGCTGCTTTCTTCACCGGAGATGACTGGTTGACCTTCATCGGCTATATCGCCCTGTATAATAAATTAGGAGTTGACCACCTACCAAATCACTCACTCCCGGTACCCCAAAACAGACAGTATCAACCCAAAATAACACCGCTATCGTTTCAGTAATGATGCCTTTAGCAATCAGAGAGGTGGATAACTGGGGTACCATCTATTTCCTGGGTTATAACGAACCAGCTTCAATTAACAAACCTGGGCTGTAATTCTGCTTGACCGAAATTTTTAATATTTTCCTCTATGCAATTAAATGATATCACGGAACCTAGCTTCCAGGCAATGACGAAGCCTAGCCCCAGGCCTTGACGGGAACTATACAAAGCACTAACACTATGACAACAATCATGTCTGGTAAACACCGTTATACTGAAACCGGGGAAGGAGGGTTGTTATGGCTGACGACATTGAGATCAAAGTATCAAAGTCTCAGCAGCCATTTCGCCAGAGACGGCACGTTGGAAACACCGTAATCGGTGATATGTGATTACGGGAGGTTGCGGGAAGAGTAACCAATTTGCGCCATTGACCCGACAGCATCCACAATCCCTTTATCCACACTACTAATGCAGGCCTGCCGGCAGCCAGCCTCTATGGCTGCTCTCACCTCATCATTCAGTCTGCCGTTGCCGTTGGTATCACGGGCAATATCGAAGAGCAATGCCGCCAGACCACTGACATAAGCTGTGGCAAATGAAGTACCGCTTTTATAGCCATAGCTATTTTCAGGTAAAGTTGAATATATATTAAATCCCGGAGCAGCAACGTCCACCCAGTCACCGTTGTTGGAAAGCGGAGCCAGGGTATCATCCTGCCTGGTAGCAGCAACAGCCACACAGTTTTCGTAGCAGGCAGGATAGGCCGGTTGCCCGCCACCGTAATTTCCTGCCGCAGCTACTACCACCACACCGCTTGCCCAGGCATAATCCACGGCCTTTTCCAGTTTCAACGAGGGCTGGGAGAGCTCAAGGCTGATATTGATAACTCTGGCCCCGTTATCTACCGCCCAGATGATGCCTTTGGCTACTGCGTCTGCCTGACAAATACCGTTATAATCAGCCACCTTCACATTCATTAAGCGGGCTTCCGGGGCCAGCCCGGCAACGCCCAGGTTGTTGTTGCTGCTGGAAACCACAATCCCGGCGATATGAGTGCCATGACCGTTCAAATCCTGCGTCGTTGAGCTACTGGTGAAATTAACTTCCGCCACAACCTTGCCCTTAAGTTCTTCATGATTGCTGTCGATACCGGTATCAACAATGGCCACCATGGTCTCAGGTCGTCCTGAAGTGAGCTGCCACAGGCCGGATACCCGTATTCTACTCAATGCCCACTGTTCAGGGAAATAGGGGTCATTCAAAATTGACTGCTCAAAAGAGTTGACCGGCACAGAATATCGAGCACCCGCACCGGTTGCGGCAATATCACTCTCATACTGGGTTTCATTATCCGTTTTACCCGGGGGATATGGCCCAGTTACCACTTCGGAAGTATAATCTGAGGCTC
>CP070645.1:1032175-1038469 GCA_020354275.1 Dehalococcoidales bacterium
ATCAGGGGGCAATTGGAGACATTGTCTCTTAGCCCCGGTTTAATTGTCCTGAGTTCAGGTGACCTGGTATACCCAGGTCTGAGAGTAGACGTCCGGTTCCCCTTTGGGCAAAGTCTGTAGCTCATCACTTACCTCGACCAGCTTCCACCTGCCGGTTGACTCCAGGGAAAGTTGTTTTTCTTTGAAACCGCTGTTCTGGTATACATCGGGACGTAGCGTGAAAACGATGTATCCTCCGGGTCTGGTGATACGTACCAGCTCATCGAGCGAACTGGCCGGGGCGTGTCCCACGGTGAGGACACCAACACTGATTACGGCGTCAAAAGAACCGGTGTCAAAAGCTAACGGTTCGCCCATTACCATCTGTTGCAGTTCCCGGTATACATTTTTCTTGGCGGCTTCATCAAGCATTCCCCGGGACAGGTCCATGGCTACCAGGTTGCTGTAACCCTGCCTGGCCAGGAGTTCGCCGACCAGTCCGGTACCGGCGCCGGCATCCAGAATTCTGGCTTCCCGGGGGACATGGCGGGTAAAGAGTTCGGTGGCATACTGCGGACCCAGGTAACAAAAGTCCTTTTCGAGGTCAGTTTCGTAATCCTTGGCCCACTGGTCATATCGTTCGGCCAGCTCCAGGTTGTTCCGGGAGGAGTAAATCCGCTGAACCTTATTGTCCTCTGGCATCGTTACCTCTGTTATCAACAATCATCAACGGTGTCACACTTATAACATAAATGAATGCCCTGTTCAATATTTTCACATGGTAATACCGCTTACATCGGTGCCAGTTGAACCTGGACTGCATTATTGCTAAACTGTATGGCTGAACTAATGTGGAGGGTATAGAAAGTCTGCCCTGCCGGGAAATGCCATTACCCCTATTAAAATAGGGGTTTTCAAAGGCACCGGACAGGTGTGCCTCGGTGTCTATTCGAGAAGGCTGCCCGTAAGCTCGGTTGTCACAATATGTCTGTTTCCAGGCAACCTGTTTTTATTTTAACCGGCTAGCCAGCATTCGAATTAAACCGACAAAAATCAGGACGCCGCCAAGGAGCAGCGCCCCCAGGCCAGCCGTATAGAAACTTGCCGGCAGGTCGAGCATTCTGGTTATAATACCACCGGCTAATAGAACTACGCCGATTGATACTAGAATGGTCCCAGCTTTCATTTACTGTTAGCTCCTTTCTCTTCTGCCCCTACCTCTTCTATCATTTACCCTCATCTGACTTATTGCCTGATGTCACACTAACCGGCTCTGGTACTTATCGCCTCCTTTCCCGTCTATATCCGGTATAGATATCTCCATTATTGAATTGAGTCTCCGTGCGGGATGTTTTAAGTTTGGCCGGATTACGCCAGCACTTAACATAAGACGAGTGGCGCAAAGTAAATGGAGGCTAGAGTGTCTATCCGAGAGACTGTTGCTGCTGGATTTCACAGTTGACATTCCCACTG
This sequence comes from Dehalococcoidales bacterium, assembly GCA_020354275.1. Classification (GTDB taxonomy): domain Bacteria; phylum Chloroflexota; class Dehalococcoidia; order Dehalococcoidales; family UBA2162. The sequence continues at coordinate 1,033,628 of CP070645.1, forward strand.
GAGGGGGAGATACCAGTTGATAAGAGCGGAATATGGAACGTACTCCTTCCCCGGAAAATCAATCCCAGATTATCTGTACTCTGGCTTTCATGGGCCAAAGTAAAATCAGAGTTAAACTCGTCCCGGTGAAACAGAGGTTCTACAGAAGGGCAAAAAAAACCTGCTCAAAGAGCAGCACTTGCCTGCCGGCTTCTACTTGGTGCTTCCCGAAATAGTAGTAAGGTAGGACATGTTTTACCAGTAGATATATTTTAACATCCTGTCGGTTGACAGTCAAACCTGGTTACTGCCATTTCACCGGTGGCCCACCGGGGCTCTATCAGTCTGGCTGACTATGAATACAACAGAATGGCCAGGTTAAGTAGAGTTTATATTTGATTTCAGGTATGTTGTATCCCTTCAGCCTAAACCTGCGGTAATCGAAGATTCTGAAGGCAGATATCCAGTAAAAATTAGTTAAGTTAATTCCTTGATTTTAGCATTCACTTGCGATAATATGGCACCAATATTTTGCTTATTCAAATTTACTTTCAACCTGATAGCTTCAGCAAATTGAAAGATATCGAATTGGAGGTTATTGATCCAGTGACTGTCAGACTGCGCTGGTTGGGTTGCGTTTGTTTTGAGATAGTGCTTCCTTCCGGTAAGGTTCTTCTGGTTGACCCCTTTATCGACTATTCGGTAACTGCCCCGATAACGTGCCAGGAAGTAACCGGTGCTGACTATATAGCCCTGACCCACGGTCATTACGACCATATTACTGACGTCGGGTCACTGGTTGAGAGGTTCCATTCCAAGGTAATATGCAGTCACCAGGTGGCTGAGCCTCTGGCTAAATTATTTAACTTAAAAAATGCCGATATGGTTAGGGTTACTGCTGGAGATACCGTTATCGCTAACGACCTCAGGGTGGAGGTAAGGAAGGGAGAGCATATTAACCTGGGGCCGGTGAGGAGGGCACTCTCCCGGCAGAGGAGCCGGCAAGGTAATGGTCGCGGGCAGCAACCCTTGGCTGAGCAGGGAAAGAACGCACACCAGGCTGTGGGTGTTCGGTCAAAGCTCTCAGAGATAAGGGAGAGGATTAGAGAGGTGGGACTGGATGGGGGGGAGCAGCTGACCTTTGTTTTCCAGACGGGCGATAATCTGCGGATTGGTATATATTGTTCCGGTTGTTATCAACACCTCAGTGACGAGGTCAGGGCTATCTGTCCTAACATATTGTGTATGCAACTGGGGGGTAATCACCCCGAGCAGGCGGCCGAGATTGCCGCACTGTCCGGTGCCGAAATAGTCATCCCGATGCATCATGACAGCGGCGGCTTGGAGGCAACTCACCGGCTGGCCCAGGAGATGTCACAGCACCTGGCGAGCAGGTCTTCAGCCCGTTTTCTGGATGTAATTCACGGTAAATGGTACCAGATCGGGGTGGGGGTATCACCGGTTTAATCTGCTGGCCTGGTTGCTGGTACCGGTTTGGGGGAGGAAGGCTCCTGACTACTTCCACGGCTTCTTGTTTTATTTAGACGTGATTGATCCGGCCGCAATGTGGGCATTTGACAATGCTGTCTTTGTATGTGGGGGGTAGTTTTAGCTTGGTGCCGCAGTCGCAGGGGATAGTCCGGTATTTATTCATCCGCAGCATCAGGTCGGAGACTTCGCGCGAGCGTTCTAGATGCTCTGCCTCGGGCTCCTTGGTTACGGCTTCCGGTTCGGCTGACCTCAGACCGACGGCACCCACCGCGCCCATTGTGCCTGCGGCAATAACCCCCTTCCCACCAGCGTGAACCTGGCGGTAGGCCTGATCGTAGTCAGCGAGGGCGGCACCACCGGCCATTGCCCTCAAAATACGGATCCTTTCCGAAAGCGGGGGGTGTGTCGAGCTGAGGTCGCTGGCTTTCATGCCCTTCTGGCGGAAGGGGTTGGTAATATACATCGGTGCCGTTGCCTGGTTGGCCGATTGCAACTGCGCCGTGGAATTGCCCAACTTCTCCAGTGCCGAGGCCAGTCCTTCCGGGTACCGCGTGTAAAGGGCGGAAGAAGCATCGGCCAGGTATTCCCTTTTACGGGAAATGGCAAAGTATATTAACTGGGCGGCGATCGGCGCCAGTATCATCAGGGCGAGACCGACCACCATGATGATTATCTGGGCCTGCCCGCCCCCCTGTGATGAACTCCGCCTTGACCGGCCGGCGCCACCGGTTATGGCGCCAAAGATGAGGAACCGCGAGGCGAAGAAGGCCAGTATCACGATGGTGCCGAGCAGTACGCTGCAGAGTGCCATCAGCAGGACGTCGCGGTTCTTGATGTGGGCTATCTCATGGGCAATGACGCCCTGAAGCTCGTCCCGATTCAGCTTCTGCAACAGCCCGGAAGTGATAGCAACGGCAGCCCGGTCCGGGTTACGGCCGGTGGCGAAGGCATTGAGTGCCGGGTCATCGATTATATAGACATCGGGCATCTTCTCCAGCCCGGAGGCAATCTTCATCTCCTCGACCACATTATAGAGGCGGGGGTGGTCTTCGGGCTTGATTTTGCGGGCACGGGATATGGCCAGCAGGATGTTGTCTCCCTGGAAGAAGGCGATCAGGTTCAGTATGCCCCAGAGAATTATAGCCAGTATCAGGCCGACTACCGCGCTTTCAAAGAAGTAGAAGCCGATGGCGTAACCGATAGCCACGAGCAATATGCCCATGGCTATTACCAGTATCACTGATCTTATCTGGTTAGACCTTATCTGTTCCCACATATATTACGTAGCTTTCATTCTCAGGCAAAGCTGACTTTAGGAGCTTCCCTTTCCTCGGCTGCGGCCACCTCAAAGAACTCGTCCGGCTGGAAGCGGAACATGCCGGCTATGACGTTGGAGGGAAACTGCTGGGTCTTGTTGTTATACCTGAGCACTGAATCGTTATAGTACTGGCGGGAGAAGCTTATCTTGTTTTCGGTTGAGGTGAGTTCTTCCTGCAGGGCTAAAAAGTTCTGGTTGGCTTTCAGGTCGGGGTAGTTTTCGGCCACGGCCAGCAACCGGCTCAGTGCCGAGCTGAGCTCGCCCTCGGCCTTGCCCCTTTCCCCGGCCCCGGCCGACGATATCTGCTGGGCCAGGTTGCGGGCATTGGTTACCGCCTCCAGTGTCTCGCGCTCATGTGACATGTAACCCCTGACCGTTTCGACCAGGTTGGGTATCAGGTCGTAGCGCCTTTTCAGCTGGACATCAATCTGGGCCCAGGCATTCTTTACCTGGTTGCGGAACCCGACCAGCCCGTTGTAGGTAACTATGAGCATAAAAATTGAAATGACGACAATACCGATGATGACATATACCGCTATCATATTAAGCCTCCGAACCTTGCTAGGTTAAATTAGTCTGACCGAATACGGCATTTATTGCCAGGGAATTTTCAAATGGCTACTCCTGGGCTTTAAATACTTCTCCCAGGAAACTGATGACCTTTTGCTGCGCACCCGGTTTCCCCACCGATTGCTTGCCGAGTAACCTTATCAGGTGGTGGACTTCACCGCCGTCAAGCCACAGCCCGTCACCCCGGTCGCAGACGTCAATAATCAGCTCCGCCTGCGGGTCGGGGTCAACCTTCTTCATATTGTGGTTGCATATGGGACACTTTCTGGCCTTTTCCGATGACCTGACCTCTTTGGAGTTGACCATCTCGTTGAGGAACTGCGACGGGCTCTCCAGGTGCAGGGACTCCAGCAGTAGTTCCATCTCCCCGGCATCAAACCAGGCCCCTTCGCAGCCGGTACAGTAGTCAAGCTCGATATTTTCATGCTCGACGACTATCGTATCGCTTTTACATTTTGGGCATATCACGGAAGGCAAACCTCACAACAGACCATAAAATTGTAGGGTCTGGGGGGGAGTTCTGTCAAGGTGTGGTGGGTTTATAGCTTCAGATATTCAGCTTTCCCTGATGCTTCAGCTAGAAAAGTGAGGCGATAAAGAACCCGGCCATCACCAGGATAAGGATTATCTTGAAAAGTGTGCCGGCCACGAAACCCACGAAGGTGCCCAGTGCCGACCTCAGGGCCTGTGTTACCCTCTTACCGGCCAGCAGCTCTCCCAGGAGCGCACCGGCTAGGGGCCCGAGAATAATCCCCCAGGGGCCGAGGACGAATATCCCTACTGTAAAACCCAGGAAAGCGCCCAGGACGCCCCATTTACTCGCCTTATATTTACGGGCTCCCAGCATGGGGGCTGCCAGGTCAAGCGTCAGGGCCAGTGCCGTCAGGACGAAAAAGATAACGACGGTGGCGATAGAAATCCTGTCAAAGCCGGTGCCGATGGCATAGATAAATAGGCCCAGCCAGGCAAGGGGTATGCCAGGCAGGAGTGGTAAGACCACACCGAGCAACCCTATCAGCATGAGAATGGAGCAGATAATGGCTAACGCTACAGTCCCCATCGTCCGGTGCCGCTATTCTATCATAGTACTGTGCTTCTGGCGATTGGCGGGTCTCTACGGTTATTCAACAAGTGGCGAGGCTTGTCAGTTTTTTATATACTTTAGCATTAGTAAAATGAATCTAACATGATAGTAGAGGGTATTCCATGGGAACAGTAGACAATGGAACACAAACCAAGCTTTCCATTTAGCTTTCCTGTCGCCTCAAGGGAGGTGACAATGAAAATACTTGGTATTTTAGTCATATCAGTATTGGTATATCTAGGCATCTCATCATACTCGGCCATCAGAGCAATAGAGGTTCTGAGGATACCTTTAGATGACACACCTGCTTCAGTTGGTTTAACTTACGAGGATATAGAGTTTTCTAGTCGGGACAACGTAACACTAAGGGGCTGGTATATACCTGCAACAGGTGAGACTA
>CP070645.1:1038569-1054683 GCA_020354275.1 Dehalococcoidales bacterium
ACCTTCATAAGAGCTTCAATGAGCATAAGGCGGTTAATGGTGTCTCTTTCACCATGTCAAAGGGTGAAATCTTCGGTCTTCTTGGCCCCAACGGGGCTGGCAAAACAACGACGATACGGATGTTATCTACAGTGCTGGACCCGGACCGCGGTGAGATTACTATAGGTGGTTACTCCATTCACAGCAATGCTGATAAGGTCCGTAGTATAATTGGCGTTTGTCCTCAGGAGCTTGCTCTGTATGAGGACTTCTCTGCCCTGGAAAACCTGGTCTTTTTCGGGCGGATGGTGGGCTTGAATGGACGGGAAGCGCGTACTCAGGCGATGGCCAATCTGGAACTGATGGGTCTTACCGAAAGAAGAAAGGGCAGGGTAGAGAAGTTCTCCGGTGGTATGAAACGGCGTATTAATCTGGCTATCGCCCTGATGGGTAGCCCGGAGCTTCTTTTTCTTGATGAGCCGACGGTGGGGATTGACCCGCAGTCACGGAATAATATCTACGAGACCATTAACGGTCTACGGGACAGGGGAATGACGATTTTATATACTACCCATTATATGGAGGAAGCTGACCGCCTCTGCGACCGGATTGCCATCATGGATGGGGGGCAGATAATTGCCATGGCTTCCCCAGATGGTTTGAAAAGCCAGATCGGCGACCCTGATAAGGTAACCCTGGAAGACGTTTTCCTGAAACTAACTGGAAGAAGCCTTCGGGACTAAAGGGATAAATGACCAGAGCAATAGTAGTTGCCATGCGTGAGGTTCAGGCCTACCTGCGTGATAGGGGTGACCTGGCTTTTAGCCTGCTCCTGCCGATAGTCACTTTTGCCCTGATCTATGGTGCCTTTGGCGGGTCGGGCATGTTCCACGGTACCGCTTATATTGTTAATGAAGACGGGCAAGGGGCCTATGCCACTCTTCTCATAGACAAGCTCGATGAGATGGATAGCCTGGATGTTGAATTGCTGACGATGAAGCAGGCTACATCCAAGCTGGAGAGGTCTGACCTTCAAATGGTGATTCATATACCGGATGGCTTTTCCAGCCGATTGGCCTCTGACCAGCCGGCGCAGCTCATTTTTAAACAGAGGGGTAATGGCGGACAGGAGGGCCAGATAGTAGCCAGTCTGGTTCGCGGTGCCATCGAGGAGATAAACCGTGAATTTCAGGTCAAGCAACAGGTCATTCAAGCCCTTAAAGATACTGATATCTTATCAGCTGGTATAGAACTCACCGTGCAGGAGTTTATCGACCGGGAAAGCGAGTATCCCCTCATAGGGATTAATGCCAGGACGGTGGGCAGTAAACCAGACCCGGTCAATGAGTACCTGCCCGGTATTATCACCATGTATGTCCTTTTTGCCATCACTCTCGGTGCCAGGGTCATCGTTGAGGAACGGAGAAAGGGAACGCTGGAACGCCTGCTAACCACCCGGCTCACCGGTGGAGAGCTCTTTGTTGGTAAGTTCCTGGCCAATATTATGCGGGGTTTTGTCCAGACTGTAATATTACTGGTTCTGGGCTATATCGTCTTCCAGATTTTCACCCCGCTTTCTTTCCTGGAATGCCTGGTAATCACCCTTGTTTTTGCCGCTGCGGCCAGTGCCCTGGGGATGGTCATCGCCTCAATTGCCCGTAGCGAAGATGGGGCTACCTGGGTGGCTGTTTTAATCACCATGAGTATGGTAATGATCGGCGGTACCTTCTTCCCGATACAGGAAGGTACCACGCTGGAGATTATCAGCCGTGCATCATTAAATACCTATGCCAATAGTGCCTTCAGTACCATAATAACCGATGGGGGGTCGTTGGCTGATGCGGCTCTGGATATCGGGATACTGGCGGGCGTGGCCGTAGTAGGCTTGGTCCTCAGTCGATTTCTTTTCAGGGCGGTACCCGGAGGTAAGTAGATAGTTATGAGACAGCTAAGCAATATCTGGTTCATTGCCCTGAAGGAATTAAGGCTTTTTGTTACTGACCGGATAACCGTGTTTATGTTTATCATTTTCCCGTTCCTCTTCGTCGCTCTGTTCAATTACCTGCTGGCCGGGGTGGGTAGTGAGGACGACAGGCTGGAACTGCATATACTTACACTGGAGGAAGTCGGTGGTATCAGCCACTCCATAATTGCCGCTATGGAAACCAAGGATGTCTCTCAACTCCGGGATGGTGAGCCGATGATAGTCTGGGATAAGGACTACGATGCTGCCCTCAAGGCCGTTGAAGATAAAGAACTGAATGGCTTTCTGGTCTTTCCCGAGGATTTCACCGAGGGGGTGCTGATGGGCTACGGGGCTGAGATTGAGGTGGTGACCAACCCCGAATCCCCCTATGCTGCTGCCGCCCTTTATGGCCTGGCCAGTAGTATTGCGTCCCAGGTCGGTTCGCAGCATGTCGCTAGCAGTGCTGTTATTGCATTGCTGGTGGAAGAGGGGATGGCTAGCGGTGGGGATATGACTGATATCGGCTGGGTGATACAGCAACTGTTCAGTGACCCGGATTTCTTCGGTAATTCTCAGTCGCTGATATCACTGGGGATAGACAAAGTGGGAGAGGTTGAGGCAGAAGAGCCATCCAATTTCGTTATTCCCGGTTATTTGGTTATGTTTGTCTTTTTTGCTGCAGCCTTGTCAGCGGAGAGGATAGTCCGTGAGCGTCAGAACCACACCTTGGAACGGCTGCTGACCAGTACGGTACGGCGTGAATCGTTGCTGGGCGGTATCCTTGTCGGCACGGCGGCCAAGGGTCTGGTGCAGATAGCCATATTCTGGACGGTGGGCATCCTTGCCTTCAATTTAGACCTGGGGTTGTCTCCGGCGGCGGTAATAATCTTATCCATCCTTATGGTAATCATGTCTTCCGCCTTCGGTGTTATGCTGGCCACCCTGGTAAGGACCGAGCGCAGCGCCGGTTCCATCGGCGTGCTGGCTTCTCTGATACTGGCACCCCTCGGCGGTTGCTGGTGGCCTTTATTTATCGTTCCCCAGTGGATGCAGTTCCTGGCCAAGCTGACTCCCCACGGCTGGGCGAATACTGGTTTTAACAAGATAATGCTTTTCGGTGCTGAATTTGGTGATGTTGTTCCGGAGATGCTGGTTCTTCTCGGCTTTGCAGTACTTTTTTCTGTGATCGGTATCTGGCGGTTCCGCACCAGCGCTGTTTAAGTGGAGGGCAATTAAAGCTTTTCGGGGTGGGCGACAGTTTATTATTTCCCCAGAAGCCGGTACATGTTTTGGTAGGCTTTGCTGAAGTCCGGGTCATTCTTCTCCAGACCTTCTTTTAAGACATTCATTCTGCTTATGAATTCAGCGCTGTTTCTGCTTTTAACCATTTCGGCCCACGTTCTGGCGTTTTCCAGGAATAGTCTTTCAATATCGGTTATCCCGGGCAGGTTCATCTGGAGCGACGCGTATAACTCCGGGTCCTCCGATATGACACTTTCCACGAAGGTCAACAATACTTTATAGGTACTCCCGCTGACTGCTTCCAGCTGTTTTAGCCTGCCAAAGCTGAGCAGGGTATCGGCGGAAACAATGGCGATAAAGTGAGATAGCCCCAGGATGAAAGCCATCATCTCATCGTGTTCCTGCGGCGACATCAGGGTAACCCGGGCCTCCCGTGATGTCAGGTACTGCCTGGCTTTTTCAGCGAGGTCGTTTTCCTCCGGGCTGGTGGGTGTCAGGACGAAGTTCTGGTTCCGGATGTCCCTGGCGCCGGGCCCGAATACCGGGTGTGTCCCCAGCACCAGCCCAGTTTTCATATATTTATGCATTATCGCCGTGGGAAATACTTTTACTGATGTAATGTCTGTGACGATTTGCCCGGGCTTAAGGCAGGGCTGGAGCTGTTTGATAACGGCCTCGAAATGATCCAACGGCACCGATACTATTACCAGATCAGCCGTGCCGGTGGCGGTAAAGTCGGTAGTGGCTTCAACACTGCCCAGCTGTTCCCGTGCCGCCAGCAGCTTCTCCTCGTTTCTGCCGATAATTATTACCTCGTTGCCATCCTTAATCAAGAAATCAGCGAACCACCGTCCCATTTTCCCGGAGCCGCCGATTATGGCTACCTTCAACTACTTACCCTCACAGCTTGGCATTTGACCTGGGGTAGGACCCCAGCACCTTGACGAAGATCGAGTCCCTTTCCAGTTTATCCAGGGATTTACGGGCAGCTTCATCTTCACGATGACCCTCGAAGTCCAGGTAAAAGTTATATTCCCAGGGTTTTTGCCTGGTGGGTCTGGACTCAATCTTGGTTAGGTTGATATTATTAGAGGCTAGTTCAGACAGAAAATCGTATAGCGCCCCCGGTCTGTGCTTGACCGAGAAGACGATTGATGTTTTGTCGTTTCCTGATGGTGCAGAGTCCTGCTTGGCCAGAATAAAGAAGCGGGTGAAGTTATTGGCGTTGTCCTCGATTTCCCGGGCGATTATCTGCATACCGTAGATTTCAGCAGCCCTGGTGCTGGCGATGGCGGCGCCATCGGTGATGCCCATCTCTTTTATCATTTTTACGCTGCCGGCAGTATCATAAGTGGGTATTATCTCAAGGTTCAGATGCCTTAAAAAAGCCTGGCATTGACCGAGTGCCTGAGGGTGGGAGTAGACCTTTTTAATCAGGTCCAGCCGTGCCTGGGGGTTGGCTATAAGGCAGTGGGCAATCCGGAGTTCCGTTTCGCCGCATACCCTGAGGCTGGAGTCAAGAAGGAGGTCATATACCCGGCTGATGCTCCCCTCCAGTGAATTCTCGATTGGCACGATACCGAACTGCGCTTCTCCCTGTTCTACCACCCGGAAGACTTCATCGAGGCTCTCGCAGGGCTTGACCTGTACCGAGGGGCCGAAAAAGCTGGAAGCAGCAGCTTCGCTGTAGGCACCGATCTCACCCTGAAAAGCGATTATCATTCCCTGTACGCTCTTGGACATGTTCACTATCTGACGGTAAATGCTATCAATATCTTCCTGGTCCAGGTTCTCTTCCCGAGCAACCCTTCTGATGTTTTCCAGGACTCTACTCTCTCTCTCGGTATCCTCGATTTGCTTTCCTTGTTTGTTTTTCTCCCGGCCGATTTCCCGGACAATCTTTATCCTCTCGGATATCAGTTTAACTATCCGAGCATCGGTTTCATCTATCTTCCTTCGCAGGTCCTCCAGGCTCATTTTAATAACCTCCGGGACATTATCTAATTATGATACTCCGTTAATAACCTTTGGGATAAGCCCTGCCCTGATGGCAAAATCGCAGAGGGTTATCGCCATCATTGCCTCGACAGCGGGGACGGCCCGGGGCACGATACAGGCATCGTGCCTGCCCCTGACTTCCAGTACGGCACCCTCCATGGTCTTGATGTTGATCGTTTCCTGGCTGTGAGCTATGGAGGATGTTGGCTTCACCACGGCTCTGACCACAACCGGCATCCCGTTGCTGATACCGCCGAGTATGCCACCGGCATTGTTGCTGGCGGTGATAACTCTGCCGTTCTGGACAATAAACGGGTCATTGTTCTCCGAGCCTTTTTTAGTGGCTGCTGAGAAGCCGGAGCCGAACTCGACACCCTTTACTGCCGGGATGGCGAAAATTGCTTTGGCCAGGTCGCCCTCGAGGGTGTCAAAGACCGGTTCACCCAGTCCGACCGGCACATTGAGGGCGATGCCTTCGATAATCCCGCCCAAGCTGTCGCCTTCGCCTTTGACCCTCTCAATCATTCTCAGCATCTCTTCAGCGGTTTCAGGGTCGGCGCATTTCAACGAGTTTGTATTTATATTTTTTCTGATATCACCGGGATCTCTCGGCCTGGCCTTGATTCCTCCGATCTCAACAGTATGAGCCAGGACTTCGGTTCCAATCAAGGCCAGCAGTTTTTTAGCTATCGCTCCCGCCATGATAAACGTGGCCGTTATTCTTCCCGAGAACCTGCCCCCACCCCTGAAATCGTTGTATCCCCCGTACTTCATAAAGGCGGTGTAATCGGCATGCCCCGGCCGCAGCAGGTGTCTGATTCTTTCGTACTCGCTGGAGTCAACGTCCCTGTTCCATATCAGAAGGCCAATGGGCGCACTGGTGGTGTGCTGGTCAAAAACCCCGGAGAGAATCTCAACCTTTTCTTCCTCGGCGCGTGTGGTCGCTGCCGGACCGGTCGGCCTCCTCTGGTCAACTTCACGCTGGATATCCTGCTCGGTCAGCGGCAGTCCGGCCGGGCACCCGTCTACAACAACGCCAATACACGGTCCGTGGCTTTCACCAAAGCTGGTGATGGTAAAAATCCTGCCCAAGCTGCTTTCCATCCGGCTTCACCTCGATAATACCTTGATATAGATTGCGCATGGATTACCCGGTTCCCAGCCGGGGTAAGGGTCAATTGTATCCAGGTGGATAAATCCCGCCTTTTCGTAGAAGCGGCGGGTCTTCTCATAAGGTAGATAATCAGCGTCAGGAGAGAGTGTTTTGACCTCTATAACTTCAATCCCCTTAGAACTAAAATCGCAGGCAACGCGGTCAACCAGCGCCGTACCAATTCCCTGGCGCTGGAATTCCGGTTTCACCGCAATCCATGAGATTTCAGCAACATTATTATTTTTTAGGTCCATTACCGTAAAACCAACCACTTCATTCATGTGTGTGGCAACATAAAGCACCTGGCTGGCAATGTCCTGGCCCATCCTGGTGATGGCGCTTTCCACGAAGTATTCATCCAGCTGCCAGGCAATTGCCAGGCATGCAGTAATGTTTTCCTCGTTTCCGGAGCCGGTTATCACTAATTGCTGCATTATGCTATTCGTCATTCAAATCTATCCTGCCACCCAGGCTTTTCAGTGTGTCCCAGAATTCGGGGTATGTCTTGGCGACGCACTCGGCCTCGTTGATTACAATATCGCCGGCGACGGTGCCCAGCAGGCTGAAGGCCATGGCTATGCGGTGGTCATTGTGGCTGTTTATTTCCGCACCCCTGACCGGCGAACCGGTAATTATCAGCCTGTTGCTATCTTCGGTGGCTTTTATCCCCATCGCCTCCAGGCCTTCCCTCAAGGCAGATACCCGGTCTGATTCCTTTATACGGGTCCTTTCGATCCCGGTAAACTCACTGGTTCCTTCAGCGGCAGCGGCCAGGACGGCCATGGTCGGCAGAAGGTCAGTGCTTTCGGTCAAATCGGCCCTGATTGCCTTCAGCCCCGACTTTTTTACCGTTACCGAGTTTTTACCGATTTTAACTGAAGACCCCATATCTTTCAATAATTTTATTATGATACTATCACCCTGTAGGCTTTGGGTGTTAAGATTTTCGACCTTAACCTCTCCGCTCAGAGCTCCTAAAGCCAGCAGGTATGAAGCCGACGACCAGTCCCCTTCCACGGTATATTTGCCGGTCCGGTAGGTCTGCTTTTCTATTTCGAATTCCCTGAATGCCCGGTCAGACTTGATGTTGATTCCAAAGTTCCGCAGGCATTCCATAGTCATCGTAACATAGGGTTGTGACTCCAGCGGTGTAGTCAGTCTTATTCTGACGCCTTCGTCAGCAAAGGGTGAGATAAATAGCAGGGCTGATACATATTGCGAGCTTATGTTCCCCGGTAGCTCGGTGGTACCACCGGTTAGTCTGCCCCCATTCACGATGACCGGTTTTTCCTTACCCTGGTAGCGGCAGTCAACTCCCAGTTGCTTGAGCGCCTGGATAAGAGGCTCTATCGGTCTCTCTGCCAGTGATGGCGCTGAAGTCAGCCGGCATTCACCGGGGATAAGCGAGCTGATGGCCGCCATAAATCTTAGTGTTGCGCCTGATTCCCGGCAGAATAGCTCTGAAACAGGCTCAGTGAAACTGCCTCCCTTTACCAGCCACTGGTCCCGGTACTGGTCGATACTTATTCCAACCCTGCTCAGTACGTCCAGGGAGGCCTCGGTGTCATCCGAGGTCAGGGGGGCTATAATCTCACTTTCCCCTCTAGCCAGGGCGGCGCACATCAGGGCGCGGATGGTATAGCTTTTCGAGGACGGGGCAGCCACCTGCCCGCCTATTTCGCTTTTAGAAATCGAAGCTTTCATTTTCCTTCAGTCTGTTTATTATTTGCTCAGCCACAGCGTTGATGTCCAGTTTTGAGGTGTCCACCGTAATGTCTGCCGCCCGCTGATAAAAGGGCTCCCTGAATTCCATTAACTCACGGATGGTCTGGGCTGGATTGTCCACATCAAGCAGAGGCCTCTGGTTGCCGCCACTGGAGACCCTTTTCAGGACTGTCTCTGGTGATGCCGTGAGATAAATAATAATACCATGCTCTCTAAGGCGGTCTATATTTATCTTGTTGAGGACGGCCCCTCCCCCGCAGGCGATAACCACGTCTTTTCTTTCGATAATATCTTTAATGACCCCGATCTCCGTCTCTCGGAATGATATTTCGCCGTCCTGCTGAAATATCTCGGGTATGGTCTTACCCGCCTTCTGCTCGATAAGCAGGTCGGTCTCAATAAAGCTCCACTCCAGCTTTTTGGCCAGACGCTGGCCGACCGCGGTCTTGCCGGTACCCATGAAACCAATCAGAGCGATATTCTTCATTTTTATCCGTTTCTTCCTTGAATATAACAGCCTGGTATCTGCGAATCGGTCAAGCTAGTGCTGGCTGTCCAGCAGTCCGGTTGCCTCCTCCCTCATTAATTCAATAGGAGCCTCCTGTCCCGTCCAATGCTGAAAGGCGAGAGCCCCTTGCCAGACCAGCATCTCCAGACCTCCTGCGGTCTTGGCCCCGGCTGCTTCAGCTTCCCTGAGTAACCTCGTTTTAACCGGATTATAGACGATGTCGGAGACGATAAGGTCCAGCCTGAGCAGGTCGCTGTCAACCGGTGTCTGGTCAGTGTCGGGGCTCATGCCGACGCTGGTAGCATTGACCAGGATGTCTGCTTTTTCCAGGGTCTCTATAAGATTTACTCGGTTGAGCTCCAGGGCTCTGGTTTCGCGGCTGAATGTTGTTGAAATCCGTCCGGCCAGCTCTTCCGCCCACTCCAGTTCCAGCCGGCGGTTGAGGATGACCAGGTAGGCCCCTCTTTCGGCCATAATGAAGGAGATTGCTCTCGATGCCCCCCCGGCTCCCAGAACAACCACTTTTTTATTCGCGGGGTCACAACCCCTGGCCAGCATAGCTTGCAACCACCCGGCGGCGTCAGTATTGTAACCTGTTAGAAACCCATCATCGTTCACTATGGTGTTGACGGCGCCTATCTTCTCGGCCAGCGGGTCGAGTTTGTCCAGAAACCGGAGGACGTCAACCTTGTGCGGGATGGTAACGTTCAGGCCCCTGATATTCAGGGCTCTCATCCCGGCAATGGCTTTGCCCAGCTCTTCTTTCTTTACGGGGAAGGGAAGATATACGTAGTCCAGACCGAGCTCCCGGAAGGCGGCATTTTGTATCACCGGCGACATGGTGTGCTCTACCGGGTCACCGATGAGACCGCAGACCTTCGTTTTACCTGATACAACCATATTCCTGCTTGGCTTCCTTAACGCTTCTTCTTGTCGATAATCGCTATGTACGGGGAGCCGCCGGATTCGATGAACCTGTTTACTCCCCAGCCGGTTCCATCGAGGATATCCTCCATCTCGTCTTGAGAGACCATGAGGTAGTCAAACCACGGGGTGGCGTATTTCCGGTATCTCACCCTCAACCTTACCTGCCCCGCCATCCTGCCTTTATCCCGGTTTTGTTTATGATAGTCCAGGTGTTCGGGGTTCTCTGTCTTGTATATATCATTACTCCCGGCGATTATTCTACCACTTTGTGAGGTTATCCTGCCGAGTTTCTTGAGCAACCGTCGGGCACCTTGAAAGCTACCGAACAGGCCAAAATTGTTGCCCAGCATGAGAACGGTATCAAAGACGCCCAGCTTGGAGCTTATTTGACTTATCGGCACCGCTTTGGCATTCCTTAGTCCCCTTAATTTACAGACTTCAACGGCCATAGGTGAGTTGTCTATACCCGTCACCTCCAGGCCTTTTTCTTGAAGGTATAGTGAGTGCCGGCAGGCGCCACTACCTATATCCAGAACCCTGCCCCGGGCATACCTCATCGCCTTTCTTTCAATAGGATGCCAGTCCTTGTATTCGGTGAAATATACTTTTGGCCCATCGTGCGCGCTAATGTATCCGTCGTCTCTCTCGACGATTTCCTGCCCGGTCTTATGGGTGAAATAGTCATAAAGTGAATGTCCGTAGGCATCTTGATGGTCTTTCAACATATTCAATCCCTTTTTGCTAAAACGATCATTCCTCTTGGCTCGCTCGCTTCTGGTATGTAGTCAGGGTTGCCGATTTGCTTCCGGCTGAGGTGTGCTCTGACAGCGTATCCGGACCTTTCTGCAAGGTCTTCAATTTCCCTGAACCCGTAACAACGTATGATTTCATTTGCATTGTAGTCCACCTCCTCCGCCGGTTTAATTACCCTTCAATCCATCAGGATGTGGATGTGCTTAGAGCGGTATGTAGATGTAGGAACATCAAACCGTTCTTCTCTTAATGAGAAACCGCCGTCAATTTCATTCCAGCTTCGTGTGTGTGACAGCTTTGAATAGATCTCAATCGGCAGATAATCAATAAACGCTTTTCCGTCCGGCTTAAGTGCTCGGTGAATTCTTTCCAGAAGCTGTTCGTTCTCTTTTTCCGTGAGTACTCCGAATGTTCCGCTCAGCATTACGCATAGGTCGAATTCATTCTGATATTCGATGTTTCTCATGTCAGCCGTATGAAACTCTCCGCTCAGGCCCTCCTTCTTAAATGCGTCGGTAGCGAATTCTACGAGGCTTTTTACCTTGTCTATTCCAACGACTCTATATCCTTTCCGGGCAAAAAGCTTCATTTGGTCGCCTCCGCCGCATCCCAGGTCAAGAATGAAGGCTCCCGGTTTCAACGTGCATTGCTTCTCGATGAGGTCAACCAGGTCCTGGTCCCATTTAAAGATGCTAGGTATCTTGTGTCGGTGAACGACCCGATAATAATAGCCCCAATACTCCTCATATGTCAGCCTTAGTACTTCCATTATATATATTTTGCTTCTCCTCTTCAGGGAGTCAAGGTGATGGGTTACGAAATATCATCTCATAGATTCCGGTCAGTTCATTAACCGTTATCTGTCCAGGTGCCGATTCTTTGCCCCGTTCAATTGATGCATAGGTAAGCTCACCACCAGCCAGGGGGCATAGAATACGGCTTATTGCTCCCATGGGCCCCATGGTAAACGAAATCAACCTGACACTGGGGGACTCCCCGATGAGTTTGAGTACGGTCAGGTTGTCCTCATATACCTGGGCGGTGGTCACCACTTTGCATATGTCAGCCCCGGCTTCTCTCTGCCTTTTTACTATCTCCCTCATTTCTTCGAGAGAAGGCGTTTTCTTCAGGTCGTGGAAGGATAGAAGACACTCTGCCCTCTTCTTGACCAGCCGTACGATTTTATCCAGGTTTCTGGTTGCTAATTCAATATCAACAATATTTGCCCCCAGTTCAGCTGCTTGAAGCAGGCTTTCTATTCTCCTGGCTTCGTTGCCCTGCCATCGGCCGCCCTCGTCAACGCACCGGTTACAGGCTATCCAGGGCTTGGTTAATTCCCTGGCCAGTTCCTGCCAGCCGTCGCCAATAAGGTCTATCCGTACCTCGAACAGGTCAACCAGCGGCTCAACCTGCTTAATTGCTTTCAGGTTATTAACTGTGATTGGGGCGCAGATTTTAGCTTTTTTCATTATTCTATCCTGCCAGTGATTCCTCGATTACCGACTGGCTTGTCTCATCACTGATAAATACGTTTCCGATTGATCTGGGTAGCACGAGCCTTATCTTCCCCTGCAATATTTTCTTGTCGTGTTTCATGGCCTGGATTAACCTCTCTAACTGAAGGCCCGGGATTTCAGTAGGCAGGCCGGCTTTAGCAATAAGGTTTTCCAGTCTAATTACTTCATTATCCTCTAGTATTCCCAGCCAGTTGGAAATCCTGGCTTCAGCCAGCATGCCTAGAGCGACTGCCTCCCCGTGCCAGACTTTGAGTTCTGATACAGATTCGATGGCGTGCCCCACCGTGTGACCGTAGTTCAGTATGTTTCTCAAGCCAAGATCCAGCTCGTCTTTCTCAACGACTCCGGCTTTAATTTCAGCTGAGTGGGAGACAACCCTCTCCAGCACCTGCTCATCGAGTGACTTTATTTTATCGATGTTTTCTTCAAGATAACCGAAGAACTCACTGTCCAGGATTACCCCATGTTTTATTACCTCGGCCAGTCCATCACTAATCTCTCTGGGGGAAAGGGTTTTGAGGGTGCTTATATCAGAGATGGTTAGCCGGGGTTGATAGAATGCACCGATCTTGTTTTTCAGCAGGCCGTGATTTACCGCCACTTTACCGCCAATGCTGCTATCGCCCTGCGCCAGCAGAGTTGTTGGTATCTGGATAAGCGGAACACCCCGCATATAGGTAGCGGCGATAAAGCCGGCCAGGTCACCGATAACCCCGCCACCCAGTGCCAGCACGGGTGTTGTCCTTTCGGCATAGAAGTCGGTTAGCTGGTGGTATAACCTGCCGGCAGTCTCCAGTGATTTCTGTTCTTCTCCCTCGGGAACCTCAATGGTTAATATATCGAAGCTATTGTTGAGCAGGGCTTGCTTCAGTGTGTTTCCGTAAAGGCTTCCCACCGTAGTATCAGTGATAATCACCAGTTTATCGCTAAAACCGAGTTCTTTTAGCCTTTGTCCTGTTTGTGCCAGCAGCCCGGACCCGATGTGGATATCGTAACTGTTGGTGACCAGTTTTACCCTTAGTTTTTTCATATGGTTTAACCTTATTATTATTCCTCTTCCGTAATCAG
Organism: Dehalococcoidales bacterium; assembly: GCA_020354275.1. GTDB lineage: Bacteria > Chloroflexota > Dehalococcoidia > Dehalococcoidales > UBA2162. The sequence continues at coordinate 1,051,406 of CP070645.1, forward strand.
GTCGAAGAATTTTACTATATCGCTTCTTTCAGCACCACCGTTGAAGCTCATGGCGGTTCGCGGGTGCTGGTTGAGCAGCCCGGTGAGCATATAGGGAACACCAAACCCCCACATGAGGTCTTTCCGCATTGGCTCGATGTTTTCCTGGATGCACTGTAATATCGGCCGAAGCCGGAGCTTCGGGTTGTGCAGAAAACCCACCAGCAGTTCCATCGGACAGTTACCGGCGCCACGGCCAAGTCCGGCCATGCTGGCGTCCAGCATGTCTGCCCCTTTGATAATGGCTTCAATAGTATTGGCAAAGGCCAGCTGCTGGTTGTTGTGAGCGTGCATTCCAACCTTTTTCCCTTTTGGTTTGGCGTAGCTCATATATTTATCTACGAGTAGATGGATCTGTTCGCTGTAGAGAGTGCCGAAGCTGTCCACGATATAGATGGTGCCCACCTCCGACTTACCCAGTAACTCCAGTGCCTCATCGAGTTCACGCTCAATAACCGTGGAAACGGCCATTAAATTAAGGGTGGTTTCATAACCCTTATCGTGCGCATCCTTGATCATGTCCAAAGCTAACGGTATTTGGTGGATATAGGCTGCCACCCGGATCATATCCAGCACACTCTGGTCGCAGGGTAGAATATCCTCACGGTAATCGCTCTTCTCGGCATCCGCCATAGCCGATAGTTTCAGTGGCGTATTGTTTTCCCCGACAATACGCCGGATATCGTCCTCTCCGCAGTACTTCCAGGCACCGTGCTCGGCGGGGGCAAAGAGCCGTCTAGAGTTTATGTATCCGATCTCCATGTAGTCAATACCGGCATCGACGCATGCCGTGTATATCGCCTTTACGGTTTCATCATCGAAAAGGTGGTTGTTCATCAACCCGCCATCGCGGACGGTGCAGTCCAGGATCTTCAGTTCCGGGCGGTAGGATATCCACCTGCCCATTGGACTTTCTTCCTGATTGTTTTTTATCATAGCTCTATCTCCTTCTTGTTCGGTATTATGTATTTTTATTTTGTTACAGTCTGTTCGGGTTCAGGTCCTGTAAAATCGTAGAACCCTCCGCTCAGGAGGGTTCTTTAACCGATTTCTTTATCTGGATTTACTTAAGCTAATTCAACTAAATACCAAAACCTCCCAAGCGCACCCGGTGCGCATTTTAAAGGCGTAATACATGTAGTTGGATGAATAGGAGGTAATATTAGTTGACATATTAAATTTCCCTAACCTTTGAGGTAAATCTATCATAAGGTGCCGGTTTTGTCAACCGCATACCAGCGTGATTGCACTTCTGGCTGGTGGCTGGTATAATGGCCTGTGGAGGCAGAAGAGAGTAGTTATCGTATTAGCAGCAGCTAGGGCCATAGATTTTGGTAGTCTGGAATAATAACCGTAGCAGTTAGAGCCTCTCGTCCCTAAACTGGGGGGGAGGTTTTTACTTGATGAATTCAAGGGGTCACCGATTTGGTTAACAACGAAGGTAAAGACAACAAACTGGAGAAGATGAGACATTCGGCCGCTCATGTTATGGCCGAGGCGGTCCAGTCTGTCTTCCCCGAGGCCAGGTTTGGTATCGGGCCGGCTATTGAGAACGGCTTCTATTATGACTTTGAGTTACCCCGTTCATTAACGCCGGATGACCTGCCGGTTATCGAGGCCAAGATGGCTGAAATAATCGCTGCTGACAAGCCCTTTATTAACGAGGAAGTGAGTAAGGAAGAAGCCAGCAAACTATTTGCCGCTCAGCCGTATAAGCTGGAATTGATTGATGAAATTCCGGATGAAAAGGTTGGCCTGTACCGGCAGGGTTCCTTTGTTGACCTCTGTCGCGGGCCCCATGTCAGCTCTACCGGGGAGATTAAAACCTTCAAGCTGGTTAGCATTGCCGGGGCCTACTGGCGCGGTTCTGAAAATAACCCGATGCTCCAGAGAATCTACGGTCTGTTGTTTCTATCAGATAAAGAGATGGATGATTATCTGGAACTACAGGAGGAACTAAAGAAGAGAGACCACAGGAAAATAGGCAAAGATCTGGACCTTTTCGTGTTTTCAGACCTGGTTGGTAAGGGACTTCCTTTATTCACTGAAAAAGGGTCAATAATAAGACGGGAGTTGGAACAGTTTGTGGTTGATGAGGAGACAAAAAGGGGTTACAAGCATGTTTATACTCCGGACCTGGCCAATATTGCATTATATAAAACATCCGGCCATTACCCGTATTATAAAGACTCAATGTACCCGGTGATGAAGGTGGAAGAAGAAGAATTAATGCTGAGGCCAATGACCTGCCCGCATCATTTCGAACTCTATTCAAGCAAGCCCAGGTCTTACCGAGAACTCCCTTTCAGGATTGCCGAGCTGGCCAAGCAATTTCGTTATGAAAAATCAGGTGAGTTGACTGGACTGATGAGGGTCAGGAGTTTTTGCCTGGCTGATTCTCATATCATCTGTCAGCCGGACCAGGCTATTGATGAGATAAACAGTGTTCTGGATTTAATAGAGTATGTGGCATCGGTGTTGGGCCTGAAGGCCGGAGACAATTATCACTACCGGTTGTCTTTGGGTGACCGAAAAGATGAAGTGAAATATTACCACGACGATGCAGCCTGGGACTTCGCCGAAGAAGTGTTGAGAACAGTGCTGGTACAACGGAAAGCCAGTTATTTTGAGGCTGAGAAAGAAGCGGCTTTCTACGGTCCCAAGATTGATATTCAAATGAGGAATTTTGCCGGTAAAGAAGACACGGCATTTACCGTACAGTATGACTTTGTTATGCCGAAGCGTTTCGGGCTGACTTATATAGATAAAGACCAGACGGAAAAAGAGCCGATTGTCATTCACCGTTCATCTATTGGGGCCATTGAAAGAACCATGGCTTTTCTCATTGAGCATTATGCCGGTGCCTTACCGGTGTGGCTGGCACCGGTACAGGTGATGGTGATTCCGGTAGCCGACCGCCACCTGGAGTATGCCCGTAAGCTGGGGGTAGAACTCACCGGTGAGGGTGTGCGGGCAAAAGTTGATGACCGTTCCGAGAGGATGAACCTGAAGATACGGCAGGCGCAGCTGGAAAAGGTGCCGTTTATGCTGGTGGTGGGTGATAAAGAGGAAGCTGAAGGCACTGTATCTGTCCGTTTACGCAGTGGTGAACAGCTGTCTTCGCAACCCTTTGAGCGTTTTAAAGATACCGTTCAGATAACTATCGCCAGTAAATCGAAGGACTAAAATAAGGGTTATTAACCCATAATTAAGCAGTTGAATTGATTAGAACCTGGGAA
>CP070645.1:1054783-1058059 GCA_020354275.1 Dehalococcoidales bacterium
CTGCTTGAGGAGATAAAGCAGACCAACTACGAGCTGGAAAGAAGGGATGGCATCAGACGGCACTTCCGTTATGACTGGCAGGAGGTTGCCCGGTATAACCGGGACTATCTGGCTTATGTGGAGGGCGAAAGGGAGCGCCTGGGAGAGAACCATCCCCTCTTTCTGACCCAGTACTGCCTGCTGCCGATCCGTGGCGGCAGCGGTTTTCTTTCGTCTCAGCAAAAGGCTCAGTTGGACGGTAAACATGGCAGAAGACATCGACCGGAGCCGGGAAAAAATTATGTCGCCGGTATCGACCTGGCCGGGGAGGCTGAGGAAGAGGAAGGGGCTGCCCTAAGGGCCCGTAAACCACGCCAGGACTCGACCGTACTTACCGTTGCTGAATTGGACATTCCCGGCGGTGAGCGTATTCATCGGCAGCCCATAGCCCGGATTGTGGAACACTACTGGTGGACGGGCAGGAAGCATGCCGACCTCTACCATCAACTGGTTGATATTTTGAAGAATGTCTGGCACTGCCGCCGGGTGGTGGTTGATGCCACCGGGGTAGGCCAGCCGGTAAGCTCGTTTTTAAAGGAGTCTCTGGGTTCGGTGGTTATTCCTTTTACCTTCACGGCGCAATCAAAGTCGGGGCTGGGCTTTAATCTGCTGGCGGTCATAAATTCGGGCGGGTTGAAGATGTACGCCGGGGACGGTTCGGAGGAGTACCAGCAGTTCTGGTTTGAGATAGAGAAAGCTAAAAGCCAGTACCGTCCCAGCCAGACGATGAACTTCTACGTTGACCCAGCAGATGGGCATGATGATTTCCTGATGAGCCTGGCACTGGTGGTCGAGGCGGCCCGGAACTACACTCCACGGAAGGCGAGGGGAAGCCCTGTTTGACACCCCTGTGCCTATAGCGATAAGATTGGCTATCTGGAGCTGATTTGAACAGGGAGTTAACCCCATGAATAAAAAGATTGCCGTCATTGGTTTTGGCAATATCGGCAGCGGGGTGGTGGAGTTTCTATATAAGAAAGGGATTACCGGCCTCGAGCTTTACCGGGTAGTTGATATTGACCTTGCCCGGAAACGCCCCGTTACCCTGCCGGATAAATACCTAACTACGGACTGGCAGCCCGTTGTCGCTGACCCCGAAGTGGACATTGTCGTTGAGCTGATCGGCGGTATTGAACCAGCCAAGAGCATCACGCTGGCCGCTTTTGAGAATGGTAAAGATGTGGTCACCGCTAACAAAACCCTTCTCGCTGAGGAAGGAAACCATATCTTTCAGGCGGCATCGCAGCTAAACCGGCAGCTCGGTTTCCGGGCCAGCTTTGTCGGCTGCCACTCGCTGATTCACGAGTTCCGTCAGGCAGGGACAGCGGCCAAGAAGTTCCGCAGGATTTACGCTATCCTCAACGGTACCTGTAATTACATACTGTCTACTATGGCCAGAGAGGGCAGGGGATTTTCGGAGGTGCTTGAAGAAGCCCAGAAAAAGGGTTATGCCGAGAGTGACCCATCGGACGATATCGACGGTAGGGATACCGAGAGAAAGATACGTATCCTCCTGGGTTTGATCAGCAACTCGTATCAGGTAGCGGATGCTTTCCCCGTAGAAGGCATCAGGGGTATCACTGCCCAGGACATCCAGTACGCTGATGAGCTGGGCTATTCGGTGAAGCTGGTGGGGGTAATTGAGCAACAAGACGGTGTTTTTAATGTCGGTGTTCATCCAGCGCTGGTTCCCAGGGTATCGCTGCTGGGCTCTCTTGAGGGGGCCTATAATGGCGTTGAGCTTGAGGATGAGTACGGCATAATTTCGGGTTTAATCGCGCCAGGGGCTGGAACATACCCCACGGCTGATGCGGTGGTGAAAGACCTGCTGGATATTGCTGAAGGCCAGGTAATGCCCAAGCCCAGTTCGTCGGAGAGTCTTGTTTTGGGTACTGCCGGGGATTCCGAGCGGGGTTGCTATCTGAGGTTCAGCGTTGTTGACCAGGCCGGGGTTCTGGCCCAGATATGTGAAATCTTCTGGCGGTATAATATCAGCATCTCGGCTGTTATTCAGAAGGAAGCGGTGATCGAGGAGTTTGTGCCGGTGGTCATGACCACGTATCTGGCCAGGGAGGCGGACCTTCGAGCAGCGATAGCTGATGTTGACCGGCTTGACGTTGTCAAAGCTAGGACGCAGATAATACCCATACTAAAGGCTAACACCTAGTCCAATCTACCCCGCTATCCCAAAGAGGGTGAGTCTTTTCTCAGCTAGATTTGCCTTACTCTGATGGAATCATCCAATCGTACGCATGAGTGAAAAGACATCCCGGTGAACACTCATTGACATTTCCCCCTCATTTGACTACAGTCAACAGTAACTGTAGCACTAAAATATACGTTAACCATAATGTGAGTGACTGATTGTTGTTGTGACTATATAACAAAAAGTATTTAGCCTTTATGAATAATATGTTCACGATTAATGATTTCCTGCTACTTGGTGGATGCACGCGATATGAACCGTAAATTAGGCTCTTATTGGCTACCCCACCTTCTGTTTTTAAGCATAGTCGCCATGTACGTTTGCACAATTATCTTCCGTGGTTCTTCCCTTGCCATTAGCAGCATCGTACTCTTTATAGCAATTTGTCTTATAATATTTGCTTCTAAGATTGCATTGTGGGGTAATGAACTTATCAATCAGCAGAGAATGATTCTTGCTGACCGTTTTGGGGCTGACAGTATATTGGTCAGTGTCATGCTCTGCGTCTGGGGAACTAGATTCACAAATGCCTGGGCATTTAGAACTTATGGTTTTGCGTTAGCTATACTCAGTGCTTACCATTTATATAATCAATATTTGATTGCCACCATCGGTTATGTGATTGATAACAAGACTGCTACTGATATTATGCTCAATATCCTTATGTTATTCTTTCTTATACAGCTGTGGCTAACTAGGCCTTATAAGAAGATAATCGTTGGTCTTAGTGTCTCTTGGTTGCTCTTGGTAATAACATTTGTACTTTCTGCATCATTTGATTTAATTGCCTTAGCACCCATAACTTTTCTCGCATTTATTGCCTGCGGTTTTTTTATAGTAAGAGGAATTCTTGCGGAACGTAATTTTAAAAAACAATAGCCTAGATACCTTTCATTTTATAGAAAAAGCGAATGTTATTAAATATTTGTACGTATGGCTGGACAGACATCCCGATGATTATGTGGGTTTACTGATACCTATTTTACCCACCCACGCTGATTTTGGGTTAAAAGGCGAAGTGTTATTGTGAC
>CP070645.1:1058159-1060957 GCA_020354275.1 Dehalococcoidales bacterium
GAGTCCTTTGACCTTTGCCTTAAGCAGCATCTCATCAGCAATATCAATGGCTATTACCTGCCCGTCCTGCCCTATCTTATTGAAGATGAAGGGTAAAAAGACACCCGTTCCCGTCCCGACATCAAGTATCTTGAAACCGGGTTTAAGGTTAAGGCGTGCGGCCATTCGCTCCAGTTTGGCGGTATCCTTCTCGGCAACCGTCTCGTCCCAAATGTCAGCCCGTTCGTTGAAATAGGCCCTGATCACCTTTATTCCTCCGTTATCTGTTGCTGCCGCCAACCCTTAACTTTCCGCTTGGGTGAGAAAATAGCGGTAACCATAAATATCAACGACGATGTAACCACGATGGTAGCCCCGCTGGGGATATTGAAAAGGTAAGAAAAGAGCAGCCCCACCCAGCCGGATAAGACGCCGAAGCACGCCGCCAGCAGGAACATCTTCTTCATGCTGTAGGTAAGCTGGTAGGCCGCCGCTGCCGGGTTCAGAATCAGGCTGAAAATCAGCAACCCGCCGATAGAACGCAGAGATGCGGTAACAGTAGCCCCGGTAAGGAACAGTATTCCGTACAGGACAACCGTGGCCGGCAGGCCCACGGAAAGCGCTATGCCCCGGTTAAAAACCGTAGCCTGAATCTCTTTGTAGAAAACAACGATGAGCCCGACAACGATAACAGCCACCACCGCCAGCAGTATGATATCGCCCCTGGTACTGGTGAGAATGCTGCCCCAGAGCAGCTCCAGTGCTCCTGACTTCGTCCCCGGCATCAGCCCCATAAAGAGAAAGGCTATACCGAGCATAAGGGAAAAAATCACCCCCAGCGATGTCTCCGGGCTGAGCTCACCGCGGTCGGCCAGGGGGCCGATGATTGCTGCCGCCGCCAGGCTGAGGACAAAGGCGCCGATTAACGGGTCAAACCCCAGCCAGATACCGAGTAACGCCCCGGCAAAAGCGGCGTGCGACATCGCCACCCCGATAAACGGCATATGCATCAGCACCACGAAAACACCGATGATAGCGCAGGATATACCACCCAGAAAGGCGGAGAGGATAGCATTCTGCATGAACTGGTAACCGAAGATTTCCAAACTTATTGCCCCCTGCCATGCATACTATTGTTTCGGTGCATATGAGGTAGCCGCTCCTCGACCACCGAGGCTGTCATATCATAGAGCCGGCTGAGTTTATCGGTAGCAATCAGCTCACCGGGAGGGCCATCGGCAAAGATAAGGCCGTCCTTCATCAGTACCACCCGGTCACAGGTATGCGGCATTGCATCCAGGTCATGGGTTACGAACAGCGTGGTAAGGTTACGGGAATCGTGAATCTTTTTCACCAGCGCCAGTATCTCTGTCTGCGCCTTCCAGTCCAGCGAAGCGGTAGGTTCATCAAGTAACAAAAGCTCCGGCTCCTGGGCCAGACACCGGGCAATAGCCACCCGTTGCTGCTCACCGCCGGAAAGGTGCCCGATAGGCCTCTGGGCAAGGTGGGTCATACCCACCAGCTCAAGCATCTCGTCAACCAGCTTCCAGTCACCCTTATCCGGCCTTTTAAAAAGGCCCAGCACACCGTAACGGCCCATCATTGCCACGTCACGGACACTCATCGGCATCCGCGGGTCGATATTTTCGACCTGCGCCACGTAACCGACCCTTCTCCGCAGCGAATGACCGCTACCCGGCGTGAGAAAGCCCCCAAGCACCCATACCCTGCCGCTGAGCAATTTACCCAGGCCGTTGATCACGGTGAGGAGTGTCGTCTTCCCGGCTCCGTTGGGCCCGATAACACCCACAAACTCCCCTTCTTCTATCTTAATCGACACCCCCCTGAGAGCCACGTCTTCCCGGTAAGAGACCACCGCGTTCTCGATATCTATAACCGTGTTCCCCATCTTCACACCCCGAACCTACTAGTTAAAAAACCGTCAATTGGACAACACATCCAGTACAAGCTCCACGTTATAATCAATAGCCTTCTCCCAGGTCTCGGTGCCATCGAAACCGCCGGGAAAATTGGTCAATGTCACTCTATTACAACCAATCTCTTCGGCCATCTGCGCTGAGGCGTCCGCTCCGCTCTGGAGGTTATCGATAAAAAGGACCACTCCTTCCTCTCTGGCCTTGTCCACCAGTTCCATTACCACCTGCGGTGTGAGTGAGTCGGGGCGGTCGTAGGTAGCAATAACATTTAGACCTATCCACTGGACAAGACCGGCAATCTGCTCGTTACACATCACATTTACTTCTTCAAGGTTTTCCCCGGCGAGTCTGGTCTCTATCTGGGCACCCTTGGCCTCAACCTCAGCCTTATATTTGTCCGCCAGCTCCTGATAAGCGGCGCTGTTCTCGCTATCGGCATTTTTTAGAAAATCGAGAATCACATCAGTAGCCTCCTGCTGCACCGACGGAGTCATCCAGTTACCGGCAATACTAATCACCCCTACCCCAAGGTCAGGATTATCTGCCGAGGTGATTATCTCCTGGGTAAACTGTTCCCCCTGCCAGTTGTGCATCAAGAAAATTTCAGCGTCAGCCAGCTTCTGAATATCGCCGGGCTTGACGTCAAAGTGACCGGGACACTGCGCCGGTGGAATAATGTTGATGACATCTACCATATCACCGCCGATCCGTTCGACAATCTGGGCTATCAGAGCAGTGCTGGTAACCACCTTGAGCTGAGAAGTCTCCCCCGATGAACAGCCCCCCACGAGCAGGGTTGCCAGCAAAACCAGCGTAACAACAGCAAAAACACCCGCCTTCTTCATTGTTGTACCTCCCATTTGCAATATTATGCAATTACAA
>CP070645.1:1061057-1066926 GCA_020354275.1 Dehalococcoidales bacterium
CAGACTGCCTATGGTGAAGATATCATCAGCCGCATCAACCGTGTTATCAAGTCGCCTGAAGAAGGGGCAAGACTGCAGGAATTGGTTGCCAGACAGCTGAATGAACTGGCGTCAACCCTCTGTTCCGATGTTGGCACCGGTGTTGATGCCATTATGGAGATGGTCGTCGTTGGCAATACCGCCATGCACCATCTGTCACTTGGTTTACCGGTAAGGCAGCTGGCACTGACCCCTTTTACTGCCGCAGTCAGCCAGTCCCTGGATATTAAGGCGCGTGAGTTGGGAATAAACATTGCAACGGGGGCATACGTCCACTTCCCTGCGGTTATCGCCGGGTTTGTTGGTTCTGACCACCTGGCTATGTTATTGGCGGCTGCCGGCTATCAGGCTGACGGCCCGGTGATGGTAATTGATATCGGTACGAATACCGAGATTTCTTTGATAAACGGGCAGGAGATAACAACAACATCCTGTGCCTCAGGCCCTGCCTTTGAAGGTGGCCACATCAAACACGGTATGCGAGCCGCCAGTGGAGCCATCGAAAAACTGCGCATAACCAGAGATTCAATTGATTACCAGACCATCGACGGGGTATCACCGATAGGCATATGCGGTTCGGGTGTACTTGACGCCGTGGCTCAGCTCCATCTGGCAGGGATTATTGATGGTAGCGGGCGTTTGATGGGTAACCACGCCCGTATTAGCGTAAATAACGGACAGGCAGAATTCCGGTTGACCGATAAAGAAGGACAGGAAGGACACCCGGCAATCGTAATTACTCAGCAGGATATCAGGGAACTACAACTGGCTAAGGCCGCTATCCGTAGCGGTATCCAGCTACTTGTGGAAATGAACGGTTTCAATGAAGAAAAGATTAAACAGGTTGTTGTCGCCGGGGCTTTCGGTTCGTACATTGACCTGACCAGTGCGGTTACAATCGGGTTGCTGCCACCACTGCCCCTGAATAGCTTCCAGCAGGTAGGTAATGCTGCTGGCATGGGGGCAAAAATAGCCCTGCTTTCCACTGCTGAACGTAAAAAGGCCGGGGAAATTGCTTCCCGAATACGATATATTGAGCTGGCCAGCAACCCCGATTTCAAAAGGTCTTTTATTGAAACCAGTCACATCGGGCGGTATTGGCTTCATCACGGCAAAAGGGAGGAGCTTGATTATGGATCCCACGGATAAAGAATGGGCAAAATTAACTCCAGATGAAAAAAGGCAACAAAGATTCGAATGGGCACTCGAGACTCCGGAAATCAACTTCGCCAGTCCGGAAGCGAAGATAGCTTATCAGACCAGGAGGCAAAGGCTGGTTGATACCTATCAGATGAAAGAGCCCGACCGGGTGCTGGTACAACAACCTTTTGGCGTCTTGCCGCTAAATTGGGCCGGAGTAACACTGCGGACTGCCATGTATGATTCTGATGTGGTACGCCGGATATGGCAGAAGTTGATCTATGATTTTGAAATGGATACCTACAGCGGTCCCGGAGTAATCCAGGGGCAGGTCTATGACCTGATCGACTACAAGCTCTATAAATGGCCGGGGCATGGCCTGCCCGACGACGCCTCGGGTCTGCAGTTTGTTGAGGGCGAGTATATGACCGCCGATGAGTATGATGACCTCATCAGGGACCCCTCCGATTTCTGGCTGAGAACCTATATACCGCGCATCATTACAGCATTCGAACCGTTCCGTAATCTCAGGCCACCGACCAGTATGATCGAAATGGCTACCGGCTATTTAATACCATATTCCCGCCCGGATGTGCAGAAGACGCTTCAACTGCTTATTGATGTTGGTAATAAAATTTCAAAATGGCAGGTGGTTACCGCAGAATGTAGCCGGGAGGCGCGTGAAGCTGGTATACCGACGGCTATCGGTGGTAGCGGTGCCCGGGCACCATTTGATACCCTGGGGGATACCATGAGGGGAACTCAAGGTATAATGATGGATATGTTCCGCCAGCCTGAAAAGCTTCATAAGGCTATGGATGTGATCGCAGATATTACCATCAATACTGCAATATCACAGGCAAATGCTTCTCGAGGCTTAACGGTTGGTTTCCCGTTACATAAAGGCGCCGATGGTTTCATGTCCGATAAGCAGTTCGAGACCTTCTACTGGCCTTCTTTGAGGAAGGTTATCTTAGCTTTAATTGATGAAGGACTGATGCCGTCCCTCTTCGCTGAGGGAAGCTATACCTCACGCCTGGAGACAGTTAACGAGTTCCCCAAGGGGGCTATAATATGGCGGTTTGACAGGACGGATATGGCCAAGGCTAAGAAGGTGCTTGGTGACCGGTGCATTATCACAGGCAATGTGCCAGCCTCACTGTTATCTACCGGCACGGCTCAGGAGGTGAAAGAATACTGCCGTAATCTTATAGAAATATGCGCTCCAGGCGGTGGCTATATACTTTCTGCTGGTTCATCTGTGACCAGTGCGCCACCGGAAAACCTGCGTGCCATGATGGCCGCTGCCAAGGAATACGGTGTATATAAATAATACGGGTTCTTAAGAATAGGACAATAGTATCTTCTAAAGCACCAACCCGCAAAATTAAAGGCTGTGGAGGTGTTAATTATGGAGACAAAGAAAAAATGGGCTGATCTGTCCTGGGAGGAAAAGCGGGAGGAACGGTTCCAGCGGTGGCTCTCGCCGCCAAACGTGAAGTTTAACAGCCCCGAGGCCGAAAAGCTTTACCAAGAAAGGGTAACCAGATTCATCAAGGCCGTTAAGATGGAAGAACCAGACCGTGTACCGGTAATGTTACCAACCGGTAATTTACCGGCCTACCATGCCGGGTCAGACTTCCGCACGGTAATGTATGATAACAACGAGCTGCGCCGGGCCTGGATAAAATTCATGGATGACTTCGGGGACATGGATACCTTTACCGGACCGGGTCGGATACCATCGGGAGTGATATCGGACGCTCTTGACACCTTGACATCTAGGTGGCCTGGCCATGGCCTACCTATGGATGCGTCGATGCAACAGTTTGTCGAAGGTGAATACATGAATGCCGATGAGTATGACCGGCTGATGATGGATCCTGCTGACTATAATATAAGGGTCACCTTACCGCGCACGACAGGTCTCTTTAGGTCCTTCAGTAAGCTGCCATCGCTCCGCTCCCTTCGGGGTACGGCATGGGTCACCGCGCTGGCAGACCCTGAGATAAGAAAGACCTTCCAGACACTTATAGACCTGGCCGAAGTGCATGAGAAGCGTCAGGCAGTTATCGGGGAAGTCAACGATATGGCTATCTCCCGCGGGTATCCTTCTTTCCGCGGTGGTGGCCCTGGGGCAGGGGCGCCCTTTGACCACTTTGCTGATTCACTTCGTGGTACCCAGGGTATTGTCATGGATATGTACCGCCAACCACAGAAGTTGCATGAAGCCATGGAGCACTGGACAGAAATGATGATTAATACTTCAATCAAGAATTTCCCACTGTCCAGCAGCCCCATTTGCATGATGCCTTTGCACAAGGGCGATGATACCTTCATGTCCGATCAGCAGTTTGAGACTTTTTACTGGCCTTACCTGCGGAAGATATTAATGGCCATGGTTGAGGAAGGCCTGGTACCAATGCCGTTTGCCGAGGGCAGGTACACCAATCGCCTGAAGCAGATTGCTGATACACCCAGGAGCAGCATCGTCTGGTACTTCGACCAGACAGATATGGCTGAGGCGAAAAGAGTCCTGGGCGGTGTATCCTGTATCGTCGGCAATGTTCCTACATCGGTGGTGATGACCGGCACACCGGAGCAGGTGAAAGAATTGTGCCGCCAGCTAATCGAGACATGCGCTCCAGGCGGTGGCTATATCCTGGCCGGTGGTGCCAGTATTGATAAAGGTAAGATAGAGAACCTGCATGCCATGATGGACGCTGCCAAGGAGTATGGTATATATAAATAGGGAGCGGATTATGGAGACCCGCGTAACCAGCTCTACCCAGGAAGTAATCATCGCGCCTGAACGGCCAACGGTGCTTATCGGGGAGCGTATCAATCCCTCCGGGAATAAAAAGCTAGCCGGCGCACTCAGAAAGGATGACCTTGATTTCGTCCGTAAAGAGGCTCTGGCCCAGGTGCAGGCCGGGGCGGATATCCTTGATGTCAACGTGAGTACCTTCGGTGTCGACGAGGTTACCCTGCTGCCTCAGGTTGTTCAGGTATTGATGGGCACGGTCCAGGTACCTTTATGTATTGATAGTGCTGACCCGGCGGCTCTTGAGGCTGCTCTCAGGGTATATCAGGGTAAAGCGCTGGTTAACTCGGTTACCGGAGAAGAGCAATCTCTGGGTAAGATACTACCTCTGGTCAGGGAATATGGCGCCGCTGTTGTTGGTCTGGTGCAGGATGATGACGGTGTTCCCAGGGATAAAGAACGGCGGGTATCCATCGCTCACAAGCTGGTGGTACAGGCTGAATCGGCTGGCATTAATCGTGATGACATCATCATTGATTGCCTGGCCTGTGCCATAGGTGCCGATACAAGCTCCGGGCTGGAAGTAATACAGGCTATCAGTCAGGTAAAGGCTGAACTGGGGGTAAACCAGACAATAGGCGCCAGCAACGTGTCTTTTGGGTTGCCCGACCGTATGTTACTTAATAATGCCTTTCTGGCTATGGCTATCGGTGCCGGAGTAACCTGCATGCTGACAGATGTTGTCAACTCGCGTCCGCAGGTTCTGGCAGTTGATCTGATTATGAACCGTGACCGGCGTGCCAGGCGTTACGTTGAGTCTTACCGGCAACGTAATCCCTGATAACCTGGATGTGGAATAGTCAGGTTAAGTTCGAATTACTTAGATAAGGCAGGTCAGGTTAAACACATCTACCTACCGATTCTGCAATCGCCTTGATTTCTTCCATAAGTTTGGCGAAGTTGGGTAGAGTGAGTGATTGAAGGCCGTCAACAAGGGCTTCCTCCGGTTTGGGATGTACCTCGATGAGAAGGCCGTCTGCCCCCGCTGCTATGGCAGCCTTGGCTATTGCCGGAACCAGTGAGTAGTGACCGGCAGCATGGCTGGGGTCAACAATCACTGGCAGGTGGCTGGACTTCTTGATTACCGGGATAGCGGAAATGTCCAGAGAAAAGCGGACACTGTCCTCGAATGTCCTGATTCCCCTCTCGCACAGGATAACCTCCTTGTTACCTTCCGCCAGCAGATAGTCGGCAGCGGTAAGCCACTCGGTAATAGTGCAGGAGAAGGCACGCTTGAGGACGACAGGGTGGTTGCTTCGGCCAACAGCAGTCAACAGGGCAAAATTCTGCATATTGCGCGCCCCGACCTGGAGGATATCGACTACCTGCGATATCATATCCATGTCGTCAGGGTCAACGACCTCGGTAATAATTGGTATATCAAACTGCTGCTTGACTTTGGCCAGTAATTCCAGCCCGGCTTCCGCCAGGCCCTGAAAGCTGAAGGGGGAAGTGCGCGGCTTGAAAGCACCGCCACGCAGAATGCTGGCTCCGGCTTCTTTTACCGCCCGGGCTGCCGTAATCATCTGCTCTTCACTCTCCACAGCGCAGGGTCCGGCCATAATTACTATACGCTTGCCGCCAACCTCAACCCCTTTAATAGAGACTTGAGTGTCCTCAGGCTTCACTTCTCTGAAGGCAAGTTTGTAGGGCATCATCATCCGGGTTACGCCCTCTACTCCGGGGAGTACGGCAAATATATCCGTGGACACCTGCCCGGTATTACTGCCCAGTATGGCCACCACTGTTTTATCAGTGCCCAAATTTAGCTGTACTTCCCACCCGAAGGACTTTACCTTCTGGACTACGTTGTCTATTTCCTCCTGGGTTGCCCCGGTTCTCATTTCAACAATCATCTTTTCTACC
>CP070645.1:1067026-1073737 GCA_020354275.1 Dehalococcoidales bacterium
AGAAATTACCGCTTTCCAAGGGCGAGGGTGTTCTTTGCAGTGGTAACCTGAAGATTGACTATGACAGCCGGGAAGTCAGGGTGAACGGTAAAGTAGTTAAACTAACGCCTATTGAGTACGGTCTGTTGTACCACCTCAGCCGTAATGCTGGGAGGGTACTGACTTTTCAGGCTCTACTCTCGAAGGTATGGGGTGAGGACTTCATGTATGACACCAGCTTGCTCAAACCGCCTATTCACAATCTCAGACAAAAGCTTGGTGATGACCACAGGAATCCACGAATCATCGTTAACCAGCGGGGGGTGGGCTATATCTTCTTAAGGACTGACTAGGAAAACGAGACGGCCGGAGGTTCAAGAGCAAAGAGGTGGTAAGCTCTGGACCGAACTGAAGGCGAACACGTAGATTACTGAAAGACTAGCTCAGTCCACACCGAAAATCCTTGACCGTTGACACACTAAGGGGATTTGTAGTCTACAACCCCCTGCATAGTATTCAATTATTTTAACTAAGGGATTATCTCCATACCCGCCCAGGCATCAAGTTCTTCGCGGGCCGGGTCAATCTCTATCCGGCAGGGGACGTCAAGGAGCATCGTTGCCCGGTTATCCATAGTGTATTGTTCCCAGGTCGGGATTCCCGGATGACTGGGGTCGCCGTTACGGGCAAAGGCAACCCAGGCATCGCTTATGTTTGCTTCCAATTCATGTTTGTCGGGGCGCTCACCGGTCATTCCAACATCGTCGGTATTGTTAAATACAAACGGTATCTCCATGGCATGACTGGCTTTGAAGAGCCCGCCCAGGAAATCTGACTCATAGGTAAACAGGTACATAAAAACCGGGGCGGGACCGCCGGCCAGCTTGCGTTCCACCATATTAATGCAGCCGATTCTCCTGGCCTCACTGGTAATACCGATTAACAGGTCCCACGGCGTGGCTTTAGGCCGTGTTCTCCGGTAGGTGCTCAGTATTCTGTCTTTGTTTTCACCGAGTGCCTGTGTCAGACGTTCATCCAGTTCTTCTTCAGTGAGCCTTCGCCGTCTGGGGTCTCGGGCCAGGAAGAGCGCGTTTTCGTCGCGGTTGGTGCCGATGAGCAGCGGAATGTTGGCGGCCGTCGGTGCCGCCACCGGGTCAAAGGGGTTGGCGGGTAGATAATTACCGTCCACTACCGGGGCCAGACGCATGGCACCACGGTCATCACCACCGAGTGCACCCAGGGTAGCCAGTAATTGCTGTGCCGGTATCTGCTGCAGCTTGTCAATTTCGTTTGCCTTGATGTCCAGTTTGGCCAGCAACCGTTGGGCAAAGTCGGTGGCAACACTGGCCGGTACGCCCCGTAATCCAGGGCTGCTCTGGACTATGGCCTTATGGAATAGCCCCTGGGCTGAGGGCATGGCCATAAGTACGCTGACCTTGCGGCTACCACCGGATTCGCCGAAGATGGTCACATTGCCGGCATCGCCACCGAAATTCTCGATGTTGGTCCGTACCCATTCCAGAGCCAGCACCGCATCCAGCAATCCGGCAATACCCGAGCCGGCATACTCCTTATCGGCAATTTCTTCCAGGTAGAGATAACCGAAGACATTGAGCCGGTGGTTGATGGTGACGACGACGACATCACCGCGTTTGGCCAGGTTGGCACCGTTATACATCGTCTCCGAACCAGCACCCTGGGCGAACCCCCGTCCGTGTAACCACACCATGACCGGGCGTTTACCGCCATCCTTCACACCGGGTGTCCATATGTTCAGTACCTGGCAGTTTTCGCTCTGCGGGAGTAATCTCTGGTGCCCGTCAGACCTGGCAGTAGACTGTAACCGGGTTTCGTTGACCAGCACCCCTGTCTGCGGGCAGATTGGCCCGAAATCACCGGCATAGCGTGCGCCCGTCCACGGCTCAACCGGTAACGGTGGCAGGAATCGGCGGTTACCCCAGGTTGGCGCACCGTAGGGCACCCCTTTAAAGGTGTAGACACCCCGCTCCTCCGTGCCACAAATATCTCCAGCACTTGTTTCCACTGGAACTTCTATCATGGTTCACTCCTTCCGGCATGATATCTGATGTCTTTAGCAGGCTGTCGGTATTATCTATCTCAGCAATAATCTTTGTCAAGGCATTCCTTGGGAGAATAGGCGTACATGAAATAGAATAAGGATTCATACCAGACCAGAGGGCAGCAGGCTAGAATGAAGGTGTAATATTGAAAGCGACATCCTACTGATTTTACCGAAGTATTATCAGCAAGGTTTATTCCCAAGCCTTAAAGTTTGGAAACATCTTACAAACCAATATTCACTGCTCTTGACATTATAGGAAGCTCATGATAAGGTTCCTCTGACATCGAAGTCTAAAAGTAAAAATGTAGGGGGTGTCGAAATGTCAGTTAAAGTCACATATACGATTCATGATATCGTCACGCCCTGGCAGGTTTCTAGTTAAGTAGTCCCTCACTACCGGAAGTAATAACTTGGCTGTTCCGCTGGGAGCAGCATTTTATTTTCATTAATTTGACCGCGGGTGTGACATCCACGGTTTTTCTTTTTATCACTTCAGTACGCCATTAACTAATTTCATTACACAAATAAGGAGAAGGACAAACTATGTCATACGGTTGGATAGACGCCAAGCAGTTTTCCTTCAACACTCTACTGCTGATGGACAGATGGATTTTCTGTACAATCGCTAAGAATCAGCGCCAGGAATTCCGGCGGAGGCTCGGCATAGCGCTAGCAGGGAATCCTGCCATCCTTTGGTATATCGTGAACAAGTGTCCGGAGCAGGCTGGCTACTACCGTGCACTCATCCAAGATGCTTCAGAGGACTACTCAAACGATGAAGTCAGAGATTGCGAGGTCTATGTACTGGATGCTTTGGACTGGGCTGTAGTTTATGTATATCCAGAGATAATGGACACCTTGGGCTATATCACCGAATGGGACAGCGAAAGGTTGCTTTCGATTACTGATTTTACGAATAAAACTGTGCTGGATATCGGTAGCGGTACCGGTAGACTCGCTATCGCTGCGGCGACGGTGGCTAAAACCGTATATGCGAGTGAGCCGGTAGACAGACTCAGGGAGTATATGAGAGAAAAGGTGAAACGCTTGGACTTAAATAAGGTCTATGTAATAGACGGTAAGATCGAGTCGATCCCTTTCCAGGATGAATTCTTCGATATAGTAATGTCCGGTCATACTTTCGGTGACGATTACGAGGTTGAATTACGTGAAATGATGCGAGTGACTAAACCGGGCGGTTATATCATAGATTGTCCCGGTGAAGACGACCGTAAAAGACCGGAAGGACCTGACAAAGAACCTCTTAAACTCGGATTTCAGTACTTATATTATACGTCTAAACTCGGTGGCGATGTTTACAGGTACTGGAAACAAAAAAGTTAGAAAGGATAAACACACATGAATAGATATATGCCGGAAGAGATTCACGATTTAAGTAAGGGATGGAACGGCATTGCAGCAGAGCTACTGCACGCCCATACGCCAGGTGGTCTCCCCGCAGAGGAACTGGCGTTCTATGAGCGCCGAATCCGAGCGAATGGCGGAAAAGCACTCGATCAAATGTGCGGGACCGGAGGCCGTCTGTTCCCGTTACTGGCGCGGGGCCTCGAGGTACACGGTGCGGATATCTCGGCCGATGCCTTGCGCTTCGCCAGGAAAGAGGCAGAGACACAGAAAGTCCAGCCCACTCTATATCACCAGCGGGTTGAGGAATGCGATATACCTTACAGGTATGGGACGATTTTCTGCGATTCGTTCCAGGTTATTGCGGACAGGCACCAGGCAATTGCCACGCTGGAGCGATTCTGGCACCACCTGGTTCCCGGCGGCCAGCTGCTGCTTCAACTGTTTGTACCTCTGGTAGTCACCCGGGGGCCGGCCAGTAATGATGCCGATCATCCAACACGTGGGGTTCCTAAACCACGACGGGATACAGAGGGAGAGATTGTCATGACTCTGTGGTCTGAATCCGTAGACCTCTTCGAGCAGGTGTTACTGTCGAAACGGCGGTATGACGTTTATATAGACGGTAAATACGTCCGGTCTGAAACTCATGCCCACTGGTTACGATGGTATTTCCACTATGAGTTTATCATGATGCTTGAAAATTCCGGGTTTGACAGCATCACTACTTATGGTGACTACACCGATAACCCGGCGACGCAGGACAGCAAGACAGTCATCTACGGAGCACGTCGCCCACACGCTTCTTGAGGGAAGTGGTCACAACCTGACATGGACAAACCATAGACAATGAAATAAAGGAGGTAGAGTCAGGCCGGTTAACTGGATAGATACAACAAAACTCTCTTATTGAAGTCTGTTATTACTTGAGCGTGTTCAGATAAGCTGGTGCAAATGAAGTTGTAATAAGGTTTAATATTGAAAGCGACCCCGAGGGGATTCGAACCCCTGATCTCCACCGTGACAGGGTGGCATGTTAGTCCGCTACACCACGGGGCCATTCCAGTAATACGAAGTGTCAGCTTATAGGCTGTTTCACCAATCAGAGTCTATCAACTAGCCTGGCTCTATGTCAAACTCCGGGGGTTTTTATCTACCTCACCCCCCTCAAGTCCCCCTCTCCCTCAAAGGAGAGGGGGAGAATTCTAGAAGAGGGGCTTCGCCCCTCTTCGACTCCCCTGTTATTCCTTGTTGTTGGTCTGCTTTTTGACAAGACAACAAGTACAGTCTAACAAGTGTACCGGTTTTATAATCCCGCCTCTTTCTTGAGGATATCGGCCTTGTCCGTTTTCTCCCAGGGAAGGTCGAGGTCAGGCCTACCGAAGTGGCCATAGGCTGCCAGGGGCCTGAAGATGGGACGGCGGAGGTCAAAGTGGCGGATGATGGCCTCCGGTCTGAGGTCAAAATGCTGGTTAATCAGGTTTTTAATCACCTCATTGCCCACTTTATTGGTACCAAAGGCTTCTATTGAGACGGAAAGGGGGTGGGCAACACCGATAACGTAAGCTATCTGTATTTCGATACGTTCCGCCAGGCCGGCGGTCACTATGTTCTTGGCGATATAACGGGCGGCGTAAGCTGCCGAGCGGTCAACCTTGGTCGGGTCCTTGCCGGAGAAGGCACCGCCGCCGTGCCGTGCAATACCGCCGTAGGTATCAACCAGGAGTTTACGCCCGGTAAAACCGGTATCGGCAACCGGGCCGCCAATTACGAACCGGCCGGTGGCGTTGACATAAAATTTAGTTTTGTCATCAATCAATGAAATGGGCATAATCGGTTTGATGACATATTCCATGACATCCGTTTTAATCTTCTCCTGAGTGGCATCAGGGTTATGCTGGGCACCGATAACTACGCTGTCCGCCCTTTTTGGTTTCCCGTTACTGTATTCTACAGTTACCTGCGACTTCCCGTCGGGGCGGAGGTAGGGCAGGGTATGGTTCTTCCTTACCTCGGCCAGCCGCTGGCACAACCTGTGCGACAGGGCAATCGGCAGGGGCATCAGTTCCGGCGTCTCGTTGCAGGCGAAGCCGACCATCATTCCCTGGTCGCCGGCCCCGATTTTATCAAGGTCATTGGCTTCGCTGGGGCGTTCTTTAACCTCCTGTGATTCGCCTACTCCCATGGCAATGTCAGTGGATTGTTCGTTAAGGGAAACCAGCACCCCGCAGGACTGGTAATCGAAACCGTATTCGGGGTAGGTATAACCCACGTCGCGTACGACATCACGTACCACCTGGGGGATGTCAACGTAACAGTCGGTGGTAATCTCCCCCAGCACTATCACCAGGCCGGTGGTAGTGGCTACTTCACAGGCTACCCGGGCATTCGGGTCTTTTTCTAAAATTACGTCCAGAATGGCGTCTGATATCTGGTCGCAGAGTTTATCCGGGTGCCCCTCGGTTACCGATTCCGAGGTAAGCATATATTTGGCTGAATCCATAAAACTGTTGATCATCTTGTCTCCTTTCTACGTTCCCTCTTGCCAGCTAGTCAGGTACTGCTTCTGTTCAGGTGTCAGGGCGTCAATCTCAATACCCATGGAATTTAGTTTTAGACCGGCTACCTGCTTATCGATGTCTTCAGGTACCGGATATACCCTGGGGTCAAGCATCCCGTGGTTTTTTACCATATATTCCAGGCACAGTGCCTGGTTGGCAAAACTCATATCCATAACGCTGGCCGGGTGACCCTCGGCAGCGGCCAAATTAATAAGCCGGCCTTCCCCCAGCAGAAACAGGTGTCTGCCATCTGAAAGGGTATATTTATCAACAAAAGGCCTTATCGTTCGTTTACTATCGGCCAGCATTTCCAGAGCGGGGATATTGATTTCCACGTTGAAATGGCCGCTGTTGGCCAGTATAGCCCCGTCTTTCATTACCTGGAGATGGTCTTTATCAACAACATGCTTGTTACCGCAGACGGTAATAAATATATCGCCGTCTTTAGCTGCCTTCATTAAAGGTAAAACCGTAAAACCGTCCATGGCGGCTTCCAGGGCGCGCAGGGGTTCGACTTCGGTGACAATCACCTGGGAACCCAGTCCCTTAGCCCTGAGGGCAATACCCCGTCCGCACCAGCCGTAACCGCTTACCACCACCTTCTTGCCGGCCCACAGTATGTTGGTAGCCCGGGTAATGCCATCAATGGTGCTCTGCCCGGTGCCGTAGCGGTTATCAAATAGATACTTGGTCTGGGCATCATTTACCGCGATTATGGAGTAC
>CP070645.1:1073837-1089566 GCA_020354275.1 Dehalococcoidales bacterium
CGTGCGTGGCTCTTTTACCAGCCTCGGTGGTACCACCCTTGTAGATAATTACCGGCTTTCGGGCCGCCGCATTTCTTAGTGCCCGGAAAAAACGACGCCCGTCTTTGACACCTTCGATATAAACGGCGATGGTCTCCGTCTCCGGGTCCTGCCCGAAATATTCCATAAGCTCACTTTCATTCACATCCAGGGCATTCCCATAGCTGACCACCTTGCTAAACCTTAACCCCCTGGGACCACCGTAGAGCGGGAGATTATGGGCATGCCCGCCGCTCTGCGAAATGAAGGCAACCGGCCCCGGTTCCATGGGCATCCCCGTCCCGTTGGCCAGACGGCTCTTGGGCACGTAGATGCCAACGCAATTAGGACCAATAATGCGGAAGCCTCCCGCCCTAGCCTTTTCCAGCATCGCCTCTTCTAACTCGGCACGCTCGGCATAACCGCTCTCGCTGAAACCAGCGGTAAAGAAGTGGACTGACCTTACCCCCTTGGCGGCACAGTCATCGAGCAATCCCGGTGCCGATTCTGCGGGAATACTGACCACTACATGGTCAACTATCCCGGGAACGTCCCGGATGCTGGCATAACAGGGAAGCCCGAAAACTTCATCATACTTTGGGTTGACCGGGTAGATATTGGGGAATCCCGCTTCCTGAAGACCACGGGCAACACCAGTGGCAAAACCACCCGATGGTGATGCGCCGGCCAGTGCCACCCCCCGGGGTGAAAAAACCTCATCCAGTGAAACCCTTTTGCCCTCCATGCCGTTAATAATATTACTTTTACCCAGAGACGGCAAGTTACCAGTACCAGCTTCAACTCCAGCACCGGTAGAGCATTGTTGCAGACATTTAAAACATTATCCCCCTCATATAACCGAAGGGGGCTGACCTGTTTATCTCGGCACAGGTAGTTTGGCCACTGGCGACTTTAATTGAGAGGTTGAAAATCTCCCGACCTACCTCATCAACCGTTCTCCCATCATCAACGATAGAACCAGCATTAATATCCATATCGCCGGGCATCTTGTGGTACATCGGCGAATTGCTGGCCACTTTTACCACCGGGACAGCCGGGAATCCGGCCGTTGAGCCTCGGCCAGTGGTAAAAATAATCAGCTGTGCTCCCCCGGCGGCAAAACCGGACATCGAGGCAATATCGTAACCGGGAGTGTCCATGATGACCAGTCCCCGTTGAGAAGGACACTCAGCGTAAGAAACCACTTCGTTAATCGGGGTGGAACCGGCCTTGGTGATGCATCCCAGCGACTTTTCGGTTATTGAAGAAAGACCGCCATCAATATTGCCCGGCGCGATTACCATACCGGCACGCTCGCCTAATACCTCCCGTACGCGCCTTTCCTGACCATTAACCAACTGCTCAATCTTTTCTCCCATTTCAGGACTGGCACCGCGACGTTTGAGTATATGAGCGGTACCTATCATCTCCGTCGTCTCGCCGAGGATTACGGTGGCACCTTCACCCACATAACAATCTGCGGCAATGCCGACTGCCGGATTAGCTGTCATGCCGGAAAAGGCGTCTGACCCGCCACACTCAAGCCCAACCACCAGTTCACTCACCGGTGCCGGCTCTCGCTCCTGTTTCCTGAGCTCTTCGAGGAACCTGGTAGCTATCGCCACGCTTTTAGCCGTGGTGGCAGTACTGCCACCATCCCGCTGGACCACCAATGCCTCGGCTGGTTTATTCCGGGCTGAGCCGGCCAGGACTTCACTTTTTAAAGATTCACAACCCAGCCCGATGGCGAGAACCGCCCCAACATTGGGATTGTTTATCAGCCCGGTGACAACCCTAAAACCGACACGGTCATAGCCACAGCCAAAGGCACCGGTAACGGTCATAACCTCAGGTAGCGAGCGCCCAACCGCCTCGACCACACCGTCGGCACAGGAAACTGACGACACTACCAGTATATGGTTTCTGACACCAAAGGTCCCATCGTTACGCCTGTATCCCAGAAACTCCATACCATACGTCCTCCTTACTTGATCAAGAGCCACCAGGCAATCCACACCAGTACCGGTAAACCTCTATAGAGTGAAATCCTGGTAATCAACTGGCGTCAGTTATTCCTGCAGGTCACCGGGAACAGGTCGCGTATTATGTACATGAACCCATTCACCCTGACTTATATCACGGATTACCTGGACTATCGGCTCACCATAACGGAATACTATCTCACCATTGGCTATTGGAAACAGGGCAACCTTATGGCCAGGCTCTATATCTTCTGTTGTTTTACACACCAGTTCTCCATTTACGACCACCGGGTCACCCTGCTTTATCACTTCGGCAGCGATGGCAACATTGTCATTATCATTAATTCTAAGGGCGTTGCTTTTCATATATTATTCCCTCACGACCCTTTGTTACCAGGAATTAGTACTAACTGGTATTGGAAACTTTAATCAGCTTAGTTTTCCTTGTCAAGATGGTTTTAATAATCCTGCTGTAATCACACTGAAAGCCGGTCTTCCCCAAGCCACAATACAACCAAATATTTCCAATCCCCCAACAACTACTCTTTTGTCGACCATGCAGTGAGTGTTATCGGCACTCCTGGCACTTTTTTACCCCTTCCGTTTTTAGAATTATATGTACTCGTATATGCTATTATACCTATAATGAGAGATTTAACGATATATTAGTAATAAAATAATGATATATATGTAATAAATCTTCCACAACCATGTTATCATCATTAAAATACCGTTAATATATCTTGACAATAGGCATATCCATGATTAATATATAGACAATTGTCACTTTATATCTACGGGAAATGTGGAAGGGATACAAGCTTGATTACTACTGTCACCACTGTTACCACAGTTACTACTGTTACTGCATTAGCAACAGTCGCTAGTATCAGCATAGCCGCCGTATCCATCTTGGTATTATTCCTGATCACTCAGGAACTATCGAGTGCCGGTAAATCACTGTTTTCCCGCCTCAGCTCACGCTTCCTCAACGTAGGTATTGTCCCACTGGCCATGGTCTCTACTGTTATACTTACTGTAAAAATCATACAGATCGTATCCTAGAAAACAAGGTCATCAGGTTTCCCCCCTTAAAAGCCTTTAGGACAAAAGGCTTTATGCCAATACCAGCTACATAATCACCTTAGTACATCATGCCACTCTCCACCACCCCGACCAGCTTTTAACCGCCTCCTTACTCCCCCACTGCCTACCTTAGACTTACCTCTGATGGTCATTTACCACCACTCCACTTACAGGTTATTTTTACCCTTCTATTATTTAACGGGATTTTAAGGCTAATTTTAGCGTCAATTAATCCCAGCGCCTTAAAATTATTGATAGTGAAATAAGGAATACCGGTATGGTGAGTGGTGGTTACCAGGTGAAGAGTCTATTAGCACTGTTATTTTGCATTTTAACCATATATGCCCCCGTAGAATTGACCAGAATGATAATAGCTTATGGTTTGTCCAGTAAGTTTATCTTTGAACTCTGCTTCATATGGTCAACCTACACCACCGCAATATCTCTAATCTCAGCAGTACTGGTACGCACCCGTTTTTATGAATAAATACACTGGGGAGTGCCTAACCTGCAGCCTGTGTACCAGCTATCGATTTTAAAGTCACCCAGCTTATCCATATTCTGCAAATAGTACACATTTTTTAACAATAACAGCGAATATTCAATGAAAAAATAAGCAAGTTCTGGAGCGTAAAAAACACCGGATAGGCCAAATAGCACGAATAATCAGGGGCGTATTTCTAAGATTTTTCAATATTACCAATCATGCCATTATCCCCAGATTAGCCGTAATACCGGTTCATACCGTAATAACATCCTTGACACTAAAACAGTAACAGTGTTTAATAACCGAGATGTTTGGTATGCCAAATCCGAACAATAGTAATATTATCAACCTGCATTAGATTAGCCTAGGGAATGCCGGTATCTGAGAAAGGAGGGATAATATAATTACTATCAGGAGGCAACATACCTTGAGTATACAACTCTATATGCTGATGCTTGAGTAATTATTAAATCCTTCACCATCGGTTATCTATCCACGGTCTTTCTTTCTGACCATCCAGTAACCACACTTACCGACGCCATTTGTGACTTTGCCTTCTTTCCCGGTCCAAGCACCATAATGTCTGGTGTCATCTGAAGGCATATGAATGACCGGATTTAAGCACGAGGAAATGTTGTCCTGTGGGAGTATAGCGTCTGTTTATTTCATTGGTATAAAGAGAATCAGGGGGTGCTTAGCATGAAAAGTATTACTAACAGTTTTGTTAACAATAAGAAAACAACCGACCAGAACAGTACCGTGCAGTTGATTGCCGGGACAGGTAAGTGTGACACCGAAGAGTTACACAGCATGTATGACCAGTATTCCTGCCAGTGCGATGAAACCGGAATGTATGACCGGTTCCTGGTTGTCGAAAGGGCGCAAGGACTGAATGTGTGGTTCAAGGGCGATAGAAAACCATATCTTGATCTGGTAATGGGCTTTGCCTCGCTAAACCTCGGGCACCAGCATCCCAGGGTAAAGGAGGCGGTGCTGGCGGCAATCAGCAATATCGATCACATCCACAGCTTCAATAGCGAAAGCAAGATACTTCTTAGCAAAATCCTGGCTGAAAAAGCACCGGGCAGCTTCCCCAAAAAGGTCTACTACCCGGTAGGAGGCGCCATGGCCATAGACACGGCGATAAAGCTGGCCAGAGCGTTTACCAAAAAACCCAGGATAGCCAGCTTTACCGGCGCTTTCCACGGCTTTTCTTACGGGGCTATGATGGTCACCGACGACCCAATAATTAATAAATGGCAGTATGGACCTTACCCGGGCGAAGCGGTACGGCTTCCTTATGCTTATTGCTACCGCTGCGAGCACTCCAGGTGCCGCTTCCAGTGTCTCAAATCCGCTGAGCAATTCCTCAGTCAGAATAATGACATCGCTGCCCTGATAATTGAACCCATCCAGGGACATGCCGGGTTTATCATACCGCCCCGAGAGTTCATCGTCGGCCTGAAGGAACTCTGCCAGGTTAATGGCATATTATTCATTGACGATGAGATTCAGGTCGGCATGGGACGCACCGGTAGGATGTTTTGCATCGAGCATTTCGGCGTTGAGCCCGATATTATATTACTAAGCAAATCCCTGGCTGGCGGCTACTACCCTCTCAGTGCGGTAATTGCCCGGTCGGAAATCTGGGACTGCATCCCACCAGCAGGTTCTGGAATAGGCTCAACATTTGTTAACAGTCCACTGGGGACCTATATCGCCCTGCAGGTGCAGAAAATACTGGAAGAAGAAAATTACATTAATAATGCTTACCGCACAGGCGCCTACTTTACCAGAGAACTAAAGCGTTTCGAGAAATTCCAGAATATTGACAACGTAACCGGTCTGGGATTGATTCAATCTTTCGAGGTGGTTAAGGATAAGAAAACAAAGGAGCCGGCTCCGGTAATAGCCAAAAAAATCCAGTCCGAGGGCTTGAAACAACATGTGATTATCAATATAACCGGCCTTAAGAAGAGCCGTATCAAATTTACCCTGCCGTTATGGGTAAGTAGAGAGGACATTGATGTTATCGTAGCCAGACTGGAGGACATACTGGAGAGGGCCGGTTTAACAGAATAATTGATATACCATAAATACGCTCAGTTAAAAACCTAATATCCCTTTTTCTTGTCAACCACGTTAAACAGCCGGTCACCGTTGAGGTAACGTCTCAGGTTTTCGGCGAATAGTGCAGTGGCCATCTCTATCTCGTTCTCCGTGCTCCCGGCGATGTGGGGACTCAGGATTACATTGGGTAAGCCCCACAACTTACTGTCTCCGGGTAGCGGTTCGGTAGCAAAGACATCGAGGCCGGCACCGGCAATCCATTGTTCCTCAAGGGCACGAATGAGCGCTTCTTCATCCACTACATTGCCGCGGGAGATGTTGATTAAATAGGCGTTAGGCTTCATGGCCCGCAGTTCCTTCTCCCCGATCAGTTTATCTGTTTCCGGGGTAAGGGGCAGGGTAAGGGCGACGAAATCGCTCTCCGAAAGTAACTCCAATAATTGATTATTAGGTAACATTATGTCAACATTTCTCGTTTTCCTTGACTCACTGACCGTCCGGCGAGTGGCGATTACCCTCATACCAAAGGCTCTGGCCAGGCGGGCTACCTCCCTGCCGATACTGCCCAGGCCCACTATGCCTATTGTCTTCGAGTGCAAGCCAGCCACGGTAAATACCTGCCATTGCTTCGATTGTTGTAGTTGAAAGCAGAGGGGGGCTCTCTTTACAAGCATTAACGCCGCGCTGATGACAAATTCGGCAATGGGCGTGGCACTCATTCCCCTGATATTGGTCACCACCACCGGGCTCTGGATCATTTCCGGGCTCATGATATGCTCAACCCCGGCTGATATTATCTGCACCCAGCGTAGCCTACCCGCCCGGCTGATAACGTTCCGGGGAAGGTATACCCCGTAGATCACCTCGGTCATAGCTAAAAGGTCATCAAGCTTTTTACTGGCAGACGGGTCACCCCTTTGCTCGTCAACAAGGATATCAGCGGCGTCAATAAGCTCTATTCTGGAGCTGACATCAGAGACCATGCGCAGGCATTCGTCACCTATGGTGCGCGTGACCATTACCCTGACTTGTTCAGATGGTAGAGGTAAATTACTGCTTTTCATTGACAACAGCTAAGTATAAAGATACCCGGCTCTGTAGTCAACACAGGGCAAACCAGCCTGCCACCGAGCGGACACAGGCTATTGACAATATCAGGCTTGCCTACCTATACTGGGCAGTACCTGAGTGCTGAACTACATCTAAGATAATACTGAACTGCTATAATATAGGACTTTTCAAAACCGGAATGACTACAACAGCCAATGGAGCTTAGTAAGGAATAAACCCGGATATAGGGAAGGAGCCTTTTACTACATAAGGGCTGCGAAGGTGAGAGATAATGATTATTGATGTTCACTATCACTTCATGCGCCTGCCGGCTGACGAGAACCGGGCTCGGAACCTAACCGATGGATTCCGGCTTGATGCCGGGAGAGCCGGTGTCAAGAAACCACTGGATGAAGTCCTGCCAATATTCAGGGACTACATGGATGACCCGGACGGAGACAAACTGGTCAGGCGGATGGATGAGAGCGGAATCGACATCACCGTAATTAATGTCGTCGATAGCATCGGTTACGGAACGGACAGCGAACGCGTCCTGCGTAGCAACGAGAACTGTGCCAGGGTCGCCGCCCAACACCCTGAACGGCTAATCCCCATGGCCAGTATTGACCCCAGGAGAACCGACGCCCCGGGACTCTTCCGCAAATGTATTGAAGATTTCAACATGAAGGGCTTGAAATGGCACCCTGACAACGGCTACTACCCCAACAGCGAAGAATCCTACGCAGTGCTGGAAGTAGCCAACGAGCTGGGCATCCCCCTGCTGACACACACCGGCCCGCTGGCCAACTCCCGGGCCAAATATGCCCACCCGATTCACCTTGACGATGTCGCCCTTGACTTCCCCAACATCAATATCATTGCCGCCCATATGGGGGACATCTGGTGGCATGACTGGGCAGCGCTGGCCAAATGTAAGGAAAACCTATACGGAGACCTGGCCATGTGGCAACTGACAGCTGAGGCCAAACCCCGGCTTTTTCGCAGGTATCTAAGGGAAATACTGGACATTCTCGGGCCAGAACAGGTTCTGTTCGGCAGCGACGGGCCTATCTTCGAGCCCTATGTGTCCAACCAGCGCTGGGCAAAAATATTAAAAGACCTGCCTACTAAAATCGATGATGGAATCGCCTTCAGCGATGAAGAGGTAAACGCGATACTGGGCAACAATGCCTTCCGGATTTTCAGCAAGGTGAGTTAATCATGGTAATTTATAGCTGGTTTATACAATGTATACGCAGTCTACTCTCCAACACTAAATCCATCATCTTAACCGGATTGTTACTCACCGCCCTGCTACTACCTGCCTGTGCCGGTCCGCCGCCGAAGGCCGGTTTCACCGCCAGCGCTACCACAGGCCCGGCACCCCTCAATGTTACCTTCTCTGATACGTCCCAGAATGCGGACCGGCTGCAATGGGACTTCGGCGATGGCAGCTCCTCTACCAGTGACACAGCCGGGGATAACGTCACCCACCAGTACACCAAGGCCGGCAGCTACCTAGTCGTGCTGACGGCAGTCAAGGAAGGTAAACAGGAGGAAACCAGCACGGCGAATACCACCATCACCGTAAGTCCCGGTGCCCTGGATAAAGTTGACCTTACAGCAACAATTCAGATGACGGCTGGCGATACCAAGCAACTTGAGATTACCACCACCGATGAATATGACAACCTGGTTACAGACGTCAATATTGCCTGGTCGGTAGCTGATGATGAAGCTGTTGCCATAACACAGGGTGGCTTGCTCACCGCCGGTGAATTTGCCGGCACATTTGATGATGCAGTCTGGGTCGAGGTGACCCAGGGTGATATTTCCCGTACAATGGCAGCCTCAGTTATCATTATCCCAGGTCAATTGGAACAGGTGGTTATTGCCCCGGGTTCGGTAAAAATCGGCATGGAGATGACCCAGCAGTTCATTGCCGTGGCAGCGGACAGGTATGGTAACCGTATCTCCGGGCTGGATTTCACCTGGAGTGTTGAGAACGGTGGCGGCACTATAAACAGCAGCGGGTTTTTCACTGCCGGTACTGACCCCGATACCTACAATGACACTGTCAAAGTAGAAGCTACGCATGAAGGTATTACGCAGTCTACTACGGCTGATGTCACCATAGAACCGGACCGGATTGCATTCCTGTCTGATCAGGACAATGACGAGGGTGAGTTCGACCTCTATATCATCGATATAGATGGTGAACAACAGGAACGGCTGACTACCAGTATTATAGGTATTGGTTACTATTCTTTCTCTCCCGACGGCAGACGTATCACCTACTGGGTAGAAGGAGATATCTACACAACCAACGACGATGGTAAATGGAATATCATCCTCCTCTCCGGGCGGCACGCATACGAACCTGCCTGGTCTCCTGATGGCAGCAAGATTGCCTTCCAGTCCTGGGAGCATGACCCCGACCGTAGCGATGGTAATTCAGAAATATACGTAATGGACGTGGATGGCGGCAATCTCATACGGCTTACTGATAACTCGGCTTATGAGGATTACCCCACCTGGTCACCGGATGGCACCCAGATAGCCTTTGTTTCCGACCGTGACGGCAACCATGAAATCTACGTTATGAATGCAGACGGTTCCAGCCAGCGCCGTCTGACCAGAAACTCCGAAATGGATACTTTTCCCACCTGGTCTCCCGATGGCACCAAAATCCTGTTCCAGTCCGACCGCGACTACAGGTGTCTATATACCATGGACACCGACGGTAGCAATGTAACCAGACTAACACCCACAGACTACAGTTCCAACTGTCCGTCCTGGTCACCCGACGGGGCAAGAATTACCTTCCATGAGTGGAGCGACCCGGACCAGCCGGAAATCTGCATTATGGAGAAGGACGGCAGCAATATAGTCCAGTTGACTGACAACTCAGCCATTGATTATATGCCCAAGTGGGCACCCCGTAAGAAGGGTATTGATGTCACTGAAGAATCAATAGTAATCCCCGATACCAGCACTACTAACCCAATGACAACGGAGCAGGTAACCGCTCTAGCACAGGAAGCAGTGGTACGTATCGAAACGGACTCGGGTTCGGGATCAGGGTTTATTATTGACCCCGACGGGCTGCTGCTGACCAATAACCACGTAGTCAGCGACGCCGAAGAAATTACCGTATACCTAGAAGATGGAACCTCCTACAAGGGCGTCATCAAGGCCAGAGACCTGGTCCGTGACCTGGCCCTGGTCAGGATCGGGGCTACCGGACTAACCTATCTTGAAATAGGGAACCTAAGTACAATGAAATTGGGGCAGCAGGTAATAGTACTGGGTTACCCCCTGGGTAGCGAAAATATCGCCGTTACCAGCGGTCTGGTCTCAGCAACGGAGTACGATGGCGGCCGCAATATCACCTGGGTTCAGACGGACTCGGCTATCAACCCCGGCAATAGTGGCGGGCCGATGTTGAACCTTCAGGGACAGGTAATCGGGGTGGTCTCGGTTAAACTGGTAGGGGTTGCCGTCGAAGGGGTCGGCTTCGCCATTTCGGCCAATACCGTAAATATGTATCTACCCCTGCTGAGAGACGGGGAGACAATTTTTACCTTTTCCGCCTTTTCCGCAGTAAGCGGGTGAAGGGATTACAATTCGTAACCAAGAAACTGTAACCTAATTACCTGCGGTACTAATGAAAACCTGTCGGCAGTCTGGGTTAGTCCCAACGGTGCTGTCTTTGCCGTTGGTGAGTCCGCACCATCCTCCATTACAGTTATCAATCATGAGTATGATTAACCATGCTCCCACTACGATTTATTACCCATATCAGGCATTTTTTACTTATCCTCCCTATTTTTATGTAAATCTTGACAACCACCATGGCTAAAGAGATAAAATCTTGAATAGAAGGTGGCTATTTTTCTTATTTGAAAAGCCATACTTACATGAATAACAGGTATGTAGAAGGAGTGAAGCCCGTTGCCTGATTTTAAACGTGATTTAACTCATTCAGGCGCCGGTAGAGGATGAAATGGCAAAGTGCCCTTATTGTGGCCAGAAAACCAAAGGCAGCTTCTGCCCCTGGTGCGGGTACCCCCTCAGAAGGCTGAGATGGGTCCGGGTAAGAAACGGCGAGGACTATCTCAGGGAGCTTATTGCCCGGCAAAAAGCCAAGGGTGAATTGAACATTCAGAGGATTGTACAGAAAATCAGGAAAACGGTGGACAAAGAGACCAGAGAAGAAGCCACCAGGATTATTACCCAGCAACTTACCCGGTTAATAAAGGAACAGGCCAAAAAAGAAGCCCTGGAGAGGGCTAAAAGGGAAGCGGAGCAGGTTATCAGGCAAACCAGCTGGATAACCTACCGAGATACTTTAGCAGAACCAACCTGGTCGCCCGATGAGCAGCCTGCCCGTGACCTGTTGGGAAAGCCCGGTGTAGAAGCACCCGAGCAGGAGAGGGAGTACACGGAACAGATTAAAAGAGAAGCCGGAGATAAGGTGACAGAAGACGATCAAGAAGCACCACCTGTATTTACGGTAGAACCTGAAGAGGTCATGGAAACGGCTGACCAACAGATTCCGCCCTCCGGGGCTGGCACCCCCGTAATAAAGAACCATCATCCGAACCAGGCAGCCAAGACTCCGATCACTGATAAAATCAGGGTTTTTATTGCTGACCGGGATCTGCTCTTCGAACAGGGTCTTCGACTGTACCTTTCCCAGACCGAAGACATCGAGGTTGTCGGCACGTCTGAAGACCTGATCAGCGACACCCTACCAATCATTGAAGACCTCGAGTCTGATGTCGTTCTGGTCGATATTGACCTGCCATCACTCAGCGGGTTTTACCTGGCCCAGCAGATAACCGAACAATTACCAGATGTAGCGATAATTATAATGACACCCTGGGTGGACGATGAGCAGATACTGAAGGCAATTAAGGCAGGAGCCGCCGGATACCTAGGAAAGGACGCTCATGCCGAAGAACTGGCCGATGCCATTCGCAGCGTTTCAGCAGGTGAACGCCCCATCCATAACCACTTGACCAGTCCCAGAATTGCCCGGCAAGTACTGGCCCAGTTTCAGGAATCTACCGAAACAGCAAGAAACCAGGATGGTTCACCAAGTATTCATGAAATAAATATGCTGGAATACTTCGCCAGCGGGTATTCCTTTGAGCAAGTGGCTTATACCATGGTTATGAGTAATGAAGCCATCGAAGAGGCGCTGGCTTCTATCGTCTCCAAGCTAATACAAAATGAGCGCTACGTGAGTAACTTCTCAGGTAACGCTCATTAATCTGGCCTGCCTCGACCATATAACGGTTAAACCGCCATTTTATAGCGAGGGTATGGCTGTGGATGCTTCAACCAGCTCTCTGAGTTTGTTCTCCGTTTCCTGCTGTCTCCTTCTCATTTCTGGAATAAGACTGGTTGACCTGGTATAGTAATACCTTATCTTCTCCACATTGCTCAGTTCGGACAGGATTACCGTGACCTCTAGATTGCCCCTTTCCCGGGGGTAATCGCCGTTTCTTATTATCGCCTCAGGTGTCAACCCTCTCAGGTAATCGCCGAGTTCCTTGACCAGGTCAACATTCATTTCCTTGTCCGGTGCCGAGACGAGGAACAGGGCCCTCCTGGAATCCGAGGGATCACAGTTGAGTGATAATTCGCTGATAGCGGCATCCATTGTCTGGACACCCTTCAGTGTTTCGGTGCCCTTTTTACGGAAATCACGCGTCCGTTCCCCGGGGAACCTGAGTATCGGAACCGCCGAATTGCCCACTCCTATTACCGTCCAGCCAACAATGGTCTGCATAATGTCACCGGCATCCAGCAGCTTGGCCCCGATGTATTTGGGCTTCTTCTCCTCGCCGGCGCAGAGCAGATTGTAGAAGGGCTCAGCTATCAGGGCGTTAATCTTGGATAGATTATTGCGGAGGGAGGAGTCCTTTCTGATATACCTCTGGTTCTCGATAAGGATTACCGCATCAGCCACAGCATAAGTGGACTTGATACAGGTGGCAGCGTTGAAGGTAGCCCTTTCTTCCGTCTGCTCCTCATGTTCGAAGGGCAAAACTATAGCCGCATAGACCGGCTTGTCCCCATAACGTTCCTTAACGTGCTGGGTGATTACCGATATCGCTCCAGAGCCGGTACCACCCCCAGCACTGGCTATCAGCAGGAAGGCATCCGTCTCGTAGAAATGTCGGGTAGCCCGGATAGCATCGACAACCTTGTCAGCGTCCTCACGGGCGACCTCGGCGCCCAGCTCGTTTATTTTGCCCACACCGTGACCACCGGTCTTCCTGCCGCCGATCAGGATCCGGTGCTGGTAATCGCGTTTTATATGCGACAATCCGCTTAAATCAGCCGTGTCGGTGTTGATAGCGAATGCACCGGTAACAATCTCGATGCCGCGCTGTCCCTTCGCTTTTTTATTCAGCCTGGCGAACTCGTCGGCAATCCTACCTCCACACTGCCCCAAACCTATAACCACTAGTTTCATATTTTTCCTCCATCTTATGTTAATCAGGCAACATAACTATGCCTAACCTAGAAATCTAGGTTTTACTTACATAATTACCTTAAATCTTCACCCCCTAATCTCTAGTACCGCCGTATATCGTCTACCTTAATCTGGGGATTTTCTGGATGTTTGAAAATGCACCAGATTCATGGTAGAAAGCCAAACCATAACACCAGTTTAGCTAACGGTTACATCTCTAGATTATCCCGATAACAGGCGTGTAATGTAAATAGAGAGATAGTCACCTGCACTTTAGTACTTATGAGGGATGGGCATCATCGCTGACCCAATGAAGCAGGCTTAAAAGAACAATAAAAGAGGACTATACTACACCTCACCAGATATAGATATGAAGGTACGACTGTTTGCCTGAAACCTGTGAGAATGGTACCCACTTACAGCCCGGAACTCTTGCCGTACCGATATTGCAGTCACTAACGAGACCAATGCATAACTATCTTTGAATATTCGGGTTAATAACCATCGGTAACACCATTATACTTGCCGCTACTGTTTATGTCTGGTATTTCCGTTCCCGGCAATGTTATAAGCTAACCGGGTGTTACTGCCCTTTCTTTCGAGGCACGGACCCGTGCCACGATTTCAGCGACAATCCGGGCAGCCTCAGTTTCAATCTCTGCATTCTTGGTTGACTGGGTGTCAACCTTGGGTTCTACTGTGGCCATGGGCGTCGCCGTCTCAGTCACGGTTTTGTGTCCAATCGCTGGTTCTGCAGGTCCAACTGCTAACGGTTCCTCATCGGCCACCTCAGTAACCTCACTGACTGGCGTTACCGGCTCGGTATAGCTATTGCCAGCAGGTAAAACCAGTTGTGGCATCTTCCCTTCCATCATGCCAACCTGAGTTTTATCTTCCGTATATTCTGGATGTGCTTGCCCTAGTGACGGGTCGTCCTCTGCTACGGCCTTCGGTTGCTGATTCCCGGTAGCCAGCAGTCCTGGCCTTTCCTGCCCCTCAGCCAGTGATACCGGTTCAATATAGCTGTCTCTATCCGGCAACAATGCCTGTTGTTTCTCATTTTTTATCAGGTTAATCTGGTTTTTATTTTCCATATATATGGGGTATGTAGGTGGTGGGGCTCCCTCAGCTACTACCACCGGGTGCAGATTCTCTTCAGCCAGAAGCCCTTGTCTGTCTAATCCCCCGGTCAGGGTTACTGGCGACAGTTGCCAGTGTGACGAACCTCTCATAGAACGCAGTTCTATAATAATGCTTCTTATCTCCATTAAAATAATACAGAGTGCCGGTACGGCCATCAACCATATAAACCCCATCCTGGTACTGACGAAAGAGGAGAGGTAACCCAGTCCGGGTACGTGAAACCAGACCTTGCCAATGATATCCTCCTGGCCAACAATCTGGTTATCAGGTCCCTCATTGGCGTCACCAGCCGTTCGAAAATTCTGAATGCCACCACCATCCATTATTTCAATTACCCGATGGGTGACTATACTTTTCTCATCAGCACCCGTGCTGAAGGTAATAATGTCACCAAGCCCAATACTTGATGCCGTCACTGGTTTTACCACAATAACGGAACCAACCGGTATCACCGGGCTCATGCTGCCGCTGTAGATAGTGAAGAAACTAATGCCCACCAGGTGCGGTCCCAAGAAGAAGAAGAACAACGCCAGGACAACCAGGGCTAACAGTATATTACCTGTCCATTTTGATGCTTTAGTCATAACATCCCCTTCTTACTAATCATACTCCACCGTAACTTCAACTAGGTCATGGTTTGTCTGACCAGATGGCCCGGAACCTTGTCCTCTAAGAAGTGCCTGGAACCAGACCTGAAGGTTATTTACCTTCTCAGCGGTATCTATGAAAGCGGATAGATCCACCGTTTCCGTAGAGCTCCCGGAATCTGCTACGGTGAGGGCGTAAACCTGTTCGGTGCCTAGCCCGTCGAAAACCTTCAACCTGGCTTCAGAAATCCTGGGGCTATTTGACCACTCAAGCGTAATTGAGACATTAACTATCGTGACACCAGCTGGAATATCGGGAAAAGTGAAGCCCAGGTATTCATCATCAGCAAAGGTAGTATCCCAGTCATTCTGGGTTTGGTAACAATTTTCATCACTGAATTCGAGAGCATCTAGATCGTCTTCTAACAGGTAGTAGGTACCGTTGGTCTCATCTACGCCCGCATCTGGTGATAAGTGCACCGTTGTGTTTTGCCATGCCATGAAGCTATTACTAGCGCTCTGGCCGCTATCACTGAAATATGCCATGGTACCCAGGGCACCCTGGCTGGCAATTACACCTATTAATAGTAAAGCTATTAGTACTCTATGCCTCATTTCCCAGTCCAACCTGTTTAACTGGAACTAAACGGGTTAAGTGAGGGGAGGAAAACCTTTTCTTCCCCTCACCAAATTTTCTATAAACCTGCATATATAATGTAGTCATTAATACTACCTATGGATTATTGCTGGTCTGTTCAGCAGCAAAGACGAAGTCAACGCTGCAGCTCGTGCCCTGATAGCCGTCACCGGTGTCTA
>CP070645.1:1089666-1092975 GCA_020354275.1 Dehalococcoidales bacterium
GTCATCAGAGAGAACACCGAGGACCTTTACATCGGCATCGAATTCGACCGGGGGACGCCTGAAGCAGCTAAAATCCTCCCCTTTATCGAGCAGAGCACCGAGGAGAAAATACCCTCCGACTCAGCTATCGGCATCAAACTCATCTCGGAAACGGGCAGCCGGAGGATTATCACCTTCGCTTTCGAGCACGCCCGGGCCTACAACCGGAAGAAGGTGAGTGCCATCCATAAGGCGAACATTCTGAAATACTCGGATGGTCTCTTTCTGGACGTAGCCCGCGAGGTTGCCGGTTCCTACCCCGATATCGAGTTTGAGGACAGGATCATTGACAACCTGTGCGACCAGCTGGTACGGCAACCGCACCAGTTCGACGTTCTGGTACTGCCCAACCTGTATGGCGATATCGTCTCCGACCTGTGTGCCGGGCTGGTAGGTGGTCTGGGAGTAGCCCCCGGGGCAAATATAGGTGACGGGCTGGCCGTCTTCGAGCCGACCCATGGCAGCGCCCCTAAATACACCGGTATGAACAAGGTAAATCCAACAGCGGCCATCCTATCCGGGGTCATGATGCTGCGTTACATTGAGCAGGGAGAAGCGGCCGACAGGCTAGAAACAGCCGTTGCCGCTGTTATCGCCGAGGGCAAATCTGTAACCTATGACCTGAAAGTAGACCGTGATGACCCCACCGCCGTTGGAACCTCAGAGATGGCCGATGCTGTAATTGCCAGGCTTTAGAAGAGGATGCCCTGAAGCTTAACTGCTATCTACTTTCACTAAATCAATGTGAATCAGGCCAATGGGGTTAACGTCAGTAATTTACGGGTAATTTCGGGGTATTTAGCGATAAAATAAAGCTCATCAGCAACCAGCGGTTGCTGCGCCAGTACATTAGCGTACCTGGCCAGTTCAAGGATCTCCTCAGCGTCCTCTCTATCGGCAAACTCTATGTCCATTTTACCCATGACATGCCGGAAACCTGATATTCCACTGTACTCGCCAGAGGCTATCTCCCTTCCGGTCTCAACCATCTCCGGCTCTCCCCGGCCCAGCTCTTTGAAATCATAAAGCTCATAATTCTCCGGGTCTTTAAGCACCCCATCAGCATGGATACCGGAAGCATGGGCAAAGGCATTG
Organism: Dehalococcoidales bacterium; assembly: GCA_020354275.1. Classification (GTDB taxonomy): domain Bacteria; phylum Chloroflexota; class Dehalococcoidia; order Dehalococcoidales; family UBA2162. The sequence goes on from CP070645.1 coordinate 1,090,801, forward strand.
GCCCCCACCCCCGGCTGGTTAATGGGAATAGGGACATTGAAGGCATAACTGGCATACTTACAGATCTTCCACGCCTTGGATAAGCGGATCGGCCTGCCGAACCTGTATTTCCTGGCCAGCCCCTTTGATTTTTTCAGTGCCAGCACCACAGCCACTAGGTCGGCATTGCCTGCCCTTTCTCCAATTCCATTGATGGTCGTGTTTATGTAGGCGTCCTGCCCACCGTCAATGACCCCCATCGCCCCGGCAACCGAATTTGCTACGGCCATTCCCAGATCACCATGAGTGTGGAGTTCAACAGGTATACCCACTTCCTGTGCCAGTAATTTACATACATTATATATAGTGAAGGGATTATCATAACCAAGCGTATCACAGTACCTCAACCTGTCAGCCCCGCGCTCCCTGGCCAACGTACCAAATTTTACAAGGAAGTCATCATCAGTCCTAGAAGCATCCTCGGCGTTAACGCCGATGGTCTGGGCACCACAAGCCCTGGCAGCATCTATCGCCTCCGAGGCCATAAGTAATATATCTTTTTCACCCTTGGCCCCCTGGAACTTACCGTTAATCATCTGTCTGGAAGTAGAGATAGAGATATTAATGTCCTTAATCCCAGGTACAAGCTCAAAGGCCTTTTCGACATCCTCGGTTGTCGCCCGGAGCCAACCGCCCAGATGTATGGGCTGCAAAACACCCATTTCTTGTAGTTCAAGATTGGCTCTAAGATAATTAGACTCATGCCTGGTGGTCGGGAAGCCAAACTCACTCTGGAAAACACCCATCTCATTGAGGTAGATGTTTATCATTGTCTTGGCTAGCTTGGATAGACCCAGCCTGGCGGTCTGGACGCCATCACGGTTGGTGACATCAATTAAATAAATCCTGCCCATCAGCAATACCCTCTTTTAAAATAATGATACGTTTGCCACCCTCAACTGTCAAGCTGGAAAGACTTGACGCTAACTGATGACACTGCTAGCATAATGCTGCACCGTAATATCGGTTAGATATAAATGAATTTCATTGAGAAACTGAACGGCGCCACACGTAAAAACAGTAGTCTGTTATGTGTCGGACTCGACCCTGACCCGGAGTTGATGCCCGAAAAAGTCGGCGTCTTTGAATTCAACAGGGCAATTATTGATGCCACATCCGACCTGGTGTGCGCCTACAAGCCAAACTTCGCCTTTTATGAAGCCCTGGGCAATGAAGGGCTGGAAGCCCTGCGGAATACGGTAAATTACATCCCCGGTGACATCCCGGTAATTGCCGACGCCAAACGCGGAGACATCGGTAACACGGCCAGGGCTTATGTCAGGGCTATCTTTTCTCACTTTAATTTCGATGCCACCACGGTCAGCCCTTACCTGGGCTTTGATTCTATAGAGCCTTTCATCGGGTATCATGATAAAGGTATTTTCATCCTCTGCCGGACATCAAACGCCGGTGCTGCCGATTTCCAGTCACTACTCGCCCAGGCAGACAACACAAACCGTCCCTTGTATGAGATAGTAGCCATGAAGGCCAGCCAGTGGAACACTTATGGCAACATAGGTCTGGTAGTCGGGGCTACCTATCCCGATGAATTAAAACTGATCCGCGAAAACCACCCTGAAATGCCCCTTTTAATACCGGGTATTGGAGTCCAGGGCGGAGACCTTGAATTAACCGTCAGGTACGGTACCAATGCTGTCGGTGAGAAAGCGATTATAAACTCATCACGGCAGATTATCTACGCTTCCCGTGGAGAAGACTTTGCCCTAGCCGCCCGTGAAGCTGGTTTGACGCTAAGAAATCAGATCAACCAGAACTTACCTGACCGTAAATAACGGAATACAATTGCATCACTCTCTTTACCAAGTAGCCCCAATCAGGTTATAATAGCTTGTCATGTTTAAATCTTCTCCAGCGGAGGTGCAAGCTTGGTCGCTCTATATGTAACATCATCAGAAAACGGTAGCGGGAAAACCACGATATCTACCGGTCTGGGTAAACAATTATTAGATGATGGTAAAAAAGTATCCTACTTCAAGCCGGTAATTGCCGGTGGTCAGAGCCCGCCACAGGAAGGTACAGATAGCGATGTGGCCTTTATCAAGCACCTGTTTGCTTTAGCAGAACCAGTAGAACTCCTTAACCCGGTCTTACAGGATAATAAAAACCTGACCAACA
>CP070645.1:1093075-1095623 GCA_020354275.1 Dehalococcoidales bacterium
AGAGCCAGCACCAGGGTAAGGGGCCCCAGTCGCCCCATAAACATTGTGGCGGTAATGACAAAGCGTCCTGCTATTGATAACCCGGGGGTTATCCCCGTGGTCAGTCCAACCGTACCAAAAGCAGAGGTTGTTTCAAAGAGAAGCTCAATAAACTTGAAATCTTCGGTCACGGTAAGCAAGAACACCACCACAGATACAAAAGCTAGCGACAGCATGACTACTGCCAGCGCTCTGTGCACCTGTTGGATATTGAATTCCCGGCCAAAGGCTCCGCCATGTTCCTTCCCCCGGACTGCACTCCATATTGTGGCGGTAATCATACCAAAATTGTTCACCTTTATTCCCCCGGCAGTAGAGCCAGAGGCACCACCAACAAACATAAGCAGCATCGTGAAGAAGAGTGCGTAATCGGCCACGTTTCCCATGCTTATCGTACTAAAGCCAGCGGTTCTTGCCGTCACCGACTGAAAGAATGCGTTAAGCCATTTCTGTGGGGTTGTCAATACACCCAGCGTATCCGGGTCGGCGAACTCTATAAGCAGGATAATCATCGTTCCCAGTACCAACAACGCCCCGGTGGTGTATAGCACAATCTTGCTGTCAAGGGATAACCTGTTTATTCTCCGTTTCCTGATGATATCCACTATTACCAGAAAACTGATACCACCGAGAATAATAAGGACTGCCGTCACCATTACCATCAGGGGGTCTCTCTGGTAACCGGAAATACTATTAAAACCGCCAAAGACATCAAAGCCAGCATTGTTGAAAGCCGAAATAGCATGGAATATGGCGTGCCATGCAGATGCACCGGGCGGCATTTCTGTAGCGAACCGAAAATAGAAAATCACGGCGCCTATTACCTCTACCAGTATGGTGAATATCGCCATTTTTATTATGATGCTGACCAGACCACCGAGCTGGGCCAGTCCCATAGATTCCCTGATAACCAGTCTCTCCCGAAGTCCAATCCGGCGCCCGAGTGCCAGCAGGAAAAGTGTGGCACTGGTCATGAAGCCAAAACCACCCAGCTGCATCAAAGCGAGAATCACCACCTGCCCAAAACGGCTCCAGTAGTCGGCGGTATCTACCACAACCAGACCGGTAACACAGACCGCTGACGTAGCCGTGAAAAGGGCATCTACAAACGAGGTCGTCTGCCCTGCTTTGCTAGAAACCGGCAGTATGAGCAGAATGGTACCCAGTGCAATAAGGGCAACAAAACCATATATCAAGACCAGCGGTGGTCCTCCCCGGGTTTTCGGCCTGGGTATGACCGGAAGCAGGACTCTCCAGGGTCTTGCTCTCGGTATGCGAAGTATTCTATCGCCAGGCCTCCGGGTATACGGTCGCTCTCTGCTCATCGAAATATCAAATTCTCAGATTTTTCTGTGATGTGGTAAATCCAGAGATTGGCGTTTGTCCCTTCTTTCTGGACATTATATATATTCTTGCCAGCCATGTATATTGCTGACACCATACCAATCACCTGGGTGGCTCTATCCCCCACATGGTAGTTTACCGTAAAAATGGAATAAAAAATGTTTATAAGCAACGAGTAACTGAATTACTACTGTGATAAAATAATGATAACACAAGCAGAAGAATTTGATGTGACATTTCCTAGGTAATTATAAGGGAGGGGAGCGAGCGAAATACGATTACCTCTTGAAGGAGCTGGATGGTAATGAGTACTGTTGGTCAACCTGAAGAAGATACCTCTTCGGCTCATAGTGCAGATTCTGGTGCCAGAATAGCAGAAGCGAGCGCCGAGCCCCTTACTGCCCAGGAAGTTGAGAGACGCTTCGAGCAGATGTTAAGGCAGCCATTAGAGCGGGCAGAAGAGATAGGACCAGCTGATATTATGGTGGCAATCCCCTTTTATGACGAAGCTGATACTATCGTCTCGGTGGTACAGACGGTACGCGAAGGATTGGAGGAGTTCTATCCGGGCCAGAAATCCTTTATTGTGGCAATTGGCTCACCAGCAGGCAGCGAATGCCTTGATTTATTAGCTGGTGTTCCTGAGAGTAAGGAAATAAGGCACATTGCTTTCCTACTCAATGATGAAAAGATAAGCGGTAAAGGCTGGGCCATACGCGCTGCCATGGAAATTGCCCGAAGTATTGGTGCTGACCTAGCTATCATTGAGGCTGACCTGAAGAGTATCGAGAGGGAGGGAGAAATTGAGGGATTATCTCCTGACTGGGTTAGTCTTCTACTTGAACCTATCAGGAGGGAGAAGATGGACCTGGTTGTTTCCCACTTCAACCGTCACTATCTTGAATCACCTATTTCCACACAGCTGGTTTATCCACTCCTTACCGCTATCTATGATTGTTCCATTCATGACGTATTAGGAGGACAATGGGGAATCTCTAACCACCTTCTGCGGACCTACTTATGGGAGTCTTTCCTTCAGCAAGGTGGGCAGGCTGGTGACTACGGTATAGATGTCTGGCTGGCCACTAAAGCCATCACCAGCGGTGCCAAGATATGTGAGACTAAACTTGGTCAAAAGATTCCTGGTCCTTCGGGCAAAGTGGAG
>CP070645.1:1095723-1099658 GCA_020354275.1 Dehalococcoidales bacterium
CTGCCGTACGCTCGGCGCTGCAGGGCACCGATATTGACGCCATTCGCCAGGCAACTCAAGAGTTGTCTGAGGTAATGCAAAAGGTTGGCACCGCTGTCTACCAACAACAGCCACCGCCGCCAGGTGGTGAGGCACCCCCCGAAGGTGAACCACCCCCCGGCCAAGAAGGTGGAGAGGGAGAAAAAGGCGAAGGAGAAGGCACGGTAGAAGGCGAGTTCCGCGAGGTTTAAGATATTAAAACAAGGGAGCTTTTAAGGGGCGAAACCCCTATAATATACCTCTCCCCCTCTCCTTTGCAGGAGAGGGGGATTAAGGGGGTTAGGTAGGAAATAAACTAAGAACTTGCCCTAAAACAAATCACCGTGAAAGGAAGGAGAGGCTCTGCCTCTCCTTCTTGATTTTCTCCCCCTTTTAAGCTAAAGTCGTATATCCATGACGGTATGGAGTCGCCATTTGACCTATTTGGATAACATACTGAGCCAGGTTACCAGACCGGCCCGCTATACCGGCGGCGAATGGAACAGCATCGTCAAAGCCTGGGAAGCCACCCCCATCCGGATTGCCATCAGCTACCCCGATATATATGAGATAGGCATGTCCAATATCGCCCTGCCCATTCTCTACGACCTGCTCAACCACCAGCCGGATGTCCTTGCCGAGAGGGTCTATGCTCCGTGGGTCGATATGGCCGCCGCCATGCAGGCCAGCGGCATCCCTTTGTTCAGCCTGGAATCCAGGCGCCCGCTCCAGGATTTTGATATCATCGGCTTCTCCCTTAGCTATGAACTTACCTATACCAATGTCCTGAACATGCTTCATCTGGCGCAAATCCCAGCCCTGGCCGCAGAGAGGGACGATTCCCATCCCTTGATCATCGCCGGTGGCAGCGGCTCCCTGAACCCGGAGCCAATGGCTGACTTTATTGACCTTTTTATCGTTGGCGATGGGGAAGAAGTACTGCTTGAGTTCCTGGACAGCTTCCGCGAATGGAAAGGGCGGGGCAAGGGCGCTACTAAAAAAGAGCTGCTCCGCCAGGTAGCCACCATCCCCGGCATCTACGTGCCCGGTCTGTACCAGGTGGCTTATCAGGTTGACGGTCTAATGCAAAGCATCACCCCCACTGTGGCCGAGGCCAGTCCCAGCGTGCTGCGGCGGATAGTAACCAAGCTGCCGCCACCGGTTACCAGACCGGTAGTCCCCTTTATTGAGGTCATCCATGACCGGGGGGCGGTGGAAATTCAGCGGGGCTGCAGCCGCGGGTGCCGCTTCTGCCACGCCGGTATTATCTACCGCCCGGTGCGTGAGCGCCCTCCCGAGGAGGTACGGCAGGCCGTCGGAGAGCTTATCACCAACTGCGGCTACGATGAGGTCTCTCTGGTTTCGCTGAGTACCTGTGACTACCCTGACATTGACCAGCTGGTGGCCAGCCTGGCCCGTCATTACCCCAACCTTGCCCTGTCACTGCCCAGCCTGCGACTTGATAACTTCTCGGTAAGGCTGATGGGCTCCCTGCCCACCCGCAGCCGGACCGGGCTCACCTTCGCCCCTGAGGCAGGCAGTGAAAGACTGCGGTGTGTCATCAACAAGAACCTTCCCGAGGAAGCACTCCTGGAGACGGCAGCCACTGCCTTTGAACGCGGCTGGACCAGCCTGAAACTGTATTTTATGCTCGGCTTGCCTGCCGAAACTACTGAAGACGTGGAGGGCATTATCCGGCTTGTAGATAAAGTCCGCTCACTGGGCCGGAAGACTGGCGGCCGGACGCCCCGGTTAAGAATCAGCATCTCTACCTTTGTGCCCAAGCCGCATACCCCCTTCCAGTGGGTCGCCCAGGAAGAAGAGGCACCGCTCAACGCCAAGCAGGAATTGCTTAAGTCGGGTTTGCGGCGGAAAGGAGTCAGGTTATCGTGGCAGGACCCGAAACTGAGCCTGCTGGAGGCGGTGCTCTCCCGCGGAGACCGGCGGCTGGGCAAAGTTATCCACCGTGCCTGGAAGCTGGGGGCAACTTTTGACGCCTGGAACGAACGCTTCAACTATGATAACTGGCTCCGTGCCTTTGCCGAGAGTGGGCTGGAACCCGGCTTTTATGCCCACCGCCAGCGCACTCTGGACGAACTCCTGCCCTGGTCCCATATTGATGCCGGCGTATCGCCTGCTTTCCTGAAACGGGAATACCAGCGAGCCCTGGAAGGCAAAGAAACTCCTGACTGCCGCTATGACTCCTGCCACGCCTGCGGGGTGGAACGCCAGCATCCAGTCTGCCAGCAAAAGCATCAGACCAGGCGGTGAGCCTCCGGTAACAACGATGGCAAAGACAAGTCCTTGATGCCGGGCAGGTGACGCAGTAAAATGGGTTCAGGCCACTGACTAAATTCGCGGTTTCTTTCATAAATAATTATAAGGAGGCTTTAGATGCTTTTCGATGAATTGCCCCTTAAGGGGAAAACAGCCATCGTCACTGGTGCCGGCCGGGGAATCGGTAAGGCTATCTCACTTGCTTTCGCTGAAGCCGGAGCGAACATAGTAGCCGCGGCACGGACTGAAGAGGAAATCGAAGAAACGTGCCGTGAGGTTAAAGCCTTGGGCCGACAAAGCCTCGCCGTTCCCACTGACATAACCAAGGCCGACCAGGTTGACCGGATGGTCGAGGAGACCGTCTCTTATTTTAAGAAGATAGACATCTTGGTTAATAATGCCGGAACCGCCGTGTTCAAGGCCATAATAAGTTCAGACGGCCAAAAAATGACCGAGGCAGAATGGCACGGTGTCATTGATACCAACCTGACCAGTATCTTTCTCTGCTGTCGTGCCGTAGCTCCGCACATGTTCAAGCAGAAAAAGGGCAAGGTTATCAATATCAGCTCAATCAGTTCCCAGAAAGCCCAGGCGGATGACATCCCGTATAACATCAGCAAGGCAGGGGTAGACATGTTTACCCGCTGTCTCGCTTTGGACTGGGCTCCTTACAACATCAATGTCAACGCGATAGGTCCGGGGCAGTTCCATACCAGACTTTCGGCAAAAAGCCATGAAGACCCCAAGTTGCGGGAAAGGATGGTGGCCTGTATTCCCCTGGGCAGAGTCGGCGATGTACGAGAAATCGGGCAACTGGCGGTGTACCTTGCTTCACCCGCCTCGGACTTCATCACCGGGCAGGTAATCTTTATCGACGGCGGATGTCTGCAATTCAGTCCCTATCAGGTCAGATAGGCCAAAGGCTAAGCCAGTAAGCCGCCGTCAGCCACCAGGGTATGTCCGGTAACGTAACCGGAAACGTCTGAGGCCAGAAACAGAGCGACGTTGGCTATCTCGCGGAGCGTACCCCAGCGCTTCATCGGTATCGTCGCCGCAATCTCATCATAGGCCTTGGGGTCACGCCAGACGAATTCGTTGAGCTTGGTCTGGAGCCAGCCGGGGGCGATAGCGTTAACCCGTATGTTATAGTCGGCCAACTCTAAAGCCAGCACCCGGGTCATCATGACCACGCCTGCCTTGGAAACGCAGTAACTGACCCGCTCCCGACCCCCTCTGAAAGCCCTCGCTGATGCAATGCTGATAATGTTGCCCTTCTTCCGGTCAATCATCACTCTACTCACTGCTTGAGAGCAGAGATAGTAGCCCTTGAGGTTGGTGTCCATCACCCTGTCCCAGTCCTCTTCCTTTTGCTCCACCACGGCAGCCTTGACCACGATGCCGGCATTATTGACCAGGATGTCAATGGTACCAAATTCGTCCACTGTCCGCTGTACCAGATTATCGACCGCAGCCGACTGCGTAACGTCAGTCGGTACCGCCAGAGAACGCCTTCCCAGCCCCCGGATTTCCCCGGCTACCTCCTCCAGGCTGTTGTCCCGGGCCCGACTGCAGACCACCACATCCGCCCCGGCCTCGGCAAAAGCCAGGGCTATTTCCCGCCCTATTCCCCTCGAGCTGCC
>CP070645.1:1099758-1103822 GCA_020354275.1 Dehalococcoidales bacterium
CCGGCCACCGAGATGTTCAACTTCAAGAGCCCCAGCTTCACCAAGCTGGGCGTAGAACGTGAGAAGCTGAGCAATGATGACCTTATTGAACTTATGGTCAAGGAGCCGAGGCTGGTACGCCGCCCGGTAGTACGCATAAAGGAAGAGGTACATTTTGGCGCCGATAAGAAGACGCTGGAAAGGCTGATGGGCTAAAGAACGGGGTTCATATAAAAAAATGGTGGGCCATTCTGGGTTCGAACCAGAGACCTCAGTCTTATCAGGACTGCGCTCTAACCAGCTGAGCTAATGGCCCTTAAACCACCTCTATTGTAGGAGAAAAAAGGGGAAAAATCAAGAATACCGCTGCTGCACGTGCACGGCGTTATTTTACTACCGCATAACGGAGCCAGATAACGTCGTTCTTTAATCTCTCGGAATGCAACAGTCTGAGACCGATTACCCCTTCGGCTGAGGTCAGGTCAGCCGCGCGGAAGAATGAACGCGGTGTTGTGCCTCCCACCAGGCCGGGACAGATGAGCAGACTAACCTCGTCCACCAGACCGGCGCGTAAGAGAACACCGTTGAGAGTCCCCCCGCTGTCAACACGGATTAATCTGACACCATAACGCCTGTTAAGCTCCTCTAATGCCGCCATCAGGTCAACGTGGTCGTCACCGGCAACGATATAATCAATGTTTTCCTTTTCCAGGTAATCAAGATGGCCTTGCGGAGTGGATTGAGAGCACAGTGCTACCGCATTCCGCCAGTACGGCTGCTTTTTCCAGTATCCCCAGTTACGCACCCGCCCCCGGCTATCTGGGATAACCAGCAGGGGCCTTGAATCGTCAGCCTTTTTCTCCGCTGGTTCGTGATCTCCCTCGTTGTCTCCGGCTGCTTCCTCTCCTGCCACAAGTATGGTATCGCTGCCCGCCAGGGTGGCGTCTTCCTGCCAGTGAGAGGCAATCTCGTAGAACTGCCCGATATCCGGGTTAAACCAGTCGATACGGCCGTCAGCACTGACCGCGTTGTGTAAAATTACCCGTGGTAACAGCTGTTATTTTCTCCTTATTATTGGCTATACCGGCCGAAGCGTGCCGGCGAAGACCTGCCAGGCCAGCGCTGATTTGGCCACCAGGCTCAGCAGCACATAGACCCGCTCGCCGAAGAGATAGTCACGCCACGGCCCGATTTCACGGTACTGCAGCACCATGTTCAGGGCAAAGCTGAAGAAGAAGACGAAAAGCGTCGGCAGAATGAAGTAGACAAAGGTGGGTACCGACCCCTCCGCCGTCGCCAGCGAGCCGAAGAAGTAGATGGCGATGACAACCCACGGGGCGATACCGGCCAGACAGCCGATAAAGTAGGACGTCCAGTTTGTCTTCAGCGTCATCTGGTTGTGCAGCTCCATTACCAGCCCGCAGAGGTTCATCACGGCGGTCAGGACGAAGGCCATTATCAATGCCCCCAGGTCGTAGATTCCGCACAGCATGCCGATGAGCACTATCATCAGCGAGGCGCTGAAAGCGTACTCGTACCACCTGGCGTAGTTGATCCCCTTTTTCAGGTTTTCAACGTACCACCCGAAAACGCCGGGCATGACGATGGTGAAGTGGGCGATAGCTGACAGGAGCAGGAAAATGGCCACCATCAGGCCCAGGGGAAGCTCGAAGAGTGTCTCAGTCCCCGGCCAGAGGCGCTCCTCTTCCTGTAGAAAACTCAGAAAGGCAGTGGTCACCGGCAGGGAGAAGTCGTTACTGAGAATGAGTACCACCGCCGCCTGTCCCAGGTGAAGGACTCCCATCAGCAGGTTGTAGATACGCAGCCTGTTGAACTGTGGTTCATAGCTCATTTTATCCCTCCTTCAGTATATACTGGGCACTAAAGCCCGGTAGGTGAAGGATTTTAACACTGTAAATGGTTTCTAAGGGTGCCAGCAGTATAATCTCAGGCGTGTCTTCTGTCAATAGGTGTGGCCGTTAATAAACCTTGTTCCAGGTTATAAGCTGGCAGAAATTACACCCCATTACTTACCTGACCTCAACAAGCTCAATCTCAAAAGTAAGGTCTTCACCGGCCAGCTGGTGGTTGGCGTCCAGGGTTGCCGTTGTCTCGGAAAGCTCAATAATGACGACCATGATTACGCTGCCGTTAGGTTGTTGCATGTATAGTTGCTGCCCCACCTCGGGCTCCCTCTCCTCCGGCAGCTGGCTCCGCTCCACCACCAGCACCAGGTCGTCGCGGTACTGGCCGTAGGCCTCATCTGCCGGGATGGTGACCGTTTTCGATTGGCCGACCTCCATGCCCCTGACGGCGTTTTCAAAGCCGGTAATCATCTGCCCCTGCCCCAGGGTGAATTCCAGCGGTTCACCGCCCACGGAAGTATCAAATACGCTGCCATCATCCAGCGTGCCCGTGTAATGGACCTTGACGGTATTGCCGTCCTCAGCCGTAGACGGGCCGCTTTCCCCACCGCACCCGATTACCAGCAGCGTTATCGCCAGTAGGACTCCCAGCAAAATAGCAAACGTTTTCTTTCCCATAAATGTCTCTCTTTCAGGCTTCCGTTTTTTCCCTCATGCCGTAGTGGGCAAAGGCCAGGTTGACCAAGCCGACGAAGTCCACCACGGCGAAGATGATGGTGCGGCTTGATGACTGTTCCCAGGCAAACTCGTTCAGCAGCAGACCGAGGGTGCCGATGATGATAAGGACAAAGGCGGTGATTTTGATGAATTCTCGCATCTTAATGTTGATTATAGCATGATATGGCAGATTGTTGCTGCTTGGAGGAGAAATCCCCCTTAGTCCCCCTTTTCCAAAGGGGGAAACATAAACTTCTCCCTTTCGTAAAGGGAGATAGAGAGGGATTTAAAAACCCTTCCCCCCACTCCCCATAAGAGGGAAAGAGGGGCTGGCACCCCTCTCAAACACCCCCAAACAAAAAACCTCAATCATTGGATAGCGGCAGGGTGGGTATGACACAAACAAGGTTTTCGCCGGATACTTTGTCCTGGTATATGACATCAAACCCGGTAGCTTCAATTTCAGCCCTTAAATCCGCAGGCTTCCAATGCCTTCGCACCGGCAGATACCAGATACCGTTTACTTTGACAGCATCTTCCCAGTCGTCAGGCTTTTCATCCAGCCTTCGGTAAACAATGAAAGTTTTCATGTCAATTAGCTTATCTTCTTGATAAGCATTGTAGATAGTGCCGGTCTCCGTATCTTTCAATTTATCGCGGCAAAAACTTGATTCATCGAATGTGGCAGTGCTTATCAGGTAATAACCTTTCGGTTTCAGCCTTGATTGTACGTTCTGAAAAACTCTCTCGCGGTCTTTTGCGAAGACTATACCCTGCAGGCAATAACTATCTACTATCATGTCATACTTCTTGCCTTCATGTGGCAGTTTACAGATGTCCTGGACCTCATAATGAATATCCAGACTACGGGTTTTAGCCTGTACTCTGGCTATTTCTATTGCCAAAGGGATAAGGTCTATACCGTCAACTCTAAAGCCTTTCTCAGACAGGAAGCATGCGCCGGGACCGGTGCCGCAACCGTACTCCAGCACTGTCGGCCTGGGGTCAGAGAAATGCAGCTGGGGCAGGATTTCCTCTAAGAAAGGACGAGATTCAAAATTCTCAAATCCGTCAACACCGTGGATTTCAGCCCAGGCGGTCTTGCCTTCCTCTTTTACCTTCTGATACCCAAGAATATGCTCTCTATAGTAATACTTCATTGACTCCTCCCGTTCTTCCACTCAAACAAACAAAAAACACCTTAACAATTGGATAGCAAGAGGAAGGATTTAACACCGACTTTTTATAGGGTCGGTGACCGACCTAGGAGTGATGGGTTTTTACACCCGTTCTCTCCCTAGAAAGGAGGTGATCCAGCCGCAGCTTCCGCTACGGCTACCTTGTTACGACTTCGTCCCAATCATCAACCCCACCTTCGGCGACTGCCCCCCGGTAAACCGGGTTAGCCCATCGACTTCAGGTGTTGCCAACTTTCATGACGTGACGGGCGGTGTGTACAATCCCCGAGAACGTATTCACCGCAATATGCTGACTTGCGGTTAC
>CP070645.1:1103922-1110458 GCA_020354275.1 Dehalococcoidales bacterium
CCCTTCGTCCAGACGGTAGCCAGGGAAGGTGTTACCCTGGCTGAGGCGCTGGAAAATATTGACATCGGCGGGCCAAGCATGATCCGAGCTTCGGCCAAGAACTTCCCCAGTGTTATTGTCATTGTTGACCCCACCGACTACCCCTTAATCCTGGAGAAACTGAAGACAGGAGCAATCGAGCCGGACGAACGTAAACGCCTGGCCCAGAAGGCGTTCCAGCATGTTGCCACCTATGATACCGCTATTTCACAGTACCTCAGATAGATGGAAGAAGGTGAGTAAATGGCCAACGCGGTTTTAGTGGTAGATATGCTCAGGGGTTTCCTTGAAGAAGGCTATCCCCTGTACTGCGGGGATAAGGCCCGCCGCATTATCCCCAATGTCCAGAATCTGCTGGAAAGGGAAACCGCCCTGGGCTCCCGCGTATTCTTTCTCTGCGACCACCATGCCCCCGATGACGAGGAATTTGAGATGTTTCCACCGCACTGCATTGAGGGCACTCCCGAGGTTGAGGTCATCCCTGAGCTCACCGGATACAAAGGCGAAATAATACCCAAAAGACGCTTCAGCGCCTTCTTCGATACGCTACTGGCCGACAAAATGCAGCAGCTCAAACCGGAGAAGGTGGTTGTCTGCGGCGTATGCACCGACATCTGCGTACTGCACACGGTAGCGGACGCGCGTAACCGGGACTACGCGGTAGAGGTGCCAACTGATTGCGTGGCCTCTTTCGATGAAATGGCACACTATTTTGCCCTGGAGCATATGGAGAAGATACTGGGAGCCAGGCTGACCAGCGTCGGGACAGGCCAGGCCATACCGTCGGCTAAATTTCAACCCTCTGATGAAGTCTTATCCGGGGAGACAGCCGATATCTACTTTGCCCGGACCATCGATATACTGCGCCAGGAGTCTATCAATCCGATGGCCACTATGGAGGTTTTCACCAGTCGAGATGGGCTGCTCTGCGGAATTGAAGAGGTCAAGGCCCTGCTGGACAGAGTGCTGCCCGCAGACAGCCGCGAGGTATGGGCCCTGGACGAGGGTGAGGAAATCCACCGGAAGGAAGTGGTCTTACGTATAACAGCCCCCTACCAGAGCTACGGGCTTTACGAGACAGCCATTGCTGGTATCCTGGCCCACTGCAGCGGGTGGGCAACCGCGGCCAGGGAGTGCGTACAGGCTGCCCGTGGCATTCCCGTCATCAGCTTCGGCGCCCGCCATGTATACCCCAGCGTTGCCGGTATTATGGACTATGCCGCCATCATCGGCGGTTGCGCCGGCTGTTCCAGCCAGTCCGGTGCCAGGCTGAGTAACACAGAACCAAAAGGCACCATCCCCCACGCCCTGATAATAGCCATGGGAGACACCGTGAAAGCCTCTCTGGCCTTCGATAAATACATGCCCCCGGAAGTACCCCGCATATCCCTGATTGACACCTTTAAGGACGAGGCGGAGGAGAGCCTGCTTGTAGCCCAGGCACTGGGCGATAAGTTACAGAGCGTGCGTCTGGATACCCCGGCCGAGCGCGGCGGGGTCACCCCCGACCTGGTCAAAGAGGTCAGGGCCAGACTTGACCTGGCCGGTTTCGATAAGGTGGGTATCTTTGTCAGCGGGGGACTTGACCCGGAGCGCATCACCCGTTTTATCGAGAGCGGTGCCCCGGTTGACGGCTTCGGCGTCGGCAGCTACATCAGCGGAGCCAGGCCAATCGACTTCACCGCCGACCTGCATGAAATAGACGGTAAACCGATGGCCAAACGGGGCAGAATCCCGGGCATCACCGCCAACCCCAGATTAAAGCGTATTCTGTAATTGCAAAATGCGACCGCTATATCAACTTCAAACCGGCAATAGAATATACCCTATCTGGTTAGAGCCCCGCCATCCAGGACAAAGGTCTGCCCGGTAACGAAGCTGGAGGCATCGGATGCCAGATAGATCATACCGCCCACCATTTCATCGGGCTCGGCAACACGGCCCGTCGGTCCCCGAGGAGAAGTCCTGACTGCCGGCTGTTCCTCCTGGGGAGCAGCCTCACGGGACTGAAAGCCGGGGAGAGATTCCAGAAGACGGGTGCGGACGCCACCCGGAGCGATGGCATTGACCCTGATGTTATACTGGCCCAGTTCCCGGGCCATAACCATGGTCACCATAACCACGGCTGCCTTGCTTATGGAATAGGCGCCGACATTTACCTGCGGTTTGAAGGCATCCACCGAGGCAACATTGATTATCTTGCCCCCGCCGTGTTCCTTCATCACCCTGGCCACACCCTGACTGAGAAAGAAAAGCCCCTTCAGATTGAGGTTCATGACAGCATCCCAGGCCCTTTCTTCCAGGTCAATAGCCGGGGTATATACCGGATTGGTACCGGCATTATTGACCAGTATATCAATCTGACCGAACTCGTCCACCACCGTTTTTACCAGGTTCTCTATCTGGTCAAGCCGTCCGACATGGGTGGCCACTGCCAGCGACCTCCTGCCCAGGCCTTTTATTTCATCAGCCACCAACTCCAGATCCGGTAGCTTGCGGCTGGTAACAACCACATCAGCACCCGCATTAGCAAACCCCAACGCCGTTGCCTTTCCTATACCCCGGCTGCCACCGGTTACCAGAGCTACTTTCCCCTCAAGCGAAAAACGAGAAAGATCCATTATCATACCTTCCTTTCCTTAATTCTGCGTTAATTATAACACACCAACCAGCAGACTACTCGATAGAAATGGGGCTGACCATATGCCAGCCAAGAATGGAGATGGTCAAAAGTACAGGAACCGGTAAGAACAATGATTGGAACTATTTTGCTGGTGGGTTGGGGTACTAAAACAGATTCAACGGCAAGGGAATTGCTTTAATTTGCCAGGTTATCAGCAGGAAAGGCTTTTGACCTCCCTTTCACCGGCATTTCCCAGATTTTAATCTGCGGTAACAGGTCTTCCACATCCTGACGGTGGCACAGTTCAGTACCGCGTGTCAGTACCGTAGCCGTACCCATCGCTACCGCCAGTTGACAGGCATCTCTCAAAGGCTCCCCATAGGCTAGCTTCAAAGCCAGTCCGGCTATAGTGCAATCGCCAGCTCCTACCGTACTGCGTACTTTCACCGATGGTGGGACAGCTTTTATCAGGCACTTACCGGTAGCGGCGATGATTCCATCTTCACCCCTGGAAATGACCACAATCTCAATACCGGTAGCTACCAGCTCCAGGGCTGCTTCGATAATCGCCTCCTCTGTAGTCAACTCTCTCCCCAGTATTTCCTCGGTCTCGCTGACATTAGGTTTTATGAGGTAAGGCTTTGCCTGTAAACCCCTCTTCAAACTCTCCCCGGCAGAATCAAGTATGGTCCTCACCCCGAATTCTCTGGCCTGGTTAATTACACCATAATAGACCCCCACCTGAATACCGGGCGGGATACTGCCCCCGATAGCCAGCATATCCGGGCTGGGGCGGATTTGCCTCATCTTTTTAGTAAACCTTTCCAGTTCCCTCCTCGTAATATGGGGGCCGGGGGCATCGATTCTCGTTTGCTGGCGGTTCTTAGTATCATTAATGATAAAGTTTATGCGGGTCTCCTGCTTGACAGGTGTGAAGTTAAATAGGACTCCTTCTTCATCGAGCAAAATCTCGACAACCCTGCCGTTGGTACCGCCGATAAACCCGTAGGCAATGCTGACACCGCGCATTTCATGGATTGCCCGGGATACATCGATGCCCTTACCACCTGGATAACGCCGCAACCTGACCCAGCGGTTAGCTTCTTCCACCTTCAACCCGTTTACCGTAATATGTTGATCTACAGAAGGATTAAGTGTAATTGTTGCAATCACTTGCCTTCTCCGATCTTAATAATCCTGGTACCATCCTTCCGGTACATCGGCCAGCCTGTCCATATTCAGCCCCATTTTTTTATACCAGGGTACAGCATACTTACTGGCTACCTCTGTCAATTTCTTCATTCTGTCGACCCCCACCGTCGAGAGGTAGCGCATCCTCTCCCGCTTATCCTCGATAAACATTGCTTCCTGCCAGATAGCCCGACCACCCAGAAAGCCTGAAGCTCCACCCCGGCAGGCGATTTCCGCTTGATGGTAAAAGACCTCAAAATCCACCCCGGCGCTAAGGATAACCCACGGGACACGTGAGGCGTTATCCAACCAGCGACAGACCTCGATCAATTCACCCTCGTCCTTCTTAAAGCGTAAATCAGAAGGAAACTCGGCTTTCAATATTTCCATTGGTAAGGCGGTGATTTCTCTTGCCATTTGAATCACCATCTGTTCCCTGAGACCGGCAGATCCCTGGGGATCGTTTATTTCATCGCCCAGGGGATAGTAGAGTGGTTCTACCAAAAAGGGAATGTCAGCAGTTATACATTCGCTGGCGACTGCATTAACCGTACCCAATTGCTTAGCGGCTAACTCGGGTAAATCAGGACGGTAATAGACCAGGATCTTAACCGCCGAAGCACCCATTCGCTTTATCTTAACTACACTCCAGCCATTGAGCAACTCGGTCAAACGGCCTTCTTCTTCGTTACGGTAACCGGAAGCTTCAATACTTACCAGAAGCCCGGTACTCCTGGGTAAAACACCATGGCTGATACATTGAGCAGCACCGAATACCGGGTCCAGTAATATGGCACTTGCATACTCGGCTAAAACAGAGCAGAGTTCGACTTTACGCTCGACCATTTCATCGTAATCAACTTCACCCGGGCAGTCCTCGTCAATCATGCTACGTAATGAACCACGGTGGTCCATAGCGCACATCGCCAGGATGCCATCATTATTGGCAATCTGCATTAGGCCCCTGATTTTGCCGGTGGTCAAGCTTTTCACATCTACTCCCGCATATTTCTATTATTGGTTATGAGTTAACATTATGGTACAAAAGGAAACCATAATCAAGTCCCCGTCATCTACCTTATCCAACCAACATTAAAAGAACACCATGCCCGCAACCACTAGCTAGTTAAATTCAAAAGGACTACACCAACAGTGTTTGTCTTTCTTAGCAACGATAGGCTATTATAGTTGGCGGTTGCCAGTCATATCTCAGACCAGGGGTTATATGGTGCGCTGGTTTTATTACGTCGGCCGCATTATAGTAAGGATATTACTGATCTTATTTACCCGTTGGCAGGTAAAAGGACGGGATAATATTCCCGGTCAGGGCCCCTTACTTGTCATCGTTAATCATCTTAACCTGGCTGATCCGCCAATACTGGCGGTCAGCCTCAACCGGAAAGCGATGTTTATGGCCAAGGAGGAGCTATTCCGCTCAAGGCTTTCCCGCTATTTTATCAGTGGCTTCGGTGCCTTCCCGGTGCACCGTGGGCAACTGGACAGGGCAGCAATTCGACAGGCAGAGAGAGTGTTATCCGAAAGTCTGGTTCTAATCATGTTCCCCGAAGCAACCAGGAGCCGGAATGCCCAGCTGCAGACCGCCTTCAACGGCGCAGCACTAATAGCTTTACGCTGCAGTGTCCCTATTCTTCCGATAGCTGTTAGCGGCACGGAAAGGATTAAGGGGGTGGGCTGGTTACTACGGCGCCCCCGGATCACCATCAATATTGGTAATACTTTTAACCTGCCAGCGGGTAATGAGAAATCAACCAAGGAAAAACTGCCTGAATTGACCACCTTTATGATGTCACATATTGCCGCACTCCTCCCCTCGGAGTACCGGGGGGAATATACTGAAACAGGGAAAACCAAATGCCACTAAAAGTTGAAAAAGCAGCGGCAACAGGGTTTTGTTTTGGGGTAAAGCGTGCCATCGATACCCTGGAGAGGGTTGCCAAGGAGACGGGACATGTAGAAACACTGGGAGCCGTTGTCCATAACAATCAGGTGCTACAGAGACTGGCCGATATCGGTGTTACCGTGGCCGAAAGCACAGATGACATACAGGGTAACACGGTGGCTATCGGCGCTCATGGAGTTAGTCCGCAAACAGAGAATGAAATTCGAGCCCGATACACCGACGTAATCAATACTACCTGTCCTTTCGTGCATCGAGCTCAGGTAGCCGCCCGTCGGCTGGCCAGGGCCGGTTTCTTCGTAATCATCTACGGGGATGCCAATCACCGTGAGGTAAAGGTTATTCTGGCCTGGGCCCAGGACAGGGGGATAGCCACCCTGGACGAGAACCCGGTGACAACACTGAAAAACCTGCCCCGCCGTCTGGGAGTCCTTTCCCAGACAACCCAGATACCGGGCCGTTTCACCGAGTTTACCAAAAGGCTTATTGATTTTGCCCTTGTTAAAGACGCCGAACTGCGCATCATTGATACTATCTGCCATGATATCAGGGAACGCCAGCAGGCCGCCCTGGAACTGGCCAACAGAGTAGACCTTATGTTCGTTATCGGCAGCCGTACCAGCGCCAATACCAATCACCTGGCTGAGCTGTGTTCTACGGTCACCCAGACCTATCTCGTAGAAACGTCCGAAGATATCGAACCTGATTGGTTAATAGGACACCACTATATAGGAGTAACCGGTGGTGCCTCTACCGCCAGTGAAA
>CP070645.1:1110558-1113238 GCA_020354275.1 Dehalococcoidales bacterium
CTGGGCGGGGAGCAGCGAGTCCGGTACAGCGGTCAAGGCGCTGAAACAGCTTTTCCCCGAGAAGGTGGCCGTCTTTACCCTTGACGAGGAGAACTCAAGGCGAAGGCGGGTAAGCACCGACTTTGTCGTCAGGATAGGCTATGACGAGATAGAACCGGAAGACATGGTCTTGCTCCGCCAGACTTTAAACCTGACCGAACCGGCTGTTGAAGCCGTTTACCAGCTGTTCCGGAGGTTCGGCAGGCAGTGGTTGCAGGGTGCCCTGGAGATGAAAGATTCTGAGGAAACCAGGGATCTGCTGAGGGAACTGAATATCCATGAGAGTACCTACCAGAACCTTCAGAGAGGGCTGGCAACGGTAGGCCGGTTGCCTTTCCTCATGCCCCGTTCTCCGGACAACACGGTGAGACGTATTCTGGAGTATCTGGACCGCGGTATAAACGTGGTTTTGGAGTTTGGCCGCTACACCGATATTACTGCCTATGTGCTGGTCGCCAACCTGCTGACGCGCCGTATCTATGCCCAGTACCGGGAGAGAATGGAGAAGGCGATGGGTGAGGACATTGCCCGGCCGCACCCGCTGGTGATAACCATCGAGGAGGCGCACCGGTTCCTTAATCCCGCTGTTGCCAGCCAGACCATTTTCGGTACCATAGCCCGCGAGATGCGTAAGTATAATTGCACCCTGCTTGTAATTGACCAGCGCCCCAGCGGCATTGATGATGAGGTTATGTCTCAGCTCGGTACCAAGATAACCTGCCTGCTGGACAATGAACGGGATGTGGACAGTGTACTATCCGGCGTCTCGGGTAAGAGTGAGTTGAAATCGGTGCTGGCCAAGCTGGAATCGAAGCAACAAGCCCTTATCTTCGGCCACGCCGTGCCGATGCCGGTGGTGGTCAGAACACGCGAGTACGGTTCGGCCGAATCTTACAAGGGCTTTGTTTCTAGTACCGGTGACGATGTCGTCCAGCAAGCCGAAAAGGATATTGAAGAACTGTGGTGAAGAATAGGGGCAAAGTACCCGGAACCAGACTGGGACTGGCTCTCGGTGGTGGAGCGGCTCGGGGGCTGGCACACATCGGCGTGCTCGAAGTACTGGAGAAAGGGGGCATTCATATTGATATGATTGCCGGTACCAGCCTGGGTGCCCTGATTGGCGCACTTTATGCCCGGGGTCAAGAGATTGATGACATGAAGCAGCAGGCAGCGGAACTGGGCGCCAAGAGGTAGTCCATCTTGAATATGCCGTTGCGTGGGGCGGATAGAAGGTTTTCGGGGGTCGTAAAGGGTGACCGATAGAAGGCGCAGGTTACAAAAAAACTCGCTTTTAGCCGAGACCAGGAGGTTATTGAGGCGCTTTGGACTTAGGGCCAGGAAAGGGCTGGGGCAGCACTTCCTGGTTGATGAGGCGGTGCTGAACCGCATTGTTGCAGAGGCTGAGCTTGCTCCCACTGATGTCATTATAGAGGTAGGGTCCGGTCTTGGCGTGTTGACTAGGGAGCTATCGTGGAGGGCGGGCCGGGTGATTGCCGTTGAGCTAGATAATAATCTGGCGGCAATACTGAGTCAAGTCATAGCCCCTTATGACAACGTTGTTATTATTAACGAGGATGTGCTGAAGGTAGAGCCAGCAGATTTACTTACTGAAGTAGACGTTGAAAAACTCTCTAGAAGCTACAAGGTGGTCGCCAATCTGCCTTATTACATCACATCCCCGGTACTACGCCATTTCCTCGAAGCGGAAAAAAGGCCTGATGTTATGATATTAATGGTGCAGAAGGAGGTGGCCGAGGATATCGTGGGCCGGCCCGATCGAAGGAGCCTGCTCAGCATCAGCGTGCAGCTTTATGGCCAACCCGAGATAGTAGACTCCGTGCCGGCCGGGTGTTGCTCTCCCGCCCCGGAGGTTGACTCGGCCATCCTGAAGATCACCCCGTATACCCAGCCGGCGCTAGATGTAGGTGACAGGGAGGGCTTTTTCACCCTGGTGCGGGCCGGTTTCAGTGCTTCACGCAAGCAGATAGGTAATTCTCTGGCACAGGGTCTGGGGGTATCCAAGGATGAGGCGCTGGCCCTGCTCATGGTGGCGGGTATTTTACCGCAGCGGCGGGCGGAGACGCTGACCCTGGAAGAGTGGGCGCAGCTTTGGCGGGTATTTCAGCGGAAAGGCGGGCTAAAATGCTGACTGTCAGGGCACCAGCCAAGATTAATTTGACCCTGGAGGTTCTAGCCCGTCGTGAGGACGGATATCACCAGATCTGCAGCGTGATTCAGGCAATAAGCCTGGGCGATGAGCTTTACTTTCAGTCGGCAGAGGGCATAGAGTTTAGTTCCAGTTCAGCGGAATGGCTGGCCGAAAAGAGCCTGGTAAGTCGGGCAACCGGGTTATTGCAGAGTGCAACGGGGTGTTCCAGGGGGGCGTTGATCGAGGTTAATAAGCGTATCCCTCTGGTGTCGGGGCTGGGGGGTGACAGCAGTGATGCCGCTGCCGTGTTACGCGGGCTCAACCGGCTCTGGGAACTGAATCTATCACCAGATAAGTTGCTGGGACGGGCCCGGCAGATAGGGTCGGACGTGGCTTTCTTTCTCTACGTTGGTACCGCTCTGGTTGAGGGGAGGGGGGAGGGGGTAACTCCACTGCCACCGTTACCACACCGGTGGGTCGTTCTAGTAGTCC
>CP070645.1:1113338-1116857 GCA_020354275.1 Dehalococcoidales bacterium
ATGATGCCTGATGTCAGCATGGAGGTTGAGCTGAAAGCAGGCGTTGATGCCCTTTATGTCACCCGTTTGCAGAAAGAGCGGTTGACTGCAGGGGATGATGCGGAAGGGGTGGTAGCGGAATACCCCATGGTGGATAAAAAACTACTCAAAGAAAAGGAGTTCAGGCAAACGCTGGTTATGCACCCGTTGCCAAGGGTTGATGAGCTGGCCTATGAAGTAGACGCTGATCGAAGGAGCATGTACTTCAAACAAGCAGCACTGGGGGTGCCGATCAGGATGGCGCTTATTGCCTTGTTGTTGGGTACAAAGGAATTTGCCGTATCAGAGGAAAATTCATGGGTACAAGGTATAGATTATCCTTCATATCGGCGTGATTCCGGCGTGAAGTGCTCAAATCCGGCCTGTGTAACCGTTCAGGAGACGGAAAGAAAATATATCAAACCGGATTTCAAGATAGTTAACCTGAAACCCCTGATATTAAGATGTGTTTACTGTGAGCATGAGGTACAGCCCGGCTACATCGCCAGTTCGGACTGGCATGAAGGCAGACTGGTCAATAAGAAATACCATCGGGCAGACAGCCATATGGCTAAAAAAATCAAACCGGAGAATATTATTGTTTTCAACTCGGCCAGCGAGGCTGAAGCCCGCGGTTTCAAGGCCAGCCACTATGCTTGACTCAATTACTATAGGGGCAAATGACTGAGGATAAGTTAAAACAGAAATGAAAGCCTTGCTATTATACGGCGGTAGAATTATTGACCCTGGCCAGGGGATAGACGAGGTCGGCAACCTGCTGGTCAATGAAGGCAGGGTTTTATGGCGTGGTAGTGTTGAAATGACTCCACCCGTCTCTGATTATGATGCTCTTTCCGTAGAGGGATTGGTGGTTTGCCCGGGATTTATCGATCTCCACTGCCACTTAAGGCAACCTGGTTTCGAGGAGAAGGAGACTATCGCTTCCGGGAGCAGTGCCGCTGCCAGGGGTGGCTTTACCACCATCTGCTGTATGCCCAATACCAACCCCCCGCTGGATAATCCAGCGGCCGTTGATTACGTGAAGGAGATAGCGGCCAGAGAAGCCGTTGTCCGTGTTCTGCCGGTGGGCTGTGTTTCCAGAGGTAGAAAGGGAGAGATGCTGGCCCCGCTGGTCGAGATGGCTTCTACCGGGGTGGTTGGCTTCAGTGATGACGGTGCTCCAGTATCAAATCCACCGCTGATGAAACAGGCACTGGAATATAGCCGGGTTCTGGATTTACCGGTTATCGACCATTGCCAGGATATTTCTCTTACCCGGGACGGACAGGTGAATGAGGGTGTTATATCTGCCAGGCTCGGACTTAAGGGAATGCCGGCGGCCGCCGAGGAGAATATGGTCATTCGTGATCTGTCACTGACCCGGCAGACCGGGGGCTGGCTGCACGTTGCCCATATTACCACCGAGGGTTCGGTCAACCTGGTCAGACGCGCCAGGGAGCAGGGGATAAATGTAACCGCCGAGGTCACACCACATCACCTCACCCTGACCGAGGAAGCCGTTGATGGTTACAATACCAGTGCCAAGGTGAACCCGCCTTTAAGGACCGGACGAGATATTCAGGCGCTGATTGGCGGGCTGAAGGATGATGTGATTGATATTATTGCTACCGACCATGCCCCACACACTGTAGCCGATAAACAGTGTGAATTTACCCGGGCCGAATTCGGAATCAGCGGTTTTGAGACCGCTCTGGGCAGCCTGATGGCTCTGGTGCACAGTGGAGAACTGACCTTGACTATCCTTATTGCCAGGCTGACTGCTGCACCGGCCCGGATAATTGGCGAGAGGTACGGCAAGCTGGGAACACTGGCGGTGGGTGCTGTGGCTGATATCACCGTGTTTGATCCCGAAAGAGACTGGGTGGTGGACACAAACGCCTTTGCTTCTAAGGGGAAGAATACTCCGCTGGATGGCGCTACCCTCAAGGGCAAGGTGATGGCCACTATAGCACAAGGCAGCCTGGTCTATAAGGACGACTCGATAAAGGCTGAGGTGAAAGATTTTGCCCGCCGGTAACATAGATGAGTGTCATTAACGTGAGACCGGGTTTCTTTTAACCCATAATTAATATCATTAGTAATACTCAAAAGGGAATGCAAAGTGAGCAGGACGACTAAAACGAATGTCTAGAGAAGCAATCTTGGTCCTAGCCGACGGTTCGGTTTACCGGGGTCATTCCTTCGGTGGTGAGGGTGATGCCTGCGGCGAGGTTGTTTTTAATACCAGCATGACCGGTTATCAGGAAATGCTGACCGATCCGTCTTATGCCGGGCAGATTGTGGTTCCCACCTATCCTCTAATTGGTAATTACGGCATAAATAAGCAGGATTTTGAATCAAACAGGATACAGGTCAGGGGCTTTATTGTCCGTGAGGAGTGTCTTCAACCCAACCACTATTTAAGTGCCCAGACCCTTCATGAGTACCTGGCGGAGAGCGGCATACCCGGTATTAGCGGAGTGGATACGCGGGCAATTACCCGCAAGCTCCGCTCGGCGGGGGTAATAACCGGTATAATTACCAGTGATAAGACCCCCGAGCAGGCTCTGGAAGAATTAAAGAAATCGCCCGATTACGGCTCAATAGATTTTGCCAGGCAGGTCACTACGGGGGAATCGTATGCCTGGGAGCCGGTCCCGGCTGCTGCTGACCCTTTGTTCAATATAACCGTGCTTGATTGCGGCCTGAAGTACACCATACTGCGTATGATGTGCAGCAAGGGCTGCCGGGTAACGGTTGTTCCCTGCACAACTCCGGCTGACGATATTCTGAAATTGGAGCCTGATGGCATTCTCCTCTCTCCCGGTCCGGGTAATCCGGAATTGCTGGACTATGCCGTGACCACTGTTAAGGAACTGGTCGGCAGGAAGCCGATTATGGGCATCTGTATGGGTAATCAGCTTATCGCCCGGGCCTTCGGTGCCGGTACCTTCAAGCTGAAGTTCGGGCACCATGGCGGTAACCACCCGGTGCGCGACCTGGGTGACGGGCGTATTCACATCACCGCCCAGAACCACGGCTATGCCGTTGACCCCGATAGCCTCGGTGGTGAGCTCGAGGTTACCCATATTAACCTCAACGATGGCACGGTTGAGGGCCTACGCCACCGGGAGTTGCCCATTTTCTCTATCCAGTACCACTCGGAGGCCTCCCCCGGCCCCCTGGATAGCGCCTATCTCTTTGAAAGGTTTCTGGATATGGTGAGGGAGAGTAAATGATGATATTAGAGGTGGCTTCGCCTTATATTATGGAAACCCTATCACCTTTGTCCCCTTCCCCTGGGAGGGGACGGGGAAATATTAAGGAGAGAGGCTACGCCTCTCTAAAACTCACCTGATTTGGGAGAGAAAGAGATAAAAAGGGGTGATGAAAACCCCTACAAATACACAAACCCACGAAGGGCTTAAGAGAAAGGCACAGAATTAAACAAGGGGTGTCAGAAAGGCAGGATTAGACGGGGAGTCCGATAGGGGCGAGAAA
>CP070645.1:1116957-1140668 GCA_020354275.1 Dehalococcoidales bacterium
ATACCTACCGTACTCCATCGCCGCATTGCCCGCAGTGACCGCAGTTCTGTATTTATCTCAGCCGCGATTTCACTGGCGTTATTCAAATCCAGGGGATTTTCTTCTGATTCTGCCATGAAACTCCACTCCTTGCTGTTCTATACTGACTTTCTTGAGTACAATGGTCTGAATATACTTGTCATCGGTAACCTGCTCTCCTTCCTACGCCCGATTAGTGTTTATTTCTGCTTTTCCAGTTTGATGAGCACGTAGTTGATGAATGGTGGATTATCGGCCTTCTCATGGCTGTAGGTAAAACAAGCATCTCCTTCATAATACCCGTGCTCCGGGATCCATTTTTCGAGGTAATTGATTGCTTCACCTACCCCCATCGCGGCCTCTCCTTCAGTGTCACCCCTGCTCTCCATAATCACGTATTTCCCACCCGTGAAGCTGGTCGCCGCCATACCCTCAGGGACTTGGGCCAGATCTGTGACTTCCACTCCCATAAAACAGGACCTTACCTGCTCCGGCACTGAGGGATTGTCCTTGTGGGGTCTATACAGGAACCCCAGAATCGTATCGCCTTCCCTGTTTGGTATCTCGTCGCGTCTACGCTCAAGTTCTCTAGAGGCTTTAGCCCAGGCAGGCCCTTCTTCTTCACCCTCGAAGGCGGCATAAACGCCTACCACTTTATAGGGGCCATGTTCGATAATCGTCGGTTCACTTAGATGTAATGCCATATGATTCCTCCCGGTGCTAACTCAGTGCCCCACAGTCTAACTATGCCGCCTAAGCATGTCAAGTCACGTTGATAATCCCTATACCAAGTGATGTTATGTCACCTGGTGTGACCGTTCTACCCATTCACTTGACGCCGGTTAGTGAGTAAAGTATAGTTTCCAAAATCACCACTAGGAGACATATAAACTATGGATCAGCAGGAACTGGTGAACTGGCTATTTGAAAATGGCGGTCCGGCTATCCGCTACCGGACAGCCACCGAACTCATGCCGCCATCCGGTAATATTGACACCGTCAAACTGAGAGAAGAACTGCTGCAGAGCCAGCTGGTAAAGACCTGGCTGGAACGTTTTATCCCGGTCAGGGGTATCAATAGCCTGCACGGTAGCAAGTCAACCGCCTTTGAGAACGTCATGGGCAAGCTCGTCGACCTGGGGTGCCGGAAGGGCATGGCAGAACTCGACCGGCAGACGAAGCCCTTCAGCCAGTGGTTGCAGAACAATATTGAACGTCCGCCGAGGTATATCCAAGAGAGGTTTATCCGCCACATGATTGCCACCTTCCTGGCACGTGCCGGGTATACTGATGAGCCTGTAGTCGGTACGGTGCTGAACAACCGTCTGGAGACAATATACGATTTCACCCGGCAGGGAGATTATGATATCTATGTTGACCCGGCGAACTACGAACGGATGCCGCGTTCCTTCCAGAAAAAGCCGCTGGTCAATCCAGCGCTGACCAGGGACGGTGACAGCTGCCTTCCCTCGGTATACGACATCATCGGTCTGGCCGCCTATCTGCCCCGACACGGCACCGAAGACGACCGGATAAAGTTCAACACCATAATCAACTACATACTCAATGACCAGTACCAGAAGCTGCATCCGGGATACGGAGTCCTGAGAACAGAAGAACGCCGTTACTACGCCATTGGCTGGTCTGTGTGGCTGCCCGGGTTCTTCGGGGAGCCTTCACTCGACACAAGGCCAGGCCGGCCAACACCACTTGGTGCCTTTATTCAACGCCTTGTGTTAATGGCAGAATTCCCCACAACTAGAGAACACCCCTGGTTTACCAACAGCCTTAACCACATGGAGGGTTTCAAGACGGAAAAAGGTACCTACCAGTTTCCCCGTGCATATCTTCCCGAGAAGCCGGTTGGTTACTGGGTGACCGGTGCCCGCATGGCACTGGAAGAGAACCGCGGAAAAGCCCTTGCCATCGAGCTGGAGTCTACCTTCTGGATGGCAAAACTCAAAGCTCTATTGCCAACACCGGTCGCTTGATGTATACTGTAGAAAATTCAAATCAGGCTGGGAGGTGGACCCCGTGGAAGAACTGGCTTTCCCCAAGTGTCAGAAGTGCAAGACTGGAGACCTGGTACCCTTATCCGATTTCGGTAGTCAAGGAGCCAACATACATTATAAAGCCTGGGTTTGTACCAATCCCGATTGCGGATTCAATCTGAAAATCAGGAATGGTGACGTTTATATCGACGAACCTATCATGAGCGGAGCACTGCACAGTAACCGTCCCCGCTAAATACCTCCGGTAAATACCAAAAGGCTATACACTAATATAATTAGCGGCTGATTATACCGTATTATTAGGTAGGTAATGGTGAGTGTACTTCCTCAGGTAGCCAAACTGGGGGGAATGGCGCTCGACCTGCTATTTCCAAAGTGGTGCCTCGGTTGCGACAAGGAAGGCACATTCATCTGCTCTTCCTGTAGCAGTACTATGCCACGGGTTATGCCTCCCCTTTGCCCCCGCTGCGGCCGTCCTCAGGCCAGTAACATACTCTGCTCGAGATGTGTCAGATGGGCAGCCGAGATAGACGGTATTCGCGCCCCGTACCGCTTTGAAGGGGTGGTACGGCAGTCAGTCTACAAACTCAAGTATGAAAACCTGAGGGCAATAACGGAACACCTGGCCCAGATGCTTTATAGCTATATTTCTGAAAACCAGGTACCCGGGGATGTCCTGGTACCGGTGCCACTACATAGTAAACGCTTGAGAGAGCGTGGCTATAACCAGGCCACCCTGCTGGCCATGGAACTCAGCAAACTGACCGGCTTACCCTTACTTACTGACCACCTTATCCGGGAACGGGACACACACCCGCAGGCCCTCACCAAAACAGCCAGCGAAAGGCAAGGTAATGTTACTAATGCCTTTTACAGCCGGGAACTGCGGTACAGGGAGGTATTGCTTATCGACGATGTCGCTACTTCCGGCGCCACCCTCAATGCCTGTGCCGCTGCGCTGAAAGCAGCCGGTGCGACTTCGGTATGGGGACTGGTCCTGGCCCGCTAAATTTAAAGAAACGACCGGGATAATGACATCAAGAAGACGTAACATGAGCTATATAGTATATATAATCTAAATATAGCTGCGATTTTATGGAAGAAAGACTGGGATAACACAGCTTTGATTGGAAAGGAACTAAGTAATATGACAAAAGTGATTGGTCTCACCGGTGGCATTGGTAGCGGCAAGAGCACCGTTTCCGGGTTTCTGAAGGAACTGGGGGCCGTGGTCATCGATGCTGACAAGGTCGGGCATGAGGTTTTCCTGCCCGATACCCCCGCCTGGCATGACGTAACAGCTGCCTTTGGACAGGATATTATTGCCCCTAGCGGAGAAATTGACCGCAAGAAACTGGGAGAGATAGTTTTCAATGATCCCGAAGCCCTGTCACGCCTGAACCGGATAATGCACCCCCGGATGTACGATATGATGCAGGCCCAGATCGAGGAATACCGGAGGGATGGAATAGCCGTGGTTGTCGTCGAAGCGGCAATATTGATTGAAGCCAACTGGCAGTCACTTGTCGATGAGATATGGGTGACCATTACCCCTGAAGATACAGTGATCAGACGTCTCAAGGAGCAGCGTGGACTGGATGAAGAGCAGACCAAAGCCCGCATCCGGTCCCAGCTGGCTAACGACGACCGCGTGAAACATGCCGATGTGGTAATCGATAATAACGGTAACCTGGATGAAATAAGGGCAAAAGTAAATGGGCTATGGGACAAGCTGGTTGAATAAAGGTGTGATACCGATATTTCTTTAAATCAAATGCCGGCAGGGCTTGACAAATATTAAAAACAATAATATAATATAAGATTGTTAATATGCCGCTAAGTGTTTCCACTTTTATTTTTTATTCGGTTTTTTACCCCCCTGTTTTCCGCATGCATTTTTCAGTGTGATTGCCTTCTCTAACTTGATATTTTGAAGTACTGTTTAACTTGTTTAAGGAGTAGTGTTACTAATGGTCGTTGTGTCACCAGCCTATCATGAAGAATTGTTACCCTCTATTTCCCGAAAATCGTACGCCCGCCTACCACAGATACTGGATGTACCCAACCTGATCAAGGTCCAGCTGGAATCTTTCCGTTGGTTCCAGGAAGAAGGACTGAAACAACTGATTGACGAGGTATCCCCCATCCAGGATTTTACCGGCACCCGGCTGGAGATAAGCTTTATCGGTTATGAATTCCGTGAACCGCGTAATTCCGAGCAGGAGTGCCGCCAGCGAGACCTGACCTACTCAAGCCCCCTTTATATCAAAACGAGATTACTGATTAAAGCCACCGGAGAAATCAAAGAACAAGACCTGTTTTTCGGTGACATACCCCTGATTACCTCTAAAGGCACCTTTATAACCGGCGGGGCAGAACGGGTAGTGGTCAGCCAGTTGCTGCGTTCTCCCGGTGTCTACCTAATTGCAGAAGTGGACAATACCAGTGGTCGTAAACTGTGCCAGGCCAAGCTTATACCCAGCCATGGGGCCTGGCTGGAGTTTGAAACCAGCAACCCCAACGTAATCTCAGTCAAGATAAACGGCAAACGCAAGATTCCCTGCACCACGCTGCTACGTGCCATTGGTTACAGCAGCGATGAAGAACTGCTAAGCATGTTCGCCGATGAAGATAACGTTCCCGAACGCCAGTTTATCAAGTCAACCATGGACCGTGAACCAACGGTCAGGGATACCTCCGAAGCCCTTCTCAGTATCCATAGGAAATTACGCCCTGGGGACCCGCCCAATATAGAAAATGCTAAAAAGTTGATCGAAAACATGTTCTTTAACCCCATGCACTATGACCTCGGTTACGTCGGCCGTTATAAACTCAATAAGCGGCTCAGCCTTAACATTATGGAAAGTGTGCGCACTCTGACCAAAGAAGACCTGGTAGAGATTATCAGACATATTATTATGGTCAATAACGGCATCGATAATGCCGACGATATTGACCACCTGGGGAACCGGCGCGTACGCACCGTTGGCGAACTGATGCAGAACCAGTTCCGAATCGGCCTCATGCGCCTGGAACGGGTAGCCCGGGAGCGGATGAGTACACTTCCTACCGAATCAGCCACCCCCAGCGCTCTGATCAACATCCGGCCCGTAGTAGCCTCCATCAGGGAATTCTTCGGCAGTTCACAGTTATCCCAGTTCATGGACCAGACCAATCCGCTGGCCGAGTTGACCCACAAGCGGCGGCTTTCGGCCATGGGGCCAAGAGGGCTATCACGGGACCGTGCCGGATTCGAGGTCAGGGATGTCCATTTTTCCCACTACGGCCGGATATGCCCCATTGAAACACCAGAAGGCCCCAATATCGGCCTTATCGGCTCGCTGGCCACTTACAGCCGGGTCAATCGCTACGGTTTCATAGAAACCCCTTACCGCAAGGTTATTTCCGAGATAAAAGACGACTACAGCCAGCTGATTAACAAAAGAACCAGGGAGACAATACGCGATGACGATGGCAAGACCATAATCAAAACAGGGACTTTGATTACCAAGAAACATATTGACAGGTTATCCCAGCTACCGCCAAGGACGGTAAAGGTAGAACCTTTCGTCTCTGACGAAGTGGAATTCCTCCCCGCTGACGAAGAGGATAAGTACACCATTGCCCAGGCTAACGCCACTATTGATGCCAACGGCCATTTTGTCGGCGAAAAGATTGAAGCCAGACGGGGCGACCGTTATCTGAGAGAGACGGCTGATAAAATAGACTACATGGATGTCTCGCCCAAACAGATATTCAGTGTCGCCACCTCACTGATACCTTTCCTGGAGCATGATGATGCCAACCGCGCCCTGATGGGTTCTAATATGCAACGGCAAGCAGTGCCCCTGCTATCTCCCCGGGCACCACTGGTAGCTACCGGTATGGAAACCGAAGCCGCCAAATATAGCGGACAGCTTATCTACGCCCGTAATCCCGGCGTGGTTACTTCGGCCACCAGCACCCAGATTGTGGTTACCACCGATAACGGTGAGCAAGATGTGTACCCGCTGATGAAGTTTGTCCGCACCAACCAGGGAACCTGCATCAACCAGCGCCTTATTATCAGCAAAGGTGACCGGGTAGAAGCCGGCCAGGTCTTGGTCGACAGCTCTTCTATAGAGAACGGCGAACTGGCTCTGGGGCAGAACGTCATGTGCGCTTTTATGAGCTGGCAGGGTTACAACTTTGAGGATGCAATTATCGTCAGCAGGCGTCTGGTGGAGAGGGACACCTTCACGTCTATCCATATCGAGAAACACGAGGTTGAATCCCGGGACACCAAGCTGGGGCCTGAAGAAATTACCAGAGATATACCCAATGTAGGTGAAGAAAGCCTGCGTGAACTCGATGAATATGGCATTGTCAGGATTGGCGCCGAGGTCGGGCCTGACGACATACTGGTGGGTAAGATCACCCCCAAAGGTGAAGCCGAGTTATCCGCCGAGGAGAAACTGCTGCGGGCTATCTTCGGCGAGAAAGCCCGCGAGGTGAAAGATACCTCTCTACGGGTACCCCACGGCGAGTGGGGTAAGGTAATCGACGTCCGGGTCTCAGAAGGTGATGACCTGCCGGCCGGGGTAAACCAGATGGTACGGGTCTGGGTCGCCCAGAGGCGACGGATTGCCGCCGGTGATAAACTGGCCGGACGGCATGGTAATAAAGGTGTTGTCTCCATCCTGGCCCCGGAAGAAGATATGCCCTTCCTGCCTGATGGTACACCGGTAGATATCATCCTCAATCCCGTCGGCGTCCCGTCACGTATGAATATCGGGCAGGTCCTGGAAACCCATCTCGGCCTGGCTGCGCAAACGCTGGGGTTTAAGGCGCTAATACCTGTCTTTGACGGCGCTAACGACGTAGATATAGAGGACGCCCTGGCCCGGGTATGGATAGCTCAGAAGGTCGGAGCTATTGAATTTGATATCAGCACAGAAAACACCACCCTGGATAAAGAAAAGGCCGTGGAATGGCTGAAAAGCAAGGGATATGATGGAGATAAAGCCTTTGATGACACCCAACAGGGAGTAGCCAAAGAGGTCTGCCTGCGGTTATGGCTCGAAGAACAGGAAGTTTCCAGCCAGGACCTTACTTTCCAGGAACTGGAGCTGGAAGCAGACAAAATCAGTGCTGAAAAGAACATCCCGCCGCCGACTATCGGCAAGGTTATCCTCCGTGACGGCCTTACTGGAGAGCCATTCGACCAGCCGGTGACAGTGGGCAGTATTTACATTATGAAATTGAGCCACCTGGTTGAAGATAAGGTACACGCCCGATCCACCGGGCCTTACTCCCTGATCAGCCAGCAACCCCTGGGCGGCAAAGCCCAGTTTGGCGGGCAGCGCTTCGGTGAGATGGAGGTCTGGGCACTAGAAGCCTATGGTGCCGCCCATAACCTTCAGGAAATTTTAACAATCAAATCCGATGATGTCACCGGGCGTGCCAAAGCCTACGAGGCGATAGTTAAGAACCAGGATATTATACAGCCCGGCGTGCCGGAATCGTTTAAGGTACTGGTCAAGGAACTGCAAAGCCTGGGGCTGGCTATCGAGGTAATAAACGAGGAAAAAGAAGAAAAGACAGCCCTTAGCGGAGAAACCACTGAGCTACCTGAAGCCGGGACAGAGCTGGAGTTGGGAGTTGAGGCTCAGCTGGAGGAAGACACGGTTGCAGAGGAGACCGCTGGTACTATTGAAGAATCAACCGTAAGCGGTATTGAAAACAAATCCGAGACAGAAGAGGGAAAGCCTTCGGATACCGAGGAGGGTGTTGGTATTTTGGAAGAATCAACCGTAATTGATATTGAGAATACCACCGAGACAGAAGAGGAAATCATCCCTGATGCTGGGGATGTGCCTACCGCAGTTGCTGAGGATGAAACCGATAGAGAGGTAAAAGATAATGCTGGAAGTTAACGATTTTGATTCCGTTCGTATCTCTTTAGCTTCTCCAGAACAGATCAGGAGCTGGTCCTATGGTGAAGTCACCAAACCGGAGACCATTAACTACCGCACCCTGAAGCCGGAGAGAGATGGGCTTTTCTGCGAGAGGATTTTTGGGCCAACCAAAGATTTTGAATGCTTTTGCGGTAAGTATAAAAGGATACGCTACAAGGGTGTTATCTGCGATAAATGCGGCGTAGAGGTGGCCCAGTCCAAGGTAAGAAGGGAACGGATGGGGCACATTGCCCTGGCCTGTCCGGTAGCCCACATCTGGTTTGCCCGGGGCGTACCCAGCCGGCTGGGACTGCTACTCGACCTGTCCCCCAGAAACCTGGAACGTGTCCTTTACTTCTCTTCCTATATTGTTACCAAGGTAGACGAAGAGGCACGGCAGTTAACAATTCAACAATTACAGGACAGATATTCGGTGGAAATAGCAGCCCGCCAGGAGTTACTGGAAGCCAAAATAGCCGAATCAGAATCAGCCTCGGTAGAGGAAGTAAACCAGCTCCGCCGGAAATGGGAAGATGAAAAGGTACAGATAGAAGAGGAACTGACCGCCGATATAGAACAACTGAAAGATATACGATTGAGAGGGCTTCTGGCAGAGAACCAGTATCAGGAGCTGAGGCAGAAATACGGGCAGGTGTTTGAGGTAGGGATGGGAGCAGAGGCAATATACGAACTGGTCAAGAATATTGACCTTCATCAGCTGCGTAACGACTTGGTCCAGGAGACCCATTCCAATTCCGGGCAACGCCGCAAGAAAGCAGCCAAACAACTGCAGGTAGTTGAGGCACTACGCCGCAGTGGCAGCAAGGCAGAGTGGATGATTCTGACCGTTTTACCCGTGCTACCTCCCGAGCTGCGGCCAATGGTTCAGCTTGACGGTGGTAAATTCGCCATCAGCGGTATCAATGACCTCTACCGCCGGGTTATCAACCGTAACAACCGGCTACGTCACCTGATGGATATCGGGGCACCGGAAATCATCATCCGCAATGAAAAACGGATGCTCCAGGAAGCGGTTGACTCGTTGATTGACAATGGCAGGAGGGGTCAATCACAGTCTTCAGGCGGCAATCATAAACTTAAATCACTCTCTGATATGCTACGAGGCAAGCAGGGGCGCTTCCGCCAGAACCTGCTGGGTAAAAGAGTGGACTACAGCGGGCGTTCGGTGATTGTTGTCGGCCCTGAGCTCAAGATTCACCAGTGCGGTCTGCCCAGACGCCTGGCTCTAGAACTATTCAAGCCCTTTGTTATGCACCGTTTGATGGAGCAGAACCTGGCCCACAATATTAAAAGTGCCCGGCGTCTCGTCGAAAGGGCAAGACCCGAGGTCTACGACATACTGGAGGAAGTGGTCAAGGAGCGGCCGGTGCTGCTTAACCGTGCCCCTACCCTGCACCGCCTCAGCATACAGGCCTTCGAACCGGTACTGATCGACGGCAGCGCTATACAGCTCCACCCGCTGGTCTGTACCGCTTTTAATGCTGACTTTGACGGTGACCAGATGGCGGTCCATATCCCGCTATCCAAGGCAGCGGTAAGGGAAGCCAGAGAGACAATGCTGAGCATCCATAACATGCTGATTCCCAGCTCCGGTGAGCCAATAGTCACCCCGACAATGGATATGATCCTCGGCTGTTATTACATTACCACCATCAGACCTGGCACCAAAGGGGAAGGTAATATCTTCGGCAGCTTTGAAGAGGCCATACTCGCCTGTAACCTGGCCGCTATTGACCCCAGGGCAGAGATCGAAGTGCGAAGCAGCGTCAATGGTGGCCAAAGGATTAAGACCAGCGTCGGACGCATACTTTTCAACCAGATATTACCCCAGGAGCTGGGCTTCTATAACGACGTAATTGATAAATCATACCTCAAACGGATAATCGCTGATTGCTCCCATTTATTGAGCGATGAAGAAATGGCGGTGGTACTAGATAACATTAAAGAACTGGGCTTCGAGTTTGCCACTAAGTCAGGGACTACGATTGCTATGAGTGACATCGAGGGGCCTGGAACCAAATCTGAACTGCTGGAAAATGCAGAAACCGAGACTGCCCTGATTGAGAACCAGTACCTCAACGGGGTAATTACCGAAGACGAAAGATATCAGGGAGTTGTCGGGGTATGGACAGGGACTACCGAAAAATTGGCTGATGCTATCTGGGATAGCCTTGACCGATATGGCGGCCTTTATATGATGGCCAATTCAGGAGCCAAGGGGAATATCTCACAGATCAGTCAGATGGCGGGTATGAGAGGTCTAATGACCAATCCCTCGGGTAGAATTATCGACTTCCCCATCAAATCAAGTTTCCGCGAGGGCTTAAGCGTCCTGGAATACTTTATGTCTACTCATGGTGGCCGCAAAGGACTGGCCGATACCGCCTTGAGAACATCGGAGAGCGGATACCTTACCCGTCGCCTTATCGATGCCGCCCATGATGTTATCGTTCTTGAAGATGACTGCGGGACAACTGACGGCATCTGGATAACCGAAGCCAAAGAAAGAGGGCTGTTACCTCCGTTCGCCGAGCGAATAGCGGGACGGTTAGCTGCCAGCAAGGTAACCCATCCTGAAACTGGAGAAATTATCGTTGACCGTAATCAGGGAATAAGTGACGAGATAATAGACGAAATTATTACCGCTGGGGTCACCCGGGTTCAAATCAGGTCACCACTTACCTGCCAGTCAAAACGCGGGATTTGCCAGTTCTGTTACGGACGGGATCTGGCCCGGGGGCATCTGGTTAACCTCAACACCGGGGTAGGTATAATTGCCGCCCAGAGCATCGGCGAACCGGGTACCCAGCTTACCCTGCGCACTTTCCATACTGGCGGTGTGGTGGGGCTTGATATTACCAGCGGTCTGCCGAGGGTAGAGGAGCTATTTGAAGCCAGATCGCCCAAGGTTTCGGCTATTATTTCGGATATAAATGGCGTAGTCGATGTTATCCAGAGAGAAGATGGGGTAAAGATTGGGGTTACCAATTCGGAGATATTCCAGGACGAATATAAGTTACCTCCCGGTTTTGAAGTAACCGTGGAAAACGGCCAGATGGTAAATATCGGTACCGTTCTGGCCAATCCAGTTGCCAAGGAAGATGGCACAACCAAAACACCAGCCACCGCTGCCGAGGCCAAACCGATTGTTGCCGCTATTACCGGTCATGTCGCCATTAAAGGTAAACGCATTTCCATCATTCATGAAGAGCAGGAGAGGCGTGAGTATAACATACCCCCGGCCACCCACATTCATGTTCAAAGCGGTGACGCCATAAAAGCAGGACAGCAGCTGACTGATGGCTCCATCAATCCCCAGGAATTGCTCAGCATCCTGGGAAGAGAGGCAGTGCAGCAATACCTGGTAGACGAGGTGCAGAGGGTCTACCGTTCCCAGGGGGTTAATATCAGCGATAAGCATATTGAGATTATTATTCACCAGATGCTGTCCAAGGTCAGTATCGATTCTTCGGGTGATACCGAGTTGATACCAGGAGAGCTGGTAAACCGTTTCCAGTATGAAGATATCAACGCTGAGGTTCTGGCCGAAGGGGGTGAACCGGCTACCGCTCACACGGCACTCCTGGGTATAACCAGGGCTTCACTCAGCACCAGTAGCTGGCTGGCGGCGGCCTCTTTCCAGGAGACCACCAAAGTGCTGACCGACGCTGCCGTCAGGGGGGCTACGGACAAGCTGGTCGGTCTAAAGGAAAATGTAATCATCGGCCGGCTTATTCCCACCCGTTCTCCAGCCAGTGAAGTGGTTGAAGAAATCGAAGAAATTGAAGCTTTGGAGTTAGAAGAGGAGCTTGCCGAGCTGGACGAGCGGATAGTGGCTATGCTAGAAAGTGAAGCCAGTGAAGAAGAGGAAATAGATATGGCGGAAGACGAGTATGAAGGTGAATATGAAGGCGGAGATAATGACGGAACGGAGTTGATTATTTAAGTCCCATCCACAAATCATTGATAGGACCATAAGGATGTCCCGGTTAAAACGGGGCATCCTTTTATATATTCCTTAACATTACTAATGGTTTATCCTGAGTTGGTGAAAGATATGCTATAATACGGGTAAGTTGCAAAGGGGTAAAGAATGCATTCTGAAATAATTACACGGTTATCCGGCAAATACCTGAACGTACATAAACTTAATAACTGGGGAGGCGGTGAAGATTACTAACATCATATCGGGTAAGGCCAGCGCGGAAGATATGCCGCTCGATGCCAATCTGAGGCCACGGTCGCTTCAGGATTTTACCGGGCAGACTAAAGTTAAGGAAAACCTGAAGATTGCCATCGCGGCTGCTCAGGGCAGGGGGGAACCCCTGGACCATGTCCTGCTTTATGGCCCTCCAGGATTGGGCAAAACCACTCTAGCTTATATCATTGCCGCTGAAATGGGGGTTAATATCAGAATTACATCAGGGCCGGCTATCGAGCGCAGCGGGGACCTGGCGGCAATACTGACCAACCTCAACAGCCAGGATATCCTCTTTATTGATGAAATCCACCGTCTCAACCGGCCAGTTGAAGAGATTCTGTACCCGGCTATGGAGGACTTTGCCCTGGACCTCGTCATCGGCAAGGGACCGGGGGCTAAAAGCCTGCGTTTGAACCTGCCCGCCTTCACCCTTATCGGTGCTACAACTCGTTTCGCTCTGGTCAGCCCGCCCCTGCGTGACCGGTTTGGCGCCGTCTACCGCCTGGATTTCTATGACCAGGAATCAATTGAAACGATATTAAAGCGTTCAGCCAGTATTCTGGGAATCGAAACGGAAACCAAGGGGCTAACCGAAGTGGCCCGCCGTGCCCGGGGCACCCCGCGTGTTGCCAACCGTCTGCTCAAACGGGTTAGAGATTATGCTCAGGTGGTGGCCAACGGTGTTGCCAACCGCGAGGTATCCGATGAGGCGCTGGCCATGCTTGAGGTCGACGCTACCGGTCTGGACGAGACCGACCGTAAAGTACTAGATACTATTATCAATAAGTTTAACGGTGGCCCCGTAGGGCTGGATACCATTGCTGCGGCCATCAGCGAGGAGGCAGACACTATTATGGATGTCTATGAACCCTATCTCCTGCAACTGGGCTTTCTGGAGAGGACTCCTCGCGGACGGGTG
Source organism: Dehalococcoidales bacterium (assembly GCA_020354275.1). Classification (GTDB taxonomy): domain Bacteria; phylum Chloroflexota; class Dehalococcoidia; order Dehalococcoidales; family UBA2162. The sequence goes on from CP070645.1 coordinate 1,130,065, forward strand.
GCTACCCAGCTAGCCTACGAACACTTGGGACTGCCCTATAATAAAGAGAAAGAGAAACCACCACAATCAACCCTATGGTAATTACCCGTATCAATAAACTGAAGTGGTAAAGAGAGGTGTTCAATGCCAAAGTGCCCCAATTGCGGCCAGGAAACTACCAGAACCCAGGACTGGGCATGCCAGTGGTGTGGCTTCCCTCTGACATCCTCGTCTTTTAAAACGATAGATAAGACCTTTCAACAATTGAAAGATGAAAGGCGTCCCAGAGTCGAGCCGGTTATTGAAGCCGAACCAGAAATAGAGGTAGAGCCGGAACTGGAGCCTGAGCCTGAACCCGAACCCAAGCCCAAACGCAGACGTACACCCAGAGCTAGGGTGAAAGCTAAACCCAAAGCCGAACCAGAACCAGAACCCGAAGTGGAAATAGAGATAGAGCCAGAACTAGAGATGGAACCCGAACCTGAACCCGAACCCAAGCCCAAACGCAGACGTACACCCAGAGCCAAGGCAAAAGCCAAACCCAAAGCTGAACCAGAACCCGAACCTGAAGTGGAAATAGAGGTAGAGCCAGAACTAGAGATAGAACCAGAACCCGAACTGGAATTAGAACCGGAGCCCGAACCGGAACCAGAACCAGTGGTTGAAACCAAAATCGAACGGGTAATGGAGCCTGAACCCAGGCCTGAACCAGCCCTGCCGGTAATGGAGCTAACCTTCGAAGAATTACTGTCAACCTACGAAGAGGAGGGCGCAGCCGCTGATGCCCATTACGCCAACAGGCTGCTTAAAATATCCGGCGTGGTCAACAGAATCGAGGTTAAGGAAGAGCTGGGCATTCATTACATTAACCTGGCCAGCAGCCAGGAAAGCCTACTGGGTAACATGCGGTGTGTCTTCGATAAGCAACATGCCAGCGTATTGAACCGGTTAATGGTGGGGCAGGAAGTGACAGTGCAGGGAACATATGACGGTTCGGTGATCGACATGCGAATGAAAGACTGCGTTCTGGTCTAATAATAACCTGCCCGATTAATACCCGGTACCAGCACCGCCCGGAATAATAAAAGAGGGAGCCCGGACTAGAGGCTCCCTCCTCTCTGGTTAATCCTTTGATAACCTAATCAGACCAGCATGGTGCCTGTATACGCTGCCACCGCTGCGCCAGACGCAGCATCGGCCGGTCGCATAACGGCTTACACAACCGGGCACGTTTTTGCAGGAAGCGGTCAATAGCCTCGGGTTTCTCTGCCAGCCACCCCCGTATTTCCGCCGCCTCTGTTTCATCAATCAGCCCTTCTTCCACAGCCTTGTCAAGCGCCCTGTCGATAGCCTCATCCCTCATATCCTGTCGGGCCTGCTTGAAGGCGTTGACCAGCTCGTCCTCGGAAATATCCAAGATACCGGCGACACGGGCCATAAGGCCCTGGGTACCCGTTTCTGAGGTGGTCAATACTTCGTCCTCCTCAACCGGGTCATCCTGTGCCATCACTGTGGCTGCGCCCCCAACTGCCAGCACGGTTACCGCTGCCAGTACTGCAAGAATAATTTTGGCTTTTTTTGACACCGTCCTTAACCTCCTTCCGCTCTGTGATACCTATACATTATTATAGTCCTTTGCCTAGCCCTACAGAATACGGAATTTGTAAAATGTTGGTAAAATATCACCTCTACCGGTGCCTTAGCTAATCCTCTATGGCATAGATTACCTGAACGGTGAGAATGACCTCCAACTCGCCGGGGCTTACCGGTGTCTCAACCTCCATTTCTTCGGCAACATCCATGGCATAACCACCACGGGTAACGGGGGGGATCTGGCTGCCCTCTGAGATATAAGTTGCATTACCCAGGATAACACCGGCCAGCTCAGCCAGCTGCTCCGCCTTGTCTCTGGCTTCAGCCATTGCTTCTTCCCGGGCTTCATCGTAATAGTCTGAAGGATCATCTACGGTAAAATCTATGCTATCCACCCTGGTCAGGTCTCCACCGGCATCAGCGACAGCGTCAATAACGGTGCCGATATTGTCTATGTCCCTTATCTTGGCCGTCACCATATTGATTACACGGTAACCGGTAATAACCTCCTGCTCCTTCTCCCTGTCCCACTGCGTTATCCGTCGAATGGTGAAGTACTCCGTCTGGATATCATTATCGGCAACACCATTCTCGGTAAGTGCGGTCATTACGGCATCCATTGCTTCCGCAGCCTGGTCACGTGCTACAGAAACGGTGTCACCCTCGGCCTCGATCCCCAAACGTAGGCTGGCGATATCGGGAACCACGGTTACCTTACCCATACCGCTGACCCAGATGCCTTCCTGTTGGCTGCTCAGGTTTATCTCCTTCACCTCAGACCCGTTAGTATCAACCGGGGTACAACCAGCCAGGACTAATATGGCCAGCACAGATGCCACACCCGCCACCAACAACCCGAACTTTTTCATGAAATACCTCCTGTAAAATTATTTCTAAAATATATAACGCATTAAGGGCTAATTGGTTAGGCGAAATCTGCCAGAATTAATAGGTAATACCTGATAAAGGGTCTAATACCTCTCGGTGGTTCCCTGGTTGATTCTTAACCGGGTATCGGCCCAGGCGGCGATGGTATCACTGTGGGTGACCAGCATGATGGTCTTATCCTGGTCCCTGGCCAGGCCCTGCAACAGCCGCATGATCTGCTGGCTGGTCTCCGGGTCGAGGTCTCCGGTCGGCTCGTCAGCCAGGATTATGGGAGGGTCATTGGTTAACGCCCGGGCGATGGCTACCCGTTGCTGCTCACCACCGGAAAGGTAATTTGACCGGTGGCGATAACGCTCAGGCGGGAAACCGACCAGCTCCAGGCATCTTCTGGCCCGCTCGCGCCTCGGTTTAGCGCCTAGCCCGCCCAGTTCCAACGGTAGCTCAACATTCTCCAGGGCGGAAAGGCCGGGAAGCAGGTTGTAGAGCTGAAAGACGAAGCCCACCTTACTGCGACGGTAGTCAACCAACTTGCGGTCAGCCAGTGTATGTACCGGGACACCATCCACCCAGACCTCTCCGGAAGTCGGCTTTTCCAGGGCACCGATGATATTTAGCAGTGTTGTTTTCCCGCTGCCCGTCATCCCGGTTATCGCCACGGTGGTTCCTTTCGACAGCGAGAAAGAGACGCCGCTCAGGGCACTGACCACCGAGCCCTGATAACGGAACTGCTTGGTTACCTCCTTCAGCACCACTATCGAGTTGTTGCTATCCATGGCGGAGCACCTCTGCCGGATTGATTCGGGAAGCATACAACGAGGGGAACAGCCCTCCGGCGATACCGGCTAGGACAGCCCAGGGCAGATAGCCCAGCCCCACCGCCAGGGATACCTCAACCCCGCCGAAAAGACGGCTGATGGGGCCGGTGGGAAGGAGCACGGGTAACGCCTGACTGCCGAAGAGATAGACACCGATACCCGCCAGGATTCCGACCAGGGTCAAGGCCAGCGCCTGAGTGGTAAACTGCAGAAGCACCTGGGTATTGGAAGCCCCGATAGCCTTCAGAGTGCCGATCTCCCTGGTGCTCTCCCTGATTACCAGAATCATGGTGAAAAGCAACACGATACCGGCCACAACAAGCGTAACACTGGCCCCGGTTTGTATCGTCGAGGATATGCCTTCCAGCGTTGAGCCGATAAAACGGGTGATCATGGTCAGCGGCGAGACGACATCGGCCCGGTCTCCGACCTGTTCCCGCATTATTTCTATCGTTACCTCCACATTCTCGAAGGAGTCCACCTCGACCATGATGGTGCTGACCTTCCCCTCGATACCAAGGATGCGCTGGGCACTGGCCAAATGCAAATAAACACCCAGAGAATCGAACATGGTCCCTGAGGAAAAGATGCCAACCACGCTGAACTGCTCATCATTAAGCTCGAAGGTGGAGCCTACCGCCTGACCATTCTGGTTGGCCAGGTCATCACCGACCAGGGCCACATTCTGCGCTTCATTTTCGCTGGTCAGGCCGTGACCGATGATAATATCTGCCTCGCCACCCTGGGGACTGCTCAAAGGCTGGTCGGTAGCGATACCATTGAGAACGATGAGGGGGCCGTCCAGACCCGCAGCCGGCCTTCCTCCAAAACCGCTAAACAAGCCACCCCCACCGCCGAAAGAGGGTGACTCCAGACTGGTGCTCTCGGGACGGCCAATAACCCTGCCGACCACCTCTTCCACATGCTGGATATCCTTTAGTTCGTCAATAATCGCAGCGTCAAGCGCTGCCCCGGTACTGAAAGCGGGCATCCCACTGCCAGAACCCGGGGGCTGGACCATAATAATATTGCCCAGGGACTGCCTTATCTGCTCGACATTACTGGAGATATTGGCATTGACACCCTGCATCACCAGACCCAGGCCTAACACCACGCCCAGAATGCAAACGACGAGGATAGTCCTTGACTTGCTGCGCCATACGTTGCGGACTGCCAGGCGGAATATGCTTAACATCTTCTGCTATCTACTTTAGCAGATACCCTTCCAAAAACCAATGAGGAGGTACCAGCTTCCTGAAGGCAGTTTAAATCAGGAATTTAAGATTACTGCTACTCCAGGTACTCGATGGCCTGGTCATAGCTGACCTGCGATATATAAAGGGCCTGCATCAGGGCAGACCTGACCGATGATGGGGCGGTATCAAGGGCGGCACGCAGGCGGGACGGATGGTTATAAACGATAATTGTCTGCCAGACCCTGGCCTCGGGACTGACACTGCGCAGCCCTTCCTCACTCCAGATTTCTCCGCCCAACGGTGATGTCTTTTGTATAGTTAACGTATCCTCAGCAATAGCCGCCTCTTCCTCTTCTTCAGCTACCTCTTCCTCAACCACGGCTGCCATCATCTCGTCGGTCTCCTGCGATTCCTCTAATACGGCACCGGCCATAAGCCGGGGAGAGGATAAAGCGGCAATCTCCGACAGATAACTATCGAGGCGTTCCGTAGCCCTTTCTATGTAAGCGGATTCGCCCTCTCCGGCAAGATAGACTATCTCGTCCACTCTCTTATCGGCCATACTGGCGTAGGCCTCAGCCTTGCCCAGCGCGGTGAAGGTAAACGCCAGCTGTACCCGTTCCGTTATCAGCTTAACCGTATAGAGCGCCTGGTCAGGCATACTGCCGCTGGCGGCAGCAGCCGTTCCCCCGCCGGCTATTATCAGCACCAGAAATATGGCCACCGTAGCCACCCAAGTCGGCCTCCAGTGCCAGCCAAACAAGGGACGCCTTGCCTTCTGTTCGCTGTCACGCAGTATCTGGCTGAACTGATATCTTGCCCGGTCTCTGAACTCGGGGCGTGGCTGGATAACGGTCGCCTCCCTGGCAGCCACGGCAAACTCCAGCAACGGCCTTAACTCATCGGCATGCTGCGGGTAAAGGCCGACACACCGCTCCACGGTCTCGCCCTGGACCAGCATTCGTTCCAGACACTCGTTTAGAATGTTTTCAATTTCTCTAGATCTTCCCATTTTCTGTCGCTAGCATTACCTTACGCAGAGCCACTATGGCACTGTGCTGCAAGGCCTTTATTGCCCCCTGACTCTTACCCATAATTTTAGCTACCTGTGCGATGGGTAGCTCACCCGCAAAGCGCAGTGAGATTACCTCACGCTGTGCCTCGGTCAACCGTTTGGTGGCTGATAATAGCTGTTCGATATCCAGGTTCTGCTCTACCACCTGCCGGGGATCACGGTCTTTACTGGCCACCCAGTCCTCGTTGAGGGGAACCGCCGCCCTCTTTTTCTTCTTCCTCAGGTAGTCCACCACCTGGTTATGGGCGATGCGGTACAACCAGGCCGAGAAAGGGGCACCCTTTACCCGGTAGGAAGATATTGCCTTGAGGGCATTGACAAATACCTGCTGAGTCAAATCCTCCGCCTCTATTCTATCTCCCACCCTTACCGCCACGTAACGATATATCCTGTCAAAATATTCCTCGTACAGCCTGGCAAAAGCCTGCTGGTCATTCTCCTTGGCCCGCCGAACCAGGCTATCCTCATCCTGCACCTGACAACCCCCGTAAGCTGGACTCCCGCCTTCTGGAACACCGTGCCCGGAGCCCACCCAGCAACTGTGGTGTCAACCCGTGCACAAGGTACTGGCGAATTCACATAAACTCCAGTATTATACCTTATGCACATGGTATTCCAGGTGCACCAATTATAACGTATAAAGAGGGGAAAAGATAGGCGTGGGGGGGGGATGGTGAGTTTTTGTAAGATACAGATTTAGCAAACAGGCCGCTAGAATTGACCATTACGCCGAGAGAGCGTAAAAGTAAAAGAAAAGGAATAAGTTAAGCAATGAAAAACGTATTTATTTTAGGAGCAGGGGCATCAAAGACAGCAGGTGGTCCATTAATGGCAGAATTTCTCGAAAAGGCGGAGGATTTACTACGGCGTGGCGTAATTAAGGACAACGAAATAAAAGAATCATTCCAAGATGTATTCAGTGCTAGAACAGAATTGAATGCAATATATACTAAGTCGTATTTGGACATAGATAACATTGAGTCTTTATTTGGAGCTATAGAAATGGCACAAGTAATTGGCAAGTTTGGGGAAAGGACAATGGAGGAAATTATAAAACTAAGGGAATCAATAATTACACTGATTGTACATACCTTGGAGAGAAGCATTTCTTTCCCTGTAAGGAATGGCCAGGTATTCCCCACAGAACACCATAATGCTTTCGTAAAAATGCTTCAAGAGACGGAAAATAGGGAGGAAGGTGAGGGTAATGAATTCACTATTATAACGTTTAACTACGACTTAACTATGGACGTAGCGTTAAGCTTGAATCAGATGAAATTTGACTATTGTTTGGAGGAGGGTAAGGAAACCAATAAGGTGAAATATCTGAAATTACATGGGTCTATAAACTGGGGTTTATGCAGACAGTGCAATAAGATTATCCCATTAAGCATATCGGAAGTAAATTTTAATACATACCCTGGCCATACCAAAAATGCCAATTACAATTTTAGCTCATGGCTTAAGGAAAGGAAGCACTGTGAAGCAGGTTACTATGAACACCCAGTACTAGTCCCTCCGACATGGAATAAGACAGCTCATAATAATCAGATTAATAACGTATGGAGAAAGGTTGCTAAGGAGTTATCTCAGGCAGAAAATATATTTATAATTGGGTATTCGTTCCCTACATCAGACTTATTCTTCCGGTATCTATATGCATTAGGTTCAGTGAGTTCAATGAGGATAAGAAGGTTTTGGGTGTTTAACCCCGACCCGACGGGAGAAGTTAAGAATAATTTCACTAGCCTTATTGGTAGAGGTATAGAAAACAAATACCAGTTCTATAACGAAAGTTTTGAAACTTCAATACAGCAGATAGGGAAAGCTTTGAGAAGATATTAGGGCTAGATGTAGTGTGTTATTGTATTATGGTGGAGATAAAATACGATTATAAAATATCACTATGCCTGAAGTAGCAATGCTTTTCTATCCTCGTGTAAATGATAAAAACGTAGTCCTATATTCATATTGTCAATGAACGCTAATGTGTTACAATAACAGCTATATATAATAATGTAACCCTGGAGACAGTGATTTGGCCTACTACATACGCCCGATGTACCGCCAGGATATTGACGACGTCACTGAGATAGACCACGAAGCCTTCCCCACCCAGTGGCCCCCCGCCGACTACCAGTACGAGATACGCAACAAGCTGGCCCGCTACATCGTTGTCTGCGATGACGAGCAGGTAGTCAGCCAGCCCCAGGAGGAAAACCTGGAGGAAAGCAAAGCGGCTGGGTGGTTCACCAGGTTTTGGCGGTGGCTCAACAACAACCGCACCCCGGGTAACAAAACACTGCCGGGCATCAGACACTACGTAATCGGCTTCACCGGCTTCTGGACGATAGCCGAGGAAGCGCACATCATTATTATTGCCGTGCGCGAGACTTACCGCCGGATGGGGATAGGAGAGTTGCTGCTGATATCACTTGTCGAGCTAGCCATGAAGCAGAAAGCACAGGTCATCACCCTGGAGGTCCGTGTCTCCAACACCGTTGCCCAGAATCTGTATCTCAAGTACGGTTTCAACGGGGTGGGCACGCGCAAAGGGTACTACATTGACAGAGTTGGCAACAGTGAAAGCCGTGAGGACGGCCTAATAATGACTACCCAGGATATTAACTCGACTGAATACCAGGAACGCTTCAGGGAGCTAAAACAGGCACACACTGAAAAATGTGGAGCCCTTCCGAAACAACAGGTTTAAAACCCTAACGCCCGGTGCCGAAGAGGGTGTCAAATATGCTGGGGTATTTTATCGGCGGCCCCTGCTGCCCGCCATGGGCCATCAGCCAGTCCTCGAGACCTTCCCGGCTCTCAGCCAGCGGCCCGCTCAACCGCTTGACATCGATTTCAACGTAACCGGGAGGTTTTGATTTTTTAGCGGCGCGTATCTGCTGGTTGTAGTCATCGATAATCCCAAAGGCGTTGGACAGCGAAGCCACCAGTGAGTGAGATAGAAAATCAAGCCGGTTCTTGTTTATGCTGTAGTTGCTCGACGAGAACTTTTTCGGTTTACGCCCATCCTTGATAAGCTCCGTTATGGCCTGGTTTATCTTTACATCAAGCAGCACGCTCTGAACAATGTTCTTTTCCGTGTCCGGCTTACGCTTTCGCATAAAATAGAACTGTATCAACAGAACCACGATCAGACCGATAATGAGCGGGAGGTTTCCCGTCAGATTGCTCAGGTCCATATTCCCCTCCTTCCCCAACTCTGATGCTATATTAAACCACAATGCATAACGGCAAGTCCAGTCTATTCCTCCGAGGCAAGCTTGCCGGCAGTCGCCCAGTTATGCTTGGGGACATCCTTGATAATGATATGAACCGCCTCAGCGGGGACACCGATATCCGCCATCACCGCGGTGATGCCTTCAACGAGCTTCTTCTTCTGTTCTATGCTACGCCCGGCCCACATTTCTACGGTAACTACTGGCATGGTAACCTCCTTGTGTCAAACTATATCCACATTGGAAAAAAGCCGGTTGGCAATAAACCCGGCTATGGGAGGGAAGAAGAAGGTGCAGGCCAGACGGACCAGGGTAAATTTCCAGCCAATTATGCCTACCTCCAGCGGTAGCCGGGAAAAGGCCAACAACGACCAGCCCGTCAGCAGGGCAACCATGGTCCCGATACCCGCCCCCGCCTGTAGCAGGCCGACGGCAATGGGCAGGCTGACGTAGGGGCCGCCGGGCAGGAAACCGCCAACCACCGTGCCAATTAAAATGCCCCGCCAGCCCGATTCTGCCCCCACCCACTTGGATATCATCTCGGTGGGAACCAGGAATTGAATCATGCCGGCAATAATAAAGGCAAAGACCAGTAACGGGGCAATTTGTAACAGCAGGTTTCCAGCAGATTTCAATCCCTGGATATATTCCCCATCCCCCCGGAAATAGACCAGGACGGTAAGGGCAATGGCCAGCACGCCCATTATTATTGTAGGGATAAGCATCTGTCTGAACCCCCTTTTGGTATTCACGTTTCGTCCTTGCATTCTACCTGCTCAATAAATTATTTATAGTAAAAGGTGTTGTACGTCTGTTATCACAGTTTCAGAATACAACACTGTCAGTATAGCCATAAAAAGGGCGGGAGTAAACTGCCACACCCAACCCCTGCTTTCTTAATAAATCGGCAGTCAACAAAGAGTCACGAGGGTACGGCGAGAATCCATCGGGTCATCACAGAGATACGCACGTTACAAGGAAGAGACGCCGGCCTTTAACAGAAAGCCGCCGGCCTATCACGGCCACGTGCTGTGCTCACAGCAAAGATACACCAGCCAATAACGGAAAATATCGGGTTACAACGGAGGGATACCAGCCTCTAGCATAAGATAACCGGTATGTAACAGAGAGCCACCCCCACTAATAACGAGAATTTGACCTTTATTACAGGGGAGTATAAGAGGGGCAGAGCCCCTCTTTAATAAAATTTCCCCCTCTCCTTCAAAGGAGAGGGGGACCAAGGAGATGAGGTCTTAACAGAAAGAAACAAAGCAACCGCCATAAAACCTTTCCCTTATGTACCAAATCAACGTATAATTCTGACCATGAGACTATTATTTCTGTCCAATACAAGAGGTAACCGGAACCAGGCAGTCTACTCCGTAATCAGGTCATGGTTGCCCGAGGATAACCGGATTGGATATATTCCCTCAACCCCCGATCCGGCTAGAGGGCATTTCAAAGAGGTGGAAGCTTTCTTTAAAGGTATCACGCCTTCTTACATGATGGATTACATTGACATTCACAATAGGGCGGAGGAAGCAGACCGTCTTCAGCGGCAACTCAGGGAATGCGACGCCATATATTTAAGCGGAGGAAACACATTCCGTTTCTTAAAAGCAATCATGGATTCCGGGCTGGACCTTTTACTGGAAAAACTGGCCGGTGAAAAGGTATTTATCGGAACCAGCGCCGGGGGTCTGATAATGACGCCCGATATAGAAATAGCCAGTGGTGAAAATGATATCGGCTTAGAAAACACAAATGGGTTGGCAATGGTGGAATTTGGTTTTTACCCTCATTTCATTCCAGGCGATAC
>CP070645.1:1140768-1144388 GCA_020354275.1 Dehalococcoidales bacterium
GAAGTCAGGAAAAGAATGGGTAGTATTGGCGTGTACCACAAGGCATGCAGTGTTTCCGGCATCATCAGCAACATTGAACCCAGAGAGGACTGGTGCAGCGTTTAGAGAACAACATTGGAATAAGGATAACTGGTATCACTACCGCTAACGCCACTATGACCTGCCACGACATAACCAATCCCTCCTGTTAAAAGATTCCCGGTATACCTGTTAAGTGTGGTCTTTTATTTTGCTTTGACAGTTTCCCCAACCTCCTTCTCGGGCTTAGCACGCGCGGCTCTTCTGGCCCTAGCTTCCTTGATGGCAGCGTAGATACCGCCTATATTCAGGTACCATACGAAGGCTGCCGGGAAAAGGATGATTGGGACTGCTATAACCAGCGCTACAATAAACTGCCATTCCATCGCTCACACCTCCTATAACGCTGATATTTAATGGAGGTAAGAGGACCATAGAGCTAAGCCGAAGAGATTTTTTTTGTTCCCTCACTGCCTCTTACCTCCAGTGTCAGGGTATCATCTTTACCGGAAATATAGCTTCCGCCATGATACCTATTCCGAGCTTCCACATCTACGTATTAATACGTAATTGTGCCAGTTATATATTAGGTAATTATGGCATTGAGGATTAGGTAATTATGGCATTGAGGACTCCAGCCAGGGGGTGTATGATAAAGATGGTAAAGATGATAAAGATGATAAGATGAGGGAGTATTTTATATGGATAAGATAAAGATTCTAATCGCTGATGACCATGCTGTGGTGAGGGAGGGTACAAGGCAGATTCTGGACCATGAACCAGACCTAGAGGTGGTTGCTGAGGCCGCTGACGGTGAAGAAGCGGTAAAGCTGGTTGGCAGTTCCAAGCCGAATGTTGCCATCATAGACATTGCTATGCCCAAGGTCGATGGCATCGAAGCCACCAAGCAAATTAAGGTCCTCTATCCTTCCATAGCCGTGTTGATACTCTCTGCTTTTGACGATGACCAGTTTGTATTCAGCCTTTTAGAAGCAGGGGCAGCCGGTTACCTCCTCAAGAGTGTCCGCGGGCATGAGCTCGTTGACGCGGTAAGGGCGGTGTACGCCGGAGAGTCGGTGCTTCACCCGTCCATTGCCCGCAAGGTACTGAACCGTTTTGTGCCCGCTGCCGAGAAAACGGGAAGAGAAGAACTAGCCGAGGTACTGAGCAAGCGAGAGGTAGAGGTTCTCAGGCTGGCGACCAAAGGTTTAAGTAATCAGGATATCGCTAATGAGCTCTGTCTCAGCTTGCGCACCATCCAGGCTCACCTGGGACATATCTTTAACAAACTCGGGGTCAGTTCCAGGACTGAAGCCGTGGTACATGCCCTGAAAGAAGGGTGGATCACTTTTGAGGATGTGCCCTGAGGAATGGCGTTTTGAAAAACACACAGGGCACTAATATGGCAAACTACTCAGTGTTAAGCCGGATGCTAAAGACTTTAAGGAAACCGGGTTTCTGGCTCATTGTTGCCTTGATCGCCCTTATCACTCTACCGCATTATGCTGAAGCCTTGCAGCACCCGGCTTTCCTCACCTCTATAGTATCCAACCTTGGTTTGAGCCGCCATGCCTTCGAGAGAATCGCCTATCTGGCGCCTATAGTGTGGGCTGGCTTTATGTTCGGTTGGAAGGGGTCTTTCATCGTTTCCCTGATTGCCCTGGGCTGCATGTTGCCCCGCGCCATCTTTCATTCTATATACCCGACAGACGCAATTTTTGAGACCATGGCCGTTTTTATCATCGGCAACGTACTGGCGGTTAGCTTTAACGCACTCCGTAAGGAGCGCGAGCAGAGAAGTCAGCTGGAGGTGGCTCATCAAGAGCTAAGGACCTCTGAGCAGAGGTACCGGGAGTTGTTTGAGAACGCCCTCGATGCTATCTGGATACATGACCTGGACGGCAATATTATAGCCGCAAATGAGGCAGGCGAGAAACTCTCCGGGTACACCGTAGAGGAATTGACCAGAATGAACGTGAGGAGCTTCCTCTCTGACGAGAGCCTTGATCTGGCCCGCCAGGTAAGGGAAAAGATGATGAATAACGAGCCGGTAGAACAGCCCTACGAGCAGCGCATATTCAGGAAAGATGGCAGTGAAGCAATTATACAACTGGTGGACAGCCCGGTCTTCAGCGCCGGGCAGGTTGTTGGTTTCCAGCACATTGCCCGGGATGTCACCGAGCAAAAACGGTTACAGGAAAACCTCCATTTCTATCTGCACCAGGCTACCAGGGCTCAAGAGGAAGAGAGGAAGCGTATTTCCCATGAGTTACATGATGAAACCATCCAGGACCTTATTGTCCTCTCCAGGAAGTTGGATGCTCTCGCTTCTGGCAGCGAAGGACTATCAGAGGAGAACCGTCTCCATCTGGAGGAGGTATGGCAGCAGACTGATAGCATTTTACGGGGAATCCGCCGTTTAAGCCAGGACCTGCGGCCGGCAGCATTAGACCGTCTGGGACTCCTGTCGGCGTTGGATTGGCTGGCTTCTGATATAACAGAATATTCGGGAATAGTGACCAAGGTCAAGGTACTGGGTAAAGAACGGCGTATGCCCGAAGAAGTGGAGTTGATGCTCTTCCGCATCACTCAGGAAGCATTGAGGAATGTGTGGCGGCATTCTGGTGCCACCAGTTCTGAAATCACGGTCGAGTTCGAAGAGGGTAGTATAAAAATCACCATCAGCGATAACGGTAAAGGGTTCGAACTCCCCGAGAAGATAGGTGACTTGGCCAGGGACGGCAGGCTCGGTCTGGCGGGAATGCAGGAACGTGCCCAGCTGGTTGGGGGCACCCTGAAGGTACAATCGGAACCTGGCAAAGGGTCAAGCGTCACTATAGAGATACGTGACTGACCGTAAATCAATTCAGGGCCTGCCATATTGGTGCGTATTACCGGGCAGGCCCCTTTTTTATTTGGACCTCCTTTATGTAGTGTTCGCTGTTTATCAAACCAGGGCCTGGTAGACCATTCTTTCTATGTCCTGAGCGTAATTGCCGCTGGGAATCATGCCCGTGCCCATCAGCTGGGTAAAGTAGATGACGAACATGTCTTCCTTCGGGTCGGTGAAATAACCGGTGCCGGCCGCCCCGCCCCAGCCGTATGAGCCCACGGAACGGATTAGTGGGTTGCCCTCGGACTCTATCCGTACCCCGACCCCGATGCCGAAACCGAAGCCGTGCCCCAGCATGGGTATGGGGATATTACGGGTATGGTTGCTGGTCATCAGCTCAACGGTCTTACGCCCCAGGACACGGACACCGTCCAGCTCTCCACCGTTGAGTAGCATCTGGGCCAGCCTGGCGTAGTCTGATACCGTTGAGAGCACACCGCCGCGGTCGCCGCCGGCCCCGAACCAGTTCTTAGGGCCGGTCACCTTTTCACTGGTTTCCGGGCGGTCAACAACGTTAAGTTTGTATCCCTCTCCCTCGTACTGCATCCGATAAGAAGTGGGAAAGCGGTCAAGCTGCCCGTCGGGCAGGTAAAAGGACGAGTCTTTCATTTTCAGGGGCTGGAATATCCTTTCTTGGTAAAACTCCTCCAGCGTCATGCCCGAGACAATCTCTATCACCGTGCCGATAACGGGATAGCCTACCTGGTAC
>CP070645.1:1144488-1150205 GCA_020354275.1 Dehalococcoidales bacterium
ACAACAACGAAACGCCACGGTTGAGAATTGCTTCCTGATGGAGCCAGACGTGCTGCTTCTAACATATCTATAATAATCTCATCTGGTATGGGCACCTGCTTAAAGCTACGTATACTCCGACGTTTTTGTATTGCTTCAGGGATAGTTAGCATTATGATTCCTCCCGAAAAATAACTGTAATACTAAGTATTATAACAAAGTCAGCTTATATAGTGTGAAAAATATTGGTAGAGAATAAAGCTAGAATTTTGGCGATAATTTGGCGATAAGATGTTTGGTATTGTTTGGGACATAAAGGTAATTTACATTCAGAATGGGCTTCTACTTACCAGCACATTGGTTCTAGTTTACACGTAAAATTATTATTTGACAATTTGGCTTAGGATTTTAAGTCCGCTGCGTCTGCCAGTTCCGCCATCCCGGCTACTACGATATTTTAGGCGTCGTTTATTTCAGTGTCAAGGTTCCCGGAGGTCACACCAAACCCGTTGACGTTAGTTTACTTGACTCGGCAGGTTAGACCCAGTATATTTGTTAAATAATTCTAATAGAGTCCATGGGTTTTAGCTCCGTTGGGGGTATTTATTTTATTCGATATGGTCAGTTTACTGACAGGGGAATCGGGCCATGCAGTAAGGGGCGTCACGAGCTGGAAAACGTGGACTATATTCTGAGGGCATAGTAAGGAGAAAGTTTAATGGATGAACTAAGTACGGCCGATGAAGCGGAATTCAACAGATGGGTTGATTCGGTTGCAGAAATAGACCCGGATAATGCTGCTAAGGCTCTGAAAGAGGTAAAACAG
This sequence comes from Dehalococcoidales bacterium, assembly GCA_020354275.1. Taxonomy (GTDB): domain Bacteria; phylum Chloroflexota; class Dehalococcoidia; order Dehalococcoidales; family UBA2162. The sequence goes on from CP070645.1 coordinate 1,145,294, forward strand.
ATATTTGACCATTTTGGAGTGACTATCTTTCTCAGGCAGGGGACCTGCCTGGGAGCGATCAGAGATAAGTGCTTTTTGCCGTGGGACGATGATGTCGATGTTGGCTCGGTGATGGGTATCCACGGTTTTACCGAAGAATCCTTAGACCAGATTGTGGCAACTTTCCGGAGTAACGGTTTTCTCACCAAGGTAATCTCGCTGGGCCCCAACCCGTACATACCGTTAATAAAATACTCAACAAGGTGCGATTGGATGTGTTTCCGTGTTTTCGGTGACTACATCGTGCAGTTCCCCTTCTTAAAGGCTCCCCTCAGGCTGTTTACCAATCTGAAGGAAATAGACTTCCTCGACGGTAAATTCTATGTGCCGGGGCCGCCCGAGGAATACCTGTGTCTCAAGTATGGCGATGATTGGATGACACCTAAAAGACCCGGCGATTTTGAAGAGGATGTGCTGGAGCAGGTGGCTAGAATGCCGGCACCCAATAAGATAGGCAGTCTCAGGCAACTCATTGGTAGATATGCCCCCTGGTGTCGCACCTGTACCATTAAAGTCCTTGACCATAACGGTAATCCTGTTAACGGGGCTGATGTTACTGCCGTGGGACTGGGCTGCTTCAGGACCAACCGGCAGGGGTGCGCAACGTTATATACCCCCAGGGAAGAGTTCTATCCCGTCGTTATCAGGTTCGGTAAACATGAGATTACGGACTACCTGCAGAAGATTACTCCGGGTGAGGACTATGTCTACCGGCTGGATGAGTCGTAGTGTCCAGTTGACATAACCGGCTGGCCAATCGAAATATTTATTCTCTCATTTGATTAATCTGCGTTTCTGGTGTAAGATACCTGCGGCTGTAAGACTGATACGCACAGCCAGTTCAGAAAGAGGTTTTTCGTCATGTATGTACCACCACCGTTCATGGTTTCCTACAGTATAACCACCAAATGTAATCTGAAGTGCAAGCACTGTTATAGTGACTCCGTTGAACAGGCGGCTCCTGACGAGCTATTAACTACGGAGGCATTCCAGCTTATCGATGATCTGTCGGGGTGGGGAATAGGGCTATTGATAATTGACGGGGGAGAGCCCCTGTGCCGCGATGATTTGTTAGAAATTCTGAGTTATGCTTCATCAAAAGGCATAAGAACGACCATTGGCAGCAACGGTACTCTTATTGACCGGGCGATGGCGGGGAAGCTGCTGGATGTCGGTGTCATGGCCGTTGCTATCTCGGTTGATGGCGCCGATGACCGGACGCATGATTCCTTCCGGGGTATGGATGGTGCTTTCCAGCAGACCCTTAAAGGGATAGAGGCATGCCGGAGCGCTGGCCTTCCTTTTCAGTTGAACATGATTATCAGAAAGGATACCATGTCCCAGCTGCCGGCTATGCTCCAGCTGGCCGTGGACTGTGGCGCCAATGCCGCCGAGTTCTTTGACCTGGTGGCCAGTGGACGGGCCGGGGAGGAGTGCCAAGACCAGCTACTGAGCCTTGGTGAGAGGAAGCAGGCCATGGAGTGGCTGGCCGATGCGCAGGAAGACAGCCCCATCATCATAAGGGTCCCGGGCTGCCCCATGTACCCTCTGCTGTTACAGAGGAAGGATATTCAGCCCAGACATTTCCCCAAGGATATGCTGCGGAGGGTTCCGTACTATGACCGGGGTTGTGCGGCAGGAATGCCCATGGGCTACGTCATGGTCCTGTCCAACGGCGAGGTGAACCCCTGCATGTTGCTTCAGGTCCGGCTGGGCAACATCAGGGAGGAGGGCATAATATCCATCTGGGAGAATTCACCGGTCCTGGCCGAGCTGCGGCGGAGAGACCTGCTTACGGGCGAGTGCGGTGATTGCTCTTACAAGGTTGCCTGTTCCGGGTGCCGGGGCAGGGCTTACGAAGAAGCCGGTGATATGATGGCTGCTGACCCCGGTTGCTGGCTGGCCGCCGAGCTGACTGAAGAAAGCAAGAAGCGGCTGGAGATGCTTGAATCTGAGTAAACGGTAGTCCATATCATGTCCGGGGCAACACTGAGGTAGATTGCTTGTCAACATATTTTCATACTGCCTCATCTTCTCTTTGCATAACCTGCATCTTCCTTATTTCCCTCACCAGGCGGATAGGTGTTTCGTTAGTTCAGGGCAGTGCCAAATCCCGCTTGACAATAGCACAAATGTTCTAGTATAATGATTTTCCCTTTGGCCATCTGCGGGGTTTTGTCGTGTCAAAGCTTGTTGACGAACCGGTTAGAGTCCATCAGGATGAAAACTCCATGATAACCGCCTTTATATGGAGGAAACGTCTGTATAGAGTTGTTGAGGTTATCCGATGGTGGCGGGAGCCTTCCGACTGGTGGAATGGTCAGCCGGTGCGTCTTTATATCCGTGTTAATGCCAGACATTCAAGCACCGGCACCTATGAGCTTTATAAGACCGGGGAGGAGTGGTTTCTCTCCCGGGTACTCGATTGAGGCCGCAGCATGGGCTTTGTTCACCTTCATGTCCACTCTCAATACAGCTTTCTCGACGGGGCTTCTGCCATGGACAGGCTCCTGGAAAAAGCGGTAGCCCTGGATATGCCGGCCCTGGCCCTGACTGACCATAACCGCCTGACGGGTGCCGTCAGGTTTTACGAGAAGGCGAGGGGTCTGGGAATAAAACCGGTTATCGGTGCCGAGATTGACCTGGAAGGCGTGTACCATCTCACCCTTCTCTGTAAAGACGGAGAGGGTTATTCAAACCTGTGCCGCCTGTTGACCGAATATCACCTGGCCAACAGGGGGCGGCAGCCACGGGCGACTAAAGATATGCTCAGGAGGTTTCATGCCGGCCTGATTGCCCTTTCCGGGTGCGGTAAGGGGGAGATACCCTCCTTACTCAGTAAGGGTTATACCGGTAAAGCCAGAAGATCGGCGCAGTTCTACCGGGAGGTTTTCGGTGGTGATCTTTTCGTGGAGTTAGTACGCCATCCCTCAAGGGAAGGGATTGCCGCTAGCTCCAGGCTGGCTGATTTTGCCCGGGAAGAGGGCATTCCGGTAGTCGCCACCAACAATGTCCACTATGCCGAAGCGGAGGAATACAGGGTCAAAGAACTGCTTAACGCCATAGACCAGAACATACCTGTCTCTCGTTTAAGCGGTTATCGTACCGTAGAGCAGTATTTGAAATCCCAGAAGGAAATGGCGAGGTTGTTCAGGGACCTGCCGCAGGCGGTGGAAATGACAGAGGAGATTGCTGCCCGGTGTAATCTGGGGCTGGAACTGGGCAGACCCCGTTTCCCCAGATTTGATATTCCTTCAGGTGAGACCGAATACGGTTACCTGTCTGAACTGGCTTTCAGCGGGGCAGGGGCAAAGTACGGTCCGGTGACAGCCAGGATTAGAAAACGCCTGGAACATGAGCTCAGCACGATACATAAGCTCGGTTTCTGCGGTTACTTCCTGGCCGTCTGGGATATTGCGAGGTGGGCCAGAGAACGCGGTATAAGATGCCAGGCGAGGGGGAGCGCGGTGGATAGCCTGGTGGTCTATGTTCTGGATATCAGCAACGTTGACCCCGTCGGCTATGACCTGCTCTTTGAAAGGTTCATGCATCCCCTCAGAAAGGAACCGCCCGATATTGACCTGGACATCGATCGCCGGCGCCGGGACGAGGTCAGGGACTACATATACCGGAAATACGGGACTGAGAATGTAGCCTGCGTGGGTACCATCAACACCTACATGGCCAGGGGGGCTATTCGTGATGCCGGTAAAGCCCTGCAGCTTCCGCAGGAGGTCATCGAAGAGGCCTGCAAGGGTGTGCACTGGCTGTCGGCGTCACAGCTTCTGGAAAAGATGGACTCCCGGCCGGAGTTGAAGAACAGTGAGATTTATCGAAGGCCAGAGCTTGCCGGGTTCTTCCAGCTGTGTGCCGCCATTGACGGATTCCCCAAGCATATGTCTGTCCACCTGGGGGGACTGCTGATAGGAAACGGCAGGCTCAGCGATATGGTTCCTCTGGAGTGGTCCAGCGGGGGAGACGTTATCAGCCAGTACGATAAAGATGATGTTGAGAAGCTGGGTATCGTCAAAATGGACCTGTTATCCCTGCCCACGCTTACCGTTATTGAAGATACCCTCGACAGCATCAGGAAGAACCGTGGTACCGATTTGGATTTAGGGGCGATAGATAGAAATGACCCTCAGGCTTTTGCCATGCTCCGTGACGGCAGGACGATAGGGACATTCCAGATTGAGTCGCCGGCCCAGAGGGAGATGGCCGGGAGGCTCCTGCCGAACAGATTTGAAGACATCATCGTTTCCATTTCTCTGGTCAGGCCGGGGCCCCTTAAATCCGACATGGATAAGGCCTACCTTCCCAGGAGACATGGTAAAGAACCGGTAACCTATCTCCACCCCGGGCTGAGAAATGCCCTGAGCGAGACCCTGGGGGTAATACTGTATCAGGAGCAGGTTTTGAAAGTAGCCCACGACCTGGCCGGTATGAGCTATTCCCAGGCGGACGGTTTCAGGCGGGCGATGACACACGACAGGGCTGAAGAGGAAATGGAGAAGATGCGGGACTCCTTCATTGTAAGTGCGGCTAAAAACGGCGTGAAAAAAGACATTGCGGAAAAGGTATTCGAGCAGCTGGCCGCTTTCGCTGCTTACGGGTTCTGCAAGGCCCACGCCGTGGCTTACGCCGTTCTTGCCTATCAGACGCTATGGTTGAAGTGTCACTACCCGGCGGAATTCATGGCGGCGGTGCTGTCAAATCAGCCCATGGGGTATTATCCGCCGCGTGTTCTTGTCGCCGATGCCAGAAGGCAGGGTGTTGAAATACTGCCTCTGGACATAAACAGGTCGCTTGCCCACTACGCTGTGGAGGACGGGGCGATAAGGGTCAGCTTCAGGCAGCTGAAAGGCATGTCAGA
>CP070645.1:1150305-1154568 GCA_020354275.1 Dehalococcoidales bacterium
AACAGTGATAAATAGAATTATTCGAAATCCTCCGCCAGACATTTTAGATATTCTAGGTGTAGTGATAATCTGTAGAACACATGAAGCGGAATTGGGTAGAGTGGTCCGTACTTTGACTACAGAAGCACCAGAAGAACTGTCGATATTAGACAGGGCACTACAAGACTCGATGATAGATATAAACAGTATAGCTGTGAAGGTTCAACCTGCCGTACATAGATAAAAAATAAGGCACAGCCTTCTAGACCGTGCCTCTTAGTCTTGTTGGTAGCGGGGGTTGGATTCGAACCAACGACCTTTGGGTTATGAGCCCAACGAGCTGCCACTGCTCCACCCCGCGCCGCAACTGGAGTATAACTCTTGGTCAGCGGGGTGTCAAGGTATTCGAGGGGCGGGGTTGACAAACGGTAAAGGATACCAGTAGTATGCCTTTTGTCGGTGACTTATGTAATATTGGCGGGGGTGGGGTTTCACATATTACCGGAGTGTGTTGTTCAACCTTACTGCCTCAATAAAATAAATTGAGGAGCGTAATTTGAAAATACTTCTCGTCTATCCGCGGTACCCGGATACTTTCTGGAGTTTTAAGCATGCCCTGAAATTTGTCTCCAAGAAGGCTTCTTTCCCACCTCTGGGTCTGTTGACTGTTGCCGCCATGCTTCCCGGTGAATGGGAAAAGAAGCTGGTGGATATGAATATCAAGGCCCTGAGTGACGAAGACATCACCTGGGCTGACTATGTTTTTATCAGCGCCATGGTGGTGCAGAGGGATTCGGCCAAAGAAGTTATTGCCCACTGTAATAAATTAGATGCCAGGGTTGTTGCCGGAGGCCCACTGTTTACTACCGGCTACGACGAATTTGGAGGTGTAGACCATTTCGTACTCGGCGAGGCAGAAGTTACCCTTGCTCCCTTTGTTAAAGACATTGTAGATGGGTGTGCTAAACCAATCTACACATCAGACGAGTTCCCTGACATAAATGAAACCCCCGTACCGTTGTGGTCGCTGATTAATATGAAGCACTATTCATCGATGAGCCTGCAGTATTCCCGCGGTTGCCCTTACAACTGTGAATTTTGCGATATTATCGTTCTGAACGGGCACCGGCCCAGGACCAAGGATATCGAGCAGGTAGAGAATGAGCTGGAGGCGTTGTACCGTAGCGGCTGGCGCGGTGGCGTATTTGTTGTTGACGACAATTTTATCGGCAACAAGAAGAAGTTAAAGGCGGAGCTCCTGCCGGCAATGATTCAGTGGTCGAGAGAGAAGAGATATCCTTTTTCCTTCTACACCGAAGCATCCATTAATATGGCCGACGATGAAGAGCTGATGCAGTTGATGGGCGAAGCGGGGTTCGACAGGGTATTTATTGGTATCGAAACACCGAATGAAGACAGTCTGGTGGAGTGTAACAAATCGCAGAACACGGACCGTGACCTGGCGGCTTCGGTTAGAAAGATGCAGAACAGCGGTTTTGAGGTGCAGGGTGGATTTATCGTCGGTTTTGATAGCGACCCGGTATCCATTTTCCGCAGCCAGATCAATTTTATTCAGCGCAGCGGGGTGGTTACCGCTATGGTCGGTTTGTTGAACGCACCCAGGGGTACCAGGCTGTACCAGCGTTTAAATAAAGAAGGCCGGCTGCTACGCGGTAGCTTCACCGGTGATAATACGGATTGCTCCATGAACTTCATCCCCAAGATGAACTATGAAACGCTTATTAGTGGTTATAAGAACATTCTCAATACAATTTACGCACCCAAGCAGTACTACGAGCGGGTGTGGACATTCCTCAAGGAGTATAATAAACCCAAGAACAGGCCACTACGGATTTCGGCAGTGCGGTTTTATCACGTTGGCGCATTTGTGAAGTCCATATGGTTTCTGGGAATCAGGGAGAAGGGAAGGAGATATTACTGGAAACTGCTTCTTTCTACCCTGCTGAAGCGTCCCCAGTCTTTCCATTTATCCATCGGCCTTTCTGTTTTCGGGTTCCATTTCCGCAGAGTGGCTGCCAAGTTCGACAGCATCCCGGTTAGAAATATCTCTGATCTGATGTAATCGGCAGTATACCTTTACCAACCCTATTTGATACCGGTCACTGGTTTGAGTGGGTGGCAATCTGGCGCAGGCATTTCCTTAAAAAACAAAGGCTGAATTTTCTTTTTAGTTATGTTAAAATAGAATGTTCTGTATAAAACACTGCTTATACCGTTTTGATAGGGATTAGAGATTAATCAGCAGATTTTTATAGCAGGTTTTTACGGGTTCGTCTATTATTTATATCGATAGGGGGGACGGGTGAAAGAAGAAATCGAGCAATTTCTGACTTATCTTTCTGTAGAGAAGGGTTTTTCCGATAACACCGTAGCTGCCTACCACAATGACCTTTCTCAGCTGAACGAGTTTGCTGCCAGGGATGCGGCCAGAAAGGGACTGACACCATCATGGTCCAGTTTCACACGGCAGGATATGCTGGCCTATATGCTCAACCTTAAGGAAAGAAACTATGCCGATACCACTATGGCGCGTAAGGTAGCTGCCGCCAAGTCCTTTTTCGGCTTCATGGTGGCCGAGGGTAAAATCAGGGACAATCCCACCGATAACGTGGGTTCGCCCAATATCGGGCGGTCATTGCCTAAGCCGATTTCAATAAGCCAGGTACGCATGCTGCTGGAGCAGCCGGCCAGATTAAAAAAGCCTGATGCCAAAAGGGACAGCGCCATGTTGTCTTTGCTCTACGCCAGCGGTATGAGGGTCAGCGAGCTGGTATCGCTGAACCTTGGTGACGTGGATACCACCGGTGATTTTGTGCGTTGCTTCGGCAAGGGGCATAAGGAGCGCCTTATCCCGATTTACCGCAACGCATCTCTGGCCGTTGAAGAATACATTAAAGATAACCGGCCTAACCTGGCGCGCCGTGGTGATGAGAAAGCCCTGTTTCTCAACCGCAGGGGTGAACGGCTGACCAGGCAGGGTTTCTGGCAGATATTGAAGGAATATGCCGAAAAGGCCGGCCTGGAAGTAGAGATTACCCCCCATACCCTGAGGCACAGTTTTGCCACCCATATGCTGAGCGGTGGGGCTGATTTGAGGTCGGTCCAGGAACTGCTGGGTCACGCCAATATCTCTACCACGCAGGTCTATACTCACCTGACCAGCGAACACGTCCGGCGGACCTATGAAAAATCACACCCCAGGGCCAAGTAATAACCGCGGTAGCCTGAAGGGTGCCGGTGTGGGGTGTAAATGGTAGTCTGGGAGTATGGTAAAAACCCCTTCTCAAGTGAAGGGCAGTCGGGAGTATAAGGATGCCTTCGAAATCAAGCCGTAAGAAAGGGAAATATTCTCCCCAGAGCAAAAAGAAAAAAAGCAGGTCCAGCCGCCCGGCGGCGGTGGTAGCACAGCCGGTAGCTGAGGAGAGTCAAAAACCGGTTGAACCTGCCAGTGTTTCAGCAGCCCCGGCGGAGGCGCCGGCTCAAACAATACGTCCTGCTGCCGTTCAATACCCCTTCGTGGCTGCCGAATTACGTACCATTGGAATTCTGGCCAGCATAATGATAGTTATTCTGGTTGTGCTGGCTTTGTTTCTAGCCTGATTGGTTATGGATTACAGGGCGGCAAGAGCCAGCTTAATTGACCATCTCAGCTCTGAGATCAGGGACAGGCGGGTTCTGGAGGTAATGGCTCGAATACCTCGGGAACGTTTTGTGCCTCCGGAGGAACGTCATCTGGCCTATGAGGACAGGCCGCTACCTATCGGTTTCGAGCAGACAATTTCACAGCCTTTCATCGTTGCCCTGATGACTCAGGCGCTAGAGCTTACCGGCACCGAGAAGGTACTGGAAATAGGTGCCGGAAGCGGCTACCAGGCGGCCATTCTGGCTGAGCTGGCCGGACAGGTGATTACCGTGGAGCGTCTGCCGTCTCTTGCTGAGGCAGCCCGGACGGTATTAGGTAACCTGGGCTATCATAACGTGGTGGTACACCTGGCCGGTGAAACCCTGGGCTGGCCCGATGAGGCTCCATATGATGCTATTATGGCCACTGCGGCTGCCCCCGCGGTTCCGCCGGAGCTGGTGGCCCAGCTGGCCATCGGTGGCAGGATGGTGATCCCGGTGGGCTCGCGTTATGTGCAGCAGCTCTACAAGATCACCCGGCAGAAAAAGAAAGACAAGATTCAGGACCTGGGCGGTTGTTGCTTTGTCCCCCTTATCGGCAGGGGTGCCTGGGATGAATGATAGGGAAATTTGTTGATAAGC
>CP070645.1:1154668-1162898 GCA_020354275.1 Dehalococcoidales bacterium
ATGGGGATCGAGGTCGTGTCTATCTGGAAGTAACCGATGAAGTCAGCTGTGCCGGGTACGAAATATCCGAGCCCTACTCCACAAGCCATCGCCAGAAAAATCCACAGGGTAAGTAGCCGGTCCAGTAAAGGTAGCCTGCTGGTCATAGTATTGGGTCTTTTTCTGTCAAGTCATATACTCCTTCTCTGTCCGTTCCAACGCATATTACTATTTATTACGCTGAACAAATCCTTCCACTGGATTGGTTGTATCCAGGTGAGACTTCAGTCTGCCCTGCTGGGCATGGGCAATACGGTCGTAGATGCACTTCTTGAGAAACCGTAATGCCTCTTTTTCGTCGGTATCGGTAACGATTCTCTCCAGTTCCATCAGGTCTCTCTCGTCGAAGGAAACCGCTGTTTTTCTTATCTCTAACATCACACAAACACCTCAGTTCTGAATCCATAGTACTACATAGTATATCCCAATCCCCATAAAAATAATGGAGACAAGGGTGCGTATGACGGGTTGTGCCCGGTTAAGCACATTGACCCATGAAGATACCCGGGACACGCTAAAAGACAGAAGTATGCCCAGAACCAGAACCGGCAGCCCGGTCCCGATCGCGAAAGCCGGTGGCAGTAAAGCGCCAGCGGTCGATTTGAGTGCCAGCGGTATCAGCACGCCAAAAAACAGTATGGCGCTAAAGGGGCAGAATGCCAGGGCGAAAAGCACTCCTAAAAAGAATCCCCCTATCACCCCCCAGTCAATGGCTTTACCACCCAGGGCCTGCAACCTGCTACCTGCGTTACCGAATGGGAGCTTATCAGCAATGAATAACAGGAGTCCCGCCACAATAAGTAGGGGCCCGAGCCACTGTTCTCCGGTGTCCTGAAGAAAAGAGGAGATGCTGGCAACACCGAGGCCGATCACGATGATGAGGGTCCCAATGATGGAGTAAGAGAATACCCGCCCCAGCGTATAAAGTATGGCGGCAGTAACAGCGTATTTCCTCTCGGCTAGCCTCCGGCTGATGTAGGCTATGGCCGTAACGTTGGTAGCCAGTGGGCAGGGGCTGACAGAGACTAGTACCCCTATCAGGAAAGCCGATATGATGGGGAAGTTGCTGCCCTGTGAAAGCTCTAAGGCCAGTTCACCAAGATTCATAAATGCTCTCCGTTCAGATAGACGTCAATCTTGCTCTTAACCAGGGCAACGAACTCGCTATCTCTACCGAGTAAAAACCATATTTCCTTTACTTCCTCGACATGGTCAGTGCCATCTCTGATGCTGTTGATAAACAGTGACGAGGTGTAAGCATTATAACGCTTAACTATGGCCTCATTTGCTCTATCGCCCAGGTTTATCACTTTGAAGACCATCTTCCCGTTTTCCAGTTCCTCAGCAAAGTAATTCTCCAGCGTGTACCGGGTGGCGGTTTCGGCATATACACAACCCGAGCAGCGCTGCGGACGGTGAAAATAGACCACTTCCAGCATATCTGTGTTGGAAGAAATACCCGGGGTTGAGGTGGTTGGCTTTGAGGACGCAGGATTACAGCCGGTTGCCGTTGCGAAAATGAAAAATGCCACCGCTAGCAGGATGTGATTTCTGGCTATTATAAGCCCTACCCGCTTATTCACGGGGTTGTTCACGTCTTGTCTCATATTTATTCTTTCATCAGTGCTGAGGTGATAAACGATGTTACCTCTGCCTTGGTCGGCACCTTTCCCGCGCAGACCAGGTTCTCATCAATCACCAGACCCGGGGTGGTCAGTATGGGGTACTCCATAATCTTTTTCATATCCCTGACATGCTCGATTGATGCTTCTATGGCCAGTTCGTTGACTACCTCACGGGCAGTCTTCTCCAACTGATCGCACTTGGCTCAGCCACCGCCAAGAACCTTGATTATCATCTCTATACCTCCTTTTGATGTTTAACTGGCTATCAGTCCGAAGATGTAGCCTGATATGGTAGCAAAGACCACTACCAGTACAATGTAGGTAAGTGTTTTCCTGGTTCCCATAATGCTGCGGATTACCAGCATGTTGGGCAGCGAAAGAGCTGGCCCGGCAAGTAAAAGCGCCAGTACCGGCCCCTGCCCCATGCCTAGGTCCATAAAAGCCCTGATGATGGGGACCTCCGTCAGCGTGGCAAAGTACATCAGCGTGCCGAAGAGGGAGGCCCCCAGGTTGGCCAGCAGGCTGTTCACTCCTGCGTAGGTGGTCACGAAATCCGCCGGTACAAAGGTGGTTATTATACCGGCAATAAATACGCCGCCGAGGAGCCAGGGAACAATAAGACGGACGAAGTGCAGGGTCTCCTTCAGCCATAGGATAATTTCATCTCGGCTAAACCAGCGCCACATCACCACACCCAGCCCTGCCAGCAGAATAACCGTGGCTATCCAGTTTTTTGAAGCGGCGAATACCAGGATGCCGACCAGGCTGGTGAAGAACGCTGCCTGCTGCCACCATGTCTTACTTTGGGGGTCGGTGGATAGCGCGTCAAATGCGGCCGCATCCTTCAGTGATTCTTCCTTGCGGTAAATAAAGGCCATAATAAGGCCAATTCCAGCGGCGAAGGCAAGTGCACCAAATATGCGGGCCAAGCCAAGTTCATAGCCGAGGAGCCTGGCCGTGTAGACTATGGCCAGAACGTTTATCGCCGGGCCCGAATACAGAAAGGCGATTGCCGGGCCTATGCCCGCACCCCGCTTACAAATACCTCCAAAAAGGGGCAGCACCGTGCAGGAACATACCGCCAGGATTGTTCCCGATACCGAGGCTACACTGTAGGACAGGAGCTTCTTTGCTTTCGGCCCGAAATATCTGATGACGGAACCCTGGGAGATGAATATAGCAATAGCACCGGCGATGAAAAAGGCTGGCACGAGGCAGGTAAGCACGTGCGCTGACAGGTACTCCAGCAGTGCGTTCCAGCCTCCCTGCAACAACTCCATGAAAACGGTCATAGATAATTTAACCCTTAATGCGCATTAAAGCATATAAGACCGGCAAAAAAAAACAATACTTTGCTTTCCCTTAGGTTGTCTCTTTGGCGTAGCCCGGCCCGATGCGTTCCGCCCTCTTGAGGCGTTCGCAATCCAGCCTGGCTACCTCATTCTGCTCCAGTGCCTTGTCTGCGGCCTGCACCAGTTCAGTTAAGTAGTCCGGCATGCCTTCCCGGTCAATCGAGTAGAGGGACCAGAGTCCGTCCTTTCTTAGCTTGAGGAACCCGGCATCATATAGAGCCGCCAGATTACGTGAGGCCCTGGTCTGCGAGATATCCAGCGCCTGCATTACCTCGCAGACGCAGCACTCCCGCACCGTCAGAACGTTGAGTATTCTGAGCCTGGTCTCGTCGGAAAGGGCTTTGAATGCTTTAACCTTGTCTCTCATTGACAATATCCAACCATTAATTATATGCGCTTATAAGCATATAATAAAGCTTTATTGTTGCTTTGTCAACAGTAAAAAATTGTCCGAAGAATAGAAAATGTTGACAAGTTTTCCCCTGTTTCATAAAGTGTACTTTATCATGAGGGAATGTATGAGGAGAAAGGACAATGAAGGAAATAAAACTAATTGAAGCCAGGTGTCTTGGTAAGGAGTGGCTGGAGGAATACCAGCGTAAATTAGTTGCCGCTGAAGAGGCGGTAAAGGTAGTGAGGTCCGGTGACCGGGTAATCACCTCGTTTATGGGTGTACCGTTGCTGGGGGAGGCACTTGCAGCTAGGAAAAATGACCTGACCAATGTGACAATACACTCATTCACACCAATGGAGCAGTCCCTGGGCATGTTCTTCCAGGAGGACATGGATGACGTTTTCTATAACACGGTAGAGATATTCGGTGGCGATTGGGTGCGCACCGCGCCGGCTGGCATTGATTCTAAACGCACCCAGTTTTGGCCGGGCACGTTCTCGTCAATGATGAAACCCTTTGATGAAAGACCGGGGGAATGCCCTTATACGATAGATGTGGCCATGGCCACGGTTTCACCCCCTGATAAAAATGGTTTTTGTAGCTTTGGCGCTACTTTATGGAATAAGAGAAGCTACTGCAAAAGGGCTAGAAACGTTATCGCAATCGTTGACGAGAATCAAATAAGGACAGGTGGAACCAATTTTATACATATTTCCGAGATTGACTACTTTGTCGAGGCTCCCCTGATTGAAACTGAAGAAATGTCCCCCAAAGAGCAGGCGGAGGTAATCTCAACATTATTGAGTCAGGCTGCTCCCGGGATACGAGAACTGGTCGAGTCTGTACTGCCTGATATAGAGGAAGAGGCGCTGAGGATGAGAGTGGTTGAGAATATCGTTACAATGGAGAAAGACGAAGCTGAGAACCGCATCAAGCAACTGAAGCAGTACTTGGGCCTGGGTGAACCTGATCCGGTAGCTATTGCCATTACCCAGTACGTCTCACAGCTGGTAAAGGATGGTGATACCTTTCAGATTGGTACTGGCTTCCCATCAATGCAGATAATCAGACATGGTGCCTTTGACGAAAAGCATGACCTGGGCATCTACAGCGAGCAGTCCGCCCGTGGTTTTGGCGAACTTGTCGAAAGGGGGATTGTCACCGGCAAATATAAAACATTCCACCCTGGCAAGGTGACGGTCTCCAGTTTCTTCGGTTGCAGTCCCGAAGACCTCGAAATCATTGACGGTAATCCCATCTTTGAGCAGTACGACTCGGAATATATCCTGGATATCAGGAATATCAGCCAGAACGACAACTTCGTCTCCATCAACAATGCCGTTGCCGTTGACCTTACCGGTCAGATTAATGTTGAGACCAGTATCGGAGCACGCTTTGTCAATGGCCATGGCGGGCAGCCTGAAATGCATATCGGGGCGGTGCTGTCTAAAGGAGGAAAGGCGATTACTCTGGTGCCGTCAACGGCTCTGGAGGGAACGGTCTCGCGTATTGTCCCCCATCTTGACCAGGGGGCAGTCGTCACCGTACCGCGCTATTATGCCGATTATATTGTTACCGAATACGGTGTCGCCCGGCTTATGGGTAAGGACTGCCGGCAGCGGGCCGAAGAACTGATTAGCGTTGCCCATCCTGATTTCAGAGCGGAACTATGGCAGAAGGCGCAAGAGTTGTTCTATCCATAATGTGGCTCAGTATAAGGAGAATATATGGAATTCTTTGAGGTCATTGAGAAGCGGTATAGCGTACGTGCATACAAGCCTGACCCGGTGGAGGAAGATAAATTGGTGCGTGTGCTTGAGGCGGCACGCCTGGCTCCGACGGCAACCAACCGGCAACCTTTCCAGTTTGTTGTTATTCACACGGCAGGCAGGGAGGAGGAGTTACGGCGTATCTACCCGAGTCCGTGGTTTATGCAGGCGCCCCTGGTGATATGTGCCTGCGGCATGCCGCAACAAGGCTGGATACGTCGTGATGGCAAGAGCTACTGTGATGTAGACGTGGCCATTGCTATGGACCATCTCATTCTGGCAGCGGCTGATCTGGGGCTGGGCACATGCTGGATCGGTGCGTTTAACCCCACCGTAACGCGTGAGGTGTTGGGTTTACCCGGTGATGTAGAGCCAATTGCCTTTACCCCACTCGGTTACCCGGCTGATGAGCCCAAACCGAAAAGGCGAAGGCCACTGGATGAACTTGTCCGCTATGAGCGGTGGTGATACATATCAGGACAGAAACCTGTTAAGCGTTGAACTCGTCCAGTAACAGGAGTTATATAATGTTGTGGCTGCCACTTTAATACGCTATAACGTATATTTGACCTGCTACAAAGTTTCGCTTGACAATTCAATGTGAAACTCGTATAAAAAAGAGAATCGCTAACCCCCAGATTCTTTGGCTACATTGAACCTGTCATGTACTGTTGAAAGACGCTCGGGAGAGACCGATTGATATATATTAATAAGTAACACCAAATAGAAAGGAAGGAAATGAATAAGAAGATTGTTTGGATAGCAGTAAGCTGCCTTATGGTGGTATCGCTGCTGGTTACTTCATGCGGCGACGGTGTTACCGACGAGGAAGAGGATATCAACGGAGAAGAAGAGGACATAAACGGGGAAGTAGAAGAGGAGGAGGAAGAAGAAGAAGAGGTAGTGGATGATGACAAAGACATGGTGGTCAATACCGCCGGTAAACTGGTGGAAAGGCCGAGGTACGGTGGCGAGTACCATCTGTCACGGACGTCAGATATTCGCGGCTTTGATGATGTCCTCCCATCCAGCCCGCAGTACATGACGAACACCCTGAGCCTTACCCATGATGAACTATACACTGGAGACTGGGCCAGGGGACCGCAAGGTACTGGTGAGGCTGGCTGGAACCTTAATTATGGGCCTTACTTCCCACACCTTGAAGTACCGTGCCTGGCCACAGGCTATGAGATGCCCGATGATGAGACCATCATCTGGCACATTCGTCAGGGAATTCATTTTCAGGACAAGCCACCGGCCAACGGCCGGGAATTGAATGCCCACGACATTGTGTATAACCTGCGGCGAGCATACTGGACCGAAGGGTCTTTCCTCTACAACACCTACCGGGAAGACAGAGGCGAAAGCCCATCATCAATAGAAGCCATTGATGATTGGACAGTGGAGATGAAGGTACCCCCAGCACGGCAAATACCGCTGCTTTTCGCCACCAATGATTACATCGCCATCCAGTGCCCAGAAGCCATTGAGCAGTATGGCGATGCCAACACCGTGGAAAGCTGTATCGGCACCGGAGCATTTATCTGGACCGACTATGTCGCGGTAAGTTCGATAACCTTCGAAAGAAATCCCGACTACTGGATGACAAATCCACTGCACCCTGAAGACCAGTTGCCCTATATCGACGGCGTAAAGATTTTCGTGATACCAGATACATCAACTGCCCTAGCTGCCTTCCGCACCGGCAAGATTGAGACCAGGAGCATCACCGAGACAGATGAATGGCAGGACATGCTGCATACAAATCCAGAATTGTCGTGGAAAAGGATACAGCCTACAGGTTGTGCCACGATATGGATGAGGCTGGACAAGCCGGAGCTACCCTACGATGACATCAGGGTAAGGCAGGCACTTTACTATGCTATCGATCACCAGGCGATAATCGATGACTACTACAATGGCGAGGCTGAAATGATTACCGCCCCGGTAGCGCAAATTCCCGAATTCGAGGGGTGGTGGACTCCACTTGAGGAATATTCCGAGGATATCCAGAAGTTATTTGGCTATTACCCGGATGAAGCTATAGAACTACTGGCTGATGCTGGTTACCCCGATGGTTTCAACTGTACTGTGCTGGCTTCTTCGGAAGGGCTGCTGCCTATCGTTAAAGACAACTGGGCCAAGGTCAACGTTAATGCGGAGATCGAGATCAAGACCTCACCGGTAGTCAGCTCAATAACCATGAGAGGCCAGCACGAGGACATGTACTATGGTGGTGAGTCAGGTGAGGTTGTCCTCAAATGCCACTTCTGGCGTACGGACTCATATCTGAACTACAGCATGATTGACAACGCGGAGTTCAACGAGTGGTTTAAGGAATTCGAACTGAGTATGCTCGATTGGGACAAAATGGGTAATATGATGAAGGAAATGGAACCCAAGATGCGAGCCCAGGCTTACTGCATCCGATTTCCAGCACCATACCGTTACTACATGTGGTGGCCCTGGTTGAAAAGCTGGAGTGGTGAAACCAATCCTGGTTACTATAACGTATACAAACAGATGAACTATATGTGGATTGATACTGAGTTGAGGGAGGAACTAACCGGGCTCACCAGGTAAGTCCTCACATTTCGTTACCCAGATAAGAGAAGGGGCCGGAGATTTACTCTCCGGCCCCTCTTTCTGTCTATTACTTTTTCGGGGGTGTAATTTTCACATTTTAACTTATATCCGCTTGACAATTAAATGCCAAACCCGTATAAAAAGCAGGAGGGTTCATAAAAAGACAGATGACACTGAAGAGCCAGACTTTTTAAGCACTATTGAGTCTGTTTGGTTCTTTTAAAAGACACTCGGGAGAGACCGATTGATATATTCTAAAGAATGGCACTAATTAGAGAGGAGGGAAATGAATAAGAAGATTGTTTGGCTGGCATTAAGTTGTCTTATGGTACTATCCCTGGTTGTTGCTTCCTGCGGCGGTGTGGTTACGGATGACGAAGATGTCAATGGTGATGGAGGAGATGGTAACGGAGTTGTGGACGGGGTAAATGGTGATGATGGGGATGAAGAAGAAGAGGTGGTTGA
>CP070645.1:1162998-1167899 GCA_020354275.1 Dehalococcoidales bacterium
GACATATAATGGTTGTTATTGAGGTATGATATATATTGGATAATACTCACGTATTATGTTTATGTCAATATATGGATATTAAAGGGAGTGAGTTACAATTTCGAGAGCTATATCAGCCTTGAGAGCTAAGGCGGACAAGTTCTACATTAAGATCGGCCCAGTATAATTGATATATAATGCCATTTGATATTCTGCTTTGTCCAAATGCATGATTCTTATTACTCAGATCGTTGGGGGGTGTTTATAATGAGCAGCGAGAAGGTTAGCAGAGACCTGGTGGTCATCTTTATCACCACCGGGACAGAACAAGAGGCCGAAAGTATATCCCGGGCACTGGTTGAACGGAGGAAGGTGGCCTGTGTAAACACTGTCCCTGTAGTACGCTCGTTCTTCTGGTGGCAGGGTGGGCCAGATTCGGCGGAGGAGGTCTTGCTGGTGGCCAAGACCCAGGCTTCACTTGTGCCTGGTGTTGTCGAGGTGGTTAGAGAAATCCATAGCTATGATGTGCCTGAGGTAATCGCTTTACCAATTATGGGGGGTAATGAAGACTACCTGAAGTGGGTGGTTGATGAGACGGAAGGGAGTTAGCTGACTCAGTGGTGCTGCTATGACAGGGGAAAGGGAATTTCGGGAACGGTTCTTGACACCACCAGGCTGCCAAATTAAAATATCTATGTCTGGAGCAGGCATTCCTGAATTAACAGGATGTAGCCGGGCTACAGTAGTAGCAGCGGAGAGGTGAGACCGCGGGACCGGGCGTCTTGCGGTCTTTTTTTGCCCGTAAAGCATAACTTTGGATATTAAAAAAGAAATGGTGAGGTATCGTTGTTTTCAACCAAGAAGGGGGCTGCCAGACTATTAATTGGCGCGGTCATCGGGTTAATAATAATCAAGCTGGTTGTTAGTTGGTTAACCGGTAGCATCAGTATCCTGGCTCAGGCAGCGGATAGCCTGCTCGACCTTTTTGCCGGGATCATCACCGTCTCGGCCGTTTATATGGCATCCAAGCCTGCTGATGAGGAACACCCCTACGGTCACGGCAAGGTGGAAGACATTGCCGGTGTTGTGCAGGGAGTCCTTATTGCTACCGCCGGCGGGTTGATTATTTACTCCTCGGTACGCCGGATAATAGAAGGTTCCGTTGTAGAACTGGCGGCAGCGGGGATAGGGGTGATGGCAGTTTCCATAGCGGTCAGTATTTTTCTGTCTCGCCATCTCATAAAGGTATCGAAAGCTACTAACTCGGTAGCGTTGGAGGCCAATGCACGTAACATTGCCGCTGATGTCTATTCTGCCCTGGCGGTATTAGTAGGCCTGGCCGTGGTGCAATTCACAGGTATCAATATTATTGACCCCATAATTGCCATTGGTGTTGCCCTCTACATCCTGAAAATAGGTTATGATACCATTCATAAACCGCTGTCAGGACTGGTAGATACCAAGCTGTCTCCCTTACAGGAGGAGACTGTAAAATCCTCCTTAATGAAGCACGACCGGCAGGTAGTTGGCTATCATGAATTAAGGACACGCCGGGCCGGCAGCCAGTACTACATAGACCTTCATCTGGTGATGAATAGGGATGTCAGTCTTGAACAGGCCCATGAGGTGTGTGACCAGATTGAAGAGGAGATTCAGAGGGAGCTTCCCGAGTCCAGTGTGACCATACATATTGAACCGTGCAGCGATGAATGTGAGCAGTGTTCGGTAATCTGTTCCCGGCAAAAAGCAGACGGTTCTGGCTGATGGTTATGTCTTTCTATGTTGTTTTTCAATCATGTAATATCTCGAATCCACTCGCTGGTTTTTACTGATTGGTTGTTCCTCTGTGACTCCCCTTAATGAAATGTGATACAATTTCCCGTCGGAGCGGATCCATATGACTTATACCATCACTGAAGAGAGTTTTGACAGCCTGGCACTATACCGGAATGAGTACGGTAACCGCCTGAACTGGCATCTGGTCTTTATGCTCCCCGAATGGTTGAAGGTATGGTGGCAGGAGCTGGCTACCGGGGCAGACCTGTATCTACGCGCCGTAAAGGAGGGAGAAACGGTTATTGGTATTGCCCCGCTGATGATTGATGGGAAGACGGCTTCATTCGCCGGTAGTGTTAATGTGTGCGATTACCTTGACTTCGTGGTCGCCTACGGAAGGGAGGAAGATTTCTTTAACGTGCTGCTGGCCGATTTGCAGCAGAGGGGTATCAACCAGCTGGACCTGAGGGCCCTGAGACCAGATTCCATAACCCTTTCTGTTTTGGTGAATATAGCTCAGAGCCGCGGTTATGAAGTGTTGTGCAAGCCGGAGGATGTTTCTCTGGAGGTTAACCTACCGCCTACCTGGGAAGAATACCTGATGATGCTGGATAAAAAACAGCGCCATGAACTACGGCGTAAACTACGCAGGCTCTCGGAAGCAGGCCAAGTGGACTATCGCCTGGCAAAGGATAGCGAGTCCATCCATGGCTCACTGGGTGTTTTCTTCAACATGTTTACCGAAAGCCGGCAGGATAAGGCAGACTTTCTGACCGCCCGGATGGAGTCATTCTTCAAGTCGATGGTGGGTGCCATGACTGAGGCGGCGATACTCAGGCTCGGTATACTGGAGCTGGATGGGTTGCCGGTGGCAATGATTATCTTTTTTGATTATAATAACGGTATATACCTTTACAACAGTGGTTACGACCCCCGATACAACTCCCTGAGTGCGGGACTACTGTGCAAGGTTCTCTGTATTAAGGAGAGTATCGAGGAAGGCAAGAAGGTATTTGACTTCCTCAAAGGTGACGAAGCCTATAAATACCATCTGGGAGGGAAAGAAATCCCTTTGTCCAGGTGCCAGATAACAATCAGTCAATGAAAGTAATGAGGGGAGAATATTAATGTCGGATGGGCGGTTAAGGATAGCCATGATCAGTGCCCACAGCTGTCCTGTAGGGACTCTGGGGTCTAAAGATACCGGCGGTATGAGTGTCTACATTGTTGAGTTAGCCCGGCAGCTGGGCAAGCAGGGGCATGTGGTTGATGCCTACACACGTGTCCACGACCCCAATGACCCCATAATAATAGACCTGGGGGAGAATGCCCGGTTGATTCATTTGAAGGCAGGAGAAGATGCCGATATACATAAACTGGCGGTATATTCCCATCTACCTGACTTCGCCTGCAATCTGGAGGCTTTCCGTAAAGAGAATGGACTTGAGTATGACCTGGTGTTCAGTCACTACTGGCTTTCCGCCTGGGTAGGCCGGTATCTGGAGGGGTGGTGGGGTGTTCCCCATATCGCCATGTTCCATACGTTGGGTGCGGTCAAGAATGCCGGTGGCATCGGTGAAGATGAACCGGAGCTCCGCATTAAGACCGAGGGAGAGCTGGCCCGAAATTGCCATATTATAGCCCCGACGGATAAGGAAAAGGAGAATCTCATCCAGTATTACGGCTCCAGACCGGAGAGGATAAGTGTTGTCCCCTGTGGCGTGAATATGGAGCTGTTTCGCCGGGTGGACCGTAACGTAGCCAGGCAAAGGCTGGGCCTGGAAAATGAAAAGGTTATCCTGTTCGTTGGCCGTATTGAGCCTTTGAAGGGTGTTGAGCAGTTGTTAAAGGCGATACCTTTATTACCGAATAGTCAGCAGGCCAGACTGGTGATTGTCGGTGGTGATGAAAGCAGCCAGCATGAGGTGAAAATACTGCAAGAGTTATCCCTTGCTCTTGGTATAAAGGACCGGGTCACTTTCTCCGGCATCAAGAAACAGGAAGAGATGCCCCTTTACTACAGTGCCGCCGATGTCTGCGTGGTACCCTCCTATTACGAAAGTTTCGGTTTGGTGACACTGGAATCTTTGGCCTGTGGCACGCCGGTTGTAGCCACCGACGTCGGTGATATGAAAAGCATAATCCGCCAGGGAGAGACGGGGTTTGTTGTAGACGATAATGACCCCGGCAACCTTGCCCGGAAGATAGCCCTGATACTCTCCAGGCCGGGCATGGATACGGAGTCTGCTATGGTAACCAGGGCATCGATAAGCCGGTACAGCTGGCCGAATATTGCTGAGGCTATTGTCCGGGAGTGCCGTCTGGTACTCGACGGTTACTGTGCCGTTACGCCCTAGTTTACCGGTTTTTCATACCAGAAACTGCCTGTCCGTACCTTGAAACCAGCCGATTTGTAGAGGGAGCAGGCCGCCTTGTTCTGGCTGTCTACAGTCAGTTCAATGGCCGGTAAACCCCTTTTCTTGAGCTGGGCTAATCCACCCATCAGTACCCATTTACCGAAACCCCGGCCCTGGTAAGCCGGGACTATGCCGATCATTGAGATTCTGCCCATGTCTCTGGCAGTGTTAGAGGTTAAGTCACTGGCCGTCTCTGTCCAGCAATAACCGATAGCATTGTCACCGTCGTAGGCCAGGACTACATCCTCCGGGGAACGGCTGCCTATATTGAGACGGAATACTATGTCTGCCAAGGTGTTGGGGCTGAACCCCCAGGTGCCGGTGAAGGAGCTGTTCTGAACCGCGGTCAGCAGCTCTTCTTCCCCTTGCTTGAGGTGGCGGTACTGCAGGGGTGACTGCTCCATATCTGGCCAGCGGGTTTTTTCCATATCCAGCCTGAGTTCCAGGAACCGGCGGACATAGTTGAATCCCAGCCTGGGTAGCGCCAACTGGGCTACCTTGTTGCTCTCCAGAATGTTTATATGGGCTATCTCGGCTCCCATTTGCTTGGCCCGGCTCATTGATGAATTGAGTAGCCGGGTGGCTATTCCCCTCCGGCGGTGTTCCGGGTGCACCCAGCAGTCGAGGATGACCCGCCCAATGGGCAGTTCGGCGTTGATATCCATATAACCGACGAAGCTGTTACCCGTTTCGGCGATAAACAAGTCCTGCTCGGGCTGATAACCCGGC
>CP070645.1:1167999-1179598 GCA_020354275.1 Dehalococcoidales bacterium
AGAGAAACTGACCACAGTATTGGGAGAAGACCTTAAGGAATCGAAGATTAATCTGGAAGCATTTACAGAGAGGTTATCCGATATAGACGGGTTGAGAAACGAACTAAGGAACATTGATAAAGAAAAAGAGGATCTGGCCGATACCCTGACCAGAGAGAAAGAACAGCTAAAGGAAAAATACGAAGACCAGATTACCGAATCGGACAACCAGCACAGAATAGAAGTAAGGAATCTGCAATCCCAAATAGATACCCTGGCTAAGGAAAAGGAACTGCTGGCCGATACCCTGACCAGGGAGAAAGATCAGCTGAAGGAAAAATACGAAGACCAGATTACCGAGTCGGACAACCAGTACCGGGCAGAAATAAGGAAACTCGATAAAGAACAGGAGGATCTGGTCGATACCTTCGCCAGGGAGAGAGAACAGCTTAAGGAAAAATACGAAGACCAGATTACCGAGGCCAACAACCAGCACCGGGCAGAGATAACAGACCTTGAAGATGAAAAGGAGCTGCTGGCCGATACCTTTGCCAAAGAGAGAGAACAGCTTAAGGAAAAATACGAGACCCAGATTACCGAGGCTGATAACCAGCACCGGGCAGAAATAAGAAAACTCGACAAGGAAAAGGAGGAGCTGGTCGATACCTTCACCAAAGAGAGAGAACTGATCAAAGAAAAGTATGAAACCCAGATTACCGAGTCGGACAACCAGCACAGCGCCGAAATAAGAAAACTCGACAAGGAAAAGGAGCAGCTGGCCGGTACCCTGACCAAGGAGAAAGAGCAGCTCAAAGAAAAGTACGAAGCCCAGATTACCGAGTCTAATAACAAGCACAGTGCCGAAATAAGAAAGCTTGACAAGGAAAAGGAGCAGCTGGCCGGTACCCTGACCAAGGAAAAAGAACAGCTGGCCGATACCCTGGCCAAGGAGAAAGAGCAGCTAAAAGAGAAACACGATGGCCAGATAAATGACAAAAACTCCGTCATAAAAGGCCTGGAATCCCAGCGGTCAAGCCTGACAAATGACCTTAAAGAGTCAAGAAAAGACTACAGCAACCTGAAGGCGGTAATGACGACACTGTTTAAATCTATGCCCGAGGAGGAAACAGGGAAGAAGTTCAGCGAGGATTTATACAGCTTCGTTTTACAGGATTCACAGGTACCGGATGTGGTAATAGACGGTGTCAGTAAATTTATTGATTTCAAGAAATATTTAGGAGTAGCTGTCGAGAAAGGCGTTACAACATGTTGTAACCGCATCGAACAGACACTGGAGACAACCCCTTAAGAGCATAGATACCCTGAAACAATAGAAGATACCTAACGATAAGATAAAAGCTAACGTGTCCCGGTACCGCGCCCCAAAAGCGGCTGGCTTGAACCCAGCCGCTGGCACCAGCTTTCAAAGGCAAACCGCCTGTTGTCTGGACTTTGTCAATGGGCGGTTTCTCTTTGCTACCAAAACTTCACTGATGAGCCTGTCAAAGACAGACCAGGCAGCCGGCTAATCCCCTAGACCCTGGCAGCAATTTCCCGGGCCCAGGCCCTGATGACTTCCCAATCGCGGGTGTCGTAGAACCCCGGCCTGATTTCTTTGAATCCAGCCCCTTCGATTACCTGCTTGGTACTCTCTAAGGTTTTCCTAAACAGGAAGAACATCTTATTATAGTCCCATACCCCTCCAAACATGACCATAGAGATAGGATGGAGATTATACAGTGTCGCTTTGTCTTCGAGATACTGTTTCCTGGCCTTCTCAATTTCTTCCGTCTTCTCTTCATACTCGAGTAATGCCTGAGCACCGGATGACACGAAGATAGCCACCTTCTTACCCGACAGTTCTTTCTGGAACTTCTTCAAGAAATTCTCGGCTGCGCCAGTCCACTTGGCCATTTGCATCCCGCTGCCCACAATGACTAGGTCATATGGAGAAATGTCTTTGACCTTTTCCTTTTTGGCGTTGACCACCTTAACGTCCAATCTCTCGCCCTGCAGGACTCTGGCGATTCCTTCCGATGTGCTCTCTGTCGCCCCGTAACGCGTGCCGTAAATAATCAGGACTTTTTTTGGCATTCTCATCCCCCTTTCGAAACCGCCCTAAAGCTACATCCAACCCAATCTCACCATGGAGAGTTTTTCACTCTCCGTACTTGTTTAATAATTATACTCTCAACCTGCCACTCCTACACCCGTTTAATAAATAACCCGCACCAACACCGCCCCTCATCCCGCCAGACATCCTGGGTTTTAAAATTGCAGGGACATATCAGCTCTAAATCAAGCTTTCTGGTGCCATCCCTTAAACGGCAGGGGCAAAGTTTCAGTCCGTATTCCTTTTCATTGGCAAATAGGCCATCGATAACCGTACTCACATGGCTTTCATCGGGATTGAGCACAAAATCATTGTCCTCAGTAAATCTAACCCATGCAGCAATCAATTCTTCTGTGTTCATAACTCCATGATAAACCTGGCTTCCGACTTGTCAATCTCAACATAGGCGTTCTTAACACGGCAGGTCGGACAGACTGCCGGTGGGCAGTTACCGTAGTGTATGTCATTGCATACCGTGCAACGCCAAATCTTCTTCATACCGATTAACCCTTAATACGGGTTTACTCCAGCCCACGGCCCAAAGGCTGCAGCTATTAATCCCACCCCCTACCAGATAAGCAAAGGGGAAGCTTATTGCTCCCCCTTCTGAAATTGAAAGCCTGTTTTTACTGCTAATTCCCCCTGGGCAGGCCAAGCACCCTCTCAGAGAGAATGTTGCGGCAGATCTCATTGCTGCCCATATATATTGTCGTACCCCGTGAACCGAGCATACTCTGCACGTGGCTGCCTTCATCCACCGCCCGCTCATCACCCCTCATCAACTGGGAGTAGGCTCCGATGATTTCCATCAACATGTCTCCCCGTCGCTTACCCTGTTCGGTGCTGCTCATTTTAGTCATTACAGCTTCGTTTCCAGAGGCTTTACCACTCCTGATGATACTGCCCAGGCGGATACCATATACTCTCCGCGCCTCGTTCTCAATGGCTATCTGCGCTATCCTGTGTTTGAAGTTATTGTCATCCCAGAACGACTTGCCGTAACGCTTGGTTTTCTTGGCCAGCTCAATAAGGTTATCAACACCACCGATTGACCTCACCATCTGCATACCCCTCGTCCCACTGCCCGTCTCACCGCTTCCGGCAGCGACCTGACCGCCACCCCTCTCTGCAATCAGTGTTGTCATGGCCACATACCAACCCCTGCCTTCTTCGCCTACCATGTTCTCGTGAGGGACACGCATGTCATCAAAGAACAACTCGCCATACTGGGCATCGCCGGTCATCTGACGTAGTGGGCCGCGGCTGAAACCGGGTTTACTGCAGTCAAAGAGGAAGAAACTCAGGTTCCGGTGTCGAGGGGCATTCAGGTCTGTCCGGCATAATAGAAAGCCCCATTCACCACCCTGCCAGCCGCTGGTCCAGCATTTCTGCCCGTTGATTATCCACTCATCGCCGTCCCTGACGGCCGTGGTCTGGACATTGGCCAAGTCAGAACCGGCATTGGGCTCGGAAAAGCCCTCAATCCAGTTTACCTGACCGCTTATTATACCTGGGATATATTTCTTCTTCTGCTCCTCGGTACCCCATTGCATCAATGTTTCTACCACCAGTCTTCCCAGACCGGCATTTGTTGGCGGTGTCCCGCGGCGTGCCAGCTCTTCGCGGATAATAGCCCGTTCCCATGCGGGACGCTCTACTCCACCATACTCTTTAGGCAGGCCGAACCCGATATAGCCGGCGTCATACAGTTTCTTGGAGAAAGACCTGTTGAGTTCGCGTGCTTCTTCGCTGCGCAGTTCCGGAGCTACATACTCCGGCGTTCCCCACTTCTCCGGCAGGTTCTCGACCAACCACGCCCTGACTTCCTCTCTCAGCGCCTCGGCTTCGGCTGATTCATTAGAAACCATAATTCCCTCCTTACTTCATCTCCTTACTGGGAAACCAGCACCTTAAAATAGGTTGAAACAAAAGTATTATTCTGGGTGAGTATATACGTTTTACATCATTCTGTCAAAAGCATCACCGGGCTAATCCCAAGCTTCTGATCAAACCTGCTATTACTCCTTTTTCATTTACTTCTGACGCTGAGAAGCACTATAATATAACTATTAAATTCTCCACGTTTATTTACCCCTACCTTAAACCTGTATTAACTACGTCTAAAAGCTAATTATTATCTGCCATATGAGATACTAGGGAATAATTCCCCGTTATACCCGGAAAGGGGGAAAAGATAGACAACAAAGACCGGTACCTGAATATAGCATTTGACAGGGCAAGAGAAGTTGCCAGTCAAGAAACACGTTTCCGTGTCTGCGAAGATATAGTTTACAAGCAGGGAAACAATAATAGGGTTGTCAGAGGGTATTTCAATGACCGTCCGGCGGTGCTCAAGTACTATGACGATAGGATTAAGCCAGGCGCTTCAAAACGTAAATCAAGAGAAGTCTTTTTTCTCCGTCACGCTGAGAAATCGAAGGTGACTCCCAGGCTCCTTGGTGATTTGGGAGACTGCATCATCATGGATGAACTTGAAGGTGACCCATTAGAGGAGAGGTTTAACCAGCAACCGGGTAGCAATTCTGAATGGCTGCAACAAGTCGGTAACGGCATGGGAACCGGATATGCCCGTCTGGCGAATACTCAACTCTCTGAGCGACACCTCATAGAATATCAATCAGCATTTGATGACGGACGTACTCTTGAGTTTATTAGCGAAGGTTTCATGGAGCGTGCTACCGAAATCTGCGAAAGTGTACCTGAGCTGAAGCGATACAAAGAAAGAATTGACTCGGTACGTAAGCATTTACCGCATGTGTTAAAGGAACAGCGCACGCTTTACAAGTACGACAATAACCTGGGTAATGTGATTGTGAATGAAAATGGATTTGTCGGGTTTATTGATTTTGAGGAATGCTATGTAGGGACGGAGACTATCTATTTGGGCGCCATCTTTGACTGCCTTCACAAAATCCCCTGGCATACGCCAGATTTACACGTATATGAATGCCCAACATGGGAGAGTATCAAACAGGGTTACGAGAAAGAAACGGGCTCGATAATTGATGACAGGCGGTTCGTGGAAATTGTAGCCATGTCTTTATTAAACGCATGCCGCAGGATTGTTGACACATTTGAGAGAAATTCAGATTTTAGTTTCTGGGTACCACGGCATCAAGCCAGACTGGACGCCCTTGGCGCAGCACTGGATAGGAAGGCACCATTGTAGGGAGTAAAGGACTCGGTTAGCTTGAATAATGTCGCCATTCACCTGCTTGACATTTCTCTCTACGTAACCTAAGATACCATCTGCAAGCGAAAGCTCTCCTGAGATATTTCATGATGATTGCTGGTGGCTTGCGTGGCTTCAAGCCAACTAATTTCGGTTATTATTTATGAAAGGAGGGTAAATATGGTTTCTGAAGAATCAGAAAGGTTGCAGGCCCTAAGGCAAGAGGTTCGTACCTGGCTAAGGGAAAACCTGCCCGAGGGGTGGGGTACCCCTGCCTATGTACCGCCACCGCGGGGGACCGCTGAAGGACAGGCAGCGGGAAAGGAGTGGTCAAAAAAGCTCTATGATGCCGGTTATACGGGATTCACCGTACCCAAGGAATACGGCGGCATCGAACGCCCACGGGAGGAGCAGGCAGTCATCCGTGAGGAAATGGCGCGCACCGGGACACCCCCGGGGGCGGCAACACTGGGTTACCTGGCAGTAGCCGCCCTCATGCGGTATGGCACCGAGGAGCAAAAGAAGCGCTGGATCCCCAAGATTATGACCAATGAGGAATGCTGGTGTGAGTGCTTCTCTGAGCCTAACGCTGGTTCGGACCTGGCCAACATCCAGAAGACCGGCGTAAGGGATGGTGATGAGTGGGTAGTCAATGGACAGAGTGTCTGGACCAGCTCATCAAAATTCGCTGATTGGGGTATAGTGCCGGTGAGAACAGACGTAAACGCCCCCAGACACCGCAACCTGAGCTTTTTCGTCTTTGATTGCACAACCCCGGGGTTTTCGGTAAAGCCGTTAAGGCAGATGACCGGTGATGCCGAGTTTAGCGAGACGTTCTTCGATGACGTGCGCATCCCTCACGGCAACATGATAGGGGCAGAAGGTCAGGGCTGGTATGTTGCCATGACCGTCCTTGAAGCAGAGAGAGGCGGTGGCATGCGCATCGGCGAGGCTGCAGCGGGTATAACCGTGACCACCCTGGGAGGTGTGGACAACTTCGTCGAGCTAGCTAAGAACACCAAACGCCGTGACATGGTAGCTTGGGATGACCCCTTGTTCAGGCAGAGAATAGCCCAGTTTGCCATCGAGAACGAGGCGATAAGGGCCAGTACCCAGCGCATGCGCGTTAAGGCCATGAAAGGGCAGCTCACCGGACATGAACAGTCCATAACCAGTACATACCGCCGTGAGAAGAACCAGCGCCAGGCCAACATGGTGGCCGAAATGATAGGCGCCAGCATTCAATACATGAGGGGTGACCCGCGGGCGCTGGACGATGGTAGCTGGACGTACACCTTTCTCAGGTCACGTGGTAACACCATAGAGACGGGTACTACGGAGATCAATCGCGGTATTATTGCCGAAAGGCTTCTGGGGCTGCCCAGAACCAGAATGTAGTCACCAGAGACAGCCTGAACTAACTTTTCTCCAGTATTTAGGGAAAGGAGTACTAAACATGGCAATAGAATTTGGCCTTAATGAAGAGCAGGAAATGCTCAAGACCATGGCTCGGGATTTTCTGGCCAACGAATGCCCCATGTCGCGGGTCAGAGAGCTGATGGAGGACGAAACGGGCTTTTCTGCGGATTTATGGAAAAAGATGGCAGAAGTTGGATGGCTGGGCTTGGTACTGCCCGAGGAATACGGGGGCGCCGGGATGAACTTCAGGGACCTGACGATCCTGCTCGACGAGATGGGACGCCAGGTATTCCCCAGCCCCTTCATCTCCACCCTGCTTTACGTCGGCATGCCCATTCTCGCCTTCGGCACCGATGAGCAAAAGAATGATATCCTTCCCAAGATATGCAGCGGGGAGGCAGTCTGTACCATGGCAGCGCTTGAGGATGACGGAGACTGGTGGGCTGATAGTATCAAGGTCAGGGCTGACCGTCGGGGTGACAACTATGTCATCAACGGTACCAAGCTATTTGTCCCTGACGCCAAGTCTGCTGATTATATGCTCATCGCCGCCCGCACCAAGCGCACGGAAGACCCGGAAGAAGGAATTACCCTCTTCCTGCTGGATACCAGGGAGGTATGGGGGATGCTGGCTACACCGCTTAAGACCATGGATGAAACCAGGAAGCTATATGAAGTGACCTTCATGAATGTGCCCATACCGGAAAAGAACATCCTCGGCGAACTCCATCAGGGCTGGCCAATAATGAAGTATATCGAGCTTCATACCACCGCAGCGCTGTGTGCCGAGATGGTAGGCGCCGGCGAGAGGGCATTCGAGATGACCGTAGAATACCTGAAAGAGAGGGTAGCCTTCGGCGTCGTTATCGGCAGCTTCCAGGCGCTACAGCACAGAGCTGCTGACCTGGCCATCGGTCTTGAGTATTCCAGGTCACTTATGGAATGGGCGGCTGAAAATATCAAGGAGGGCCACCCCGATACCGCCACATCTGTGGCCATGGCTAAGAGCTTCTGCGGGGATACCTGCAAGAAAGTTGTCGCCGAGGGGATCCAGATGCACGGGGGCATAGGCTTCACCTGGGACCACGACATGCACCTCTACTTCAAACGGGTCTGGGTAGACGACAACGCCTTTGGCGACAGTATCTACCAGCGAGAACTGGTGGCCAAAGCTCTTGATGAAATCCACCAGTTATCCGGGTATGGTCGCTGGCGGAGGATGCCAGGCGTTACAGGCGCCGTCGGTCAGGGCATGATGTAACAAGGAGAACGGGCCTAGTATAGCTATAGCTGGCGTATTAGCTAAGAGCTTCTGCAACGCGAAGGTCAAGGCTAAAGGTTAGCCATTAATATGGTTTTAATCACAGGAAGGGTTATGGTTGGTGCACCGGCCATAACCCTTGGCTGTTTATCTTCCCATATGCATTAGGAAAAACCGAAAGGGTTATAAATACCTTTCAATAGTGATATAATCTAGTAGAATCAATGAAATACGCCGGGATCAAGTAGAGAAACATGCGTCATATGGAAATCACTATCCGTCCTATAACTGCCGATGAAATAGACCGCGTGCCGCTACGCTGCTGGCCTGATAGAGAAGCGATAGCCAGGCTGTTTACCAGGCAGGGTACTATCGGGATGGGTGCGTGGGAACAGGAGAAATGTGTGGCCCAGCTTCATGGCTACCGCATCACAGAGCCAGACGACCTCTGGGAGATCTGGCCAGACTGGAACCGTCCCCATTGGGCCGAAAAGGTACGGACCGGCGAATTTCATCTGCCGACGCCGGCGTGGTGCCATGCCTGCTTCCATGTGGGCCGTACCAGGGATACCCATCATGACGAACTGCTTCAGCGTGTCCTTTGGCTGGCATACCAGTCTGATTGGGACATCGACCGCACCTACACCGACATCAGCAAGCTCGATGGGGTCTTCCTCTCCAGAACCGAAGTTGAACAGATGATCAAAGAGCTCCAAGAGTCCGGACGCCGCAGCTTCGTGACAGAAGCACCTGAGTACCGTAGCCAGGGTATCGGTACGGCACTGTGCCAGGAGTCTGTACGCTGGGCAAGGGACCACGACTTTGCCGTCGTAGTCGGTTCAGGGGCACCAGATGGCCTGTTCGAGTTTGCTGTCTGGGCAGGTAATCTACCGTGGACAAGCTATTCTAACATAGGCTTCGAGCCGGTGCCTGTTGAAAGCACAGGTGCTGAACTCCCCGGGTGGGCCCAGGGCAACTCACCACCCCAGGTAATGGCCGCCGTCCGAACGGCGTTAGCCGGTGGCCGCCCCACCCACGAGTTCCACGAAAGACCGATGGTCCTCAAGCTGAAGTAACGAAACCGGCTTCCTTAATAACTATATAGTTTTTAGGCGATGGTGCCTTCTTCTTTGAACCGGCCAATATCCTCCCAGCTATATCCGTACTCCAGCAGGACCTCTTCTGTATGTTGACCGAACTCCGGAGCCGGCATACGGACCGACGGGGGAGTCTCGCTCATCATCACCGGGTTCTCCACCTGCTCGATACGCCCCTGCTGGGGATGGTCGTAGGCTACAAAACAGCCGCTCTCCCTGGCCTGGACATCGTTGACAGCCTCCTTCAGAGTCTGACGGGGGGCATATGGTATACCCTCCAGCAGGGGACGCCACTCATCATAGGTCTTGGTTACAAATATGTCCTGGAATATTTGCCGTAATTGAGGGGTGTCCTCAGAACGCCCTTCCCTTGTCTGGTATTTGGGGTGGTCAGCAAGGTCGTCCCGCCCCAGTGCCCGGCAGAACCTCCCCCAGTACCGGTCCGGTTGCAGTATAGTAAAGGCCAGTTGCCTGCCATCCTTGGTCAGATACATGCCGCCCAGCGGGCTCATTATTTGCATCCTATCGCTGTAGAAAGCCATAACCTCCATAATTGCCTGCTGTGCCTTCATCTGCAGTTCTATCGGAGGATCAGGTGCCCGCAGGTCAGCGACATCCAGTCCGGTGATTAACGCCGCGGAAACATCATAAGATATCTGGTATAGACCGCAGTGCAATAACGAAACGTCTACCTCCTGGCCTATACCGGTCCTCTCTCTTACATAAAGGGCTTGCATAATGCCGAAAGCAAAAGCCATCCCGGCCACGTTGTCGCCCATGCCCACCCGGTAACCGATGCAGGGAACACCGGGCATGGACATCAGGTAAGGGAAACTGGAGCGTGCCCAGAAAGCGGTGGTGTCATACGCCGGAACATCCTTATCTGGTCCCTTTTTACCATAGCCGGTGATATTGCCAAAGATAATACGCGGGTTTATCTTCTTCAGGGTCTCGTAATCCAGTTCAAACCTATCTAACTCAAATGACCGCAGGTTGCTGACAAATACATCAGCACTCTCCAGCATCTTGTGCATGATAGCACGTCCACTTGCTGAAGAAAGATCGACGGTACAGCTCCTCTTGTTACGGTTATAGTTTTCCCAGTTGAAGTCGAAATCATTCGGCCAGCCAACACCCATTTCCTTCTGAGCTTCTGTGAAATGCCGCCAGTAATCACCTGTGACAGGATTCTCGATATGGATGACGTCTGCCCCAAAGTCACCGAGTAAACGGGCACACATCGGTACGGCAGCTACCTGTGAGCAATCGATGACCTTTACACCCTCAAGAGCCATTGCCATTTTCCTTACCTCCTGCATTGAATTCATTGAATTATGGAAATATTAGGCAATCAGGCAAAATTTGTCAAAATACATAACATGGGGTGTCAATAATCCACTCTTCCAGGCACCGGTAACAGCAAACTAAAAAATGAAACACCAATAATGAATATTGTACAGAGAAATTCTGAAATGGAAAGAGAAGGTGTACCCCCACACGTTAAAAATTATGTCGCAGTTGATGATTATGATAAATCCTTGTCACTCGCATTAGACAGGGGGGCGAAGTTGATCCATGAAGCTGAGGTTCCCAATCACTGTAAATTGGGCGTACTAATAATTCCAGGCGATATTTTTCTGGCCATTGTACATTACTTTAAAGGAGGATAAACCACATGGTAATCATGCAAATACCGGAGTAATTGCACCCAGATTTCGCCACCAACGAGTTTCGTAATAAAGATAACCCCCACCGACATATACGGCCAAACCCCTGAACTACGCGTTTCAAATGGTATTTATTTCGACTTCCGCCTCACCCCACGTGCCCCGCCGCCGAAGATAATGCTGACGCCGAACATGAAACCGAAGTCGTACCAGTTGCCGCAGTTATACACCTCGTAGATATTGACGTTATCTGTAAACAGCGAAATAAAAAAGGTAACCGGTGAAATAACACCGTGCCACAGACCCGACCAGAAACCTACGCTTTTTCCTTCAACATCCGGCACACCTACCGTTGGATTCATACCGGCAGCACAGCCGGCCAGCAGCAGCATAGCCAGGACTGCTATGGATATAAATAACAGTCGTTTCTTCATTACCGTCTACCTCCTTGATCAGGATTTACCATTTCAACTGGCAATGAGGCATCCCATCCCTCATTGCTGTTGCCCCGAATAGTATATATACGGCAATCGGTTGTCAATCACATACTCCTGTTGATGTAAAGATGCAGCCATTAAACCCTTTCTGTTCCGCTGCAATCAGCCGTTCTTTCGGGGATAGTTGATAGATAGGAACCATGCTAAAAGTATTGACGGTAATAAAGCCAAGGCACTATAATATTCCACCACCGGTTAAGCAGAGGAATACCAGACAAACCATATCATATTTAAACAGGGAGAAAGCCGTGGGAATATTTAAGTGGATGACACTCAAATTCCAGAAGGTAAGGGCATTCCTGGGGTTTCAAAGCCGCCCTTCCATGGGTAAAGAAGGGCGGAAGTTTATGATGGACGAATTCAGGTCCACCCG
>CP070645.1:1179698-1183426 GCA_020354275.1 Dehalococcoidales bacterium
CCTGTAGAGGGCACCATTCTTACTGTAGTTAAGGAAGCCTCGGCAGCCAGTAAAACCCAGGCAGCCAGCGAAGACAACGACATATTATCAGTCATGGAAGCGGCGGTAAACGCGGCCAATGAGTCGGTAGCCAATACCCCTTCCCTTCTGCCGGTACTGAGGGAGGCAGGGGTAGTTGATGCCGGAGGACAAGGTCTTTATACCATTCTGGAGGGTGCCCTCCGCTACCTCAGGGGTGAGGCAGAACAGATGCAGTTCCGTAAACCCCAGATAATTGCCAGCAACATCCCGCAGATGGGTAAATTGCCGCAAATACCATCTGTTGATGAAGTACCTTTCGGATACTGCACTGAGTTCTTACTCAAAGGAGAAGACCTTAATCCCGACGTGGTTAGAACAAGACTTAAGAAAAAAGGACAATCCCTAATTGTGGTCGGTGACGAAAATACCATCAGAGTACATATTCATACCGAAAAACCGGGGGCCATTATTAACTATGCCACTTCACTGGGCACCATGCATCAGGTAAATATACGGAATATGGATGAACAACACCAGGACTTCCTGGAAATGCAAAAGGAAAGGTCATTAACAGTTGACATAGCTACTGTCGCCGTTGTCTCCGGTGATGGCCTGTCCGATGTCTTTACCAGTCTAGGGGCAACCCATATTGTCCCCGGGGGCCAGACAATGAATCCCAGTACCAAGGATTTACTCCAGGCAGTCAGGGCAGTAGCTTCAGACAAGGTCATACTCTTACCCAACAATAAGAATATCGTGCACACCGCAGAGCAGGTTCAACCGCTGACTGATAAAAGAGTCGCAGTGGTGCCTACGGTATCTGCCCCACAGGGCATAGCTGCCTTGCTGACTTTTGATTACGAGGCTGATTTTGAAACAAACACAGAGCTGATGAAAGAAGCGACATCAACGGTAAAGACAATTGAAATAACCCAGGCGGTACGTTCAACACAACTTAATGGCCTTAGCATTAAGAAGAAACAGACTATCGGTCTACTGGACGGGGACCTGCTGGCAGCCGGTAATAATGCTATTGATGTCCTTACTAAGATTCTGGCCAAGATAGACTTGGAAAGAAGTGAAATAATCACCATCTATTACGGCGCGGGCACCAAACCTGCTCAGGCAGAGCAGGTCAGTGCTCAAATCCGAGAGCAGCACCCTCAACTACAGGTCGAAGTAATACGGGGTGGTCAACCCTATTATAATTATATCGTCTCTATAGAGTAACTGCCCGTTAAAGTACCAGGAGTTAGCAATAAAGGTTTATAATCAGGTTATTGAAGAAGCCATGGAGGTATTTAAACCATGACAGTTAAGATTGTCACCGATAGCCTTTCTGATATTACCAGTGACGTCGCCGAAGGGCTGGGGATTACAGTAGTACCGCTAACCGTAATTTTCGGTCACGAATCGTTCCTGGACCGGGTTACCATAACCACGGACGAATTCTACCACCGGTTGATACACGATTCGGTCTGGCCCACTACCACGCAGCCCGCTCCCAGCATCTTCGCCGATATCTACGACAAGCTGGCCGAAGAGACGGAGGAGATATTGGCCGTCACCCTTTCCTCTAAAATGAGCGGTACCTATGAATCGGCCCTCAATGCCAAGAGTCTAATTACGAAGAAGTGCCGCATAGAGGTAATCGACTCGTTGACCGTGGGGATGGGGCTGGGGCTGATTGTCATTGCCGCCGCCAAACGTGCCCAGAATGGAGCAAAACTGGATGAACTGTCCAGCTGGGTGCGGCAGGCAATGTCCCGTTCGCATTTTGTCGTCTGTCTAGATACCCTCAAATACCTGGCCAAGGGAGGCCGTATCGGTAAGGCAAAAGAACTACTCGGTTCACTTTTATCTGTAAAACAGCTACTCAGTGTCAAAGAAGGTGAGCTAGCCCCGCTAACCAGGTTCCGGTCTCAAGCAGCCAGCATAGACTACCTATACAATTTCGCCACCGGCTTTGCCAACATCGAGGAAATGGCCGTAGAGCACACTACCCTGCCCGATGAAGCTGATAAACTAACAGACCGCCTTGGCGCGATTTACCCCAAAGATAACATCTACCGGTCAACGGTCAGTCCGGTGCTGGGGACACATGCCGGTCCCGGTGCACTGGCGATAACTATTCTGGAGGCTGAAAGGAAATAACCGGGAGCACAGAAGAAGGCCCCGATGACGGTTCGCATCGTCACTGACAGTGTTTCGGACCTGCCGACCCAGGTGGTGCAGGAACTGGGGATCAGCGTAGTGCCGTTGAATGTCACCTTCGGCAGAGAAACATATCGTGACGGCGTAGACATGACCACGGAGCAGTTCTACCAACGTTTAGTGAAAAGTAAAACTTTGCCCGTTACCTCGGTACCGTCACAGGTTGCCTTCACCGAAATATACGATAAACTGGCAGAAGAAACGGATGAAATCCTGGTAATTACCCTCAGCGCCAAACTCAGCGCCACTAATGAAGTGGCATCGCAAAGTATTAAGCTGATGAGGAACAAATGCCGGGTAGAGGTTATTGATTCAGAATGGGCGGTTATGGCACAGGGTTTTATAGCTATCACCGCCGCCAGGGCAGCCCAGGCCGGGGCCAGCCTTGATGAGGTCCGGGACATCGCCCTCCGCAACAGGTCTCGAGTAAACATGCGCGCTGCCTTTGATACCCTGGAATACCTGAAGAGGGGTGGCCGCATCGGCCGGGCAAGCGCCCTGCTGGGTTCAATACTAAAGATCAACCCCCTTATCACTATAAATGATGGCGAGATTGAACCGGCGGGCAGAACGCGTTCCAGGGCCCGGGCAATTGACAACCTGGTAAACTTTGTCATGGAATATGCCAATATCGAGGGGATAGCAGTAGAAGACGCTTCCTGCCCGGATGAGGCAGATAACCTGGTCGAACGCCTTTCTTCAAGATTCCCCAAGGAGCAAATTTACCGCTCAAGGACAACGCCGGTAATCGGTACCCATACCGGCCCCGGTATTCTGGTGGTAACCGTACTCGGCGACAAATTAGAATAAATAACGTGGGGCAGTATATTGATACAAAATGCTGAGCAACTGCGCAAGGTACTAGAGCTCGAGGATAACAAGGGTTATTCAGACTCAGCCGTAATCGGCGGCCTGGACCGTTTCCTACAAAAATGGGCCGGTGAAGCCATCGAGTCTATCACCATACCCAGAACCCTCAACCGCTTTCGCCGCCTTCACCTGGACAACCCTAAATATGCCACACTGACTAGAGAGCAGCGTCAGCAGTGGGTGGAAAACGTACTCGGTTTCCTGACCGAACTGGAGAACAGCCAGATAACACAAAATAAGCCACGGCCGGCACCATCAACGAAGCAGCCTGTGAAAAGAACGAGAGTTCAGCAGAGACCGGTCGGGCAGTCCATTGACTCACCGATAACCGTCGTTAAGGGCATCAACTCCAGCCTGGCTACCAGATTTCACAAGCTGGGAGTAAATACGGTCCGCGACCTGCTGTACTTCTTCCCAAACCGCCACCTAGATTACAGCCAGAGGAAACCAATCTCAGAGATAACCGAAGGGCAGGAAGAGACCGTTGTGGCCAACATATGGCAGACCCAGGAGACCAGACCGGGCGGACGACGCAGCACCGAGGCAATCGTGGGCGATGAGACCGGTAACGTCAGGGTGATATGGTTCAACAACCCCTACCTGGCCAGGCAACTGAAAACCAA
>CP070645.1:1183526-1190321 GCA_020354275.1 Dehalococcoidales bacterium
AAGAACTGAAGGAAGTAGAAAGCGAGATACAGGAGCTGAAGCAAAGCTGAAACGGTAAGAGGTGAAGATACGTTGTTGAGACATACATGGCAATTCCTGAAAGACCCCCGTGCTCCGTTAATCAAGAAAATTGTTGCTTTCCTGCCGTTTCTGTATGTACTGCTGCCAATCGACCTTCGGCCGGATTGGTTTCCAGTCATCGGATGGTTTGATGACGCCATTGCGATAATCATCGGCATCTCCCTACTGTTGTGGTTCACACGGAGTTACAGAAAGATCCCGAGTAAGACAGGACAAAACTCAACCGATGAGAAAACAGTGGAAGGTAAATATCGAATCATAAAGTAAGTACCAGTGTGAGTATAAACCAAACGATATATTACCTTTGATTACGGTCGATTACCATTAGATATTAGGTGTTTTTGGCTATTTTCAGGCATTATTAAAGGTCTTTATCTCTTTTACTTGCCCCTCAGTACTGATATAATCTTTCCGAGGAGGTGATTATATGCTGGATCCACAGGTGCAAATACACATAATAAACCTTGCCTGGCAGTGGACAAAGGAAACGCTGCAACCCAGACCCGGGCCAAAAACACAAGAAACAAGACTCCAGGCAAGGGCTGATGGCTTTGATATGGCGTACAAGGCTATCCTGAGGACAATCCTGACTGAGAAACCGGGTGCATTCGAGCCGGCACCACCGGGAGAAAGGCCACCATTATAACAATAACCAAACGGTACCGCACCCCGATTAGAGTTAATATACAGGCTAGCTATTTTCAAGCCTGCTTAAAACAGCTGTATTAATAAGCCCGGTCTTCTGTAAATATGGAATGACGTTAGTGATTTAGATAAAGAGAAATGATAGTCTCCGGATACGGTGGCTATTAACAGGTAGGGATAGCAGACAATCATTCCGGTATTTCAGTGGTCCCTCTATGGTGTTATGCACCGATTAACTCATGCTTATACCATAATATGAACCAGAAAGCAGGATATGATGGAGAACGACGGGAAAAAGAGCACGGCATTAATTTCCAACATAAGCAAAACCTTCAACACTAACAAGGTGGTTGATAACTTATCTTTCAGCGTGATGCCTGGCGAGATATTTGGTTTAATCGGCCCTAATGGTGCCGGTAAGACGACTACCATCAGGATGATGATGGACATTATCAAACCCGACTCAGGCGAGATAAGCATCCTGGGAAAAAACTTAAGTGAAGATAGCAAAGACAAGATTGGCTACCTGCCCGAGGAAAGGGGCCTCTATAAAAAACTGAACGTACTCCAATCATTAAGTTACCTGGCTTCGCTCAAGGGTATCAGCCCTACAATAGCCAGGGAAAAAACTGAACACCTGCTTAATCGCGTAGAAATGCTACCCCATGCTAAAAAAAAGATAGAGGAACTGAGCCGTGGTATGGGGCAGATTATCCAGTTTTTAACCGCTATCATACACGACCCCAGCCTGATTATCCTGGACGAGCCTTTTGCCAACCTGGATCCCGTGAATACTGAATTGCTCAAAGAAATAGTCCTTGAACTGAGAAATGAGGGCAGAGCAATAATATTAAGCACTCACAGAATGAACGAGGTGGAAGAGCTCTGCGACCGGATATTGATGATAAACCATGGACGTAATGTCCTTTATGGCGAGTTATCTGAAATCAAATCCAGGTTCCGCAATAATTCCATCTTTCTGGAACTCGAAGGAGACCCGGGTGAACTGACCGGTGTAACTGGAAAACGGGACTATGGCAACTATACGGAGCTGCTCCTAGATGGGAAAACCGCACCCCAGCAGGTACTGGAGCAATTAATCAGCCAGGGGAAAAACGTCAACCGGTTTGAGGTATCCACTCCTTCCCTACATGAGATATTCCTTCAAGTGGTAGAAGAAGGGCAGTGAATAAGACGTTACTAATATTCAGGCACGAACTCGTTCATACGATAAACAGGAAGGGGTTCATCATAATGACCCTTATCGTGCCAGCCTTAGCCCTCCTGGCCATAGGAGTTTTCCAGCTCGTATCAACAATCAGCAAACCAGCGGTCATAGAAACGATCACTATCGGTTATGTTGATGAAGCCGGCGGGTTCGACCAGCATGCTTCTCAGGGCACTATAGAACTGGTCAGCTTCAATGCAACTGAAGATGTTACGGCAGCCCTGACCAACGGCGAGGTTTCCGAGTATTTCGTTATTACCTCAGATTATATCTCAACCGGAGTAATTTACCGTTATACCCTAGAGAAAGAGCTCGAAACCCCCCAACCAATCGCCACCGCTATTAAAAACTTCCTCACCAGTAATCTGCTATCAGGGAAAGTGCATTTCGAAATGATATACCGGATAGAAACCCCGCCATATTTAGTAGTGACCAGACTTACCGAAACGGGTGAGGTGGCCAGCGACCAGGGTGGATTTGGAAATGTTATCATCCCGGGTATTTTCAGCCTTCTGTTGGCTTTTTCGCTGGTATTCTCTTCCAATTATCTGGTGCAAGGACTGGGAGATGAAAAGGAAAGCCGTCTTATCGAGGTATTGCTCTCCTCCGTTTCCCCCCGACAACTGATTATTGGCAAGGTACTGGGGCTGGGTGTCGCCGGCCTGGTGCAGGTAGCCGTCTGGTTGGCATCAGCACCACTCCTGTTGAAACTGGCCTCATCCACTTTCGGCGGCTTTATCAGCATGATACAGCTGCCGGCTAACTTCCTCATTCTGGGAATAGTCTATTTTATTCTGGGCTATTCACTGTTCGCCGCACTATCGACCGGCACCGGCGCTATCAGTCCTAACGCTCGTGAAGGACAACAGCTAGCCATGATCTACACGCTTCTCGCTTTTGTCCCCCTCTGGTTTTCATCTTTACTTTTTCTATTCCCCAACAGCCCTATATGGGTAGCACTGACTATTTTCCCGATTACGGCCCCTGTAGCAGTAATGCTGAGGCTGGGTGTTAGCGATATTTCTGCCTGGGAACTGGTGGCCAGCATGGCGGTTTTGGTGTTCTCTATTATCGGGGTTTTGTTCCTGGTTACCAGGGCTTTCCGAACCTATATACTAATGTATGGGAAAAGACCGGGACTACGTGAGATCGTCAGGAGCCTTCGCCAAGCCTAACCGGCTGGGCAAATGACATCCCTGACTCACCATGCGCTTGCTAAATAAGAGTGGCCGTTTCCATTAAACACTTTGACGCAGGCTTCTCCCTGGTTGTATGATTCAAGTAACTACTGATAGGACGGCACCCCCGGCAGGATATTAATCCATGGTCAAAGAATCTGGCTCACCGCTGATAGAACAACTGGACACAAGATTATCACCATTTGAAGTCTTTACGCTCCTAAGGGACGATAAACATGTTTTCTTCCTCGACAGCGGAATGGACGCCCATAAACTGGGACGCTATTCGTTCATCGGCAGTGACCCTTTCCTTACGCTCAGTTCTCACGGTAGTGATATCGTTATTACTCAAGGAAATGAAAAGAACAGATTTAGCGGCAACCCCTTTGATATCGTCAATATTCTACTCAGTAAATACCGGCTGGAGCCGTGTTCGCTACCGGTGCCATTCACTGGCGGAGCGGTGGGTTACTTCAGCTATGACCTCTGTCATTTTATCGAACGGCTTCCCCGCACACCTATTGATGATCTAGAACTGCCCGAGTGTTATCTCGGTTTTTACGACCTTGTTATAGCCTTCGATAACCTGCAGGGCAAGGCTTATATCATATCAACAGGCTTTCCTAAACAGGAAGAGGGTGAAAGGTTGACCCGCGCCAGAAGGCGTTTAGATGAAGTCAAGAGCTGCCTGGCAGGTGCATCAGCCTTTGAAGTAGAGTCATTGCCACAGCGAGTACCTTCCCCGGCAGGGCGAGTGAACCTTGCAGGAGGTTTTACCCACCAGGAATATGTTGACGCCGTGGAGAAAGCCAGACAGTATATAATAGCTGGGGACATATTTGAAGTAAACCTTTCTCAACGCTTCGAAACCGAACTATCAATTACTCCATATGAATTATACTGGAGCTTAAGGCAGATCAACCCGGCACCCTTTGCCTGCTACCTGGATTTCGATGGAGTTACTGTGGTGAGTGCTTCACCGGAGAGGTTCCTCCGTGTCCAGGGGGACCGGGTGGAGACACGGCCCATTAAAGGCACCCGCCCGCGAGGGAAGACACCGGATGAAGACGAAAGACAGGCCAATGAGCTGCTTAATAGTGAAAAGGACCGTGCCGAGAATGTTATGATTGTCGACCTGGAAAGGAATGACCTGGGGCGTGTTTGCCGTTACGGCACGGTAAAAGTGACCGAACTGGCCATTCTGGAGGTATTTCCTACCGTCTTCCACCTTACCTCTACCGTAGAGGGGAGGTTAAGAGAGGATAAAAACGGTATTGATCTACTTAAAGCCACCTTCCCCGGCGGATCGATAACGGGGGCACCCAAGGTACGCTCTATGGAAATCATAGCCGAATTGGAGCCCACCAGAAGGAGTGTATATACCGGCAGTATTGGCTATTTAAGCTTTGACGGCAACATTGATCTAAATATCGCCATCCGTACTTTTATAGTAAAAGGGAAGAAGGCTTATTTTCAGGTCGGCGGTGCCGTTGTCTACGATTCCGATCCCGAGGCCGAGTATCAGGAAACGATGGTCAAGGGCAAAGCCCTTATTGACGCCCTTAACACGACCACCAAGCAGGGCTGGTAAACTATGGTATTAATCATCGACAACTACGACTCTTTCGTCTACAACCTTGCCCAGTACATTGGAGAGCTGGGCTGGGAACCTTTGGTCTACCGCAATGACCGGATTACCCTGGCAGAGATTGAGGAAATGCACCCTTCGCATATCATCATCTCCCCGGGACCGTGCACCCCGCTTGAAGCCGGCATTTCCAATGATGTTGTCCGGCACTTCGCCGGTGCCATTCCCATCCTCGGCGTCTGCCTGGGGCACCAATGCATAGGTCATGTCTATGGCGGCATGGTTGTCCAAGCGTCCATCCCTACACATGGTAAGAGTTCTCTGGTCTACCACGATGGCAGGACGATATACAAGGGGCTGCCCAATCCCTTTGAGGCGGGACGCTACCACTCCCTGGTGCTACGGCAGGGCGACTTACCGCCCGTGCTGGAATTGACCGCCATGACCAGCGACCAGTCCATCATGGGCATCCGCCACAGGGACTATGTTGTCGAGGGTGTGCAGTTCCACCCAGAATCAATAATGACAGATGTGGGGCACAGCGTTTTACTGAATTTCCTTATCTTCTCAAGTCCAGAGTGGCCCGAGGAGCCGCCTGATGAATAATATTATTTTCCTGAATGGTTCTTTATTACCACGCAGTCAGGCCAGTATATCTGTCCTGGACTACGGTTTCCTCTACGGCTACGGCCTTTTTGAGACCATGCGCGCTTATAACGGCCAGGTTTTCCGCCTGGAAAGGCATCTGGAACGCCTGTCAGATTCCATAGAAATGCTTGGTTTCAACATAGCCGGAGTTGAC
Organism: Dehalococcoidales bacterium; assembly: GCA_020354275.1. Classification (GTDB taxonomy): domain Bacteria; phylum Chloroflexota; class Dehalococcoidia; order Dehalococcoidales; family UBA2162. The sequence goes on from CP070645.1 coordinate 1,189,049, forward strand.
CTGAGAAGTGCCGTAACCGATGTCACCCAGGCCAATAACCTCAGCGACGCTCGTATCCGGGTCACCGTCTCTATCGGGGAAGGGGGAATGGTGCCCGACCCCGGAAGCTGTGACGAACCCACCGTCCTGGTAATGGCGGAAGCATACCAACCTTACCCACCACCTATATACCATAAAGGATTCAAAACAATCACCTCGACTATACGCCGTAACAGCCAGTCACCGCTTTCTCAAATCAAATCGTCCTGCTACCTGGAGAGCTTGTTGGCCAGGCAGCAGGCCAGGGCTGCCGGTGCTGACGAGGCCATCTTGCTTAATGATAAGGGTTTCCTGACCGAGGCCAGTACGAGCAATATCTTCCTGGTTACTGGTAGCCTGCTCAGGACTCCAGCCAGGGACAGCGGCATTCTCCCCGGGATTACCAGAGAGGCAATCTTGGAGCTAGCCCCCCAATCGGGCATTACTTCTGTTGAAGATAATATCGAGCCGGATGAGCTTTTTCAGGCTGAGGAAGCCTTTCTGACCAACTCTATCATGGAAATTATGCCTCTTACTGAGGTGGATGGAAAGCCAATAGGAATGGGTGTATCTGGACAGACAACAGGAAAGCTGGTGGCGGCTTACAGTGATCTGGTGAAATTGGAAACAGGGAAACACTGAACTAGCTACGGACAAGGGCATCGGTCATGCGGCAGACCCTGACCATCTGCTTTACATCATGAACCCGCACAATATCGGCCCCGTTGGCGATGCTAATGGCCACAGTAGCCGCGGTACCCTCAACACGGTCATCGGCCGGCAGGTCCAGCACCATCTTGATTAATGACTTCCGCGATGGCCCGACCAGAACGGGTCTTCCCAGTTCCTCCAGTTCTTTTAACCGGCGTATGATTTCCAGGTCTTGCTGCCAGGTCTTGCCAAACCCGATCCCGGGGTCCAGAATGATATTCTCCTCCGGTACACCCACCTCCAGTGCTTGCTCCAGGCTTTTCTTTAATGATGAGATAACTTCAGCCATCACATCATCATAGTAGGCGGTATCACGCTGGGTACCGGCATCATAACCACCTTTGTCCCGCTGGTTACTCATCAGGATAAGGGGAACGCCTTTTACTGCCGCCAGTTCCGCCAGGCGGGGGTCCTGTTTCAGACCCCACTGGTCGTTTATTATTACCGCCCCGGCTTTCAGTGCCAGCTCTGCTACCTCAAGCTTGTAGGTGTCCACGCTCAGTGGAAGCGAGACCTCGACAGCAATCCTCTCTATGACCGGGAT
>CP070645.1:1190421-1193417 GCA_020354275.1 Dehalococcoidales bacterium
GCACTAAGCCGGGCACTATGCCAGCGGTAAACAGCCTTGCTACCGATAGACCAGCTAGAGGTCCGTATAAAATTAGCATTATGCTCGGTGGGATAAGGATACCTAGAGTCCCGCCGGCTAGGATGCTGCCGGTGGCTAATGGTACGTCATATTTCCGCCTCATCATAGCCGGGAGAGCCAGCAAACTCATCACTGTAACCGGGGCACCAACTATCCCGGTGCCGGCGGCAAACAGGGTACACAGGAAAACCGTGGCCAGGGCTATTGACCCTCTTAGCGGTCCAAAAGCCACTTGTAAGATGCCAAAAGCCCTTTCGGCAATGCCCGCCCGCTCCATGATACATCCCATAAAGACAAACAGCGGGACAGCAGGTAGGGCATCATTCATCATTACCCAGGCCGTACGGGAGACCATCTGGCTGAAAACGACTTGCCCCCAGCCAATATAGCCAAATATCAGCCCAATACCAGCCAGGACAAAAGCAACGTGAAACCCGGAAAAGATGCCTATCATAACGGCGACAAACATCAATAGGGAGAGAGTTTCAGGCTCCATACTCTTTCCCCCTTATCGCCATGCCCAGGCTGCGAATAAATTCGGCCACCCCCTGAAGCATTAGCAAAAAAATCCCTATCGGCAATACCGTCTTTAAGGGATAAAGGGGTGGACTCCAGGCGCCAGCCGTACTCGTCTCCTTCAGTGACCAGGAAAAGGCGACATAGTCTATGCCGCGTACCAACAACACGACCATAACCGGGAAAAACAATACCAGGAAAAGACAGGCATCAACGCCTCCCTGCCAACGTGGTGGCAGGAGCCGGTGAAAGACGTCTATCCTTACGTATCCCTTGGCGTAAAGGAGGTAAGCGGCACCCATCATAAAATGGGCCCCATAAATCATGTAGGTGATATCATAAGCCCATATCGTCGGGGCGTTAAAAGCATACCTGGCTATAACCTCGTACATTAACCCCGCAACCAGAAAGATAATAAGCCAGGCAAAAAACTTGCCGGCCACCTCACTCACCTTATCAACAGATTTCAAAAAAAGATGCAACGCTTTACCTCCTTACTCGCTGCCACAGTTTTAACCTGTTGAAAAGTTGCATTTTCTTTTCAGTTCGTCGGAAGCCGCCACATCAGTTACCGTTTATGATAAGCTAGCAGGGTTATTATTGCAAACCCTACTAGCCTATCACTTGCCGGTGTTTTAAACCGGTTACTTCCAGTAAAAGTCAGCAGCAAAGGAATAGTCCTTGATGAACTTTCTCCTGTAGGGAACAATCTTCTCGGCATATGCTCGCTGCGACTCAAGAATCTTGGCAAAGCGGGGGTTCTTGGCGGCTTCCGCGGTGGATACCTTGTCCCAGGCTGCCAGAAGGCTCTCCAATATCTCGTCTGGGGTCTCAATCCAGGTAACACCATACTTTGTCACCAGCTCTATCATAGCTGGCTGGCCCATGACATACTCTTCCAAGGTGCTTCTCAGCAACATCTCGTCGCAGACTGCTTCGACCAGGTTCTTCAGGTCTTGGGGTAGCTCCTCCCAGCGTTCTTTATTAACGACAAATTCAACGTACCCGGTTGGCTGGTGTATTCCAGGGGCATGGTAATACTTGAGAACATCAGCGATGCCCAACCGCAAGTCGCTGTGGGGGTCGCTGTATTCAGAAGCATCAATAACGCCCTTTTCCAGGTTCGGCAGTATCTCACCCCCGGGCACAGTCATTACTGACACGCCCGCCTCTTTAAAGACCTCAGCGGCCATGCCAGCTACCCGCATTTTATACCCGGCGAGGTCTTCATACTTCTCCAGTGGCTCTGGGAACCAGCCACAGGGTTCAGAGAACTCCCCTTTCACGACAAACGGCATGACATTCGTATAGCCGATCTCGGCAAAAAGCCCCCGATATAACTCATAACCGTCACCGAAGAACATCCATCCCGTATGATCCCAGGTATCCATACCGAAAGGACCACCGGCAGCGGAGGCGAACAGGGTGAAGGCAGTGTCTTTACCTACCCAATAACCAGACCAGGCAATATAACCGTCCAGGACACCGTCATTACAAGCATCAAGCTGCTCAAAGGCAGCGACTATCGTGCCCGGAGCAACGTGGTTTATCTTTATCCGACCCTCGCTCATCTCCTCTATCCGCTTTAGGGCTCTGTCTCCGGACAGATTGTCCCAGCTCCCAACCCCGAAGGCGTTCTGTACTGTCCACTCAAAAACCTCTTCTGGCGCTGCCGGGGCTGGTGCTGGAGTCGGGGCCGGTGCTGGGGCAGGCGCCGGCGCGGGCGCTGGTGCCGGGGCAGGCGCCGCACAAGCGCCAGTCAACCCGCTTACTAATGCGACCAGCACGACCAGAGATAATATTCGTTTCTTATTCATTTTGTCATCCTCCCAGATTTTTAAAACACGGTCACCTGAAAATCTTTTATTACTAAAAGCTATCACCTCCTTTATCATAGTATTAGGTATTCATCATCGTAATTAAGTTCAACTGCGGGATGCCACTTGCCCAATTTAGCGCTAAGTTGCTCATGGGAGGGGCACCAACTCCTATCTTTACCCAGCTTTCCCCTGGCAGAGCCCGCTGGTTGAACAATTTGGGGAATTATCAGCTCATCACTTTGTATTAACATCAGACAATCATATTTATAGCGAAGCAAATTATAATACGACTTATTGAATTTGTCAAGCGGTCTGCTTGACAAAATAAACCAGAAAGCCTACTATAAATCAATTAGCTCCGCAGCCAAACATCCGGGTTATTAGGGAGTACTCGTCAATGAAATCAGGCGTAAAACCAATAAAAAGGAGAAGGCTGACCGACCAGATTGTGGATCAACTGGTATCACTGATTGCCGACGGTAAGTTAAAGAAGGGGGATAAATTGCCGGTGGAACGTGAGTTAACGGAACAATTTGGCGTTGGCCGGAGTTCACTCAGGGAGGCAATAGGTGCTCTGCTACTTACCGGCGTGCTTACCAC
>CP070645.1:1193517-1196073 GCA_020354275.1 Dehalococcoidales bacterium
CAGGTCTATATTTTCTATCCCGAAACAATCAGTCCTTCTCTGCCTGCCTCTCGGCGATAACCTTCTGGGTAATATTGGGGGGGACTTCCTGGTAATGGCTGAATTCCACGGTGAAGCTTCCCCTGCCCTGGGTTATCGATTTCAGGTCTATGGCATAACGCTGAACCTCAGCCAACGGTACCTGCGCTTCAATCACATTGGTGCCATTTTCGGGGTTCATCCCTTGTACCTGAGCCCTTTTGGTATTGAGATCGCCGATAACATCACCGGTGTAGTCTTCGGGCACCCTTACCGTTATATTCACTATCGGCTCCAGCAAAACCGGGTTTGCCTGAGAAAGCCCCTTCTTGACCGCCCCGGAACCGGCAATCTTGAAGCATATCTCGGAAGAATCAACCGGGTGGAAGCTGCCGTCATAGACAATAACCCTGAGGTCTGTTACCGGGTACCGCGCCAGTACCCCCTCCTGGAACGCCTCGACTACGCCCTTCTCTACCGCCGGTATATAGTTTTTAGGGATACGCCCCCCGACTACTTTATCGACAAACTCATGCTCGCTGCCGCGGGGTAGAGGCTCCATCTCCAGGAGTACGTGCCCGTACTGCCCGTGCCCTCCCGTCTGTTTCTTGTGCTTATATTCAGACTTGGTGGGCACAGTGATAGTCTCCCGGTAGGGTACCTTGGGAGTTTCCAGTTCAACGCCAACGCCAAACTTGCGCTGCATCTTCTCGGCAGCTACTTCAAGCTGTGTTTCACCAAGCCCCGATATGATGGTCTCACTGGTTTCATTATCGCGGCGTATCTTCAGGGTCGGTTCCTCTTCCGTCAGCCGTGACAGGGCTGCCCCCAGCTTATCCAGGTCGGCCTTGGTCTTGGGATAAACGGCCCCGCTAAATATCGGTTCCGGGAACGATACGGGGACTATCTTGACCGCTTTTTCCCGGATGCACAGGGTATCCCCGGTGCCAGTTAGAGTCAGTTTGGCTACCGCCCCGATATCCCCCGCCCCGACCTGAGGTACCGGCTCCTGTGTCTTACCCCGGATAACAAACAGCTGCCCGATACGCTCGGTATCGCCCCGTGTTGAGTTCCACACCTGAGAATTGCTTTCAAAAACGCCACAGTAAACACGGAAGTAGGTCAGCTTGCCAACATAGGGGTCAGCCGTCGTCTTAAAGACCAGGGCAGCCAGGGGAGAATCCGGAGTACCCTTGATCCTTTCCTCTTCTCCGCTGCCACCGGCAATCAGTACATCACCTTCCTCAGGTGACGGCAGGTAGCTGTTGATATTATCGAGCAGCAGGTTAATTCCAATGTTCTGGAGGGCTGAGCCGGCCAGTATTGGCACCACGCTGCCATTCAATACCGCCTTCCTCAAGCCATCAGTCAGTTCTTCTTTAGTCAGTTCTTCACCGCCCAGGTATTTCTCCAGCAATTCGTCGTCAACCTCGGCCACAGCTTCCACCAGCTTCTCACGGAAAGAGTCAGCCTGGCCCTGCATATCTGAGGGTATCTCGCCTTCCTTGCCCTCTGAGCCGGTAAAGCCCTTCATTTCCAGCAGGTCAACTATCCCCTGAAAGCTCTGATGGGCACCCACCGGTAACTGTAACGGCAGGCACCTGGAGCCGAACCTGGCCTGAATCCCGCTTACCGTCTTGTAGAAATCGGCGTTCTCGCGGTCCATCTTGTTGACAAAGATAAAGCGGGGTAGATTAGCCTCCTCGCTGTATGCCCACACCTGTTCCGTGCCCACCTCAACGCCGGAAGCGGCGCAGACCACAATCACCGCCCCCTCGCTCACTCGCACCGCCGCCTTGACATCGGCGACAAAGTCGGGGTAGCCAGGGGTATCCAGTATGTTTATCTTGTTGCCTTTCCACTGGCACGGCAGTAAAGACAGGTTGATGCTGATCTGGTGTTTTACCTCCGCTGGGTCATAGTCCGAGGTAGTGTTCCCTTCGTCAACCTTACCCAGACGCTTAATCATCCCGGCAGAAAAAAGTGCTGCCTCAGAGAGAGAAGTCTTGCCGGCGCCGGCATGAGACAGCAAAACAAGGTTACGGATATTCTTCATCTGGTATTGTTCCATTTAATCACCCACGCTTTCCATTTTCTAAATGACATTATAATCAATAGCATGGAGACACAGCAAGTGACATACCAGCCCTAACCTTGGCTTGTCCAGCATGCTATTCCGTGAAACGACAACCATTTATTATGCAAGAGCCTATCCTAACCTGTCCAGTAACAGGGGGGTTACATACGTTTCCATTATGGCGGCCACCACCAGCAGGGCAACTACCACCGCCAGATATTTCAGGCTTGTTTTCAGACCGGGCAGCAGTTCGCTTCTTTTATCCTTGTTGAAGACGGCCAGCATCACGCTGGCCCCGAAGCTGAGGGCAACCGCCTCGCCCATAATAAATGCCGGCAGTTCAAACACGCCGTGGGGAAGCAGGCCGGCCAGCAGGTACCCCAGCGACTCCTCCTGAACGACTATCACCGACACCCAGCCAATCAGCCCGCCGTTGAAAACCAGGGCTACCACCGGCACCA
>CP070645.1:1196173-1207702 GCA_020354275.1 Dehalococcoidales bacterium
TCAAGGCGTCTCTCCATATCTTCCATCTCCCGGAAAGGGCTCCAGGGGACTAACCTTCTCCCAGGGCTCCACCTTTCGACAACCATGGCCAATACCTCCTTTTTTATGGATTTGTGTAAATGCTGCCGGACCTCTAGCTGGTTAGATTATAATAGTGAGAGGGTGATAAAGAAGTCATAAAATGACAGGAGAAAAAGTTACAAAATTATGACATTATTAAAACAGTCTATAAAAGTAGTATCAACAGTGGCTGAAAATTAACCGGCTGCTATTATTAAATCATTTAATGTGAGGTAGGTCTGTTATGTGATTATAGATTGGGACTCGCTATAAGCTTTATTGTCGTTGGTTTATGTGAGGAGTAAGGAGGATTAGTGTTACCCTGGTCATCAAAGAGGTATTGTAAAGGAAAAGGTTGAGCCTTTACCGGGCTCAGATTCGACCCAAATCCGACCGCCATGAGCTTCCACCAGTCGGCGGCATACTAAAAGGCCTAGTCCTAACCCGCCAACTTCTTCCAGTCCGTTATCTTCAATACGCTGGAAAGACGCAAAAAGCTTGGTTTGTTCGGTGGCAGATATACCGATCCCCTGGTCACTGACGCTGATAATCAGGTTTTCCTCATCTGGTTTAGCCGAAACCTGGATCCTTCCCCCTTCTGGGGAATATTTCACCGCATTTTCGAGAAGGTTACGTAGGATGCGTTCTAGCCTTATGCGATCGGCATAAACCGTCGAAGGTTTATTAGGCAGGTCTACTTCAATCTGGTACAGTTCAGGGTCGTAACTGATTCTACCAATTGTATTCTGGATTGTATTCGCAATATCGACTTCCTGGGCATATAGAAAAAGGCGATCAGCGTGAGCACGGGATAATTCCACCAAGTTCCCCAATATGTGAGATAGGGTTTCTGCTTCTAGAGCCGCGTCATTAAGGAGTTGCTTGGCTGCTTCTTGAGTCAGGAATTCACCTTCTGTCAGTACTGTGTTTAGGGCTCCAGTGATAACTGTGAGGGGACTGCGTAACTCGTGAGAGACGAGACCAATAAAATCATCTTTCATCTGGTCTATTTTCCTTCGCTCGGTTATATCCAGGCAGTATTCTATCATCTGGGTAACATTACCTTCCTTGTCAAATATTGGGTGGCCATAAACCTCAATATTGGTCTCGTTATCCTGGCTATCGTAATGCTTATGTTCTACGATTACCGGTCTTCTACTTACTATTACATCTTCCAGAGGACAGGGGTGCTCAGGGCCACTGCAGGGCTGGCTTATTCCGTGTGTCATCATGTAGCATTTCGATCCTGCCATCAACTCATTCCACCTGGCAGCTGAGTTGGCCACTTCAATAGTATAATCGCTGGCGTCTATCACATAGAATGGGTAGGCTAGAGATTCCAGCGTATTCTCCAGCAACTCTTTTTGCTGCTGTATTCTTTCCTCTGCCTGTTTACGGGTAGTAATATCTACGGCGATTGACTGACTGAGTACCACCGTTCTATTGGCATCAAGGATTGGCCTTACCGATAAATCTATCCATACCGGAGTACCGTCTGACTTACGCATCTCCAGTTCTTCACCGTGAACCTCCTGACCGCTGCGGAACCTATTAAAAATATCTTGTGCCTTGGTTTTACCAGATGTTGTATCGGCATACAGGTCCAGTACCGGCCGCCCAATGAGTTCACTCACGCTAAAACCGAGGAGTTCTGTTGCACTGCGGTTGACACGCTCTATGCGGCCATCTATCCCCACTGAGAAGAAAGCGTTGGGGGCTTCATCATAAAGGTCTCGATACTGGTCTTCACTCTGTTTAAGGTCTCTGAATAGTATATTGTAGGGTGCAACCAGCCCGGTCTCCACGATAGCCTTATACATCAGGTAGAATGATATGATTTTCAGGAAATGGCCTATGAGATTGGGAACACCGTAGGCAGAGACGTAGATTGTGAAAAACAGTTCAGAGGCTATGGTGATGGCCATTGCTGCCAGCAATAGTTTCAGGACCCCGCTATCGAAATGACGGCGTCTCTGTATCAGAATTACCATTGAACCGGCGAGGATGAGGCAAATGGCATACTCGCTGTTAATTTTGAAAGAGGTTAAACCTGTACCTTCAATGAAACAATCAGGAAAGACACCCCAGTAAAAAATTGTCCCGGCTAGAAGAGAAATAACCAGTATATAACTGAGAAATGTTATATATGGATTCAACCTTTTCCCAAGAAGAAAGGGGGCAATAAGGAAGGCACCAGCTTCAACATAACGGGCGCAGAGCCATAGCTGGGCGGCCAGATTCGTCCCTGAGCCAGCAATAATGTTCATGCCGGGATAAGTCAACGTATGCAGAATATCCAACCCGCTGATAAATAGATAGGCGATACCGATAAAAAGGAAGTAATTGTTATCAAGAAACCGGCGTGAGTTCCAGGCAACAATAAAAATACTGAAGCCAACTGTTATGCTGAAGATTTCGGCAAGGTAATGAAAAAGCAGGTAATGATATTCACTGGCCAGGTAAAGACTGAATAGGACCAGCGCAGCAATCAGAACCATTGAGTATCTGCGAATAATAACCATTTTTACTACCAACAGGCAGAGGTTATCTTATTCGATATATTTGACCAGATGATATGTTTTTGCAGCTCATTCGTCAAGTTTACAGGTCTAACCGCATAGCAGTTTGACATGTGTAGATTGGAAGATTATTATTGGGCATGATTGTCGTTTACGATGTGGAGATAATCAGGTGAGACGGTTCCGTATATTGATTGTTGATGACGAGGAAAGAATTGTCAATTTCCTCAGCACCAAGTTGAATGCTTCAGGATATGAGGTATTGACCGCGGCTAACGGTATCGAAGGTCTGGAGCAAGCCCAGGCTCAAGAGCCTGACTTTATTGTACTCGATGTTCTGATGCCGAAAATGGACGGCCTGGAGATGTTGAAGCAGCTACGTAGCTTCTCAACAGTCCCGGTGATAATTCTTACTGCCAAAGGTACTGATGCGGACAGGATTAGGGGGCTACAGTTGGGGGCCGATGACTACCTACCGAAACCCTTTAATCCCGATGAACTGGTTGCCCGGATTGAAGCAGTCAGACGCCGCCTTGAACTCAGCGAAAGACACGTTGTTGCCGATTCTTATAAACTAGGGCACGTAAAAGTAGACTTTAAGAAGCATACGGTAGTGGTGGGGGATGAGGAGAAATACCTGACACGTATTGAGTGGTTACTACTCGGCCAGCTTATTAATAATATCGGTCGGCTCATGTCATATGATAATCTCTTAACACGTGTCTGGGGACCCGAATACCGTAATGACATTCAGATACTAAGGACATGGATCAGTCGCCTGAGAAATAAACTGGAGATTGATCCTAATAATCCTAAGTTGATTCGCACCATATCCAAAACAGGCTATATTATTGACCAGCCATCCGATTAACTGACTCCCAGAATGTAATTAATCGGAATTTGGTAGCACAAAATTTTTTCCTCAGTTACTGCACTTCATAATGTCATAGTTTTGTTACTTTTTCCCCCTTCATTTTATGATTTCTTCATTTCTTACTTTCTATAATTGTCCTGTGTAAAGGTAGTCAGTAATGCAATAATTCTCTAGCGGGGTATAAAGGTGTATCAGGGTGACATTATTAGGAAGGCAATGAACGTGGCAACTACAATGGACGAAGAAGTGGTTGTGTTCTGCCCAAAATGCAAAACATTTGAAACGGTCTGGTTGACAAAAGGAGTAATTGTCAGGACGCAGAAATTCACTCAGGAAGATGACCGTATTTTCCACGATTGCGGTTCAAATGAGGCATGCCGTTTGTTACGCCGTTTTGCCAGTTAAGGCAGACTAGTCCACTAGTAAAATAATATATCTTTAGAAAAACCTTCTCTTTTTAAATGCTGTGGGTAAGAAAAACAACCGGGTCTATAGGCTAGTTTTTACCAGGTACTTTAATAGGTCAATCCAAAGCGGTAGCCAGGATGCCTACTCCGGAAGATAAAGTAGCGGGGAGTAGCAATCTGCTTAAGGTTGAGGATTAATTAAGCGCCGAAGTTAACTGGCTTTCGCTGGTGATAATCAAAAACGGTATACGTTTATCTGTCCTGGGGAGGTTATAAGATGATAGACGTGAAGGAAGCTAATGAAAGCCAATACTTATTCCCCATTTATCCTCATGACATACTTACCAGGGCAGTAGATGACTTTATTCAAGCACAGGATGAGCTTTCCGAGACCATTACTAAAATCTACCAGTGGGCAGCTGCCTATGATAGCAGGCAGAGTGCAATTAAGCTGCCGGAGGCTAAATAGCCCCCTACTGTTAGTAACTTATCCTCGTGATTACCTGTTCTGACGAGTTTTTTCATGCATCCTGGAATTTCAATTATTTGGGCTTTCATTATAACATAAATCATATCCAGCGTATGCTGCCTTTTATACAATATAATAAATGAGTATGAAACAGGGTTATAGAAATGGCTGAGATAAAAGTAGATTGTAGGGGTGAAACCTGCCCGGTACCCCTGGTTGAGACCCGCAAGGCTTTGAGGAAAGCGCAGACGGGAGATATAGTCGAGGTCGTGGGGACACACCCGTCTTCTAAAAAAGAGATACCTATGGCAGTCAAGGCTCTTGGGTTGGAACTCCTGGACACGCAGGAGAAGAACGGTGTCTGGACGATAAGGATTCGGAAGTAGAAGGGGGTGGGAATATGGCGGAAAAGGCAACCATAATAGCCCATAGTGGTGACATGGACAAGTTATATAGTGCCTTTATTATAGCCAACGGAGCACTGGCGATGGGTATGGAAGCATCGATTTTCTTCACCTTCTGGGGTCTTCAGCGTCTTAAGAAGGGGGGGCTGGAGAAAGGCCCTCTCTCCAAAATGCATATGCTTGGACTGGGTAAGTGGATGGTAAAAAGAAAGATGAAGAAGGCAAAGGTGGCTTCGCTGGAGAAGCTCCTGCAGGAATTCAAGGAGCTTGGGGGTAAGATACTTGCTTGTGACATGACCATGGAGATTATGGGGATAAAGAGAGAAGACCTTCGTGATGATTTGATAGCGGACTACTGTGGTGTCGGCACCTACATACAGGAAGCACGGGAGTCAGCGATAACACTCTTTATCTAGAAGGAGGACGAAATGACAGATAGAAGCGTGTATCTTGACAATGCCGCTGTTACCCGTGTAGACGAAAGGGTTTTCGAGGCAATGAAACCGTATTTCTTCGATACGTATGCCGTGGCCACCTCTGAGTTCGGCTATTCTCAGGGTATCGAAGCCCGGGAAGCACTGGATGATGCTCGTGAGAAACTGGCTGCTTATTTGGGAGCAGAGAATGAAGAATTCATCTTTACTTCGGGCAGTACCGAGTCCTCTAACATGGCCATCAAGGGGGTGACACTGGCTCTCGGTCAGAAGAAGGGTAAACATATAATCGTGTCCAAGATAGAAGATTTCCCGGTGCTGCACAGCGCTCAAGCCCTGGAGAAACAGGGTTTTGGGGTGAGTTATCTGGACACGGATAGCGACGGACTGGTGGACCCGGACCGGTTGAGGGATTCCATTACTGGAGAGACTATCCTAGTCTCAATACAGCATGCCAACCAGGAAATAGGTACCGTGCAGGATATCGAGGGTATCGGCCGTGTCTGCCGTGATAAAGGTGTGCTTTTTCATACCGACGCTACCCATACCTTCACCAGGGTTCCCCTTAATGTAAAAAAAATACCGGTAGATTTGATTACGATTGCTGCCCATACCATTCACGGGCCGAGGGGTATCGGTGGCCTGTATATTCGAAAAGGGACCAGGATTGCCAAATGGATGGACGGTGGGTTTCAGGAGTTCAACCTGCGAGCAGGGCTGGAAAATATACCTGGCGCCGTGGGCTTTGCCAAAGCAGTAGAGCTAGTTACCACCGAGGAAACGGAGATGTTGCAGGCGATGCGTGATCGCCTTATTGACCGGATACTTGCCGAGATACCGGATACTACCCTCAACGGGCACCGCATAATGAGACTGCCGCAAAATGCCAATATTACCTTCCATTTTGTCGAGGGGGAGTCGATAACCCTGCACCTTGACATGCACGGTTTTGCCGTAAATACCGGCTCTGCCTGCTTCAGCCGTTCTCTCGAGGGAAGCCACGTTATTTTTGGTATCGGTGGTGATCATGAAAGGGCCCACGGGTCAATACGTTTTACCTTCGGACGCTACAACACCATGGAAGAAGTTGATGCCGTTATCCAGGTTCTGGCTCAGATAGTAAGTGAACTCAGGGCTATCAGCCCGCTGGGCAAAGATAATTAAAAGTTAAGGAGGGTAATTAATGAAATTTCCCTATAGTGAAACAGTACTGGAACATTTCCGTAGACCACGCAACGTGGGTAAGATTGAGGATGCCGATGGTAAGGCAATAGAGGGGAGCCCTGCCTGTGGCGATATGGTTTCGGTCTATATCAATGTCGAGCCCGAAACAAAGAAGATAAGCGATATTAAGTTTGAATCCTACGGCTGTGCCTCGAACATAGCTACTGGTTCCATCATAACGGAACTGGCCAAGGGTAAGACGCTTGACGAAGCCAAAAAGATTACCTGGAAACAGGCTTCGGATGCTCTGGGAGGGCTGCCGAAAATCAAGGCTCATTGTTCCGTTCTGGCGGTGGAGGGGCTGCGCTCGGCGATACAGAACTACGAAGAACGCCATGGCCTGGTTAAAGAGCAGAAAAAGACTACCGTGGATATAGTACGCCGGCGTTTGAAAAAGGTTATGAACCCAATAACCGGATTAGATCTGGTGCGTACTAAAATGATAAAAGATATAGAATTGAAAAACGGAACGGTAAAAGTTGTTGTCGATCTGCCCCCGGAACACCAGTTCGCACGCTCCATGAAGGAAGAGATAATAGAGAAGATCGAACCCCTCTGGGATATTACGGAAGTATCAGTTGAATTTACCGAATAAACATCATTTCAATTTGGTACTACCTAGAGGCGATATTTTAATGCTGCTAAAATGAATACGTATCTAGGGGGTGAAAATGATGTTGCATATGTGGGATGTACCATCAGGTATGGGTTGGTGGATTGGTTTTGGCGGAATATGGATGATAATATTCTGGGCAGGACTTATTGCCCTCGTCGTTTGGGGAATAACTAAGCTAAGCAAGCGAGAAGGTTCCACTCAGGGGAGAAACCCTACTGATGTAATCAAAGAACGCTATGCCAGGGGTGAGATATCCAGGGAAGAGTTCGAGCAGATGAAAAAGGACCTGTCCTGATTTTGGGCGGATAACATGTGAAGCAGATACTAACGGGGAGATACAATGACGCAGAAACCTGGCATGAAGAAGCCAGAGAAAGCTCAAATCCACATTGCTGGTATGACCTGCACTACCTGTGCCGCTACCATAGAGAAGGGGCTGACTGGGACACCGGGAGTACAGCAGGCTAGAGTCAACTTTGCTGCTGGAAAAGCGACTATAGAATATGATTCCGGGAGGGTGAGCCTAGGCCGGATTAAGGACACAGTAGCTGAACTAGGGTATAGAATAGCCACCCGGAAGTCTACCTTTCCGGTAATTGGGATGACCTGCGCCGCTTGTGTTGACCGGGTAGAAAAGGCCCTGGGCAATGTACCTGGTGTTGTTTCAGCTACGGTTAACTTGGCTTCGGAGAAGGCCACAGTCGAATATCTTGAGGGTACCCAGTTCTCTGAATTAAAACGTGCCGTGGCCGAGGCGGGGTACCAGCTAAGCCCGGAAGCCTACACTGAAGAAGATATCACCGGTACTGCCCGGCAGGAGACCCGAAGCGTCAGGAACAGGCTAGCCCTGGCAGTGGTTCTCGCTGTCACAATCATGACTTTGATGTGGATCCCCTCCTTTAGTGGCAAGCCTTATTTATTATGGGTTCTGGCAACGCCAGTACAGTTCTGGGCAGGCTGGCAGTTCTACCGCGGTGCCTGGGGCGCGCTTAAACACAAGACCACGGATATGAATACCCTGATTGCGGTGGGTACATCAGCAGCTTATATATACAGCGTAATAGCAGTCCTGTTTCCCGGTCTTTTCACCGCTGGAGGTCTGGAACCACAGCTTTATTTTGACACTTCAGCCATGATTATTGCTTTGATTCTGCTGGGGCGGTATTTCGAGAGCCGGGCCAGAGGACAGACCACAGAGGCAATAAAAAAACTGATTGGCCTGCAACCGAAAATGGCTGTGGTTACCAGGGATGGTAAAGAGCAGGAAATTCCTGTTGAAGATGTCCGGGTTGGTGATCTCATTCTGGTGCGTCCAGGCGATAGAGTCCCGGTCGACGGTATTATACACCAGGGGTATTCCAGCATCGATGAATCTATGATTACCGGTGAAAGTATACCGGTAGATAAGAAGGCAGGCGATGAGGTTATTGCGGCCACCATTAACAGGATGGGCAGCTTCCTCTTTGAGGCAAAGAAGGTGGGTAAAGACACTGCCCTGGCCCGGATTATCCGGCTGGTGGAGGAAGCCCAGGGGAGCAAGGCCCCCATTCAGCGGCTGACCGACATCGTCGCCAGCTACTTTGTACCGATAGTCATCAGTATCGCTATTGTCACTTTTATAGTATGGTATTTTATAGGTCCTCCTCCCGTAATAACCTTTGCCCTGCTCAACTTTATAGCCGTACTTATTATCGCCTGTCCCTGTGCCCTGGGGCTGGCCACCCCCACGGCAATTATGGTTGGCACGGGCAAAGGGGCCGAATACGGTGTACTCATAAAAAGTGCTGAATCGCTGGAACGTTCAGGGAAAATAGATACCGTTCTACTGGATAAGACCGGTACCCTTACCAGTGGTAAACCCGAGGTAACTGATATCATCGCCGCCACTTCTTCATCACCGGAGGAGGTACTTCAGCTGGCGGCTTCTGCCGAATATGGTTCGGAGCACCCCCTTGGTGAAGCAATAGTCAGGTTAGCCCAGGACAAAGGTATGCAGGTGATTCCATTGAAAGACTTTAATGCCATACCAGGTTTCGGTATAGCTGCTTCATTGAACGGGAAAGACGTCTTGCTGGGTAATCTGAGGCTGATGACGGAGAGGGGCATTCTACTGAATAGCCTGCAGGAGGAAGCTGAAAACCTTAGAAAAAATGGTAAGACGGTGATGTTCCTTAGCTCAGATAGGCAGGTAACGGGAATCATCGCTCTAGCTGATGCCATCAAGCCGGGTGCCGGAGAGACGGTCAGGAGCCTTCGCCGGATGGGTATTGAGGTCGGGATGATTACCGGAGATAGCCAAAACACTGCTCAGGCTATTGCCCGGGAGGCAGGTGTTGACCGTGTTCTGGCCGAGGTATTACCTGAATACAAAGCCCAGGAAGTAAAGAAGCTGCAGGACGAAGGAAAAGTGGTGGCAATGGTCTGTGACGGAATAAACGATGCCCCGGCCCTGGCTCAGGCGGATATAGGCATTGCTATCGGCACCGGCACTGATGTTGCCATGGAGACCGGCGATATCACGTTAATCAGGGGGGAATTGAGCGGAATCGTAACCGCTATATCGCTGGGCAAGCGCACCATGAGGACGATCAAACAGAACCTCTTCTGGGCGTTTGCCTATAACACAACCCTGATTCCCGTGGCGGCTGGTGTATTGTATCTGGCCTTCGGGCAGGCCGGGGTCCCTTCGGGACTGAGCTTTATCCTGGGTGATTACGGATTCCTTAATCCAATCCTGGCCGCGGCAGCGATGGCGGCCAGTTCCCTTACCGTGGTGCTTAACTCCCTACGGCTCAGAAGGTTCAGGCCGGTCATGTTTGACGAAGCTACAGGAGGTGATGTCATGGCAATCGACCCGGTATGTAAGATGGAAGTGGAGGAAAGCACGGCAGCGGCCACTTCAGAATACAAAGGTAAGAAGTACTATTTCTGCGCTGTAGGTTGCAAAAAGGCCTTCGATGAAGACCCTGAAAAATACCTGACCGTAGAGAAGAAGCCAGCCTGATATTTAAAGGGGTGGAATATCCTTAGAAGGAATCCCATGTCAGCAGGCTATTCTGCCAGCCTTTGCAGGTAGCGGTGTGCCTGAAGGGCGGCTTTAGCACCCTCGCCGGCAGCGACCACTATCTGCTTCTCAGGTACGCTGGTCACATCTCCGGCAGCGTAAAGTCCCTTTATTGAGGTTTCGCAGTTGCAGTTGACCGGTACTTCATTCCACTGGTTGAGATCAACAAGCTGGCTCAGCGGTTCGGAGTTGGGAATCAGGCCAATTTCAATAAAAACACCAGTCACCTGGAGTTGTTTCATCTCCTCGCTTTTCAGGTCTTTGACCACCAGCCCTTCCACCAGACTTTCACCCTCGATCTTTTCGGTCTGGTGTTCGGTGAATATGCTTAAGTTTTCAGCACCAGAAAGTTTGTCAATCAGAATGCCGTCACCTGTTAGTAGGGTTAGTGAGACCAGGTCAACGTGTTCCGCGATTTTCACCATGTCCAGGGCGGCTTCTAGGGCAGAGTTACCACCTCCAATAACAGCTACCCTTTGTCCAGCGAAAATGGGGCCATCACATATGGCACAGTAGGTAACTCCCCTGCCGGTCAGCTCTCTTTCGCCCGGCACGTTCAGCATTCTCGGTCTCTTGCCGGTAGCAAAGATGGTTGCCCGTGACTGGTACTTTTCTCCGCTTTCGGTAACAACCTCAAACCCAGAATCTATCTTCTCAACAAGGGTAACTTTGTAACCTATCTTCTGTTCTACTGGGAATTGACTCACTTGGGTATGAAACTTACCAATCAGTTCTGGGGCTTCAATGAATTGATAACCTAGGTAGTTTTCGACGCTGGTTGTCCAGTTCATCTGCCCGCCGATATCATTGCTTACCAGCAACGCATTCAATCGCTTGCGGGCGGCATATACGGTGGCTGCCAGGCCGGCTGGGCCGCCACCGACTATTGTCAGTTCGTACATCGCAATCCCCTAGTTCAAGCAGGTATAAAACAACTACTTTATCAGCAGTTCATCCAGCTTGGCCTGGTTGAACCCGACCATAATCTCGTTATCAACGATAATGACCGGGACGCCCATCTGACCTGACTTCTCTATCATTTCCTTGGCTTTACTCTGGTCAGCGGCGACATCGTAATCCTGGTAGGCAATTCCTTTCTGCGAAAGATACTCTTTCGCCTGACGGCAATAGGGTCAGGTGGGGGTACTGTAGACAATAATGTCTTTTGCGGCCATAGTTTCACCTCTCTTATATCATAAATGTGGGGATTATCGGGTTTCAGGGTAAATATTCATATGCCCTTATCTATATAAATATATAACTATGATATTAAGGGTTATGTCAATGCCATTGACGATAAAATTTTCATTACATTTTCCTTTTGTATTACCGTATAGAGGTGCATTTATAATTTTAACCTGTTGACTGCTGTTTTTGTTATTCTAGGCTGAACCGCCAAATTGTCAGTAGTTATCGCCTATGCTAAAATGGCATTATCTTGGAGACAAATGTAAAAGA
>CP070645.1:1207802-1214405 GCA_020354275.1 Dehalococcoidales bacterium
GGGAATCATTCCCCCCGAAGCCGTCCCGGAAGCAACCAGTGCTTCCGCTTCTGCTGGTGATAACCTGGGTATCAGTTTACCCGACTGGTCCATTATACCGGCTATGTCAGTTAAAAAGATAAGCCTTTCGGCGGCTATGGCCACCGCAATTTCTCCGGCTACAGTATCAGCATTGAAGTTCAGGGTTAACGGTATATCAGATGTGGCCGCAGACGAGTTAAGGCCTACCGGAGCAACCACCGGGATGAATCCTGCTTCTAGCAGATTATATAACAGGGTTGTGTTTATCCTGGTTATTTCCCCTACGTACCCCTTTTCCTCATCTTTTATTCTGCCTTCGATGATAGCTCCGTCGACACCGCTGATGCCCGTTGCCCTGCCTCCTATAGCGTTGAGTGCAGCCACGATTTCCTTATTGACCAGACCGGCCAGTACTGCAATCACCACCTCAAGCGTTTCCCTGTCGGTTACCCTTTCGCCCTGGACAAACCGGCTGGGGATGCCTTGCTTGCTGAGCCATTCGGTGATGACTTTGCCCCCGCCGTGGACTACCACCAGCGGATTACCCCTTCGTTGAAGACCGGCTATGTCTTCAAGGGCGGTGTCATGCTGGCCCAGTGTGGCTCCACCAATCTTAATTACGGTAATTTTATCCAACTTCAACTACCTTAATTAGCAGCCGATTGATACTCATGTCATATAATGGCTGTTAATGGTTACATACTCCTCGGAAAGGTCGCAACCCCAGGCGGTAGCTGAAGCTGTGCCCAGATTAAGTTGCAGACTTATTTTTATCTCACTCTGCTTCAGAAATTCAGTTACCCTCTCCATGCTGAAGGAACAGAGCCTGCCCCCTTTGACAATGCTCTCTTTACCGATACAGAGGTCAATCTTCTCTCCGTCCATCTCTATCCCGCTACGCCCCGCGGCGGCTACTATTCTTCCCCAGTTAGGGTCAGCACCGTGCACCGCTGCCTTCACCAGTGATGAACTGGCTACTGCCCTGGCTGCTTTCCTGGCCTCGGTGATGCTGGCTGCTCCCTCAATGGTGATTTCGATTAGTTTGGTGGCACCCTCGCCATCGCGGGCAAGGGCTTTCCCCAGGCTGATACAGACCTGTTCCAGGGCCTGCTGGAAAGTGGCTGCCTCCGGGCTATCGGTGGCGATGAGTTTGTTTCCCGCCAGGCCGCTGGCCATAATGGTTAATGTGTCACTGGGGCTCGTGTCGCCATCGATGGAGATCATATTCAAAGAGACATCTGCCGCCTTTTTCAGTGCCGATTTCAGATAGTCCGGTTCTACGGCGGCATCGGTAGCCAAAAAGCAGAGCAGGGTTGCCATATCAGGGTGAATCATGCCAGAACCCTTGGCCACTCCACCGATGGTGAATTCAATATCACCAAAACTGGCGGTTACCGCCGCTTCTTTGGGGACGGTATCGGTGGTCATTATTGCCCGGGCCAGATCGTGACCGCCATCGGTAGACAAAGCAATATTGCCCAGGCCGGTCTTTATCAGATTGAGAGGTAACGGCCGGCCGGTCACTCCGGTGCTGGCGACCAGTACATCCTCCGGCGGTATGCCAAGGGCATCGGCCGTCAGGGCAGCCATCTCGGCAGCATCGGCCAGGCCCTGTTCACTAGTAAAGGCATTGGCACAGCCGCTGTTGACCACCAGAGCCGAGGTTCTGCCATTCTGCAGTCTTTGTTGACATAATATTACTGGCGCCGACCTGGTCTTAATGGTGGTAAACAGACCGGCACTGACACACGGCACCTCGCAGAATAAAATACCGAGGTCAAGGCTATTCTGTGATTCTTTCTTTATTCCGGCGCAGGTTGCCCCGGAACAGAACCCCTTGGCCGATGTGATAGTGCCCCCGGGGATAAAATGAATTTTACCAGTTTCCATACAGGTTAAACTATAGCATACCGTCCATAGCTAAGCAACGAGAGCCTTTTACTATTAAGCTCACTTTTTTAGAGGGGTTAAACTTGGTGGGGCAGGGTTTGGGGAAACGGTTGTCTATCGGGGTGTTCTACTGGAAGGAAGGTGCCAGTGGACTTGAAATTAGCCAGAGATACAGGTAAACTAATCGTTAATCCATGAAAATCGTTCGGTTTGCCGTTGAGCGTAAGGTTAGGTATGGAATACTATCTGGTCAATCCATTCAGGAAATCCAGGATGGACCTTTCCGTTCCATCAAACCTACTGACCAGTATCATCGGGTAGGTAAGGTCAAGCTGCTGTCTCCATGTACGCCTTCGAAAATCGTGGCCCTGGGGCTTAATTATTATAACCATGCCCAGGAAATCAATTCGCCTGTGCCAGACGCCCCCCTCATTTTTCTGAAGCCATCAACCGCGGTGATAGGGCCGGAGGACAATATTCTGTACCCTCCGACGTCTTCCCGGGTTGACTACGAAGGCGAACTGGCAGTGGTAATTAAGAAGCCGGTGTGGCGGGTCTCTGTCAAGGATGCGTTGGATTATGTGCTGGGCTATACCTGCTTCAATGATATTACTGCCCGTGACCTGCAGGGCCGAGACGGCCAGTGGACCCGGGCCAAGGGCTTTGACACCTTTGCCGCTGTCGGCCCCTGTATTGAGACAGAGCTTAATGCCGGCAGTGTTGCTCTGGAGACCTATCTCAACGGGGAGTTGAAGCAGCAGGGGAATACCAGCGACCTTATCTATGCCATACCGGAACTGATCAACTTTGTATCCAATGTAATGAGCCTGCTGCCAGGCGATATCATCGCCACCGGTACGCCCAGCGGTATTGGCCCGATGTACCCCGGCGATACGGTAGAGGTCAGGATAGAGCCGATAGGTACATTGAGAAACCACGTGGTTAAGAACGGTGCCTAACTTGACTGGCTGAGCTGGTTTTCTACGCATTACTTGCCCGTTATCCCGGGCTGCCGCCGGTGAAATAGTCTCTCACATCGGCCCTGGTGAGGTATACTATAGCCAGTATCCCGATGACGGTGCCAAAAGGGAAAAAGAAGACACTGATCGCCGAGTGGGCGATGCTCAGTACCCGTCCCCATTCCCTTCCACCGAGTAGTCCGATACCACCGGCTACTGCCAGGCATAAATAGCAGACTAGGGCAAATATGGCTATACCCAGTCCGAAGGCCCCGCCGGTCAGTGCTGGGCCCCACATCCGGCAAACGTCCGGGATAGCGAAAACGGCAATGGCGCTGATACCAATAAGAGCTAGGAAGGCACTGATGAACTCCCACACTGCCACCAGTACCAGTAAATCCGGTTTTTTCATATCCCTACCTCCTTAGGAACCATCTGCCGCGTATTCTACGGTCACAGTGGTGATGTGTCAACAGGTGTTGCATATGCGAATTACCTGTTATATAATATTCGCCAATTAGCGAGCCTGTGTATACAGGTAAAAAAAGTAGCCAGGGGGTAAGAACGATGCTTAATATGCAGACCATTCAACGTATTTTAACTTATGCAGCAGCAGCCGTGGCATTCGTCAGCGTGATTCTGGCCGGCCTGTCCAGGCTCTTAGGGCAGACGCTGGGACTTCAGCAGGGCTCTTACATGACCCTGGCGATAATAGCTGTCCTTTTCGCTATATTCTTTGCCATGAATAGACTAGTTAGCGCCAACGAGGACTAGGTTAGAATTCATTCCTTCTACTTTACCCTGCTTTAACTGTTGACTGTTCTTGATTTGCTATTGATTAGATGTCAGTGGGGGGACTTTATTGTTTATTTACCTCACCCCCTGTGAATAAATCTGACCTCCTCTCCCTTTACAAAAGGGAGATTGAGAGGGATTTAGAATCCCCCCTAGCCCCCTTTTTTCAAAGGGGGAAATAGAGAAAGAGGGGCTTAGCCCCTTAAAGCCCTTGCCGAAAGAAACCCTCTCACCCCTCCTTCGCTTTTTGCTGGAGTTCGTAGAGCTTGGTAAGGGCTTGCAGGGGGGTGAGGGAGTCAATGTCCAGCTTCTCCAGTTCTCCCAGGAGGGGTGGTTTTTGCCCGAACAATGATAGTTGCTGGGCGGGTTCTTTTTTAGCGCGCTTTTTGGGGCCGTCTGCTGCTGTCTGGCTGTCTCCCTCAAGGTCGGCCAGGACCTCGTGGGCGCGTTGTACCACTGACCTGGGTAGTCCGGCCAGCTGGGCCACGTGGATGCCGTAGCTCCGGTCAACACCGCCGGGGACAATCTTGCGTAGGAAGATTACCTTACCCGCTTCCTCGGTGATCGCCACGTTAAAGTTCTTCACCCGGGGCAGGAAGCTGGCCAGTTCGACCAGCTCGTGGTAGTGGGTGGCGAAAAGGGTCTTTGCCCCCAGCCCGGGGTGGTTGTGGATATATTCCGCTACGCTCCGCGCGATGGAAAGTCCGTCGTAGGTGCTGGTTCCCCGCCCAATCTCATCGAGGATGATTAGCGAGCGTGGCGTGGCATTATTCAGTATGTTTGCCGCTTCGACCATCTCCATCATGAAGGTGGATTGGCCAGCGGCCAGGTCCTCCCGGGCACCCACCCGGGTGAAGATGCGGTCGACGATGCCGATTTTGGCCGATTCGGCCGGCACAAAACTGCCTGTCTGCGCCAGGAGCACGATCAGGGCTACCTGCTTGAGGTAGGTTGACTTACCGGCCATATTGGGCCCGGTGAGTATGATTAGCTGGGCATCTTCATTGGACATGTAGGTATCGTTGGCAATAAAACCGCTGTCGGTCAGACTTATCTCCACCACCGGGTGGCGTCCCTGGTTGATGATAATCTCGCTGCCTTCGTTAAGCTCAGGACGGATGTAGCTGTAGTGTACGGCTACCTCAGCCAGACCGGAGAGGGCATCTATGTTGGCCAGGGCGAAGGCCACCTCCAGAATACGCTCGCTGGCCGTGGTTACCTGACGGCATACCCGGTGAAAGATATCGCTCTCCAGTTCCGTAATCCGGTCCCGGGCATTGAGAATCATGGACTCATATTCTTTCAACTCCGGGGTGAAGAACCGCTCCCCGCCGACCAGTGTCTGCTTCCTGATGTAGTGCTGGGGCACCTGGGGCAGGTTGGGTTTGGAAACCTCGATGTAGTAGCCGAATACCCTGTTGTAGCCTACCTTGAGCGACTTGATTCCCGTCTTCTCCTGCTCTTCGCGTTCCAGGTTGGCCAGGTATTGTTTGGCGTTCTGTGATGCCAGACGCAGGCTGTCCAGTTCCTCGGAGAAGCCTTTCCTGATTACGTTGCCCTCAGTCAGGCCGGTGGGAGGGTCATCAACGATTACCTCCTCGATCAGGTCAACGACATCCTGTCGCGGTTTCAGGTTCTCTTTGAGCCAGTTTACCGGGCTGTTACTGCTGCCGGCCTCGATAATCTCGATTAGTTTGGGGATACCTTCCAGGCTGTGCCTCAGGGCAACCAGTTCCCTCGGGGTAGCAATGCTGCCCCTGACCCGGTTGATTAGTCGCTCCAGGTCAGCTGTCTTTTCCAGAAGCGAGGCGGTCTGGTTACGGGCCATGGTATTGTTAAAGAACCAGCCGACGGCATCCTGCCGCCGGTTCAGTTCGGTTACATCGTAGAGCGGCTGTCCCAGCCAGCGCTTGAGCAGTCTTCCTCCCATGGCTGTCCTGGTACGGTCGATAACCGATATCAATGAACCGCTGGCGGCACCCGAGCGGCTGCTGCGAAAAAGCTCCAGGTTGCTCTGTGTCTCAATATCCAGTGCCATGAATGAGTCAGTGGAGTAGGTGGAAAGCCCGGTCAGCTGCTTTAGTGCTGACGGCTGTGTCTCCCGTATGTAGTTTATAATAGCACCAGCCGCTTTTACCGCCAGCGGGAGGTGGGAACAGCCGTAGCCATCAAGGGTGGCCACGCCAAAGTGGTCGAGTAACGCCCGGCGGGTATTTTCCGCCTCAAAATGGTAATCATCAAGGCGTGTTACCGGGGAGGCCAGTTCCCACCGGGACAGGTCTGAGCCTTCTGCGGCGATAATTTCCGATGGTCTGAGCCTTTCCATCTCTGCTGGTATCCTGTATACGGGAAGCTGGGTGGTGGCGAATTCACTGGTGGTGATATCAACATAGGCTATGCCTGCCTCCTCGTCGCCCGGAACCAGGCTGACCAGGTAGTTGTTGGCCTTGCTGTCAAGGAGTCCGGGCTCGACCACGGTGCCCGGTGTGACCACCCGGATTACCTCGCGCTCCACCAGTCCTTTGGTCTCGCCGGGCTGGGTCAGCTGCTCGCAGATGGCCACCTTGTAGCCGCGGTTGACCAGCCTGGCCAGGTAGTTGTCTAGGGCATGATAGGGGATTCCGGCCAGGGGGACGCGGTTTCCCTTGCCCATCTCGCGGGAGGTGAGGACAATCTCCAGCTCCCTGGAGACGGTTCTAGCGTCCTCGTCAAAGGTCTCGTAGAAGTCGCCCAGGCGGAAGAAGACAATCGCCTGCGGGTACTTTTGCTTGATTTTAAGGTATTGCCGCCGGAGGGGGGTCACACCTTCTCGCATGACATCTATTTTACTAGAATTCCCGTTGAAAGGGAAAAGGGGTATGTCAACCGTGTCTAACGTTCGGGTTTGGTGGCTTTTATTGAGAAGAGCAGCGGAATCTTGTCTCCCGGCAACCGCCAC
>CP070645.1:1214505-1217099 GCA_020354275.1 Dehalococcoidales bacterium
GGACTGACACCCCCTTCCATAGTGACCAAACCTGTATAGACAGCTAGCCGATAACTCCTTCCCGACGCAAACGCTCGACCTCTCCCCTCCCGTACCCCAGGCTCAGTAATATCTCCTCAGTGTGTTCACCGGGTAGAGGTGGTAAGCTTCTTACCTGTCCCGGTGTATCCGAAAGTTTGATGGCAAATCCTACCTGTCTTATTGTGCCCTCAGCCGGGTGCTCTAGCTCAATTACCATCCGGCGGTGAACCACCTGCGGGTCAGTAAAGACCTCATCCAGGGAATAAACCTTACCTACCGGCACATCCTGCTGGCAGAGGAAATCAAACCACTCGTCCCTGGTTCTGGTGAGGAATAATTGTTTCAGGTGTGCGGTTACTTCTGCCCACTTATCCCGTTCTGACTGGTAGGCGGTAAACTCCTCTTTACCTATTGCCCGGCAAAAATTCTCCCATAACCACGGTTCCAGGCAACCGATAGTGATATACTTACCATCTTTGGTCTGGTAGATATTGTAAGCCGGTGTAGCGCCGCCCAGAACATGGTCACCCCGCCCGGGTTCTACGCCGCTCTGGAAATAAGGGCTAAGGACAGACTCAGTGAGGAGCGAGATGGCACTGTCGGTCAGCGATATGTCGATATACTGCCCGCGGCCGGTCTTACCCCGGGCAACCAGCGCCCCCAGAATACCGATGACGGCATCCTTGCCCCCGGCACCGTAGTCAGCAATCAGGTTCAGGGGGACAACCGGCTGGCGGTCAGCTTCACCAATCAGGTTCAATACTCCCGCTGTTGAAATATAATTAATGTCATGCCCCGGCAGATCACGGTAGGGGCCGTCCTGCCCGTAGCCGGTAATTGCACAGTATATGATTCTGGGGTTTATCCGGCTTATTGTGGCATAGTCTATACCCAGGCGTTCGGTCACCCCCGGCCTGAACCCGTCAACGATGACATCTGCCTCCCGGGCCAGCCGATGGAAGATTTGGCGGCCCTCCTCTGATTTTAAATCAAGCAACAGGCTTCTCTTGTTCCGGCTAACCGCCTGATAAGCAACCGCCCTCTGCCCGGCTACCCGGATTTCCTGACGGGCACCGGCGGTGGGGGCTGCCCTGATCTGGATTATTTCAGCACCCAGGTCACCCAGCATCATGGTGGCAAGAGGCCCCGGCCCCTGCCAGGTGAGGTCCAGAATATTAATTCCATCTAACGCAAACATGGTTACTCACCCACCAGCCATTAATATTTGCTAATTAATGTAATCGGTGCTTGCCAACACTGTCAATACCAACCACCAGTTTGACAATCGGTATGTCAAGCCGTTTATATTTATAATAATAGAAAAGGTCACCACCATATCAGGAGTAACCATGGCCAGGGGGGACTCGACAGATTAGAATATCTATCCTGTTAACATCACTGTTATTGCTGCTCATGACAAGCATGGTATCATGCCACAGCGATACTGAAGAACTACCATCTGGAGCAGATACATCGACCGGGGAACCTGGCTTCGGTATTTACCTGGTTGACAGTGGGGAACTGGTGCTGTCCGAGCAGCATATAAAGGCATATTACCGAAATGTCCATCTCACCGAAGCAGAAGAAGACACCCACGCAATCGAGCTTAATGAAGCCGGGATAGCAAAGTGGAATTCCTATATGGATTATGAGGGAATCCCAAAGTTGCAGGATACACTTTATAAAAGGGATTTCGCGGTAAGAATTGAAGGAAAAGAGATATACAGAGGGAAATTCTATTCCATGGTATCTTCATCCACCTATGACGGGGTGGTAATCCTGGATGCCCTGATCAAGCTCGCTGAAGATAACAACCGGATTTATATTTCCTACGGCTATCCAGCATCACTTTACGCTTCCAGTGAAGACCCGAGAAACAGCCCGGAGATAATCGATTTTATGGATAACAAAGGGCTACTGAAATGAGACGGGAAATCAACACCAGCTTGACAGTAAGTATGCCAGGCCGTTTATAATAGGCATAATTGTGTTTGAGTACGGTAACCCGTCAAATACCCCCTTTATCAGCCACAGAGAAGTCCGTTAGTGATTTATGACCCGGCAGCTATAAATATTTGGTTGACTATTTGTCATACTGAAAAGCATTGAATTAAATGAAAAAGGGAGGTTATCTTGGAGTATTTCCTGAGCGAGCGACAGAAGACGGTCAGCGACCTGGCCCGCAGGATTGCCGAAGAGAGGATACTTCCGGTACGTGCTGAACTTGACGAGAAAGAGGAATTCCCCTGGGATATCATCAAAGACCTCGCTGACAGCGATATGTTCCGCATTTTTGTCCCCGAGGAGTACGACGGCCTAGGCGGCGGTTGCCTTGAGCTGTGCCTAGTCGTCGAGGAGCTGAGCCGGGCCTGCAGCGGGGTAGCGGTCTGCTATGCCGCCAGTGCCCTGGGCAGCTATGCTATACTGGAATACGGGACGGAAGAGCAGAAGCGAAAATACCTCCCGGATATCGCCTCCGGTACGAGACTAGCTGCCTTCGCCCTGACCGAGGCGACCGCCGGCAGCGACGCCGGTAACATAAAGACGACTGCTGAAAAAGTAAGTGGCGGTTA
>CP070645.1:1217199-1222371 GCA_020354275.1 Dehalococcoidales bacterium
ATTTTCGGCCAGCAAATTTAATATTCTCCTTTGATTGTCACTCATTTGATTACCTCCTTTATTTACCAGAAATGAACCAGAAACCTTTCTGAATTTTGCTCAATCTCCACTTTGAGCCCGCGAAGTGCGCATAATAGCTGGCACAGGACAGGCATGCCGAACAATAACGGCCTTACCCACCACAAATGCCAGAAAAGTACAGCCGCAATCAGCAGAAACGGTAACAATATAATGCCCAGGATAATGCCCAGCACCAGTAAGATAGGCCAGACAAGAAACAGCGGTAGCCACAGGCCGAAATTGTGGTTTGTGTTTTTGATGCGTAAACGTAAAATCAATGGTGGCCACATCACGCTAATAACCTCTCAATTGCCTCTGCAGCCGTTATCTCGCCGTTCTCCAGCTGTTGCAGAACGTCTGCCTGCGCTGGTGCCGGTACTATTTCGACAAACTCCAGTTGTTGTGCCAGGCGGTCAAGGCGGTTCTTTACCGTCGGGTAACTGATCCCGAAAATATTCTCCATTTCCTTGATTGATCCATGGCTACGCACAAATGCCATGACGAAAACCTGGTTCTCGGCAGACAGACGTGCCAGCGGGGGTAAGTCGAAGCTACCCTCGATAGCAATATCACTGTCTGACAGACGCACCCGTTCAATAACTACCGATGCACCCTGCGTGAGCTTTGTTAATTCCTGCCAGTCTTTAGGCATAAATATTAACCTCCTTTCAATATACTTCCATTGCACTAAAGTACCAATGTTTTAACTACCGTTGAGTTGTGGTTCCCTGCTCATTATATATTCAATATCTTTATCATTACTTTAAATTTATTAATATTATACACTGGTCTTTATTAAATTTGTCAACTTTACTCAGATTGACTGAGGAGTACTAGCGTTATTTTAATTCCGTCTATTACATCCAATCGCTATTTTCCTTTATAATCCTAATGCCGTTATTAATTTTTATAATATAATAGACAGTTTCTTATTGATTATATCAATATTTATGGGGTTAATAATGCAGAATAATTTTCACTCTAAGGGAAAGCTGGTAAGTGAAAGGTTGACATGCCTGATAGTGCTGAGGGAGTAAGAAAAAAGATGGGTAAAATGCGTAAACCCGGCGGCAAAACCGGGTTTACTAGATGAGGGAAATGAATAAGAAGATTGTTTGTAACTATAATGTACAATGCCAGGGTTAAGGCGAGGTTAATAATTGACTAATTAGGTTAATAAGAGGTTACAGAAAGGTAACAATAACGTGACGATTCAGATTCTATGGGGAATGACTGTGAAACACCTCAGTAGGAAAATACCAGAGTCTGCAGAAAACGGCTACTAAAAGGTAGTTGTTAATGTTACAAGCGTAGATTTGACAACCCGGGACTTCTATGTTTAAATTTATTCTAGGAAGCAACATACTGCCATTCGAATTTTGCTTCGGGAGGTGGGTAATGAGGCTTCACGGAATCCTGAGGGTATGGCAAGTAGATGGTTGAAGCCCTGCCGGGAGGCAGGGCACCCGGAACTCAAACTTGGCTCGTTATGATGGGTTCCAGGCCAGTCTCGTAAAAGAGAGGCCTGCTGCGGTGGGGAACACCGCCAGTGAGTTGGGTTTGAGATAGACTTGAACAGGAAGTGGGGAGTTTAACGCTCCCCACTTTATTTTTATAGCCAAAACCTAGTCCAGCAGGGGGCGTCTGTCTGCCCAGGGTGATATACGCTCGAAGGCGGCCGCCGCTCTCAGCACGGTAGCATCATCGAAGCGGCGGCCTATTATTTGTAAACCGACCGGCAGACCCTCTTCTGTCCACCCGCAGGGCACCGAAGCCGCCGGCTGCCCCGTCAGGTTAAAGGGATAGGTAAAGGTTATCCAATCGACAGGGCCGGTGACACCGGCAATACTGTCCGGCGCGGAACCGCCAATCTTAAAAGGCGGCACGGCCAGAGTTGGCGTCAGTAAAAGGTCATACTCCTCAAAGAAGGTCAGCATCCTATCCCAGAAGGCTACCCGGTCAATACAGGCCTGTCCGTATTCGACGGCCGTTCTATCCTTACCCCGCTCAATCATGGCCACCAGACCGGGGTCCATCTTGTCGCGCCATTCAGCCAGCTTGTCCTTCCAGATAGTGGAGTAAGACACCCCCCATATCGTGGAAAATATCACGCCCGGACTGCCAATCGCGGGGCTGGCTGTCTCCAGAACAGAACCAAGGTTGGCGAAATTGCCCGCAGCATCAGCCGTGATTGCCAGAACCTGCGGGTCAACGGTGGCATACCCCAGGTCGGGAGTCCAAGCAATTTTTAACCCCTTCAGGTCGTTATCCAGGGTAGACATGTAGCGTAAACCTGTATCGGGTAGCGAATTACGGTCTCTGTCATCCCGGCCGGCAATAACTTCAAGAGCCAGGGCAGCATCGCTGACCGTCCGGGTAATGGGTCCATTGTGAGATAAGGTCTCCCACCCCGGGAATCCGGGGTATTTGGGCACCCGGCCATAAGACGGTTTAAAGCCGAAAACGCCGCAGAAACAGCTGGGAATACGTATCGAACCACCGCCGTCGGTACCGATAGCCAGCGGCCCCATCCCGGCAGCAACCGAGGCAGCCGCACCGCCGCTGGAGCCACCGGAGGTATAATCCAGATTCCACGGGTTAGCGGTAGCACCGAAAAGGCGGTTATCGGTAACGCCCTTGAAACCAAACTCGGGAGTATTGGTCTTGCCGATAACAATCGCCCCGGCCGCTTTCAGCCGCTCGACAACTATCTCATCCCGGTCGGGGACGAAATCCTCGAAAATCACGGAGCCACCCGTTGTCCGGATACCTTTGGTAAATATCAGGTCTTTAATTGATACCGGGATACCGTGTAGAGCCCCCAGGTCCTCGCCCCTCATTACCCCGGCCTCGGCTTCTACGGCCTGTTCTCGGGCACTCTCCCCTACCAGAGTGCAGTAAGCATTAATCCGGGGGTTCAACCGCTCTATGCGAGACAGAATGGCATCCATTATCTCCACGGGCGAGAGCTTTTTGGTCTTTACCGCCTCCACCATATCCACAACCGGCAAATAACAAAGATCTAAATTCTCCATTACAGGTCTCCTTCCAACCCAATATGTCAAACCATTATATTGTATTATAGAGTATCATATAATAGCGTCAAGCTTGACAGCCATTACCCGAGAGATTATTATCACGAACTGAGTGATATAACACCAAGGAGAAAACGTGCCGGCAGGAAATTTTGGAACGGCACCACACAGCAAATACCAGTCTCTGTTTGAAGAATTCCGCTCAAGTGGTAAGACCCTGCAGGTTTACCAGGATGAAAAACTGCTCTTCTCATCTGACAAAGAGAAGCTAATACCGTTACTGGAATATATCGAGCAGATGGCCCGGCATCACCAGCTAGTGGTCATATTCGATAAAATAATGGGTAATGCCGCCGCCCTGCTCTCGGTCAAGGCCAGCTGCCGAGAAATCTACAGCCCGCTGGGCAGCCAGCTGGCAATCACTACCCTGAATAAATACCGTATTAAATACCATATTAACGAAATCATACCCTGCATTAAGAAACCAGATGGTGAAGTTATGTGCCCCATGGAGGAACTGTCAATAAATAAAGACCCTGATGAATTCTACGAAATAATTACACAGAGTCGTCAGTAAAAGAAAGGTAAGGAGAAGATAATGGAGAAAATCAGCGACAATGTTTATGCCGAAACCGAATTCCGGGGCTGCAACCCAGGTTTTGTGGTTACCAAAGAAGGAGTAGTGATGATTGATACTCCCCAGATGCCTGCCGATGCCGTAGGCTGGCGTGACGAGATTGCCAAACACGGTACTGTCCGCTACCTTATAAACACGGAACCACATGGCGACCACTTTACCGGCAACTACTTCTTCGAAGGCACCGTGGTAGCTCACGAAGGCACCCGGCAGGCAATCATGGCTTCGGCCGCCAACGTAGAACAGGCCAGGGAACGCTTCAAGCAGGCCAACCCGGAACTCTCTTCTATTCTCGAGGGGTTTACCTATCGAATACCAACCATCACCCTATCTCAGGAAATGACTATTTATGTTGGCGACCACACCTTCAAACTGACAAACATGCCAGGCCACACCCCCTACCAGGTAGCTGTCTTCATCCCCGAAGAAAGGGTGGTCTTTACCTCCGATAACATCTTCTACAAAGTACAGACCTTCCTGCAACAGGCAGTTCCCTTCGAATGGCTGGAATCGTTGAATAAACTGCAGGAACTGGAGGCCGATGTGCTGGTACCCGGGCACGGTGGCATCTGCGACCGGAGCTACATACCGGAGATGCGTTCCTTAATCCAGTCATGGATTGATGCCGTCACCAAGGCTATAGAACAGGGACTGACCGTAGAGGAGGCGCAGGGCAAGATTACCGGCATCGACCCCTATGCGGTTGAGGGAGGAATTGAAGCCATGGCCCAGCAACTACCCCGAATTAATGTGGCACGCCTTTACCAGGTGCTGAAAAAGTAGGCAGCTGTTAACCTTCCAGTAAATTATATAGTACCAAAGGTTGTGGCAACAAACCGGCATACGCTTTCGGCAACCTCTTCTTCGTATCCCAGCCAGAAGTGGTCAGCCCCCGGTACTACCTGATACTGACCGGGAGCCAAAATACCAGCCGAATTCTGCCGTGTCCGATTGAACGGGACTACACGGTCGTTATCACCGACGATGACAAGCTTCGGTTTGTCACAAGCCCCCAACTGTGCCAGGTTAGAACCGGAGACTGCTGGGGATACCAGTGCCAGAAGGCCTACCCTTGCGTCATTAACGGCGACGGGTAGAGCCACGCCACCTCCAAAGGAGTAGCCGGCCAGCCCGATTCTGGCACTGTCAATACCTGGCGCTGATATTAGAAAATCCAGGGCAGCCCAGACATCCTGCTGTACATCGCTGCCGCCCCCGAAATAACCCTTGCTGCCACCCACGCCTCTGAAATTGAACCGGAAAGCGGCAACCGAGTATTCTGGCAAAGTCCGAAAGATAGCAGCAACGATGTTGTTCCACATATCCCCGCCATAAAGGGGATGGGGGTGGCAAATAATGATACCGGGGAACGGCCCCACCCCACCGGGCAGATACCATTCCCCTTCCAGGGTAATATCACCGCAGGGAAATCTGATCAAG
>CP070645.1:1222471-1228856 GCA_020354275.1 Dehalococcoidales bacterium
GCGCTCCACGCCAGCTACGGATTAAATGCCAGCCTGTTCTACCGCGGTGGGCCAGCCCTTTTTCCATCATAACCTGTAAGTTTTTTCCCACCGTTTCTTTATCCAGGTTCAACTTTTCGGCTATCTCCTCGATAGGGGACTCTATCATGTTGAGGATTTTAGCCTGCTCCAGAGTGACCAGCCTGGCCAGCATGTGCGGCATATGTATGGAGTCCGCTTCCCCGACCTTTGCCGCCAGCTCTTTATAGACAGGGTCAACTTCGGTCTTAAGTATCTCCCGGACCTTCTCGTCATCTCTAGCCATTGTCTTCCTCCTTATATCTCCTTCAGGCAACCGTTATTTTATGACAATCTGATAAACATCGCAATCGTGTACCCACTCATTCAGCTACCTTTGCTGTACGCAGTTATTGTACCACCTTTGATAAGAGTTATACATTCCAAATTTATCACAGGTATAAACTCCGGTAAATTGTATATTATTAAATGTTTGGTGGTATAATCACAGAAATCTAAAGACAATAGCCTGAGAGATTCTGATTGACCATAGTCCAGTAATACGCTCGAACAGGTATCTGATATATGCAGAGAGGAGGTGACCAATGGCAGACAAGATTACAACTGCTGCCGAGGCAGTCGCCGATATAAAGGACGGCTCTCTGATAGCTGCCAATTTCTGGGGGCCGGGTACCCCTTTGTATCTCTGGCGAGCACTGGCCGAGCAGGGTGCCAAGGACCTGACAGTATGCATTAACAACTATGTACCGAGGGCAGAAGAACTCAGAGAGAAGGGGATGCCAGATGCAGCGCTACTGCTTCCCCAGACTAAAAAAATTATCAGCCCGTTTTGCTCGGCAGGACGGAGTGAGGTACCAACGGCCATTGAGATTGTCAGGCGTATTGAAGAAGGCACACTCGAGTTTGAAAGCTTGTCCCACGGTTTGTTTATCGAAAGGCTCCATGCCGGCGCTATGCGACTGGGTGGTTTCTACAGCCCCGTCGGTATCGGCACGCATATTGAGCAAGGCAAGGAGAAACGTATTATCAACGGTATTGAATATATCTTCCATGAGCCCATCATACCGGATGTCGGCCTGATCAGCGCGGATAAGGCAGATAGGCTGGGGAACCTTGTCTATCACGGCACGGCACGTGCCGCCAACCCGATAATCGCCATGGCCTCCCGCTATACGGTGGCCGAGGTTTTTGAGATTGTCGAACCGGGTGAGCTGGACCCGGATATTATTGTTACCCCGGCCGCATTCGTGGACCGAATCGTCCTTATTCCTGACGATGATATTGCCAGCAGGAACCGGCGGATTGAAAGGCTCCTGGCCAATATCGAGTACCGGCAACGACGGGCGGCCGAAGCTGAGGCTGCCCAGGGAGGAGCACAATGAAAGACAGGTTAACAGATGAACTGGTGGCGATGAGGGTTGCTAAAGAACTGGTACCGGGTGATTACTGTAACCTCGGAATTGGCTTACCGTTGCTCTGTGCCTCCTATGCTCCGGAAGGTGTAATGATGCAGAGCGAGAACGGCGTTCTTGGTTATGGCCCCTTATATACCAGCGATGAAATAGACCTGATCGACCAGGATATGGTCGATGCTGGGATGAGGTACTTTCAATATGTACCGGGGATGTCCTTCTTCGATATGCTGACGTCATTTGCCATGATAAGGAGTGGCCGGCTGATTAGCATACTGGGCGGTCTCCAGGTCTCCGAGAAGGGGGACCTGGCCGTACACAGCATGAGTGATGACGAAAAAACAACACGTATTGGCGGCTCTATGGACCTCACCTTGGGGGCAAAGCAACTCATAGTTGCCATGACCCATAATGCCAAAGATGGCACTCCCAAGGTAGTCCGTCAGCTAACCATGCCGGTTACCGCCAGAGAGTGTGTTAACCTGATCGTGACCGATATTGCTGTTATCGAGGTCACCTCCAGCGGTCTGGTACTCAAGGAGTTTGCACCAGGCTGGACCCCGAAGGAGGTGATGGCTGAAACGGAAGCTCCCCTGACCGTTGCCAAAGACCTACGGGAGATGGAGTTTTAACGCCGCTCTCGTGTAGGTCAGACTATTGACTTTCCTGTTAGATAATTATTTGATGGGCTATTCCGCCTTAAAAACCGGTGCCCTCTTTTCAACAAATGCCCGGACACCCTCGGCACGGTCTTTGGTGCTCCTGAGACCAACGGCCAGTTCATGTTCCAGTTGTAAGCCTTCATTTAATGGAAGGTTGTAACCCTGGATCATGGCCTGCTTGGTGGCGCGGACGCTGAGCGGTGCTTTCTGACAGATAGTCTCGGCTATCTGCATGGCGGTGGGCATTAACTGGTCCAGCGGTACCACATCACTGACCAGCCCGATTCTCAGCGCCTCCTGGGCACTGATACGCTCACCGGTAAGCAGTATCTTGGCAGCCATTGCCCGAGGAACAAACCTGGGCAACCTCTGTGTACCCCCGGCACCGGCTATTATGCCAATATTGATTTCTGGCTGGCCCAGTTCGGCATGCTCAGCAGCGATCCTTATATCGCAGGTCATGGCCAATTCCAGGCCCCCACCGAGGGCGTAGCCGTTGATGGCGGCAATAAACGGCTTCCATATCTGGTCAGCCCTTACCCGTTCTACGGTTCTGGCTGGTTCGGCTGCAGCTGCCCCACTGGAGTCTAGACCACGGGCAAACCCCTTGATATCAGCACCAGCTGAGAAAGCTTTGTCGCCAGCACCGGTGATGATGGCCACCCACAGGTTCGGGTCGTCCCGGAAATCTACCATCGCTTCGTTCATTTCCCGGCTCACGTCAGCGCCAAGGGCATTCCTGGCCTCGGGCCGGTTGATGGTCATAATAGCAATCTTCCCCTTTTTTTCGTAATCAACAGCCATGATACAACTCCTTTTTTTTAACTTTTTTTCAGTTTAAACCGGTAATTGTGCAATTAAGTGACTCAGAACTCCCTCGCAATTAAACGAAATGGACTTTTACGAAATGGAATCTAGACTAATACTCTTGCTGGCCATCATATTTATATACTAACTCAATACTGGCTTCCGCTAATAGTTGTTCACTCTCTTCAGCAAGTTGATATTTACGTTCACAAACTACTTTTTCAATCCCGCAATTAATCAGCAACATGGCACAAGTCCGGCAGGGGGTCATTCTAGTATATACAGTGGCACCTTCAATGGAAACCCCTCTTTTGGCAGCTTGGCAGATAGCGTTCTGTTCAGCATGCACTGTCCTTAAACAGTGCTCGCTTATTTCACCGTTTTCTTGAATCACTTTCTTCATTAAATGTCCTACATCATCGCAATGAGGTAACCCGGCGGGAGATCCAACGTATCCTGTGGCCAACACTTGTTTATCTCGGACAATAACACAACCACTCTTACCACGGTCGCAAGTCGCCCTGCTTGAAGCAGCATTGGCTAGCTCCAGGAAATAAACATCCCAAGAGGGACGACGATTCTTTTGGCCACCTTCAACCATATTCTTTTCCATCGTGGACTAAACAACCATACCTGTGTATAAGTCACCAAATCTTTCCGGTTTGTTCGCGTAGAACAGTATAGCAGTTTTCCGTAAAGTTAACAAAACACCTAACTGTTGTGTTGAGTTTCAACCCTCTAATAAATGAAGTCGCCGAAATTCACTAAAGAGTTCTGACCTGTAAGGGTTTTGGTATAGCCACTAAGCATAAAGTATTAGCTAAACAGGTGAAATTAGGTATTTTATGAGGTCAGGAATAGGTGCTAAAGCGGAAGCCATGTTTACCACAGGGGTGCTAAGTTAATAGTTGGACTATGAAAATGGGTGTGAAAGCAATGTAGCAGGAGTTCACCATGAAACTGTTATTTCCCATACCCAACACCCTTCCCCCGGCAGCTTTCGTCTGGAACTTAAACATCGGCGGTGTTTATGCCGCCATCATAGAGACACTTAAAAGTTAGCTGCCCCCAGAGAGAGATCGAGAGGCGCTTATCGGCCAAGGAAGGTGGTTATGGGCAAGGTCAAACCCAACAGTCAGAAAGTCTTTGCATCTAAACACCCCCAGTTACTGAAGTCACCACATACTTCTCCTTCTTTGAAGGGGTTTTATTTTTATTTGGGGAAGAGATTCTACTGATTTTTCACGAAACATAAACAGTTTTTAGATCAAAATTCCGATTCAATGTAAGACGCCCGGGAAAGACCGGTTTACATATATTAAATTTCAAGGAGCGGAGAAAATGGAGAAGAAGAAGTTTATCTGGATACTGGTAAGTTGCTTGATGATGGTCACTCTACTGGTGACATCCTGTGGTGAAGAAGCTACCGATGAAGAGGAAGAGGTTAATGGTGAGGAGGAGGTTAACGGGGAGGAAGAAGAGGAGGTTAACGGGGAGGAAGAGGAAGATACCACAGGGAAAGACATGGTGCTCAATTCGGTGGGTAAACTGGTAGAGAAGCCAAGGTACGGCGGCTGGTACCATACTGCCCTGGTCAACGACGTCCGCGGCTTTGATGATGCCATGACCACCACCCCGGCCTACTTTACCTACACCCTCAACCTCACCCATGACGAATTATGCACTGGCGATTGGACGAAAGGATTGGAGGGCACCGGTGAAGCTTCCTGGACGGTGTATACCACCTACTTCCCTCATCTACAGGTCGGCATGCTGGCCACAAGCTACGAACTACCCGACAACGAGACCATCATCTGGCATATCCGTCAGGGGGTCCATTTCCAGGACAAGCCGCCGGCTAACGGGAGGGAACTGAATGCTCACGACATCGCCTTCAACCTGAACCGGGCATTTACTTCCTCCGGGTCTTACCTTTCTGGCACTTACCGTCAGGATAGAGACGAAGGCCCCAGGTCTATCACGGCCATCGATGACTGGACGGTGGAAATGAAGGTACCCCCGGCACGGCAGGTACCGATACTGTTCGCCTCTAATGATTTCGTTTACCATCACTGCCCGGAAGTAATCGAAGAGTATGGAGATGCTTCTGACTGGCAGAACTGTCTGGGCACAGGGGCATTCATGCTGACCGATTATGTTCCGGTAAGTACGGTAACACTGGAAAGGAACCCCGACTACTGGCGTAATGACCCACTCCACCCCGATAACCAGCTGCCCTATCTCGATGGTGTGAAGTACTTCGTTATACCGGATACGGCTACCTCCCTGGCTGCCTTCCGCACCGGCAAGCTTGAGGCCAGGACCGGTCTGGTAAAGGATGACTGGGAGTCATTGGTGAGAACCAACCCTGACCTGCTTTGGGACCAGTCGATGCCGACACAGAGCGCCTGCATATACATGAGGCAGGACAAACCCGGCCTGCCCTACGATGACATCAGGGTGAGGAAGGCATTGTTCTATGCCATTAACCACCAGGAAATAATCGATGAATACTATGGTGGTGAGGCCGAGATGATATGCGGCCCGGTATCCGGCATTCCGGAATACGCGGCAATGTACACCAAGCTTGAGGAGTATTCTGAGGAAGTCCAGAAGCTTTATGGGTACTACCCAGAAGAGGCCAAGGAACTACTTACCAATGCTGGCTACCCCGATGGATTCACCGCGACAATACTAACTTCAGCTGAGGGTTTGATCCCCATAGTTAAAGATTACTGGGAGAGAAACCTCAATGTTACCCTAAACATCGATGTGAAGACTACTGCCGTAGTTAACTCCATGCTTCAGGGCGGTAAGCAGGAGGATATGTACTACGGCGCAATAGGGGGATCGGTGCTCAAGTGTAACCAGTGGCGTACCGATACATTCCAGAACTACAGCAAGATTGTCAACGAGGAGTTCAACGAGTGGTTCGAGGAATTCAACCTCGAAATGCTTGACTGGGACAAAATGGGGGCAATGATGAAGGAGATGGAGCCCAAGATGCGGGCACAGGCCTACTTTATCGACCTGCCCAACGACTACACCTACTACATGTGGTGGCCCTGGTTGAAGAGCTGGCACGGTGAAGTATCTATCGGTTACTGGAACATGTACCAGGAATATCATTATGTCTGGGTTGACACCGAGCTCAGGGAAGAAATGACGGGAATCAGCAGATAAGCCAATCTCTACCAATATAAAGAAGGGGAGCCGGGAGATAGAACACTCAGCTCCCCTTTTCCCCAACCCTTTTAACCTTTATATCCAGCAATACTGCCTGGATGCTTGATGGTGTATGTCAGGTTGGTTACAATGAGGCAGTTGCGATTGATATACAGGGGGACTAAAGGTGTTAGTATTCAGCAATGGGACCTTGATTGATGGTACC
The DNA here is from genome assembly GCA_020354275.1 of Dehalococcoidales bacterium. Lineage (GTDB taxonomy): Bacteria > Chloroflexota > Dehalococcoidia > Dehalococcoidales > UBA2162. Next base: position 1,228,762 of record CP070645.1, read on the forward strand.
GGACGCAAACCCATTGAGAAGGCAACCGTCGTAATAAAAGAAGACCGTATTGAGTATGCGGGTTCAAGAATAGAACATTTTGAAGATGCCAATAA
>CP070645.1:1228956-1234350 GCA_020354275.1 Dehalococcoidales bacterium
ACTGCCGTGGTGACCGAGAACGGGCTACTTACCACCCGGAACCTGGCCAGCGTATGGCAGAATATAGTAGCTACCTAAGCTCTGGGCCTCCATACACGGTTCAGGGCTTCTGCGAGCATGGGCACCGTCTCATACCGGTTAATATGCCCCGGCTTTATCCACTTCAGCTCTTTATGCTCCCAGTCAATCTTTATCTTCTTGCGGTCCTTGATATGAAAGAGGTAGGGATGGACCAGCCAGCGCACCCCCATCTCCTCGTCATCTACCGTCAGGGTTTCGCCTTTATTGCCCAGCACGATATCAGCACCGAACAATCCGGTTTCCTCCATTATCTCTTTCAGGGCCTGAGCATCAGCAACCTCTTCTATGTAACCGCTGACGCCGGCCCACCTCCCCTGATAGCTACCCACCTGCTGGCTGCGGCGTAAGATAAGTATTCTGCCCCTGTTCTCCAGGAAGCAGGTGACCACCCTTCTTTCCTCAAGACTGGCCATTTTACCACCTGACCTTTCCCGCCACCTCCGGTCTGCCCTGAGAGTCATTCGAAGCTAATTTGGACAAACCCTGCTACAGGTCTTGCAGGTACTCTTTTAACCAGCTCAGGGCGGCGCTGGCGGCAGCCGTCTTATTCTGCTGGCGGTCTCCCGGAAAATTATGCTGCCGGCTGTGATTTACCTCCCGGTGAGATAGACCGATGTAAAACAGGCCTACCGGCTTGTCTTCTGTTCCTCCGTCTGGCCCGGCAACACCGGTGTCGGCCAGGCATATGTCAACCCCCAGCACTCTGAGACCCCCGGCTGCCATCTCCTCGGCCACCTGCGAGCTGACAGCGCCGTACCTGCGGATGGTATCCTCTTTCACGCCAACGACGCTGACCTTTACCCGGTTGCTGTAAGCCGTAATTGACCCCAGGTAGTACTCCGAGCTACCGGGGATATTGGTAATCAGGTGAGAAATCAGGCCGCCAGTAGCCGAATCCACCACACCCAGAGTCATCCCTCTCTGGCGGAGTAACCGGCCTATCTGCTGCGCCAGGTCATTCATGGATATCAACCAGCCACCAACTATATTTCAAAACCTGTATGGTCAGGGGCAGTATAAGGGAAGGTAATATTGACATCGATCCGACATATATTGATGGACGTATTGATTATATAGTAGTTTAGGTTTAAAATAAAACCATCCTATTTTACTGGCATATTTCTCAGGTGGACAAGGAGGTGTATTATGGCGCAACCGCTTATAATCCGTAAGCGACCCCGGTTGATTGAGCCGTCCCTGGTTGTTGGCTGGACCGACAGCGGGCATGTCGGTATTAATACCGTTGACTACCTGGTAAGCAGCCTTAAAGCCGAAGAATGTGCCGAGATTGAGCCGCATAATTTCTTCCCGATGCCCTACGCCCTGATTAAAGGGGGCGTTTTACAGGGCATAGAGTACCAGAAGAACAGCTTCTATTACTGGAAGAATATGAAGTCCACCGGCGACCTGCTACTCTTCGGTAGCCGCCCCCCTGCCACCAATCAGCACGAAATGATTAGCCTGATATTGGACCTGGCCGAGACCTTCCAGGTCAGCCGCATCTACACCGTAGGTGGTATGCAGGCTAACACCGCCCATACCGCCAAGCCCAGAATATTCGGCATAATCAATAACCCCAGTCTGAGAAGCGATCTGGCCAAGTACGACATAGAATCTAGCACCGACTACAACGGGCCGGTCAGCATCAACGGCCTTTTACTGGGCCTGGCCAAACAAAGGGGTATCGATGCCATCAGCCTGTGGGTAAGGGTACCGAGTTACATCAGCGAGATACCGAACCCCCGAATCTGTATGTCGATACTGGATATACTGACCGACATGCTGGGTATAAGTATCGACCTCAATGAGATTGAGAGCGAAGCCAGGCACGCTGACAAGCAGATTGAAAAGCTGGTCAGCTACCTGAGGCAACAAAACCCCGATATCGACCGTCATATTAGAAGGCTGGAACGGAATATCATCCCCGAGGCCACCAAGGAAGATAGACTGGAGTTTTTCAAGGACATCGAGGAATTCCTCAGAGAACAAAAGGGTAACCGCGACATTGATCCGCCCGATAAATAAAATGAAGGAGCGTAAACAATGACAGTATTGACCTGGATTCTTGGTATCCTGGCCGGCCTGTGTGCCGCTATGGGCATCGTCACCGCCGCCGGTGTGGATACCATGCTCAGCGAGGCATTTAGCGCCATGTTCTGGCTGTCACTGGCCACAGTCCTGATGCTCGGCTGTATTGCTGCCGCCGTTTCCCGTACTGTCTATGAATAACCCGTCTTCTCCTGACCTGTTTACCGGTTATTGGTCAACCCGCATTAATAAAACTGTAATTAATTAACACCGGCACCAGATACCGGGATAGTATCCCCGGTTATATAGCTGGAGGCGTCTGACGCCAGGAAGAGCGCTACTCCGGCGATATCCTCAGGCTCACCGAGACGGCGCAGGGGACCTCCCGTCCTGGCCCGTTCGGTACCATCCGGTCCCTTCCACAGTATTTCGCTCAAACGGGTCTTTATCACGCCGGGGGCAATTGCATTGACCCTGATATTGGACTCAGCGAACTGCATTGACATGACGCGTGTCATCATGATCAGGGCTGCCTTACTGATACTGTAAATGTGCAAGGAACTGGGATTTAGGCCGGCCGAGGAAGAAATATTGATGATATTACCGCCGCCCTGCTCATGCATTAACTTGGCCGCCATCAGGCTCAGGAAAAAGGGCCCTTTGAGATTGACATTCATAGTCACGTCCCAGGCCCACTCCTCAGCGTCAATCAGGGGGCCATTATAGGGATTGGTGCCGGCATTGTTTACCAGAATATCAAGCCGGCCGAATTCCGATTTTACCTTGTTAACCAGTTCCACCGAGTCTTCCATTTTGGCAACATGCGAAGCCACGGCCAGTCCCTTCCTGCCCTTGGCTTTGATCTCCTCGGCAACAGCCTCCAGGTCAGGTAGCTTGCGGCTGCTAACCACCACATCCGCCCCGGCATCGGCAAAGGTCAGAGCAATGGCACGGCCAATTCCCCGGCTACCCCCGGTAACCAGCGCCACCTTACCCTCCAGAGAAATCTCAACGCTCATCTAATTGCCTCCTTCTTTTTCTAATATTACTTAAAAAATACACGCTAAGATTAGCATAATGGCGGAGCAAGGTCAAAGAGCTACTTGCATACCCGGAAAAGACCACGTTATAATAAGACACCGGGGAAATCACGGCTAAAAGCGAATATCAGCCACTATAAAAAATATCGTGATGTAAAATCCCTGTGGCTTTCTGAAAGGCGACGTAGCCAAGTGGTTAAGGCGGAGGTCTGCAAAACCTCTATTCACCGGTTCGAATCCGGTCGTCGCCTCCATTTTTTTGACCCTCTACCAATACTCTTCCCGTTATGCGTATGGAACAAGCCACCCTGACACCTGTGTCCTGTTGAGCATTAATGACAGCAAAGGAGAATCGAATGACCAAAACGGCTGTGATAACAGGGGCCACCAGTGGAATCGGGGCTGCGTATGCAAAAAGGCTGGCTGCCGATGGGTATGACTTAATTCTAACCGGCAGAAGACAGGAGATTATTCAAAAACTGGCCGATGAACTAGCTGATAAACATAAAATAAAGGTTAAGGTTCTCATAGTTGAATTATCTGACGATAATGATATCCAGAAATTGATTGACACTGTTACCTCTACGGACGATATGGAAGTACTAATCAACAACGCTGGTTTTGACCCTGACGAGAAACATTTCATGGGTATGGAGTTCCGAGATGTAGAGAGGATGATTAAGGTGCATCAAATCGTGCCGGTTAGACTGGCATACGCTGTAGTCCCCAAAATGGAAAAACGACGTAAAGGCACCATCATTAACGTATCTTCCGCCGGAGCATTCTTACCTTCACCAAACATTGTTATCTATGGTGCAACGAAATCATTTCTGAAAATGTTTTCGGAATCACTATATATGGACTTAAGGGAGAAGGGTATAAAGGTCCAGGTCTTATGTCCGGGGTTAACCAGAACCGATTTCCACAGAGGGCTTCCCGAAGAAAGGTACCAAAAGATTTCGTCTGATTTTCACTGGATGACCGCTGACCAGGTTGTGGATTATTCATTAAAATGTCTTAAAAAGAACAACCAGCCGATATGTATACCTGGTATGAGAAACAGGTTATACAGTGCACTTATACCGGTTCTACCCAAGGCTATCTATTACAGAATTGCATTAAAAAAGGCCGGGGCCTAAATACCCCTTGGGCTTTCTGAAAGGCAACGTAGCCAGTCAAATGGTAAAAACAATAGGGAAGCAGGGGTTTAACACCGTCTGACATTATATTCTATAGCTTTCTCGTCAGTATGTTAATGCCCCATGTATGTCTTTCCAACTCAACAACCTCAAATCCGGCTGCTACTAATTCTTCTCTGTATCCTTTCTCCGAACGAGGTCTGGCGGCGATACAGGGTATCATAACCGTGATTTCTTCCCCGTTTTTTAAAGCCCCTCTTTCTTGGGGGGTATCCACATCCTCACCAGTGAGCTCAAGCCATTGTTCGTAGCTGGTAACTTCACCACCGTAGATGTCATCACGGCAACTTTCATGCACGAAGTACATCGGTGCTCGTGGCTTGAGACATTTATACACATTTCCAAGGTATTTCTTCCTGTCAACATCTGTTATAAACATATGAAGGCAGGAAATATCTATGCCCGCATCAAAGGCTTCTACGGGAAACTCTCCCAGAACAACGTCCTGCAGGCAGATATTGGCATTCATATATTCTGATAATAATGCGCTTGCTTTCTCTAAAGCGGAAGGTGCTATATCATAACCTTGGTATATGGAACCTAGTTTGGCAAACTCAAGTCCTGCCCATCCCTCGCCACAACCGAACTCCACAACCTTTTTGCCAGTTAATTCAAATTGCTTTACATATTTTCTGATGATTCCCCTGATCTTTTCTTCCTCAGGTATGCACGCGTAACGGTCCGCCCCTTGCTCATAAACTGACCGGTATCGCTTATCATACGCAGTATAATAAGGCTTTCCCTCATCCGGTCGCATAAGAATTTACCCTTTTTAGAGACCAGTTACGTTTTTCGGTTGCACCCTTCAGTATTCTACCACAGGCTTTGACACCAGTAACTAGCATTTCTAAAAAGGTACTACACCGTGCAATCACCCTCTACCGGTCCTGGTGTATATAATCCAATGGCTTACTTAACCTGATGACCAGTTCAATATTATCTGGTTGAATAGTATTCTCTGCCACACGGTTGACGGATCTCTTGCCACACCTGAGACAACGATGAATGACCTGATATCCTTTCCCAGACTTGTACTGAATACCTAA
>CP070645.1:1234450-1238995 GCA_020354275.1 Dehalococcoidales bacterium
AGGGGTATTGGCTACCGACTCATTGGCCGCGTTTACCGCCGCTTCCATGACTGATAATATGTCGTTGTCTTCGCTGGCTGCCTGGGTTTTACTGGCTGCCGAGGCTTCCTTAACTACAGTAAGAATGGTGCCCTCTACAGGGTTGCTTATTCCCCTATAAGCCATGGTCGATGCTTGCTGAAGGGCATCGGCAAAATCACTGCCACTAAATGTTTCCTTGTTGGCCAGGCCCTGTGCCAGTCCGCGCCAGATCTGGGAGAGTATAACGCCGCTGTTGCCCCTGGCTCCCATCAGTGCTCCTTTGGCAATAGACTGAGCTACCAAAGAAGCGTCAGCCCCGTCTGTTTGATAGGCTTCATCTACACTGGAACGCATGGTCAGCAGCATATTGGTGCCGGTGTCACCATCAGGCACCGGGAAAACATTGAGGGCGTCAATGTCGGATGCGCTTTTCTCCAGCCAGCTGGTAGCCGTAGCCACCATTTCTTTCAGTTCCTGACCGTTGATAGTATCTGGTTTTTTCATCTTTGCCTGTCCTTGTCAACCGTATGGTGCTATGGTACTATTGTAGTCAGAATATTACCGTAAATCAAAACTTGCGGTCAAGGGGACGAGATAGTGAAGTGCGATATATGTGGCAAGACAACCCAGTTTGGCCATAATGTCAGTCATTCAAAGCGTCACACCAAGCGTAGGTGGGTGCCCAATATTCACCCGGCTACACTTGTGATAAATGGTGAGCGGAAACGGCTCAACCTGTGTACCAGATGCCTGCGTACGCAACATAAGACGGCTGTTACGGCTACCGGCTAGTCCAGACTGGACCGTATGCTGGCCATGGCTTCAGCAACGGTCTGTCCCGGCCTGAACACTGCTGACCCGGCGACAAGTACCCTGGCTCCCGCCCGTACTACACTGGGTGCTACGGTGGCATTGATACCTCCGTCCACCTCCAGTTCGGCGCTTAGCTTTCTTTTGTCGAGTTCAGCTCGCACGCGGGATATTTTACTCAGCGTGCTGTCGATGAATGACTGCCCACCGAAACCGGGATTGACCGTCATCACCAGGACCAGGTCAACTGTGTCCAGAATCTCATTCAGTATTTCCGGCGGAGTCCCCGGGTTGAGGGCAACGCCTGCCCTGGCCCCTGCTTTCTTGATTGTCTGCACAACCTGGTGCATATGGGGGCAGGCCTCTATTTGAACGGTAATAATACTCGCCCCAGCATCAGCAAACTGTTCTACCTGTTTTTCCGGTTTTTCAACCATTAAATGGACGTCGAGTGGCAGGTCAGTCCAGGAGCGGATTGCCTCAACTACCGGTGCCCCGATGGTTATCTGGGGTACAAAGTGCCCGTCCATAATGTCAACATGGATGTAATCGGCCCCGGCCCGGGTTACTTCGGCCACCTGCTCGCCGAGACGAGCGAAATCGGCGGAAAGGATAGAAGGGGCCAGCTTGACCTGAGGTTTAGTTGCCATCTGTGGAACCCCCGAGCATTTTCTTGGCGCGGGATAGTGCTTCTGTCACCCGTTGGGGTGCGGTCCCGCCGGCATTATTCCTGGCGGCGACAGACGATTCTACAGTAATTGAGTAGACATTATTGTCAAACAGGGGGGAGAACCTCTGGTATTCAGTTAGCTCAAGCTGGGTGAAGGTTTTTTCCTTTTCTGCGGCGTATCCAATCAGCCTGGCGACGATGTCATGGGCAGTGCGGAAGGGTTCCCCCTTCTTTACCAGATAGTCGGCGATGTCTGTGGCCAGAACATACCCCTGCTCGGTTGCCTTTCTGGTATTTTCTGTTTTGACCTTAAGGGTGGTTATCATACCGGTAAACACCTTTAGACTGGATAACAGGGTGTCCACGATGTCAAAGAAACCCTCCTTGTCCTCCTGAATGTCCCTGTTATAGGCTAGGGGCAGGGCTTTCATCGTTGTTAACAGTGCCATTAACTGCCCGTAGACACGCCCCGTTTTACCGCGGATTAGTTCGGCGGTATCCGGGTTTTTCTTCTGTGGCATGATGCTTGACCCCGTGGCGTAGGCGTCGTCAAGCTCAATGAAACCAAACTCCTCTGAAGACCACAGAATAATCTCTTCGGCCAGCCGGGAAAGGTGCATCATGCACAGGCTGGCGGCGGCTTCATACTCCAGCAGAAAGTCGCGGTCGGAAACAGCGTCAATGCTGTTCGGGCTTACCCGGCTGAAACCAAGCTCTTTGGCCACGGAATCGCGGTCGATTTCATAGGCTACCCCGGCCAGGGCACCACTACCCAGGGGCAGGACATCGGTTCGCTTAAAGCAATCATTGAACCGCTCTTTGTCCCGCTGCAGCATCTCAAAGTAGGCCAGGAGATGGTGTGCCAGCAGTACCGGCTGTGCCCTCTGCAGGTGGGTATAACCAGGAATGACCACGTCTATGCTGGCACCGGCCTTGGTCACCAGGGCCTGCTGCAATTCCCTCAAAGAGGAGAGTGCTCCAGAGATTGCTTCTTTGGTAAACAGCCGTAAGTCAAGGGCTACCTGGTCGTTCCGGGAACGGGCGGTATGCAGCTTACCTCCCACTTCCCCGACCTTTTCGAGGAGTCTGGCCTCAATGCTCATATGGATGTCTTCCAGTTCCGGCTTGAATTCAAGCTTACCCTGCTCAATCTCCTCCCTGATGTCGGTCAGTGCCTTAATTATTGTCTCAGCCTCTTGACCGGTGATAATGCCCTGTTTACCCAGCATTCTGGCATGGGCAATACTACCGGCGATGTCATGTGAATACAAGCGCCAGTCGGAGTGGATTGATGCCGTAAATTCGGCCGCCCGCTTATCGGCAGCCTTACTAAAGCGCCCGCGTATCTGGCTCATCTCAATCACCCTCGATTTTTTCCGGTGCGGTAATACCAAGCGGGCCTTCCGGTTCGCCCAGCAGTTGTATCTGTGCCTGAGTCCTTACCGGTAAACCCCAGATATGGATAAAGCCAGAGGCGTGGCTCTGGTCGAACTCGTCGCCCTTGTCGTAGGTAGCCAGACCGAGGCTGTACAGTGATTTGGGGGACTTACGCCCGGCGATGGTGCTATGCCCCTTGAAAAGCTTGAGCCTTACTGTGCCGGTGACATAACGCTGCGAACTGATAACATAAGTAGCCAGGTCTCTGTTCAGTGAACTGAACCACAGGCCGTTGTATATAATGTCGGCACATTCTACCGCTACCTTCTGTTTGAAACGCAGCTGGTCTTTGGACAGCGTCATTGCCTCCAACGCCTGATGTGCCTGCAGCAATACCGTTGCTGCCGGTGCCTCGTAAATCTCTCTTGATTTTATCCCTATCAACCGGTTCTCTATGTGGTCAATACGGCCAATGCCATGCTCACCGGCCAGCTCGTTCAGTTGCTGAATCAGGCTAATACCATCCATTTCCTGACCGTCAACGGTGACAGGGAGGCCTTTATCGAATCCGATTTCGATGTAGACCGGCTTGTCAGGGGCATTTACCGGTGATTTTGTCCAGGTAAAGGCATCTTCCGGTGGCTCGGTCCAGGGGTCCTCAAGGATACCGCATTCGATAGCCCTGCCCCAGAGACACTCGTCAAGGGAATAGGGACTGCTTACCGTAATCGGGATGGGGATACCATGCTTTTTAGCGTAGTCTATCGTTTCCTCCCGTGTCATACCCCATTCGCGGGCAGGGGCAATAATCTTTAATTCGGGGGCCAGGGCGTTAATGCCTACTTCGAACCTTACCTGGTCGTTTCCTTTCCCGGTACAGCCGTGGGCGATTGCCGCCGCATTTTCCTCTATGGCTATATCGACCAGCAGTTTGGCCATCAATGGCCGGGAAAGTGCTGTTGCCAGCGGGTATTGCCCCTCGTAGAGGGCGTTTGCCTGAAGAGCGGGAAAAATGAAGTGCCGGACAAATAGCTCTTTGGCGTCAATGACCACTGCCTTGATGGCGCCGGTGTCAAGTGCTTTCTGGCGAACAGCCGTAAAATCACGCTCGTTACCGACATCGATGGTAACGGCAATTACGTCCATATTATATTTTTCTTGCAGCCATTTGATGGCTACCGATGTGTCTAATCCACCACTGTAAGCCAGGACTATTTTTTCTGCCATATTGAATCTCCACGGGTTTGTTTAGTCAGTCAGACCGGATAGCACCTTATCCAGAATATCCAGTGCCCGGTCAACCTCATCGTTACCAATAACAAGCGGGGGCATCAGGCGCAGGGCGTTGGGTTTAACGCAGTTAATCAGCAGGCCCTGATGCAGACAAGCTGTCAGGGCATCCTGCCCGATGTCGCTGTCAAACTCAATAGCCTGTAATAAACCGCGCCCCCGTACATTGGTAATAAACGGGAATTTCCGTTGCAGGTTCTTTAACCCCTCCATAAGATATTCCCCTACTTTCAGGACATTACCGGCGATATTGTTATCAATGATGAATTTCAGGGCAGCGTAGCTGGCGGCACAGGTCAATGCGTTGCCACCGAAGGTAGAGCCATGCTCTCCCGGGGTAAAAACAGACGCCTTTTCTTTGGCCATAAAAGCCCCGA
>CP070645.1:1239095-1248600 GCA_020354275.1 Dehalococcoidales bacterium
GGATAACGAGGAGTGCTACCTCCTGGCCAAGTTAAACCGGGCTATCGGGGTGGTATATCTGGAACACCACGCCCGTATCTGACACTCCCCCACCGTCGCCAGTTTGGCGGAGAGTTTCGGCCGGGGAGCTATGACCAACCATTGGAACGACATCGCTAATGCTGATGTTATTATGGCTATTGGCGCCAATCCAGCCGAGAACCATCCGGCTGCTTTTGGCCACATCACTATCGCCAAAGATAGAGGCGCCAAGCTCATCAGCGTTGACCCCCGCTTCACCCGGACTTCTTCCAAGGCTGATATTTATGCCCCGTTGAGGTCCGGAACCGACATTGCCTTTATCAGCGGTATGATAAAGTATGTACTCGATGACATCGAAGACAACCCTGCTAACTACAACATGACCTATATTACCGAATATACCAACGCCTCTTACCTCATCAATCCCGATTATAAGGGGCCTGCCGACCTCGAAGGGTTATTCTCAGGTTACGCCGGGAGTGCCAACGAAACCGACGGCAGTAAACGGACATACGACAAATCAACCTGGCAGTACCAGACAGATGAAGACGGTATTCCCAAGAAAGATAAAACACTGCAAGACCCCAACTGTGCATTTCAGCTGATGAAAAAGCACTTTGCCCGCTATACCCCAACAATGGTAAATTCTATCTGCGGCACACCCGAGGATACCTTCCGGGAAATCTGCCAGACATATGCCGCCAGCGGTCAGACGGGTAAATCGGGCACTATCATGTATGCCATGGGCACCACCCAGCATACCTACGGTGCCCAGAATATTCGCTCTTACTGTATACTGCAGCTCCTGCTGGCCAATATCGGGGTGTCCGGCGGTGGTATTAACGCCCTGCGTGGCGAATCCAACGTGCAGGGTTCAACCGACCACTGCCTGCTCTTCCATATCCTGCCCGGCTACCTGAAGGTGCCGGTAGATACCGATGAAAGCCTTAGCAAGTACCTGGAGCGCGCTACACCCACCAGCAATGATCCAAACAGTGCCAACTGGTGGCAGCACACGCCCAAGTATATGGTCAGTCTGCTTAAGGCATGGTATGGAGACGCCGCTACCTCAGGAAATCAGTTCGGTTTCCACTACCTGCCCAAGATCGACAATGGCAAAAACTATTCGCACATCTCGCTTTTTGAAGCCATGGATGATGGCGTTATCAAAGGGTTGATGTGCTGGGGCCAGAACCCGGCCGTAGGCGGGCCCAATGCCAACCTAGAGCGGAAAGCGCTGGAGAAGTTGGACTGGCTGCTGGTGACCGATATGTGGCATACCGAGACCGCCGATTTCTGGAAACGGCCCGGTGTGAACCCGGCTAACATCGATACGGAGGTCTTTCTATTCCCGGCCAAGAACTCATGGGAGAAAGAGGGCAGTGTTACTAATAGCAGCCGCTGGTCACAGTGGCGCTACAAGTGCGCTGACGGTCCGGGAGAAGCCGAGGACGACCTCTGGATGATGACGGAGATCTACCGTCGGCTCAAAGCCCTTTACGAAGACGAGGGAGGGCCTAATGCTGAAGCTATCACCAAACTCACCTGGGAATATGGCAGCGGGCATCCCGATGTTCACGCCGTAGCCAAGGAAATCAACGGATATGACCTCGCTACCGGTAAATTACTGGGTAGTTTTGGCAAGTTGAAGGATGACGGCACCACCACTTCAGGCAACTGGTTGTACTGCGCCAGCTATACTGAAGACGGTAATATGGCGGCACGCCGCTCGCTGGACGACGGGCCGTATAACATCGGTATGTATTCCGGCTGGGCATGGTGCTGGCCGGTAAACCGCCGCATCATCTACAACAGGGCTTCGGTTGACCTTAACGGTGTGCCCTGGGATCAGGAGCAGCCGGTCATCTGGTGGAAGGATGGAGCCTGGACCGGCGATGTCCCCGATGGTGGCTGGCCCCCGATAGCCGTTGACCCGGCAGCAACCAAGTGGCCATTTATTATGAAGCCCGAAGGTCATGCCCGTGTTTTCGGACCCGGGATGGCAGAGGGGCCGTTGCCCGAACATTACGAGCCCTGGGAAGCACCGATACAGAACCCGATGTCTCAGCAACAGAACAATCCCGCCTTTAAGATATGGCGGCCTGAAGAACAGGGTGATGTCAGCCAGTATCCGATAGTATGCAGCACCTACCGTCTCTGCGAGCACTGGCAGGGTGGGCAGATGACGAGGAATATGCCCTGGGTGATTGAGGCCATGCCCGAACCGTTCTGTGAGATGAGTGAAGAACTGGCCGCGGATAAGGGAATTGCCAATGGTGACAAAGTCATCGTAGAGTCGAAACGTGGGAAAGTTGAAGTAGTAGCAATGGTCACCAAACGGTTCAAGCCTTTCCAGATGAATGGGACAACGGTACACCAGGTAGGCATACCTTGGCACTGGGGTTACACGGGACTCTCCACCGGAGATAGCGCCAACGTACTTACTCCCCATGTCGGTGATGCCAATACGATGATACCGGAATACAAGGCTTTCCTGGTAAATGTCCGTAAGGCCTAAATAGTGAGAATCGAATATATTCTTGGAGGTAATAATGGCAGAGAAGGCAATCTTATTTGATGCAACAAGATGTACAGCCTGCCGCGGTTGCCAAGTAGCATGCAAGCAGTGGAACGAAAATGACGAGGAAATCCCAACCGTTGAAAACGGTGTTCAGTCAAAAAACTGGGGAAGCTACGAAAACCCGCCCGACCTCTCGCCATCAACCTGGCTCAAGATAGAGTTCAGGGAGGTGGAGCGGATGGGCGGGGTGGACTGGCTCTTCACCCGCCGGGCCTGCATGCACTGTACCGATGCTGCCTGCGTCAGGGTGTGCCCCAACGGTTCGCTTTACCACCACGAACTGGGCTTTGTCGCCTACAACAAGGACACCTGCACCGGGTGCGGCTACTGCATAGACGCCTGCCCCTTCGATGTGCCCAGGTCAGACCGTAACCTGCTGACCGGTAGCGCTAAAATGGACAAGTGTACTCTGTGTACCACTCCCGGTCTGGACCGGATTGCCGAAGGCTGGCAACCCATGTGCGTAAAGACATGCCCACCGAAAGCCCTGCAATTTGATAACCGCTCCACTCTGGTCAGCGAAGGTATGCAGAGGGTAAATACTCTTAAGTCCAAGGGCTACACCAATGCCTACCTGTATGGTGCCAATGAACTGGGCGGGCTGCATGTCATGTATGTACTGGACGACTCAGCGGAAGCATACGGTCTTCCCGCCGACCCCCAGGTTTCAGGGTCGACCATCGCCTGGCAGAATGTAATCCAACCACTCGGCTGGGCGTTGGGTGGGCTAACCCTGCTGGGACTGGGCTTGAATTACCTTGTCGCCCGGCAGACAAAAGTAGAGCAAGAACAACCTGTTGAGAAGGAGGATTAAAATGGCACAAGAGGTCGAACGCTACCGAAAACCGACCCGTATACTGCACTGGGTACATAGCGGTGCCTTTGTGGTGCTATTTCTCACCGGTCTGATAATCTTCATTCCCGGTCTAAGTATACTAGCCCAGGACAGCATTACCCGCATAATACATAGAATTGCAGTTGTCCTCTTCGTGGCCGCCCCTCTTATTTACATACCGATGAATTTAAAGTCAACCATGAGAGGAATAAAAGAGGCTTTTACCTGGGGCAGTGGTGACCTGGAATGGCTGAAGGCAGCCCCGCGTTACTATTTCTTGAACGACGAAGAAGCCATGCCACCCCAGGGCCATATGAACACCGGCCAGAAATTATGGTGGCTTATGGTGCTGGTACTGGGGGCTGTATTCTTTATCACCGGGCTTATTATGTGGGCATTTAAGGAAGCAGCTCCGGGGGCAGTCCTGGAATGGATGGTCTTACTCCACGACGTGGCTTTCATCGCTGCCGGCTGTATGTTCTTCGTCCATATCTATCTGTCGGTGATCCATCCGCTTATGAAGGGATCTCTGAACTCCATGACCAAGGGCAAGGTATCAGCCGAATATGCCAAATCGCACCATGGCAAGTGGTACCGGGAGATATCCTAAAACTTGAGGCACTTATTTAATTGACAGATATAACAGAGGAAGAAATTTTAAGAAGGCTGGAGGAAGAAGGAAAGGAAAAGGGATTACATCCCCGCCTTCTGGAATTCTACCATAGATTATTTAATATCGAAGCCAGGGCCAGGCAACGGATTGGCCGGGCCAGGCTAAAGATTAAGAAGGAAGCTATCAGGGAGCGGGCTAAACGTAACCTGCCCCTGGTAGGCTCCAATGAGCTGGCGCTGGACTGGCCGATACTCAGGCAGATATCCGCTGATATCATAGCTGCTTTTTCCGACTATAGTGATGTGTTCGGTGAGCTCCCTCTGAGCCTGAGAGAAGCCAGACCCGGCTCTCTGCTTACCAGCAAGGTGGTAAGGGCATGGTTCAAGGGAGCCAAACCGCCTTCAAATATTGCTGCTGGTGACGCCGATGATTATCTTTTCCTGGAAGCAATAATACAGGCTACTTTAAGGCCGTTCCTCATCTGCCAGGCCCAGGAACTAATCAGCCTGGTAGACCAGGAAAATTGGCGCCGTAAGTCCTGCCCGGTCTGTGGCGGGCAGGCTGATTTCGCTTTTATAGATACGGAGAGGGGGTCACGCTGGCTGGTATGTTCACGGTGCGATACCGAGTGGCTCTTTCAACGGCTACAGTGCCCCTACTGCGACAATCAAAACCAGGATGAACTGTCTTATTTCACCGACGAAGAAGGTGCCTACCGGCTGTATGTATGCCAGCACTGCCATAACTATATCAAAGCCCTTAGTTCCAGAAGCAGCGATTCTAAGGTGGTATGGCCGCTGGAACGGGTGCTAACCCTGGGCATAGACAGGCAGGCCCAGGATATGGGATATACACACGGGCACCAGGAAACATAACCAGGACTACGATACATCTACCTGACCTGCTAAGAACCATGCCTGCCCGGCCTCTTTTTATTCTGTCAAATAGCTGGCTATTCTCTCCGCAATTGAAAAACCTGCGATAAACTCCTATAATTTACTTAGAGAAGCCACCAACGTACCTGCTGCTGGAGAAATTGGTTACGACTATAAGAGGGTTCTCTCAATACCGCAGCCAATCCATTTACCAATAGTCTTAGTTAACCAACATAGAGGTGGGGCATGGGGTTTTTGGACATGGGTACACTGGAAATACTGTTGATCCTGGTTGTGGCTCTAATTATATGGGGGCCAGACAAGATACCGGGTATTGCTCGAACACTGGGCAACGTGTTACGCAATCTCAGAAAGGCCACCACCGACTTCACCGCTACAATTACCAAAGAGTTAACCGCAGAAGAGAAAGGCCAGCCGTCCCAGGCAAAAGCAGCCACAGGTAATACTAAAGAATCCCCAGAGAAACCCAAAGACCAGCCTTCCCAACCAGAAGCAGACACTGGTAATAACACCACCGAATCTCCAGATAACAGCGTAAAGGAAGCCCAGGATGAAACAGCCAGACCACAGGACCAGTAATAACCATCCCCTTTACCGACGAACAACAGCCCTGAACAGGGTTCGGCCGGAGTCAATTCACCAACGTGTAACAGGCTGTAACCGGGAATAAATGAGCGATAACGAGAAGAAACTGTCCATTTTAGGGCATATCGGTGAACTGCGAAAGCGCTTGATTAGAAGTGTAATCGCACTGGTTATTACCTGTGTTATATCCTTTATATTCTACCACCAGATATTCGACATCCTGATTGCCCCCGCTCCTCCGGACATTGCCCTCCAGGCTATTGACATGACGGAAATGATCGGCACCATCATGAGGGTATGTCTGGTCAGCGGGGTCATACTAACCATGCCCTACCTGACCTACGAGCTGATTATGTTTGTCTCCCCGGCATTAACCCGCCGGGAGAAGAAGTATGTCTACCTGATACTCCCCTGGATAGCGCTGATGTTTGCCGGTGGTGTGACCTTCGGCTATTTCATCATAATACCGCGGATGACCGATTTCTTGCTAACCTTCGGCGGCGACATTGCCGCCATCATGCCCCGGATAGGGAGCTACATCAACGTGGTGACCAGGATGCTGCTGCTGGTGGGGCTCGTTTTTGAGCTACCGGTGCTGACAACCTTCCTGGCCAGAATCGGCGTTCTTCCTCCCAAGTGGCTCTCCGACAAGCGAAGGATAGCCATTATCCTTTCTTTTATCCTGGCAGCCATAATCACGCCGACCATCGACCCGATAAGCCAGAGCCTGGTCGCCCTGCCGCTGATTGTTTTGTACGAGATGAGCATCTGGCTGGCCAAGCTCGTTTACCGGAACAAAGGACAGGAAGTTGATGCGGCATGACCGCCAGGGTAAAAGCCCGACAATAACACGATGGCTGTGCTGTTAATGGCCGGAACCTGACATTGAGGCGGTTGCGCTCTATCTCACGGTATAATATACTTTTTCTGGTGTAAGGGGAGCGGATAGGTCCCGGTGGGCTTCGCGGACTTCAAATCCGTTGGGGGGCATTAGTAGTGTCTTCGGTGGGTTCGACTCCCATGCGCTCCCGCCAGGGTTGTCTACGTCGCCGTCGTTGTGTTCGTTATGAACGGCTTTCCGTTTATCCATGGAACACGTTATACATTTACACGTCTTTATCTTCTTGTTGATGTACCACGTATGACCGCAGGTCTCGCAGGTACGAGTCACACCGATACCTTTACCGACGATTTCGTCGCTAAGTTTACCGTTATCATGCGGGCACAAGCCATCGCTAAAATTCCCTAATAACCCTACTCCGTTGGCATTTCAATCGCTTCTTCTGCTTCTGGTGGTAGCACAATGGAAACTGGCTGGTTGTAGTTATAGGATAGGAAGACCATGGTTATTTCCACTGCCGATGGACCTGGCGAATCAGCGGGTAGTTCTGTAGCTATATCTATCTCTGCCTTCATTAAATAATATGTGTCCTTAGCAACCCATTGCTTTATGGAGAAGTTAAGGAATACCTCCTGAAGGTATTCTTCGGTGACATCAGGTGCTTCTTGAAATATCAATTGATTATATTGTTGCCAGAGCTGCCGTAAATCTGGGTTGACCTCTAGGACATAACAGTCTATATCATCCACCTTCTCGTTACCTATAACCTCCACCCTTGCTGTTTCGATGAGTTCTATTTGAGCTCGTACCAATCCCATTTGTTGCGATTCCCACCATTCCTCCGTGGCCTCCTCTTTCATCCACGTGGTCTCCTCTCCTGATAACTTCGGCTTTGTATACAGCATGCCATTTACACAATATTGCTCACCTCCCCACGTCACTTCAGATTGTCCAGTCTCTACTATCTCCTCAATAGTTGTGTCGTATCTCATCTGTCTATTCTCAACATCTACAGCGCCATTGCTGCCGAATGTATAAGTTGTTTCAGACACCCCTTCCTCATCCTCGAAGGTTATATCAATGGTCTCATCCACATCAAACTGGTATGTTCTTATTTCATCGAAGGACTCTATTACGCCGTCTACTATCTCTTGCGCTGAGGGTTCTTTCGTACATGTAGTGAGTAGAAGAACCATAACCAACACCAGAGACATAGTTAATATCCTCTTCCACATTTTAAACCTCCCTCGCTAGAATGTTAGCAAACTAAAAAGGCCACCAATCACCACTTAAAAGCAGTAGAAATAGTGCCCTTTTCCTTACCACACCTCCTCACCTAAACTTCAGGTTAAGGAAGTTGGAGTTTGGTATTCAGTTACATGAAGTTATTCTTATACGATATGCAATGAAAAATTATATTCCTCGTATATGGTATTGTCAAGCTAAAAGAGCGTTGTATTGACGCAGTTGGGGGATAATCTTGAATGATATAAGATAAGTCTGGCTCTTTATATGATTCCTATCGGCTTAAGCGTATAATGTGAAGTAAATCAATACCACGTTTGGTTAAGAGACTAATGAATGTATGTCGGAACGTATAAGGGGTTTTAACATTCAGGCATTGGCCAGAGCCCACAGAATCCCGCCAGCCACCCCCACCAGTCCCCATACTAGCGGTAGCCCGGAGAGAATGGCTATCCCGCTGAACAGCATGGAGACGACCACAAACAAGCCGGCGGCGATATCAGACCTGGTGCTGGGGCGCGTCATCCGGGGGCGGTATCTCCCCGGCGGCCATAACATCACGGTGCGGTAAATAAAATAGACGGCTATTAATATGGCGATTATACCAGCAGCTAGATTCATTCTATCCGTTTCTATTATAAATATCAGACCGGGTTAATTGTACGGGTACACCAGTAAATCACAGTATGGCTGAAAGGTCAAGAGTAACAGGCAGTACTAATACATTATGTAAAGGATTTTACCGTTATCTACTGCCTAGTACAAGACACGCTGGTCGCCGACACGGCGTGTTACCTTCCTGGCGTCCAGATACTCCATCAGGGCCTGGGCATATTTACGGCTGGTCTGGAACAAATCACGCACCTCGGCCAGGGTCACCTGACCGTTATCCTGGATATGCTTTTTAATCCCGGCCACCATCTCACCATAGGCGGCAGCGGAAAAGACCACATCGTCACTTACCTTAACCACCTGCTGCTGCTCGATAAGCCAGTTGAGCAGATCGGGCCCGGGGATGCGGTCACCGGGGGGGGCATAGGGATTCTGGTTTATGGATTTCAGAAAGGCGGCGACCTCCTCCTGCTGGGCCTGAGTTAAGGTTACCTGATGCGAGGGCAGACGCACCACTGTACCTTCCTCAAGGAGAACATGGCGGTCAACAAGCCCCTGCCAGATGGCAGTAGCATGCCTGCCCAGCCTCAAGCGGTTGCCCAGTTCCGCCTTGGACATGCCGGAACGGGAGGGGTAGCGGCGGTGATAGTCCTGTAATATGGCAGCTGCCTGCTCAGTTAAACGCTCCCAGCCATTTGATGTGTAGAGAAGACGGTGCTCTCCCTGGCCAATACCGACTATCTGGCCCTGCTCGATGAGGGATTCAATCAGCGGCCTTACCTCTCTTTCAGGCAGGTTACACTCCACTAGGAGAGCCGGCATCTCCAAAGGCTGCTTCGTCTCCAGCACGGCGGTGATAATCTCCTCAGCAGTACCTGCCTCCTTGGATTGCAAACCCTGAATGACCTGCGGGCGGAAACGGCGGAGTCTGCGCTTATCCAGGGCAACTACTTTACCGCCACCCAGCGTCACCTGGGTAGAACGGATAATAAAGTAATCGTCCTTGACCACCGCCACCGGACTATCCAGCACCAGCTGCGCCCAGGTAGCCTCCCCGGGGGGGAGTTTTTCCGCTTCCAGAAAGCGGACTTTAGCCATCGTCTCGGCAGCACCGGTATGAAAGCTGACTGTGGCATTGTGCGGCAAGGCGCGGGAAAGATAGGGAAGGAGACTGAGACGCACGCTCAGCATACTGGCCGGCACCAACCAGCCCGGCCGGGTAAGCACATCGCCACGCTGCAACTGAGAGGTGGTGATGCCAACCAGATTGACGGCC
>CP070645.1:1248700-1262334 GCA_020354275.1 Dehalococcoidales bacterium
AAAGGCAACTTCAAGTATAGATTGTCTGTATTGAATACTACTATGAAATATGACAGAAAGTCAATAAAATGGACTGATGTCACTATTCATTAGCTTTGAATGGCTCTGTATTATGCATATTGTCCATATTGTGGCTTGACTTTTCGACATGTATCCTATATACTCCCTATAAAGCTGGCTTATTATATCGTGAAAATACATCCCGGCTTTAACTGGAGACTCAGACAGGAAGGTTGATGCTGGCAATACCCATAATAGAAAGATTAAACACAGAGCAAAGCCTCGTCCATGACCGATATTATCTTCACAGCGGGATGAGGCTTTGAGGTTCGTGAAGAGAGGAATTGAACCTTATTAGAAGCATGCTGGACCGCATAATCTAGACAGCGAAGTCAGCCAGGTCTTTATCTGTTCCCCACAGCAGGGATTTTTATAGTAATGAAGAACATAATAAACCGTAAGAACATCTCCAGGATGGTGGTACCACTAGTTCTGGTTTGTGCTGTCGCTATCTCACTCTGGTATGTGGCCCCAACACCCGCCAAAGCTCTGCAGATAGAAATCAGCAACCCCACGACCGGTACGCTGGGTAGTACCTACAGTTTTACGGTAACGGTTAATATTGAGGACATTGACATTCTGCCCATAAAGAGCATTGACCTCGAAATTTATAATATGGCTGCCCCGTCCAGCTATAAGGCCAGCTGTCATGACCTGCCCCTACCCGACCAGGCCTCAGCTACAGACAGCAGGGTATACACCAGTACGGAGACCGGTGGCGGTCAGGTCATTATCGTGGCCAATACAGCTTCGAACTGGGACTATGACTATGACTACCGGTATGCCTACGGGTACCAGGACCCAGGAGGCTGGTGGGGTGGGTATCTCGGCTACGGTTATGGCTATGGTTCAAGTAACGGGGTTACTTCAATAACATTTGACGTTAGCTGGACACCGCCGACCGGCTGGCCGACAGGAAACTACCAGGTCAAGGCACTGGTATACGGTGATGCCACCCATGAATTTATCGGGACAGGCACCACTTTCTCTCTCTCTTCAGGTGGTGGCGGCGGTGGCGGCGGCGGTGGCGCCGGTATCGTATCGTACTGTAAATACGTTCAGGCTTATACCACCGCCTCCGGTAGATTCATCAAAGATATCTATATAACATCTAAGGACAACAATGTCAGGCTCGATATTGCCAAGGATACCATTGGTCTTATTCATACCGATTCTCTCTACACGATCTGTATCGACCCGGTGATAGAACCAGATCTGACGGCGATAACAGATCCTCTCATTATCGGTTCTATATACGATATAAAGCCTGATGGCGCTACTTATGACCCGGCAATAACCCTTACCATCACCTATGACCCCGATATTATACCTGATGGGATTAGTGCTGGTGACCTGGTTATTGCTACGTGGGACGAGGATACCGGAGCATGGGTGAATCTTGAAGGTTGTATTGTTGATACGGAAACTACTTCCATCAGCGTACAAATCAGCCACTTCACGCCGTTTGCCATAAGGGCACCTGAGAGTGCACCTATCCCGGCCACCTTTACTACCAGTGACCTGACCATATCACCCAGCCAGGTTGAGGTCGGTGAAAACGTTACCATCAGTGCTCTTATTACCAACACCGGGAACCTTTCCGGCAGCTACGAGGTGACCCTGGAGATAGACAACGTTGTTGAAGCTACGGAGGAGGTGACACTGGATGGCGGGGCCAGCCGGATGGTGTACTTTACTACTGCTAAAGATTCTGCTGGCACCTATACCGTGAGTGTTAGTAACTTGACCGGTACATTTATGGTTAGTGAAGCCGGCGTCCCGGTAATCTCAGATACCCCGGCCAGCTTTACCACCACTGACCTGTTTATATCACCCGGCAAGGTTGAGACCGGCGATAGCGTTACCATCAGCGTCACTATTACCAACACCGGCGACCTCTCCGGCGACTACGAGGTAACCCTCGAGATAAATGGTGTTACGGAAGCTACCGAGGAATTGACCCTGGATGGTGGTGCCAGTCAGATAGTTCAATTCACCACTACTAAAGATACTGCCGGTAACTATACCGTAAACATCAATGACCTGACCGGGTCATTTACAGTCAGCGAACCTGCTGTCCCGCCCGAGCCGATTAATAGCTTGCTGATTGGTCTGATTATTGCTGCTGCTATCGTAGTGGTCAGCATTGTCACCTGGCTGATTCTGAGGAAACGGATAGTTAACCAGCAGGTCTAAACACCAGTACTCAGAGAAGACTACGGTCAGGAATCACCCCAACCTATTATTAAATCCATGCCGGCTTGCAGTTAATAAAAGTTGCCTGCATACCACGTCTGACTACCACTGGCACCCACTATCATTTCCGTATAGTGGCCCGGAACCCCCCTAGAAGAAGAACGGGACCACCAAATAGAGTATAGAGTTGGCTATACCGTGGGCCAGGGACACTCCCAGAAGTGAACCTGTCTTTTTTACCACCCACCCAAAATACACGGCAACAGTAAAAACAAAAGCGATATCTAAAGCCGAGTAATGTATCATGTGGACGATAGCAAAAAGCAGGCTGATGTAAATTATACCCCAGTTACCGTATTCCTCCAGTGCGGTATTCTGCAATACCCCGCGGAAAATAAACTCTTCAACAAAGCCGGTAAATAACAGGAATATTAATGCTGGCAGCAATATTTCCTGCCAGGTAAATTCAGAGATCATGGGTTCTGGCTTGAGGATAAAATACTCGACGACCCCGATGGCAATACCGGATGTGGCAACAGTCAATTGCACCGGCACTTTGTTTACAGCCAGACCAATCTGCTTCAAGGGGTAACCTGTTATTCTTACTACCTCAAGAGCCGCAATCAGCAACGGGGTATAAATGATGGGATACCACCAGGCTCGGGGAATATTGGCCAGGGGCACAGACAGACTGACTATTCTGATAAGCGGCACCAGCGCCAGCGATATAAGCAGCCTTTGCAGGCTTTGTCTGCCAACCAGCACCGAGTGAAGGATTAAGGCTATCAACACCACAATATGGCAGACTATTCCCCATAGCGGGGCAACGGTAACAGTAATTACCTCAGATATAGTAATTGCCAGAAAGTAGATTAAAGCTTCTTTCATCCTGTCTTACTAATCGTATTGACCAGAGCTGAAGATATCAATCCGTATATTCAGTTAACCGTAATATCTGGCGGAACCGAAGGACTATCAGCCGATTCTGCACTCCCAACGGTAAACATAGGCGTTACTCCCTGCCAGAGTATCTGACGGTAACTAGCTGAAGCATTACTCAATACAAACCAGCCAATAAAAGCAATCCAGAGTCCCTCGAACCATGACAGGCCAAAGGGACGCAGAAATACCATCAGGATTCCACCCAGTATAAACAGGCAGCCTACTGCCTGCCCCAGACGCGTGGCAATCCTGGTAGAGCGGTAATAGTCTCCCGTGAAATGCCAGAGGACAGAACGCAGAATACGGCCACCGTCCAGGGGAAACCCGGGAATCAGGTTGAACGCGGCCAGTGCTCCGTTGATAACAGCCAGCCACAGTATCATGACAGCTACAGGTTCAGACAAATTCGGAATGAGCAGCCACATAAAACCGAACAGGCTGCTTATGGTCAGACTGCACAACGGACCGGCCACCGCCATCTTTAACTCGGCACCGGGCCGCCGCGGTTCCTCGGTCATTTCAGCAATACCACCGAAAATAAAAAGGGTAATGCTGCCAATTGGGATACCATTGGCCCTGCCCACCAGACTGTGAGCCAGCTCATGGGCAACCACAGAGGTAAAAAACACGAGACTGGTGATTATGCCGATGAGCCAGTAATACCACTGCCAATAATCAGGGTAGACCAGCAGCACCGTCACCAGGATAAATATTATAAACCAGGAAAAATGCAGCCTGAACCTGATGCCAAGGAATGTACCTAAATCTATTGTTCTTCGCATCTTCACGTTTCCTAGTTACTGGAAGTAAGCAATCTTCTGAGCTCCAGCAGTGCGGTTGTGGTCACCCGCCGCTTCCCCCGGGAACGGCGTATGGCGCGGCTGTTTTCCCCGTCAGAAATGCCGATGTACGTTACCCCGGCAGGCTCATTTTCGTTTTCTAGCAGGCCAGTGGTACTGATGGCTATGTCTGATTTCAGGAGTTCTCTGGCTACCTCAGCCATTGATTGAGCCATCTCAGGGCTAACGGCACCGTACCGGGATATAATTGCTTCATCAACACCCAGGGCTATCTTGGCCTGGTCGGAACAGGCAACCAGTCCACCCCGGAAAAAGACCGGGCTCTGGGGTATATCGGTAATGCTGGCTGCCAGCCACCCCCCGCTGTAGTCTTCAATAACAGATAAAGTAAGCCCTTTCTCAATCAGTAAACGCCCGGCTGCGGTCTCCAGCGTGTCATCATCCGTCCCCCAGATATACCGGTCCAGCAATTCCCTGACCCTGATTTCACCCTCAGCGATTACCTGCTCTGCCTGCTTCTGGCTGGCCGCTTTGGCCGTTAAACGCAGTTGAATGCCATCAGCCTTGGAATATACGGCCAGTGTGGGATTGCTGGAGGAAAGCAGGGGGGCGACCATTTCCCCCACCGCTGCCTCGGATAGACCGGACGTTTTAAAAACCCTGGATAGAATGATAGCCTCAGACATCTGCTGTAAGGCGGGCCGGACTTCCCTCTGCCACATCTCCTGTAATTCTGCCGGAGGGCCGGGCATGGCTACTATTATGCGGTCATCTCTGGAAACCCACCAGCCGGGAGCAGTCCCCCGGGTATTGGGGATAGGTTTTGCCGACGGAATAATGGTTGCCTGTTTCAGGTTGCTCAGCGGCATTGCCATATGCCACTGAGAGAAACGTTCCCGTAACCCTTGCTCCAAAGACGGGTCAACCCCTATTTTCTCACCGAGTACCTCGGCTATTGCCTCACGCGTAATATCATCTTCTGTCGGCCCCAGGCCACCGCTGGTCAGAACCAAATCCGAGCGCTGCCAGGCACGCTTCAGTACCTCGACAAGCCTGGACTGATTGTCACCGACCTGCGAAATCCAGTACAGGTCTATCCCCAAGGAGGGAAGCTGTCTGGCCAGGTATGAAGAATTGGTATCGGTGATCTCTCCCAGCAGGATTTCAGTGCCAACAGAAACTATCTCAGCCCTCATGGGAACACCTCTACCAGTGGTGAAATAGGGGTGGTAATTCTAGTAATAGACCAGTCCTTAACGCTTACTGCAACCAAAGCTATCGTCGTATAAGCCAATAACAATTCCTCTAGCAGCTGGACTTGGAGACCGGTATATTCAGGTATTTCTCCATCATTTCCAGGGCGCAGAACTCCCCGCACATGCTGCAGGCAGGCCCCGATGTAGGATGCTGACCCCGGACCTGGCGGGACCGCTCCGGGTCAATTGACAGTTCGACCTGTCTTTCCCAGTCAAGCTCCTTACGCGCTACTGAAATTTGCCTGTCCCAGTCCCCGGCGCCCTTCACTCCCTTGGCAATATCACCGGCATGAGCCGCAATACGCGAGGCGATTACTCCCTGCCTGACGTCATCGGCATCGGGCAGAGAAAGGTGCTCGGCCGGGGTCACGTAGCATAGGAAATCGGCACCGGCGGCCGCGGCGACAGCGCCGCCAATTGCCCCGGTAATATGGTCATAACCGGCAGCAACATCGGTAACCAGCGGGCCCAGGACGTAGAAGGGTGCCCCACGGCAGATAGCCTTCTCTAAACATACATTGGTCTCTATCTGGTGCAGCGGTATGTGCCCTGGCCCTTCAACCATTACCTGTACCCCGGCTTGCCATGCCCGCTCGACCAGCTCCCCCAAGGAGACCAGCTCATCTATTTGAGCCCGGTCAGTAGCATCGGCCAGGCTTCCGGGACGCATGCCGTCGCCGAGACTCAGGGTCACATCAAACTCCCTGGCCAGCTCGAGAAGCCGGTCGTAGTACTCAAATAGCGGGTTCTCACGCTCATTATAGAGCATCCAGCCGACCAGAAAAGCCCCCCCGCGAGAGACAACATCAGCCACCCTTCCCTGCTGCTTAAGACGGGCGATGGCTGACTGGGTTACACCGCAATGCACCGTAATGAAATCAACCCCGTCCCCGATGTGACCTTCGATAGCGGCAAAGATATCGTCGGCAGTCATCTTGACGATAGCGCCGTGATTCTCTATTGCCTCAATTCCAGCCTGATAGATGGGCACTGTTCCAATCGGAAGTGAACTACTGGCAATGATAGCCTGCCGGATTGCCGAGATATCACCACCGGTGCTTAAGTCCATAACCGTGTCTGCCCCGCAGGCAGTTGCTACACGTAGCTTCTCTAACTCGGTATCCATGTTCCCGTAGTCAGAAGATGTACCGATGTTAGCATTCACCTTGGTCCTGAGCCCATGCCCGATGCCGCAGGTAACCAGATTGGTATGCCTGTTATTGGCCGGGACTACTATTGTTCCGGCAGCGATACCCTGCTGGATAAGGCCGACCTCTACACCCTCGTTCCTTGCCACCAGCTCCATCTGAGGTGATATAGCCCCTTGTTTGGCCAGTTCTAATTGAGTCATGCTGCTCCTAAAAATAAAACCAAAGGCTTGGAGATATTAAAGCTAGCCCTTGGTTTAACTACGATTGCTTCCCTACGCTCGTATTACCGAGATCAGGTACCAAGGGTTGGCGTAAACCGCCTCTCAGCCGATTAGCACCCCCAGCGGTTCTACTGATTAATTTTTTACTCCATCAGGTTAAATATAGCACATGATTTACCTGGATGCAATTTGCCACCTGGCAGACTGTGTTAGTACTACCAAACTACTCCGAACAGAAATAACGGTGCTATAATTATAACGAGTATTATGGATAAGCTTACTGCGGGTATCACCAGACTTGACTTACAGCTCAGTCAGGGACAGCTGGAGCAATTCATGACCTACTACCATGAACTGGTAGCCTGGAACGAACGCGTGAACCTCACCACCATAACCGGTTTTGAAGAGGTTCAGATTAAACACTTCCTGGACTCAGCAACAGTAACCCTGGCCTTCCAACCCCGTACAGGTATTGATAGAGCCAGGATTATTGATGTCGGCACCGGCGCCGGCATACCCGGACTGCCCATAAAAATACTCTTCCCTAGTATCGAACTAGTGCTGCTCGATGCCACCAGCAAGAAAGCAGCCTTCCTGCACCACCTGAAGCAGGAACTGGGGCTTGATAATGTGGAGATAATAGTGGGGCGGGCTGAGGAAGTGGCCCGCCGGACAGAGTACCGGGAAAGGTTTGATATCGTGCTGTCCCGGGCTGTAGCGCCAATGGCTACCCTCGTTGAACTGACCCTGCCCTTCTGTGCTATTGGCGGCATCTTAATTGCCCAGAAAAAGGGGGGAATTGAGCCGGAAGTCAGCCAGGCGGAAAGGGCAATAGCCTTACTCGGAGGGCATCCACGGGAGGTAAAAAGGATTATGCTGGAGGAATTCAGCGACGAGCGTTACCTGGTAATCATCGATAAGGTATCAGCAACCCCCGAAAAATACCCCCGCCAGCCGGGTATACCGGCGAAAAAGCCGATAGTTTGAGATGAATGGGGAATTTAAGAGGGGCAACGCCCCTCTTTACAATTAATCCCTCTCTATCTCCCCTTCTCAAAGGGAGAAGCCCTGATCAAGAACATTCTGGTGAATAGTAGAAAGGAGAGGGGAGCTAAGGGGTAAGGTTGATAAACATAACAAACAGTAGTAGAATCCAATTGTAAAGATAGTGAATCTTTTGTGGTGGGAAGGAGGAAAACATGGAAACCGGAACATGGAAGGTCAAGACCGGGCTGGCCCAGATGTTAAAGGGTGGCGTCATCATGGATGTGGTCACTGCCGAGCACGCCAAGATCGCCGAGGAGGCTGGCGCCTGTGCGGTAATGGCCTTGGAGAGGGTGCCGGCCGATATCAGGGCTGCCGGCGGTGTTGCCCGTATGGCTGACCCCACAATTATTGAAGGTATTATGAAAGCAGTTTCCATACCGGTGATGGCCAAGTGCCGTATCGGTCACTTTGTCGAAGCTCAGGCACTGCAGGCCATGGGTATTGACTATATCGACGAGTCAGAAGTACTCACACCGGCCGATGAAAGCCATCACATTTGGAAGCACGATTTTAAAGTCCCCTTTGTCTGCGGCTGCCGCGACCTGGGTGAGGCCCTGCGTCGCATCGGGGAGGGTGCCGCCATGATCAGGACCAAAGGAGAAGCCGGTACCGGTAATATTGTCGAGGCGGTCAGGCACATGCGGGCGGTGATGGACAGCATCAGCCGGCTGGCAAATACCCCCCAGGACGAGTTGATGACTCAGGCCAAGGAGATGGGAGCTCCCTTCGAGCTGGTGCTGGAGGTGCATAAAACAGGTAAGTTGCCGGTGGTTAATTTTGCTGCTGGTGGTGTGGCTACCCCGGCTGATGCCGCCCTGATGATGCAGCTGGGTGCTGACGGTGTTTTCGTCGGCTCGGGCATCTTTAAATCAAACAACCCCGAGGCCAGAGCCAAAGCCATCGTCAAGGCCACCACCCACTACCAGGACGCTGAGATAATCGCCGAGGTCTCCAAGAACCTGGGCGAGGCAATGCCGGGACTTGATATTAAGCAAATCAAACCAGAGGAACTGCTGGCGAGTCGAGGATGGTAGCATGAAAATAGGTGTCCTTGCCTCGCAGGGAGCCTTTATTGAGCACATAAATATACTCAGCCAACTTGGAGTAAAGGCTTTACCCGTTCGTCTCCCCCACCAGCTTGATGGACTGGATGCATTGGTAATCCCCGGAGGAGAAAGCACCTCTATCAGCCTGCTGTTGCAGGACAACAATCTTGCCAGCGAGATACAGGGTCTAGCCCAGAACGGCCTGCCGATAATGGGAACCTGCGCCGGTATGATAGTGCTGGCTAACGGGATTTCAGCATCCCCCATAACATCCCTTGGATTAATGGAAATCAGCGTCAGGCGTAATGCCTTCGGGCGGCAGAGGGAAAGTTTTGAGACCCAGCTTTCGATTCCGGTGCTGGGAGAAAACCCGTTCCCTGGCGTGTTTATCCGCGCACCAGTCATTGAAGATTCAAACAGTAATGTTGAGATACTCTGCCGGCTGAGTGACGGCAGCGGTGTTGCCGCCCGGCAGAGAAAGCTACTGGCTTCCTCTTTTCACCCAGAATTGACTAATGACCGGAGATTCCATCAGTATTTTCTGGATATTGTTGCTGGAAAACAATAGTTTTTACAGGTATATAATTGCCTAAGTATAATACAAAATGGATAAAAACGAGCTAGTCCGTAGGATATTTGAAGCCTCTCACCTAGAGGGTACTTTTACGTTGCGCTCAGGCCAGATATCAAACGAATACTTTGATAAATATTTATTCGAGTCTGACCCTGAGCTAATGGCAGAGATTAGCAACCATATATCAAGACTCATTCCAGAAGGGACAGAGGTATTAGCCAGGCTTGAAATGGGCGGCATACCTATAGCAACAGTCCTGTCACTAGAAACCGGCATACCGACCGTATTTATAAGGAAAAAGGCAAAGGAATACGGCACCTGCAAACTCGCCGAAGGGATAAGTGTAAACGATAAAAAGGTATGTATTATTGAAGATGTAGTAACAACGGGCGGGCAGATAATCCTGAGTGTAAATGACCTGAGGCAGCTAGGCGCTAATATTGAATACGTGCTATGTGTTATCGAACGTGATATGAAAGGCAGGGAAAACATCAAGAAAGAGGGGCTGGAATTGCTATCGCTGTTTACATTGGATGAGTTAAAACCGAGTAAAATCTCGTAATCTAAAAATAATTACTAGGAATATTAATAGGGAGAAAGAACTCTTGCCAAAGGTAACATCAGATGATTTAAATGCCTTTCTGGATATTTTCCCACCGCATATTCGCCAGCCATTATGTCAACACGACGATATCAACCATTTATTAGAGGTTATCCTTGACCTGGGCCGACCCCCTGAGGCCCGTTTCCCCTACTGTGAAGCAGTGCTCAACCCCAACGAGGTCACCGAGGCCGATATTGACCACGTATCATCAGGCGTCGGTACCTTTGGCGATGATAACCGGGCTGGGATAGAGCGTACGCTGCACCGTATCTCAGCCATACGCAACCGGCAGGGCCGGATTATCGGCCTTACCTGCCGCGTGGGCAGAGCTGTATTCGGCACGATGAAGATTATCGAAGACCTCATCCAGTCGGGCAAGAGCGTATTGCTCCTGGGCCGCCCAGGGGTAGGTAAGACCACCATGCTCCGCGAGGTAGCCCGGGTGCTGGCCGACGACTTCAATAAACGGGTTATTATCGTGGATACTTCAAATGAAATTGCCGGGGACGGCGATATTCCGCACCCGGCCATCGGGCACGCCCGGCGTATGCAGGTGAAGACTCCTACCCGGCAGCATGACGTGATGATTGAAGCAGTGGAAAACCACATGCCGGAAGTAATCGTTATTGACGAGATCGGTACCGAGCTTGAAGCCAAGGCAGCCAGGACCATTGCCGAACGCGGGGTCCAGCTTGTCGGCACAGCCCACGGTAACACACTGGAAAACCTGATTATGAACCCCACCCTATCCGACCTCATCGGTGGCATTCAGAGCGTGACCCTTGGTGACGAGGAGGCCAAACGGCGTGGTACCCAAAAATCAATACTGGAGCGTGCCGCCCCACCCACCTTTGACATCGTTGTTGAAATTCAGGACCGGGACAGGGTAGCCATTCACCCGGATGTGGGCCAGGCCGTTGATGCTGTCCTCCGGGCCCAACTGGCATCTACCGAAACCCGCTGGCTCGACGAAACAGGCGAGGTTAAAATAGAACATGCTGTACCGGTCAGTACTACCCGAAAAAGGGCCAAGGATAAAGAGGCCGTTAAAGGTAACAACCATCACAAGCTATATCTCTTCGGTGTAAACCGGGGGCGGTTTGAGCAGGTGGTCAAAGAGACGCAAGGCGATGTCGATATTGTTGGAAACCTTGATGATGCTGACCTTCTGGTAACCTCTAAAAGCCACTACCGCCGTAAACCTCAGAAAATCAGGGAGGCAGAAGCTGCTAATATGCCTATCTATGTTCTGAGGAGTAACACACCGGCCCAGATAAGGCAATTCCTGAATACCCTCTACCCTATAGAAAATGCCTCAGGTATGGTAGAGAGAATAGATTCCCTGCAAACAGCACTCAACGAAGCACAGCAAGCCGTCAACATGGTGATTAACGGCCAGTCAGAAATAGAACTCAGCCCCCAGACCGCCTATATCCGCCGCCTGCAGCACCTGATTGCCGAAAGAAACAAGCTGTCCTCCAAAAGCTCCGGCCGCGAACCCCAGAGAAGGGTGAGGATTTTTAAGGGGTAGGCTAAGAGAGAGGTGAATATGCCAGAAAACAGGTGCCCCAATTGCGGAAATGCAGTTGATCTAAATTCCCCTCGTTGCAGCTTTTGTGGTAACAACCTGCCTACAATTACTATCAGACCATGGATAAGTTATGTATTTCAAAAACCCAGTTATACAAAGGTTGAAAAAAAGGATGATGTTAAATTGTTTACATGTCCTTTTTGTTCAAGTAAATCATTGTTTAGGCCTTCAGCAAGGAGTTATTACGAATGCCTTAATTTACAGTGCAAGGCTGTCGGGTACTCTGCAGAGCGTGTTCAGGATATTGAAATAGAAGGAGAAACCATCCACGTATTTCAACCTAACTGAAGGGAATTTATCCGTATAAGAAAACGGGTTGTAAAGGGGCGAAGCCCCTTTTATAAATTATCTTCCCTCTCCCTTTTTAAAGGGGAGAGGGATAAAGGGTGAGGGGTTTATAATATAAAAAGATATGAGCCGAAAGAGCATCAGGGACGCGAAATACCGCCTTTCCCGCGAGACGGGCACCATCTTCAAGGACTGGGGAGGCAAACTCCCCATCGCCCTCATCTACCCGAACTCCTATTATATCGGCATGTCAAACCTTGGGATTCATACCATCTACGGCCTGCTCAATAGCTACGGCGATATCGTCTGCGAAAGGGTCTTCTGGGAAACAGAAGATAAGACCAACCAAACACCACCGTTTTCCCTCGAATCCCAGCGACCGCTGGCTGATTTTGCTATACTGGCTTTCTCAATCACCTACGAGCTGGACTACTTCAACGTGGTCAACACCCTCAGAGCCAGTGGTATACCCCTGTACGCCAGTGACCGTGACGAACGGCACCCGCTGGTTATCGCCGGTGGCCCCTGCATCACTGCCAATCCCATGCCACTATCCTCCTTCTTTGACTGCTTGTGCATCGGGGAGGCCGAGCCAATACTGCCGTCTATGCTGCCGGTAATATCCGAAGGTATCAAAGATAAGCGTAGCGATTTACTGAAAGGATTGGCTTCTTTACCCGGCATCTACGTTCCACAAGCCCAAAACGGGACGCCGGTAACCCGCCAGTGTCTGCATAATCTGGATGATTTTCCGGTACACTCGGTAATACTCACCCCGGACACCGAACTGGGCAACCTGTATCTCATTGAGGTGCAGCGGGGTTGCGGGTGGGGCTGCCGTTTCTGCTTGGTCTCCAACGCCTTCAGCCCCCTGCGGTTCCGCTCAATAGACGGACTGGTTGCCCAGGCAGAACAGGGTTTGAAGCACCGCAAGCGAATCGGTCTGGTAGGGCCGGCTGTTACCGACCATCCCCGCTTTGAAGAACTACTGAGCAGGTTAGGGCAAATGGGGGCCCGGCTCTCGGTCAGCTCGTTAAGGGTGAAACCCCTCTCCAGCACGGTGCTCAGGGAGGTTGCACGGGGTGGGACACAGACCATTGCCCTGGCCCCGGAGGCTGGTTCCGAGCGTTTACGCCGTATTATAAGAAAGGGAGTTTCCGAAGACGACATTCTGGAAGCGGTGAATAAGGTGGCCGAGCAGGGTATAAAACAGCTAAAATTCTATTACATGATTGGACTGCCCTCGGAGACTGATGACGACATTGAAGAGATCAACAAGCTAACCCTCAGTTGTAAAAATATTCTGGATAGCAGACAGACCGGGAGCCGCATCACTCTGAGTATTGCTCCATTTGTACCCAAGGCAGGCACACCCTTCCAATGGCTGCCCATGGAGAAACTGCCCACACTGAAACAACGCTTATCATTGCTGAAGAACACCCTGCAATCGAGGGGAATAAAAATCAAGAGTGATAGCCTTGCCTGGAGCCAGGTGCAGGGTATCCTGGCAAGGGGAGATAGTGCCATAGCCGGGGTGCTGGCCAATACCGAAGAGGTGTCTCTGTCTGGCTGGCGCAATGCACTGAGAAAATGCCAGGTAGATACTGATTACTTCCTGCATCAGAGGTGGGATACGGCCGATAAGTTACCCTGGTCAGTAATCACTTCCAGTGCTGAAATCAGCCATCTGCAAACCGAGTTAGATAGAGCGTTGGGTTAGATTATCGCAACCCCGACAGAACAGGGAAACATTTGATATTGCCACCTTTTTATGCTAATCTTCCAGTTACATATTTCTAATGAAGCCAAGGAGGATTATCATGGGGAAGCTTGATGGTAAAGTAGCTATTGTGACCGG
>CP070645.1:1262434-1283662 GCA_020354275.1 Dehalococcoidales bacterium
ATAAAAACCTCTCACCAAAATAAGGGGGTTATCATGCGAGATAATGTGGAAAGCGTTCTGGATAAGATACGCCCCAGCCTGATCCAGGATGGCGGGAATGTAGAGCTGGTTGACGTAAATGACGGCACGGTCAGAGTGAGACTGACTGGCGCCTGCAATGGTTGCCCGATGGCTACCATGACCCTTAAGATGGGTATCGAGCAACTGCTGAAGCAGGAGATACCCGAAGTCAAAGAGGTGGTCGCTGTCCAAGAAGCCGACGAGGACTAGGGTACGGTAATCCAATTGGTTAAACCGTCCTCACCAACAGTAACCAGTTACACTCATCTCCAGCTAGGCCAGGATGTAGAAATCGGCATCGGCGGTTACTACATCCCTGAGAAAGAAGCTAGGCTGGAATACAACGGCAGAGAAGTACTGGCTATAATCGGCCGTGCCGTGGTGGAATCCTCCTGTGGTGGAATTGACAACCAGTGTGTCGCCGGCAACTGGCGGTACGCTATTGTACCGGGATATATAGTCAACTGGCAAAATACCCGGAATGAAGAGGGGCTGCCAGTATCAGAGACTGAGCCTGTTTCAGACCAGAAAGCACAGGGGGAAATCAGGCGGATGCTGGAAAATAGTGAAGGCGCTTCCATCATCGGTTTCTGGTAGGTTTTATAAGAATCTCTCTATAGAACCAGACAAAAGAACCAGACAAACACTTTTTATAGGGAAAATCAACTACCCCTGCTGCTTTTTTTATACCTTTCACACTCTAATGATTTATTGGCCTTTCTTCCAGGTCCGGTCTTCGATCCACAAAGCCAGCACGAGAAGCACCAGTACACCCAGCACTATCAATACTGACAGTGCTATTGGTGAGGTGAGATAGTCGCCGCTGATAAATGCTTCCCAGCCCCAGGCACCGGCAAAAGCCATACCAATATACAATATTGTTTTCCCCAGCCAGCAGGCGACAAAGAACTTCCAGAAGGTATAACGAAGGAAACCGGCCGCAATACCGAGTATGTCAAAAGGCAGGGGGGTCAATGCAAAAAATAAAACCGTTAAAACTCCCCACTTCTCGAGCCACTGTACCGCCTTATCATATAGCTTCCTATTCTGCACAACACCCCGTCCGGTATAACCCAGCAGGTAACAGGACATCTCACCGATTGTCCCGCCAATCCCACTGGCCAGCCCGATAAAGACGGGGTTGAATGCAGCCCCCAGCGCAAACAGCACCACGATTCCTGGAAAGGGCAGGATAATGGTGGCATTGGTAACCAGCGCAATAATGAAAGCACCCAGATAGCCATAGTTTTCAAATTCGGCAATCCTCTCCGGGTAACGGTGGGAATATATGAAAAGGCCAGCCACCATAGCCACGACCAGGAATATCACCAGCAGAGAAAGAATGTTTCTCCTCAGCCAGCCCCCCTTCACCACCCCGGCCTCTATATTTTGGTGGACTTCGTTACCCATTTTTGCCTGTATTGTAGCACAATGTAGTACCAAAGAAAGAGGGCAGGCTCACCACAACCAATGCAGTATTGTCGGCTGTCCCTACATTTGTTATACTTTACCAATGCGCCCCCATCGTCTAGAGGCCTAGGACAACAGCCTTTCAAGCTGTAGACAGCGATTCGAATTCGCTTGGGGGCACTTCATTCTCCATTCAAAATTAACGAATTCAAGTGTCGTTACATCTGTCTGCCTACCTTATTACATTACTTTATGAGGTTTACTTCCACTTTCCCCACTTACAAATTAAATCCATTTAGAGCCGGTTGACAAAAGCCTATACGAATAATAAAATCTAGTTCCCGGAAATCGAATATCAAATTATTGGAAACAAGACAATGGATATTCTTTTTCTACCTATTACCCGGTTTAAGACGGTTAAGTCTTTGGAGCAGAAGTTCAGCGCTCTGCTCCGTAGTCTGATTGAAGATATCGCCGTCTCACTTGAAACCTATGACATTCCCACAGACGAACCCTGGCTTGTGGAGCAGGAGCCAGCATCACTTGTCCAGTGGGTGCCGACACCATTTGAAGTAGCCAGGAAGATGTTGGAACTAGCTCAGGTTTCCTCAAAAGACAGGATATATGACCTCGGTAGTGGTGATTCCCGTATTCTAATCATGGCTGTGGAAGAATTTGGCGTACAAAAGGCGGTGGGCTATGAGATCAGAAAGGGTCTATATCAGATTTCCAAACAAAAGGTACAATATCAGAACCTGCAGGATAGGATAACACTTATTAAAGGCAATCTGCTTAATGCCGATATTTCAGGGGCTTCGGTTATTACTGTATACCTGTCCCCCAAAGCCAACAAACGTCTGAGACCTAAACTGGAAAAGGAATCTAGACCGGGCACCCGTGTAGTGAGTTATGATTTTCCCATTGGTAACTGGAAGGCAGACAAGAAGGTGCGTCTGGGGAAATATCCCGGTTCTGAACGCAGCCATACAAAAACTATCTATATGTACGTCTTACCACAAGCCTTTGCAGGCTCCACCCATCCTTCGGCAGAAAACAAACGTGAATTGACAAAGACGGCGGCATAAAAAGCCAATTAACTCCCTCTCCAGCTATATGCTCAAATGACTCTTCTTATGCTCACGGAACCTGGAATAAGCCACCTCGTATTCTTTAATCATCTCCGGGCCTGATCTGTCTCTAAACCGTTTGAACGCCGTGTCATAGGTAACACCGGAGATATTGGCTGAATACCAGCTGGAAAGCTCTTGCCAGCAATTAGGGCACAGCCTAACCGTTTTATATTGAGTTATGCCAGCCTGTTCCGTTACTTCCTCCGGGATGATACGGTACCTCCTGACTAAATCAACATCTCCTTTAAAGTCACATAGTTCGCAGGTCTGCCTTCTCATCACAACTCACCTCCAAATCCCATGTAACTTACTGGTACTTTCACTATCTCACCACACCCCCTAAGCCGATACTATGTAGATTTGTCCTTCTTAATGAAACTCAAGAGAATCCCTAATCTCAATCCAGCAGTCGTTATACGTCTGCCAATAGTTCTCATCTACGAAAAAGTAAACCAATCCAAGGTCATCCTCACCGAAAATTGTTACATAACAGCACTTAGCACGAATATCTCCAATTCGGGCGGTACATAACATTTCCCAAGCGTCGCAGCTGCCTATCGTTTTCTCATTCCATTCCTGACTGGACATATCTGTGATTTGGGTAAGTAACATACCACCAAACAACATAGAGACGAGTTTTTTATCGAGTCCTTCAACCTCTTCAGCGTTTTCCCAGTCTATCCAAGACCTACCTTCCAACTCATAACTAAGCTTT
Source organism: Dehalococcoidales bacterium (assembly GCA_020354275.1). Taxonomy (GTDB): domain Bacteria; phylum Chloroflexota; class Dehalococcoidia; order Dehalococcoidales; family UBA2162. Next base: position 1,265,750 of record CP070645.1, read on the forward strand.
ATATTGAAATACATGATACCGATTCCACAGATACCTAATTTGTCATTGTATATTTGCATAACCATACCACCCTGGGACTCAGTTATCTTTTGAACTAAATCCCTAGGCAACTCACCACGTGTCCAATTCGCAGGTATAGAGACGGTCAACCCGCCTACATAGATACCCCTATAATTTTCTGGCGCTTTCAGCCTGGGGATGCAAGCACTTAATAATATCAGGCCAATGATAGAAAACAATATAACCGTTCTTTTTAGAGCCACTTCCTGGCCTCCTATGCTGCCATCTCCGTTATAAAAAATCGAGGGCACCAACCACCGCTCTACTATCGAGCCACGATTTCAGTGCCCTCTGCTTTCGCCATCTCACCACACCCCTTATAACCAGTACTACCTATTCAGTTGTTGAAGCGCGCTTAGAACTTCCCTTCTAGTTTCTGGTAGGTCTCCGCCAGTGCTTGAGGAATCACCCTGGTACCGGATATCACCGGCATACAATTGGTGTCTCCCTGCCACCGGGGTACAATGTGAGTGTGGACATGCTCGTCTATGCCCGCACCAGCCACCTTGCCCAGATTCATCCCCAGATTAAAACCCGCCGGATTAAACACCTCCCTGAGAACACTGATACCCCGGCGGACGGTGTCAATATGCTCGTGGAGCTCATCATCGGTCAACCCCTCCAGGCTGTTTATATGGTGGTAAGGGACAATCATCAGGTGACCGGGGTTGTAAGGGTAGGTGTTTAAAACAATGAAGTTGTTTTCACCCCGATATAATACATAATTTGCCTTATCCTTATCCTGTTTGAGGATTTCACATAAGACGCACCCTTCCCTCTTTTCCATCTGGATATATTCCATACGCCACGGTGCCCAGATATACTCCATAATTTCACTCCTTAACCGATGGCTACCCGTTGTTATTTTAGACGACATTTCACTTGCCGTCAAAGGTGGAAAACAATGCCAGAGGCCGGAAATACCAGCCGTTAAACTATTGTAAAAACCATTGCTATCATTTATAGTTAATTTGGCGAGATGGCAGAGGAAGACCAGTCAAATAACACGATAACCTTCCTGGGTAGCGGCGGTGCCAGATTCATGATGTATAACCAGTTCCTGGCTACCGGTGGTTTCTGGCTCAATCTTGATGGCACACAGATCCTGCTTGACCCCGGGCCGGGTGCCATTATCCAGTCAACCAAAAGAAAGCTCAGTGCGGAGAAGCTCAGCGCCATAATACTTTCACACCGTCATCTGGACCACTCGGCCGATGTCAACATCATGGTCGAGGCAATGTCTCAGGGGGGATTCAACCGGCACGGCCGTCTTTTCGCCCCGGCCGATGCCCTGGAATCGGAGCCAGTTATCTTCTCCTACATCAGGGAGCTCCTCGAGGGTATCGAGGTTCTGGAAGAGGGCAAGTCCTACTCTATCGGTGACATCTCGTTTATCACACCGGTCCGACACATACACCCGGTGGAGACATATGGCCTGGTCTTCAGGACTCCCAGATATACATTCTCGCACATTACCGATACGCGGTATTTCGACGAACTGGCCCAACACTATTATGGCGATCTATTAATTATCAACGTCGTCTTCTTGGAGCCACGCGCCCCCAACCCAAAGATAGATATGCCTGCCGACCACCTGGCCGTGCCTGAGGTCGAGCGTATTATTGAGCACCTGAAACCAAAGGTAGCCATCCTTACCCACTTCGGCATGAGCGTATGGCGGGCAAAACCGTGGAAAATAGCGGACAGGCTATCAAAGAGTACCGGTGTCAGGGTAATCGCTTCCCGCGACGGCATGAAATTCGATTTATCGGAGCTTGATGAAAGCTGAAACAAATCCTCCTGATAACTCATGCCATTGGCTCACTCCCCCCGTCTAACGTATAATATTACTATGATGAACGAATCCACCCATCTCGATAGAATACTGCGCAGGGTAACTAAGCCCGCCCGTTACACCGGCGGTGAGTGGAACAGCATCGTTAAGGACTGGGATAGTATCCCCATACGGGTTGCCCTGGTCTACCCTGATACATATGAAATAGGCATGTCCAACATGGCCCTGCCCATCCTCTACGAACTGCTTAACAGCCAGCCGGACGTTCTCGCCGAGAGGGCTTTTGCTCCCTGGGTGGACATGGAAGCCGCCATGAGGGAAACCGGTATACCGCTTTTCAGCCTTGAGACCAGGCACCCGCTAAGCGAATTCGAGATCATCGGCTTTTCATTGGGTTACGAACTCACTTATACCAATGTATTGAACATGCTTGACCTGGCCGGGATACCGGTCCTGGCTGAGGCCAGAAACGGCTCGCACCCCCTGATAATAGCCGGCGGCAGCGGCGCCCTCAACCCGGAGCCGATGGCTGACTTCATCGACCTCTTTATTATCGGTGATGGCGAGGATGTGTTATTGGAATTGCTCGATAGCTATCGGAAACAGCAGCACCCGAGCCAGAAAGTTGCCAAGGAAAAACTGTTACGCCAGATGGCCACCATCCCCGGCATCTATGTTCCAAGCCTGTATCAGGTGAAATACCAGCCGGACGGAAAGCTAAAAAGCATTACCCCAACTATGGCCGAAGCCAGCCCCACTATTCAACGCCGGGTAGTGAGTAAACTACCACCCCCGGTCACCCGACCGGTTGTTCCTTACATTGAGGTGATACATGACCGGGGGGCAGTAGAGATCCAGCGCGGTTGCAGCCATGGCTGCCGGTTCTGCCAGGCAGGCATGATATACCGGCCAATACGCGAACGGCCGCAGCAGGAAGTCCTGACGGCAATCGAGGAACTAATTTTGAACTGCGGGTACAGCGATGTGTCGCTGGTCTCACTGAGCACCAGTGACTACCCAGATATCGATAAGCTGGTAGCTACCATTACCCGGTGCCACCAGGATATCGCCCTGTCACTACCCAGCCTTTATATCAACAGCTTCTCGGTGGAGTTAATGGACTCTCTACCCTCCCACAAGAAAACGGGACTGACTTTCGCCCCTGAAGCCGGTAGTGAACGGCTCAGGCGCATCATCAACAAGAACGTCACCGAAGATGTACTCTTGAGTACAGCCGCTACTGCCTTTGAGAGGAACTGGACGGGTCTCAAGTTATATTTCATGCTCGGTCTGCCCGGCGAGACCACGGATGACATTGAGGACATCATAAATCTGGTGGACAAAGTGCGCACGCTGTCCCGGAAAACCAAGGGGCGAACACCCCAGATACGGATCAATGTATCCACCTTCGTGCCCAAGCCGCATACACCGTTTCAATGGGTAGCGCAGGCAGGAGAAGCAGAACTGACTGCCAGGCACGAACTTCTGAAACAGGGGTTACGCCGCAAAGGCATCAAGTTGTCCTGGCAGGACCCTGAAGTCAGCCTGCTCGAGGCGACGTTGTCCCGCGGTGACCGGCGGCTGGGGAAAGTAATCTACCGTGCCTGGCAGCTGGGCTGTACTTTTGATTCCTGGGACGAGTGCTTTAATTTTCAGAACTGGCTCAGCGCCTTTAAAGAGGAGGGGCTTGACCCTGCATTCTATGCTCACCGGGAACGTTCCCTGGACGAAATACTCGCCTGGGGTCACATCGACACTGGCGTAACGGCTGCTTTCTTGAAGCAGGAATACCAGAAATCCCTTGATGAGATAGAGACCGGAGACTGCCGTAACGGTGCCTGCAACGCCTGTGGCCTCCAGCGCTGGCATGCAGCCTGCCAGCAGAAACAAGTTACACCTTGAAAAGACCCCTGTTCAGCCCCGTAAAAAGCCGCCTGCGGTTCGTGGTTAATCCCAGCTGGTAACAGTCGCCACCTCATCGTTTTCATCAAGCCTCATCAACCTTACGCCCTGAGTGCTCCTGCCTTGAATGGTAATGCCCTTCTTGGGGTCCTTCTCCTGCACCGGGGTGACGAGGACAATACCCTCAGCCGAGCTAATAGTAACATGTTGAGAAAGCGCAACAAGCTTAACTGCGGCTACGTCGCCCGTCTTATCAGTTATCTTGTAGGTCCTGACCCCGCTGCCAGCCCGGTGCTGCCTCGGGTAACTGCTAACCGGGGTTATCTTGCCGAAGCCCTGGGAGGTGACTGTCAGCAGGTAATCATCGGTATGGACAACTTCCATGCCGACCACCTCGTCACCATCGCCCAGGCGAATACCACGTACACCTCCGCTGGTCCTCATGCTGGCCCGGATACTGGAAGCGGCAAACCGGATTGACTGGCCTTTTCTGGTGGCTATTATCATGTCGTCGCGGTCAGTAGCCAGACGCGCTGCCACAAGATCATCGCCTTCAGGCACATCCATGGCAATAAGTCCGCTACTACGCACCGAGGCAAAATTATCCATGGAAGTCCTTTTGACCTCGCCCCGGAGGGTAGCCATCATCAGATAGGTGTCCGGTTTAAATTTGGGTACCACCACTATATCGGTAACCTTTTCTCTCTCAGTAATCGGGATAAGGTTTATCACTGCCAGGCCTTTAGCCGTCCGCGAACTGCCGGCCGGGATTTCATGACACTTAATGGAAAAAACACGGCCCCGGTTGGTAAAGAACAGTAGGTTATCATGGGTATCAGCTGTCACCAGGAGTCTTACGGCATCATTATCCCTGGTTACCATGCCGATAATCCCCTTGCCACCCCGATGCTGCGGCGAGTAGACATTGGCGGCCATCCTCTTGATAGCTCCCCGGTTACTCAGCGTTACCAGCACATTCTGGTGAGGGATAAGGTCTTCCTCATGAAAGTCCACTTCGCCTGCCCTGCTTATCTCAGTTCGCCGGGGATCACCAAACTTTTCTCTCAGCTCTGCAGTTTCACTCTTAACCAGCTGGAGCACCCTTCTGGGATTGGACAGAAGCTCTTCCAGATAGGCAATGTTTTTCAACACCTCGGCATATTCGTCAAGAATCCTCTGGCGTTCCAGATTGGCCAGTCTGCGTAGTTGCATATCAAGGATTGCCTGTGCCTGGGCCTGGGAAAAGTCAAATTCGCTGATCAGGTTTTGCCTGGCTTTCTCGGCAGTTTCCGATTTCCGGATGGTGGCGATCACCTTATCTATCTGATCCAGTGCCTTTTTGAATCCCTCCAGGATATGGGCCCTTGACCTGGCTCCCCTGAGTTCAAACCGGGAGCGCCTGGTGATGATTTCGCTGCGGAAATCAATGAAATACTGAAGCGCTTCCTTAAGGCTGATCACGCGGGGCTGGCCATCAACCAGGGCCAGCATATTAACGAAGAACGCCGATTGCATGGCAGTGTGTTTGTAAAGGTTATTAAGGACCTGCTGCGGTTGGGCTTCCCTTTTTAGTTCGATAACAATCCGCATACCCTGGCGGTCTGACTCATCGCGTAGTTCATTGATGCCAGTTATTCTCTTATTATTCACCAGACCGGCGATTTTCTCTATCAGGTTAGCTTTATTCACCTGATAGGGTAGTTCGGTAACTATTATCTGGCGGTGCCCTGTCTCGGAACTGTCTCCAAAGTGAGCCCGGGCCCGAACGATAATACGGCCATGCCCGGTGGCATAGGCGCTCTTAATTCCCTCAAGCCCTTGGATGACACCGGCAGTGGGGAAATCCGGCCCGTGAACAAACTCGGTAAGTTCTTCGATAGTAGCCCCTTTGTTATCAATGAGATAGGAAATGGCATCACACACTTCACCCAGGTTGTGAGGGGGGATATTGGTTGCCATGCCCACGGCAATACCAGAACTACCGTTAACCAGTAAATTGGGCAGCCGTGTGGGCAGAACCAATGGTTCCTTAAGGCTATCGTCAAAGTTGGCCGAGAAGTCAACGGTATCCCGGTCAATGTCCAGCAGCATCTGCTCTGCAATCTGGGCCATGCGGGCTTCCGTATACCGCATGGCTGCTGGAGGGTCATTATCCACGCTGCCGAAATTCCCCTGCCCGTCAACAAGAACATACCGCATTGAGAAATCCTGCGCCAGGCGTACCATAGCATCGTATATGGGGCCTTCACTGTGGGGATGGTATTTGCCCAGCACCTCACCGACAATACGGGCACTCTTCTTATAGGGGGTATTGTTCCTAATCCCCATGTCGTCCATAGCATAAAGGATACGACGTTGCACTGGTTTCAGGCCGTCACGCACATTGGGTAAAGCACGAGAAACGATGACGCTCATGGCATAATCAAGGTACGAGCTGCGCATCTCGTCTTCAATATTCACAGGTCTGGTCTTACCAATAACCATCCTCTATTTGACCTCCCTACATCTCATTCTCTTCGTCTTCTTCATCGTCGCCGGAGTCCTCAGAGTACAATTCTGTCTCATCTTCACCCTCACCCACTATGGTATATGCGAGTTCCCCGGTCAGCGCTTCTTCATACTCAAGCTCACGCCTAATCACTCTGTCATCAACAAGGGGACGGACATTCCTGGAACCCTTGGGAGGAAACGAAAAACGGCCCGCCTGAGAGGGATCCTGGTATACCTCCCTGATCATAACTGTTACTGCCTCTATCATCGAACTGATGATTGTGGCGGCATATCTATTGCCCCCGTTGGTTAACCTGATAAGACGCTGTCCTTGCCCGGGTTCGACTGTTCCGATATATTCCCCCTGACTGTTCTCCACAACCAGACCATCCCCGTTTATCTTCAGATTCACCTTATCACCGGCCACTGTTTTAGCCAGTATATCCGGGGGTGCTAGATGGGACAGGTTAACCACTCCAGCCTTGCCGACTTCTTCAATGAATTGTTGCGGTTCGACGGTATCAAAACTGTCTTCCAGGTTTACCGCGGCTTCGTTCAGATGTGACAAACGGTCGAGGTTTTTCTGGGCTATGGAATTATAGGGGTCAATCTCGATTGTTTTCTGGTAGGCCTTTCGCGCCAGGCTATATTCACCAAGCTCCATATGGGCCCGACCCAAACGGTTGTAGGCATCAACATCGTTGGGGAAATTTTCCAGTAGTTCCTTGTTCAAGCCCACGGCTTCACGCCACCGGCCCTGCATGGCCAGTGTTATGGCGTCTCTACTGGACTGGCGCCTTAGTTTGGTCCGTTCAGCATCTTGGTATGACATCAACAACTCCCTTGAGAATACCCCTCCCCCAACCACCGTTTATTCAATTTGACATTATATTGAATAGAACTAGATTGAAAATAGCAAATTGGTATAATAGCAATAGTACGATGGTATAGTATTTTACCCCAAACTACTGCTTGACATCCAGTTTAAATGCGCGATGTAGTACCCGCACAGCATCCTCAACCCTGGACTCATCAATAATGCAGGTTATCCGTATCTCCGAGGTAGAGATAAGCTGGATATTTATACCCCTTTTACTAAGCGCGCTGAACATCCTGGCAGCATAGCCAGGAGTATTCTGCATACCGGTGCCGACAATGCTGACCTGGCCCACATCAGCATCACTGACGCATTCCCGGGCGCCAATAGACCTGGCTATGGGTTCCACCACCTCCATTGCTTCATGCAGCTGGCTCTTGGCCACGGTAAAGGTCAGGTCAGTTATATTATTAACACTGGCATTCTGAACAATAGTATCGACACTGATATTAGCCTCGGCCAATGGCTCAAATAGCGCCGCAGCAATACCCGGCCGGTCAGGGATACCCACTACTGTTATCTTGGCTACATCCAAGTTATGTGCGATGCTTCGTACCTTATTTCGAACTTCCATTGAAACTCCTCCATGGATTAACGTCCCGGGGCGACCGGTGAAGCTGGAGGCCACCAGAATAGGAATGTTATAAAGCTCCCCGAGTTCAACTGCCCGCGGGTGCATCACCTTAGCCCCGTAGCTGGCCAGCTCCAGCATCTCCTCGTAACCAATCTCGGACAGCCGTTCCGCATCGGGAATAAGACGCGGGTCTGCGGTATAAACGCCCTCCACATCGGTATATATCTGGCATACCTCTGCACCCAGGCTGGCTGCCAGAGCCACCGCACTGGTGTCAGAAGCACCCCTGCCTAGAGTGGTAACATCCATCTCCTTGGTTGCCCCCTGAAAGCCGGCGACGATAACGATATTCCCTTTTTCCAGCTCCTGTATCACCCGTCTTGCTTCAATCTTCAGAATCCGGGCCCGCCGGTGGACAGCATCGGTCCTTATCCCGGCCTGGGCGCCACTGAGGCTTATTGCACTATAACCCATAGCCTCCAGCGCCATGGCCAACAGTGTGCTGGAAACAACCTCGCCGGTAGACACCAGGGCATCAAGCTCCCTCTCACTGGGACGCTCAGTTACCTGGTTAGCCAGTTTGATAAGTTCATCGGTGGTATTCCCCATCGCCGAGACAACCACCACCACCTGATTGCCGTTATCCTTGGTCTCAATTATCCGCCGGGCTACATTTATTATCCGCTCAGCATCAGCTACCGATGAACCGCCATACTTCTGAACAATCAGAGTCATTAGCTTTAACCTCTTTCTATTAACCTGCTCATAATATTATATCCGGGGTCAACAAACAAGCCAGTTCTGGCGGCCTCGGTCTCGCTAAATTTCGCCGCCCCGTTAGGATTCAATCCCTCTCCCCAGAGTACAAAGGGCACCGGGTCAGCATTGTGGGTACGGCTTTCGATTGGTGTCGGGTGGTCAGGCAGTACCAGTACCCGGAACCCTGACGACGACCGGAAACGTATCGGGCCAATAACATCTGCGTCTATCCTCTGGATGGCCTCTATTTTATCCCCCGCCGAGCCGGCGTGAGCCGCTTCATCCGGCGCCTCGATATGGATCACGGCCAGGTCGTGCTGGTCCAATGCCCCCAAGGTACCTTTCACCTGGGCTGTATAGTCGTTGTCGAGCCCGTCAGTGACGCCGGGTATATCCAGAACATCCATCTCCACCATCTGCGCCAGCCCGGTAAGAAGATCAACACCGGATGTCATAGCTGACTTAAGACGGTAGACCTGCTTGAAGGACGGCATATCAGGCACCCGGCCGCTACCCCAGAAAAGCCATATCATAGTGGCCGGGATATCATCACGCTCCTGTCGCGCTTTATTCACCGGGTGCTCACCAAGCACGGTCTGGGAACGTTCCATCAGGTCCCGCAACAGGTCGCTCCCCGGACCGCTGGGTAGAAAGCCTATAACCGGCTGGTCGGGGATATCATGCGGTGGGGTGCATATTGCCGAAAGGGTATCCTCTCTGCCCTTCAGCTTGAGGATATGGCGGTAGCTGATACCGGGATAAAACCAGGCATTATCTCTACCCATGTTTTCATTCAAAGCATCAATTAGCTTCTGTGCTTCATCGGTGCTGATATGCCCCGCGCTGTAGTCCCACATCCGGCCGTCACGGACGGCAACCAGATTACAGCGGTAAACAACCTCGCCTTCGCCAACCGGGATGCCCATGCTCCTGGCCTCGATACCTGCCCGCCCCCTGTAGTAGACAGCCGGGTCATAGCCCAGCACCGACATACAGGCACAGGCACTGGAGGGTTCCATCCCCTCCGGTACGGTACGCACCAGCCCGACAACACCCTCCCGGGCCATGGCATCCAGGTTGGGGGTATCGGCCAGCTCCAGTGAAGTTCTATCGCCATGCTCAGCCAGCGGCCAGCCGGCGGCCCCGTCAATAATCACAACGCAAAATTTCATCATACGCCTATTTTCTCATGAAAAAGATAAATTGGCTAACTTGCTGGAAAAGCCAAATCCAAATATAATGTCACTGGCGGGGCGTAGCGCAGTCCGGTTAGCGCGCAGCGTTCGGGACGCTGAGGTCGGAGGTTCAAATCCTCTCGCCCCGACCAACTGAGGTAACTCTTCGGACTCACCCACCAACTAATATTAGCACACTGATACTCTATATTCATCCCTTCATAGAGGTGCCCCTATCCCTTAGTCAAGGGGATAGGGAAATATAAAAGAGGGGCTTCACCCCTCTTAGACTCCCATTGCTGTATTAAACCTCTTTACACCGTATCACGCCTTCAAAGGCCTATTCGATCGGGATATATCCCATATATATTTTACTTGTTACTTATTTTGTCAGTCCAATACCTTTTGTAGCACATACAATTATTCTTCTTGAATCATCCCGGAGTTCCGCATATCCGTCATAAGCACCAAAGAACCTGATTTGCCCAAAACCTGCTCTATTCAATGCCTTCAGAATCTCATCTTTGTTTTTACCAAAGCCAATTGTATGAATAATTCTATTACCAGCTGACCAAGAAATCATGTATTTCGAACCCCTAACCATACCATGGGGCGTATCAAGCAGTATCAGCCCTTCTTGACTTAAAACTCTAAATAGTTCTGTTGATAGACTATTCACCTCGTCATTATTCCTACAGTACCCAAAACCACCATGCATGCTATAAATGCTGTCAAAACAATTGTTATTAAACGGTAAATTAAGTACCGATGCTTGGACTACATTAAAACCGTTGTTTCCTGCTATTTCTATCATTTTTCTAGATATATCTACCCCAACGAGTTCCCCTCTCACACTGGAAAGTAGCTTCATGGTACGACCTGTCCCGCACCCTAGGTCCAGTATCGTCCTTTTGTCCTTTATGAATGACTTAATAAATTCTTCTTCCTCTTCTAGAGATAGTGTGTTATACCGAGTACTCTCAACGAATCTATCATAGTAAGGAGCCATATTATCATAGAATTCTTCTGGGTCCAACAATTCTTTTGGTTCAATCTCCATAGGCTATGCCTCCGCCTTCTTCTTCGCCTCTTCCCACAAATCGTTTTGCTGGTCAAAGGACAGGTCTGCAAAGACTAAGCCTCGTTTAAGGCAGAGATCTTCCATAAAGGTGAAGCGGTTGTAAAACCTGCTGTTGGCTTCACGCAACGCTGATTCCGAGTCAATCCCCAGCCAGCGGGCAATATTGACCAGACTAAACAGCAGGTCGCCGAATTCGTGTTCTTTCTCCTCATGGCTGGCAGAACCTTTGAATTCCGTAACTTCTTCCGCCAGCTTATCGATAACACCATCAACATCCTCCCAGTCAAAGCCAACCTGGGCGACACGGCGCTGGATTGCCTGGCTGTAACCCAGGGCCGGCATCTGCCGGGGTACGCTGGCCAGTATCGAGGTACCGGTTTCTCTCTCCTCCTGCTTCAGGGCTTCCCAGTTATGAGCCACCTCTACCGCACCGCTGACCTTCTCTGAGCCAAAGACATGCGGATGGCGGTAAATAAGCTTATTATTGATACCGGTCAGCACGTCTCCGATGTTAAAGTCCCCATCCTCGGTTGCAATCTGGGCGTGGAGAACCAGCTGTAGCAACAGGTCGCCCAGTTCACCACAGAGACTGACTGAATCGCCTTCGTCCAGAGCACTCAGCGCCTCGTAGCATTCCTCAAGCAGGTATTCGCGCAGCGAGGAATGTGTTTGTTCTCTATCCCAGGGGCAACCTTCTGGTGACCGTAAGCGGGCAATAATATCCACCAGGGTGTCAAACTGACTAAGGTCTCCCGTTATTGACATACCGGCCTCCTTATCACTGGTTATTCTGACGGCAGTACCGCCCCGATCAGTTGCCTTTGCCCGCGTAAAAATTCGTCTGCCGGCATGGCTTTCTTCCCCTCAAGCTGTACCCTCAATATACCCAGAACCCCGTCACTGGTGCCAATGCCCAATGCTGCCTTTCCGCTATCCGGTATTACCACTTGCCCCACCTTAGCCATCCCTCCACCGGCCAGAGGTACCGCCTCAATAATCCTGAGCTGCCGGCCCTGCCACCTGGTGTAGGTCCCGGGCCAGGGGTAATAGGCACGCACCCGCCGCCAGATATCGACAGCCGGAAGCTGCCAGTCAATCTCGCCATCCTCTTTAGCCAGCATCCCGGTATAGGAAGCAAGAGCACCTTCCTGCTTCCGGGGTGAAATCCCCCGTTTCAACCAGCGGGGCAGGATTTCTGAAAGCAACTGCGCTGCCACACGGGAAAGCTTGGATGTCAGTGAAGCGGCGGTGTCCTGTGGCGATACCGAAATCTGCGCCTGAGCCAGCACCGGCCCGGTATCCATACCCCGGTCTAACAGCATCAGGCTAACCCCGGTAAACTGCTTGCCCGCCAAAATGGCCGCTGCTATCGGCGTAGCTCCCCGGAACTCCGGCAGTAACGACGGGTGAATGTTTATACAGCCATAAGCCGGGATGTCCAGTACGGACTTGGGTAGAATCTGACCAAGGGCAGCCACAACAATCACCTCAGGACGGAAGGAAGCCAGTTTTTGAACCTCCCCGGCATCCTTTAGACCGACCGGCTGCATAATATTTAGCCCCAGTCCCAGCGCGGCCTTTTTTACCGGATTAGAAATGAGCGAGCGCCCCCTGCCCGAAGCCCTATCCGGCTGGGTGTAAACGGCTACCACCTGGTATTGATTAGAAACGAGCTGCGTTAGAGAGGGTACAGCGAACTCAGGGGTGCCCATGAAAACAATATTCAATCCAATTCTCCCCCCGTAATTGTAGCACCAAAAAATTTTGCCAACAACAAAACCACCCCATATCTACAAGTTAAATATTGGGTAAAAAACAAAGTTTGGCAGACCTCGCAAGGGAAAACAGGGACTGCAACTGACCGGCAACCAATGACAGAAACCTTGCCATTAAAATGTTCCAGTATTATCCTATTAATGTTTTTTATCACCCCCCGGATTACCTAAAGTTTAACAGGACTTTATATCTACTTAAAGCGTGCTGTTGAAGGTCAACACACAGGAGTAGCACTTAATGGAGGACCGATCACCACAACAAATCTGGCAGGCTGCTTTAGGTGAACTGCAGATCCAGGTCAACAGGGCGAACTACCAGACCTGGCTCAGCAAAACCCAAGGGTTAAGCTATCAGGATGAGCAGTTTGTTATCGGTGTACCCAATACCTTCATCGCCGAATACCTGGACACCAACCAACGCTCCCTAATTGAAAAAGTACTCACCGGTATCACCCGCCAGGAGGTCGAGGTCCAATTCAGAATACATGAGAGCCAGCAGACCAACATATTAAAACACCGTAACCGAGGAAAATCTGTTACATCGGCCCAACCGGGTTTACCCCTGTTAAATCCAAAATATACCTTTGACTCCTTCGTCGTCGGCACCTGCAACCAGTTAGCCTATGCTGCCGCCAGGGGGGTATCCCAGAACCCGGGACAGGTCTATAACCCGCTTTTCGTTTATGGCGGGGCAGGCGTAGGCAAGACCCACCTCTTACATGCCATCGGTCATGCCGCCATATCCCAGAACATAAATACACTCTATGTCAGTGCCGAGCAATATACCAACGAACTCATGACCGCCCTCAGGGAAAATACCACCGAAGAATTCCGCAATAAATACCGCAGTGTTGACATGTTGCTGGTCGATGACATTCAGTTCTTCAGCGGCAAAGAACAAACCAGAGAGAATTTTTTCTATACCTTCGATGATCTACACAATACTAACCGCCAGATAGCTGTTACCAGTAACTGCCCGCCGAGTTCGCTGCCCCTTCTTACCGACCGGTTGCGGTCACGTTTTGAAGGGGGATTGGTAACCGATATCCAGGCACCCGACTTCGATACACGCCTGGCCATCCTAAAGGCCAAGGCTACGCAGGATGGAATAAACGCATCGGCAGACGTCCTGGAAATCATTGCCATGCAGATAAAGCAAAACATCAGGGCTTTAGAGGGTTCCCTGAACCGGGTCGTGGCCTACGCCAGACTGGTCAGGTCGATGCTAACCCCGGAGTTGACCGCCAGGGCATTGAAGGACATCGGTGGTAACGACGCAAAACCGGACCCCGTTACCCCCAGCCAGATAACAGAATCGGTCGTTGACACCTTCCAGATTACCCCTTCTGACCTCAAGGGCCGCAAAAGGGATGAAGCAACAGCCCTGGCACGGCAGGTAGCTATGTACCTCATCAGGCAGGAAACCGACAGTTCTCTCTCCGAAATCGGCCGTGAGTTAGGTGGCCGGAGTGCGGCAACGGTAAGTCACGCTTATCAAAAAATTGCTGACGCTATCAACACCAGCCCGCCCCTAAGACGCCGGATTGTTGAAATTAAGCAGAGAATATACGCCCGGCAGAAGAACGGTATATACTGATTCCGACACCGATTTCAACCAACCTGCTACAGATTTTCTATAAGTCATCAGGATTTTTCATAACTCCTTCAGCAATCGCCCTGTATTTTTAGTCCGTAAATGACCGCCTCCCCCAATTTAAACCTCAGCCAATATATGCTAGCATTATTATTAATACCTAACTCACCACAACAAACAAACGAGGAATAATAGATGTTTGATGAAATACGTATAAGGGTGAAAGCGGGTAAGGGTGGTGATGGAGCAGTCAGTTTCCGCAGGGAGAAGTATGTTCCATTTGGTGGTCCTGATGGTGGGGATGGTGGTCGCGGTGGTGATGTTGTTGTGGAAGCAGACACCGGGGTGACTGATCTCCGCGTTTTCTCGGTAAACAAGCTATACAAAGCTGCCAACGGTGGTAATGGGTTAAGCCAGAAGAGAAGCGGAAAAAACGGGGAAGATTTACTTCTAAGGGTGCCACTAGGTACCATTGCTTGGGATATATCTGGATCGAACGGTGACATGATCGTTGCTGACCTGGAACAGCCATACCAGCCAGTGATTGTGGCCAAGGGGGGAGCAGGTGGCCTGGGCAATACCCGTTTTGCTACATCGACCAATCAGACGCCACGGATCGCTCAGCGGGGGCAGGTAGGTGAGGTAAGGGAACTCAGGCTGGAAATGAGGCTTATCGCTGATGTCGGTGTTATTGGATATCCCAATGTCGGCAAGTCAACACTGCTGGCAGCCGTATCCGCCGCCAGACCTAAAACAGCCAGTTATCCGTTTACAACACTGGAGCCGGTTTTGGGGGTAGTTGATGTAGACCAGAGGAGTTTTATCCTCGCCGAGATTCCGGGGTTGGTTGATGGTGCTCACCTCGGACGAGGTCTGGGGCACGACTTCCTGCGGCATATAATGCGTACCAGGATTCTGATACTGATGGTGGATGGGACCTCACAGAACCCGGTGGAAGATATATTACGTTTAAATGTAGAGCTAAGCTTATATGACCCGGTACTAGCGGAAAAGCCACGGCTGGTGGCAGTCAATAAGGTTGATTTGCCCGAGGTACGATCCCGTATAGCGGGGATAAGGAAGTCCTTTAGTAGTGTAGGCACCGAGGTGTATTTCATATCGGCTGCAGGTGGTGAGGGTACCAGGGAGCTTATGGATGATGCCATGAAGATATTAAGGCAGATGGTGGCGGAGCCTAATACGAGCCAACCAGATACCGAAGTCGTGTTTCGCCCGAAACCAAAGGATGCCACTGCCAGTGTTTACAAAGAAGGGAGTACCTTTGTCATAAAAGGCGATACCATTGAGCGTATTGTTGCCCGGGTGGATTTGACCAATGCGGAGGTACTGCGTCAGCTCCAGGGGCAGCTGTCTAGAATGGGGGTCAAGCGAACCTTGGAACGAGCTGGCATTCAACCGGGTGATGTGGTACGGTGCGGTGATTACGAGTGGCAGTGGTAGCTGCTATAGCTGGCCGGGAAAATATGATTGCTCCGTAAATAATTGAGTTTTGGCTTCTAGCCAGGAGGCTGAAGGTGAATGTGGGTGTACTCGGGGGAACCTTTGACCCGATCCATAACGGGCATATTTCTGTTGCTGAAGAATGCCAGATACAGCTCAGCCTGACCGGGGTCATATTTGTGCCGGCCGGTCGACCGTGGCTCAAGGGGGATAAACCTGTTCTGGCCGCAGAACACCGGGTCCAGATGGTTGAACTCGTTATTGCTACTCACCCCGGTTTTATACTATCGACAATAGAGGTAGAACGGGATGGTCCTTCCTATACTATGGAAACGATTGCTGAATTACAGAAGCAGCAAAACCAGGAAGATGAGCTGTTTTTTATCATCGGATGGGATACCCTGGCACAGCTGCCTCAGTGGAAACAACCGTCCCGGCTGATTGAGATGTGTCATCTGGTGGCTGTCCCCAGACCAGGCTATACCCTACCTGAACTTGACTCACTGGAAGCCGTTATACCCGGGTTAACCAGGAGATTGATCATTCTGCAAAGGCCAGAGGTGGATATCAGTGCTACGGATATCCGAGACCGGGTTGCTCGGGGCTTATCAATTGACCACCTCGTACCGGAGCCGGTGGCTGATTATATAAGGCAGCATAGACTGTATGTGAACCGGTAAAAAGTGCGGCTGTCCTGCCAGACAATCACCGGCAGAAGACGCAATAAGTGGATATATTCAAAAGCTGCGGACTTTACCGGAGAAATTGAGCAAATGGTCCTGTATTACCTACTCCGCTGGAGTAAATGCTAAATGTCCAGGTTCTTGACGCTCTTGGCATAGGCCTGGATGAATGCCTTACGCGGGGGTACCTCGCCACCCATGAGTGTGGTAAAGATGCGGTCGGCACGGGCGGCGTCTTCAATAGTCACCGTGAGCAGGGTACGCGTTTCCGGATTCATGGTGGTTTCCCATAGCTGTTCGGCGCTCATCTCACCCAGACCCTTATATCGCTGTACCTCAACACCCCGGGCCCCTTTTAACTGCTGCAGCACCTCATCCTTTTCCTGTTCTGAATAGACCCACTGATCATTTCTCGAGTTCTTGATGCGGAATAGCGGTGGCTGGGCAATATACAGATATGAGTTGTCGATGATTTCGACCATATGCCTGAAGAAAAAGGTGAGCAGAAGGGTACGGATGTGAGAGCCATCAACGTCGGCATCGGTCATCAGGATAACACGGTGGTAACGGAGCCGCGCTATGTCAAAGGCGTCATCAATGCCGGCACCCAGGGCAGTAATGATGGAGCGGATTACTTCGTGGGATAACATTTTGTCCGTCGGGGCCTTTTCCACGTTCAGTATTTTGCCCTTCAACGGCAGCACCGCCTGGAACCGGCGGTTCCTGCCCTGCTTGGCGGAGCCACCGGCGGAATCTCCCTCCACCAGGTATATTTCAGAGATAGCGGGGTCCTTCTCCGAGCAGTCAGCCAGCTTGCCGGGTAGTGTGCCTGAAGACAGGCCGCTTTTCCTGACAATTAACTCACGGGCTTTACGGGCAGCCTCTCTGGCTTTAGCCGCCAGCAGGCACTTTTCCATGATCTTCTTCATTTCATCGGGGTGTTCTTCGCAGTAAAGCGATAGCCCCTCCCCCATGACGGTTTCCACCACCCCTCTGACCTCGGGATTACCCAGCTTGCTCTTGGTCTGCCCCTCAAATTGGGGTTCGCGGATCTTTACGCTGATGACGGCGGTAAGACCTTCCCTGACATCATCACCGGTCAGGTTGGGTTCGTCCTCCTTGAGGTACTTGTTTTTATGGGCATAATCGTTGAAAACCCGGGTCAGTGCTGTACGGAAACCGCTGAGGTGGCTGCCGCCGTCAGCGGTATTGACGCAATTGGCAAAACTGTAGATAGATTCAGAAAAACCGTCATTATACTGAAGGGCTACCTCTACCACAGAGTCGTTGACTGCTTTTGAGATATAGACGGGTTGACGGTGCCGGACAGTGCGGCTGCGGTTAAGGTGGCGGACAAAGCTGGTAATGCCACCCTCGAAGTAGAAGGTCAGCTCGCGGTCTTTCTTTTCATCTTTTAGGCAGATTTCCAGCCCTTTATTGAGATATGCCATCTCCCGGAACCGCTCACTGAGAGTATTAAAATCATACTTGGCTTGACCGAAAATCTCCTCGTCAGCAAGTAATATTGTCGTAAGGCCGGTGTCATTGGTCTCACCAACCTCGGTAACTTCACCTTGAGGTACACCTCGCTCGTATTCCTGCTCGTAAATCTTACCATACCATCTCGCCTGGACCTTGCACCAGGAGGACAGGGCATTCACCACCGAGGCACCTACACCATGCAGAC
>CP070645.1:1283762-1287391 GCA_020354275.1 Dehalococcoidales bacterium
ACCATATCGGCCAGTTTACCGGCACTGATCGAGCCTTTAATGTCTTCCTCAAAAGACGCGTAGGCGGCATTTACGGTGTACATCTCCAGCGCTTTCATTACCGGAATACGTTCCTCCGGTTGCAGCAACTGCCCTGACTCGGCCTGCCGGCAGACCGCGGCCGATATGCCCACAAGCGGGTTATCGGAGACTATGGGGGAGTCTGAGCTGCCGGCGACAACCAGACCGCTGTTGATGAATGAACCGATACGGTAGAGCCACGGCAATCGTTCCTCCGGTACCCGCGTCAGATATCTTTCGCCGCTGTAATAGAGGAAGGGGGGCTGGGTGGCTATTACCGCCTGAAGCCTCAGCAGCCTTTCCAGTAGAGGTGGCGGGCACTCGGCGCAATGCTCTATACGGTGACGGAGGCCGGCCTGAGGTAGCTGACTATGGGCAAATTCCAGGGCGGTGATGGCCGCCTCTACCGTACCCGGAGCGACGGCGTGAATCGTCATCTGAAAGCCGGCTTTATGGGCCTTCAACACCAGCTGGTTTAACTCTTCCTGAGGGGGATAGAGCTGTTCTCCGGCTCCACTGGGCACCACCTTGACCCCTCCCAGACGTAACTGCTCATCGCCAGCCCTGAAAGCCAGGCCTGCTTCCAGAAACCGGTCAAAGGCCTCATAGCCTACCATCATGTACACCCGGGGCTTTAAAGCACCGGCATCCTTGAAACGGCGGTACTTCTGCCAGCGGTTGATATCGTTGACCACGGTAGCATCCTGAAGCGAGGTAATCCCCGAGGACAGGTAGTGCTGGCTGGCCAGGGCAAAGCCACTGGCTAATTCTTCTTCCGATATCGGCGGCATTACCTGCTCCCTGATGTACCCCAGCATCTCAAAGAGAAGGCCGTTCGGTTCTCCGCTGGTCAGGTCGCGGACGATACGCCCGCCGGGCGGTTCCTCCGTCTCCCCGGTAATACCGGCCAGAGAGAGCGCCCGGCTATTGAGCACGCAGGCATGGAGAGAACGGTGGGAGAGTACCACCGGGTGGTCAGGGGCCACCTCGTCAATATCCTGGCAGGTAGGGTGTCTTTTTTCAGCAAGGTAAAACTCATTGTAATCAGTGCCGCTGATCCACTGACCGGGTGGGGTATCCTCGGTCTTCTTCCTGATTGCCTCCTTGATATCGCCGATAGAACTGACCGACTCCGGGCTCAGGTCAACACTGAGCAGCTGCCTCAAGAAGGAGAAAATGTGGCAGTGGGCATCATTAAAACCGGGGACAACGGTCTTCCCCTGGCAATCAATCACCCAGGTTCTGGCCCCACTCACCGACTCCAGGCTCGCATTATCAGCAACCAGTATAATCCGCTGACCCTTGATAGCTACCAGCTCAGCGGCAGGACGTACGGAGTCCATGGTGATAACTCTGGCATTCTTCAGAACGACATCAGCTTCCGGCAATTTAACTACCTGCCTTTAATCAACTTAATGGCCTCTTTGATATCCTCGGCAATCATCGTTCTCTTCGATTTCTCGATTAAGTAGTTCTTTCCCGTTTGCAGATATGACGGAAATACCCTTTTATCTTCATAGTAATACTTCTGATTTCTTATTTTATAAGTCGAACCGCCCGGGATAACACTAGTACCTTGCTTCTTTTTCCAGATAGAGTTCATGGCCTTGATGGCGACATCACCCATGAGCATAAAAACCTCTATGCCGGAGAACAGAGCTACCTCTTTTTCCAGCAACCCAGAGCAGTTCTTTATGGTCTGGCCTGAAACGGAGTACTGCGTTTTCCCACATTTAATGGCTGTTGTTATGTATACACCCAGGTCCAGTATTTCTTGCACCGTTGAAATGTTAACACCGGCATCATTAAAGGCTTGAACGGTTGTCTGCAGATGAAAGGGGTTGCCCTCAGCGTAAATATAGTCTTCTTTATCTACCGGAGGGGCTTCGGCTATCATCAGTATTCTTATCTTATCCGGTTGGATTTCCCGGTCTGGGACAACATAGCTGGCTGTATTTACATCCGAACATGGAAAATCAGGACATATTATCTTATCGCTGGTTTTCATATAAACCTCCTGCTTCACCTCTGGCAATAGTAGCGATAGGGTTAAACAGCAGACTCAATATATCACAGGTCAGGCCGTACTGTCTGCCCGTCATTCCTGAGGAGACCGCTGCTCAAACCCACGCATTGATTCCCTCCTCCCCTCAATATGCTGGCGCCAAGGTCAGCAAACCTGGATTGCCAACAGTTTAAGAGGATAGACGGCAGGGAGGTTATGGCAGAAACAGGGCATTCTTTCTACGCTGGCAAGCACGCCAGGAATTGTGGGGAATAGCGAAGAGCTACAAAGGTTCTAAAGCAGACGATTAAGCGGGCGATATTGTAACGCAGTAGATCAGTTAGAAAGCAGGGCTTTACTTTCGGTTTGGAATATCCCGCGGAAAGGCATTTCTAATAACTGCTGAGTTTAAATCTCGAGCCACCGCCACCACAGACCGCTGTCGACTAGTACCTTGCAGGAACCGACATTCTCCTCCAGTTTCAGGCAGGTGCCACGGTCCTTGCAGATAGGGCAGAACAGGGATATAAATTCACCACGGTTTAGCTCAAGGGTAGTTTTACCGCTCAGTTTATTCAGTTTAACCATAATATACCAGGCCCCTTCATACTATCTGGTACTAGAGTAACCCACCTGACTATAGCTGTATATAGGACAAAGTACCTATACACCAAAACACTTTAGTACCACTGTTTTCAAGACCAGTTTAGTGTGAATAATAATAGGCTCTACAGTGCGGGATATTATAAGATCGCTGCCAGTGCGTCGTCGCTTGTTGAAACCGGCTTTTAGTTGTTTCAACCCGGTTCCACCGTTTAGGTCTTCCTGTTCTCAATTAACGCTACTGCCAGCAGCACAATCCCGATGCAACCGGCTATAGCAATAAACGATTCGTGGTGCAGGAACTGTTCCCAGCTCCAGGAAGCGTGGAGCCGCAATTCCTGGTCGAAATACAGTGCAACTCCAACAAGAAGTGAAACGGCGCTTAAGATTAACCACAATTTAATCATCCTACGGTTCCCCTTCTTCTGCTTTTAAGGCTACTCGGGAAGACAGGGTGTATAGAGGATAATATAAGGAGTCTGTTTGGAATAAACAATGGTCAATCAGTACCAAATGACCCATTCTATAATGTGGTAATTCTTCCACTGTCCTGCCTCGACGGCTAAGACAGGATAATTACCGGATTTAATAAAAATTACCATAGCTCTACCAATTTCGAACTATTCTTACCATTTTATATACTCTCCCCTGCTAGACTACCGGTATAACAGTATCGCTACATGTTGGCTAAATAGCCTACCAACCGGGAGGGTATTCCCGTCAGTAAGACAGGGTAAGGAGCACCAATAGGGATGACAGGCAATAACAATAGTATTTCCCAATGCCCCAAGTGTGTTAATGGACGCCTTTTTACTGATAAGCGCGATGGAGAATCCTACTGCATAAACTGTGGCTGGAGGCCTAGAATACTGGCCAGTTCAATAATGGTTCACTCAACTACGACCAGGCCAAGGGCTGCCGCAAGGCGTCGGTTACGCGAAGCGGAACCAGTGGTGTCATC
>CP070645.1:1287491-1290036 GCA_020354275.1 Dehalococcoidales bacterium
ATACCCGGTCTCATTGCTTCTTGTGACGGTGACGACACCCCAACGGGTCCAGGAGGAGAGACAACCGTTACAGTAACGGTTACAGATACCGGTCCCACGCTGGCTCCGGGAGAAACAATCACGCTAATAGTAGCTAACTACTTTCCTGCCCCGACCAGTCAAGCCAAAGTGTTAGGGGAATTTTGTGTTGAATTAGAAAAGCGCACCGGTGGTCGGGTACAGGTTGATTACTATGATAGCAGCACCTTGCTCGGACCTACGGACATGTTTCAAGGGGTGATTGACGGAGTTGCCGATATAGGCTATTCCCACGTATATTACACCTCAGGCCGCATGCCGGTTACCGAATGTGCCGGCTTACCCCTCGGGTATCCCAGTGGCTGGGTAGGCGGTCAAGTTGTCAATGACTTCTATGATGAGTTCAAACCCGCGGAATGGGATGAAGTGGTAGTGCTCTGGTTAAATACATCCACCCCCAGTAACATAACCACACGTGATAAGGCAGTGCGTACGCTGGAGGACCTAGAGGGGCTAACCATAAGAGCTCCCGGGCTTGCTGGCGAGGTTGTTTCCGCGTTGGGTGCCACCCCGGTTGGTACACCGATGCCAGAGACTAACGAAGCCATCGCCAAGGGTGAGATTGATGGGGAGTCTTCAAACTTTGAAACACTCTTTGCCTTCAAGTTTGCTGAGGTTTGTGATTATACAACGTCAATATGGCAAATCACTTTTCCCTATCCTTTCTATCTGGTAATGAACAAGGACAGCTATAATAGTCTGCCGGCTGACATTAAAGAGATATTTGACACCCTGGTTGGGGAGTACAAGGAACGATATATCCTGATGTGGAACTCCGTAGACTACCTCGGTAAAGCGGCTGGCGAGGCAAACGGTGTAGAGTTTATCTATCTTTCCGAAGCCGAGGCAGCCAGGTTCCAGGCTGCTGTCGAACCGGTAATAGATGATTATATAGCCAAGATGGTGGACGCCGGATATTCCCAGGCAGAGGTCGAAGGCTGGATTCAATTCCTGCGGGAGCGAATTGAATACTGGACGGAAAAACAGGTAACCTGGCATATCCAATCAGCCGCCGGACCACCAGAAGTAACGCAGTAGGCTTTTTAAAAACATAGAAGCCAAACGTTATAGTAAAGACCTTATGATGGTATGAGGTGCGGGATTTCAAAGCCCCGCACCTGCCAAGGCAGATGAGTATAGCTCAGTGTTAGATAAATTTGATAAGTTTAATCGTGGGTTAAGCGGCTGGTTTGAGTGGATAGGTGTGGCTGGGCTGTTGGCGATGATGGTCGTTACCATCATCGATGTCACCGGGGCCAAACTCTTTAACTCGCCTCTCTTTGGTGCTTTGGATTGGGTCACAACCTTTCAAAGCGTTGCCATTGCTTTTGCCTGTGCTATGGTTTTAATTATCGGCCGGCATGTCCAAGTAGTGTTTCTTATCACCAGGCTACCCAGGCGCGCCCAATCAGTTCTCGAGACCGTCGTTCTTCTTCTAGGATTGTTCCTCTTCGTTCTTATTGTCTGGCGGCTTTTTGACCTTGGTTTTACCCTTCAGGCTTCAGGGGAGACCACCCCAACGGCCCGCATACCCCGGTCTCTTATCGCTTACGGGATTGCCCTTGCCAGCATTCCGGTATGTCTGGTGTTTTTACAAAAGTTTCTTAAATCATTGACCAAGGCGGGTAATAAATGAGCCCAGAGGTCACTGGTATTGTCGGCATCATCGTTCTTCTCCTTTTGTTCCTTATCAGAGTACCAGTCGCTTTCGCCATGGCCTTGGTCGGGCTGGCTGGATTTTTTTACCTATCCAGTTCACAAGCAGCCCTCAGTAGCCTATCCCGAGATTTCTTCGTAACATTTACCTCTTACCCATTAAGTGCTATCCCCATGTTTATCCTCATGGGTTCCTTCGCCTTCGCGGCCGGAATCAGCCGGAGGCTTTATGATACGGCCTATGATTGGGTAGGGCAGTTCCGCGGTGGTCTGACCATGGCTACCGTGCTCGGATGCGCCGGTTTTGCAGCCATCTGCGGTTCGTCGACGGCTACAGCGGCGACAATGGGCAGGATAGCCCTACCAGAGATGAAGAGGTATAACTACGATGACACGCTGGCCACAGGGACTGTTGCCGCCGCCGGTACGCTGGGTGTTCTTATCCCTCCCAGCACTATTCTCCTTGTCTACGGATTTCTTACCGAGGAGTCAATTGGCAAACTCTTTGTTGCCGGGATATTCCCGGGGATACTCCTCAGTCTGTTTTTCCTCTTAACCGTTTATATTATATGCATGCGCAATCCCACCCTCGGCCCCCCCGGACCTCCGGTAAGCTGGAGGAAGAAGGCCGGGGCACTTACCGGAGTGTTTGAGGCCATGATTTTATTCGGTCTGGTCATCGGGGGATTGTTCCTCGGCTGGTTCAGCCCCACCAAAGCCGGGGCGATCGGGGCCTTCGGAGCCCTGCTTATTGGCCTGGTGAGGCGTGAACTTAGCTGGCGATCATTTTTTGAGGCTGCCAGGGATGCCC
>CP070645.1:1290136-1293707 GCA_020354275.1 Dehalococcoidales bacterium
ATGAAGCAATCTCCAGGGTGGCCGTAGAACTGGGTTCGCGGGGTACATTGCAGACCTTGACCCTGACCGCAATCAATCTTGACGATTTCATTATCGCCATGAAAAAATAACCGGTTCTATTCTGTGAGATCCTGACCGGTCTGGTTGGCGAGACAGAGGTCTATGCCCCGGCGGTACATATCAACTGGGGATGCCCCCATAACCGGGTAACGGTCACCGATAAGGGTGAAGGGTATTCCCCACGGGCTGCATTGCTCCCAGCCTTCCTCCAGTTCAGCCAGTACTTCGTCCTTTAGCCGGCCTAGATCAAAGTCGTCAATGAACCGTTTCTCATCGAGCCCGACCTCCCTGGCCAGGCCAAGCAGGACCTCCCGCTGGCTGATATCCTGGTTATCCTCAAAGAATGCCTTAAAGAGGGCGAAATGCAGGCGCTGAAACGCAGTTTCTCCCTGCTGGCGGGCGCATTTAGCAGCCTGCAATGCCGGCATGCTGGAAGAAGGATAAGCCTGGCGGCTGTCCCATGGTTTAAAGTTAATACCCGGCTCCTCCTGTTTTGCACTGTCACGGGATACAACGCTATGCGGTGAGATGCGTCTTTCGGGGATTTCCCCGGGTACCAGCGGGTAGCTTCGCCAGCTGATATCAATCCTGTCGCGGTATTCTTCGGCTATCTTCAGCAGCCTAATAGCGGCGATATAGCACCATGGCGAGAGGTAATCATAGTAGGTGAGTATAGTTACCGGTTTTTCCATAGGCAAGCCAATAATGGGGATAATTACAGGATGGAACTGTCCTTCGTCCCGGTGAATCCAGACCTAGATTTGCCTCTTTTTATTGGCGATGTAGTCTACCATCAGATACTGGCCAAGGCTGTCGGCGTTGGTGAAGAATACCCGTCCTTTATTAATGCGTGCCATCTGTGTCACGAAGGCACCGAGAAATTGACGGCCGCTATCAAGCATAAAGGTATTTATTACAATACCCTTCCTGGTGCAGTTGGACACTTCCCTCAGCGTTAACTGGATGGTGCGCGGGCTAGGAGGCATCTGGAAGAAGAAGCGTCCACCCTCGAAGTGGGCGGTAGGTTCTCCGTCCGATATCAGTATTATCTGCTTGTTGCTGCATATCTCTTTACCCAGCATCTGCCGGGCCATGGCCAACCCCTGCTGCATGTTGGTATAGGGGTCAAACTCATCCCAGGTCATGGCGGTCAGGTCATCTTTCTTGATCTTTCGGGCGTAGCTGGAGAAACCGACGATATACAGGCTGTCTTTGGGGTATTGTGTCCTGATTAGACTGTCAAGGGCGACAGCTACTCTTTTGGCGGCCTCAAAGTTGCCGCGCATCGGCATTGAAAGGCTCAAATCAAGGACTATCACAGTTGCTGACCGTGTTATTGCCTCGGTCCGGTACACCTCAAAATCGTCAACATCCAGTTTAACGGGCGGTTTACCCGGTTTCCGCTGGATCGAGTTCATGATGGTTCTCTCCAGGTGAATCTGAAAGTCGTCGCCGAACTGATGCTTCTTGGTCTCATATGTTCTCTCACCGCCGGAACCCCTTAATTTAAGGTTATGCCCACCGATGCGGTCTTTTCTGAGCTGGGCGAAGATGTCTTCCAGGGCTTTCTGCCCGATTTTACGCATACCTCGGGGCGTCAGTTCGTACCTCCCGTCCTTCAGGCGGATGTAACCAGCTTCTTCCAGAACACGGGTTATGCTGCGCAGCCTGTCCAGTTCTTGAGCCGCTTCATTGCCCATCAACTCCCTGACCAACTGCTCATCAACGGTATCAAGGGAACGCCGGTACTGGGAGTCCCGGAGCTGCGATTCCAGCCTGTCCATCTTCTGCAGTGTCTCCATCAGTCTCAGGGCTTCGGTGTATGATATTGGTTCCTCACCGGAAAACGGGTACTGACGGTGCAACCTGTCACTGGGAAATAAGGCCTCAAGGTTCTGCGATAGTTTAGCCAGCTCGTACTGGGTGGCTTCATCGAGCATGGACTGCAGCAGGTCCTGCATCTCCTGCCTGTCCTGAGGCGAAAGACTGTCTAAGAGGGACTGTGCCTGTGCCATCTGCTGTTGCAGGCGTTCTATCAGCTCATCGAGGTTCTGGGGCGGTTCCGGGCCGAAGAAGTCGCCGAACTGTGCCATGAAACTTTCGAAATCGGGTTCTTCACCCCGCCGGCGCTGTTCAAGCATCTGGTTCAGGGCTTCAACCATGTGCCTCAGGCCGGCCAGCGCGCTGGGATCGATATTCTTTATCTGCTGGACAAGGTCACGGCCGTAGGACTGCATGGCATGCTGCTTAAGCATATCCAGCAGTTCCTGGAATTTGCGACGGGCTTCCTCATCCATAAAATCGTAGTCGGTAAGTCCTTTTATCTTGCCGCCGACATCGGGAGGTAATTCATCCAGCTTCTCCAGATTATGTGCTGCCCTTTCTTCGATGTTCTCGAGCAGCTTCTTCTGCATTTCCGGGCTCACGTCACTGACGTCCTCGGCGGCTTTTTGCCTGGCCTCTTCAAGCTTACTCTGGATTCCCTCCCGTTCGGTCTGTAGAATATCGTCCAGCTTCTCCCGTATCTCGTCCATCATGGAACCAAGGTCATACTTATCAAGCTGGCTCTGCTTCTGCTGGCGCAGCCTTTGAAGCAACTCCTGGATATTGGGCAACCGCCTTCCTTGGTTGTCCCGGAAACCGCCGCGCTGAAGCATACGCAGGGCATAGGACAGGTCCCCGTAAGACATCATATTCTGACCGAGCTTATCCATAAGCTCATCTGCGTTAAGCTCAAATATATCCTGACTACCGTCCCACTCTGAATAACGGAATATGCTCATATCACCGCTGGTAAACTGTTTTACCGTTACTCCTTGTTTTATTTAACCTCTTGTTGACATGAAGGCCTTCCAGGACAAACTCCATGGCGGAGGCTATTGCCTCCGGTTTTGCCGAATCGTTTACCGTTTTCAGCACTTCGTCAAGGCCAATAATCTCCTTGACATTACGCAGGTAACTCTTGGCTCCCATATTTTCAGAAATTTCGACACTGAATCCACCGCTGAACTGTTCCACTATTCCCTCCAGCTGGTGCAGCCGGTAATAACGGTTAAAGACATTTAGTGTTGCCTTCTTTATCAGGTCATCAATGAGCTTGTTTTCCTGGGTATCCTCAACACTTTCCAGTTCTATCTTACCGCTGGTGGATGGGTGGATATAGGGCAAATCACTGATGCGGGGAACGGCCAGTTTTTCACCCAGTACCACCGCCCGTCTGATAGCATTACTGAGCATGGTTTCATAGTTGGCTATTGATACCCTGACACTCACTCCCGAGCGTTGATTGATGTCCGGACTTTTTCTGCCCAGATGGGTTACCTCAGCTACAATCTCCTTCATATACTCGGGGACATAATACTCCATACCGTCTCCGCTGAACTGGCGCCATTCCATCTCTACGATGGATATCTCATCCTCTATGCTAACCGGGTAGTGGGTCCTGATCTGGGCGCCATACCTGTCCTTAAGGGGTGTTATTATCCTGCCCCGGTTGGTATAGTCTTCCGGG
>CP070645.1:1293807-1296944 GCA_020354275.1 Dehalococcoidales bacterium
GAAACATCAATTCGGTTAACAAAATGGGAATACAGATACTGATAACGGCATGGTAGATAGTCAGTTCAAGACTCCAGACCCAGTTGACGCCTGCCCATCTCCCGTAAGAGCCGAGTATGCCGATGTCCTGCCAACCGGGGTCGAAGAAGCTCTTAACCAGTAACCCTTCTTCAATGATGCCATAGGCAGCCCCCAGGATGAGCAGGCTCATCCAACCCTTCCGCCAGCGAATGGTCAACTCCCTGACCAGAATCGCCCCACCACCATAAAGTACAGTTAGAACCGTCAATCCGAAAGGGCTAAAAAATTCCGATGGAGGCGCCGAACCGGAGAGTAATTCACCAACAGCAGGGGCCAGGAAAAAGAGTACAACCGGCGGCCACACCCGTTTCATGACCCTATCTTAATCCAAATGCAATAAAAAAGGGAAGTACGAAGGCTTCCCTGCATGTTCCACTCTTAAAGAGGTGTGAAATTATCCTAAAGCTGAATCTCCGTCAGGTCAGGGCTGACGATTAACTTGGCTTCCGTTACCGATTGAACGTCTTCTGCAGTCAGGCCAGCGGCTACCTCACGCAGCAGCAAGCCTTTGGGAGTCACCTCGATAACCGCCAGGTCAGTTACAATCAGGTCAACAACGGCCTGTGCCGTCAGGGGGTAAGAGCATTCCTTTACAATCTTGGCCTGTCCATCATTGGTTACGTGCATCATGGCGACAATAACCTTCCGGGCACCCACCGCCAGGTCCATGGAGCCGCCGATATTGCCGATGTCCTCCGACAACCCCCGGCTGGGGTTCTGCCATCCGGCCAGGTCGCCCTTCTCGGAGACCTGCAATGCACCCAAGACGGCTGCATCCATATAGCCACCCCGTATCATGGCAAACGATTCATTTTCAGAGAAATAGCAGCTACCCGGTAGTTCGGTTACCGGCTGGCAACTAGCATTAATGAGGTCCTGTTCTACCTCATCCTGTGAAGCTAACGGGCCGGTATTGAGCATACCAAGCTCAGCCTGAAGTACGATATCCCTACCTTCAATCCAGTCGGAAACCAGAGTCGGTATGCCGATACCCAGATTCACATAGGTACCGTCCTCAAGTTCACCAGCTACCCGCAAGGCTATCAATTCCCTGGACAGCCCTTTAAATTTCTTGGTTACATTCACCGTTTTCTTTCTCCTCCAAATACATCAGTCAATCGTGGGGAAGTAGCTGGGTCTATCTACTTTTACTACCCGTTGCACATAGATCCCGGGCACATGAATCGTATCCCCATCGAGCTTACCGGGTTCAACGACATTCTCTACAGCTGCAATGGTTATCTTACCCGCCGCCGCCATCTCCGGATTGTAATTCCTCGCAGTCAAATGGCAGGTCAGATTACCCATGCGGTCGCCTTGATAGGCATATACGAAAGCATAATCCGGTTTAAGGGCTAACTCAAGCAGATATTCGTTATCACCGAACTTTCTCTTCTCTTTACCTCTCTCGACCACCGTGCCTACGCCCGTGGGAGTATAAAAAGCAGCCAGACCAGCCCCGGCTGCCCTCAATTTCTCGGTAAAAGTCCCCATGGGATAGACTTCCATTTCAAGTTCACCGGCACGGACTGCCTGCTCGGCCGGAGAATCGGCACCCCGGGTGGCCGAGCGATAAAAGGGGTAGTTACAAATAGCCTTCTTTACCTGTTTATTGACAACCAACTGATTAATATCCTCATTACCTGGCCCCATCTGCATACAGATAATGGTCAGGTCTTTTGCCCCCTGTTTGACCAGTGCCTGTATCAGGGGAACAGGCGTTCCCGCTGTAAAGAAGCCCGATATTGCGATAGAAGCCCCATCAGGGACATCGGCGACAGCTTCATCGACACCGGGATATACTTTGTCCAATAGAAACTCCTCCTAGATCTAGTCCTTCTTGCGGATTTCATAGCCGATTGTCTTCAGCGCTTCCTCGAGCGCTATATCCATACAGCTAAACGACTTTACTGAACCCAGGTCTGCCATTAACGGTTCCATTGCTCTGGCCAAGGTAGAATGCATATCAGCTATAATGCAGTCTGCCCCAAGCAGACGGACGGTACGAATTGTTTTGGCAAGCTGATTGGCAACCTCAACCTCATCCACCACAGCTGCGGAGAGGTCCAGCAGAATTACCCGGGTCTTTACCTTCTCTACGTGGTTGAGCAAATTGGTAATGATATCTTCAAAGCGGCCAGCATCAAGATGACCGACGATTACCATAACGGAAAGACGGGGATACAATTCAAACACCGGAGCTGCCAGCGTCTTCCACGTATCAAGCCGTGATTCCAGCTCATCAAGACGAGATTTAACCTCAGCCTCGGCTCCAGTCCATGGCCGATACTGGGCGAAATAACCAACACCGCCTATGTACTTACCTGCGCTATCCTTAAGGTGTGACGCCGAGATACGCACCGGGATTACCTTGCCCGATTTCGTCCTCACCCTAGATTCATGGTCATGGATAGTTCCACCGCCCTCGTAAAGCTTACGGTTGGCCTCCTTGGCAAGCTCCAGGGTCTCGTAGACATCGACGATACTTTCGCCAATAAGTTCATTCATATTACGTTCGGTTAACTTACAGGCTTCCTTGTTGGCAAATTTGATAATGCCTTCAGCATTGATGGCGATAATGGCATCCGGACACCCGTTAAGCAAAGCCTCAAGGTGCCCGCCGCGGTGAGTTGTCACCTGTTTTTCCATTAGCTCTACCTCCTCTTATACCCGAACTCGATGGCAGCAGCCAGTATACTGAAACGTGCAGACTTCCACTATTTAGTATATATACGAATAAAGAAGAATGTCAAAGGAGCCTGTGACCTGTGAATTCCGTTGTAAAATAATTCAGTATCTCCTATTATAGAAACAGTTGCATCAGACATGAAAAAAGACAATACCTCAGGAGACACGATTACCTTTCTAGGGACAGCCGGTGCCCGATTCATGGTAAGCAGACAACTGGCTGCCTCAGGCGGCTTATGGCTCAGTTTGAACGGCACAGAAATACTGATTGATCCCGGCCCGGGCAGCATCGTTCAATCCACCAAGAGAAAACTGGCAGCAGAGCAACTGAGCGCTATCATCCTTTCTCACCGTCATCTGGACCACTC
>CP070645.1:1297044-1300613 GCA_020354275.1 Dehalococcoidales bacterium
GGATGCCACCGGTATCCTTTCCGAGGCGCCAATATATATTGATGACTCTCCCCGGCTCAGGGTAACGGAGATGCGGAGCAAGGTGCGCCGTCTCTACTTTGAGCGCGGGGTAAACCTTATCGTCGTTGATCACTTGGGGCTGATGGACGGACAGATCAGGGACAGGGTTCAGGAAATCAGTTACATCTCCCGTTCTCTCAAGGCGCTGGCCCGCGAGCTCAGTATACCGGTACTTGCAGTGTCACAGCTCAGCCGTGCTTCGGAGTTTAGGGCTTCACACCGGCCCCAGCTCTCGGACCTGCGTGACAGCGGCAGTATCGAGCAGGATGCAGATGTTGTTATATTTATCTACCGCGATGATTACTACTTCACGAGGGAAGAGTGGGAGACCCAGCGTACCGATAAAGACTACCCCGAGGGTGTTGCCGATATTATCATTGCCAAGCACCGTAATGGCCCCACCGGTCAAATTAATATGCGGTTCATTCCCAGACTGGCCAGATTTGAAAATATTGCCAATCAGGAACCGAGCCTTTTATAAAGCCGTCAGGTTTACATAACTATTCCTCGATAGCATGGGTTAGAAATACCGGTATTACGGGTAGAAAACTATATTTGATATTATGGCGAAGTTTGAGGGTTTCTCAGCCAGGACACGGTTTACTGCGGTACATAATGCTTTCTTCAGCCGTCTGTTACCGGAGATAACTGACATTACCGAATTGAAGGCAACCCTTTTTATCTTCTACTTGCTATATGGCAAACGGGGCTACCCCCGTTTTGTCAGTCATAAAGAGCTAACAGGCAACAAAGGTTTAATGAGCAGCCTTAAGAATCAAGAGGAATCACCGCAGGAAAGTCTGCGTAACGCGCTGGAAAAAGCGGTACAGCGGGGCACCTTCCTCCACTTGTCATTGGAACAAGACGGAAAGCCCCAGGATGTTTATTTCCTCAATACGGAGTCCGATAAACGAGCGGTGGCCAGAATCAAGTCCGGGGAAATGGCTCTTTCGGGGCTCAAGACCGCAGAAATTCTTCACCCCGAGGTTGCCACCGAAGAGACACCGGACATCTTCACTCTCTATGAGCAGAATGTCGGCATGCTAACCCCAATGATAGCCGAAGAATTGATTGAAGCGGAAAAGCTTTATCCGGAAAACTGGATTAGAGATGCAATAAAAGAGGCGGTTAGCCTGAACAAACATAGCTGGCGTTATATCGCCCGGATTCTGGAAAACTGGTCGGCTGAGGGTAAAAGCGATGGAGCATATAAGCGAGATACTGAAAAGACAGACCCGGCAAAATATAACCAGCAAAGATACGGACACATGGTCAAGCGCTGAATCAGAAGAGTCGTCTCCTGGTTCAGTCTGCTCCGTATGTAAAGGGGCGGGCTTCGTTCACCCCTGGTTGAGCCCTGGTAAACCTGATTTCAGCCGTGTCGTTCCCTGCCATTGTAGCCAGCAGAAGTCAGAGCAGGAACGCCTGACCAGGTTGCAACGGTACAGCAACCTGGGATCACTGACCAGCCTTACCTTTAAAAATGTAGTACCTCAGGGCATGACTGAGAACCCTTCGGATCAGGAACGTTTTTACCAGGCCTTTCAGGCAGCTCAATCATTCGCCGATAAACCTGAGGGGTGGCTGGTACTGGCCGGTTCCAGTGGCTGTGGCAAGACCCACCTGGCGGCAGCAATAGCCAACCACTGTCTTGAGGACAACCGCCCCGTTTTCTATATTACCGTTCCTGACCTTCTGGACCACCTCCGTTCTACTTTCAGCCCGGGCAGTGAAATACCGTATGATGAGTTCTTCGAGCAGGTACGCAGCACCCCGCTGCTAGTGCTGGATGACCTGGGTGTCCAGTCCAGTACCCCTTGGGCCAAGGAGAAGATGGACCAGCTGCTCAACCATCGTTTCAACAATCAGCTACCCACGGTAATAGTCACCATTGTCCCGGTTGATGAGCTTGAAGAAAGGATACGCACCCGGCTGGTCAACGCCAGTTTCTGCCAAGTATTCTCACTTACCGAGGAATCGGTTGCGCTGACAGCCTACAGCTGGCCTGCTGACTTTGAGCTGCAAAGAGAGATGACCTTTGATAGCTTTGATGCCAAAAGGGTAAACCTGCCACTGGAGCAGCGTCAGAATCTGGCGGCTGCTTTCCAGCTAGCCCTTGATTTCGCCAAGTCACCCGATGGCTGGCTGGTTTTCCAGGGTGTTAACGGCTGCGGCAAAACTCACCTGGCCGCTGCTATCGTCAATTACCGTTATCAGTTGAGGAAGCCAGCCCTTTTTATCGTGGTGCCCGATTTCCTGGATCATCTCCGTTCATCATTCAATCCGGAGAGCAAGGTTTCCTATGACCAGGTATTTGAAAGTGTAAAAAAATCGCCATTACTGGTACTGGATGATTTTGGTAAGCAGACAACCACCCCCTGGGCACAAGAAAAGCTCTATCAGGTTATAAACTACCGCTATAATGCCCGGCAGCCGACGGTGATTACTACCAACTGCTCAACAGATGAAATGGATACCCCGATAGCATCCCGTTTTGTTGATCCTAAAATAAGCATTTTGTTTCATATAACAGCCCCTGACTACTGGGCAGGAAAGGCTGTTCCAAGGGCAAAGCCCCGTGGTGCTAGGCGGGGGCGGTAAAAGGTGAAAAGCTGCGGGTAAAGCACGTTCATACCGGCGCTTGCATCGCCTTTAGTAATTCAAGTAAAATGGGCTAGTTTCTGCGTTAAGGTGACCTGGATTATGATTAACCTCCCTGTCCTGGTGCTTAATTACAGCTATGAAGCACTCAACATATGTCGGGTTCGGCGGGCGGTGGTTCTGCTCTATCAGAAAAAGGCGGAGCTTTTAGAGAATGGCTCCGGCTTTATCCGTTCGGTTGACCGTGATTTCATGGTACCCTCAGTAATCCGGCTAGCCTATATGGTTAAAAGGCCACCTCACTCCAGCCGGAAACTGACCCGTTTTGAGATCTTCAAACGTGACCATTTCACCTGTCAGTATTGCGGCAGGAGCACCCGCCAGCTTACTTTAGACCATGTCATCCCGCGTTACCGTGGCGGAAATCACACCTGGGAAAACGTGGTCAGTGCCTGTGTCGCTTGCAACCGCCGCAAGGCAGGCAGGACGCCGGCAGAGGCAGGGATGAGGTTAATGCACCAGCCCTCCCGGCCAAAAGACAACGGGTTTTTCCACGTTCCCGCCCACTACATACCCGTCCGTGATGAATGGTTGAAATATCTCCCCAGGTAGGTCAAGCTAGCTGGTCTCGGCTGGCAGTGCCCTAATCGGACGTGGAAATATACGGTGGTTCCCTCACCAGGCGGGCAATCTCGTTATACCAGGTATAGTCAACCAGGGCAACATCAGTAGAGTCGGGGGCTTGGACATAGTGGTTGGTGCTGTTCGGCGTGTTGTCGCCTACTTTAATCACCAGAACCTCGTCATTTTCCAAGGTAAGAGTCACTTCCATCAGCGGTTCCATCAGGCCGAATTCGATCAGTTTCTCCTCTGAGGTGTTCACGGAAATCAACCTGTTGGTGCTGGGA
>CP070645.1:1300713-1308101 GCA_020354275.1 Dehalococcoidales bacterium
ACTATTCCCTGGGGATGTGACAGCCACTCATCGGCACTGCGTACTATAGCTCCACAGAGACCGGTTTCAGCGAAGGCGTCTTCCAGTTCCTGGGAATCCCTTCTCGATATGACATCAGGCATTGATTCGAGGTTATCTTCGCATTGCAGCAGTTCCGGTATTCTCTGCCGCCCGTAACCGTGGATATAAAACCAGCGGCCATCCCTGGTTTTCTGGAAGCCTATCCCGTAGGCCTGCCGTTGTTGTGACGGTGCTTGTTGCTGCCGTTGTTCTTCACCGTCCATTTTGAGGTATACATAGCTTTGCAGGGTAGCCGTGGCTGCCCTGACATCAATGGCTACCTGTTGTTTACAGCCGGTCTTCAGTTCCCACAGCTTGCTGACGGCGACTCCACGGGCAGCGTGGATACCGGCGATCATCTCGCCTATCTTAAAACGGGTAGGCAGTACCGGGTCGTGACCGGTGATGGAAACCTGTTCGTCAAATCCATCCGACCACCCGGCAATAGCCATCAGCTCATTAAACACAGCATTATCAACCATTATCCTGCCCCTATTTCCATACTGTTACTTCCAGCTTACGCTACTCTATGTTATCAGGTCATGTATTGAGCAGGTCAGATTCCAGTGAGGAAACATGCTCATTCAGAGATGGTATCAGATCATGGGCGGTAACATCAAGACTCAAAGGCGTGATTGATATGAAGCCGGAGTTAATAGCCCAGATATCGGTCCCTTCCTCAGTACCAGTCGGATTAGCCAACTGGTCGGGGTACTTAGGGGAGTCTGTCTGACGCATCCCAAAAGAGTAGCTCAAGGTATCGCCGCCCTGAACCTCGGACAACGCAACATAGCCGCTGGAGCCGGTTCTCGTGGTAATAATGCCCTTGATTTGTTCCAGAGGGATATTGGGCACGTTGGTGTTTAGAATAGCTCTGCCGGGTATTGTGCCGCTTTTCACACCCAGTGCCAGGAATCTGGCAACTCTGGAAACAACATCAAACCGCGGTTCTTCCCCACGTTCCCCAAGAGCCAGGGATATCGCTATCGATGGTATCTTCCGGTAATAGCCTTGTAGTGTGGCCATGACGGTACCTGAGTAGAGGATGTCGTTGCCAACATTAGCACCAAGGTTAATACCTGAAACGACAAGGTCGACGTGCTCCTGGGCCAATCGACGTAAACCTACTATCACACAGTCGCTGGGGGTGCCCCCGACAGCGTAAGCTCGAACTCCCTGGATTGTGGATGATACTTCGTTGATGCTCATCCCGCTGTAGAGAGAGACCGATGTGCCAACTCCACTTTGCTGTTTATCCGGGGCTACAATCAGCGTTTCCCCTACCCGCTGCATGGCTTCAGCCAGAGCCCAGACACCGGGGGAATTGATGCTATCGTCATTGGTGACCAGAATCTTCATTCCAGGTAGTCTTTGAGCTTACGGCTGCGGCTGGGATGGCGTAATTTGCGTAATGCCTTGGCTTCGATCTGGCGGATACGCTCCCTGGTCACATTGAATTCCTGCCCCACTTCTTCCAGGGTGCGGCTTCGCCCATCTTCAAGGCCGAATCTCAACTGGAGTACACGCTGTTCACGGGGGGTAAGGGCGGACAGCACCTCGTCAATCTGCTCTTTGAGCAATTGCTTGGAGGCGGCGTCGACCGGGGGCAGAGCATTGCGGTCTTCGATGAAATCGCTGAGATGGCTGTCTTCTTCCTCTCCTATAGGTGCCTCCAGCGAGATGGGTAGTTGTGCCACCTTGACTATCTCCCTGACCTTCTCCGGGGGAAGGTCCATTTTCAGGCCGATTTCCTTGGAGTTAGGCTCCCGCCCATGTTCCTGGGCCAAGCGGCGGCTTACCCTCAGCAGCTTGTTAATGGTTTCAATCATATGGACCGGAACACGAATGGTACGAGCCTGGTCAGCTATAGCCCGGGTAATGGCCTGGCGAATCCACCAGGTAGCATAGGTGCTGAATTTATAACCCCGGTGGTGGTCGAATTTCTCAACAGCCCTGATCAACCCGATATTCCCCTCCTGAATCAGGTCCAGGAGTGACATGCCCCGGCCAATATGTTTCTTGGCAACGCTGACCACCAGGCGAAGATTGGCTTCGATGAGGTGCTTTTCCGCTTTCTTTGCCTCCCCTTCGATATTATTCAGGTAGTTCTGTAGCTGCCTTTCATACACCTGTATCTGGTTGATAAAAGCCTGGTCAACCACCAGGTTTTCAATATCAGCCATGGTGACATCCTCTCTAATAGCATCTAGGACTTCTACGGGTAGCAGGCTATAATTTAAGGAAAGGTCAATCAGCAGTTGTTCTGTGTCCGGTAAGGACTTGCCTATCTTCATGGCCATGGCCTGGATCAGCTGCTGGTTTATAACGCCACTAATACTATCCCTTAGGTCGGGATCAGAGATATTTTCCTTGAAGCTAGCAACCGGTGTTAGGCCGAGTTGTTCCTGGAGTAGGGTGATAACATCTCTGTTCTGGTCGATTTCTTTCAGCATCGTTATTATTATTTCGGTTGCCGTAGGAGGTTTGTCATATTGCCGCTCAAATTGTTGCCGTACCTGTCTAATGCGTTTGGCCGCTTCAATCTTTTTGGCTAATACCCTTTCGTCTTTAGCCGTAAGTAGTTGTACCTTACCAATCTCATGCAGGTAAAGACGGACCGGGTCATCGGCTACTTCCTGTGTACCAACTTCAATCTGTTCCAGCGGCGCGTCCAGTTCAATATTTTCTTGGGACTTAAGGCTGTTGTGCAGGTCGTCCGTTGGCGGCAGTTCCTCGTCACTGCCATTATCAGGTAGGTATCCCTCTGAGTTTTGATAGTTGTCTAGCTCCATTTCTTATCCCCCTTGTTACTACCCTTGTTTAGCTTTTCGGTAAAAACCTCTCTGAGTTGAATGCTGGCTTCTATCCCTTCTTCTTCAAGCCTGGTCAAGTCAGCGCCGGAACCTCCCAATTCTACCTCCAGTGCAAATCTCTCTTCTCTTTTTGCTTCCAGGTCTCTGAGAAACCTTTCCTTTAGTCTACGGGTATAATCATCGTATCTCTTATCCATATTCGTGGTAGTAGTTGGTATATTCTTATTGGCCAGATAATCAACGTGCTCATGAATAGATTCATCCAATTTATCTTTGAGGCTAGCCAGGTCACCGGACTGATGCCAAGCAGTAAATATTTCACGGTTTTCACTGTTCTGAAAGTACTCCGGTAGCAGCGTACCGCTCCT
The DNA here is from genome assembly GCA_020354275.1 of Dehalococcoidales bacterium. Taxonomy (GTDB): domain Bacteria; phylum Chloroflexota; class Dehalococcoidia; order Dehalococcoidales; family UBA2162. The sequence continues at coordinate 1,303,955 of CP070645.1, forward strand.
TTCTTTTAGCTCGGGGTATTGCAGAAGCAGGGCTAGACAGTCTTCTTCAAGGCGGCTGGGGAGGAACGGGCGCTGGATGGTAGGGGTGGTTTTACGGCCTGGTGTTTGGTCCGGTTTCTTCCACCGCCCATCCTGGGCAGTCCTAGCTTTTTTAAGGACAACCTCAAGGTCTCTCTCACTGACTTTGACCAAACGGGCCAGTTTCTGTAAGTAGTGAGCCTGTCGTACGATATCGTTCATCCCGGCAATTACTGGCAGTAGCCGATCTGTGGCCAGTGATTTATCCCTGGCGGTATTCAGGTCCAGGCTAGAGATAACCATATCGAAGGTATAGTCCAATACCGGAAGTGCCTTATCCAGAAGCTGTTGCCAGGTTTTAACATCCTCTCTGATAACGTTATCGGGGTCTTTATCCCGGGGCATGACCATTACCCTGACCTCGGCCCCGAGTGTGTTTTCATAACTGACGCTACGTAGCATGGCTTCCTCACCAGCAGCATCGGCATCAAGGGCAAGGACTATATTTTTAGTTAGCCTTTTTAACGTATTGACCTGCTTTTCAGTAACTGAAGTCCCCATGGAGGCGATTACGTTGTTAAAGCCATTCTGGTGGGCGGTAATGACATCCATATAACCCTCTACGATAACGGCCAGGTTCTGCTGCCGTATCGCTGCTGCCGCCAGGTTTATGCCGTAAAGGCTGCCACTCTTGTCAAAGACCGGGGTCTGTGGCGAATTAAGGTATTTGGGCAGCGATTCATCGAGTACCCTGGCGCCAAAGCCAATAACATGCTCCCTGTTATCTTTTATCGGGAATATTAAACGGTTACGGAACCGGTCATGCGTTTTGCCGTCTTCTGTGGCCAGTATCAGACCAGCTTCAATCAATTGGTCCTCACTATGGCCCCTTTCCGTAAGGTACTGTTTCAGGGCTTCCCAGCTATTCAAGCTATAACCCAGCTGAAAATTAATGATGGTTTCCAGTGATAAACCGCGGCTGGCAAGATAGTCCCTTGTCTTTTCCCCGGTCGGGGAGTTAAGCAGCAGGTCGTGGAAGTACAGGGCAGCTGTCTGATTCAGCTGGTATATTTTTTCCTTCTTATCGGTGCTGGTATCGAGCTCAAACCTTGATGTGATAGTTACCCCGGCCTTCTGGGCCAGAAAATGCAGCGCCTCGCCGAAGTCCATGCTCTCCTTTTTCATTATGAAGGAGAAGATATCACCGCCGGTATTGCAGGCGCCAAAGCAGTGCCAGCTCTGTTGCTCGGGGTAAATGAAGAAAGAGGGTCGTTTTTCACTGTGAAATGGGCACAATGCCCTGAAGTTACGCCCCGCCTTGGTTATGGTTGCGTATTGACCGATAACCTCAACGATATCCAGCTTTTGCTTCACTTCATCGACGACGCTCATTTAGTTAAAGCCAACTCCTCGGCTAATCTCAGTGCATATTGGTCGGTCATGCCGGCGATATAATCAACCGTTCTCCGCTCTACTTCGTCTATATTGTTGAGGTACTCCACCGGTAGTTTTTCCTGGTGCTCGGTGAAGAAGCGGTATAACCGGCGGACTATCTGCCTGGCCCTGGTTGCTTCTTCCTTTTCGGAGTATACGTTATAGACTCTGTTAAAAAGGAACCCGTGCAGTGTATTGGTCGCCTCCAGGATATCTGGGCTAATGCGTATCACGGGGATATCAGCTCTGTTGCCTTTCCTTAACGCCCATGATTGCTCAATAACGTTGCAGACCAGGGTGTTGATACGCTCCCGGTGCGAATGCCCCAGTACAGCAGCGGTTGAGGCTGGTAAATCGTTCTCGGTAATAATGTCAGCCCTTACCGCGTCATCAATATCGTGGTTAATATAGGCAATTATATCAGCAATCTTGACCACAATACCCTCCAGGGTGCCCGCTTTCCCCCAGTCTTCCTTTTCCTTTAATCCCTCCTTAGAGTGATTTATAATACCGTCTTTCACTTCCCAGGTAAGGTTGAGCCCCTGGCCGTTATTTTCCAGCAGTTCGACGGTTCTTAGGCTCTGTTCGCTGTGCCGAAAGCCATGGTAGTATAGCTCGTTTAAGATCTCCTCCCCGATATGGCCAAAAGGGGTGTGGCCAAGGTCGTGACCAAGGGCGATTGCCTCAGTAAGGTCCTCGTTTAAATTCAGGGCCCGGGCAATGGTACGGGCTATCTGGGAGACCTCCAGGGTGTGGGTTAGCCGTGTTACATAGTGGTCACCCTGAGGGTCAATAAATACCTGTGTCTTATGCTTGAGACGGCGGAAAGCTTTGGTATGGATAATACGGTCACGATCACGCTGAAAGTCAGTTCTTACCGGACAGGGTTCCTCATGTGTGGCCCTACCCGGCGACAGCTTACTTTTCGCCGCATGAGGGGAAAGGCTCTCTTCCCGTTCCTCAATTAAATTGCGGACCTGAAGCTGGCTAACCATTTTTATTATTATTTTAGTCGTTCTTCGGCTTGGGCGATTATTTCTCTAGTCTGGTCAATCATGTCAGGGCTTACTGAAACAGAGGTGATGCCCCATTCTACCAGCTTTTCCGTTACTTCGGGATAGACCGATGGCGCCTGTCCGCAGATAGAAGAGGTGACACCCATACTCTTGGCTGTTTTGATCGCTTTTTCCAACGATATCATTACAGATTCGTCACGTTCATCAAATGTATCAGCCAGTTTGGCGCTGTCCCGGTCAATACCCAGCGTAAGTTGGGTCAGGTCATTTGAGCCGATTGATATGCCATCAATGCCAACAGCCAGAAACTTATCGAGGAGGATAATATTGGATGGCACCTCCACCATCATCCAAATTTTAAAATCTTCGGTACGTTTCAGTCCTTCGGCTTCCATGATTTGCAATGTTTGGTTCAGCTCTTTGACCGTTCTGACGAAGGGGATCATTACCCATAGATTATTATAATTTTCTCTCACTTTCTTAATGGCGGCCAGTTCCAGCTTAAAGGTAGCAATATCGGTGATGTACCTTGAAGCCCCGCGGTAACCAAGCATGGGGTTTTCTTCAACTTCTTCATATTCCTCGCCGCCTTTAAGAGCTCGGTACTCGTTGGTCTTGAAATCGTTGGTACGGTATACCACCTGGCGGGGGTGGAAAGCTTTGGCAAACATGGTCAAACCCTCGGCGAGTTTATCGACAAACTCATCACCCCGGTTTTCTCTGATCATATGGCTGGGGTGCTCGCCAATTGCTGCCACCATAAACTCAGCTCTTAGCAACCCGATACCGTCCACGTCACGGGAGGCCACTCTGTCGACCAGTTCCGGCTGGGCTAGGTTGACCAGCAGTTTGGTTCTGGTCTTTATCTTTACTTCAGACCGTGTTTCGGTTTTATCCTCGATTTCTATCTTGCCTTCATAAACCTTTCCGTTGGTGCCGTCAACGGTTATTACCTGCCCGTCCTTCAGGATTGCCATGGACTGCCCCGTACCGACAACGCAGGGTATGCCCAGCTCCCGGCTGACAATAGCGGCATGAGCAGTCCGACCGCCGCGGTCGGTAACGATAGCTACCGCCCGTTTCATTGCCGGGACAAAGTCAGGAGTGGTCATCTCGGCAATCAGGATGTCTCCCTCTTTGACCTTGTCTATTTCAGAGGCATCCGGTACCAGTTTGACCGGTCCGGAGGCAATCCCCGGACTGGCCGGTGCTCCCGATAGCAATACCGGGGCGGTAATCTCGTGTTTGGTTTCAGCGGTTTGTTCCTTGATGGTGGTTACCGGCCGGGTCTGGACAATATATAGCGTGTTGTCCTCCTTGGCCCATTCGATATCCTGGGGAAACTGGTACCAGTCCTCTAGCTGTTGGCCTAATTGGGCCAGTGCGATAATATCATCATCGTCTATTTTCTGGTTAGTCTGCTCTTCATGGCTGAGTGGCACTTTAATATTGGCATCTTCACCCTTGCCTGAGTGGTCACGTATCATTTTCCATTCTTGCTCGGCAATCTCCTTGCTGGTGATTTCCAGCCCGTCTTTACTCACGATATAGGTGTCCGGCGTCACGTCACCGGAGACAATCATTTCACCGAGCCCGAGGACAGCTTCAATAGCAATCTTGCTTTTATCGCTGGTTACCGGTTCCAGGGTAAACATTACTCCGGAGGCTTCTGATTGCAC
>CP070645.1:1308201-1316661 GCA_020354275.1 Dehalococcoidales bacterium
ACATAGTCAAACCGGACCGGATTATCCCACAGCCAGCCGTTACCGGTAAAGATATTCTGCCTGTATTCCGGCAATCTCTGTTTGGCCAGCTCTGTCAATTTCTCCGATAAATCGAGACCGTATGGAGTTATACTAAGGTTCCTTTCCGCAGTCCATTTGATAATACACTCAAGCAGGTAGCCATTGGCACAGCCAATATCGAGGAAAGAACCTGATTTTTCTATGCAGTCGGCTATCGGCTTCCGGCATTTCACCCAGCGCTCTTCCGGGCCGGAAAAGCCGGACTGCTTCCAGGGCTCATCATGTTGCAGGTAGGCTTCTTCTAGTTCTTTCTGTAAAGATAAAAACCATTGTTGTTGCTGGGTTTCATTCATGGCTGGTTACCTGTGTACCCTTATATATCCGGCTTTCTCTTATGCCACTCCGTTACCTGCTGGAAGGCGTGGGCGGTCTTGAGTATGGTTTCCTCGGCGAAGGGCTTGGCGATGATCTGCATGCCTATGGGCAGGCCGTTGGCGAAGCCGGCCGGTATGGAGATGGCCGGCAGTCCGGCGATGTTTATCGGCAGGGTGCATACGTCGGAAAGGTACATCTGAAAGGGGTCGTCCACCTTCTCGCCAATCTTGAAGGGTACGGTGGGGGAGGTGGGGGTCACCAGGGCGTCATATTTTTCAAAGGCCTCGTCGAATTCCCGCCTGATGATGGTACGCACCTTCTGCGCCTTAAGGTACCAGGCGTCATAGTAGCCAGCGGAGAGGGCGTAAGTGCCCAGCATGATGCGTCTTTTCACCTCGGGGCCGAAGCCGTACTGTCGGGTCTTTTCCATTGCTTCCCACATGCTGGTTGTGTCCTGGTAGGAGAAGCCGTACTTGACGCCGTCATAACGGGCCAGATTGGCCGAGGCCTCCGAAGGGGCGATGATATAGTATGCAGCCAGGGCATAGCGGGTATGGGGCAATGATACCTCCCAGTCTATGCTGGCCCCGAGCTTCTCGATCTGGTCGATGGCGTTCCGTGTTGCCTTCGCAACTTCTCCCTGCATTCCCTCGACGAAGTACTCTTTGGGAATGCCAATCTTCATACCGGTCAAATCGCCGTTAAGGCATTGGGTGTAGTCTGGAACAGGCTGGGGGACCGAGGTTGAGTCCCGTCGGTCATGGCCGGCAATGGCATTCAGAACCAGGGCGCAATCGGTAACATCCCGGGTAATCGGGCCGATCTGGTCCAGAGAACTGGCGAAGGCAACCAGCCCGTACCGGCTGACCCGCCCGTAGGTGGGCTTGAGGCCGGTAACGCTGCAAAATCCGGCTGGCTGGCGGATGCTCCCCCCGGTATCCGACCCCAGGGAGTAAACGCACTCACCGGCGGACACGGAAGCGGCCGAACCGCCGCTGCTGCCTCCGGGGACCCGGGACAGGTCCCAGGGGTTGCTGGTGGTGAACAGGGCGGAGTTTTCCGTTGACGAGCCCATGGCGAACTCGTCCATATTGGCTTTGCCGACAACCACAACCCCGCAGTCATACAATTTCTCCACCACCGTGGCGTTATAGGGCGGGACGAAGTTTTCCAGCATCCTTGAGGAGCAGGTGGTGGTTATCCCCTGGGTACACATGTTGTCCTTGATGACCATGGGTATGCCGGTCAGCAGGCTGGCATCACCAGCGGCCAGAAGCTCGTCCGCTCTCTCAGCCTGCTTTAATGCCAGTTCATCGGTGATTGTCACCAGGGCGTGGACATCCGGCTCAACCTGTCGGATACGTTCCAGATAGGCTCTGGTCAGTTCGGTAGATGATATCTGCCTGTTCTTTAATAAGTCATGTGTCTGGTGTATTGTCAGCTGGTTGATTTCCATTACTCCAGTACGGGGCGTACCCTAAAGAAGTCGTCCTCCTTCTGGGGAGCGTTGGCCAGTACCTGGTCTGGGGGTAGAGAGGGGGCTACTTCGTCATCACTGACCACATTTTGCAGGTCAATGGACTGGGCAGTCGGCGGTATATCGCCGGTATCGACCTGCTGCAGTATTTCAAAGTTGTCCAGAATATCGGATAGCTGCTGGCTAAGCCTGTCCACCTCCGCCTCGTTCAGGCCCAATCGGGCTAGCAGAGCGATATGCAAAACTTCCTGACGGCTCAGTTTCATCATTAGTCTCCGGGTTTATTTGTGGGAACGCAATTAAGGATTATACCACCCCCGTTCGGGTATCAGCAACAGAGCCATACTGCTATAATGAAGGAAGCATGAACATGATGACAGGCCGGTTAATACTGGCTATTATCAGTTTTATCCTGGAAGAGACAGCCATAGTGGTAATCGTACTCCTGGGTCTACCCCGGCTGGACGTTCATCTGCCGCTGCCTGTTCTCATTACCATGATGGTGGCCTGGGCTGCCTTTTCTGTTTTTACCTACCGGATGGGTAGCCGGGCTTTGAGGAGAAAGCCTGTACTCCATTTACCGGATATGGTCGGCAGCACTGGCACGGTGGCAAACCGGCTGGCTCCCGATGGACTGGTCAAAATCAAAGGCGAGCTCTGGGTAGCGAAGCTGGAAGAGGGTGAACTGGAGGCTGGCAGCCGGATTATTGTGGTTGGTCAGGATAGGCTAAAACTCAATGTGCGCGCCAGTAACCCGGACAATGACACAAAGAAAGCTGAGTAGCTCAGGTTTAGGATATAGATTCATTGGGATTATATAGAAAAGAAGTTACTATTAATGCTATCCCGGCCACCGTAAAACCGATGCTGAGAAATAGCAGGGGAGACAGGAAGTCACTGAAGATTTGTTCCGGTATTCCCTGGAGTGATGCCGGGATATCATATAGATTGGTTTGGAGTAACTGGCTGTGGAAGAAGTATTTACCCACAAAGATACCGATAAGCTCCAGGGCACCGTAAGTCAGGAAGGTAATACCCAGGGAGCGGCAGATATCTTTCACCTGGCGGTTTATCAGGATAATGGCGATGATGAGCAGCACGATAAAGACCATCAGAAGCCGGTATCCCAGCAGGAAGTAACCGACATAGGGTTTGTACTCTTCTAACTCGCCCTCAACAACGGCTATTATTTCGGAAATATCCTGCCTTGCCTGCTGTATGCCACTGGAATCGACCAGTTCACCGGTAATCTCCTGTCTTACCTGTAGCAGGGCATCCTCTCCTGAACTAATTGCCGTGGTGATCTGTGATGGCATCTCGGTGCCAATCAGTTCTTCGTCTATAGTGAAAGATGCCGGTATTATTCCAACCAGCTGGTCGTAATAATCATCAAATAACTGGTCAAGCTGGCTCTGAGATAGTCCAGCGTACTCGGCTGGCAACCATGTCTCGAAATATCCTCTCAAGACCTCTTTCAAGTCAGTAATTACCGGTTCGAAAGGTATTTCCACATTTATACTCTGGATATCCTCGAGCAGATAGTCTGTTATGGGGGCAGCTGCGGCCTTCAGCTCTTCTTTAATGGTGGGTTCAAGTTCTTCGATGGCATCATCCAGGTATGCGGAGAGAAACTGCATCTCCTCTGGGATTGCTCCGATGAGCTCGTCTTCGTAGAACTCGGCAGCCAGGTAGGAGACATCAAGGTTATCGATAAGGGAAACGATGAAGCCGGTATTGAGGAGGGTACTCCTTAGTATTGCTTGAAGGTCTAGGGTCTGTCTTTCACCGAGCAGGTAATCAAATACCGGGTCTGTGGCAGCGATTACCTGTTCTTTTATTAACGGTTCGAGGTCGGCTATGGTATTGACCAGGGCGTCATTGAATTCCTCAGGGAAATCCATATCCATCTGGCTGAGGACTCCTTCGGTTAGTGAAGGCAGGTCGAGCCTGTCAATAAGGTCAGCAACGAATTCTGAATTGAGAAAAGTGTCCCCGAGCACCGGAACCAGGTCAAGGCTCTGGCTTTGCTCCAGCAGGTAGTCAAACAGTGGATCAGCTACGGGGACTACCTGTTCCTTAATCATAGGTTCAAGCTTGATGATGGTGTCGATCAGGGCAATTTTCACTGCCAACGGAAAGTCATCCTCGGATACCTGTTCGCTGATTATCTCGTCTGCCAGTGCCGGTGTGTCTATTTCATCGATAATAACCACTAGGAACTCCGGGTCAAACAGAGTGTTCCTCAGTGTCATCGCCAGGTCCAGGTCATCGCTTTTTCCACGCATGTAGTCATAGACGGGATAGCTGGCGGCACTAATCTCTTCTTTAATCAGGGGTTCCAGTCTGTCTATGGTATTAATCAGGGCAATCTGCAGTTCTTCCGGCCAATCTTCAGTAGCCAGCTGCTCATTAACGGTTTCTTCCACCAGCAGCGATACATCCACCCGGTCAAGTTCGCGCTTGAGAAATCCGGGATTAAGAACGGTCCGGTCTACAGTAAATGCCAGCCCGAAAACGGACAGGGAAAGGAAGAGCAGCGAGCCTAAAATACCCAGAGCCAAGCCCTTGAGGGATGCCAATTAAAACAAATTCTCCAATCTTACCCTAGCGTTTGTCTTAAGGGTCTATCACTAAGGTATAGTACTTTTCCGGTTTACTCCGGTTTTTATAATAACACGGTGAAAGTGGGTATAGTCAACATAATATTCCTGTTATAACGGTAACTTTAGTAATACCTATAGGGGTGACATTGGTACTACTAATTAACAAAGGAGTAGCGGTTTTACCTTGCCACAATTAGCACTTCGGGTTATCATGTAACAGTAACCGGTAACCAGTTAGAATGCACCCCGGTACTACGGTGACCAATGGTAAGATATAGAAGCAATCAGGGTTTCCGGTTGGGGATTGTCGGGTATCTGATAATCACCAACCTGATACTTTATATTGCCGTTTCGATTCAACCCGAGACCTTTATTTCTGTTTTCGGTCTCCAGACCAGCAGTTTCTGGGAGAAACCCTGGACTATCGTCACCAATATGTTTATCCATTCCCCCTTCCCTGATATAGGTCACATCCTGGCTAACATGATTACCCTCTATTTCTTCGGAAGCGTCCTGGTAAGATTGCTCGGGGAGAGGTATTTCCTAATCATCTATTTCTGCGGTGGTCTGGTGGGCAACCTTTTATATATGGTTCTGGCAAACCCCGATTCTATTGCTATCGGTGCTTCCGGAGCTGTCTTTGCCGTTGCCGGAGCCCTTACCCTGTTGAGACCGGATATGAGAGTGATGATATTCCCGTTACCGGTTCCCCTTCCCCTCTGGGTAGCGGTGATTGGCGGTTTCCTGTTATTTACCATATTTTCGATTGCCCGCATCTTACCCATAGCCTGGCAGGCTCACCTGGGCGGTCTGGTTTTCGGTATGGCAGCGGCGTTCTTTTTCCGAAAGAAACAGCGTTATATCTTTTAAACCCGGAGAGACGGGTTGTTATCAGGAATTCCTGAGTCTTGTTGGCCATGTATTAGCTGAAAGAGTTGAAATGTCCCGAACAGGGTAAGGCCGTAATATAATATGAGTTCTCAAGCTGAGCCGAGGGTTCTTATCAGTCATAAGGAGATAGCGGTCAGAATCAACCAGCTGTCATCTGAAATCAGTAATGCCTATCGGGATAAGAACCCTCTCCTAATCGGTATCCTTAAGGGTTCGTTCATGTTTATGGCTGACCTGGTACGGGTACTCGATTTTCCTCTGGAGGTAGATTTTATCGGGTTGTCCAGTTATGGCGAGGGTAAAGAGAGCTCCGGGAAAGTCAGGGTTACGCACAGGCCTGGTTCTGAGGTTAGGGACAGGCATGTGCTGGTAGTTGAGGACATAGTAGACAGCGGGTTGACCCTAGCCTTTCTGAGAGAATATCTGCTCAAGAAGAAACCGGCTTCGGTAAAACTGTGTGCGCTGATCGATAAGCCCGACCGGCACCAAGTCCCGGTGACCATTGACTACCTGGGTTTTACCGTTCCCAACAAGTTTCTCGTCGGTTACGGCCTTGATTGGGATGAGAAGTACCGCAATCTGCCCGATATCTGTGTCCTGGATGGTTGAAAAGGGTTTCAGGTATGTTGGATATTTCTGCCTACCGGGGTATTGACCAGTTTGGTAAGGCTTACGCGGTTATGATGGAAAACGATGCGCATGCCCCTGGCTCTGTAGACCGTCTTCTTATTGAGAAAATGGTACGTCTGTGCACTGAAACGGCTGAATATTTATATAGCGGATATACTCCAACAAGTATATATTATAAAAAAGGAACGCGTCCTGTGCTTGAGGAATATGTAGAGGCAGCGACCACAGGTAGTAACTCAAGTGAGGAGAGTATACAGGCTATTACTCTTTTTACATCCGGTTTACAGGTAAAAGCGCCCACTGACCTGGACTCGATACAGGTCGGCGGGACAGAAGAAGATATAATTGCCTGGGGTTCTGACTGGTGCACGGATGTCGCCAGGGTAGGCTGTGCCTTGAACCAGGTCGCTGGTTTTCCCTGTCGAATGGTCTCTCTATTTAACACCGATGAAGCCTATTCCGGTCATGTAATCATTGAAGTCTATCGCGCTGGTGCCTGGGGTGCTATCGATCCGCTGACCAACGTTATTTATTACCGTCCAGATGGAAAGCCTGCTTCTGCCTGGGATTTGATGGCGAACCCCGTTCTTATAGAATGCCACTGGAAAAATAAAACCACGCCATATACCACGGCAGGACAATTTGGGGGAGTAGCCATATCGAACTACTTTGTGTGGGAACGGGAGGAATACGACTACACTGTGAGTGGAATTAACGAGTATTACCGTTCGGTGCTTGAGATGGAGGAACAGGGCTGGCCCGGCGGATTAAGATGGATTCATGGAGAGGAGGACTGAGAAGGATGAGTTCGGCAGTCAGTCGTCTGATCCAGGTAGCCAGGGGTGAAATCCCCGCAGACCTTGTTCTCTCCAATGCCCGGATAGTCAACGTCTTCACTGGTGAGATTGAGTCTGGTAACGTGGCCATTTACCAGGGCCGTATTGCCGGTGTAGGTGATTATCACCAGGCTAGGGAAGTCGTAGACCTGGGGAGCAGGTATCTGGCTCCCGGTTTCATTGACGGTCATACCCATCTGGAAAGTTCGATGCTGGATGTAGGCCAGTATGCCCGTGCTGTGGTGTCGAGGGGTACCCTGGCCGTGGTTACCGACCTTCACGAGATAGCCAATGTCAGCGGGTTAAAGGGTATGAAATATGTGCTGGAATCTGCCCGACGTTTGCCCATGGACCTGTTCTTGATGGCTCCCTCCTGTGTACCGGCCACTCATCTGGAGACCTCGGGGGCTAGTATCGGAGTTGACGAGCTCCGCCAGATTCTCAGGTGGAAGGGGTGCATTGGGCTGGGAGAGGTGATGAATTTCCCCGGTGTGCTTGCCGGTGATGAAAGCCTGATGGATAAAATCAACCTTGCCCGGGGAAAGGTTGTTGACGGCCATGCCCCCGGTGTCAGCGGCAGGGACCTCAGCGCCTATATTTCCGCCGGTATCTACTCTGACCATGAATCTGTCTCTTTGGGTGAGGCTGAGGAGAAATTAAAGCAGGGTATGTATATCATGATAAGAGAGGGCTCATCAGAGAAGAACCTGGAAGCCCTGCTACCCCTGGTTACTGATAAGACCTATAAAAGGTGCATGCTGGTGGTGGATGACCGCAGCTGCGTTGACCTGCTCGGTGATGGTGATATCGACGCTGTGGTGCGTAAGGCGATTGCCGGCGGTCTCGACCCGGTAAGGGCTATCCAGCTGGTTACCATAAATACCGCGGAGTATTTCCATCTGGACAGAATTGGGGCAACAGCACCCGGTTACCAGGCTAACCTTGTAGTAATTGGTGACTTGACCGACCTGCCTATAGAAATGGTGTTTTACCAGGGGCGTCTGGTAGCCAGGGAAGGAAAACCCCTGTTCCCGGCGTATAGAAAGGGCAGCGGGGGATTGACCGGTACGGTAAATATCAAGCCTTTTGGTATAGAGGCATTAAGGCTAGTGGCTTCTGGAGAAACTGAGCCGGTTATCGAGGTTGTCCCCGGTCAGATAATCACCCGCAAAAGGCTGGAGAAGGTCAGGGTTGCGGATGGGCTGGTGGTACCTGATATAGAACGGGATATTCTGAAGCTGGTTTTGGTGGAAAGGCATAAGGCCAGCGGAAATATCGGCCTGGGACTGGTTACCGGATTCGGCTTGAAGAGAGGGGCTCTGGCTTCATCTATCGCCCATGATTCGCATAATATTGTCACAGTCGGGGTCGATGATGAAGATATTTTTACCGCTGTTAAGGAAATCGAACGGCTGGGTGGTGGGCTGGTGGCAGCGGCTGGTGGCAGGGTGCTGGCCAGTCTGGCCCTGCCGATTGCCGGGCTGCTCTCCGACCAACCTCTAGAGGAGGTTGTGGGTAAATTGAAGGAACTGGAGCAGGTAGCGGCTGGCCTGGGAACAGGGTTGGCTTCTCCATTTTCCACACTATCATTTATGGCTCTGCCGGTGATCCCTGAACTGAGACTGAC
>CP070645.1:1316761-1328742 GCA_020354275.1 Dehalococcoidales bacterium
ATATATTGAAACTAGATGTATCGGCAAAGAATGGCAGGAAGAATACCGGAGGAAATTGGTTTCCGCTGACGAAGCGGTCAAGGTGGTCAGACCCGGTGACCGGGTAATCGTCAGTGGAGCGCCGGGTCATCTCGGTGAGGCACTGGCTGCCAGAAAAGATGAGTTGAGCAATGTGACAATCCACGCGTTTTCTCCGTTTGAACAGAACCTGGGCATGTTTTTTCAAGAAGGCATGGATGACGTTTTCTACAATACCATAGAGATATTCATTGGTAACTGGGCGCGCACGGCTCCGGCCGGGACTGATTCCAAACGAGCCCAGTTCTGGCCAGGCACCTTCTCGTCGATGATGAAACCCTTTGACGAAAGGCCACAGGACTGCCCATATACTATAGATGTGGTTATGACCACGGTTTCACCACCAGATAAGGATGGCTTCTGCAGCTTCGGTATAGGTCTGTGGAACAGGAGGAGCTACTGTAAGAGGGCAAGGAATGTCATCGTTGGTATAAATGACACCTTCATTAGAACCGGGGGCAGCAACTTCATCCATGTCTCTGAGATTGACCACTTCGTAGAGGCTCCACCGCTGGAGACCGATGGAATGACCCAAGAGCAGCAAATGGAGCTTATAAAGGAGCTTCTCTCTCAGGCCGAGCCTGAGGTACGTGGATTGCTCGAGCCGGTCATTCCTGAAATGGACGAGACAAGGCGACTACCTTTAGTAGAGCGCCTGGTGGCACTGGATGCCAAGCTGGTCAAGCGTCGCCTGTTAGCACTGGGCTACGCTGAGTACGATGAGGAGGTACAGGCCATTGCCCGCTACGTCTCCCAGCTCGTCAAGGATGGCGATACCATCCAGATAGGAACTGGCACCCCGTCAGCACAGTTGATCCCAGTGGGCGCTTTCGATGATAAGCACAACCTGGGTATCTACAGTGAGCAGGCCTTCCGGGGATTTGCTACTCTGGTGGAAAAGGGAATAGTCACCGGCAAGTACAAGACCTTTCACCCCGGTAAGGTAACCGTTTCCTGCTTCGGCGGCACTCAGGATGAGCTCGATATTATCAACGGCAATCCTGTCTTTGAAATGTATGATTCGGAGTACGTCCTGGATATTAGAAACATCACTCAGAACGATAACTTCGTTGCCATAAACAATGCCGTGGCTGTAGACCTCACCGGCCAGATCAGCGCTGAGACTGCAGTTGGACCACGGATGCTGAACGGCCATGGCGGACAACCGGAGATGCATATCGGCGCTGTTCTATCCAAGGGAGGCAGGGCTATCACCTGTCTCCGGTCTACTGCCCTTGAAGGTACCCGTTCACGCATCGTGCCCCACCTCGACCAAGGCGCGGTGGTAACTGTACCCCGCTACTATGCCGATTACATAGTCACCGAGTATGGCATTGCCAGTCTTATGGGCAAGGACTGCCGTCAACGAGCCGAGGAGCTTATTAACATTGCCCACCCTGATTTCAGAGCGGAACTCAAGAAAGCAGCCAGAGAACTGTTTTACCCATAACGTGACGAAGGGTGACCTCTTACTCGTGGCCTGAGAGTTATTGGCCCAATACTGCCATTTTCCTGGAACATTTACCTCGGATCACCGTATCAGGAGGGAGAAAATTATTTCATACTTAGGCAAGCCCCGTTTCGCGACACGGTACTCCTAGGAGTAGCCGGGGCACGATACCCCCCTTTTCTCCCCCACCCTATTATGCTTGACATCACCGGTGGACAACCATAGACTATAAAGACCATCTGGCACTACAAAATAACAAGTGAAACCTGACTCTGGGAGGTTCATTGACTAGGAGGAAGCCGTGCCTGAGAATATTAATGATACTCTTATGCTCCTCAAGGGGTTTACCTTCGATGGCGATACCGGTAGAACAATACAAGACCTCTATTCAGCAGTAACCGGAACAGGTTGCACCAAGGACACCCCCTTTGCCATGCCATCCTGGGTTGAAGGCGATGAGAAGCCTGTCGCAGTAAACAGCTATCTTGACCCAGAAGGCAAGAGGGTCCATATAATCTGGCGTTCTGATACCTCCGGACTGTCGCGTGTTATCGATGTCGTCCTGAACGCCCCTTCCCTGGCGAAGGATAAACCAGCAGAAGCATCGTGTGATGTATTCCATATCGATATGATGGAAATGATTCAGCAGATAGCTGAAGAGGAGACGGGACAAAACTCCTGAGGACTTAGACTTCGGCATCAGCGAGTTCTGTAAGATGAAGAGGCAACCGTCGCTGGAAGGTCCCTGAGGCACAGGGAGATACTGGGGGTATAAACCGTAGAGGTTGAAATGGAAGAAACAAGTAACCCCCGCAATACTGACGTAGATGCGGATGTATGGCGAAGAAATGAGATAGTTGCTACCTACGACTATCGCCAGTCACTTTTATCAGAGAAGAAAGACGAGGTCCTGGCCAACATCTGCCGTGTAGTCAACTATTTCCGTGAGATTCAGCAAATAGACCGGCCGCGAATACTCGATATCGGCTGCGGTCCCGGCACACCGGCAACTCTGTCTGCTTGTATTCTTGACAGCGTGCCTATGAGTATTGTGGTCGGAGTTGATTCGTCCCAGCAAATGATCCAGGTAGCAAAACAGAACCTGGTCCCCAGCTACGGGGAACGTTTCGATTGTACGCCTGGTGATTTCAATAGAGAGGATTTTTGGGCTCCTGAGATAGACCATACCTATGACTTCGCCGTTTCACACGCGGCACTTCATTACCTCACAGACGAAAGATTAATCCCCTTTCTAAGCGAAGTTCGTAATCACTTAACAAACAAAGGTGTTTTTGTCGCCTGTGTAGCCAATCGTTCATCAGTTGACGAAATCGCTAAGATGTGTCACATCTTTCGTGTCCAATTCACCTACAATCGCCTTCAGCACGAAGGCAGAGCGCCAGCAAGTTTTGAGGAATTCCGGAGAAGTTATGAGGACGAGGATAGCCGCTTTGGTATAAATTGGAGGAGTACTAACGTGCTTCTGGAAGCAATGAAAGCGGCAGGATTCAGGGGAGTGGACATCGTCTGGCATCTTTGGGTACGGAGTATCATCATCGGCCTTAAGTAACTACAATCATACAACAGAACGCTGAAGCATAAGGAGATTCCGGGGGCCTAGACCAGCCGGAATCGTAGTCAATGACAATCCGAAGGGGGAATCAATGAGACGAGTTGTTACCGGCAATAGGAACGGGAAATCTGTAATCCTGGAAGATTCAGATATATTACCCCAAGATAGTGGATTAATGACCAGGCTCTGGGGAACAAGAGGGATACCTGTTGTACCTGTGGAAAAAGTTAACTTGAATGAACAACTCTTAACCTATGAGTTCCCACAAGTTGGCGAAACTCGTATACAGATCTTTGTAATACCCCCAGAAAAAGAGGGCTTCGAAAAATACGGAGAAAAAGACCTTACCGATTTCTGGCGTAGGATATATGGAGACGACCTTTTTATGCACACAACTGACACTGTAGATTATGCTATCATTCTTTCTGGGGAGATGTCGATGGAGCTTGATGATGGCGTGGAAGTGCACCTCAAACCGGGTGATTGCGTGGTGCAAAATGGTACACGTCACGCTTGGCGAAACCATAGTTCTGAGAAGTGCGTTGCCGCATGCTTTTTAATCGGAGCAAAACGCATTACCACCGAATTCACTGATACCGTCAATAGATTCGTTTTTGGCTATAATCAGAGATGGCTAAAAAATACTGCAGCAATAACCGGCAATACCCTGGCATCTGTTTCGCTGGCACCCCATAATTGTCCGGGTGCTGTTGTGATAAGGTTTCCAGAGGCTGAAGCCCCTACACTGAAAGCATTACTGCCCGGTATTTTCGGATCTAAATCTAATCCGCTAACCTCCACCGATGAAAAGGTCACAAATGCTTACGGTATTGTCGCCGATGCTCACGTTCTGGAGTATACCGCTCCAACTGGTAATCGTCTAAATGCGAAGGTCTATGGTTTCAGGTCAGGTGGCTTCTGGTGGGTAATGTATATTTATCAGTCGCCACAGTTGGGTACCCTTGAAGGCGTACTGCCGGATGAAATATTCAACACCTGGAGATTTGGCTAAATAATGATTTAAGACGCATTCCATGAAGCTGCAGCCGTCGCTGGAAAGGGCGCTTAAACATAAGGAGATTCCGGGGCCGTAGATTTAGGTATGGCTTAGGAGAGATATCGTCTATCTTTTATCTTCCTGAAAAAATATATTAACTTCATTCATCCAGGATAGACTTCTTCTAGCTTCTGTTTGAGCTGTGCCAGGAGTAATTCGTCCTTGGCTTCTATGGAATCCAGCATAGCCTTGACCATCTTCGGGTAGTTGTTGTTCGGGTCCTTATCCCCACAAGCGCAGAAGAGCCCGATACCGTGCCAACCGTACGTCCGCCGACCCTTGCCAATCTCGTCCAGCAGAATGATGAGATTCTGCTCCCAGTTGAAACAGCAGATCTCCAGATGCTGGATTCTTGAGTCCGTCGTCTCGAAATCTTCATCCTCGGCAGCGTAGAACTCGTACCTGTTGTCCCGAAGGCGTTTGATTAGATGATCCACGAGCTCGTTCTTACGGCCATCGTACTCACCGAGTACCGAGTACACTGTCTGTAGATGGTTAGCGATGTCAGACTCGCTAGATGACGAACCGAGCCAGGCTTCCAGCGCTCTGGCGTAACGTTCCTGTCTGTCCTTGTGCTCCGGTGACACGTCACTACAACCGAGGACGGTCACTTCCTGAGCACCCTCGATGCCACGCACAAGCTCGTTTAGGTTTCGGTTCAGGTCACAGTGACAGAATTCAAGCTTGTCGATCGGTGCTACCATCATACCCGTCATATCTCACCACCTTCGATACTGTTACCTGAGTAGCAGAATATTAGTGCATCCCTGATACCTTGTCAAACATAGGGCAGACAACATTCAGTGATATCCAACTCAAGTGTTAAAGTGGCTAATTATCAAGAATCCTTTTTCTCTTATCATGCCGATGGCTCTTGACTTTCTTATACGATTACCTTAAACTTTTAAGGTGTCCTCAGCATGTGGGATATTCCTTACGAAGTGCCCTAGCTCCCAACCGGGCTTATTCTAAGAGAGAGTTATATTCTTAGTACCCAGACATCCGCGGAATACAGTGTCACAATGTAAAAGGAGGTTAAAACAAATGGCAGAGGTGGAGCAACTTATCAAGACTACCCTTACGGAAATCGAAAGAATCCTCTCGAGCAAGTCGGTCGTTGGTGAACCGATGATCATAGAGGGTAACACAATCATTCCGCTGGTCAGCATTGGCTTTGGATTCGGCGGTGGGGGTGGCACCGGCGGTCAGAAAGATAAGAGCGAGGGTGCGGGAAGCGGTACCGGTGGTGGTGGTGGTGTCAAACCACTTGGCATTATCGTCGTTAACCAGGATGGTGTTAGAATCGAGCAAGTAAAAGGGGCGGGAGCTTCTTTCGTTAGCGGTGTTGGCGACGTTATCAGCAAGGCGATGGAAAAGCGGGCCGAGAAGAAAGAAGAGTAGAAGAGCATGCTTGCCCTTTACATCGTAGCGGGCATCCTGCTGGTTATCGTTTTGGCGTTCTCTATTCCTGTTAACCTGTCATTCAATTTCAGGACAGACGTTGCCGGACAACGTATGCTGAGGGTGGGGTGGCTATTCGGTCTTGTGGAGAAGAATCTACTACCGCGCAAGAAGAAACTAGCGAAAAAGCCCAGGAAAACCAAGAAACGGGACCTGAAGACGGTACTCACTCTGATCAGGACCAGGGGAGTGCTGACGGGCATTATCAGGTTGGTCAGGCGGATCCTGAAAAGCCTTCGGGTCCGGCAGCTCAATGCCGACCTTCGAGTGGGGCTGGACGACCCGGCGGATACGGGTATCATGTATGCAGTGCTCTGGCCTCTCATGGTCCGTCCTAACCTGTTCGGCCCGGTCACATCCAGGATTGAACCTGTTTTTGAAGAGCCGGTCTTTGAAGCCGCTCTACAGGGAGAAGTGACCATAGTTCCTGCGCAGATGGTGGCTAATCTCCTCCGTTCTATCTTCTCTCCAACGGGCTTGCGCGTAGTAAAGGTTATGGTGGTATCACGGTGGAAAAGGAAGAGGTAGTCGCCAGTGAACCCATTATCGTCGGCGAAACGACCCTGATACCAATTGTGCGGACATTCATGGTCTGCCGCAATGGAAAGGAAGGCATTGCTGGTTTTGGCGGAAAAGAAATCATTGGCGTGATAGTCATTTCCTCGACAGGGCACCGTGCCATCGACATTTCCGGTAAAGAGGTACCGGTTGACGACTACACCAGTCTCATCCCGAAATTAGCAGAGTTATTATGGGCACAATAATATGACCCCAAAAGAACAAGCATTCCTGGAGTAGTAGCCTGACTTTCCTTTTATATTTGCAAGGTAACGTTACACTGAGTTAGCGGCGGTTTCAGTAGCCTTTCAATAAAAGGGGTTCGGTTGATCTCCGGTATATCCCATTCTATATTTCCATGTTTGCCAGTGTTCGGTCCAGCCCAATCAGGGATGCCGCCAGTGCCACCCATAAGGCTTTTTGCACTCACCGTGAGTTGAGCCAAAGAAAAATTTTCCTAATGTGCCGATATCGCTTGATACCGTCCATATTTACAACAACTAAAATATACAGCTGTTAGCGGCGGCGATGCACCAGCGCGTAAGTTACCAGAAATGCTGCGACACACCATACTCCAACAACACTAAAGGCAAGTCCAAGATTGACGTCCATATCGGTAAGTGTACCGCGCGATAAATCCGCCATATACTTAATCGGTAAACCATTGTGTAGTGTTGCCAGCCAATCGGGTAGTTGTTCTGTTGGATATACCACCGGAGAGAATATCATGATAAAAAACACTATGATTTGTGTGGCCAGATTGGCTAACTGAGGTTTCGGTGCACCATGGGCAATAGCATAACCAATAAAAACACCGGTCAACGCAATCAGCAACAGGGCAGGTACCGCCAATGGACTTATTTCCAAGCTGAAATCATGATAGGCAGCCCCAATTATAAGCGCCAGTACAACACCGGGCAGGCTTACTAATACCCATATTGTAGCATCGGCTAGCAGGTAGACGATTCGTTTTACTGGCAGTGACCAGATATAATCAAAGGTTCCCTCGGCCCTAGCCATGGATATTATTTGCGGTGCCAGCACCAACCCTGTCATAAGTAAAATCAGGGTTGGAGCCCCGGTCACCAGAAACTTGGCCGTAGTAGGATTAATATCCGGGTAAAAGAAACTCAAGCCTATAACGAAACCACAGGCAATCATCACCTGTACGGCTGCTTCAAGCGGTAATATAGGCTTGTTGCTTAGAGCTTGCCATTTCAACATGAGTACATAACTACGAAGCGTACGTGCCATTTTCTATCTCCTGTTCGGGCCGTATTAATGCATCTGAATTGCCAACCATCTTTACATAGACATCTTCAAGGGTTGATGGTCCCACGGAGAATTCCTCCACAACACCTGTGTCTTTGAGTTTGCGCGCCCATTGCATCGCCGGTGCCACATCATCGTCCTCAAGCTTGACTATCATCCGCCGTCCGTTCAGAATAGTATGCTGCATGAACCCTGGAGATTCTGGCACTTCTGAACGTGGCTCCAGAATAAGTTCAAGGCGCATATTTCTGCTACCATTCTCCTTAAGCGAACCGGGTGTCCCTGTTCCGATAACCCTACCCTGGTCTATAATTGCCAGCCGGTCTACCGTTCGTTCTGCTTCAAGTACATTATGTGTTACCAGCAACACTGTTGAACCCTTCTCAATCAGGTTTCTTACCTGTTGCCAGAGCAGTCGGCGCCGCAACGGGTCAACGTCATTGGTCGGTTCATCGAGTATCACGATTCGTCCCGGTATCACCGCCGCCATACAGAAGGCGACCAGCCTTCGCATACCGCCAGAGAAACTCTCAGCTGTCTTCCTGGACCACTCCTCCATCTCCAGTTCCCTGATCAATTCACGGGTTCTCTTACGTACTCCCCCAGCACCACCGCCACGTACCCGTCCTACCAGCTCAATCGCCTGCATTGTAGTAAGACCGTTAATCGGTACCTGTGTTTGTGCCTGAAATGAGCAAGCCTGTCGGGCATAGTTCGGGTTAGCAACAATATCTACACCATCAAGTACGATACCACCTGAATCCGGTTTGACAAGCCCGATAATCTGGTTCACCAGGGTGGTCTTACCAGCCCCGTTTGGCCCCAGAAGGCCAAAGATCTCGCCCTCGGCCAATGATATAGATATATTGTCGTTGACCCGGGTTCCTTTAACGTAGGATTTACATACTCTATCTATCTCTAGCACTGTCCTTTTGTCTCCAGTGCCGTTAGTTTTCATGGTGATACTCCACTCGCTTCTATTCACTACTCCCCTCCCCCCCTGATAATGTCCCCCATACTATTGACTGGCATACGTCGGCATATGCGTCAACGTCCATATTCGGGTTCGAGGCTATCTGGACCTCTAAGCCAAGAACCATTGAGAACAGCACCTGCGCAATAGCTGTAGAATCAAGCGCATTGTTGAATAAACCTTCATCCTGCCCTTTTTCAACTTCATTAATCAAATGGTTCATTATTGCATCCTTATTGGCCTGTAGAATCTCATCAATGCGCTCATTCCGTGTTGCCTCTGCCCACATTTCCAAGTCAAACCTTACTGCCTCATAGATTCCCTCCTGTTTCGCCAGAGAGAAAAACGTACCTATTAGTGAATCGAAAGCACTAATGCTATCCCCGGCCTCAGCAGTAGCATTAACGAATATATTTTCATTACGTTTTTCTGATATCTCTGCACAAGCAGAAATAATATCTTCCTTGCTTCGGAAGTAGTTATAGACCGCCCCGGGACTCAATCCGGCTGTTTTGCAGATTTCCTGCATGGTTGTCTGATGAAAACCCCTCCTGGAAAAACAGGATACTGCCGCCTCAATAATTTGACGTCTTCTGGTTTCTAAATAACCTTCTGGCATTAGTGGTGTCATTATTCCCCCCTTATCATATAGATTGAATATTCTTTATAAAGAATGAGCGTTCGTTTTTAATTTAGAATATTTATTCGCCTTCGTCAATGTTGTTTATACCTTCTTTGGTCTATTGAGTGGCATTCTACCGTGTAAATCTATTATATCCTCCCGTATTCTAACGTTTATTTCTTATTAATAATGTTCTATAACGGATACTCTCATTAACTGAAATCGGGATTAACGCTGTTCTATATGTTCTAGGTATCCTGTTTACCCAAAAATTCCCGTAGAATCCAGGAAAAGGAGATAGCGCGGGCAAACGGGGGGTGCGGGATGATGACCCTGGGGCGAATTGGGGGGAATAGGCACCAAGGGCACACACCTACAGAATTATGATTATCTTACCAATGTCCGGGGAAATTATCTATATATTTAAATCAGAGTGACTTATGTTACATATTAGAACCATAAAGCCATATTAACATAAAACAAAATCTGTTATTCTGAAATATTTATTTCATATAGCAAATATCTAAAATTAATAATTGTCGTTATATATATTAGGAAATATTTGAAAAAGTACGGAGGTTCCCTTGTTAAAAAACAAATCATTCCCAATAACTATTGTATTTACTGTACTGACCACAGCGATACTGCTATCGCTATCCCTGGCCAGCTGCAATGAGCAGCCTATTGAACTTCAAAGTGCCAGTGAGGCTAAAGATGCCGCGTTATCCTATTTAGAAAGTCAATATTCTGACAACACACCACCCGAAGACCTGATATGGCAGGAACATGCACTTACTCCTGAAGGGTTTGTCGGGGCAGAGACCGTAGAATTCGTGTCAGGCGAGTGGATGCTTACGGTTTCGTATCCGGTAGTCCTTCCTGAGAATACTGTCTACAAGGTTAATATCATTAACGGCATAACGGGTTGGCACTGGAAAGGGAATGTGAAAGCAGATGGTACCGTGACTGAAGTTAGTGCCCTTAACCAATTGAGCAAGGATGACAGCCAGAATATCGCTTTAGATTTCGTCAAAAATAGCCCCACTTTCGTATTTGACGGGATTGAAGAAACTTTACATCTAACCGAAAGCCTCGAAATATCTCTTCCCTATACTTGGACGTTTATCTTCCGCTTTGAAAGCGCACATGCAGGATATGGTGACCGCACCGGTCGAATGCTTGCTGAGGTAATAACTCCCCACGAAGCAGCCATAACAATTGAGCAGGGGGAAGTAGTATACGCCTCCATGGACAACAAATGGGACATGATGAACCAAATAGAGCTTTCTGATGTAGTAGACCCGGACGACGTCATAATCCGGGAGGAATCAGATATCACCGGCACCATTACCGAAATAGACCACATCAATAGTGAAACGGTAGAAGGACGGATACTTGTGGAACTCGAGCAACCGAATAACACTTCTGACAAGTTTTGGGTGACTATTAAGAAGGATACGCCGGTATACGAATATGACGGACAGGACCACTACAGTATAGCCTTCAACTCATTACAAAATGGGCAAAATGTAGAAGTATGGTTCAAGGGTGCTGTTATGGAATCATACCCGGCCCAAGTTGAAGCGGAAGAGGTTCTAGTTAGGTTATCTATAGATATACCTCCCGAGGAACCAATATATTTCCCCATACAGAAATCTGCTAACGGTGAGCAAGAAGTAATGGAAGCCCTGCTCTTTGGAGAACTAATTGTTACCGAAAGGTGTCTACGGGTAAAAGAACCGGAAGGGAATACAAGTTATTTGATTATTTGGCCAAATGGATATACATACAGCGTTGAAGGAGATGAAATTCAAATCCGTAACAGCCAGGGTAACACGGTTTTTAGAGTGGGTGATCAGGTTCGTTTAAGTGGCGGTGAAATCCCAGTACTATCTGCACAGTTAATAGCTGACTACATATATAACGGATTATCCAACGAATGCCCTGGGCCATACTGGCTGGTCGGAGAGGAAGTCAGTATTTCTAACTCGGAAGACTAATTTACAAACTGGGTATCCAGTGTAATCATTCCCATGTTGTAAATGATTAAACCGCACTTAAATTGCACGTCGGTGTTTACATTTTTGACTGTCCGAAGCATTAGCCCCTGAATTACTGGAGTTATCTGCAGAAACCTTCATAACAGCCCACTGAGGCGGTTAGAAAAGTACCATACCCCTAAACTATAATGTGGAATGCCTTCAAACGCATCTCTGAAGACCTCTTTCCTTCGGAAAAGGCTGATCTATTCAATGATACTACCAGAAGGTATACCATCTCCCCGAAATGATCTGAACTCGGAGGAGATCCCGGGGTCCTTCGGCCAAGGGACCCCTGTTTAATGGCCGTGTTTTGCCAAACAATCCCAAAAGGGGCCAGATTCTCAACATAGTGCTCAGACGAATTGGGGAAGCGGCAGGCACCAGCCCGCAAGATTCATGAACCTATGGCGAATGGTTTCCGATGCTATTAATCATTCGTGGTAACATTATACCAGGTGATATCAGTCGATAGGATTATACATGATATCGGAATAGCAGACGCCCTTCTGGCACCGTCGTTCCTGTTCTTCTATCCAAGCATCAACACCCATCTTCTTCAGCATTCTGCCATCGGTAACTATAGCAGGATACCTTTCGATTAACCCCTGTAGATGAACACAAGGATAATCATCACATTATACGCAAACTTCATAGCCCTTCCCCTGAGCGCACTTCCTGATTGCGCAGTTGGGATTACACAGGCTACCACGGCAATTCGGATCGCGGGGATTGGCCTGGCCTTCCAACCACAGCCAGAGCGCCTTGAATCCCTGGGGCATAGAATCCAAGTCGTCTTTCTTTAGCGTATCCCTAAGGAATTTATGGTCTTTCTTCATCGTGTCCTGCATGGCTTTGGCCAGCTGGGGCATGCGTCCATTTCTCGAGCAGAGCTTAC
>CP070645.1:1328842-1344736 GCA_020354275.1 Dehalococcoidales bacterium
GGAAAACATCTACCAGGTCTACCTTTTTCGGAACCGACAGAAGGTCAGGATAACTCCGCTGACCCAATACCTCATCAATCGTAGGATTAACAGGGATAATATCGTAGCCCTGAGATTTAAGATAACTAGCCACCATGTGACTATCCCGCTCCGGCCGGGGGGAAAGTCCGACTACGGCTATGGTTTTAGCTTCCCGGAGAATGCCGATTACCTCCTCATCAGGTGGTGGTTCGGAATCCATTTGAAATCCTACCATGCATTACCCCCATAAAAACGCTTAACAACCGTGTTGAATACTGTAGTTGCCAGCCAATATCACCTAACTAACACCCTATCTTAATAATTGGATTCTACTATATATGTCCTCTTATACCTCAGACTGCGCCGGAGAGCCGATACACCCTAACCGCAGTATCGTGGAACAGGGCAGCCTTTTCCGCAGCCGAGAAGTCTTTAGCGATACGTTTGAAGGCGTTCCACATCACAGTGTATGAGTATGAGGCCTTATCGACAGGGAAGTTACTCTCGAACATGCATCTGTCTACACCGAACTTCTCTATGCACCAGTGATAGTAGGGTGCCATGGCTTCGGCTATCTCGGTTGATCTTGGCGGGGCCTTCCACTCGTTCCAGCCGAAACCGCACACTGGCATACCGAGGCCGCCGAGTTTGACCACCACATTGGAGCAGGCCGATAACTCGGTTATTCCGTTCTGCCACTGCTGGAATACCTCCTCGCGTTTCCCGGCGTACGGTCCGGTACCCAGAAGTCCCCCTATATGGTCGACGATGATCTGCGTATCCGGATAGGCCCTGGCCAGGTCTGCCAGCTCCGGCAATTGTGTATGGTAGAGCCAGGCATCGAAACTCAGGCCATATCTCTGCAGGCAGCTAAACCCCTCGCGGAACTTTGAATCCAACAGCAGTCCCTTGCGGGAACTCGTGTAGACCCCGGTATCCATGCTGGCATCCCAAGTAGTTGAATGCCGTATCCCGCGAAACCGATTGCTGCTGGCCGCCACATGGGCCCCGAGCACAGCCGATACTTCTTTACCCAGCATAAGGTCGGCATGACCCACAATCCCGGCAGCGACCATCGTTGTTCCGTATTGACCGCTGGCGCTCTGCGCCGCTATTCCCTGCACGAACTCGGTCTCACCCACGGCCTGCATCTCGGCAGGCCCGCCCTTCCTGTACATTGACCGGCACTCGACAAACACGGTCTGGACAATATTGTGGGCGTCTCCTATATCCTGCAGCAGGTCTTCAAGCAGGTACCGGTTCCCGGGACGGTCTTCGCGTGCGGGACGGTCCCATAGATGGTGGTGCGGGTCACAGATGGGTATCTCAGGCTCCAGAGGCTCCTCCACGGTCATTCTCAACCACGAATCACGTTCAGTTACCATGTTATACCTTCCTTACAGGCGTTCTATGTTTACCGGGTTAGCATATACTGACTATGCCCCAAAAGTTTACGATTGTGATACGAGCATGTCAAGCTAAGTATAGCCATATGGAGTCAGAAAAACCGGTAATCATAAGAATATTGATGTCTTACTCCGCATTATTTATTGACAAAGCTACACGGGTAAACTAAACTCAATTTCCAGGGTTTTATAAAATGGCCATTTCACTACGTTTCAGTTATATTTTATAGGGTTTTAGCATGAATCGGCAGCAACCGCATAACCAAACTACGGGACAAGTTCCAGAAACGGTCATTTCTGAGTCAGGAATACCTTACCGCACTCTGGGCAGCACCGGCGAAAAAGTCTCTATCATCGGTCTGGGCGGGGCTCATATCGGGATACAGCGCGACGAAAACGACAGCATAGGTATAATCCGGACCGCAATTGATAACGGTATCAATTTTATGGACAATTCATGGGACTACAACAATGGCGCCAGTGAAATCCGGATGGGGAAGGCACTCCGGGACGGTTACCGCAGTAGGGTCTTCCTGATGACCAAGATTGACGGCCAGACCGGTAAATCGGCCATAGAGCAGCTTGATGAATCGCTGAAAAGACTACAGACCGATACTATCGACCTGCTTCAATTCCATGAGGTAATCCGTATGACAGACCCGGAACGGATTTTCCAGCCCGGTGGCGGAATGGAGGCGATTCTAAAGGCAAAAGCGGCAGGTAAGGTCCGTTACATCGGTTTCACCGGTCATAAAAGCCCAGACATACACTTGAAGATGCTGCAGGTAGCCGTGGACAACAGCTTTATGTTTGATACCGTACAGATGCCGCTAAACATAATAGATGCCCATAAAGAAAGCTTCCAGAAGAAGGTCCTGCCGGTCCTCATCGAAAATTCCATTGGAGTACTGGCGATGAAATCTCTATGCAACGGCCTGATTTTCAACAGTGGTGTGGCCACTGCGGTTGAGTGCCTTCATTATGCCATGAGTCTGCCGGTAAGTGTCGTAATCACCGGGTGTGATTCTATACCAATACTCCAGCAGGCACTTGAGGCCGCCAGGAGTTTCCACCCAATGAACGATGAACAGCGCCTGGCGTTGTTGGCCAGGACTGCGGAACTAGCTGAAAAAGGTGGCTACGAGCCCTGGAAAACGGGGACAGCCTATGATGCTACCTCACGGAACCCTCACTGGCTGGGGTAAAAGCCGGCAAACCTTATATATACTGCTTGGTATGGGTGATTATGGCAGAACCAATGGAAATAACTGTCTATTCTGATTATCTCTGACCGTGGTGCTCTATTGCCGCAGTTCAGCTGCAAACGATAAAAGAGGAATACGGGAACAAGATAGCCATTGTTTACCGTAGCTACATGCTGGTGCCCGGAGAAACACCTGTCAAGCACGCCGTCCCTTTCAGTACCGAGCCAGGACACCGTGTAGAAGTGAGTAATTCCAGAATAAGAGTACGTTATTCCGGTCGCCGAAAAACACTGGCCATGCTCAGTATGCCTGCTCAACAGGCTGCCAAGTGTGTCCGCCTGCAGGGAGAGGAGGTATTCTGGCGCTTCCATTTGAGCCTATTCAGAGCCTACTGCGATGAAGGAAAGAACATCAGCGAACGTGAAGTATTGATTGGCCTGGCGGCTGAAAGCGGGGTTGACGTTGACCGGTTTACCGCAGAATACGACTGCGGCCGGCAGAAGAATGAAGTGCTGTCAGAACACGATGATTATGAGGAGAACTGGGGTGGCTGGGGAATCCCTCTGGCCATAGTTGGTGACCATTATCCTGTAATAGGAGCAGTGTCACCTGACATCTACCGGCGAGCCATAGACCGCTTTCTATAAAAGTAGGATGCTGAATGCTCAACAGAAGGAAAGTAATAAGATAATGCGGGAAAATGCAGGAAGGGAGCAGACAGATGACAGGTCAGAAAGAATCGTACCCCAGGGAGATAATTACCGTTGAAAAGATTACCGAGGATTCAGATGAATACCGGGTGGTCACCGTAGTAAACAACGAATATGAAGAAAAAGCGGTACTGGCAGCCACGGCCTACATGGACGCGTTTAACGAAGGTAATACTGAGAAGATGAGTGCCTGTATCAACTACCCCCATGCCCGTGTAGGGGTAAACGGTCAACTGGTAGTCAGTGAAGATGCTGAAAGTCAAACACCGCCGAATTTCTTTGAACAGTTCAGGAAGGTATATGGATGGAACCACAGCTGCTGGGATTCGCGGGAGGTGATACAGAGTATTGAGAACAAGGTTCACCTTATGGTGACCTTTTCACGGTACCGGGCTGATGGCAGCAAGATAGGTACGTTCCCTTCCATCTGGGTAATGACCAGACAGGACAATCACTGGGGAATCAAGATGCGCTCCAGTTTTGCCTGACAAGACGGGAATGGCCCCTCATTTGGTAAGAAACTCAGGGTAACCATGGTGACAAAGCTGCTGCCTGAGCATACCTGATAATAACCCTCCCCCGGTTCAATGACATTACACAGGAGTGATAGTCATGATTCATAAGTTGGATAACGTTTATCCCCCTTTTTACCTACTAACTGGAATAAAAAAATAGGGTATTATATTACTATCCATTAACCTCCCCCTTTATCTATTCCTATTCAAAACGGAAAAAGAGACTAAGTAGACAGCGAAAGGTCAATAAATGGTGATTAGAACTCAACAGAATTTGGCAACCATATTTGGAATAATCATAGTATTGTTTGTTTCTGTTACGGGCTGCACAATACTCGAACCTTATATTTATCTTAAAGACAGTGGCACAATACAAATCGGGGGGGATGGCGAACCGATTGAGTTAATAGATAACCCGGATGCCACCAATCCTACCTACGCCGAACTGGTAGCATTTATCAGTAAAGATGGTACCGATACCAACGAATATATCCCGGGCAAGTATGTTTGTGCCGATTTCGCTGAAGATGTGCACAACAATGCTGAGGCTGCCGGGATCAGGGCAGCCTGGGTAGGTATTGAATTTGAAGGAGATGATATAGGTCATGCCTTAAATGCCTTTGAGACTACAGATAAAGGGCTGGTATACATTGACTGCACCGGTAGTACCCGGGAAAAAGAGCTTGATAAAATCGAGACGAATGGCGGAGGTGACATTTCCTTAACAGAGCCCATACCACGGGACACTGCAGCATATGTTGAGATAGGCAGGGAATACGGGACTATATACATCACCAAAGCCACATCGCTGTCATATGACTTCTATCTGGAATATAAACAGACATGGCAGGAATATACCATTTTGTTAAATGATTATAATGAACAGGTCATAGCCTATAACCAGGAGACTGAGGGAAAGGTTTATTACACAGGGTCGCTGGAACTGGCTGAGATTCAGCTTTGGGAAGCAAAGATAGTACGGATGCGTGATGAGCTGGAAGAACTGGGTGAACAACTGGGTGATTTCTGGTTTGAATCATTGGGTATTATAGAAGATATACACATATACTGGGGAAGGAATGGTTAGATATGGTATAGGAACCCGATCCCAGGGATTCCAATAACCATAAACAGAGGAACTTACGAAACGACACTAGAGGTAAATGCCGGTATGTGGCTGCCAGTAACCGGTTCTTTGGTTTTACCCTGTTTCGTCAGGCTTTGCTAAAACGCTGCTACCTGTAGCTTGCCTTCACCAGGTCCACGATGGAATTCTTTATTAACCATGTTTGAGGATTACCAAAGTACCAACTGAGTACTACCGGTTATACTGTACCTTACTGCCATCACCTTTATGTATTTCCACCGGGGAATATGTGAAGGTCCTCAAGCTCGAACCCCAGACCTACTCTGTCACCGAGCTGGTGGCTGGCCAGCGGCCCGGCAACCTCAACATTGAGGATGACATCAGTATCCACCACCTCCTTTACCGCCAGCCGGTAACGCACTACGGAGCCGAAATAGGTCACTTCTTCCACTTGCGCCTGAAGTAGACCGGAGCCAGATTCTTCAACCCTCAGACGCTCGGGGCGTATAGCGCAGATGACCTTTCCTTCCGGCCCTTCTCCCGTGGGAAGGGAAAACTGTCTGCCCATTAGCCAAAGCCAGCCACTGGATATCACCCCGGTAAGGAAATTGACCTGCCCGATGAAATCAGCCACGAACCTTGTCGCCGGCCGCTCGTATATCTCCCTCGGCGAACCGACCTGCTCGATTACACCCTGGTTCATGACCATAATACGGTCGGCAATACTTATTGCCTCCTCCTGGTCATGGGTCACATAGATGGTGGTGACATCAAGCATACGCTGTATCCTCCTTATCTCGTCCCGCATATCGGCCCGCAGGCGGGCATCCAGATTGGAAAGGGGCTCATCTAGCAACAGCAGGGTTGGTTCGATGACCAGGGCACGTGCCAGGGCAATCCGCTGCTGCTGACCCCCGGAAAGCTCGTGGACACGTCGCTCTTCATAGCCACCCAGGCGTACCAGGTCGAGATACTGTTTTACCTTTGGCTGTATCCTCGACCGTGACCAGCGGCGGCGCCTCAGGCCGTAGGCAACATTATCATAGACATTCAGGTGAGGAAAGAGGGCGTAGCTCTGAAAGACCATGCCCAGGTTCCTCCGCTGCGGCGATAAGTGAGTAATATCATTCCCCCCCAGCCAGACCTCTCCCCGGTCCGGTTCGATAAGCCCGTTAATAACGTTCAGTGCCGTCGTCTTACCGCACCCGGAAGGACCGAGCAGGCAGCATAGCTCTCCTTTGTCGACGTTAAGCGAAAGATCACGCAGCACCTCTACATCACCAAAGCTTTTATCAATATGCCTCAGTTCCAGGTCTACTGAGCTGAGGCGTGGTGTGTCAGCACTCTGTGTACCCATGTTTGGGCTACCCCCCTCTGTGAAATTGCGAAAATGGCCAGAACCCCCAGTGCTGCCAGTAGCAGCATTACCATTGACAGGGCCGCGGCATCGCCGACATCGCCCCGGTATATCGCCTCAAACACGTCTACCGACAGTACCTTATTGCTGGGGTTGATGACGAAAATAATCGCCCCCACCGTCTGCACCGTGGCCACGAAGGCATAAAGGGCACTGACCACAAGCGCCGGACGTGACAGCGGCATGACAATGCGGAAGAATGTTGATAACCTTGACGCCCCCAGGCTGGCCGATGCGTCCTCGATGGAACGGTCCTGCTGACCCAGGACACTTACCCCGGAACGGAGCCCCAAGGGCAGTTCACGAATTACGGTCACGGCAATGACGATTGCCCAGGTCCCGGTAAGTAGAAACGGGGCGTGGTTGAAGGCCAGTATATAGCCAACACCCATCAGCGTACCGGGCAGGGCAAAGGGCAGGGTCGTCAGCAAATCTATAAGGTTCCGGCCTTTGAACTGAATCCTGGTTACCAGATAGGCGATAACAAGCCCCACCAGGCTCATCACCAGGCTGGTTATGGAGGCAAATACAATCGTGTTCATAATACTGTTCCAGCCGCGCTGGGGTACAATGCGGAAGTGCTCCAGGGTAAAGGAGAAGTCCGCCCCCAGGTGCCGAGTAAACGACGCCAGAAACACGGATACTAGTATCATAAATACCAGGCTGGAAAATAAAAGGCAGACCGACCACAGCGTTGCCTTCAGCGGCCGTTTCAAATCGATCTCTCTGGGCTGGCCGCTCTCCACCTGCAGGCGGACCCGGCTGCCCGTCGCCTGCACCCGTGAATAGAACCAGAAGACAACAAGGCAGATAAGCAGCAGAATAGCGTTCAGTGTCGACGCCATTCCCATATTATAGGTGCCGATAAGCTGGCTGTAGGATGCCGATGCCAGTGTATCAAACCGTCCCCCCAGAATCAACGGTGTCCCGAAATCAGCCATGGAACGCAGGAATACCAGCAGGAGAGCGCCGATTATACCGGGGCGGATCAGCGGCAGCGTCACCGTCTTCATCACCTCCCACTCGCTGGCACCGAGATTACGGGCGGCATCTTCCACCTGCCGGTCAACACCGAGCATGACCGCCGAAATAATCAGGAAGGTTATGGTGGTGAAATCCAGGGTCTGGATAAAGAGGACGCTCTTCCAGCTGTAGATATCCCAGGTGACACCCAGCAGCTTATAGGTTATCAGCCCGTTACGCCCGAAGAGAAAGATATAGGCCAGCGTGGAAACAAAGCCGGGTATAATCATCGGCAGGACGGCTGCCACGCTGAAGAAACGGCGCAGTGGCAGGGTGGTCTTAAATACGGTGAGAGAGATTATCAGGCCGAGAACGGTGGACAGCACCGCGGCACCGGCCGCTACCAGCAGGCTGCCCCAGATTGTAGAAGCGAACTGCGGCTTGGTGAAGGCATCAATGTAGTTGTCCAGCCCGATTCGCTCACCGACACTCAGGCTCTTGACGAGAACACTGAGCGTTGGGTAGACAACGAATACCAGCAGGACCAGAAATATAACCGAGGGCAGAAGGTACTTTTGCCACCGCATCCGGTCTTATCACGGTTTATGGGGTTGAATCCCGGTAAATGTATTGTTCAGGCAGAGATTCAGCCTCGATACCATTTTCTCCTTCAGTGTTTACTATTGAAATTGGGGGTAGCGCTGGTTAAATTCGGCGACTACTCTTTCCCGTTCCGCACCCCACTTGATGTGGTCATAAGCCACCAGATTTAATTCACTTAAATTGGGAACGCCAGCCAGGGTATCGACATCCGTTGTCGGCACACGCGGGCTGGCCTGCATTAGAACCCTCTGGCCTTCCGCTGACAGGCACCAGTCAACAAACTTCTTAGCGTTGCCGGGATGGCGGGCCCCTTTCACTATCGCCACCGGCGAAGGCCAGGCCAGCACCCCATCCGAAGGGAAGACGGACGTCAGGGGCGCGTCCGGGTTATTTATGATCGAAATATGGGGGTCAGGAACGATACCGATGGCATACTCGCCGGCCAAGGCCTTGCTGGCCGGGGCCGAGCCGCTCTTCTCCAGAAACGGGATGTTGGCGTACATTTCATCCAGAAATGCCCAGCCGTCTTCTTCTCCCATTATCTGCAGCACTCCCGATACCGTGGTGTAGGCCGTCCCTGAGGTGTTGGGGTTGGAGGCCAGAAGCTCGTCATGGTACGACGGGTCTTCCAGATCGATCCAGGACTCGGGCAGGACCAGCCCCTTGTCCTCCAAGCGGTCATCATTGACTAGAAAGCCGACCACCACCAGGGAAACGCCCGTCCAATAACCTTCTTCGTCGCGGAAAGCCTCATCGACATTCCCGGCATTGGGGGACTGGTAGGCGATAATCAGGTCCTCACTTTTCGCCTGGATGAAGGCATCTGACCCGCCACCGAACCATACATCGGTCTGAGGGTTGTCTTTCTCCGCCCGCAGACGTGTCAGCACCTCGCCCGAAGACATCGTCAACAGCTCGACCTTGATGCCGGTCGCATCCTCAAACTCGGCGGCGATTATGTCCGGGCCACCGTAGGCGACATATATGCTCAGTACCTGCGCTTCCTCATCGGTACCGCAGGCATTCAACGGCAGTACCGCCGCCAGTAGGCAAAACGCTATTACCAGGCTGGCCCAGCGTAAACCTTTTTTACCCCGTATCTTCATGCCAATTCTCCTTTCCGGCTTTTTCAAATGAAATTATGTGCTTTCACCCGGTACTAAAGTATTCCGCTTTTTCAGGTAATCAACCAGTAAATCTCTTGTATCTAAAGCCTCACTGTAATTATCCAGTTCCAGGGTCCACCAGCGGCAGCCAGTTTCTAATAGAAAATCAATAACCGGGCCCAGAACCGCCATATCGGTCGGTGGATAGTGCCGATCCAGCTCACGCTCGTAGACATGTGCCTCAACCAGCCTGGGAGCGACCATCCGCAGGAAATCGATGACCGTCAACTCACCGTCAACAACGCGCTGGCTGGAAACGGCATGCCCCACATCAAAGGTAATCATAGTCCCTGATTTCTCAGCCCAGGTGGTAACAGTTTCCGGGTGGCTGGTCGGCCCACGCCTCAGGTTCTCTAGGCAGAGGGTAATACCCAGGCTGCTGGCATAATCCACCAGATAGCCAAGGTTATCCACCGCTTTCTCGGCATCAATTTCATCATCGGGGTTAAGGCCGATATGCACCGTTATTACCGGCTGCCCCAGGCCATGTATCGCCTGCAATGCCGACTTGTGTAGTTGCACCGCCCGTTCGGATACTGAATCATCAATATGCCCAATCTCATAATCCGGGAAGAAACCGTGGTACCGTACCGGTATTCCTTCCTTGAGGAATCGGTCAATATGCCGGGCTACTTGAGTTAGGGCATCCGGATTGGGCCCGTATTCCAGGGCAAACCCGTTCTCTCTAATCCATTGAAAACGTTTGGGGTAGGTCTGCCATCGGGCCGAAAGGGCTATTACCGGTTGGTAAGACAAAGCAGCCTGCCAGTTATCTTCCATCTATTCGATATTATCTCATAAATGTTATTTTTAGGCAATATAAATATTTATTATAATTACATGGACAAAACTAGCTACCCGTTATACAATGCACTGGTTGACATTACTCAGACACCTGGCGGTGGTACTATGAATCTGGATTACCTGAGGACATTCCGTGAAGTTGTTGAGGCCGGTAATTTCTCAGAGGTTGCCCGGAAGCTATCGATTTCGCAGCCGGCCGTATCCTTCCAGATCCAGAAACTGGAGCACGAACTGGGGGTGCGCCTGATTGACCGAGGTCAGAAAGGGGTCACCCTTACCGAGGCGGGCAAAAGGCTGCTCCGCTTCGCTGAAACCGTCAACCGAGAAAGAGAAACCCTCGCACTTGATATTAATAAGCTGAGGGAAGAAATCGTAGGTGACCTGGTTATTACCGCCAGTACCATTCCCGGAAACTACATCCTACCCAATCTACTCAGCGAATTCAAGGCCTTACACCCGGCGGTAACTATTCAGGCCGCTGTCTCCGATTCCGGCACCGTTATCGACCGCATCGTTAACAGGGCCTTTGAGGTGGGGTTCTGCGGGATAGCGCCAGAAAGCCGGGAGCTGACATCGTTTGAGATAGCCCAGGACGAGATAGTGCTGATAGCCTTCCCAGAGCACCCCCTGGCCTCCCGGGACGAAATTTCGGTTACGGAGCTACTGGAAGAACCGATGATCCTCCGGGAGGAACCTTCCGGTACCAGGCGAACCGTAGAAATGCAACTGCTCGATGCGGGGTTTGACATCAGGCAATGCAGGCCGGCCCTGATACTGGACACAACGGATTCGGTGATAACCGCTGTCGAAGCCCGAGCCGGCATCGCCTTCGTTTCCAACCTGGCCATTAAGAAAAGCCTGGCCCTGGGCTTAATTCGGGTAGTTCCCATCAAGGGAATCAGGCTGATACGGGGCTTCTTCTGCATATACCGTCAGGAAAGGATAGTTTCCCGGTTGCTCACCGAATTCCTGGCGTTTATCCGCAACAAGACAGCCTGAGTATTCCAGACTGCTGATACCTATTCGATAAGCTTGAACATCCTTCTGGGAGCACCGCATATAGGGCACTTCTCAGGGGCTTCACCCTCAACGGTATTGCCGCAGTACTGGCAGACATAATAGGGCTTCTCGTCCATGGTCTGGCCCTTTTCCAACATATCGAGGGCAGACCGGTACATACCGTGGTGGATTTCCTCAACCTTATTGGCCATGTCAAAGCTATCCCTTGCCTTGTCCTTGCCTTCGGCTTCCGCCTGCTTGATGAACGACGGATACATATCGGTAAACTCGTGGTTCTCCCCACCAATGGCCGCCAGCAGATTTTCACGGGTCTTTTTGATCCCTTCCATAACCGTCAGGTGGTTGCGGGCATGTACCGTTTCAGCATCAGCGGCAGCCCGGAATAATTTTGCTACCTGCCGGTAACCCTCTTTATCGGCCTGCTCAGCAAAGAAAGTATATTTGCGATTAGCCTGGCTCTCGCCAGAGAAAGCAGATTCCAGGTTTTCACTTGTATTAGCCAAAATAAACCTCCTCGTTAAGCCCTTCATCTCTATTCTACAAGTATTTTCCGGATATAAACAATCCGTCCTGTCGTTAAAAACGGGGTAGGCGGGATTTACCCGCCTACCCTTTTCCACCATCCCACCCCAATACTAACTGGATTTTTCCTTACGCTTCCTGGGGCGTTTCTTCTCTTCACCCTGGGACAGTTTAGCCTTTACCTCAATCTGCCGTGGCTTTTCTTCCTCAGCTCTGGGTAGCCGTATCTCCAGCAGACCGTTCTCAAATGTGGCTGTTACCTTATCCGTAATTACCGGGAAGGGAAGCGTCATCGAGCGGAAATAGCGCCCGAAGTACCGTTCGCCGGTATAGTGTTTGACGTTGTCAGCCTTTTCTTCCTGTTTCTTTTCGGCCTTTATCGTCAGGTGATCACCCTCAAGGCTGATATCAATATCTTCATTTTTAACATCACCAAGCTCCGCCTTGACCACCAGTTCACCGTTTTCCTCGTAAACATCGGTGCGGGGTACAAAACTGTATTGATAGCCAAACGTACCGTTGAAGACATCACCAATCTCCCGGAAAATGTCAAACGGTCGGTAGAATGGGTCCATCAACCTTAACGCCATACCCGGCCTCCTTCTGATTATCATCGCCATATCAGAAAACCTCCTTTATTCTTTCTAAACAATTCTATTCCACCTCTGTGCCGGTGTAAGTGATAGTAGTCACATTATCGTAAAAAACAGGGCCATTATTACCACATCCGTGAACTGGCTATACAGCTACCAAACCAGGTGTTAAGATGCTAATATGTAGTCGTTTTGCCCGATATATGAGAAACATGGCATATTGACACATCAGTTTGACTAGTAAAAAGTGTGAACTGCTATTATTGTCTTTAAAGGTATTATGGGACGTTTTGTATTATCAATAAATATGGCACTTTGTACCTTCCTGGTACTCTCCATGCCAGGATTGTCAACGCCAGAAAATACCGTTCTGGTCAAGGAGTTAAACCTTGTTTACCTCCACGGCGCCGGTGGCAACGCCTGTGCCTTCCAGCTGTTGGATGACTATCTTACCGGGCAACTACCCGGATACATCCTTGATTACGAGAAGGCCAATCCGGGCATTGAGATACAGGTCAACAAACTGAGGAGATGCTACCCGGGCTATGAAGACATTGAGACCTGGGCGGGTAACATCGTTGATAGTATCAACGAGCACTTCGCCGGTAAGGAGAACCTGATCTTAATCGGACATAGTATGGGTGGCAAGGCAGCCCTTTATGCTGTAGCCCAGGACGTGGGCGGCCTGGCGGACCGGGTGGTCATGGTGACGACTATCAACAGCCCCATCAAGAGCCTCAACCGCTACTCTGTTACCGGGGGTGGTTCCGTAGAGCAATATTGCGGAATCAGGTGGTTTGGCACCGATGAGGGGATCTGCAATTCTGTCGCCAGTTACGACAGCTCTCAGGACGGGACCTGGGTGGCTCAAAACAAACACTGGCTGGCTTTCATATCGGGTGAAGGGGCACCCCTGAGCGACCAGTTCAATGTCAGCGGCGTTGATGCCTGGCCCAGAGACATTGACGATTTAATTGTACCGCTCTCGGCCCAGTATGCCGGTACCGCCGATGTGGTCTACTATGGAGAGTACGGTCACAGCGACTTCGGTGTAATAGATGAAGTGGCCGCATTTATCGGTGATAATATTCTTCACTATATTTTCGGTGGCAATATTGAACGCTCCCTATTCACCATGGGCAGCACCTTCGAACACAGGGCTGACTGGTTGCTGGGAACAGACCACTGGGAAGATACTGCCGGTGAAATACCGGCCACCAGCGGTAAGATAGAGCACACCAACGAATCATATACCAGGTGGCAGGAATGGGTGGACATAGTGGGCGGTTGCCGGCCAGGCGGGTTAAAAGGCAGCTATCACGTTAAAAGAACATCCCTCCCTGTTCTCACCGCTGTCATGGAGGCAGACTGGGTAGACCTGGACAATCCCGCAGACTGTCAGCTTTACCTGCGTACCAGGGCTGCCCCGAGGACCACGGTAGAGGTGGAATGGCGTGTTTTGCAGCGCGGATTACTCCCCGAAGGAATCAGGCGTGACCACTACGAGGTTGAGATAACCGACGGTACACCGCTTACCGGTATCAGGCGGGTTTCCTGGTTGAGCGATGACCCGCGTGACCTCAGGTTACGGATATGGTCGGAAGCACAGAGCCCCTTCCGCTGGTTCAAAGCCGATTGGCGGGTCTATTACAAAGAAATCCAGTACAGGAAAGTGATTGATGGAATCCCCACAGTGACACCGGTTAATGAGTAACCCAGGGGTAAGGGCTTAATATACCTGTAGCTCCATTTTTTTCACACTACCAGACGGCGGCTATGGGTGGATGCATTCTGCAATACCAGACCAGGAAATACGAGCAGTGCGCCAACGAACCACTCCTGTGCCATAACCATCACCGCTATGCCGCTGCCAATACACAGCAGTCCGATACCCCAGCCACACCAGCTGGTAATAAGTGTCGCCCTTTTATAATTGGCTGTCGCCTTCCAGATAACGGCCCGTAACAACCGGCCTCCATCCAGGGGAAAACCGGGCAGGAGATGGAACAGGGTTAACATGAAGGTTATAAATGCCAGCCACTGAACCAGCACATCAATAATTATATTACCGGTACGCGCCAGTATGAAATAGACCAGGTAAAACATAGCGGCTATTACCAGGTTGGATAGCATGCCAACCACCGCCAGCAATGTCTCTACTGACGGCAGGTTATCTTCCTGTTCAATCCGGGACAACCCGCCGAAGACGAACAGGGTAACATTTACTACCGGAACACCCCTCCTGCTGGCGATAAGGTTGATGATAAACTCACGGATGGTTACCGCCAGGAAAAAGAGCAGGCAGGCGGCCAGTCCCAGCACTATCCGCTGCCATAATGAATATGCCGTTGAGAACTGGGTCACCACAGCGACCGTTATCAGGACAACCGCCAAAAACCAGGTATAATGCAGGCGCAATCGGGTCTGGAATACCCGGCCCGAATAAGGAGTATCTACCGTTCTCTCCCTCGGGTCAATATCCCCGCTGGATTCCTGCCCCGGTTCTATTTCCATGGTGTCTGAATTCCTTAACCCTGAGGTTAATTGCTCAAGTCATATCATAGCTGCTGGTTAGCCAGTATAACCATCATAACCAGTTAGATTGAGAGAGGTCAATGCCCGTTTTATCAGCTAACGCCGACTCACGGTAAATACCCCTGCTTCAAGGGCAGACCCGCCAGTACTGGGGAGACAGGTCAAATCTATAATTACAATAGAGTACACTGAGAAGATGAGTAAGGAATAGCCGTTTCGGTGGGGGAAAATAGTGATAGCTCCTGCTATTTTTGGTTAGCTGCCCGAATCAGTAAGGAAGATACCGGGGGAAGGGCAATAATTGAGTTCTACCAGTGAACCATTGTAGGCGCACCGGAAATCTTGATATCACGCAACCGGGGATTACCGGTATAACTGAGCCCGGAAGCACCACTCAGATCGATATCCAGGTTCCCCCGGGTATTTATCGTCGCCTGGCTGGCTCCTTCCAGGTGTATATTGGTGTCATCGATAACAAAATCGGCCAGGTTCAGATGGCTGGCACCCCAGGCGTTAAGAACAACCGTTTTTGCTGAGCCCTGCAGCTCAACCCTGCTGGCTCCTGATAGGGTAAACTCGGCATCATTAACCTTCATATTGCCAGTAAGCCTGCTGGCCCCCGATATCTCCAGCCGGCTGTTCCCCGCCTCTACATCAATGTCCAGCCTGCTGGCACCGGAGAGGTTGACATCGAAACTCTCCTGAGAACAAAACCCGTGGACTATGCCCCTGGCTGCTGCCGCCAGACGGAGCTTATTAATGGTGGGCATTTCGATATGGACCTCCATAGTCCTGGGTCTGAAGCGAAAGAGACAGGGTTTCAACGATACTCTAAGCGTGTTTCCCGACTTGATAACATCTATATGTTCAAACAGCTTTTCACCGGTGGTCAAGGTAACACGGTATGTATCGGAATAAACAATTTCAATCCTGCAGTTACTATCAATCTCGATATTGGTAAAATCAGAAAGGTCTATGTTGCGGGTTACTACGCTACCTCCATCAATCTCTGACCTTGCTTCAGGGGCAATCATCCACTTGGTCATCATTAACAGGGTTCTCTCTATCCTGTCTTCAATACGCTCGGTTATGCCGTCAATACGCTTCTCTGCTTTCTGCGCCATCCTCGCTGCTCTGATCTCGCCTCTGTCACGGGCTTCTCCGGCTATTTTCTTGAGGATATCTCTGATTTCATCGATATCCCTGGTAACCTTTTCCTTGACTCCCTCGGCCTCTCTCTGGAGTTCTTCGATGTATTCCATTCGAATAACCTTTCTGATTTGATTAGCAACTCCCGGTACTTGACCTATAGGTTACTCCAATTCGA
>CP070645.1:1344836-1347946 GCA_020354275.1 Dehalococcoidales bacterium
CACTTGAAGAGCCACCACAGCACGTTATTTTTGTACTGGCCACCACTGAAGTCCATAAAATACTGCCCACCATCCTGTCCCGCTGCCAGCGCTTTGATTTCAGACGCCTTTCCCAATCAGACATTGTGTTAAAACTCAATGATATATGCAATGGTGAAGGCATTCACCTGGAATCTGAGTCACTACGAATGATTGCTAAAACTTCCACCGGCAGTATGCGGGATGCCGAAAACCTGCTGGAGCAGCTTACCACCTATTACGGCACAGACATTAGTCACCAGCAAGTGCAACTTATCCTAGGCATCACCGGCGACTGGCGGGTAAAAGAGTTGGTGAAAAACGTATTCAGTAATAATATCGCCGCCGGGATGGCAACTATCAACAGCGTCAACCAGGACGGACTTGACTTAAAGCAGTTCAACCGGGAATTGGTCGACTATTTCCGAACGTTACTACTACTAAAGACTGGCACCAGTGAATCAGTAGACATGTCTGCTGAGGATATCCCTGAATTGAAAGAAATAGCTGACCGGGCTCCGCTGGAGCTAATATTGAAGGCGACCAAGCTTTTCGGCCAGCTCGGGTTCGGATTTGATAACTACTCTACGCTACCCATGGAGTTGGCCCTGGTTGATTGTATGCTGACTTCAGAAGAGACCAGAGAGAGTGACCTGAGGAAAGACAGAGTAAAAACGGAGCCGCCCGGTAAAGTGACCGCTCCACCCCCCACCACCGAACCGGAACCAGCCAGAATCAACAAGGTGGAAGTCCCGGAAACCCCGGAAACCACAGAAACCGTAGATAATATCCCTGAAGTAAAAACCCCACAAACTGCCAATATTATCCCGGAACAATTTGTCGAAGTGGGTGGTGAAATCGAGAAGTTGAGACTGAACTGGAGACAGGTTATCGAGCAGGCCCCGCAGGATACCAAGAAGACCCCGGCCATTGCTATACTCAGGAGCGCCGGTGTCAGACCGGTAACTCTGGAGAATAACATAGTTGCCCTGGCCTTCAGATACCCATACCACAAAGAGCAGATTGAGAAGGCAGATAACCATCAGGTAGCAGAAAAGGTTATCAGCAGCTACCTGGGATATCCCTGTAAGGTAAGATGCATTTTAGAGGAAAATCACCTGGTGAAGGCAGCGTTAAAGTTGGGTGCCCAAATTACTGACATGGAGGAAAAATGAATCTGGATATGGTGAAACAGGCCCAGCAATTAAAGTCACAGCTGGATAAAGCCCAGAAGGAGCTCAATAATACCATCATCGAAGCCGATTCCGGCAAAGGTGCCGTTAAAGTAACCATCAACGGCCAGCAGAAAATATTATCTATAAAAATATCACCCAAGGTGATTGACCCCGATAAACCAGAACAGCTGGAACAACTGATACTAAAAGCAATAAATGAAGCCACCAATAAATCACAGAAGGTGGCATCCAAACAGCTAAAAGGACTAACCGGTGGTATCAAGATTCCCGGTCTTACCTAAGATTTAAGTTTAAGAAATACACAGAGGAGAAGTGGCATTGAACCAGGACTCCATGCCCACCTCAGAACCAATAAACAGGCTCATCCAGGAACTGAGCAGGCTACCCAGCATCGGCCCCAAGAGCGCTCAGCGGCTTGCCTATTACCTGCTCCGCGCCCCCGAA
The DNA here is from genome assembly GCA_020354275.1 of Dehalococcoidales bacterium. Taxonomy (GTDB): domain Bacteria; phylum Chloroflexota; class Dehalococcoidia; order Dehalococcoidales; family UBA2162. Next base: position 1,346,495 of record CP070645.1, read on the forward strand.
GAGCAATCCCGGCAACTGTCCGAAGCGATACTATCGGTAAAACGGGAAATAACACTGTGTGCCGTTTGTTTTAACGTCACTGACTCAAATCCGTGCCGTATCTGCCGCGATGAGGAACGCGACCGGAGCCAGCTCTGTATTGTTGAGCAACCGCAGGATATTCTGGCCATGGAGCACACCCGGATTTATAGGGGGATTTACCACGTACTCCACGGCGCAATCTCCCCGACCGAAGGGATAGGCACCAAGGATATCAGAATCACCGAACTCCTGGAACGGCTAAATAATAACCAGACTAATGAAGTAATCCTGGCCACCAATACCAACCTTGAAGGGGAACAAACCGCCATGTACCTTAAGCGCCTGATTTCACCGCTGGGTATTAAAGTTACCCGCCTCGCCCAGGGACTGCCCTTCGGCACCGAGCTGGAGTACGCCGACGATGTCACCCTCACCCGAGCCCTTGAGGGCAGGCAGGAACTCTAGAATTTCTTAGGTCACCTCCAGACAGGGTCTGCAATATCATAACGCAGTAACCGCAGGAATACAGCACCAGTTACACCACAGAAAAATATATACCAAGTACACTCCTATCGTGATAAGAAGGAGGATAGTAACAATGGTCAAACTTAACGAACAGGGAGAAACCGGCTGCTGCCCGCGGTTTAACCCGGAGCCGTGGGACGAGAAGGAGATAACATGGGAAGATAAATTATTTATCAAGAGCCATGTCATCAGCTTCTTCCACATCCCGATAAACATGGGCAGGGTGATGACTAGAACCATGGGAATGATTGAGGCGGCAGATGCCGCTACCACCCAGCCCCTGATGCTCTCGGACGAAAAATCCCTCTGGGGAAGTGATATCTATATCGCCGTCACCAAACCGGTACCCGATGCAGAGACGGCAAAAATATCGGGGACCTTTTTAACCAGGGTTTTTAAAGGCGGCTACAGCAACACGGGCAAGTGGGTCAGAGAAATGACAGCCTCTGTTAAGGACAAGGGTAAGGAGATGAAAAAACTGTATTTCTTCTATACCACCTGCCCGAAATGCGCCAAGGCCTACGGCGAAAACTATACGGTTCTCCTGGCAGAGATATGAAAAGCCCATAAAAACCAGGCGGTAAAACGTGACAGACAAATACGGGGGATACGAAGAATTTGAGTTCACAGCCGAGTACTATGACTTCGCGTATGACCACGCCCGCGTCAAAGACATCGACTTCTTTGTAGACTATTCCAGGAAATCAAACGGCCGCACCCTCGAACTCGGTTGCGGGACCGGGCGTGTCCTGATACCAACCGCCACTGCCGGGTGCGATATAACCGGCCTGGACCTTTCTACCCACATGCTCAGGAAATGCCGGGAAAAACTGGATATGCAGCCAGTAGAAGTACAGGAGCGGGTAAAACTGGTCCGGGGAAACATGACCGGCTTTGATACCGGCG
>CP070645.1:1348046-1350695 GCA_020354275.1 Dehalococcoidales bacterium
CACATTGCCTGACCGCCGATTCCCATATCGCCTGAGGTACCGCCAGCGAACCGGTATGCGAGCTGATTGCTCTACCGCCGTCTTCGGTACGTCCCCCCTTCCATATCACCACCGGCTTGTGGGCAGTTATATCTTTCAACACCTGGAAGAACCATTTCCCGTCTTTGACCCCCTCCAGATACATTCCGATAATCTCACAGCCGGGGTCACGGTCAAAATATTCCAGGTAATTGGTGGAATCGAGCACCGTTCCATTGCCGAAGCTGACCGACTTGCTAATGTCTATCCCATGGAGATGTGCCTCCTGGGAAAAAGCAATAGCATGGGTACCGCTCTGGGCGATAAAGCCCACCGGCCCGGTAATACCAGTATACTGTCCCCCGCTCTGTCTAATCCCAACCCCTGGATTGAAGATACCCATGCAGTTGGGGCCGACCAGGTGGAAATTGGCCTGCTCGGCTTTTTCTTTTAGCATGCTCTCCAGTCTTATCCCCTCCTCGGTATCGGTCTCAGCAAAGCCCGAGGTAAAGAAATGGGCAGCGGCAACGTTATTACTGATACAATCATCCAGGATACGGGGGGCCACCGGCCGGGGTACGGCGACAATTGCCAGGTCAACGGGCTCCTTGACATCCGCCAGGCTAGTAAAGTTTTCCACCCCTAAAGCCTTGATTCCCTCGAACTCATTGGGGTCTATCTGCACGGAATAGAGTTTCCCCTTAAATTCACTCTGCCCACGCAGCCACATATAGGGCATTTTGTCTCCGATTACAACTACACACTGGGGATTAAAAGCCCGATCCATTTTGGCAAAATCTGTTTTCAATTTCTTTCTACCTCAAGTTTAAAATTCCCAATATTATATATCATATTGCCTGCTCAGGTAACGTTAAAAAATATTACCGCATTGTAGCCCATATCGCTTCAAGATGCAAAGTTAATGGAATAAACATACATATTTGAATGAAAAAAGACAACACGGTCACAGACTGCTATAATTAGGACTCAAACGACTTATATGTTTGCGTTTCAGATCGGGAAAGGGATGATTGTTTACGATGGATGAGATGGGAGGCCCCGGCCGCAGAGGGGGTCCTCCGGGCAGGATGGAAGGGCCTGGCGGTAGAAGAGCTTCTTTCGACAGGGATTGGACAAAGGGCAGCATCGCCGGCAACATATGGGGACTCGCCTGGCCGATGACGGTAAGCGGCCTGATACAAATGCTAGGGCCCACTATAGATATGATATGGGTGGGCAAGCTGGGGGCTGCGTCCATTGCCGGGGTCGGCGTCGCTGGTACCGCCGTTATGCTGATAAATGCCGCCAGAATGGGTCTCAACACCGGAACCAGGGCTATGCTGGCCCGCTTTGTCGGCGCTGAAGATTTTGAAGGGGCCAATCATATCGCCCAGCAGGCATTAGTCATCAGTGCCGTCTTCGCTGTGGTAATGGCTATAGTAGGGATCGCCTTTGCTTCGCCAATCCTGAGACTGTTAGGGGTAGAGGCTGATGTTGTCAGCGAAGGCACGGCCTACATGCGCATCGTTTTCGCCGGCTCGATTTTCATGTCCTTCGGGATGATGGCCCAGGGTACCATGCAGGCTGCCGGTGACGCCGTTAATCCGATGAAAATAACCATCGGCACCAGGATCCTGCATACAGCCATTTGCCCATTTCTTATCTTCGGGTGGTCGATATTCCCCCGTCTGGGCGTCAGTGGCGCCGCTGCCACCAATATCGCCTCTCAGGGAGTTGGGGCGGTTATCATGTTATGGTTCCTCTTCAGCGGTAGAACCCGCTTAAAACCCACTTTGAAAAATTTTCGCTTCGACGGTGAAATCGTATGGCGTATTGTCAAGATCGGTATCCCTGCCTCAATCACCGGCCTAGAAAGAAACCTGGCCAACTTTGTATTGATGTGGCTGGTCGCTCCCTTCGGTACCCTGGCCGTGGCCGCTCATAGCCTGGTGCAGAGGGTAGACACGTTCCTGCACATGCCAGCCATGGGAGTAGGTCAGGCTTCGGGTGTACTGGCCGGGCAAAACTTGGGGGCAGGCCAACCCGAACGGGCCGAGAAGACCGGATGGCTGGCAGCCGGCATGTTTTCCATCATTATGCTCGTCGGTTCATTGGCAATATGGTTCTGGGCTGAGTATATCGTCAGCATCTTTAATTCCCAACCAGACCTGGTCAAGATAGCCAGTACCTTCCTAAGGATAGAAATTGTCAGCTACGCAGTATTCGGCCTTGTCATGGTCCTGGCCAACTGTCTTAATGGCGTTGGCGATACCTGGCCGCCAATGATCACCACCCTGGTAACACTATGGGGTGTGCAGGTACCAATGGCCTACTTCCTCCCCAAAGTCACCAACCTGGGTGTCTACGGTGTACGCTGGGGAATAGTTTCCGCGATAGTCATAAGAGCAGTTATCTACTCGGTATACTTCAAACTGGGAAGATGGAAGCGTAAGCAGGTCTAGCATCCTGAACAGCAATCAACCGCACCATCAAGAGCAGCAACATTATATTCAACCACGCCAATAATTACCCGCTTAACCCAAACCGAACCAGCCTAATATCCGACCCTATCTGGAATATCAACCTAGGGAACTGGAGCAGAACCTCCAGGATGAACCTTTTAGAGATACA
>CP070645.1:1350795-1353963 GCA_020354275.1 Dehalococcoidales bacterium
GAAGGCCATGGAGAGACGGTGCAGGTGGCTGAACATCTCGGTGCGCATTCTATAGAGTATCCTCTGTCCTGCAATCGCCAGTCCGAGATGGTGCAGGTATTCGCCGCCCCAGATGGAAAGCGCTATTATGACAAAGACGATAGCAATTATGTTAAGCCCACTGAGGTTCCCAGCCAGTATGTAATCATCAGTAGCCTTGGCTACCAGCAGAGGTGTGGCTATGTGGGCAACGGTGGTGATAAGCATGCCCAATGCACCTATTCCCAGTGGTTTCCAGACTGGAATCAGGTATTTGGGCAGCCGCGCGATAACCTTGCTGTCGTAGACTTTGCCCAGTTCTTCTTCGTAATCGGCGTCAAGGGAACTGGCGAGGCGCCTGGAACCAGGCGGTCCGCCGCCGCGACCCCCGCCGGGGCCGCCACGTCCTCTGCCTCGCCCGCCACCCGGGCCTCCCATACCTGGACCTCCCATTGGTGGGCCACCGCCACCGTGAAACATAGATATTCCTCCCTTAAGTATCCTCTATAAAATCGTCAGATACTGCTATCTGTAACTGATATGTATGATAATAATGGCCTTCCTTGGCCATCAGTTCTTCGTGATTGCCCATCTCAATAATGCGCCCTTTATCGAGCAGTAGAATAAGGTCGGCGTTCTTGATAATTGGCAGACGGTGGGTGATTATGAAAGTAGTGCGATCTTTAATAAGCTCACCCAGGGCCTGGCGGATAAGGTGTTCCGTCCCGGCATCCACGCTGGAAGTGGCATCATCAAGGAGCAGGATACTGGGGTTCATCAGCAGGGTGCGGGCGATGGCAAGACGTTGTTTCTCACCGCCGGAGAGGGTGATGCCCCTTTCACCGACCCAGGTGTCATAACCTTCAGGTAAGCTGATTACAAAATCGTGGAGACTGGCCGCCTTGGCTACAACCTCTACTTGATCGGAGTCTGCCTCTACTGACCCGTAGGCAATATTATCCCGGATAGTATCTGAGAACAGGAAGATATCCTGCTGGCAGGTAATCACGTTTCTCCTCAGTGAAGCCAGAGTGGCATCGCGGATGTCAGTACCGTCAACAGTGATTCGTCCGCTGGTTACATCGTAGAACCGGGATATCAGCTTGCTGATGGTACTCTTGCCACTGCCCGATCCACCCAGCAGTGCCACCAGTTGCCCGGGTTGGACGTTGAAGCTGATGTCTTCGAGCGCCGGGCCGGTTGAGTCGTAACTGAAGCTGACATTTTCGAAGGTAACTTGGCCCTTTAATCTGCCCAGGTCGACGGCGTCCGGTTTTTCCAGAACAGCCGGTTGGGTATCCAGTATCTCCAGGATGCGCTGTCCTGCCATCTGTGTACGGGAAAGCATGTTAACCATGAAACCCAGGCGCCGGATAGGCATTAGCATCATGTTCAGGTACAGGATAAACTGGGTAACATGGCCTATGGTGAGGTCGCCGGTTATTACCTGGCGGCCGCCGTACCAAATGACCAGTGCAGTCGGTATCGTCATTAGGAATAGAAGAAATGGTGCATTGACAGCCATTACCCGGGCAACACCAATCTGCTGGTTATAGAGGTCGGTGGCGCGGGTGGTGAATTTCTGGTTTTCCTCTTTTTCACGCGTGAAAGACTTGACTATCCTGACGCCGGTAAGGCTTTCCTCGAGTACAGTCCCCAGTGCCGCCATCAGTTCCTGGATTTTCATCCACAGGGGTTCAAGCCGGCGACGGAAGTAGATAGACCTCCAGCCAACCAGGGGAACGACTGTCATGCATAGTAGTGCCAGCTTCCAGTCCATTGATAACAGCAGCCAGGATACTCCGGTAAACATGATAACTATCTGGGTTATGCCCAGCAGTCCATTGCCGAAGAACATCTGTACTGCTGCAATATCTACCGTACCCCGCGACATCAGCTCCCCCGTTTGAGCCTGGTCATGAAAACTGTAACTGAGCTTCTGCAGGTGATTGAAGAGCTTGTTCCGGATGGTGTAGGATGTTTTTTGAGAGACAAGCTGGCTGAACCAGGTCTGTCCGTAGGCGAAGGCCCCCCTTAGTGCCAGTGCACCCAGTATGGCACCAGCCGCTATGATAAGGCCGGTACGCGTTCCTTGGCTGAGGACATCATCAATACCGTCCCCCAGTAACCTGGGCACAGCCAGACTGAAGCCTGTGGTTGCCGTTTGGCAGAGGAAGGCGATGACCAATAACCACCAGCTTTCTCGAATGAAAATGACCAATCTTATTAATATTTTCATGTATAACTAACTGCTTTTAATTACTCCCTTATGGTAATGCTTTAATAGCAAATCCGGTATATTTATACCATGTTTAGGCCTCTTAAATTATATCACGATATATCGTAACACTGTCATGCAGGCCTGTCAAGGAATCTGGATCGGCCATTTAACGCCGTGTACCATTGGCACCAGTCTTAATTGCCGCCTATGATTACTATTCCGTTCTATGGTACTCTCGGGGGGTTTGCCGGGGAATGCGTAATTTCTCCTTGTACTTGACTACCAATGTTACTGCCTACGAAATACTGTTAATGTTATTTATGTTTATGACGGTAAGTGATATAATTTATTGGTAAAAATCCAGTATACCAGACTGTAGAATAATTTTCAATAGAAAATGGCTGCTCTTGGTTAATGATTTTGAATTGTTAGAACACACCGCAGATGTCGGTATTATTGCTTATGGTGCCAGTATTGATATGGTATTTGCTAATGCTGGCAAAGCGTTGTTTAGTCTGATTACAGAGTTGGAAGATATAGAGGAAGTCCGGTATAGAAATATTGAGGTTGAAGCTCAGGACCGGGAGAGTCTGCTGGTCAGGTGGTTAAACGAGCTTATTTATATCTTTGATACCGAGAATATATTATTCAAGGTGTTTGACATTAAGCAGCTGACCGATACCAATCTTAAGGCAGTAGCTGGTGGAGAAGCAGTGGACACCACCAGGCACAGGCTAAAAACGGGTGTAAAGGCGGCTACCTACCATATGCTGAAAATAGATAAGGATGACGGCTACAGGGCTCAAGTATTGCTTGATATTTGAGGGAACAAAGCATGTCCATGCCATGGGTTGAGGTTTTAGATAAGATAGATGACTACCGCTGGCGGATTCCCCTCGATTATAAGGAGGGGATGAAGGTTCCCGGTC
>CP070645.1:1354063-1366139 GCA_020354275.1 Dehalococcoidales bacterium
CCGGGAATCTTTTAACAGGAGGGATTGGTTATGTCGTGGCATGTCATATTGGCGTTAGCGGTAGTGATACCAGTTATCCTTATTCAAATGTTGTTCTCTAAACGCTGCACCAGTCCTCTCTGGGTTCAATGTTGCTGATGATGCCGGAAAAACTGCATGCCTTGTGGTACACGCCAATACTACCCATTCTTTTCCTGACTTCGGCCATAGCCGTGGAACCTGCCATGATAATCTTTGAGTCGACACTCAGCACCAGAGCCTTTGGCCACAAGTTATCACTAGATATTCTCAGTGGTTTGGGCAAAGCGATTCCCTATATTCTCGGCATCTACCTGTTGCTGAAACTGGTGGACCTGACAGCAAGAGGAGACCTGGGGCTGATATTCACGGCATACCCGCAGAACCTACTCTGGTGAGGTGAAATAATCATCGGAGTAGTTCTACCCATAATCCTCCTCTCCATGTCCAGCATAAGACAGAGTCGGAGCGCGATATTCTGGAGTGCATTGCTGGTTGTACTGGGGCTGGTTTTCAACCGCTTCAACATAAGCATGCTGGCACTATCCATGCGCCCGGGATTCACCTACTTCCCTTACTGGATGGAAGTGGCCATCTCGGCAGCACTTGTCGCCGATGCCATACTCGTAATCTGGCTGGCCTACCGGTTCTTACCTATGACTGACCACGCCGAACCGGCCGAGATAGAGGTAACATGACCGGATAGGACTGGAGTATGTTGTCTGGTAGATGGTGTCACTGGCAGTCTAACCATCTACCAGACAGCCAGTACTCAGGAAATACAAATAATATAAAGTTGACAGTACCTTTAAAGCAAGTAGCCAGGCTAATCTCAACTCAGCCATAGTCTGGCTACTTGCTCCTTTAGCTTTCACTTTATATTGCTGCTGTTTGCTGAATTCCTCCTTCCAATAGCTTTTTAGGTAACTGATGCAAAACCCACAAATTCTGTTAGGTATATCTACCTAAACGTAACAATTACCACTAAGTGTAAAGCATAGTAGTGTTAAGTGGCAGTTTAGGTGTTTTTGGTATCAGCAAATAGGTATCGCGACGGAAGTGCGGTTTACCAACCTGGTGGTATGCTGATAGTGGAGGTAAGGAAAGGGCAAAGAAGGGAGTAAAAGAAAGGAGGTGAGCGGAATGCAGTGGGAGCTAATAGTAGCGCTGGTGGTAGCAATACCCGTCATTCTTTTCCCGGCAGCATTCGTCTGGTACCTGAACATCGGCGGTGCTTACGCTGCTTTCAAAGAAGCGCGAGAGAAGAGAGCTGCTCGAGAAAAGGCACCTAAGACAGCATAGTCCAGGTTGGTAGAAGCCAATTAAAATCGCTTGCTAAAAGCAAATAAAAAGGAGGAATCGAAATGGAGTGGCAGATCATATTAGCACTGGTCCTGGTAATACCCATCGTACTTATCCCGGTGGCATTCGTCTGGTACCTGAACATTGGTGGTGTCTATGCTGCCATAAAGGAGGCGAGAGCGAGGCGAGTCGCCCAGGAGAAGGGCATCAGGGCAGTAACCGAGTACAAGTAAGTAGCTACTGCTCAGCGATTTCGCCATACGAACCGCAGATAACAATGTCAGAGCAAAAGAATAAAAGAACCAATTCAAACAGGTTAAGGCAGGATGAAAACAGCAGATCTAATTTCAGGTTATTCATCCTGCCTTTACTTTTGATATTCTGCACCCTGTTTTACTATTTTGGAGAACTTGTTGACTGGGCAGCGTGGGAGGCAATACGCCTGCAATTCTTCTACGGAATACACGACATACACCGCCTTTTGTTCCTGGCACCGATAGTCTATGCCGGCTATACCGGCCGGGTCAGGGGTGCCGTAATCGTTACCCTGGTCAGCTTCATGATTTTCCTTCCCCGTGCTATTTTCATATCCCCTTTCCCTGACCCTCTGCTCAGAATGATTCTTTTCACGGTTATTGCCGGGATTATGGGAGTCCTTACCGGAATCATACGGAACAAGTCCGAACAGCAGGTCCGGCTTGAAACCCTTCTAAATAGTGAAAGAGATAAATGGTTTGAAATAATCTCCGGAATGGAGGATGGCGTTATTATTACCACCCCGGACTATGAAGTACGTTATGTAAACCCTAGTATGATAAGAGATTTTGGCGAGGGCGCAGGCTCTTACTGCTACCAGTACCTGCATAACCTCGGCCAGCCATGCGAAGACTGCAAACTACCCGATGTGACAGATGGTGGAACTGTAAGATGGGAATACACCTTTCCAGACGGCAAGGTCTATGAGGTCATGGCCTCGCCGTATATTGATTCCGATGGCACAGTCTGCCAGCTGGCCACCTTCAGAAACACCTTTATACGCCGGAGGGTTGAGCCGTAACCATGAAGCCCGGCCATTTTTTATTGGCCCCTCTTTTTGAAATCTCCGTCAGGCCCCGTCCTTATCCAGCTTTACCCATCTGGTTTTCTTGAACCTTATCCTATATAATCGGACTGGCAAATAAAGCTAGAAAGACCAGCATAATGGAACCAGAACGGATTATAGCACTCGTGTTGTTCGGTATATTGCACTGGGTGCTGGCAATAATGCTACTTAACGATCTGGCGGAAAGGGAGAAGGTTTTAGGGGGACGAAAATGGATATGGGGTATAGCCATAGTTGCCATCACCTTCATCGGCTCATTGCTGTACCTCCTCTGTCACCCTAAAATTTTCTATGACAGTGACTTAAAATGAATTGTCAGCCTGCTAACTGATTGCTAGGCCTTACTTTACTTCTTTCTCGGTCCTGCCTGTATCGCTACCAGCCTTCTTGGTGTTTCCCGCTAAGAGTTTCCCGCCAACCCACCGTAAAGATATGCTCAACATTAACCCGATGGCCACCCCGCTAAGAAGAACGAGCCAGAAATCCGTCGCTGCCATTTTTAGGGCTCCTCAAGACCACTGAAACAACAGGCTATTTACAACAATATACCAACTATGCTATGAATATTACCTGTGTTCCCATATAATGTCCCCATAGGGACACCCGTCGCGTATTATAGTTTGCCATATAACCAATGTCAACAGATGCGGGCAAACCTAAAAACAGTATTTTTGAATTGCTTTTATCAGTATTTGCAAGTGAGGTTAGTATATGTTAGAATATAGCACGTGAGTACACAAGATGTTCCTTTAGTATCATTTTTAAAGGAGTTAATGCGTCGCCGAAGACGGTTACCCAGCCAGCTAGCCAATGATTTAGGTGTTAGCCATGCTACCATCAGCCGTTGGCTTGCTCGAATGGATATTCCGAGTACTAGGTCCTGCCGTAAGTTGGCTGAATATAGCGGGGTACCTCTTGAAAAGATACTTTCGCTCGCCGGCCATTTACCCCTAGTAGCTGAGACAGGACATGCTGAATGGCCAGAGTTCCGTGAATACGCTCGCCAGAAGTATCCCGCTGAACTCGATGAGGACCTTATCACCATGATCGAGGACTTGATCGAAAGGCGTAGGAGAAAACGGTATGAAGCGGGAAACTCCTAGGTGGGAATCGACACTTTGGTCATACATCAGTAGCGGTGATGGGGAGCAATGCCCTCTACATGACAAATGCAGGCTCCTAGCAGAAAGTGGCCAGTGTTTAGATGATGTAAAAGACTACCTGGCCAGGATGAACACTTTTATAGAAAAGGATGAATTATCCTTTAATGGCCCTGAGCCTGCTCATGTTGAATTGATGAAATGCCCCAAGCTCAGGGCTGTATTCAAACTAACCGAAAAGCTGGCTAAAAAAGTCCGGGATCTGGGGAACATACACTCTCCACCGGTACCGGACGTACTTATTGCCCTCTTTGATACTGATCGTAGCATAGAAGTCCGCGAGGTCCCCTTAAATGTATACCATGCTGCCATCTGGCGCTTCAGTGATAGATGGGTGGTACACCTTAACGAAAATGACACGCCGGCTCGGAAGAGGTTCAGCCTTTTCCATGAAGCCTTCCATATCCTTGCCCACTGTAAAACCAGTCCGGTATTTAAGAAAATCGGGTCTAATAAAGGTTCTTTCAACGAGTTTCTGGCCGACCATTTTGCCGGATGCCTTATGATGCCCCCGGAGTGGGCAAGGGAAAAGTGGCCAGAGTGCCATGACATAGACAAAATGTCAGAAATCTTCGGTATTCCCAAGTCCATAGCCTGGCTCGGCCTGAAGGCCAGCCAGCTTATCTAGAGACCTGACAATCATACCCGTCCTCTCTGTTCAGGTTATACCACGGTTCATTGTCTGACCGAGTTGGTGGTATAATACCCCATTATGACAGCATCGTTACGTTCTGATAACCAGGCAGTCGGTGCAGAATTTACTGTCCGGCCATACCGGTCTTCAGACCGTCAGGCAGTACGCCAACTGGCTGGCGAAGATGAGTTTGGACGCCCGTATCTGGCGAGTAAGTATTCCGGCTACAGAGAATACTTAGCTGATAGCGTATCACATTACTATGACCTCGAACCTGAGAGCATGTTTATTGCGGAGTCCGACGGCGCCGTCATCGGTAACCTGCTCGGTGCCGTTGACACGAAGGCCACCGAAAAACGGCAGGCCACCCACACCCACCACCTGCGCCGGAAACGTCTCTTAACAGGCGGATACGGTCTTCCATTCTGGCTGATTAAAGTCATTAGGTCGGAGCGAGTTCCAACAATTACCAGAGCCCCCTACGTAGACCCTGCAGAATACCCGGCACACCTGCACATAGGCGTTAACCGTAAGTGGCGTAGAAGGGGCATCGGCAGTGCCCTTATGACGGCGTATGAAAACTACCTTCGCAGCCGGGGTGTGGCGGGTTACCACCTGTACGCCTCGTCGTTCCACTACCAGGGCATGTCATTCTACAGGAAGTTTGGACTCGAGGAACTCGGTCAGTTCTTGTGGCACTTCTATGACGGTAGAAGATGGATTATCGTCACCGAGACAGTCTTCGTAAGGAGTCTCTCATCAAACTAGCACAGTGTTCAGGATTCGAGTTTATATTCCTGATCACTATTAAAGGAGGTGATCTCAAATGAGGTTAAAGGACAAAGTAGCCATAGTGGCCGGTGCCGGTTCAATAAGACCGGGGATAGGCAACGGGAGGGCCACCGCCATCCTGTTTGCCAGAGAAGGGGCCAGGGTAGCCGCCATCGACCGAAACCTTGAGGCCGCCGAGGAAACGGTAAGTATGATTCGCAGCCAAGGCGGTGAAGCCATCGCGGTCCAGGCGGACGTCCTCAAGGAAGCCGATGCGCAGAAACTGGTAGAGGCAACGGTTTCTCAGTACGGTAAACTGGATATACTGTTCAATAACGTTGGCGGTGCCCGGGGGGAGAACGGCCTGGCTGTCTCGGTCGAGGACTGGGATTTCACCATGAACCTTAACCTGAAAAGCGTGCTGCTGGTGTGCAAGGCTGCCGTTCCCGAGCTGATAAAGAACGGGGGCGGGGCAATAGTAAATAACTCATCCATGGCTGCTTACCACTCGCACAACTTATATGCCTATTCCGCCTCCAAAGCAGGGGTCATCGCCCTTACCAGGTGCCTGGCCGTCGGACTGGCCAGACACAACATCAGGGTAAACTGCGTCGCCCCGGGCCTTATGGATACGCCTATGGTGGCCAACATGATGACCGAGGCGAGGTTACGCACCGTCGAAGAAAGGGTGCCCCTCAAGCGACACGGTAAAGGGGAAGAAACGGCCAGCACCGTTCTGTTTCTGGTATCACCGGAGTCATCATTTATCACCGGGCAGACCATCCCTGTTGACGGCGGTATGGCCGCACGGTAGAGCATTCAAGCAGATAAGCCAACTGAAAAAAGGAGGTTGAGATGCAGCGTATCAGCTTGGTGGAGAAAGACCAGGCCCATCCCCTGATAAGAGAAACATATCAAAAGCTGGAAGACCAGGGGTCTCAGGTTCTGAACCTGAACAAGGTAATGGCGCATTGCCCCCACATCGGCCTTAACTTCCAGCGACTGGGTAACTCGATCCTCCGGGGGGAGGGGCTTTCCGCCAGACTGCGTGAGCTTGCCGTTCTCCGCGTGGGCAATCTGACAAATGCCCATTATGAACTGGTCAAACATACTCCCATTGCATTACGCGCCGGAGTCAGCCGGCAGCAGGTTAACGATATACCGGACTGGGCCACATCGGCGGAATTCAATGACCAGGAGCGTACCGTGCTGCAGTACACCGATGAGGTTACGCAGGGCACGGGTGTCAATGATAAGACGTTTAACGACCTCCGGGCCTTCCTGGTCGAACCCGAGATTGTTGAACTTACTGCAGCCATCGGCTATTACGGTATGGTGGCCAGGATACTTAATGCGCTCCAGATCGAGCTAGAGTCCCAAACATAATTAAATAAAGTCTAATAAGAGGAAGTAAAAATGAAACTGGAAGGGAAAGTAGCCATAGTTACCGGGGGCAGCCGGGGTATCGGCAAGCAGATCTGTCTCACCCTTGCCCGGGAGGGTGCAGCCGTAGTGGTGGTTGCCCGTACCGAGAAGGAGGGGCAAAGCAGGCTCCCCGGCACGATACACCAGACCGTTGACGAAATCCGTGCCTCCGGCGGCACAGCCATCCCCGTCAGGACGGACATAACAGTCGATGAGGACGTGGAGAGGATGGCACAGCGGGTTGTCGATGAATTCGGCAGGATTGACATACTGGTCAATGACGCGGCGGCCAATATCAATTCCACGGTGGCTGAACTGTCCGTCAAACGCTGGGACCTGATGATGCGGGTCAATCTGCGTGGCACCTTCATCTGCACCAAGGCGGTACTGCCAACCATGATGGCCCAGCGAAGCGGCAATATTATATGTATGACATCTATTGCCGCCAAAAGGCAGGCACCACCGGGTGAGGTCTGCTACAGCATCACCAAGGCAGGGATAGAGCTCTTCTGCTGGGGGCTGGCCCAGGAGGTTAAGGAATACAACATCGCCGTCAACGACCTCTATCCTACCGGTGGCGTTACCACCGACGGCTTCAAGGAGGTCTTCAAGAGACGGGCATTCAGCGAAGAGGAACTGAAGAGGATGAAGACCCCCGAGCAGATAGCTGAAGCCGCCCTGTGGATTGCCCAGCAGAATGCCTGCACCTTCACCGGCCGTTCAGTAAACGATGATGAGGTGCTTGCATTCATTGAGGAACGGGCTACGCCCTGACTATATCCCGTCTAAATAACTAAAATATACTATCAAAATGACTGGTTTTTTATGCAGTTATCAGGGAATTTTATAAAAACATGCATGCTATTACTGCAAGCTACCAATAAATTACATCCTCCTGTAAAATAGCCCTGTTAATTCACCGGGAGGAGTAGCAAATGTCAGAGCTTAAGACCGAGTTCCTGTGTGATGTAGCTGCCTATGCTGACTGGTCGGAAACCATTGACGTGGGAGTGACACCGCACGGCAGCCGGCAGATTATCTACATTAAAGGCGGCACATTCGAGGGCCCCAGGATAAAAGGGGGGGTGCTTCCCGGCGGGGGCGACTGGTTCATCCGCCGGACTGACCAGGTGGTGGAACTGGACGTCCGGGCTGCCCTTCGCACCGATGACAACCACCTGATCTACTGCTGTCTCAAAGGTATTAACGAAATGCCTTCTGATGTCGCCCTCAGGGTAATCAGCGGTGAACCCGTCAACTCATCAGATTACTACTTCCGGGTTACACCGGTACTTGAGACAGGGTCGAAGAAATACGACTGGCTGAACCGTATCGTAACGGTTGGTATCGGGAACCTGACACCGGCAGGTGTCACTTACCGGGTTTACACCGTCCTCTAGTCAGGCTACATAGCCTGTCACGGATGAAAACCTGCTTCAGCGATTTCTCTGGGGCTTGACCAGCCTGGCTATTTAACTACTTCACAGACTTCACTGACTGGCCGTCTCTCCCTGGTGGGGCTTTCTGCCGGGTATCCGACCGGTATCAGGGCGATGATATCCATTTCTGGCGGAGTACCCAGTATTTTTTCTATGTCTCCCTTTGCCTGCGGTAACGGACCGGTCATCCATACGGCACCCAGCCCCATCTGGTGTAACACCAGAAGCAGGTAGCTAATAGCCGCCGCCACCGATTGAATACGTGGATTTACCGTATTACTCCACCGGAGCATCTGCCCGGCCCTCTCATCCACCTTCTCCCGTGCCAGGTATACTTTATCCATCGGGTTTTCGATTTGACTGGTGCCCACGGCGATAAGGGCGGGGGCACTGCCCAGAGCACCCGGTCGCCGTGCAGGAGGAGGAGAGGATACTGGTGATGTACTGGATGAAGGTGCTAATCCTCCCTGTGCCATCTCCGGCCAGGAAGCCATGTAACTCCTGCCCGCCTGCGAGGCATCGGCAATAGCCGCAATAGTATCCTTGTTCAATATGATGTAGAAATACCAGTTCTGCCGGTTGGCACCGTTGGGCGCCCAGGTAGCCAGTTCAATTGCCTGCACCAACAGTTCTTCTAGCACCGGTTTCTCCTGCCAGACGCGTATCGAGCGCCGGCCTTTAATGAGTTCCGCCAATTCTACCGTCTCCATTACAGTCTCCTCCTGGATTTACAGTATAGGGAGATAATAAACGAAATAAAATATTCCAGCAAATAACCCTAAATTATGGCATTCCAGTGCTCACTTTATAGCCCTTTTTTACCACCCCTGGAATATTGACAAACACTCCCGGGAGAACTAGACTCTAGTTCATCTGTATGACCTACCTCCACCATAAAAACATTCCGGAATATATGTTTTGAGGGCGCTTTAGTAGTAGAAGGAGGATGACTGGCAATATGAGTAAGAATATCGTTGTTTGTTACGATGGCACCAATGCCGAGTACCGCAGGCACAACACCAATGTAGTCAAAACATTCGAAACGATTATACGAAATGACAGGCAGGTCGCCTTCTACGATCCCGGCGTCGGGACATTCAGTTTCTTCGGCCGCAGGTTCGGCCGGCTGGTCGGCATCGGGCTGGGGATGGGTTTTGGTTATGGTATCCGGCAGAATATCGAGGACGGGTATGAGTATCTCATGGACACCTTCGAGCCGAAAGACAGGGTATTCATATTCGGGTTCAGCCGGGGGGCCTACACGGCACGTGCCCTGGCGGGAATGATTCACCAGTTTGGTGTCCTGCACAAAGGTAGCCGGAATTTGATACCCTATGTGTCCAAAATGTACTTCAAGAAGGACAAGAAGAAGGATTTCGGCATTATCGATGGTTTCCAGAAAACATTCTCAAATGTCTGCAAACCCCACTTCATCGGCATATGGGACACGGTGGGTGCGCTGGGGCCCAACCTGAGTAAGAGGTTCCCTGACCTGAAATTGAACCCGGATATCAAATACGGATTTCAGGCGATTTCTATCGATGAAAAAAGGAGACCGTATAAGATAGTCCTCTGGGATGAGAGCAGCAAAGCGGCCAGGCAGGTCATAGAACAGGTCTGGTTTGCCGGGGTCCATTCGGAGGTGGGCGGTGGTTGCTCGTGTAATGGCTGTTCCCTGGCCGACATACCTTTTGCCTGGATGATGGATAAAGCCACAAAAAGTGGTTTGATGCTGAAAGATGGCTGGCGAGACAACCTAAACCAGGATAATGGCAAAAGTGCCAGTATGCATGATTCCTGTAAGGTCTTCCCCTGGGTAATCTTCGGGATGCGGAAGAGACGTGAAGTACCGGAGGGAGCCATGGTACACCAGAGTGTTATCGACCGGATAGAGAAAAGGGATGACTACAATCCTGAATTACCGAATACCAGGCGGATTGTGACTACAGATAGCTACCGGACTGCTAGCGAAGGGGGAAATTAACCTGGTGCTGGATTGGTTCCTGGTCTGGTGGCTTCGCAGCGGGCGTTACGGCTGGTCCAGGCTACGCCGCAGGGTTTTTGAGCGCCGTTATCTGAAGACTCCCCTTCCAACAGCAAACTCCCTGGAAGACATAGAAACATGCTTGAAAGACATCACGTGGACAATGGACGGCCCCCTGCACCTGTTTGACTGCATCAGTTATCCGCAAACAACATGGGTGAAAAAGAAGGATGACTGTGATGGTTTCTCGATGCTAGCGGCTGAGTTACTGAACCGGTGGAACCCCGGCTGCAACCCCCTTCTGGTAACCGCCCTGGTGCGGCCGGTCCGCTACAGCCATACCGTCTGCGCCTTCACCTCTCCACAGGGTACTTTATGTTACTTCGATAACGGCAACCTGCGCTCCGGGGATTACGGGCGATACGAAGATATTGTCAACGGAATCGTTAAAGAAGATCACCGACTGCTATGCTGGGATGTAAGGAATCCGTTTACCTTTGACATGGTCGAATTCCACAGGCAACAAAACTAGGAATGATATCTTCGTCTACGTTCTCCCCCATCTGATACGACCTTATAATTGTTCAACTCTTGATCCAGCCCCGGGCACGTTCTACCGCGTGCCGCCAGTTACTGTAGAGGGTCTCCCGCTCATCAGGGGACATCCTCGGCTCGTAGACCGCAGTGCTTTTCCAGTATTGTTCAACTTCGGCAGTATCTCGCCACATCCCCACTGCCAGTCCCGCCAGGTAGGCCACCCCGAGTGCAGTGGTCTCCACAATGTGCGCTCGTTGAATGGGTATCCCCAGTATATCTGCCTGAAACTGCATCAGCAGGCTGTTGACACTGCCACCGCCATCTACCCGCAACACCGGTATCGGTAAATCCGCTTCAGCACTGATGGCATCAACAACGTCACGGGTCTGGAATGCAATAGCCTCCAGGGTAGCCCGGGCCAGATGCCCCCCGGTGCTATCCCTGGTGAGACCGACAATGGTCCCCCGTGCATACATATCCCAGTAAGGAGTGCCCAATCCGACAAAGGCAGGAACGAAATAAACACCCCCGTTATCGGGCACGGTAGCCGCCAGCGCCTCGCTTTCAGCGGCGGTAGCAATCAGCCCCAGACCATCGCGGAGCCACTGGACAGCCGCCCCGGTAATGAAGATACTCCCTTCCATGGCATAGACCACCCTATTGTCAAGGCCCCATGCCAGAGTGGTTACCAGGCCTTTGTTGGAAAAAACCGGGTAATTACCGGTATTTACCAGAATAAATGAGCCGGTACCGTAGGTATTCTTGGCCATGCCTGCGTGGTAACAGGCCTGCCCGAACAGGGCTGCCTGCTGGTCGCCAGCTATACCGGCAACGGGTATATGAGAGTCACCAAAGAGTCCGTCTGACGTTTCTCCGTAGGTCTGGCTGGAAGGCAGCACTTGAGGGAGCATTGCCTCCGGGATATCCAGCGAACCGAGTAGGTGCTGGTCCCATTGCAGTATATTGATGTTAAACAGCATGGTGCGGCTGGCATTGCTGTAATCGGTAATATGCGTTTTACCCCCGGTAAGGTTCCAGGCAAGCCAGCTATCTACCGTCCCGAAAAGGAGTTCTCCCTGCTCGGCACGTCTCTGGCCATCAGAGACATTGTCCAGAATCCACCGAATCTTGGTAGCCGAAAAGTAGGCATCTATCGGCAGACCTGTCTTCTCCCTGACAGACGGCTCCATATTCTTCTGCTTCAGCCCGTCGCATAATCCTGCGGTGCGGCGGCACTGCCAGACCACCGCGTTATATACCGGTTGCCC
Organism: Dehalococcoidales bacterium; assembly: GCA_020354275.1. GTDB lineage: Bacteria > Chloroflexota > Dehalococcoidia > Dehalococcoidales > UBA2162. Next base: position 1,365,704 of record CP070645.1, read on the forward strand.
GCTGACGCGTTCCCATACCACGGTAGTCTCACGCTGGTTGGTGATACCCAGTGCCTTGACCATTGAAAAAGGTACCCCTGCCTTCTGCACAGCTTCCCCGGCTACCGAGATACAACTACGGAAGATTTCGCCCGGGTCATGTTCCACCCATCCAGGTTGAGGGTAAATCTGACGTATTTCGCGGTAGGCACGGGCTACTTCCAGCCCTTCTTTATTAAACAGCAGCGCCGTAGTCCCCGTCGTTCCCTGGTCAATTGCCATAATGAAGTCTTTATCAGACATATTTTTATGTTTCCCTCGTTGTTATCTTTCGGTCATATTATACTTATTAGTGACTCATTCCCTGAACCGCTGGCCCAGGGCCACTGAGGCCTTGTAACTATCCATCTGATTTTTGCGTTCAGCTTTACCCCACCCCAGAAGTGAATCCATTTCG
>CP070645.1:1366239-1369698 GCA_020354275.1 Dehalococcoidales bacterium
AGAACCGCGTTTTGATGTTGTCTCCAGAGTTGCCGGGTTCCTGGCACTGAGAGTGAAAAATGGTAATATGCCCGGTAGAGCCATTCTAAACACCAATGTGCCCAACATCCCTCTGGAACAAATCAAGGGCATTGTTACCACAAGAACCGGCTCCAGTGGCTATGTCGGGTTGACCCAGGTTCAAGGCAGCGATACCTTGAGCTACTCTATTGGAATGCGCCCGGCAGACTCCCCCAACTACCCCGACCAGCTGGCCAATCCCACTGGTGCTGAGGAAGGAACCGATATCTGGGCTATTAACTCCGGCCTCATATCAATCACGCCTTTGAGTCTTGATGTTACCGCCCATGACCTGATACCATCTCTGAATGAGCATGTTTCCTCATTGGAATCTGACCTGATGAATACATGACCTGATAACATAGAGGAGTGCAAGCTGGAAATGACAGTATAAAAATGGAGGCAGGGTAATGGTCAATAACGCTGTGTTTAATGAGCTAATGGCTATTGCCGGGTGGTCGGACGGATTTGACGAACAGGTTTCCATCACCGGTCACGACCCGGTACTGCCTACCCGTTTCCAGATCGGCGAGATGGTCGCCGGTATCCACGCTGCCCGTGGAGTCGCTGTCAGTAAGCTGTGGGAACTGGAGACCGGCCGTAAACAACAGGTGGCCATTGACGTCAGGGCAGCCACGGCTACTCTGCAGAGCTATGTATATCTCAAAATAGACGGTGAAGAACAACGGCAGCAACAAGCACCGGCACAACAGCGGCAGGCCTACGGGATAGGCTTCCAGAAAACCAGGGATGGCCGCTGGTTTTACATCCACGGTTACGGGCGGCAGAGAATACCTGCACTGCTGCAATGCGAAGATAACCTCGAATCAATGCCTGATGTCATATCGAGATGGGATTCCCAGGAACTGGAAGACGCCTTCGCTGAAGCCGGCCTTTGCGGAGCCATAGTCCGCAGTGCTGACGAGTGGCTGTCACACCCCCAGGGAATAGTCCTACAGGAATTACCTGTTGTTGAAATCGTCAAGATCGGTGACAGTACGCCGGAACCGTTACCCACTGGTGAACAGCCATTATCCGGTATACGCGTACTTGACCTGACTATAGTGCTGGCCGGACCCACCTGTGGTCGCACCCTGGCTGAGCATGGTGCCGATGTGCTCAAGATAATCTCGCCAGAGAGGCCGGCCGGTGGGGCATTTGATATGGACACCGGACATGGTAAGCGCGCCGCTTTCCTTGACCTGCTTAAAGACAGCGACAAAGAGAAATTATGGTCACTGATCCGTGAAGCCGATGTCTTCTCCCAGAGCTACCGCCACGGGGCACTGGCCGGTAAAGGCTTCCACCCCGAAGCACTGGCTGAAGTACGCCCGGGAATAATCTACACCTCGGTAAACTGCTATGGACACGAGGGGCCCTGGAGTGGACGCCGGGGCTGGGAGCAGCTGGGGCAGGTTGTCAGTGGCGTTGCCGACGAAGAAGGTATCGGTGCCCCGAGATTACTACCAGCTGCCGTCAATGACTTTAACACCGGTTACCTGGCTGCATTCGGCACACTGGTCGCCCTTGAGCGCCGGGCCCGTGAAGGTGGCAGTTACCGGGTACGGGTATCGCTGACCCAGTCCAGCATGTTGCTTCATCGCCAGGGCAGGATACCCCAGGATGAATGGTGGGGACGGGAGAGAATGCTCCCCCCGGAGGAAATCAGCAGTCTAACCGCTGAGACCGACACGCCCTACGGACGAATGACCCACCTGGCGCCGGTACTGCAGCTTTCGGAAACCCCTACCCGCTGGAGACTACCGTCCGTGCCCATGGGAACACACCAGCCTGTATGGTTGGAGAGGTAATAATCAACTGTAAGACCACTACCCAAGTCAGCGAACTGGCCCCTCATCTGTTCTCAACTCCTTATTTAAAATAGCTAAAAGTACAACCGCATAATATAGATAATTTACCCCCTTACTGTGTTAAAATGGTTGGAAACCAGCCATTATGCAGGGAGTTTTAGACATGATTCCTTTAAAGTTAGCCATACGTAATTTTATGCCCTACCGGGACAATGTCCCGCCACTCCACTTCGACGGTATTCATACTGCCAGCATCTGCGGTGACAATGGCAACGGCAAATCCGCCCTGATTGATGCCATGACCTGGGCACTCTGGGGGGAAGCCAGGGGGAAGAGCGACGATGACCTCATCCACCTCGGCCAGACGGAAATGGAGGTAGAGCTGGAATTCGCCGCGGGACAACAGGTATACCGGGTGATCAGGAAGCACAGCAAACCGAAAAGACAACGTTCATCGGGACAGACCATTCTGGAATTCCAGATATCCAGCGGGGATGGTTTCCGTTCGATTAGTGACAGCAGTATCCGTAAAACGCAGCAGGCAATCAACAAAGTGCTCCATATCGACTACCCCACTTTTATTAATAGTGCCCTCTTGCTGCAGGGCCGTGATAATGAATTTACCGTCGCCAACCCGGCCAAACGCAAGCAGGTACTGGCCGATATTCTGGCGCTCTCCCTATATGATGAGCTCGAAGAACAGGCCAAGGAACTGGCCAAAGAACAGGAAGGCGAGAAGTCTTTACTGGAGAATACCCTCGCCGACATCGGCCAGGAGCTGGCCATGAAGCAGGACTATGAAGAGGAACTGAGACAGGCACAGAAGGAATTGAGCCACATTGAAGAAAGAATAACAGAGCAGGAATCTGCCCTGAATGAACTGCGGCAGAAAAGGGAGCACCTCAGCAACTGCCAGATGCAGCTGACCCAACTTAAGGGACATATTACTGAGACAGCCAGAGCGCTGGAACGCTGGGATGAGCAGGTCAAACAGCACCACTCCCGGATCAAAGAATACGAAGACCTGCTATCTCGCCGTGAAACCATAGAAGCTGGTTATGAGGAATTTGCCCAGACCAGAAAGCTAAACGAGGAGCTCAACCAGAAACTGGCTTTTGTCAACCGTCTTAATCAGGGTAAACATGACTTGGAAATGACCATAGAACGAGCCCAGGCAGCCCTGGTCACCGAGCATAAACTGGCGGAAAATAAAATCGCTGAACTGTCGGCCAGTTCACAAAGACTGCCCGCGTTGAAAGACGAGTTACAGCAGATAGAACGTTACCTGCTCCATGTGGCCGAGGTAGAAAAAACCCTGCAGCAGAAAAAACAGGAAGCTCAGGGAATACAGACTGAAATCAATAATCTGGAATCTGGCAACGCCTGGCTTAGCCAGGAGCTATTAGAAATTGACGAAAAACTCGGCCTGCTATCTAACCAGACCGAGGCCAAGTGCCCCCTGTGCGAAAGAGAGCTCGAAATGGCCTCGCTAAAACTGATAGAGACCAAATTCCACTCCGAGAAAGAGATCAAATCTGGCTCTTTAACAACAAACCAGGCGGAGTTGGCCAGAAAGAAACACCAGCTA
>CP070645.1:1369798-1372687 GCA_020354275.1 Dehalococcoidales bacterium
AGGTCAACCACATGGACCAGAATGCTGGCCTCAGACAATTCCTCCAGTGTTGCACGGAATGCGGTAATAATTGTCGGCGGCAACCTCCGGATGAAACCCACGGTATCAGTAAACAGGATCTCAGTCTTATCCGGCAGAGTCACCCGGCGCGTGGTCGGGTCCAGCGTGGCAAACAACCTTCCTTCAACTAATATGTCGGCCTGGCTTAGGGTATTAAGCAAGGTACTTTTACCGGCATTGGTGTAGCCGACCAGGGCGACCACGGGGATACCGCTTTTCTGGCGTTTCTCGCGGTAAAGATGGCGGCGTTTCCTCACTTCCTCAATCTGAGATTTGAGGCGGTGCATCCTCTGGTTGATAAGACGCCGGTCTGTCTCTAGCTGCGATTCGCCCGGCCCCCTGGTGCCGATACCACCGCCCAGCCTTTCCAGATGGCTCCACCGGCCGGCCAGACGAGGTGCCAGGTACTGGTGCTGGGCCAGCTCTACCTGCAACTGGCCTTCGCGAGTCCGGGCACGCCTGGCAAATATATCCAGGATCAGGGCTACCCGGTCGATTACCTTCACCTGCAGATGGTCCTCAAGGTTGCGCTGTTGCAACGGTGAGAGCTCGGTATCTACAATAACAACGTTGTAATTAGTGGTGCTCTTCAGGCCGGACAGTTCATTGAGCTTGCCTTCGCCTAGATAGTATGCCTTGGTCGGCACCGCCAACTGCTGGACAAGTCTTCCCACGACACCGGCCCCGGCGCTCCTAGCCAGCAGTGCCAGCTCCTTCAGAGACTCCTCTGCTGAAACCCGGCCAGCCCTCCCCTTACCACTTACACATACCAGGAATGCCTGTTCCTGAGACGTACCGGTAACAACGGTCTTTCTCGTAATATTACCCCCTATTCCCCAGGAGATAATGTTATGTCAAGCAGCCTTACTCTTGAACTTATTTTTATTATCACGCCACCCGGACAATCGCGACAATCCCTTAACCAGCCCGGCATCAGGTATCGTTAATGAGAGGCGTACATAACCCTCACCGTTCTGACCGTAGCCCACTCCCGGAGTTACCACCACCCCCACCTGTTCCAGCAGATCGGTGGCAAAATCCACCGAGTTATAACCTTCGGGAACCCTTGCCCAGACATAGAGACTGGCCTTAGGCGACTTGACTTCAAGGCCCATATCATTCAATAAGTCAACCACCAAGTCACGGCGCCTCTGGTATATGTCATTATGCTCTTTAATGCATTCCTGCGGCCCCCTTAGGGCTGTTATGGCAGCATATTGTATGGCCTGCGGGATACCTGAGTCCATATTTGATTTCAGCCTTTTCAGGGCATCTACCATTGTTGCATTGCCGACCACCATTCCTATCCGCCAGCCGGTCATGTTGTAGCTCTTGGACAGCGAGTGAAACTCGACCCCGACTTCTTTGGCACCCTCGGCCTGCATGAAACTGACCGGCTGATAACCGTCAAAGGCAACCTCGGTATAAGGTCCGTCATGACATACCGCCAGGTCATTCTGGCGGGCAAATTTAACCGTCTTATTGAAAAAACCCAGGTCGGCAACCGCACTGGTCGGGTTGTTGGGGTAGTTTACCCATAGAAGCCTGGCCTTCTGTAATACATCTGAGGGAATACTGTCATACTGGGGCAGGAAGTCATAATTATCGGTCAACGGAAGGAAGTGAGACTCGCCACCGGCTAAAGCAGTACCGATGGAGTATACCGGGTAACCCGGGTCAGGTACCAGGACAATATCCCCAGGGTCAATGAAACATAGGGGAATATGGGCAATCCCTTCTTTGGCACCGATAACGGGCAATACTTCAGTATCAGGGTCCAGAGACACGGTAAACCGTTTCTGATACCAGTCAGCTATCGCCTGACGCAACTCCGGTAGGCCTTCTGACTCAGGATAATGATGGTTTACCGGGTCCTGGGCCGCTTGGCATAGCTTCTCGATAATATGCGCCGGCGTGGGGGTGTCAGGATCACCTATGGCAAAACTGATAATATCCTCACCGCTGGCTCTCTTCTGGGCAATTTTCTTTGAGATTTCCACAAAAAGATACGGCGGTAAATTTTCCACGCGTTTAGCTACCCTCATACCACCCCTGCTTGACGTATAATACTAATCCAGGCTATCGTTTTCATCCGGCCACTCCCCGGTAAATACCATCTCCGCCGGGCCATTCATGGATACTTCACCCGTCCCTTCCCAGATTACCTTTAAGGTGCCCCCAAGTAGCTTGATGTTGACTTTATGATCAACGTAACCGTTAAGCTGGGCGGCCACTGCCACAGCACAGGCACCGGTGCCGCAAGCCAATGTCTCGCCGACACCGCGCTCCCAGACGCGTACCTCTATCTCATTCTGGTTGAGAACCCGGGCTACCTCAAAGTTCGCCCGTTTTGGAAATATATCCAGCATCTCCACCATCGGCCCTATCTTCGACATGGGGAAATCAACCAACGGTTCGTCTGAGAAATGAATGGCATGCGGGTTACCCATAGAAACCAGATTAAGCAACAACCTGGTACCATTTAAATCCACCGGATAAGCCAGCATATTATTTATGTCAACTATATCGTTATCACCCTCTTTCACTATCACCGGGATTTCGTCGGCACTTAGTGCTGGCTTCCCCATACCAACTTGAATACTGTTCAGCTTCCCTGCCGTGTTTTCCAGCTTAATATTCCTTGTGCCGGCAATAGTCTCCAGGGAAAGGTGATCCGTTCCAGGGCTGATAAGTCCTTTCTTAAATACATATAACGCTAGGCACCGGATACCATTACCGCAGATTTCGGCCTCAGTTCCATCGGAATAAAAGGTGCGCATCTTAAAATCAGCAATATCAGAAGGGAGCAATACCAGCAAGCTATCAGCA
>CP070645.1:1372787-1412793 GCA_020354275.1 Dehalococcoidales bacterium
GTCGTTGACTGCTTTTGAGATATAGACGGGTTGACGGTGCCGGACAGTGCGGCTGCGGTTAAGGTGGCGGACAAAGCTGGTAATGCCACCCTCGAAGTAGAAGGTCAACTCGCGGTCTTTCTTTTCATCTTTAAGGCAGATTTCTAGCCCTTTATTGAGATATGCCATCTCCCGGAACCGCTCACTGAGAGTATTAAAATCATACCTGGCTTGACCGAAAATCTCCTCGTCGGCAAGGAAGATTGTGGTAAGGCCGGTGTCATTGGTCTTACCAACCTCGGTAACTTCACCTTGAGGTACACCTCGCGCGTATTCCTGCTCGTAAATCTTACCGTACCATCTCGCTTGGACCTTGCACCAGGAGGACAGGGCATTCACCACCGAGGCACCTACACCGTGCAGACCACCGGATACCTGGTAGGTGTGGCCGCCAAATTTAGCCCCGGCATGCAGGGTTGTCATCACTGTTTCCAGAGCCGATAGTCCTGTGGCCGGGTGAATCTCTACGGGGATTCCCCTCCCGTTGTCTTCAACCATAACCGAGTCGTCTTCCTGCAACGTCACGGTTATTTTGTTACATGAGCCGGCCATGGCTTCATCTATGCTGTTATAGGCAATTTCGTAGACGAGATGATGTAATCCGCGCTGGTCGGTACTGCCGATGTACATTCCTGGGCGGCGGCGTACCGCTTCCCGGCCACCGAGGACATGGATATCCTCTGCGGTATATTCATTGTTGGCGGTTGAAGTGGTATCCTCTGTCATGACTAACCCCTATTACCCTGCTGTTCTGTAATGCAGATTAGGGACAGGGCGCGTTCAGGCATAAGAAACCGGGGATTACACGGGGAACTGGTGTGGACGGTATTATCTAATTGGCTTGGTGCAACCATAAATACATTATAGCACAATTTAGCCTGAGGTTGAAGTATTTTTGTCGGTTGTGAGTTTCATAATTTGACTGTACCTACGGTTGACAGGTAGACTGTAGCTGTGGTATAGTTTCTCTTTGGTGTCTGCTATTTCAACTGTCTATTGATAGATACTCCTATATGTTCCGATCTATCATTATGTGAAATGGATGAGCTATAGCTCATCCATTTCAGTTGTGCCAGAAAGGGAGGAAGCGTTTGCCAACTATTAATCAGCTTGTCCGTAAAGGGCGTAAAAGGGCGACTAAAAAGACAAAGACACCGGCCTTGCGCTTTATCTATAATGCCATGAAAGACCGGATGATTCAGGGTGACGGCTCTCCACAGAAGAGGGGGGTATGTGTCCAGGTAAAGACCACAACCCCCAAGAAGCCCAATTCGGCATTGCGCAAGATAGCCAGGGTACGCTTGACCAACCAGATGGAGGTCACTGCCTACATTCCCGGTGAAGGCCATGAGCTGCAGGAGCACTCCGTTGTCCTCATCAACGGGGGGCGTGTCAGGGATTTACCCGGTGTCCGTTACCATATTATCCGTGGTGCGCTGGATACCACCGGTGTCAATAACCGGCGCAGGGGTCGTAGCAAGTATGGCACCAAGCGCCCTTAAGCTGCGGTAGAAGGAATTTAGGAGGTACCATGTCAAGGCGGAGCCGAGCACTTAAAAGAGAAATAGCACCTGACCCCGTGTATCACAATGTTATTGTGGCTAGGTTGATTAACCGGATAATGAAGGATGGCAAGAAAAGCACCGCAGAGAGGATCGTCTATGGTGCTATGAATATGATTGAAAAGCAGGAGTCCAAACCGCCGGTCACTGTGGTTGAGCAGGCGATAAGGAATTCTACGCCCCAGCTTGAGGTTAAGTCCCGCCGTATCGGCGGTGCTACCTACCAGGTACCGATCGAAGTACGTACCGGTCGGGGGCTTTCTCTGGCCATGCGCTGGCTGGTAGCTGCAGCTGAAGCCAGATCGGGCAAGTCCATGGCCGAGAAACTGGCCGGCGAGCTTAATGATGCCGCCAAAGGGCAGGGAGTAACGATTAAAAAACGTGACGATACTCACCGGATGGCGGAAGCGAACAGGGCTTTTGCCCACTACAGATGGTAAGAGGTTATAAATAGTCTATTGTTATGGTAAAAAATTCGTTGAAAACCAGACCAGGGATAAGGGATAAGGCTGTGCCTAGGAGTTTCCCGCTAGAAGACATAAGAAATATCGCTTTCATTGCTCACATTGATGCCGGTAAGACTACCGTCACCGAGAGGATACTGTACTATACCGGCCGTACCTATAAGGTGGGCGAGGTGCATGAGGGGACAGCCGTCATGGACTGGATGGAGCAGGAAAAAGAGCGTGGCATAACCATCACGGCGGCGGCTACCACCTGTTACTGGGGTGACTACCGTATTAATATTATTGATACGCCGGGACATGTTGACTTCACCGCTGAGGTCGAGCGTAGCCTGCGGGTCCTTGATGGTGGTGTGGTCGTTTTCGACGCCGTCGCCGGGGTAGAAGCTCAATCTGAGACGGTATGGCGGCAGGCGGATAACTATCATGTCCCTCGCATTTGCTTTATCAACAAAATGGACCGGATTGGGGCCGATTTTGAGCGCACAATTACTATGATTGAGGAGCGGTTGCGGGCCAGACCGTTACCCATTCAGCTTCCTTTGGGTAGTGAAGCTACCTATGAAGGGATTATCGACCTGATCGAAAACCGGGCGTGGCGGTTTGATGGCGAACAGGGTTCAGAGCCGATAGAAGTACCTGTTCCCGAGTCAGAGATAGCCAGGTGCACCGAATACCACCAGGCACTTATTGAGAAGCTAGCCGAGGTAGACGACCAAGTTCTAATGGCGTACATTGATGGCCGCAGTCTTACCCCGGACGAAGTGAGGGATGCCTTAAGACGGGTAACCCTGGCTAATAAAGGCGTGCCTATTCTTTGCGGAAGTATGCTGAGGAATAAGGGTGTCCAGCCGTTACTGGATGCTATTATAAGTTATTTACCTTCACCCCTGGATATGCCGCCAGTGCGTGCTAAACACACCAGGTCGGGGGAGGAAATTACCCGGGCGGCTAGTGACGAGGCGCCCTTTACCGCGCTTGCGTTTAAGGTGGTTTCTGATCCTTTTGTCGGCCGGCTGGTCTACTTCAGGGTATATTCGGGCAAGGTGGCCGCTGGCGCGCAGGTCTATAACGCGACACGGGATAAAAGGGAACGTATCGGGCGTTTATTATTAATGCATGCCAACCGTCGTGAGGAAGTTGATATGGTAGACACCGGGGCTATTGTGGCCACCTTGGGTCTGAAGGATACATTCACCGGTGATACACTGTGCCATCCTTCGCAGCCGGTTGTTCTTGAATCTATCCGCTTTCCACAGCCGGTACTATCGGTGGCCATTGAACCCCGGACCAGGGCGGACCAGGACAGGATGGGAGAGGCACTGCAGAAACTGACCGAGGAGGACCCCACTTTTAGGGTAGCCTATAATCAGGAGACAGGACAAACCGTAATCTCAGGCATGGGTGAGCTTCACCTGGAGGTTCTGGTTGGCCGGTTGCTCAGTGAGTTCAGAGTGGGTGCCAAGGTAGGCCGACCGCGGGTTGCCTACAAGGAGACGATTACCAAGTCGGTTAAGGCTGAAGGCAGGTTCATCAGGCAAAGCGGCGGTCATGGCCAGTACGGTCATGTGATGATTGAGCTGGAGCCAGCAGAACCCGGTGAAGGCTTTCATTTTGCCAATAATATCAGGGGTATTGCCATTCCCAGGCAATATATCCCGGCCATTGAGAGTGGTATTAAAGAAGCGATGGAGACCGGAGTACTGGCCGGGTATCCCGTGGTTGATATCAAAGTAAACCTGTATGACGGTAGTTATCATGAGGTTGACTCTTCGGAGCTGGCCTTTAAAATGGCCGGTTCGATGGCTCTTAAAGATGGTGTGGCCAAGGCTGCCCCTATCCTGCTCGAGCCTATTATGAAGCTGGAGGTAGTTGCTCCAGAACAGTTTCTGGGTGATATTATCGGGGATCTCACTGCCAAGAGGGCGCATATCGAGTCTATAGAGACCCGTGGCGAAATTTCAACTATTTTTGCCCGGGTGCCCCTGGCGGAGACATTTGGTTACGCAACCAGTCTCCGATCTAATACCCAGGGTAGAGCCACCTACTCAATGGAGTTTTATCGTTATCAGGAGCTACCATCAGAATTGGTAGCTCAAATTATTGATAAGGCAGGGTTGGCCAGACATGCCTAGACAGAAAATTCGTATCAAGTTGAAGGGTTTTGACCATAAACTCGTTGACCAGGCTGCTGAGCAGATTGTCGAGGCGGTGGAGCGTACCGGGGCAGTCGTCTCGGGGCCGGTTCCCCTGCCCACCCATATTCAGAAGTTCAGCGTAATACGCTCTCCGTTCATCGATAAGAACTCGCAGGAGCAGTTTGAGATCAGGACCCATAAACGTTTAATTGATATTATCGAGACGACCGGCAAGACGATTGATTCCCTCACCGGGTTGAACCTGCCTTCAGGTGTTGAGATAGATATCAAGCTGTGAAATAAATAACTGGTTCCGGGTAATTGGGGATATAAATGGTATCAGGGATTATTGGGCGCAAACTGGGCATGACCCAGGTATTCAGGGATGACGGTAAGGCTGAGGCGGTTACCGCCGTTGAAGCCGGCCCGTGCACCGTAATACAGATTAAGACGGCCGAAAGAGAAGGCTATAACGCTGTTCAACTCGGTTTCGGTGAAACTAAGCGTTCTAGCTCACCTCAGAAAGGACACCTGAAGGGATTAGGGCAGCTCAGGTATCTCCGCGAATTCCGGGTAGACGATAATGAAGAGACCAGTGTTGGCGACAGGGTTGATGTTACCCTCTTTGAGAGCGGCGACTTGGTCGATATTACCGGTGTGTCCAAGGGCAAGGGTTTTGCCGGTGTCGTTAAGCGTTACCACTTCGCCGGTGGGCCCAAAACACACGGGCAGTCTGACCGTCACCGGGCCCCTGGTTCCATAGGGGCAACCACTTCTCCGGGCAGGGTATTCAAGGGTCAACGGATGGCGGGACATATGGGTAAGGAACGGGTGACAACCCGTAATCTTGAGGTAGTAGCAACCGATCCTGACCGTAATCTGTTACTCCTTAGGGGAGCGGTGCCCGGGAACCGGAACGGACTGCTGCTGATAAAAAAATCTGGTAAGAGGAAATAGGTAATTGCAGGTTCCAGTTTATAATACCAGTGGGGAAACGGTTCAGGAGATAGAGCTGGATGACCATGTTTTTGGGGTACCCTTTAACAAAGCCGTGGTGCATCAGGTAATGGTCAGGCAGCTGGCCAATGCCCGTCAGGGTACGGCCAGTACAAAAACCAGGTCTATGGTAACCGGGAGCAGCCGAAAGCTGTTCCGCCAGAAAGGCACCGGTTGGGCCCGGGCTGGCAGCATAAAGTCACCGCTGCGTCGGGGCGGGGGCATTACCTTTGGTGCTCATCCCAGGAACTACCGGCAGGCAATACCCAAGAAAATGCGCCGGTTAGCCTTGAGATGTGTCCTGTCGGCCAAGGTCAATGACCGGGAGTTGGTTCTGGTAGAGGATTTTAACCTTGATAAGCCTAGAACAAAGCAGATGGCTGATATTTTAACGGCACTCGGCCTTGATTCTTCTACGTTGATTGTTACTGCTGGAGTTGCCGATAACGTGGTTAAGTCAGCCCGGAACCTGCCGAGGGTGAAAACAACGCTGGCAGACTTGCTTAACGTTGTTGACCTTCTAGCTTATAAGAAATTGCTGATGACGGTAGCTGCTGCGCGCCGTGTTGAGGAACTCTGGGGGGGAAGCGATGCATCTTTACGAAGTGTTGCGGCGTCCGCTGATAACTGAAAAATATACTGCTCTCCAAATTGAGGGCAAGTATGCCTTTGAAGTGGCCGCAGGGGCTAATAAACCGCTGATAAAACAGGCCGTAGAAAAGGCGTTTAAGGTTGAGGTAACCGGTGTAAATGTGATGACAGTCCCCGGAAAGACCCGCAGGTTAGGCCGGCGGGTACTCCCCGCCCGGCCCTGGAAGAAGGCGGTTGTCACGCTGAAACCTGGGGACAAGATAGAGTTCTTTGAGGGTGTATAGCGGGGTTGTGCCCTTAGGGCATATCCCGAACCCTAATATTAGGTGTTAGCAAAAAGGAGACAGGAAACAAAAGATGCCACTAAAGGTATACCGTCCTACCTCTCCCGGTAGACGGGGTATGATTGGTGCTGGTTTTGAGGAGATAACCACCAAAGAACCGGAGAAATCACTGCTTGTACCCCTGAAAAAAAAGGCCGGGCGTAATAGCCAGGGCAGGATAACGGTTCGTCACCGCGGTGGCGGGGCGAAGCGGATGCTCCGTGTCATTGATTTCAAGCGGGACAAGATTGGTGTACCGGGCAGGGTGGCCACTATCGAATATGACCCTAACCGCTCGGCGCGTATCGCCCTGATTAACTATTTTGATGGAGAGAAGCGCTACATTCTGGCTCCGGTAGGGCTTAATGTGGGCGACGTTATTAAGTCAGGCAGTGAAGCCGAAGTGAGACCGGGGAATACCCTCCCCTTGAGGTTGCTACCGAGCGGGACTCAGATTCATAATATTGAGTTACAGAAGGGAAGGGGCGGTAAGCTGGTGCGGAGTGCTGGCATGTCGGCCCAGTTGCTGGCCAAGGAAGGAAAGTACGCCCTTATCCGGTTGCCTTCTGGTGAGACAAGGCGTATACATTATGATTGTTCGGCTACGGTGGGACAGGTAGGCAATGTGGAGCATCAGGGCATCAAGCTGGGGAAGGCTGGTCGCAAAAGGTGGCTGGGTTTCCGGCCTACAGTCAGGGGCTCGGTAATGTCGCCACGTGACCATCCCCATGGCGGCGGGGAAGGTAGAAGCCCGATAGGCCTGCCTGGCCCGAAGACTCCATGGGGAAAGCCAGCCCTTGGCTATAAAACCAGGAAAAGAAAGGCTTCGGACAGAATGATTGTTAGGCGCCGGGGGAGGAAGTAACAATGTCGAGGTCAACCAAGAAAGGCCCAGCTATAGATGAGAAACTGTTGAAGAAGGTGGACGTGGTCAACCGTTCCGGTCAGAAGGCGGTGATTAAAACGTGGTCGCGCTGGTGTACAATAGTGCCCGAAATGATCGGGCTTACCATTGGCGTGCATGATGGCCGGCGGCATGTACCCATCTTCATTACTGAGAATATGGTGGGGCACAAGCTGGGCGAGTTTGCCCTAACCCGGACCTTTAGGGGACACATAACTAAATCGGAAAGGACCACTCAGATAAGGAGGAGATAATCGGAATAGGTTGAGCTCTGGTTGTATATGGACTGACCCGGGTGTGGGGTAAAAGCCAGAGCTTATTTAGAAGTGACCTAGAGTAAAGAAATGGAAGTGAGAGCGATAGCTAAAAATACCGGAGTATCACCCCGTAAAGTGCGCCAGTTTGTCGACATGGTACGGGGGCGGAAGGTGGATGAGGCGCTAACGGTGCTGAATTTTATGACTTCACCGACAGCCCGGCTGGTGGCCAAGGTGATAAAATCGGCTGCGGCTAACGCCGAGAATGTTTTTCAGCTATCTTATGATGACCTCAGAATTATAAGGATCTTTGCTGATGAGGCTCGAACGTTGAGAAGGTTCCGCCCTAGGGCTAGAGGGCGGGCCAGTCCGATACTGAAGCGTTCCAGTCATATCACAGTCGTAGTCGCTGAGCAGGAGGATTAATGGGACATAAAGTACACCCTATGGGTTTCAGGATTGGTGTCATCCGTGACTGGCAGGCGAAATGGTACAGTGACAAGCATTACGCCGAATTCTTACAGGAAGACCTGAAACTCAGGAAAGCTATTGAGGCCAGGTATGCCGATGCTGCGGTATCGTTAGTGGAAATCGAGCGTCAGGCAAACCAGGTGACAATGACCGTCCATACTGCCCGACCTGGTATTGTTATCGGACGTGGCGGGCAGCGGGTTGATGAGACCAGACGCTACCTGGAACAACTAGTTGGCAAGAGGGTGCAATTGAACATTAACGAGGTTCAGCAACCTGAGCTTGATGCTCATTTGGTAGCCAAGAATGTGGCCGAGCAGATTGAACGTCGCATTGCATACCGCAGGGCGATGAGGCAGGTGATGATCCGTACCATGCAGGCTGGTGCCAAGGGGATGAAGGTCAGTTGTGCCGGAAGGTTGGGTGGTGCCGAAATAGCCCGTCGTCAGACCATGCACGAGGGTCAGGTACCCCTGCATACACTACGGGCTGATATTGATTATGGCTTTGTTGAAGCCCGTACTAACATGGGCCGGATAGGGGTAAAGGTGTGGATATACAAGGGTGAAATTCTGCCTGAAGCCAAGGAAGAAGAGGTTGAGGAAATGCCGGCTGAGCTGGCAGCTGAGATAAGCGAGTCGGCAGCACCGGCAGACGAGGTAGCTGAGGAGGCTGTAGCCACAGTAGTAGAGGAAATAGTGAGCCCTGTCGCGGCTCCAGAACCTGAAACGGCTGAGGTTGAAGAAGCACCGGCTGAACCGGTGGCAGAAGCTGGCGCTGAGGCAGTTTCTACTGAGAAGGCGGCTGAAGAAGCACCCAAGAAAACGACCAGGGGAAGGCCTAGGAAGACACCTGTAGCAAAGGTTGAGGTAGCTGAGGTTGAAGAGGCACCGCCAGAAGCGGTAACGGATGATAGTATTAAAAACGAGGAATCTAACGGAGTAAAAGAGGACGATGTTACAGCCGAAGCGGGTTAAATACCGCAAGACCCATAAAGGACGGCGGAAGGGTAAAGCCCATGCTGGGAACAGGATTACGTTTGGTGACTTTGGTCTGCAGGCATTGGGAACGGCCTGGGTTACTGCCCGTCAGATTGAGGCAGCTCGTCGGGCTATTACCCGTCATGTCCGGCGCGGCGGTAATATCTGGGTATGCGTATTCCCGTATAAGTCGGTAACTAAAAAAGCCGCCGAGACCCGGATGGGTTCCGGGAAAGGTGCCCCTGACCACTGGGTGGCGGTGGTAAAACCAGGCCGGATTCTATTTGAGATGTCTGGAGTTAATGAAGACGCGGCCAGGGAGGCAATGCGGCTGGCTTCACATAAGTTACCGCTGGATACCAGGTTTGTAACTAGGGAAGGTATCACCGCCGGTGATGGTAGAAAACAGTAGGAGATAACCCAGATTGAAGGTTGATGAAATCCGGGCTTTAAAGAGTGAGGACTTGGTTAGGCAGCTGGAATCGGCGCATCAGGAGCTGTTCGATCTCCGGTTCCGCCTGGCTACTAAGCAGCTGGTCAATCACCGCCAGATCCGGGCGGTTAAGAAGAATATTGCCCGGATGAAAACGGTCATGAGGGAGAGAGAACTGGGCCAAAGGTAGGTTTATTTAATATGGCAGCAAGGCGAAAAGTAAGAACAGGGCGCGTACTCAGCAATAAGATGGATAAGACCGTGGTGGTTGTTGTCGAGACGACTAAACACCATCCGCTTTATAAAAAGACGATTAAAAAATCAGCCAAATACAAGGCACATGATGCCGGTAATGAATGTGGCGAGGGGGATATCGTCAGGATTGTGGAAACCCGCCCTCTCTCCAGAGAGAAGCGCTGGCGGGTGGCTGAGATAATTACCAAGAAGGCGGCTGTAGAAATCAAGCCCGGGGAGATAACCTGATAACGATACTGCCGACGCTAATTCATAGTGGTCGGTATGGATTTGGCAGGGATAATATAGCATGATTCAGTCATATACCAGACTCAAAGTAGCCGATAACACCGGTGCCCGGCAGGTCATGTGTATTGGTTTGCTTGGTGGCACGGGTAGAAAATACGCCCGGGTGGGTGATATTATAGTGGCTTCGGTCAAGCGGGCTACTCCCGGGGGCACGGTCAAGAAAGGAGAGGTGGTGCGGGCGGTTATTATCCGTACGGCGCAACCGTTCCGGCGGCCTGATGGCTCTTATATCCGCTTTGATGAGAATGCGGCCGTGATTTTAACGGACAAGAATAATCCCAAGGGTACCCGTATATTTGGGCCAGTGGCCAGAGAACTGAGAGAGAAGAACTTTACCAAAATAATATCGCTGGCACCAGAGGTTCTATGAAGATCAAAAAGAATGATAACGTACTGGTTATTAACGGTAAAGACCGGGGTAAGAAGGGGAAGGTACGCTTTGCTTACCCTAAGAAAGAACGGGTAATTGTAGAGGGCATCAACTTCATTAAAAGGCATACCCGGGCCCGACGCCAGGTAAGACAGGCTGGCATAATAGAGAGGGAGGCGCCTATTCACGTGTCTAATGTTATGCTCCTCTGCAGTAAGTGTAATCATCCGGCACGGGTGGGGTACCGTTACCTGGAGGATGGCCGCAAGGTCAGGATTTGCCGTGTCTGTAATGAGGTAATTGATTAAGATGTCCCGTTTGAAGGAGAAGTACACAACAGAGGTTGTCCCGTTGCTGATGGAGCGTTACGGGTACAAGAATGTTATGAGGGTACCCCGCCTGGAGAAAGTGGCGCTCAATATCGGTGTTGGGGAGGCCATTCAGAATGCCAGGGCTCTGGAAGCTGCCGAGAAAGACCTGGCTGATATTTCGGGGCAGCACCCGGTGACCACCCGTGCCCGTAAATCGATAGCTGCTTTCCGGTTACGGGAAGGGATGCCGGTGGGACTGAAGGTAACCCTGCGTGGGGAAAGGATGTATCAGTTCTTTGACAAGCTGGTCAATACCGTACTCTGCCGTGTCCGGGAGTTTCAGGGGGTTTCCCGGGATTCCTTTGACGGCCGGGGAAATTACACTCTGGCCTTTAAGGAACAAACCGTTTTCCCGGAAATAGAGTACGATAAAATAGATAAAGCCCGGGGGCTGGAAATCTCAATCGTCACCACCGCCCGGACGGATGAGGAAAGCATGCGATTACTTGAGTTACTGGGCATGCCTTTCGCGGGAGATTGATTGGAGCTATAATGGCGAAAAAGTCAGAAATTGCTAAATGGGCGCGCCCGCCTAAATACAAGGTGCAGCAGCACAACCGCTGTCACCTGTGCGGACGGCCTCGCGCTTACATACGGAAGTTTAGCCTCTGCCGTATCTGCTTTCGTGAGCTGGCTCTGGCCGGTAAGATTCCAGGGGTACGGAAGTCGAGCTGGTAATCGTAATAAGGGAGTCTGGTACTAAAACAGGCCGTGATTTATTAGAATAATATTAGGGGGGAAGAGTGACTATCTCTGATCCAATAGCAGATATGCTGACCCGGATACGGAATGCCGTGATGGTACGGCATGATTCGGTACTGGTTCCGGCCTCAAAAATGAAAATGGCGATAGCCAGAGTGCTGAAGGACGAAGGGTTTATCAGCGACTATGAAGTGGTGAGGGGTAAACCACACCGGACGATCAAGGTTTACCTTAAATATGATGATAAAAACCAGCCGATAATTTCGGGGCTAGAGCGGGTCAGCAAACCTGGCTTAAGGGTATATGTTGACCGTAAGGAGATACCCCGCGTGGCCGGTGGGCTGGGCATTGCCATTATATCAACCTCGCAGGGCGTGATGACCGGTCACAAGGCCTGGCAGAAGGGGATCGGTGGCGAATTATTATGTTATGTATTGTAGCAATATCAAGAGGTACGATCTATGTCTAGAGTAGGACGGATGCCGATTCCGGTACCGGACGGTGTCGCGGTAAATATAGAGCAGAACAAGGTTACGGTAACCGGACCGAAAGGCGAGCTTAGCCGCAGTTTTCACCCCGATATGTCCATTTCTCTGGAAGACGGTGTACTGACGGTTTCGCGGCCCAGTGATGACCGGATTCACCGCTCCCTGCACGGGCTGACGCGAAAGCTTTTGGCCAACATGGTGGAGGGAGTATCTACCGGCTTTGAGAAAGGGCTGGAAATAGTGGGTGTTGGTTACCGCGCCGAAAAAACCGGCGATAAGCTGGTAATGCGGATAGGTTTCTCACACCAGGTAGAAGTATCTCCGCTACCGGGTGTAGCCCTGGATGTAGAGGGCGGTAATCGCATTAAGGTTACCGGGATTAATAAGGAAATAGTTGGCGAGATGGCCGCCAGGATTCGGGCGGTCCGCCCGCCTGATGCTTATAAGGGCAAGGGTATCAGGTATGCCGGAGAGAGGGTCCGCCTTAAAGCCGGTAAGGCCGGTAAGGCAATTGGAGGCAGGTGATAAATGGCCGTAGACAGTCCCTGGAAAGCACGTCGGAAAAGGCACCTCAGGGTTAGAGCTAAGGTTAAGGGTACCAGCTCTAAACCCCGGCTATGTGTTTTCCGCAGCCTCAATCATATATATGCCCAGGTGATTGATGATTCACAGGGCTGTACCCTTACCTCTGCCTCAAGTCTGGACCCGGAGATAAGGAGTATGACCGAAGCTAAAACAAAGACGTCTGAGTCAGAGCTGGTTGGCACCCTGGTGGCTAAAAGGGCATTAGGCCAGGGGATAGACCAGGTAGCTTTTGACCGTGGCGGTTATCAGTATTTTGGCCGGGTGAAAGCCCTGGCCGAAGCCGCTCGTCAGGCGGGACTAAGATTTTAAGGGAGGCGGTTGATAATTTAATGCAGGAGCCGTCAGGAAAGATAGACCCAACAGAATTGGTACTGAATGACAAGATGATTAATGTCAATCGGGTGGCCAAGGTAATGAGTGGCGGGAAACGTCTTCGTTTCAGCGCCCTGGTGGTGAGTGGCGATGGCAACGGGCATGTTGGCATTGCTTTGGGAAAGGCTGGTGAGGTACCGCTGGCCATCAATAAGGCCAGTGCCATCGCCCATAAGAACCTGATCAAGGTACCGCTGGCCGGGACCACTATACCTTATGAGATAACAGTTAAGTATGGGGCCGCCCGGGTTTTACTGAAACCGGCCCCGCCGGGCACAGGCATTATCGCTGGCGGTAGTGTTCGGGCGGTTCTCGAGGCAGCCGGAGTCAGGGATATACTGACCAAGTCTCTGGGTAGTGCTAACCGTGTCAACGTGGCCAAGGCCACAATGCTAGCTCTGAGCCGGCTCAAGGACCCGAAAACGGAACTGGCCCGGCGCAGGCAAACAGAAAAGGCCAAGGAGGAAGCATAATCGGTGGCTAAACTACGTATTACCTGGGTTAAGAGCGGTATCGGTTATAGCCAGGACCAGAAAAGGACTCTGAAGTCGCTGGGCTTTCACCGGCTGAATCAGAGTGTGACCCACGATGATTCAGCCTCGATTCGGGGCATGATTAATAAGGTTAGACACCTCGTTCGAGTGGGAGTAGAGGAGTAATGAGACAGGATTTACTCTCGCCAGCCGCTGGTGCGCGGCGAAAAAGTAAAAGAGTAGGTCGGGGGGATGGCAGTGGCCATGGCACATACTCGGGACGTGGCTGCAAAGGGCAGAGGTCCCGAGCCGGTTTCAGTATGCGCCCGGGATTTGAGGGCGGGCAGCTCCCGCTGATTGAACGCCTGCCACGAAAACGGGGTTTTGTTAATATTTTCCGCACCGAATACAGTGTTGTCAATGTCAAAGAGCTTTCTGTATTCCGACCGGGGAGCGAGGTGAACCCGGAAACACTGGTATCGGCCGGGCTGGTAAAATCACTCCGGCAACCGGTGAAAATACTGGCTGAAGGTGATATTACCCACGCTATTTCGGTAAAGGCACACAGGTTCTCCACGGCCGCCAGAGCCAAGATTGAAGCGGCGGGAGGTACAGTGGAGGAGGTGGGATATGCGGCCTCGTCCGACTAGACCACGTCTTCTTCAGGCGATGATTGATGCCTTCCGGCTACCGGACCTCAGGCGTCGCATCCTACTTACACTGGGGATACTGGTAATATTCCGCTTTGTAGCCCACGTGCCTTTGCCCGGTGTCGATGCCCAGAGGCTGAACGAGATATTTCAGGCAAACGCGTTACTGGGTATGCTGGACATGTTCAGCGGCGGTGCCATGAGGAATTTCTCTATCGCGGCGATGGGTGTTTACCCGTACATAACGGCTTCGATTATTATGACGCTGATGGTTCCGGTAATCCCCCGGTTGCAGGCCATTTCACAGGAGGGTGAATCTGGCCGGCA
Organism: Dehalococcoidales bacterium; assembly: GCA_020354275.1. Classification (GTDB taxonomy): domain Bacteria; phylum Chloroflexota; class Dehalococcoidia; order Dehalococcoidales; family UBA2162. The sequence continues at coordinate 1,386,827 of CP070645.1, forward strand.
CAAGATCAACCGGATTACCCACTGGCTGACGGTACCTCTGGCCGGCATTGCTGGCTATTCGCAGCTGGTATTATTGCAGCGTGAGGGCGCGGTTGCCGGGGCCGATTTCTTAACAACGGCGACAATGATTATTTCTATGATAGCCGGCACTATATTCCTGGTCTGGCTGGGCGAGATAATTACTGAATACGGTATCGGTAATGGTATATCGATAATAATCTTTGGCGGTATCGTAGCGGGATACTGGGAGATGATCGGTAGCGGTGTTCTGGCCGGACAGCAGGGACAGATAGGAGGGCTGGTGGCCTATATCCTCATTGCCCTGGCCACGGTAGCGTTAATAGTCATATTTACCGAGGCGCACCGCCGCATTCCGGTACAGTATGCCCGGACCACTTTTCGTGGAGGTCGTATGTACAAGCAGGCCGGGGGAACCCATATTCCACTGCGGGTAAATACTGCTGGTATGATACCGCTCATCTTTGCCATGGCTCTGGTGTTATTCCCGGGGATGATTGCCAGTTATTTTGCCAATCCCACGGGGGCAGACCCCAACTTTGCTAATCATATCGTTAATATATTTAATCCCAATGCTGATATGCCGCTGGGGTTGTTCTACTGGGGATTGTATTTCTTACTGGTGGTTGGCTTTGCCTTCTTTTACACCATGGTTATGTTTGAGCAGCAGGACCTGTCAGGTAATTTGCAGCGGCAGGGCGGGTTTATACCCGGGATCCGTCCCGGCAGGAACACCAAGACATATCTCGATAGTGTCATCAAACGCATCACCTGGGCAGGGGCGCTCTTTCTGGCTGTGGTGGCGATAATACCCTTCCTGTCCCGCGAGTTTACCAATGTCCAGGTGATACAGTTATCCAGTATGGGCTTATTGATTGTGGTAGGTGTGGTACTGGATACCATGAAGCAGATGGAAGCCCAGCTGGTGATGCGTCGCTACGAGGGCTTCATCAGATAACAATAGTAGAGGTTTCTTAAAATATAAAGTCTGGGGAGGGGACAAGGGAGAAAGGCTTAAATAGTAGTGTATATTATTTTTCTGGGTGCTCCGGGTGCCGGTAAGGGTACTCAGGCGGTGAGGGTGGCACAGGAACTTAAGCTGGTACATGTTGCCACTGGCGACCTGTTACGGCAGGTACAGGAGCAGGGAACAGAGCTAGCCAAGGAAGCCAAGGCTTATATGGATAAGGGTATGCTGGTGCCGGACGAGATAACAATTAGAATGGTTCTGTCGCGTATTGCCGAACCTGATTGTCAGGTTGGGGTGATCCTTGACGGGTTTCCCAGGAATTTGAACCAGGCAGAAGTACTGGATAAATCCCTGGCGGAGAAGGATAAGGCAATTGATAAGGTGGTGTCTATAATGATCGCTGAGCAGGAACTGCTTGACCGGCTCGGCGGGCGCTGGATTTGCCGTGAGTGTCAGACTCCGTATCATACCGTGAATTCTCCTCCCAGGGTACCAGGTAAGTGTGATCGGTGTGGTGGTGAGCTATATCAGCGTGATGACGATACTGTAGAGACGGTTAAAAAACGTCTTGAGGTCTATTCTTCGGAGACGGCTCCACTTATCGACTACTATTCGCAGCAGGGTAAACTGCTGGAGGTAGATGGTGAAGGGAGTATAGAGGAAGTGGGACAAAGGATTGTAGCGGCTTTGCAGAGGGGTAGATGAGTATAATAATCAAGTCAGCCCGCGAAATTGCCTGCATGCGGGAAGCCGGCAGGATATGGGCGAAAGTAATGGAAGAGCTGAAATTGAAGATAGGACCGGGGATGAAAACTGAGGAATTAGACCATATAGCCAACGAAGAAGTAACCAGGCTTGATGCCAAACCTTCGTTCAAGGGGTATCGAGGATATCCCGCCAGTCTATGCGTCTCGGTGAATGATGAAATAGTTCACGGGATTCCGGGGAAACGGGTTCTGGAGGAAGGTGATATCGTCTCCCTCGATTTCGGTGCAATCTATGACGGTTTTCATGCTGACGCTGCCGTGACGGTAGGTATCGGCGAGGTCAGCCCGGAGGCTGCCAGGCTTATAGCGGTAACCGAGGGGTCACTTGAAGCCGGTATCGCCGCTGCCTGTCCTGGAGCAAGGCTGGGTGATGTCTCAGCAGCCATTCAGCGTTATGCTGAGTCGGGGGGTTATTCGGTGGTGCGTGAATATACCGGGCATGGTATCGGGCGGGAGATGCATGAGGAACCCCAGGTACCTAATTTTGGCTTATCCGGGCAGGGACCACTATTGAAAAAAGGTATGACACTGGCCTTGGAGCCGATGCTAAACATTGGTGACTGGCGTACCAAGGTTGGTGATAACCAGTGGACGGTATCTACCAGTGACGGGAATCTATCGGCGCACTTTGAACATACCATTGCCATTACTGATGGTGAACCTGAGGTGCTTACTACGCTGTAGTTAAAAGGGAATTTATGCCTAAGAAAGATACAATAGAGATTGAAGGGGTAGCTGTTGAGCCTTTGCCGAACGCCATGTTCCGCGTTGAGCTGCCCAATGGACACAAGGTACTGGCTCATATTTCAGGCAAGATGCGGATGAATTATATTAGAATATTACCAGGTGATAGAGTACTGGTTGAGCTGTCACCTTATGACCTGAGCAGAGGCAGGATTACCTATCGTTTTAAATAAAACCCGGCTATGGGTGCCGGTTAAATTAACACCATAGTGTTAGGATGAAATTAATTGGGTTTTGTGGTTGAAAGGAATTAAGATATATAGTATAAGAGGTGGTCATATTCATCATGAAGGTCAGGGCTTCAGTAAAAGTTAGATGTGATAAGTGCAAGGTAATAAGAAGGCGTGGGGTAGTCATGGTCATTTGTTCTAACCCGAGGCATAAGCAAAGGCAGGGTTAGTATTTTGCCCGTTAAGGAGGGAATAAATGGCACGTATTGCCGGGGTTGACATACCCCGAGACAAACAGATTTGGGTGGCACTGCAATATATTTACGGCATTGGCCCTACATTGAGCCGCAGGATTATATCGCAGGCTGAGATTAATGCTGAAGTCAAGACGGATGATATGACCGAGGGGGAGGTCAATCGTTTGCGGGAGATTATCGACCGTCAGTACATGGTCGAGGGTGAATTAAGGAAGGAAGTTGACCTCAATATCAAACGCCTTATTGAGATTGGTAGCTATCGCGGTAACCGTCACCGTCACAACCTGCCGGTCAGGGGGCAGCGGACGAGGACCAATGCCCGTGTCCAGCGGGGTAGCCGCAAGACGGTGGCTGGCAGGGGTAAACGGCGCGGAATGACCAAGAAATAACAAGAAATGGCAGGACTGCTTTGTATAGGGCAGACATAGCCAATTATGGCTTAACTGAAAGAGGAGAGGAAGATGACACAGAGGAGACGACCCAGATCGAGGAGGCGGGAACGCAAGTCGGTTCCGTCAGGAAGGGCTTATATCCAATCTACCTTTAACAACACTGTGGTAACCCTTACCGACCCGCAGGGAAACGTTATTGCCTGGGGGAGCTCGGGAACAGCTGGTTTTAAGGGTTCACGCAAGGGTACGCCTTATGCTGCTCAGCTGGCGGCACGGGACGCGGTCCGTAAGGCAATGGAACACGGCTTGCGGCAGGTAGAGGTATATGTTAAGGGCCCCGGCAGCGGGCGTGAAGCCGCTATACGGTCTCTGCAGAGCTCGGGTCTATATATCACCAGCATTACTGATGTCACTCCCATCCCGCATAACGGTTGCCGTCCTCCGAAGAGAAGGCGGGTGTGAGGTAGAGAAATGGCAAGATATACAGCGTCAGTATGCAAATTATGTCGCCGCTGCAGCGAGAAGTTAATGCTCAAAGGAAGCCGGTGTCTTACTCCCAAGTGTGCCATGGAAAGGCACCGGAGGGCTGTAGGCCGTCGGCGCAGAGTCTCGGACCGTGGTCTGCAACTAATAGAGAAGCAGAAGGTTCGTTATACCTACGGGGTTCTGGAAAGGCAGTTCCGGCGGACTTTTACCCAGGCAGAAAGGCAGCTGGGTATTACCGGGGACAATCTGCAGGTTCTGCTGGAAAGACGTCTTGATAATGTAGTATATCGTTTGGGCTTTGCTGAATCCCGTGCCCAGGCTCGGCAGCTGGTTCAGCACGGTCATATTATGCTTAATGGACGTAAAACAGATATACCTTCCTGCCTGGTCAAGGAAGGCGATGTTATTAGCTGGAAGGAAAGCAGTGTCAATACTGAATATTATAAGCAACTGGTTGAGAGTATCAAAGCTAGGTCTGTGCCCAGCTGGCTAAGCCTGGATAGGCAGAAGCTATCTGGCCAGGCTATATCGCTGCCCACTCCTGATGAGGTCGATGCCAAATTTGATGGGCAGGCTATAGTTGAGTACTACTCGCGATGAGGAGGTAGTGTTTTGTCTCATCTTGTAGTGCCTAAAGTCGAATGTGTTGAAAGTAGGGATTACTACGGGCGATTTGTCGCTGAACCGCTGGAAAAGGGTTTTGGTATTACTCTGGGTAATGCTATGCGTCGGGTGCTGCTGGGTTACCTTCAGGGGGCTGCGGTGACCAGGGTTAAGATTGAGGGGATTCAGCATGAATTCTCGGCAATTCCACATGTGAAGGAAGACACTACCGAGTTTCTGCTTAATGTTAAGGCGTTAAGGCTGAAACCGCTTTCTGGGCGGCCGGGTAGTCTGGTTCTGGACATATCCACAGAGGGGGTAGTTACAGCCGCTGATATACAGCCTTCGGTTGATTTTGAAATTGCTAACCCTGAGCTTTACCTGGCCTCACTGGACTCGCCTGACGCCCGGCTCTATGTAGAATTTGATATCGAGCTATCGCAGGGTTACCGTGAGGCTGAATCGAGTGATAATATCCCGATAGGGATTATCCCGGTCGATGCCATCTTTACGCCGGTGCGAAAGGTTAATTTTACCGTTGAACCGGTTCAGGTTGACTACGAACGGCTGTTTCTGGAGGTGTGGACCGATGGTACCGTATCACCGACTGATGCAATAAGTCAGAGCGCGGAGATTTTGACCAATCAACTAACTTCGTTCGTCAGTTACACCCGTGTTTCTCAAGTGGAGGAAGAAGAAGCTGGCCGGCAGGCTGTTCCTGACGAGTTGTTCAATATGCCTGTCGAACAGTTAAGCCTGTCGGTGCGTACCCTTAATTGCCTGAGGCGTGGTGGTATAGCTACCGTGGGAGAGTTAATAAGTAAAGGTGAAAAAGACCTGCTTAACCTGCGTAATTTCGGGCAGAAATCAAAACGGGAGATTGATGAACGCCTTGAGTTATTGGGGCTGTCTCTAGCTTCACAGTCTAAAGACGGGACAGCTGAAGGTCAGGATGCCAAGGAGGAAAAGGCAGATGTGGCTGCCGAGGCCGAAGACCTGTCTGTCATTGAGGAGGTCTCCGGTATCAGTTAGCTGGTGTCATGCCCGAGCTGTCAGGATAGCACTTACTGAGGTAAGTTAATATGAGCCGTAAAGCGCAAAAATCAGGAAAAAATTCAAGTTACCGGAGGGCAATGTACCGTAATCTGGTGACTGACCTTTTGGGTTATGAAAAGATAACCACTACCGAGGCCAGGGCCAGGCAGGTTCGCGGGCTGGTTGACAGGATGATTACACTGGGTAAAAAAGGAGGGCTTCACTCCCGGCGCCAGGCGTTGTCATTTATATTTGATGAAAAAGTAACCGCCAAGGTGTTTGATGAGCTTGCCCAGAGGTATGCTGACCGTCCTGGTGGCTATACACGTATTATAAAATTGGGGAACCGGCTGGGTGATGGCGCACCCGTAGTTCAACTCGAGTTGGTGAAATAAGTGGCAGTGACAACAGTAAGTCAAGAGGTTGACCAGATTAATAAACTAACAACAACCACCAGGATGGTGTTGGTTATCGAATATAACGGGACACGCTATCACGGCTGGCAGCTTCAATCCGGCCTGCCTACAATTCAAGGGGAGATAGAGAAGGCATTGCTGAAGCTGACCGGAGAGAGGACCCGGGTAATGGCGGCCAGCCGCACCGATGCCGGAGTCCATGCCTGCGGACAGGTAGTCAGCTTCCTGACAGGGTCAGCTTATTTAAAGCAGACATACATAGACGGGCTGAATTACTACCTGCCCCGGGATATAGCCGTTAAAGAAGCTTATCGTGTCGGAGATTCATTGAATGTCAGGCGTGACGCGGTCAGCCGTCAATATAGCTACCATATATTTAACAGCCAGACCCGGTCTCCCTTGAGAGAAGGTCTTTCATACCGGGTATCCGGCCATCTGGATGTTGATGCTATGAATCGGGCGTGCCATGTGCTTATCGGCAGGCATGACCTGGCTTCGTTTAGCAGCGGTAGTGGGACTAATGTCGGGAGCACGGTACGTAACGTGCACCGCGCTGAATTTCACCGGGGCGGAAAGATGGTCATTTTCGATATGGTGGCCAATGCCTTTTTACCCCATCAGGTGCGCAGTACGGTAGGGGCCCTGATCAGGGTAGGTCTGGGTAGGATGAGTGAAGGCCAGTTTTATAGTATAATGGACGCCAGAGAGCCCGGTCTGGGCCGACCCACGGCACCTGCCTGCGGGCTGTACCTGATGCAGGTGAATTATCCACGGTCTTTTGAGGAAGAAACACCATGAAAACCTATAGCGCCAAAGCGGCTGATATTAAACGAGAATGGCATGTTATCGATGCTTCGGAGCAGGTTCTGGGGAAGCTGGCCACACGGGCGGCTACTTTGCTGATAGGTAAGCATAAACCGATATTCAGCCGTCACCTGGATGTGGGTGATTATGTTGTTGTTGTCAACGCTGAGAAGATCCGTGTCACCGGTAACAAGGTTCAGCAGAAGGTATATTACCGGCATTCAGGTTATCCCGGGGGACTGAAAAGTATAAGCCTGGATAAAATGCTGAAGACCGATCCCGCCCGGGTGATTGAGTATGCCGTGAAAGGCATGGTGCCCCACACACGTCTGGGAGCCAGAATGATGAAAAGGCTCAGGGTATTTGCCGGTGAAAGCCATCCTTATCAGGGCCAGGTAAAGGCTTCTCCGGTGAAGCTAGAAGAAGCGTAACGGGGCAGGCAGGCCTCTAAATGTGGGTAGTGAGAGTGGGTTAATAACCGTACAACGTTGATACGGCTGATTAAGTGAGAATGGTAGTCTAGGTAAAATATGAAAGTGGGGAAGGGATATTCCGGTGGCTAAGCAGAATTACTATCAAAAAACCGGCAGACGCAAGACAGCGGTGGCTCAGGTGAGACTGACCGAGGGCGGTGGTGCCATTATCGTCAATGGTGTGCCCCATGAAGAGATGTTCCCCCGCCTCGCCCACCGCCAGGCGATAGAAAGGCCCCTTATGCTTACCCAGAGCCAGGATAAGTACAGCGTTATGGTCAAGGTGGCCGGTGGTGGGGTAACAGGCCAGAGCGAGGCCATTGCCCACGGTATTGCCCGGGCTCTGGTGGAGACCGATGAGAAGCTCAAGCCGGCACTGCGCCAGAACGGCCTGCTAACCAGGGACTCACGGGTCAAGGAGAGGAAGAAACCAGGTCTCAAGCGGGCCCGTAAAGCACCTCAGTACACCAAGCGGTAAAGACATCAAGGCCTCAGGTAAACCAAGGATAATCCTGGAGTTGGAACATGGCTGACGAATTACCTCCTATGACTCTGAAGGCGATTGGTATTATCAGGAATGAGGTCAAGCAAGCACCGCCGGAGCGGGACTGGTGGCAGGATACCGTTTCTGAGATAGTGATTGAGCCTGGCTTGACCGATGCTCTGGAGGGGCTGGAGGATTTCTCCAACATAATTGTTCTATGGTAGATGCACCAACTAACCTCGGGGAAAATGCCACTGAGGGTTCACCCACGCGGTAGACAGGAGCTTCCGTTAAGAGGTATTTTTGCCGTAAGGACACCTAACAGACCCAATCGAATAGGGAAGGCCACCGTCAGATTAATAGAGATAGACGATAATATTCTAAAAGTGAAAGGTCTAGATGCCCTTGACGGCAGTCCGGTAATAGATATTAAACCCTACATTCCGGGATATGATTCTGTAGATGAGGCAAGCGTGCCCCCGTGGATAACCAGTCGATAGGCCAGAAGCTACACGATATTTATCACCAGATGATGTCTCGCTACGGGCCGCAGTACTGGTGGCCAGCCGAAGAGCCGTTCGAGGTAATGGTCGGCGCCATACTCACCCAGTCGGCAGCCTGGCGGAATGTGGAGAAGGCGATAGCCAATCTCAGGGCAACCGGAGTACTATCACCCCGGGCAATACGCCAACTGAGCCTATCAGAGTTGGCGGCTATAATCTACCCCAGCGGCTACTATAATGCCAAGGCACGCAAGCTCAAGGCACTGGTTCAATGGCTCGGTGAGTACCAGGATAATCTGGATAATTTGTTTACCCACAGCACCGACCAGCTTCGGCAGGAGCTTCTTTCTGTCCATGGTGTTGGCGAGGAGACTGCCGATGCCATAATTCTATATACCGCTAACAAGCCGGTTTTTGTCATCGATGCCTATACCCGTCGTATTGTATACCGTCTCGGTTTGGCTCCAAAAGGTAAAAGCTACGCGGCTTACCAGGCGCTTTTCTCCGACAACCTGCCCGCTGACCCTGTTCTTTTCAATGAGTACCATGCCCTGCTGGTCTGTCTGGGGAAGGATGTCTGCCGCCGCAACCCCCTTTGCCGGCAGTGTTGCCTTAGAGAAGACTGTGAATTCGGTGCCGTGTTTGACAGGTAGGAGGTAATTCTATATCATAACGGTGGGAAATTGCTTATTGGACTGATTTCAGACACTCATATTGACTATCCCAGTGCCAGTCTGCCCCCTCAGGTGAAAGAGGCTTTCCAGGGGGTTGATTTGATTTTGCATGCCGGTGACATCTGGATTCCATCGGTACTGGATGACCTGGAGACAGTTGCCCCGGTAATGGCTGCCTGGGGTGACGACGACATGGAGATGGACCTGGGTAAAGATGACCGGATGATGTCCGGCCATAGCCTTCTTCTCGATGGGGTCAATGTCTGGTTGACACACATCAAACCCCGCTATGGGCTTATTAACCCCAATGAGATGCTGTACAAGTTTGCCTTCCAGCCCAGTCCTGAAGACCCGGTCGACCCCGATAGCATCCCTGATGTTGTCGTCTTCGGGCATACTCACATCAGCTCAATGGAGTACTATAAAGTGGCTAATAGTAATGACTATAAAAATGTTCTATTAGTCAATCCTGGCAGTGCCACCTTCCCCGCCTATATACCGCAGTTAGGCACTGTGGCCATACTGACCATTGATTCCGGCAAGGTTGATGTACGAATCGTATCCCTCAAATAGACGGCCAGTGCCCTTTATTTTCTTTTCCCCAAATAGTCCCGCCTGTTTTTCAGTAATCTTATGCTTATTAGCACGCTTTGCCTTCGCATGTAGAGTCTTGACGCCAGTCAACGGGTTGGTTAAGATAGGTTTTGGTTTCTATGCTGGTCGTTCCGGTAGTTATTGAGGGAGAGAGCTGTAATTATGGGCTACACAACTATTACCTATACTGAAAAAGAACATATTGCCCATATAGTCCTCAACCGGCCCTATGCGGGTAACTCCATCAACCAGCAGCTTGCCCAGGAGTTAGAGGAAGCCTGCCGCGAGATAAATCAGGACGGGGCGGTATACGTCGTTACCATTACCGGGGCAGGCAACGAGGCTTTCTGTAGCGGCAGCGAGATTGAGCAGTTGCTTCAGAGTGGCAGTGACGTTACCGATGCATATTATTCGGCTTTAGCCCGATTGAATGTTGCTGCGGCGGTGGCAAGTATTGACCGGCCGGTTCTGGCCGCCATTAACGGGGATGCCATAGTGCAGGGGCTGGAACTGGCTTTGAGCTGTGATATTAGACTGGCCGCATCCGGGGCACGGTTTGGCTTTCCTCAGGTGGCGTCGGGGATTATCCCCATGGCGGGCGGGACACAACGGTTGCCCCGCCTGATCGGTAAAGGAAAAGCACTGGAGTTGATCCTTACCGCCGAAACAATCAGCGCCGAGGAAGCCCTGGCTATAGGCTTGGTCAGCCAGGTTTTCCCTGGAGAAGCCCTGGCTGCTGAAGTTGAGTCTTTGGCCAGGACCATGGCCGAAAAGGCGCCCATATCCCTGAGGTACGTTAAGGAAGCGGTTAACAAGGGCATGGACCTGACCCTGGAGCAGGGTCTGCACCTGGAGGCCGATCTTTATTGCCTGTTGCAGACCACTGGTGACCGGACGGAAGGAATTAACGCCTTTCTGGAGAAAAGATCACCACAGTTCAAGGGTGAGTAGTAACTACCGGAGACTGTATTTAACTTTTTTAGAGATAGACAGTAAAGGATTTGACAGGGTTCCGGGATGGCCAAGTGTAGAGTGGGGTAGTCCTGATGGATACTTTTATAACAATCATCTATGAGAAGCAGGATGAGATAGCTTATGTAACCCTCAACCGGCCCGATGTTTTAAATGTGTATAATATGCAGATGAGGGACGAGCTTTTTCAGGTGCTGGCGGCGATCAGGGATGACCCGGAGGTCAGGGCGGTTATTTTCCAAGGTGCCGGGGAGAGGGCTTTCTGTGCCGGTGCTGACCTGTCCGAATTCTTGACGGCCCCTTCGCCGACAATTGCCCGGCAGGTGCGGTGGGAGCGTGATGTCTGGGGACTTTTTCTGAGTATTCCCCAACTGTTAATTGCTGCCCTGCACGGGTACGTTCTCGGTGATGGCCTGGAGATGGCCCTGTGCTGCGATATCAGAATAGCCTCCGAAGATGTCCGTATGGGTGCTCCGGAGGCGGGGCTGGGTATTATTCCGGCGGCCGGTGGTAGCCAGACCCTGCCCCGTACCATTGGCAGAGCTCCCGCCCTGGATATGTTGCTTACCGGGCGCTGGGTTACGGCCGAGGAAGCCTGTCGCCTGGGACTGGTCAATAAGGTCGTACCCCGAGGAGAATTGTTATCGTCGGCGGAGAGAGTGGCCAATCGAATTAAGGGTTATGACCCGGCAGCTGTTAAATCTGCCAAGCAGGCGGTTAACCGGGGGCTTGACTTGAGCCTGCTGGAGGGCTTGGAGCTTGAGGCCAGGCTCGGGAGTTCGTTGCTGGTATCACAGGTGGATAGAAAAAGAGATTAGATTGAACAGGAGGAAAAATGAATACCACGGAATTTCTCACCATTGCTACGGCAATATGCCCTGACAAGGAAGTGATTGTCTTTGAAGGGAAAAGACTGACCTACAGCCAGCTGGATGAAAGGGTTAACCGGCTGGGTAATGCCCTCTTAGGACTAGGTGTGCAGAAAGGCGACAGAGTGGCTACATTGCAGGTAAATTGTAGCCAGTGCGTTGAAATCTATTTTGCCGTTGCCAGGATTGGGGCTATTTTTGTACCGTTGAACTTCAGAGCCAAGGGGAACGAGCTGACCTATATGCTCAATAGTTCTGAAGCCAATACGCTGTTTGTCGGCGAACGTTACGTTGACCTGGTCAACTCAATAAAACCGGAACTGCCCCATCTTAAAAACCTTATTGCTATCGATGGTAAAACTGAAGGTATGCTTTATTACGAAGACATACTGGCAGCTGCTTCCGCCGATGAAATATTCACTGATATTGATGATGAAGATACCAGCATACTGATGTACACCGCCGGCACTACTGGGTTTCCCAAGGGAGTGATGCTTTCACACAACAGCTTTTCAGTTTATGTGCTGGAGAATGTCAGCCCGGCAGACCCTGAGACCGAAGAGAAGAACGTCCTCACCGTTCCTCTATACCATGTTGCTGGGATTCAGGCGATGATGGCCGCCGTGTATGGAGGGCGGACCCTGGTAATGCAGCGGCAGTTTGAGCCTGGTGAGTGGATGGAGCTGGTGGAAAAGGAGAAAGTAGGCCGGGCAATGATGGTTCCCACCATGCTCAAGCAGTTGATGGACCACCCCGACTTCAGCAAGCGCGACCTGAGCAGCATGCAGGTCATAACCTACGGCGCCGCCCCGATGCCTCCCGAAGTGATTAAGAAGGCGGTAGAGCTTTTCCCGGGGGTCAGTTTTATCAATGCCTTCGGGCAGACGGAAACAGCTTCCACCATTACCACTCTAGGGCCTGAAGACCATATGATTACCGGCACCGGAGAGGAGCTTGAGAAGAAACTGAAGCGGCTTTCCTCTATCGGCAGGCCGATGTCGGACGTTGAAATGCGGGTGGTTGACGAAGAGGGTAACCCGCTACCACCCAATGAGGTGGGTGAAATTGTTGCCCGCGGGCCCAGGGTAATGAGCGGTTACTGGAAGGACGAGGAAAAGACGGAGAAAACCATTGATAAGGACGGCTGGGTCCACACCGGCGATATGGGTTATGTTGATGAGGACGGCTACTACTTCCTGGCGGGGAGGGCTACCGATATGATTATTCGGGGGGGAGAAAATATCTCTCCTGAAGAAGTGGAAACGGTATTGAGTTCTTATCCCAAGATTGATGAGGTGGCCGTAATCGGTATCAATGACGAGGAGTGGGGTGAAGTACCCATGGCGGTAGTGGTGCTTAAAGAAGCGGGGTCAGCTACCCCTGAGGAGATAATGGAATACTGCCGGGTAAATCTGGCCAGCTTCAAGAGGCCCAGGAGCGTGGTTTTTGTCGATGAGCTACCGCGTAACCCGATGGGCAAGGTCTTAAAACGGGTATTACGCGAACAGTACGGGGAAAATTAAAAACCTGACCGGCTCCTTTAGTGTAATCTGACTATGTCAGAGAACTGATAGATACCTGCCTTGTTCACAGGTCCAGGTACCAGATTAACATGGTTTCGTGCGCAATGGAAGGTTCGCTGGCATAGGCGTAGCGGTTTATCTCCCCCAGCCGGCACCCCTGCCGTACATAGAACCGGCAGGCGGGTACATTGATATTCTGCGTTTCTACTTTAAGCTGGTGGCAGCCTTTCTCCTCTGACCATTTCACGGCTTCGGTAAACAGCTTTGTGCCGATTCCCGAACGCCGGTAGTCGGGATGGATACGCAGGTCCCAGAGTGCTGCCAGGTCGTCTCTGCCATTGAGCATGTTTACTCCCGGAGTCCTGAAGGCTAAGGTGGCACCGCCGACAGGGTTATTATCCTTCCAGGCCAGGAATATCGCCCAGTTACTGATATCAAATACCTTGGGAAACCTGGTTGGGCCTTCTCCGTTATCCTTATCATAGTCCTTAATATAGGGTGGTTTAACGCTCTCCTCATGAAGAGCGATACCGTTAAAGCCGTCATTTAGCAGTTCTACCCTGAGTTGTGACTTGACCTCAAAGCTGATGGGAATAGTCGAATATTCGGGTAATGATTCGGCATCAACTAGCCTGATATCCAATTCCATAGTTTTGTACTCATAAACCGTCTATTGAGGATGCGATAACCTGTATTTAAAGAGTATGTTGCGGCTCATCTGGTATAAGATTGTTAGCCGTCTTTGGGCTTTTCCTCTGTCTCAGGGGGTTGTTTTGTTGAATTTACCTCGGGACGGGGCTGATTTATCCAGGCCTTTCTGTCCCAGATATCCCGGTCGAAAAGCATCCGGTTAATCATGACTTGTGCTGTCGGCACTGATTGGCTGAGAGGAGTCCTGGACGCTATTAACCTCCTAAATATCCCCATCAATGCCAGTATTGTTAGGCCTAGCGTGATAGGTAATCTGTCCTCAATGTCCAGCGGCTGGCTGAGGAACCAGCTGAAAAAGGGTAAAGAGAGCAGGGTAATAAATACCCCCAGTGATACCTGTCTTATTGGCGCCAGCAGGTAAGGCATCACCAGGACTATCAATCCCAGCTTGGGGGACAGCATGGTAATGACGCCCAGGCTGGTAAAAACACCCCGCCCCCCTTTGAATTGCAGGAATACCGGCCAGTTGTGGCCGATAATGGTGCAAATACCAACCGTTACCTGTTGCGCCGCCCCGAGTCCGAGTACTTGGGCCAGCCATACCGCGAAAGCCCCCTTGCCGATATCGAAAAGGGTGACCGGGATCGACCACCATCGTGACACAGCGGCCAGTACGTTGGCGGCACCGACATTGCCACTGCCGTACTGCCTGATGTCGATCCCACGCCGCCACCGGGCGATAATATAAGCGGCCGGCACTGAACCCAGTAGATAAGACCCAATAATTAGTAGGATAAATTTAATGACCATTACTCCCCCCCCTGATTACCGGCTAGTCTCTTTAAATGATGGTTTTACCGCCTGGTTAATCAGTTGCTCGGTGGATTCTAAAGGGACGTCCACTTCGCCCATCATAGTCTCTGTGCTGGGATCCAGACCGTGGTAGTCGCTACCACCGGTGGCGATAAGGTTGTATTTATTAGCCAGATTGGCCAGGGCTTTCCTTTCTTCTGCCGTATAGTCTTTATAGTAGACCTCCATGCCTACCAGACCGCCTTCCGTCAATTCGGCAATCACTGTTTCCGGCTCATCAATGGTTAAGGGGTGCCCCAGAACCGGGAGGCCGTTAATCTTTAATATCAGCCTGGTTGCCTCTAGGGGTGTCACCTTGGCTCGCTCCACGTAGGCTGGCCCTCCCCATCTGATATATTCGTCAAAAGCCTCTTTGATCGATGCTATGTAGCCCTTCTCCAGCATGGCCTGGGCGATGTGGGGACGACCGATAGAGCCACCGCCGGCTATTTCTGTGACCCGATGCCATTCTACAGGCATACCCAGGTCTTTCAGCCGGGCAATAATTGCTTGGCCCTGCTCGCGGCGGGAATCACGCATCCTGCTCAGGGTGGCCAGTAACTCAGGGTGGGTGTAATCAATGAAGTAACCCAGCACGTGGACTTCACCCTTGGGGACAAAGGTGCTGATTTCTATACCCGGTATCACTCTCAGCCGGGGGTATCGCTGAGCTGCTTCCAGGGCGGGAGCAATGCCGTCTACAGAATCGTGGTCGGTTATAGCAATAACCGATAATCCGGCTTCGGCTGCTCTGCGGACAATTTCCTCCGGACTAAACTTGCCATCAGATGCGGTGGAGTGTATATGAAGGTCTACACCTGCCACAGCTACTCTACCTCCCGGCAGATGCGGTCAATACTCATAGCCTTACCGCTGTCAGCATCCACCCTGACCAGAACTGCGTTGAAGGTTACCGTGCCTTTGCCTACCGATAAACGGTGGGGAAGTGCCGTCAGGAAGCGTTGCAACACGTTGTCGGCGTCGTCACCGATGATCGAGTTGGTCGGGCCGGTCATGCCGATATCGGTGACATAGGCAGTCCCCTGGGGTAGCACTATGGTATCGATAGTCCCTACGTGAGTGTGGGTGCCAAGCACGGCGCTGACCCGCCCGTCTAGGTATCTACCCATAGCCACCTTTTCCGATGTTGCCTCGGCGTGGAAATCGACGATAATAACCTTGGGCTCCTGCTGGAGTTCCAGCAAGCTGTCCATAGCCCGGAAGGGGCAATCGTAATTGCCCATAAAGGTCCTCCCGATTAGGTTGACTACCATGGTTGACCCCGAAATAATATAACCTTTACCAGAGACCCCCGGCGGATAATTCAGCGGCCGCAGGATAGGCATTTCGCTATCAAGGAACGGGAAGATTTCTTTCTGGGCCCATATATGGTTGCCCGAGGTCAGCACGTCGGCACCGGCATTTATAATTTCGGTGGCCGTCTCCGGTGTTGCCCCGAAACCACCGGCAATATTCTCTATGTTGGCTATAACCAGGTCTGGCCCGTATTGTTCTTTCAGACCGGGTAATAGCTTTTGTACTGCCTGCCTTCCTGGACGGCCAATTATGTCACCAATGGCTAGTATCAGCACCGGTTCTTATACAGGGCAGTTGCTTTGTGAGGACCATTTCTCTGCCCCTGATACCTCCTATTTGGCATAATCCACAGCCCTGGTTTCCCTGAGTACAATTACCTTTATTTGCCCCGGGTACTCCAGGTTCTCTTCTATCTTCTTGACAATATCACGGGCCAGCCGCATAGCCCCCAGATCATCAACCTCCTCCGGTTTGACCAAGATACGGATCTCACGGCCGGCTTGAATGGCAAAGGACTTTTCCACTCCCTTGAAACCATTAGCTATATCCTCGAGTGACTTTAACCTTTTTAGGTAACTCTCTATAGACTCGCGCCTGACTCCGGGTCTGGCGCTGCTGATAGCATCGGCTGCCGATATAATATATGCCCAGACACTGGTATTGGTGGTCTCGAAATGGTGTTCGGCAATACCCTGCACTACTTCCGGGGACTTTTCCCATTGCTTGACCACGTCTGCCCCGATGGCGGCGTGTGTACCCTCTACTTCGCGGTCCAAGGCTTTACCGATATCGTGAAGCAGCCCTGCCCTTTTGGCTATGGTAGCATTAGCCCCCAGCTCCGAGGCAATCATGCCAGCCAGGTAGCCGACTTCAATACTGTGGGCCAGGACGTTCTGCCCGAGGCTGGTGCGATATTTCAGGCGCCCGAGTAGCCTGATTATCTCGGGACGCAAACCGTGTACTCCCACCTGTTGAGCTGCCTGCTCGCCAGCACTATAGATAGTGGCATCCACCTCTTCTTTAGCCTTGCCTACCACCTCTTCGATACGGGCTGGATGGATGCGGCCATCGGCAATGAGCTTGGTAAGTGCCAGACGGGCTACCTCCCGTCTCACCGGGTCAAAGCTGGATATGGTTACCGCTTCGGGGGTGTCATCGATAATCAGGTCAACGGCAGTGGCCTGCTCTAGGGCCCTGATATTCCGCCCCTCCCGGCCGATGAGCCGTCCCTTCATTTCATCGCTGGGCAGCGGCACGCTTATTACCGATGTTTCCGATACTACCTCTGATGCACAGCGCTGGATGACCTGAGCCAGAATCTCCTGAGCTTTGGCGTCAGATTCATCCTTTAGCTTCTCTTCCCAGCCCCGGAGCCGCCTTGAGGTTTCTTCATGCAACTCGGTTTCAATTCGGTCAAGCAAAACCTGTTTGGCTTCGGGACTGGACATGCCCGAGATTAGTTCCAGCTGTTTCAACTGTTTGTCCCTGACCTCGGTAAGCTCGTTACGGATAGCCTCGGTGTTCTTTTCCTTGTTGGTCAGGTTACGTTCGCGTTGCTCCAGACTCTCTATCCTCCGGTCTGCGGACTCCAATTTAGAGGATAGACGGTTCTCCTGACGCTGTATTTCGGAACGACGCTCGCGTTGCTCGGCCTCTACTGCCGACTTGATCCTCTCTCCCTCCTCCTTGGCTTCTTGTAGCAAATCCTTAGCCTCAACCCTGGCTTCGGCTACCGTTCTGGCTGCTTTCCTCTGGGCATTCCTAAGCTGGCGGTTGATAACCATCCGCCGGAAGAAAAAGACGACGATGCCACCCAGCACCACCCCTATGATAAAACTGGAGATATAAAGTAATATTATGTCTACTCCCATTATATTCACCTCACTTCCCGGCTTCGAGCCAGGTAAATGCTGTCTTTAATAACTGACTTGTTCCTGCCACAACCGTTGAATAGTATGTTTTATTATTCCGTAACCAAATCCCCGCCTCTGGAGATGGCTACCCAGCCGGCGGCGAAAAGCCGCATAATCAGACTGTGGCAAGCTGCGAGCCTTCTTAAGGGCGGCACGATAGGCACTATC
The DNA here is from genome assembly GCA_020354275.1 of Dehalococcoidales bacterium. Taxonomy (GTDB): domain Bacteria; phylum Chloroflexota; class Dehalococcoidia; order Dehalococcoidales; family UBA2162. Next base: position 1,404,482 of record CP070645.1, read on the forward strand.
TTCGTCATCGATATTATCAACCACCTTGTTGACAATATCATCGGCAACGCCCCTCCGCTTCAATTCCAGCCCGGTTAACCACTGGCTGCGCGGGCTGTAAGATTCGCGGCTGCTCGTCCAGAATCGAGCAAAAGCCGTGTCATCGACAAGGCCCTGCTCCTTCAATTTGGCTATTACCTCCTCTTGAATTCTGTCATTGGTGCCCCTTTGACCAAGCCTTTCTCTTAGTTCAAACTCACTCCGTGGCCGGTAGCTGATATAGTGAACAGCCATACCGAGTGCCCTCTGAAAGTTGTCCTTACGGATAAGTATATTAATCTGGTCGGCTGATAGCCTCTGCCCAACCTTCAGTCCTTCTTTGGCCACTACTTCGGTCTCCAGATAAAAGGCCTGTTTTCCGTCTAGGAATATTCTAACTCGCTTTGACCGTCCCTTCCCGGCACGAAGGGCAGTAATTTTTTTCATTCACCGGCTCCCCTATCAATAATAAAACAAGCTGAGACAGACCGCCTCAGCTTCAGTGGTATCCAATATTGTCTCTTTATTATCCGGTGATAATTACCTAATCATCGGATGCAAGGTTTTTAGTTTCGCCAGCTGAGGTCCTAATCTGTTGCTCAATCTCCAGGGCAAGCCCAGGGTTCTCACGCAGGTGCTGCTTGGCATTTTCCCTGCCCTGCCCCAGGCGAATGTCACCATAGGAGAAAAAGGCGCCAGACTTACTCACTAGCCCCAGCTTCACACTTAGGTCAAGAAGTTCACCCTCCCGGCTAATACCGTGGTCAAACATGATATCAAATTCAGCATTTTTGAAGGGAGGTGCCACCTTGTTCTTAACTATCCTAGCCTTGATATGACTGCCTATTATTTCGTTTCCTTGTTTGATAGTTTCGGCACGCCTTAAGTCTACCCTTACTGAGCTGTAGAACTTAAGTGCTCTGCCGCCCGGCGTCACCTCAGGGTTACCAAAAATAATACCAACCTTTTCTCTTAGCTGGTTGATGAATATTACTGCTGTTCCCGTTTTACCGATTGTGGCCGCTAATTTCCTAAGGGCTTGAGACATAAGACGGGCTTGTAAAGCAACGTGGGTATCACCTATCTCGCCCTCAATTTCAACCTGCGGGACAAGGGCCGCTACACTATCGATTATTATTACATCAACGGCACCGCTCCTGACCAGCGCCTCAGTAATCTCAAGGGCTTGCTCGCCGGTATCCGGTTGGGAGATAAGCATGTTTTCCACATCTACCCCGCAACGGCTGGCATATGTGGGATCCAGGGCGTGCTCTACATCGATATAGGCGGCGATACCACCCTGCTTCTGTGCTTCGGCAATGATATGCTGACCCAGAGTGGTCTTTCCCGATGACTCAGGGCCAAATATCTCTGTAATCCTTCCCCTGGGGATGCCACCTATTCCTAAAGCCAGGTCTAATGATAACGAGCCGCTGGGCAATATACCTACTGCTGGTATGCCAGCAGACTCCCCTAGCCTCATAATAGAGCCTTTACCAAATCGTTTTTCAATCTGGCCAATAGCTAGGTCTAGTGCTTTTCCTTTCTCCGTGGTCATATTCACCTTAGCTTAAGAATAACATAATAATTTGACCAAAACAAGCCAAATTTTACCCTTTATGCCCTGTATCTGGAGTTTTTAGAGTATGAGTTTTTTAAAGAAGGGCTGGCTGCTTTCTGGTACTAAAACCTGGACTTGGTGAGGTGAAATTTACGACAAAATCACCGGACAATCAAGTCTTTATTAAGTCCAGCGTTCCACACCTGGCAGTTATCTACAAAACCCTTTAATTTGGTGGACTTTACAATAATAATTTCTGGTCTTATTGCCCCCTGATACCTGAGTATTATCTTGATAACGTCATATATGTCTCTACAACCTGATATGTCAATATAGACCTTGTTAAATCTGTAACCAAGAGACAGGACTTGTGAGACATCAAAGCCATCTATTTGATAAAATTCTATCCATGGGTAGGTCTTTGCTGCGGTATGATAGGATTCACCCTTATCAATGCCGACCACTTTCCCCGCTGCCCTGTAGAGAAGGCCGGTCGTCGTGCCCCAGCCGGAGCCTATTTCTAGAACGGTATCGCTCTTATCAACGTACTTTAAGATTGTCGCTCTATATTCTTTTACTCCTCTGGTTAATATAACGCGGGTCATATTTGTTCCCTCCTAACCCTCTACATGGTTACTCTGGGAACAAAAAAACACCCAAAGCTATACCCCTTATTAAGGAGTACAACTTCAGGCGCTCTGTCTGTTCTCCTAGTCCTGAGCTACTACCGCCTGTGGCGGAGCGTCCTCCTGAAGAACCATATATATTGAATTTCAGATATTATGCCATATACGCTGACCTTTGTCGAATCAATGAAAGTACGGTATATAGATGGGCACGGATGTACTAAAACTCTGGCGATGGCGGCGGGACCCGCTTGTGGTCGGCAGTTGTCCTCATGGCCTCGATTTTCTCCCGTATCCTGTCCGGTGCTTCACCGGTGAGTAGATAGCGGTCAAGTTCATCATAGCTGAACCCCAGGTCTTCTTCATCGGTCTGTCCCGGCCAGAGACCGGCCGAGGGGGGTTTGTCGATAATTTCCTGGGGAATGCCGAGGAAGGCAGCCAGCTCCCTTACCTCTTTTTTAACCAGTTTGCCCATGGGCAGGATGTCAACGCCGCCGTCGCCATATTTGGTGAAGTATCCTGTAGCCAGCTCACTGCGGTTACTGCCCCCGGCTACCAGATATTGATGCCGGTTGGCGAAGTAGTAGAGGGTGAGCATTCTTAACCTGGCCTTGAGGTTTGCCTGGACCATGGGGCTACTCGGTCCATTCGTTTTTTCGCCAGGCAACACCTTGAGCAGGGCATCAAAAACGCTATCGAGAACCACCGTTTCGGTGGCGATGGAAAACTTCCCGGCTACAGCCAGGGCATGTTCCTCGTCCTCAGGATTGCTGTAGCAGGGCATAATCAGTCCGAGTGTGCCCTGGGGCAAGGCTCGTTGACATAATACCGCCAGCACCGACGAATCAATCCCCCCGCTCATGCCCAGCACTGTCCCTTTACAGCCAACTCCCGAGACCTTTTCCCTTATCCATAAGACCAGTTGTTCGGCCAGTCGTTCCGTATCCAATCAAGGCTCCGTAATCAAGCGGTGTTTTAACCGCAGTATACTATAATTGAGGTATTAATGTCTCTGGTCTCCGGGCTTGCTCAGTGCCGTACCTTTGTTGTTTACCCTGGAGGATCTGGCTGTTTGGCTGTTTGCTTTACCAGATTATGTACCCCTGCCGGGGTCAGGCGTCTAATGACGGGTTGAAAGCCCCTTCAGACCCCGGCAAGGGCAAATATAATACGCCAGGGCTATCACCAACTCGTCAGGCAGCACTATAAAGGCTGTTGGTTTGCTTGTCAATATCCGGTGATTGGTTTCACCCATTTTGCCCTGCTATCTGGCCAGTTGTCTGCCGACGGAGAAGGGCTTGGATATAAAATCACCAATCTTGCGGTATTCTCGGTTGGGCAGGAAGACCAGGGGGTCCAGTTTTTCGGTCACTATCCTGCCGTCTTCATTCAGGACCGCTTCGGCCACATGGGTCTCAACCACCTCCCCCATAAACAGAATAGAGCCGCTGAACTCAACCTCCCGGTAGGTCCGGCACTCGAAATTTAACGGGCATTCAGAGATTAGCGGGGCAGATATGATAGTCGATGGGACAAGAGTGAAGCCGCAGGTGGTTGCTTTCTCCGGGTCTCTGGTGCCGCTGATGGTGCCGCAGTAGTCTGCCGGCACATCCTGCTGGCTATTCGGTATGTTTATGGAAAAGTTTCCTTCTGCTTGCAGGAAGGGCGTCGAGTAGTGGTTTTTGCCCACCGCGATGCCGATAATCGGCGGCCGGCCGGCTATTATTCCTCCCCAGGCAATAGTCAGTATGTTGGCTGAGTCATCTCCGGTTTTAACAGCAACTAACAGGGTGGGCATGGGATAAAGTGCGGTTGACGGGCCAATCTGCTTCTTCTTTACCAGCTCAGGCATTTTTGGGGCACCTCATTCGTTAAATCTTCTCTGCGTAACTGATGCAGAGGTTTACAGATACCTTAAGTGATAGTGCAACCACTGTCAAATTCCACTAATTACGCGGTCTGTTATTTTCGTAACTCTCATGAAGTGCTTCTTCAAAGGTGTCAAGAATTACAGTTGGGCAAGCTACCAACCAGGGTTATGATTCGGTGCGTGTTTCGGCATTCAGTCGAAATGGGGTAATGCCTGTTTTTCTCGTCCTCCAGATTGACTTCCGACATTGTGCTCTCTTATATTGTTCTATTGTTCGCTGATTACGTTTGCCGAAAAACTAATAGCCAGTTGTAGGAGGTAGACAGTATGAAACAGACGGACCTCAAGGATGTACCACCGGAGCAGGTCATTGTTCTGATGGTTGATTTCCAGAATGCCTTCTGTCATCCCGAAAGCCATACCGTTAATGACAAAATAAATAACGAAGCGACCGCTCGCTGGGCAAATGCCTTCGCGTTACGGGCATCGGAACTCGGTGCTTCCGTCGTTTACTCACGTCAGGTGTACGACCCGGCGACGTTGACACCTCGGCAGGACCGTTGGGACGCATCCGAAGCCTTATGCGCCAAGGACACATGGGGGTCCGAGCTATATGTGAAGCCGGTTCCCGGCTCGTTAGTGGTGATAAAGAACAGGTTCGATATCTGGCAGAGCCGTGATTTCCTTGATTATATTGAGCGACGCAAGCCGGAAGGGTTTGTAATATCCGGCTTCGAGCTTTGTTGCTGTGTCCTGTTTGCGGTATTGGGGGCAGACGAGCGTGGTTATCGCTATGTTGTACCGCAGGATTTGGTATCCGGTATCGATATTGGTGATTTGACATACAACCGTGCTGTCAGAGAATATCTGCGGTACACTCACGGTGCGCCTGAGTCGTCAGAGACGGTTTTGAAGGAACTGGGAGTGGCGTAGGCCTCGTTGCACCGGGCATAATTTGATAGTTGTAGGAAGGGTCTATGTATTATATCTGCCCGGTACTTAACGGTGGAGTAGAGAGGGTTAGTTTGGACTTACCCCGAGAACAACCAGAATCCCTTGCTTTGAATTAACCGGTATTTTCAGCTTCTTCTCCTCGGCTGTGTGTACCCCGGGCATATGCGTTATTTCATCCAGGACATTCGATGGGGAGAACGATTTTTCTAGTTCCAGCGTAACCATTGTTTCTTTGGCAGAGCCTATAGTCTTGATAATCCTGGCCTGGAGCTTCTCTCTCACGCTGTTGAGGAAACCCTTTATATCACCGGTGCCATCGGTGGCGGGTATGACCAGTGTTACCTCTCTGTTAGCTGTCTGCCTTTCCATGAGTTGTGTCTCCATTTTTTATTGGCTCCTTCCTGATTGGTTGTACATATAACGATAACGAAAAAAGGGTAGATAGTGTCAGGTCATAGCCGGGCTGTGCATCCTGGAAACAGCGGGGGCTTTTGTATTACCTGTCGCTTTGAAGGAAGGGAACAGTGTGGTTTGGTAGGGCAAAGCATAAAACGGTGTAATTCATACGGTATACGCGGCCATTCAAGTATGAGGATTTCCCTTTTTACCGCTTTGATTGCGTACCCGGGAAATGCGCCGTGTGGCTATTTCTAAAGGTAGGGCGGTCATTCTTGTCAAACCACCAATTGAAGCTATGCTTCTCATCGGCGATAGCACTTCGTTTACCACTTCCTGCACGATGATCTTTTCTGTAACTTCGCCTTCTTCTTTAACATAGGCCAACCGGCCCAGGGCGAGTAGACCGATGAAGAAAGTGATAATAAACAGGAAGTCCAGCCCGCGGAAGTTCACGGCGTAGACAATTATATCCGCCCCTGGCTGGGTAAACTGGAACCAGAGGGACAGCTCCCGTGTATCGAAAAAATGGCCCAGCATACCGCCGAGGAGCGGTCCGATTACACCAGCGATGGCGGCTACCAGGCTCACGGCTGTCAGGTAAGACATCGCTTGTCCCTGGGGCGCTAATTTGAGGGAAATATTACCTCCAGCCAGGGCTAGGCCGGCAAAAGCAATCCCACCGAATACCTGGATCATGTATAGTAGCGGCAAAGTAAGGAAATATTTATTGGGGAGCATGGTAAAGCACCAGGCGATTGTTACGAACAGAAAGAGGGGGGCACATACCCTGAGAACAGACTTGTTGTTGAAGCGGTCGCTTATTTTACCCCAGATGGGAAGGAATATAATGACAGACAGTTGACTCACCGTAAACAGGATGGTTATGGTGAAGAGCGGTAATTCTAACCTTTCCAGCATATATATGGTAAAGAACGGCGATGCCAGATTAATGGCCAGGTTCCATATGCCCATGAAGATAATCAGCCCCCTGAAGTTCGGGTCTTTAAATGGGACAGAAAGTAATTCAGTAAGGGAAACCCGCTGGCTGCCTTCCGTAACCGGTTCTGGTATCCGATAAACGAAGAACAGTGATATCAGACCGAATGTTAGCCCCAAACTGAAGAGGATGGAATAACCGTATGTTGCCTGGTCAGGATAACTTGATTTCCAATAGTCAATAAAGTAGCCACCGAGTAGAGTCAGCGACATGGCCGCTAAACTCCCCAGCATCATGCGCCGCCCGAATACACTGCCCAGTCTCTTATCCGGAATGATATCACGGAGTAGAGAGTTCCAGGCGGGGCTTGGTACATTCGCCAGCAGGTATACCAGAAATAGAATAAAGACAACGAAGGTAATCCCCTTGTTAAAAAAAAGGAGGGGAGTGAGGAGTATAAATACCCAGAGAAGCCGGCTTGCTCCGGCAAAGGCGATTGTTAAGCCCCGTCGATAAGGTAACCTGTCGGCAAGATAAAGACCGGGGACCTGCATAAGCTGGCTCCCCATGCCTAAAGCGGCAATGAGGCCGATATCAAAGTTATTGGCACCAACCGCCAGAGCAAAGGCGGTGAGAAAAGCGCCACCTTGCAGGGCACCCATAGACAGAGAACATATTCCGTCCCATGTTACCGCCCTGATGCCTCTTTTAATATCGCCCTCAGAAAGGCCCCCTTTGGTGGTAGTAAGTCCCTTTATCCACTGCCAAGGTATCGCTATTCACCATTTAATCATTATAACAATTTGGTATTGTGGGTGATAGGGACTTCAGCACTGGTGATGGTTCCCGGTTGCAGAATAGTCAGACACACAGAATCTACTGGGACCTTTTCCGTTTTATAAGGAGCAGAAACAATCGCATGATGACCTGGAGTTCTGGAATCAGCCAACGGTTCTATTTTCTATCGTCATGGTTAAGAAGGCAAGGTTGGAGCTTACGGTGATGATGGGCGTTCGTCTATCTGGGGTTGTCTTTGAGCTTCTCGTATAGTCTGGTAGCGGCATCACAGCCAAGGGCAATCTCTATCGTTTCGGCTTTCTCACGGAATACCAGCGGATAAAGGAAGCAAGCGAGGGGCTTGACTACATGTATGGTACAACCGACTTCGCTTTTGTAGAAGGGGCACGGACTCTTGAGTAATGGGCGGTTCTTCTCAAATACAATCAGTCCTTCCATGGAGGTACCCAGGTAGTCGCTTATTCTTTCTATATCTTTGTCGGTCAGCCCGATGCCGGGTATCTCACGGCAGCACCTGCCGCACCGGTCACACCGAAAGTGTGAGAGAACCCCGAATATCCTTTCTACAGTTAACGGGATCCCGGTATCCGCAGCCAGCACTTTCTGTATCAATTAAACACTCCGAATTCAAATTACTGGTGTTTCGTGCATATTACAGTAGTCAACTAATTGGGTAGCGCTTATATTGCCCTCCGAGAATTCTCGGAGTAACCGCATGAGTTCTTCTTCAGATGGAGATGACACCACTGGTTCCGCTTCGCGTAACCGACGCCTTGCGGCAGCCCTTGGCCTGGTCGTAGTTGAGTGAACCATTATTGAACTGGCCAGTATTCTAGGCCTCCAGCCACAGTTTATACAGTAGGATTCTCCATCGCGCTTATCAGTAAAAAGGCGTCCATTAACACACTTGGGGCATTGGGAAATACTATTGTTATTGCCTGTCATCTCTATCGGTGCTCCTTACCCTGTCTTACTGACGGGAATACCCTCCCAGTTGGTAGGCTATTTAGCCAACATGCAGCGATACTGTTATACCGGTAGTCTAGCAGGGGAGAGTATATAAAATGGTAAGAATAGTTCGAAATTGGTAGAGCTATGGTAATTTTTATTAAATCCGGTAATTATCCTGTCTTAGCCGTCGAGGCAGGA
>CP070645.1:1412893-1424411 GCA_020354275.1 Dehalococcoidales bacterium
AATAACGGCCGGTGTAACACCAATGACGGGGAATTCTTCGTGCGGAATAAGACCCCGGTAAACACACCTTAAGCAGGCTGACTTGCCCGGAATTACTGTCATAGCCCTTCCTTCAAAGCTATATACCGCTCCGTGAATGAAAGGAATGTTATTATCAACGGCAGCCTTATTCAGTAGATACCTGGTTGGCAGATTATCCATGGCGTCAACAATTAAGTCAAAACCACGCACCAGAGATGAGATATTTTCTTCGTTTATCCTTTCATTTACCGGTTCCACCGTTATATTCCGGTTTAGCTGTTGAAGCTTCTCAGCAAATGAGTCTACTTTTGGCCGGTCAATATCCTGATCCCAGTGCAAAACCTGCCGGTTAAGGTTACTCAGCTCCACTTTATCATGGTCAATTATTCTTATCGTTCCCACCCCGGCTGCGGCAAGGTACATAGCAGATGGAGAACCGAGTCCACCGCCACCGGCGATAATAACCCGGGCTTTCTTCAGCTTTTCTTGACCATCCTCACCGATTCCGTTAATCCTTATCTGGCGGTCATATCTCTTTTTTTCATCATCATTCAGCATTTAACTTGACCCACGACTTATAACCATTACTGGTTGATACCGGAATATTTAGTAATTAACCTAAAGTCGAAAAGCGTTTCGGGTTGATATTATCAGGCACAAGTATGATTGTATGTTTCAATTTGCGAACCAGCCTTCAGGAAAGCTGACTTTGTCCGGTATCACATATCCTGACATCACCCCAGAACCCAATTTTATCGTCTTTTATAACAACCAGGCCCATTAAATCACCGATATCCCTGGCCCGTTCAATTGCACTCGGGATATCCTCAGGCTGCTTGATCAGGTTAGCAATGGCAGTAGCAGCAGCATCTGCCAGGGCAGATGACGGAGAAAGCACGACCACGGCATCAGCCTGCCCGTAACTCAACGAGTGTCCCACCGTACCTGAAGAGGTGCAAATAGCCAAAGGCGTATCTTCCCCCCTGAGTTCCAGCCCGATCTTACCACTTAAAGGAGAATTACCGGCATATATCCCTACTACCCTTTCCCTCAGGCTCTTAATGAACAGGTCACCCCCATTTTCAATGATTACCTCAGGCGAAAAGTTTAGCAATTCGTGCCCCACGAATTCGTTTATTGTCCCCGCTACCGCTGCCATGGGGCCAACACCCGTCTTACTGGCGGCTTCCAGCATGACACGCACAACGTCGGGAGCACCATCATCAAACAGCACAGGCTCCAGCGAGGTCAGGAAATCCGGGTGCTGTTCAATATAACCCTCCAATTTACTGCGGCACTTGAGCACAGATTCCAAGGCTTCATTCTGAAGATTTCTGGTCGCACGAATATAGAGGTCAGTCTCCCTCAGCACTACACTGAAGGAGACCAGATCCTGACCTTTGACCCAGTGTCGGTATGTTCTGGGCTGATACATGGATTTAAAAATGTAACTCCATCGCTCTTGGCGGGCAGGTCTTTATACACAGTCCGCAGGCCAGGCATTTCTCATTATCAAAAATAACCCGCAGGGTCTGTAATTCACGCCCAAAAGCACCTGTAGGGCAGATTGTAAGACAAGCGCCGCAGTGGGTACACCTTTCCTCGTTGCGGGTTACGTCCTGGCTTAATGCCTGAATTCTGACCCCGGTCTCGGTTAAATAACGGATGCCCTTATCGTAGTCGCTTTGTTTCCCGCTCAGTTCAAGCACTAGAAGACCCTCCTCCTCAGGGGTGACTGAAGCCTTCAGAATATTAAAATCAAGATTATAATCCCTCACCAGCCGGCTTACTATTGGCCTGTCTACCAGACGCCCGGGGAAACGGAGCACTATTCTTTTAGAAACCGCCATCTTTATTACTACTCCTGTTACTATTATGGTCTGTCTTAACCGACTTTTTCCATCAAACCATATTTATTTTTAATCCTCTATAGGCCGTTCTTTCAGTGGTCTAAAAGTTATTCCTGATTCTATACCGGGTAATGGTGCTACCGGGTCAGTTAACAGGAATTTCCCGTTTAATATCCATTCTTTTAGGGTACTGGCAATCTCAACCGCCCGGGGGTAACTGGACAGCGAGGCAGTGGCTACCTTCTTGCCCTGAATAGTTATCTGGCCACTCTTTAACTGGGCATAACTCACCTCATCAATAACATCAGGTTGCATCTGAGGATATGCCCTGGAATAATCGACAACTGGAGCCAGAATATCATCATCAGTTACCGTAGTGTATTGCAGGACTTCTTCAGATAATATAGGTATCGGTACACCGATGCCCACAGTTATGGTACAACCATAACCCAGCATACTGGTTCCGACCAGCCATCGCTGATTCATCTGTTTAAGGTCACCCATTACGGCCAGTGTTCCGGCAGACCTCCTGGGTACACCATTCTCAGTACGAAGCACGTTGGGATTGTGCTGGGTGCCGTGCCAGGCAACAAAGCCTATCCCCCCGCCGAGGAAAATCTTAGTCCCGATACCAATTGTCCGATAATAGGGGTCATTCAACAGTGGTGAGAGTTGCCCCGCTGAAGAATAACTGGCATTGCCCAGATTTGGCTTCAACATCCCCATATAGGTATAGATTGTTTTTTCAGAGAGGTTTACTGCCACGTTATAGTTCTGGTAGGCATTCCTCATATTAAATAGCACCGCATCATTGATATCACTGATATTTATCCATGTTTCCAGCTTCCTCTTAGGATAGCAGTCTGTCCCATAAGCGGTAGCTTCCAGCCTGATATCATTACCGGCGACAAGATCTTCGATGATATGCCCACCGCCATAATTAAATTCGCCCGGGTGTATCTTGTTGCGCGGATCATCATCAGGGATTGCCGTAGCGCCAATGAGCAAATCAACCGCCGCCAGGCCGGTATAGGCAGGAACATCATTGAGTAAGACCCGGCCGCCACCGAGCTTCATCCGTGGGGAAGTATGCCCAACATTAATGTATGCACTTGAAGAACACATTGGGCCGAAGGTTCCGGTGGTGACGACATCCACTTCCTGGGCGGCTTTTTCTATGCCCTTCTCTTTGACAAAGTCTATTATCTCATTCGCGGTAACTACTACCGCTTCACCTTTGTTAATTTTTTCGTTTATTTCATTAATAGTTTTCGCCATATCTCAACCTCCTTCGATATTAATGGGTAGGCTATGTACTGTCAACCGTGCTTTCCCGAAAAAAAAACTAAACAACAAAAAGCCCAAGAACAGTAGTTTCTTGGGCTCAGCTTAAGCCTTTACCAGTTTAGGGGATTATGTTGGCATGGTCCCCGAACTGGCGGCACGCCAAGCCCAGGGCATCATCATCCCAGAAACCTTCCATATAAGGCTGGCTTTATGCTTCCAGTTCGGCACTAGGTTCCTCCTTTTATGCATACCATAACATGGTTATTAAAATCATTATAAGGAATTGCTATTGTATTGTCAAACCAGGGCAGGTTATCCTGCCAGAGTTGAAGACTACCCCTTGATAATATATAATCAGCTAGGGGTATTCCCTGTTTTTCTTTTTAGGGAGAAGGTTTTTGCTCAAAGATTGTAGCTGTGGTGAATTAAATAAAGGACATGTTGGCACCAGTGTTAATCTGGCTGGCTGGGTAGACCGTCGCCGTGACCATGGAGGATTGACATTTATCGACCTTAGGGACAGCGAGGGCATAGTCCAGGTTGTCTTTAACCCTAAGGTGACAGAATCATACCACCAAATAACCTCCGAGGTGCGGAACGAATACGTGATTCAAGTTACCGGTGAGGTAGCTATCCGACCCCCGGGAACGGAGAACACCAAACTGGCCACCGGCGAGATTGAGGTTATCGCCAGGAGTGTGAAAATACTCAATACTTCAAAAACTCCTCCCTTCTATATCAATGAGGATATTGAAGTAGATGAAAGCCTCCGCCTTAAATACCGCTATCTTGATCTCCGTCGCGCCCGGATGCAGGAAATCCTGGTCCTTCGTCACCAGGTAGTTAAATTTATCCGTGATTTCCTGAATGAGAGAGGTTTTATTGAGGTAGAAACGCCCATTCTGATAAAAAGCACTCCGGAAGGTGCCCGAGACTACCTCGTACCCAGCCGTATTCATCCCGGCAAGTTCTATGCACTGCCCCAGTCACCTCAGCAGATTAAACAACTGCTGATGGTAGCTGGTGTGGGCAAATATTACCAGATAGCCAAATGCTTCCGTGACGAAGATACCCGCGCCGACCGACAGCCTGAGTTCACCCAGCTTGACCTTGAAATAAGCTTTGTTGAGGAAGAGGACATCCTCAATCTTATGGAAAAAATGTTTACTTCTATGGTAGAGATACTCAAACCAGAGATGCGGTTGATAAAACCCTTCCCCCGCCTCAGCTATGCCGATGCAATGGAAAGTTATGGTATCGATAGGCCTGATTTACGCTTCGGTCTGGAGATAAGTGACCTGTCAGATATTGCGGCTGGAACCGATTTCTCTGTCTTCCGTTCCGCCATTGACCAAGGTGGCAGGGTCAAGGGTATTTGTGCTCCTGGTTGTGGCAACTACACTCGAACTCAGCTTGACGAGCTAAACAGGCTGGTCAGAGGTTGGGGGGCAGAGGGTCTACTTACCATCTCGCTGGGTGATTCAGCGGGTAGTCTGGAAGATTTGACCATGGAAATGATAAAGTCGGTAGCGACCAGATTCCTGACCCTGGAGCAGATATTGGAAATGGCCAGGCGCCTTGACGCCAGCGCTGGGGACCTTTTACTCATTGTTGCTGGTAAACTGGAGTTGGTAAGTACAGTGCTTGGTGAATTACGCCAGGAGATGGGCCTCCGTCTTGAACTGACTGATCCTGACCTCCTTGCCTTCACCTTTATTGTAGATTTCCCGCTGTTGGCACATGATGAAAAAACAGGAAGATTTGAGCCAATGCACCATCCTTTCACCGCACCCAAAGATGATGATATTCTGTTATTGGATAATGCCCCGGAAAAGGTTCATGGCAGGCATTATGACCTGGTATGCAATGGATTGGAGATAGCCGGCGGTAGTATCAGGATTCATACTCCTGAGCTCCAGAGGAAAGTATTTCGTTTATTGGGCTATACTGACGAAGAGATGGAGGAGCTTTTTGGCCACATGCTTGAGGCCTTTGAGTATGGTGCTCCTCCCCATGGTGGTATAGCCCCAGGTATTGATCGTATTGTAATGCTACTGGCAGGAGAAAAAACTATCCGGGAAGTGATTGCTTTTCCCAAGACTCAAAATGCTGTCGATTTGACCTTTAGTGCTCCTTCCCCAGTAAGCCACCAACAATTGACTGAACTACACCTTAACATAGTGGAGGAACAGTGAAGGTAACCAACGAAAAAACGGAGAATAATCAGGCTTTCCTGACCATCGAGATGGAACCTGATGAGGTAGAAGAATCTCTGGATAAGTCATATCGACGCCTGGTTCAGAAAACGAAAATCCCCGGTTTCCGCCAGGGAAAGGCACCACGTGCTATCCTGGAACGGCATGTAGGTAAAGAAAGTCTATTTGAAGATACACTGGAGCACCTGATTCCCCAGGCTTACGAGGACGCTATTAAAGAACAGGAACTGGAAACCATTGCCCAGCCGCAGATCGAGGTAACTCAGCATGATCCACTGGTATTTAAGGCAATAGTACCGTTAAAACCTAAGATCACACTCGGTGACTACAAGCAGATACGGCTCACACCAGAACCGGTCGAGGTCACCGAAGACCATATTACTTCGGTAATGGATCAGCTACGTCATCAGCATGCTACCTGGGAACCTGTAGACAGGGCTGTTGAATTTAATGACCTGGTAGTCATTGACGTCGAAAGTAACATCGATAATGAACCGTTTATCAATCAGGAAGCAGCCCAGTTTCAGGTTGTTCCAGAAACGTCATTTCCTGCCCCCGGATTCAGCGAACAGCTAATCGGGATGAAAAAAGAGGAGGAGAAGGAGTTCAAACTCCAGTTCCCCTCGGACGATACCAGGGAAGAAATAGCCGGAAAAGAGCCTGACTTTAAGGTGCGACTAACCGAAGTCAAGCAGGAAGTGCTACCTGAAGTTAACGATGAATTTGCCCAGTTAATCGACCCTGAACTCGAAAACGTGGATGCGCTCCGTGAGAAAGTTGAGTCAGAATTAAAACGCAGCGCTGAAGAAAAAACAAAAGCAAATTTCGAAGAACGGGTAATCGAAAACCTGGTGGATATAAGTGAAGTGGAGTACCCGCCGGTAATGGTAGAAGCAGAAACTAGCAGAATTCTGGAACAACGCTTCCAGAGAGGCAGGCAGGAACTGGATGAATACCTGAGATTGACCAGTAAGACAGAGGATGAACTACGGGAAGAGGTTCAGCCAATGGCTGAAAAACGGGTAACTCAATCGCTGCTGTTAGGCAGGATTATGGTTGAGGAGCAAATTGAGGTGAGTGAGGAGGAAATAAACGCCGAGATTGAAACAATAATGGCTAGTGCTGCCGGGGGAAAGGAAGAGCTGGAGAAGCTACTGAATACCGCACCAGCCCGTCAGTCCGTTGCGCAGACACTTACCACCCGTAAGACAATACAGCGGCTGGTAAACATCGCCCAGGATTTGAATGAAAAACAGGACAATACAACGGAGGAGGAAAAGTAATTATGAATCCAGAGAATGTCATACCCATGGTAATTGAAAGTGGCACCAGAGGAGAACGGGCTTTTGATATATACTCACTCCTTTTGAGGGAGCGTATTGTCATGCTGGGAATGCCCATTAATGACCAGGTGGCCAACGTTATCGTTGCCCAGCTTCTCTATCTGGAACGTGAAGACCCTGATAAAGATATCAACCTGTATATTCACTGTCCCGGTGGTATCATCAGTGCTGGTCTTGCCATCTATGACACTATGCAGCTTATTCGCCCTGAGGTATCAACCATCTGTGTTGGGCTGGCAGCTAGTATGGGGACACTGCTCCTTTGCGCTGGAGCCAAGGGTAAGCGCTATGCTCTGCCCAACTCCACCATTCATATGCACCAGGCAGCTGGTGGTGCTCAAGGACAGGCAGCTGACCTAGAAATCGCCGCCCGCGAGATTATGCGCTTGCAGGACATCATCCGTAATATCATTTCCAAACACTCAGGGCAACCCATCGATAAGGTGATTCACGATACCGACCGGGACTTCTACCTCAATCCCGAGCAGGCGGTAGAGTACGGCATCGTCGACGAAATACTGAGCAAACCCGAAAAAGAAGAGGAGAAGAAATAGCAATTACTCCTTATTCCAACCAGATTAGCAGCCTGCAAGTATTAAGCTGATGCAGATTTTCAAACGTGAATCGATTCAGAACCACTGCGTCGGGGCGGAATGGCCGGATTTCCTTGGCTGGGTAGAACTCGGGGAATCATTCGTTATCGAGACTGAAGAAGCAGATCCCAATGGCCCGGTAGGAGTATCTGGAATCAAAGCCGGCGACGATATTGCCATACACATCGAGCATATCGAAATGTTGCCGCCATTTAAAGCCCCCAATGGTGGCCCCTTTTTCGAAGGAATGGGGCCTCTAGTCCCCCTTGAGTATCGAGACGGCTATTTCTACTGGCCAGATCACTTCCGCCTGAAGGCATCACCCTCAGTGGGTAATATTGCGGTGCTGCCCGAACCTACCGAAGAGGTGCTGGAGGTCTGCCGGATACACTTAGGCGGACCTGAAAAAGGGAAACCAAACCCGCGGGGATGGCGAACCGTGGTCAGAGCCCCCAGGGGGAAGCACTGCCACCAGGACTGCTTCGCCGTTACCGCCGGTTCGGTCGTCCGTATCAAAGCACAGGTGGACGGGGCCGGTATCTGTATGGATGATGTTCACGGGTATATCGGGCAGGGTGAAATGGCCTTCGCCGGTATTGAGGTCCGCGCATCAGTGCAGGTCCGTGTCGAGCGCTCAACCGGTTGGCTGGTTGACTGGCCACTCATCGAGACAGACCAGGAAATCATGGTGTTTTCCTCTTACACACACAACTTTCCCCACCTTCCCCAACTAAGGTATGTCGATATCGTCCGGGAAGCGTACCATGCTCTGCGAGAGGTTGTTGCCGCCAGGATAGGCGGTACCATCGAAGAAGCCAACAGCATCGTAGCCACTGCCGTTGACTTAAAGAACTGCGCCCTTTATGGACTGGGAGAAGGCTATATTCCGCAGCATAAAGGGCTACCGCCATTCGATATTGCCGTGGTCGCTTCTTTACCCAAGGACGTCTTCATAGATTGACCAGATAGTTACAGCGGCTGGTTATAAAGCTCCTGGTATCGCCGTCTCAAACCATTCTGATTTGGTAATCCTCGCCTTGCCCCCATTTGTTTAATTGATAACTGGGCAACAATACTGCCAAGACGACCACATTCTTCAATTCCTTTTCCTATGAGTAGACCATAAAGAAAACCGGTGGCAAAGGCATCGCCAGCACCAGTAGTATCTTTCTTTCGTACTACTTTTGCTGATTCAATCACATATTCATCATTGGCATCTGCAACATAATTGGCGAATCTATCATTATTAGAGATAAAACTTGGTGCTGCCTGAGGTGAGAGAACTCTAGGGTGATTGCTGTCTTCAAACATCATTAGTTGACTTTCATCAATCTCCTTAAGAGTCTGTTTCCCTAAAGTAACAATTACTGTTCGACAACCTCGGTCAATAAGGTGCCGTGCTGCTATCCTATAACTAGCACCGGTTAACTCATTTATCTCACTTTCATTGGCAAAAAGAATGTCAGTCTTTTCAAGTATGGGAGCTAAAGTATTTAACCCTTTCCTAGTATATATTGCACCGGGCGTAAAGCTGATTTTCACAGATGGGGGTAAAATGTCCACAACCTTCTTCTGTATTTCAAATTGCTCCTCATCAACAAAGGATGAGAGGTGTACAAACTCTGTCTGTTTAAGGTACTCTAATTGTACATCATCCATATTTAAAAGACTATTTGCTCCAGGTGCTACGTATAGAGCTCTTTTACCATAGTAGTCAGTCAGTCCAAGGACTTTCCCAGTTTTCGTATTTTCTTTAACTTTAATCTGGTTAGTATCAACCCCAACCTCTCGAAAATCCTTTATAAGTAAACCGCCAGCTTCATCGTCACCAACAACGCCTATAAAACCTGTACTGATACCTAGTTTTGCTAAGCCATAAATTGTATTCGCAGAAGAACCTCCAGGAGACGATTGATATTCACCAACAGTAGTCTCGTTATCCGCAAGGACACTCTGAACTCGATATAACTCATCCAAGTTCATTGCCCCAAATCCAACTACTCTTATCGTCTGCATATTAGCCTATATTTACCTATTTCAATAATATTATACTCAAGGTTACCCCAGTTTACCAGCCTCTTCTCTGACCAGTCGTCTTATTCTCTGGTGAACCTCAACTATTTCACTAATATCATCCCTGCCGGATAGCCAGTGAAAGTATCCCCTGTTGCCACTACCACCACTTTTCTCTTTCTCTTTCACCAGCTCTTCTACCGCTTTCCTCTGGCCCTTGTACCAGGCCTCAAGTATCTCTGTCAGATCGCTGATGAACGTTGAAGCCAGGCTCATAGTGGCGCAGGGCAGGGCATACTCATTGGCATTAAAGGCAATGGCCAGTCCCCCTGCCTGGTCTACGACCTGAAGCATTCTGGAATCAGTGATACTGTCGCCAACCACCACCCATCGGGACAAGGGCTGGGCATGGCTATCAGCAAACCGTTTTAAGGCAGTGACCTTGCGCCGTCCACCAACCGGTCTTACTTCTCCAATCGCTTTACCTGTTTCGCTAGAGGGTAACTGCTCCCAGAAGAAGTCGTCCAGGCTTTGCTTAATCCGCCGGTCGTCAGTAACCGGCACCATCTTAAGTATTTCCCTCTCGGTCTGCTGCAGTAACTCGGACTCTTCTTTACATAATGTGATACGTAACTGGTCGAGCGGGAATATGGTACAGGCTACGTTCTGGGTGTCAATACCCAGTTTACCGGTCAAATAGGTAGCATACTGCTGGTAGCTGGTGCTGATGCAAAATGTTTGCCAGTTAGCCGACTGGAGCTGTTTAATCAGATCAGCGGCTCCACCAGTATAACTGGCCTTAGCAGCCAGGGTGGTAATATGGCTTTCGGAAATATCATGGAGGATGAGAAAGGGGACAATCAAGGCCAGGGTATCGCCCGGTTCATAGCCTTCTTTCCCTTCTAATGTCAGCAGGTCATCGTACCGGCTGATGACCTCAAAGACCTTATCCCCATTAGGAAATAACCTCATTAACTCATAGGCGTTATCCTGGGGTGATAGCGGCCCTTCAAGGTCGAAGCAAATAAAATTATTAACCTGACTCACCCCCTTTGCCTTTACCGGACAAGATTACCGAGGAAAAGTAACAGCTTCTGCCTTTTTCAATCCTCGGTAGACAGGTCAATACCCTCTAACCGTTTGTCGATATCCGCTGTCAAATTATACCCCATTATGCTTTTACCTTCAGCATCAAAGACCCGATGGTTGATTATTTTAAATTTCTGCTCACCGAAAGCCTTCAAAGTATCGATTATCAAGGGGAACTCCCTGGCCAGCCCGTGTTTACGGATGATTTTAAATAGATTCTCTCTGGCTATTCGCTTTTCGGGACTATCCGGCTTTACATCTTCTATCTCCTGCCAGTATCTGTCAAACGGTTCCCCCCTGATGGAGAAGGTACAATAGGTAACCGGAGGCCCCTTATCCAGTTCGGGAGTCACCAGGTGCATCATGACTCCGGTCTGCTTGGCCTGGCCATCGATAAGCTGCCATATTACCTCCTGCCAGGTTCCGGTAGGCCCACCGGGAGCCGCCGGGTGGAGGTTAATCATATCGTATTTCTCACACAGTTCATGCCCTGTAACCAGCATGTAGCCAGCCAGCACGCACAGGTCAGGGTTATAATCTTGCAACCGACTCATTACCTCACGGTCGTAGTCAAGACGCCACTGGGGCATGGGTCCGTTGAGGTTGGGATTTTGCTCGCTGCGTATCTTCTTAAAATTCTGGTAGGAGAAACAGGCAAAGGGAATGTTGTAGTCCTCAACCAGCTTGATAAACAAATCGCTTTCTTTGGTTTCACCGTGTTCACGGCTACAAAAGACAAAGGACAACTCAGCTTCAATTTCTCCCTGTTGTATGCTGTTATAAGATGTTGTCAGGAGATCTCGGGCTGCCTTATCTCTGCCTGAGGAAAACCAGCCAAGCTGATAGATTAGCCTCACCCCCTCAATTTCCAGGTTTTGTAACAAGGTAGCTGCAAACGGTTAATAATGCGTAATCTGGATATTAGAATGCATTCTTTATTTTCGCCCAGGTGCTGTAAAAGTGAACCAGGAAGCTGGAACGGTGCTGGTGGATCTTGCCTTTTCTCAAAGCCTGTAGAAAATCATCCTTGCCCCTAAATTCAGGCATTTCAACATAGGTATTACCTATTTCGTCAATAGAATGGGCATCGCTACCGGCAGACCTGG
>CP070645.1:1424511-1434226 GCA_020354275.1 Dehalococcoidales bacterium
AGCGGCCCCTGCCCTCTGTTTTTCATTAGCATTCATATTAGAGCCCGTTTGGTTTCCGAATAGATTGAGTTTACACATATTAGCCCTGGAATTCAAATAGTGATAGAATGTCTTTAGTCCTGAAACAAGGCTAGCTGATAGTGAGTATGGGGAGAGGAAGTGACTGAAGACAAATATAGCGGGCGGCGGTTTGACATCCAGTCAGAGGGCGCTATCGATACTGCCGTGCTGGAAGCCATCCCCTTTGATTACCCGGAATCGGCGACCGAGGTGGTCTATCAGACCGATGAGTTCACCGCTGTCTGCCCCTGGACGGGGCTGCCCGATTTTGCTGCTCTTACGATACGTTATGTCCCGCGCCAATCTCTGGTTGAGCTCAAGTCCCTGAAATATTACCTGACCTCCTTTCGCAACGTGGGCATTCTACAGGAACACGCCGTCAACCGCATCCTCAATGACTTGGTAGAACTGTTGAGACCCGCTTCAATGGTGGTGGAGGCGGAGTACCGGGAGAGGGGCGGGATAAAGACCAGGGCGGTGGTGAGGTGGGAGGGATAGTTACTTTACCAGCCTCATCCGTGCCACCAGTACCGGCGGTAACGAGAGCATCCTGGCGAATGAAAGCGGGTGGTCGGACTTGCCCTGGAAATCTTCGGGGAAGGTCGGTTCCTCCATGCCGTCAAGGGCAAACCCGTGCTCAAAGAAGGTATTGAAGAGGAGGCCAACTGGCCTGTGGAAGTAGTGCTGTAACTCGGGTTGACCTCGAATCCCCATACCCTTGTAGGCGAAAGGCTCGGTATATTCCGTGACCGTTATGCCTGACCGGGTGATTATTTCACCTTCCTGGTTATACTGCTCGGCTACCTGGCGGACCGTTCCCGAATTAAAGACGGGGTGTGTTACCGAGAAAACGAACCTTCCGCCCGGTTTCAGAAGCCTGGGGAGGGTGGAAATAAGCGGCGTGATGGAAGACATATCCATCAAAGCCATGGTGCAGACGGCAGCATCGAACCGCTTCTCGCCCAGAGACAGAAGTGCCGCCTTGTCGGTGGCTTCAATCACCCTGTATTCAATCTTATCAGTGTTATCGGTGGTACGCTGGCGGGCGCGGTCAATGAACTTTTCGGCGTGGTCAAAGGCGACTACGGTAACCCCGAGGGCAAGCATGCGTCGGGCGAAGCGTCCAGCACCGCAGGCGATATCAAGTACATGTTCACCGGGCTTCAGTTCCAGCAGGCGCTCCGTAGCCGGCTCTATCAGGTAGTCCTGGAAGTCGTTACCATCACCAATCTTATCGTCCCACCACCCGGCGATATTGTCCCAGATTGGAACCGTCTTGCCATCATATTCGGGAAAATCAGGGGAATGTTCCTGTGCCATTATTTCGTTACTCCCTGTCGATCTGAATAGTAAGGTTACTCTTCAACTAACCCTTTACTTTGCTTTACCAGCCCCGCTTTAATAGCCTCTCTCAGGTTGCTTACCGGGATTAGCTGGATACCTTCAGAGGTTGGGCTGACTCTGGTCCCGGCTTTCGGCACCAGGCAGCGCTTGAAGCCCAGGCGGGCGGCCTCGGTAACCCGCCGGTCCGGCTGAGAGACGGCCCTTATCTCCCCACTCAGGCCCACTTCTCCGGTCACCGCCAGTTCCGGGTCAACAGCCATATCGCGGAAGCTGGAAGTTACCGCCAGGGCGATGCCTAGGTCGGCGGCCGGTTCACCCAGCTTGAGCCCGCCGGTAACATTGACCAGAATATCCTGGTTGCCCAGTTTCAGGCCCAGGCGCTTGGTCAGCACGGCCGTAATCAGCAGCAGGCGGTTGAAGTCAACGCCGTTGGCGGTGCGGCGGGGCAGGCCGAAGCTGGTGGGGTTGGTCAGCGCCTGAATCTCCACCAGCAGGGGGCGGCTGCCTTCCAGAACGGGCACCACCACCGAGCCGACGGTCTCGCCACCGCGCTGGGACAGGAACGCCTTGGACGGGTTATCCACCTCAACCAGCCCCTGCTCTTTCATCTCGAAGACGCCTATCTCATTGGTGGAGCCGAAACGGTTTTTGACGCTGCGCAGCAGGCGGTGGGCGCTGAACGGCTCTCCCTCCAGGTAGAGCACGGCATCAACAATATGTTCTAGCGCCCGGGGGCCGGCGATAGTGCCGTCTTTGGTGACGTGGCCGACGATAAAGACCGGTACCGAGCTCGATTTGGCCCAGTTCATCAGCTGCATGGTGCAGCCCCTGACCTGGTTTATGCTGCCGGGGGCTGCCTCCAGCTCGGGCAGGTGGGCAACCTGTATCGAGTCGATGACCACCAGCGAGGGAGAGAGTTCATCGAGCTGACCGATGATGGCATCGAGCTCCGTTTCGGCCAGGAGGTAGAGCCTTTCCCCGCTTATCCCCAGACGGCTGGCACGCAGCCTGATCTGGTGGATTGTCTCCTCGCCAGTGACATAGACCACATTACCCTGCGTTCCTGCTGCCAGGGCGGCCACCTGTAAAAGGAGGGTTGATTTACCGATGCCGGGGTCGCCGCCGATGAGCACCAGCGAGCCGGCTACCAGCCCGCCACCGAGTACGCGGTTGAACTCGGGCAGGGGCAAGGGAATGCGGTCTCTGGTGCTGGTGGCGACTTGAGATAGTTCCTGTGCCGGGTTTATCGGCACGGATGACCTCAATGGTGTAGTTGAGGTGCTGACCGTTTTTTCAATGAAGCTGTTCCATTCCTGGCAGTTGGGACAGCGCCCCAGCCATTTGGCGTTCTCCCGGCCGCACTGCTGGCAGACAAAAATAGTCCTGCTGGTTTTATCCGCTCTGGCCATAGACTGAATTTA
Source organism: Dehalococcoidales bacterium (assembly GCA_020354275.1). Taxonomy (GTDB): domain Bacteria; phylum Chloroflexota; class Dehalococcoidia; order Dehalococcoidales; family UBA2162. Next base: position 1,427,337 of record CP070645.1, read on the forward strand.
CCCGATTTCGGGGATTAAAGCAAGAGGGAAATGTAAACATTGACAGTATAATAACCCGTTTAACCGAGCATGCCCAGGAATATGCCGGCGGCGGTAGCTGTACCGATGACACCGGCGATATTGGGCCCCATGGCGTGCATCAGCAGGAAGTTCCTGGGGTTGGCCTGCTGTCCCATCCTCTGGACGACCCTGGCCGCCATTGGCACGGCGGAAACACCGGCGGCACCTATCATCGGGTTGATTTTCTCTTTGGTGAAGAGGTTCATCAGCTTGGCCAGGCCCACGCCAAAAGCGGTGGAGGTGGCGAAGGCGACTATTCCCAGGGCGAAGACCAGCAGGCTGTCCAGCTTGAGGAAGTTATCGGCACTCATGAAACAGCCTACGCAGAGGCCAAGAAGAACGGTCAGGACGTTCATCAGGGCGTTGGCGGCGCTCTCCGCCAGGCGGTCGGTTACCCCGCTGACCGCCAGCAGGTTGCCCAGCATAAACATGCCGATGAGGGGTGCCGACTTGGGTACCAGCAGGATAATGACGACGGCGGCAATTAGTGGGAAGAGTATTTTTTCGGTATTGGAGACCGGTCTTAGCTGGGGTTTCATGAATATTTCCCGTTCTTGCTTGGTGGTGAGTAGTTTTATTATCGGCGGCTGGATTATGGGCACCAGTGCCATATAGGTGTAGGCAGCAACGGCCGTGGCCCCGATGAAGTGGGGGGCGAGCCGGTTGGTGAGGTAAATGGTCGTTGGCCCGTCGGCACCGCCGATTATCCCAATGGAGGCGGCTTCAGTTATGGTGAAGCCCAGCAGAAGGGCGATGAAGAAGGCAAAATAAACGCCGAACTGTGCTCCCGCGCCCAGGATCAGGGTCTTGGGGTTGGCAATCAACGGGCCGAAATCGGTCATTGCCCCCAGGCCGAGGAAGATAAAGACCGGTATTATCTCCCAGGCAAGCCCGTAGTGGAATATCCTTGAAATCACCCCGGTCGGCTCCCCGCCGACGGCGTAGGACTCAACTGGCTGGCCGTTGATTACCGATGACATCAGTTCGCCCAGCGGCAGGTTGACTAAAATCACGCCAAAGCCGATGGGAACCAGCAGCAGGGGCTCCATCTTCCGGGAGATGCCGAGGTAGAGCAGGATCCCCCCGATTATTATCATTACGATGTTGCCCCAGGTCAGGGCTCCAAAGGCACTTTCGTAGAGACCGAACATCTAAATATCCTTAGTCAAGGGATTTCAGGATATAAAGCATACCCCGCTGCAATTGCAGCCGGGGGTTTGCCAGTATGCTATATGACGGAGCCGTCAGTATTCGATGATAGCGATGGTATTGCCGGACTCGACCGTTTGCTCCGTGCTGACTTTTATTTCGGTGATCTTACCGGCTACCGGAGCCAGGATGGGGTTCTCCATCTTCATGGATTCAATAACACAGATTACGTCTCCCTCCTGGACTTCATCTCCAACCTTGACTTCTACGCTGATAACCTTGCCTGTTATGGGAACTTCAACAATTTCCTGCGCCAATTTTAAGCTCCTTTCTGGTCATCGGTAGTTTCATTCTTAGTGGTGCTGAATTTACCGGTTACTAACCCGGTCAGCCATAAAACTATCGCCAGAATAACCAGTACGGCAAAGACAATGCCAAAGCCCGTACCACCAATCTGACGGGCTAATCCCCAGTCTACGTCCATGTCTCAAACTCACCTCCGGGATTACGGTAAGCCTTCTGGATATACTCAAAGGGCGGGCAATAAATGGCTTTATCTCTCCCGCCCTTTTTTTTATCAACTCCGTGGTTTTATCTTAACGGTACTCTACGAGCTATCATCTCCAAGCAATGCTCCTACCGCCGTGGGGTGGACGACAATTTCCTCGCCTTCTAAGTCGACTATGATGGTATCTCCCGGCTGGAATTTGCCGCGTAGCAGGCTGTCTGAAAGCTTGTCTTCAATCATGTCCTGGATTACCCTCCGCAGCGGTCTGGCTCCGAAGACTTCATCGTAGCCTTTTTCTCCCAGAAAGTCCTTGGCGGCATCGGTTACTTCCAGCTTCATCCCTTTTTCTGAGAGCTGCTGTGATACGGTAACCAGCATCAGGTCAACAATCTTGCGGATATGCTCTTTGGTCAGCGCGTGGAATACCACCACACTGTCAATTCGGTTTAAGAACTCGGGCCGGAAGGTCTTCTTCAACTCACCGAGTAGCTTCTCTTTCATTGTCTCGTAGCTTTGCTGCTGGCTCTTGGCCTCGTCAGTGCGTGAGACAAAACCGATACTGCTTCCTTTACGTATGAGTTCGGCACCGATATTGCTGGTCATAACGATGATGCTGTTACGGAAATCGACCCGGCGGCCTTTGGCATCGGTCAGATGGCCGTCATCAAATATCTGCAGCAATATGTTAAATACATCCGGGTGGGCTTTTTCAATCTCATCGAGGAGCACACAGCTGTATGATTTACGCCTTACCGCCTCGGTAAGTTGCCCCCCTTCATCATAGCCAACGTATCCCGGTGGTGCCCCCACCAGTCGCGATACCGTGTGCCTTTCCTGGTATTCGGACATATCGAGCCTGATCAGTGAGTCCTCGCTGCCGAACATGAACTCGGCCAGAGCCCTGACCAGCTCGGTCTTGCCTACACCGGTGGGGCCGAGGAAGATAAAGTTACCTATCGGGTGTCTCGGGTCTTTAAGGCCGGCTCGAGCCCGTCTGACAGCTCGGGCGATAGTATCAATAGCTTCATCCTGGCCGATGATTCGTTTGTGCAGCACCTCCTCCATCTGAAGAAGCCGGTTGGTCTCGTCACTGCTCAACTGCACCACGGGGATTCCCGTCCACATGCTGACAACTTCGGCAATGTCTTCGGCGGTTACCACCGGTTTCTCGTCCCCCAGCTGGGATTGCCACTGCTCTTCCAGTACCTTGGTTGTTTCTTCTATCTGGATTTCCCGCTGGCGTAATTCAGCGGCATAGTCATACTGCTGGCTGGCCAGCGCGGCCTCTTTATCCTTACGGACACTGTCCTCGTTCTCCCGCGCTTCTCTCAGGTCAATAGGTACCGTGCTGTGTCTGATTCGCACCCTTGAAGCGGCTTCATCAATCAGGTCAATGGCCTTGTCGGGCAGGAAGCGGTCCGGTATGTACCTTGAGGCTAGTGAAGCAGCCGAACTGAGCGCCTCGTCGCTGATTATAAGCTTGTGGTGCTCTTCATAGCGGTCTTTAATGCCGCGTAAAATCTCCAGCGTTTCATCCACTGATGGTTCTTCGACCAGGATCGGCTGGAAACGCCGTTCCAGGGCAGCATCCCTCTCAATGTGCTTGCGGTAGTCATCCAGAGTGGTAGCGCCGATGCACTGCAGTTCGCCCCTGGCCAGTGATGGTTTGAGGATACTGGCGGCGTCGACCGCGCCCTCGGCGGCCCCGGCACCGACAATGGTGTGGAACTCGTCGACAAAGAGTACACAGTTGCCTGCCGACTTAATCTCTTCGATAATCTTCTTCAGCCGTTCTTCGAATTCGCCGCGGTATTTTGTCCCGGCGACAACGGCGGCCATGTCCAGGGTTATCAGCCGTCTGTTCTCTAACGACTCGGGGACATCCCCGGCATTAATACGGTGGGCCAGTCCCTCAACGATGGCGGTCTTACCTACTCCCGGTTCGCCGATGAGAGCGGGGTTATTCTTGGTGCGCCGGCTGAGGATTTGGATTACCCTTTCAATCTCCTTGTGGCGCCCGATGACCGGGTCCAGTTTGCCGGCACGGGCAGCGGCGGTCAGGTCAATGCCCAGCTGGTCCAGGGCCGGTGTGCGGCTCTGGTTCCGTGCAGAACGGGAGCGGGTCATGCCCTGGCTGAGTATGCGATTGGCCTCAGCGCGTGTCTGCTCCAGGGTGATACCGAAACTCTGCAGCACCCCGCCGGCGACACCTTCGCCTTCGTGCAACAGCCCCAGTAAAAGGTGCTCGGTGCCGATGTAATTGTGACCGAGACGGCGTGCTTCATCAATGGCCAGTTCGATTACTCGCTTGGCCCTGGGCGTGAGCCCGATTTCACCCGGGCTCGATTTCTCACCGTGCCCGATGATATATTCTACTGCCGACCGTACCTTGCTTAGGCTAACGCCCAGGTTCTGAAAGACCTTGGCGGCGACCCCTTCCTCTTCCCGTATCAGGCCGAGTAGGATGTGTTCTGTGCCGATATAGTTGTGGTTGAGGTTTTGCGCCTCCTCCTGAGCCGAAGTAAGAACCCGGCGAGCCCGCTCTGAAAATTTTTCAAATCGGCTGGTCATCTCTCCTCCTTAGAGCCTTTGCTCCCTTATCCCTAGCGCCTGATTTTATTATAAAGCAACTACTCCTCAAGGTCAAAGACCGAAAGTCGATACCGAATATTCGCCGCTTCTATTACTAGTAAAGCCCCCTGGCAGTGGCATATTTTCCACAAGGAGTCGCCCCCTCAGTATCGTCTGCGCTGAGGCGTTTCACTTCCGTGTTCGGGATGGGAACGGGTGGTTCCACCTCGCTCTAACCACCAGAAGGCTATCACCAGCCTTAGAAAGCCTATTCAAATGTTAAAACGCTAAAATATGCTTTTTGTTAGTCCAGCGAAGTAAGTATACACAAATTGTGCCTAAAAGTCAATCTCCCCAGCGTAAATGGGGTAAGTATGAGGCTGGGACTGAGTCTGATACGTTGGAAGTCTTTCTTGAAATCCCCCTTAATCCCCCTTTGTGAAAGGGGGAAATTACCCTCTCCCTTTGGTAAAGGGAGATACAGAGGGATTTGGGGTGGCTCTAGTAGCTTATCTCAAACACGCATTCATCAGAGCTATCAAGGATAGTCCGCAGCTTCCTGGCGACAACGGGTTTTCCCAGGACAGATGAGAACAGCTTTTCGTACCAGCCTTCCGAACAGTGACAGTAGAGGGGAGACAGGTCTTTTATCCTGGGGGCAAGGCTACAATAACACTGGTCATATATGCCGATTAGTTTGCCGTCTTTAACGTGTAGCTTGCCGCCGCCAATGCGTGTTTCATTTAACCGGCTCAGAAAGTCCTCGAAGCTCTCCGCCTCCGTATAAATGGACTTTGCCCGTCTAATAAAACTTTCCGGGATGCACCGATAACCGCACGGCTTCATAACCCGCGCCACCATTCCAGCCACATATGTATTTTCAAGCCCGGCAAGAACCGCTCTTACGTCCACTTCCCCACCGGCTCTGGTAACGCTTTCATAGGCAGCGTTTCCCGCGTTAACCCTGATGCTCTCCAGAATCCGCTCAACCTCACGGGGCATAATCCTCGTCCTCCTTGTATTAAACGTAACGCTTTAAGGGGAATAGTATCTGAATGCCAGTTGTTTGTAAAACTGGTTGCGGGTGAGTGGGGGAGGGGGAGGCTTGGATGCAGTGTAATTGATTCTAGGGGTTAGATTTCAGGCTATTCAATTCTATCTCGTTTTGCGATATTGTGTTTGGCGCATAGGAGTTGAACATTCTCTGCTACAAGGGAAGACCCCCCTTTTGAAAAGGGTATGATATGGTCAAAGTGAAGATTGGTAGTACTAGCGCATATAACACACTTACCTTTGTCTCGCTTCCAGACATTCATTTTTACATATGAAGGGACTAATCTGTTATAATTGAGTTCAACTTCAGATTCGCCCCCTTCTTCCATGCGTTCAGTATTTTCCGTCAATAGGAGTTTGAATTTGAAAACTTTTCTATCGTTGCTATATTCTTGCCATGCGTCTACAAGTTCAAATATACCGTTGTATACCCATATCCCAGAACGGATTTTCTCATAAACCCTAACTAGTTCTGTTTTTAGTTGTTCCTTGCCATGTCTTTTCACTGCTTCATAGAATTGTCCATTCTGAGTGAGTGTGCCACTAGGGTTTCTTATTGGTTGGTCTACATTTTTAGGAATAGGTGTTTCTTGTGTTTTATGAACATCATGCCCCTCATATATGAGTATACGACCATCGTCTTCTATCCTGTCAGCATAGGGAGCATTTGACCTAAGGCTCATAAGTATAACACTAATATCTCCACGTAAATGAAAATTCATACCACGTTGAAGGCTGACACCTTCTTGTTGGCACATTTCTAAATATGAAATTACATCCCCAGGACTAATCATATACAATTGACCTCGGTATATACCGTTTTGCTGAATTATATCATAGGTCAGTGGTTGATTTATAAAAGGTAAAAAGAAGGCACCTTAATAGATGCCACCTATTTTCTCTCTGACTAATACCAACTCTGAAGCAGGCTAGGCCTGAACACTCAATCGCGTGCCACCAACATTGCCAAACCAAACAGCAGGAAGCCAGCACCCATCCCGATTAAAAGGCCCTGCACGAGATAGCCCAGTGCCCAGCCAAGCCCGATGCCCATAAACAGCCCGGCCGGTATAAAAAGGCCACCGGCGGTCCTCCACTTATCTTTCTTAGGTTCCTTCGAATTTTCAGACATTTACTGCCTCCCGATGAGACTGATGGCCAATTCTAGACGGCTGACAACCTGGTGTCAAGTGTAAAAGAGAGGGGCCTTTAAGCCCCTCTCTTAAATCTGACTAATACCAACTCTGAAGCAGGCCAAGCCCTCGACCATTAGTACGGCTTAGCTAAATACATTACTGCACTTACACCCGCCGCCTATCAAACAAGTAGTCTACTTGCGGTCTTACCCGGTTATACCGGTGGGAGATCTTATCTTGGAGTAGGCTTCGCACTTAGATGCTTTCAGCGCTTATCCTGACCAGACATAGCTATCCAGCCGTGCCCCTGGCGGGACAACTGGTACACCAGAGGTCTGTCCCTCTCGATCCTCTCGTACTAGAGAGAGCGCTCCTCAAATCTCCGGACGCCCACGACGGATAGAGACCGACAT
>CP070645.1:1434326-1444787 GCA_020354275.1 Dehalococcoidales bacterium
ACCAGTATGGAGATGTTCACCTTCTCTGCCGGTGAAGCCTATATGATTCGTGATGGTAAAATCGCCGAGTTGTTACGACCGGTAGTCCTTACCGGTAATGTCTTTAATACCCTGAAAAATATCGATGCCATTGGTAACGACTTGGAAATGAACCAGGGTGGTGGCTGTGGCAAGGGGGCCCAGTCCCCACTACCAGTCACCAACGGCAGCCCCCACATCAGGATCAGACATTGTTTAATTGGAGGTAGTTGAGTGGAAGACCTCCTGGCCCAGGCTAAAAAGGTTGCCGAAGAAGCCGAGGTTTTTCTGGTTTCCTCAGAAGAAACACCGGTCCAATTCGAAACCAACCGCCTGAAGCACATCCACAGCAAACAAAGTACTAGTGTGGCCCTACGTATCATCCGGGAAGGCCGAACTGGCTACGCCACAGCCACAGAGTTAGAGGATAACAATAACCTGGTTAATATGGCCGTAGAGACAGCTCAGTTCGGATCGGAAGCCCAGTTTGAGCTCCCTTCTTTTACTTCTTTCCCACCGGTAGAAGTCTTTGATGCTGATGTACCTTCGGTATCCATTGAGGATATGGTTAAACTCGGTGAAGAAATGATAGCCAGGGTCCGGGAGCATACACCGGATATTATCTGTGAAGCCATGGTAAGCAGAAGCATTACCTCAATCCGCATTATTAACTCACGCGGCGGTCAGGCAGAGTATCGTCAAAGCATTTTCAACCTCGGGATAGAAGGCCAGCTGATCCGTGATACCGATATGCTATTCGTCGGTGAGGGACAGAGCTCATGTCAGCCAATTACACAGCCTGATAAGATTACTGAAGTGGTACTGAAGCAACTGGATATGGCCAGAGAACAAGCATCAGTAACCACCGGGTCAATACCGGTAATTTTTACCCCGGATGGCATAGCCAGCGCTTTACTGATGCCTTTAACCGCCGCTTTCAACGGCAAAACCGTTCTGGAAGGAGCTTCGCCATTAGGCAGTAAACTGGGAGAAACGGTCTTTGATAAGCAGTTATCTCTGTGGGATGACCCTACAATAGACTACCGCCCAGGAAGCCGACCCTGTGACGACGAAGGAATACCGAGCCAGCGTACTTCCCTTATCGACCAGGGCGTTGTGAGTAGCTTCTTCTACGACCTGCAAACCGCTGCCCTGGCCGGGACCCAAAGTACCGGTAACGGGCGGAGGGGCCGCGGTGGGTTGCCGTCCCCTTTCCCCAGTGCCATTGTTATCAACCCGGGTAATACCAGTTTCAACGAGATGGTCAGTGACATTCGAGAAGGGCTGGTCGTCGAGCAACTCATGGGCGCCGGACAGGGCAATACACTTGGTGGTGATTTCAGCGGCAATGTTCTCCTGGGTTACAAGATAGAAAACGGCAAAATAGCCGGCAGGGTAAAAAATACAATGGTCTCCGGTAATATATACCAGCTTCTGGGACAGATAGCAGCCATCGGTAATGACACCAAGTGGGTCGGGGGTATGATTAACACCCCGTCTGTGTTACTATCCAGCGTACCAGTGGCCAGTAAGTAACCTTACGGCCTCTGGTGTCTATATTCCCGCTATAAATCCAGTAAAAGCGTAAGTAATATGAGTGACATTATTAAACTTTATACCCGGCCTGAACTCCGTTTACCGAACCTGGTGGCTGCCTGGCCCGGTGTATGTAATGTCTCACTGCTGGCAGCTTCATATCTGGAGAAAAAATTAGATTTTGCGAAATTAGGCGAGATAGAAGCCTCCTACTTCTTCGACCCGATCGGGGTGGTAGTGAAAAATAACGTGGTTGAGTCACCACAGTTCCCGCAGAACAAGCTTTATTACTGGAAAAACGAAAGCGGGGGAAGTGACATCATATTATTCATCGGTGATGACCAGCCACCAGCCAAGGGATACGAGCTGGCCAACTGCATAATCAACCTGGCAGAGGACTTCCAGGTCAAGAGAATATACACCCTGGCTGCCGCCGTCACGCGTGTCCACCACACGGAGCAGCCGGAAGTATGGGGAGCGGTCAACAACCAGCAACTCATTGATGTATTAAGAGAGCATGACCTGTTACGCCGGGGCAACCTTCAGATTGCCGGACTCAACGGACTGCTTCTGGGCGTAGCCAAAGAAAGAGGTATCGACGGAATCTGCCTGCTGGGGGAAGTACCCGCCTATACCGACCGCTTACAGAACCCGATGGCAGCCCTGGCGGTACTCAAGGTACTTACCAATATGCTGGGAATTGAGATTGATACCTCGGAATTGGCCCAGCTGGCCCAGGAAACCAAAGAAAAAATGCAACAAATGACGGCAGAGGCTATGGGAGAATATATCGACCTCTTTACCGAGCCAATCTGGGAGAAAGAAGAGGACGAAGAGGACTAAAAGTATGGAACCAGATATACCGCAGCCCGTTGATGAGATTGTCACCGAGCTAGCTGATAACGACCAGCCGTTACTTAATTCAAGACTGGCCGGGCTTTCCAACTTAAGTTCCGAAGACCTAGAGGTTTTCAAGAACGTCTGGATAACAATTGCACCGGAAAGGCGGCGGCAGATTATACACCGGCTGGTCGAGTTAGCCGAAGATAATATTGTGTTGAATTTCGATGCTATCCTCAGGCACTGCCTGGAGGACCACGATAAAGAGGTAAAGAGCCAGGCTATTAAAGGTCTATGGGAAAATGAGGAGCCATCCTTGATTAACCCTCTGGTCAATCTTCTGGAGCGGGATAGCTCAGAAAAGGTCCAGGTAGCCGCTACCGAAGCACTGGGTAAATTTGCCATGTTAGCTGAACATGAAAAGCTCCGCCCTGAATATACAACTACCATACGCAACGCTCTGCTCGGTGTAATAAACGATAAAAATAGAACTTTAGAAGTAAAACGCCGCGCCCTGGAAGCAGTTTCCCCGTTCAGCTTACAGCAGGTGAGGGCGGCCATTACCGAAGCCTATAACAGCCCGGATTTCAAACTCAGGGTAAGTGCTATTTACGCCATGGGCAGGAACTGCGACCCTTCCTGGCTAGACATATTGCTGAAGGAACTGACCAGTAATTATACCGAAGCACGTTACGAAGCAGTCATAGCCTGTGGCGAACTGGAAGAAGAAACAGCAGTGCCCTACCTTATCATACTTGTTGACGATACCGATATTGATGTCCAGATGGCGGCTATCCAGGCACTGGGGAAAATAGGCGGCACAAAAGCTAAAGAGTGCCTGGAACAACTCCTTGATAACACCAGTGAAGCTATCCGCGAAACAACTGAGCAAGCCTTGGATGAACTATCCGCAACAGAAGGCCCTTTACCGATATAACTGTTGATGTTGAAGGGAATTAACGCATGATTGTTGGTGAGAAAATCATACTACGTGAAAAGACGTTTGCTGATGTATGGAATGATTATAAATGGGATACCGACCCCGAGTTAGCTCAATTAGACGCAGCAAAACCGGTAAACATTGGTTTCTCCGAATACATCTCAGACTACACTATCGAGCTACGAAACCCGTTACCGACCAGTAAAAGGTTTGCCATTGAAACTGCGGACGGTGAGCATATTGGTAATTGTTCCTATTACAATATCAATGAAAGCAAGGGGGAAGCTGAACTGGGGATAATGATTGGTAACCGGGACTACTGGGACAGGAGTTACGGTACCGACGTCGTGATCACACTGGTCAATCATATCTTCTCGCAGACATCGCTTAACCGTATATATTTAAAAACACTGAGCTCAAATACCAGGGCTCAGAAGAGCTTCCCCAAGGCCGGTTTCACACCTTATGGCCAAATGTCCAGGAACAATTATGATTTTGTGCTTATGGAAATATTCCGCAATAAGTGGCTGGAACAACAAAGCGGAACACAGGATAGCGATCAGTCGGAATTGTAAGTACGTAGCACAGGTTTGGAATTATATCATTAGTATCGAGTAATCCCTAGATATCCTAACGGGTATCGGCACCATTTATACGCTGGTAGTATTCCAGAGTATTTTTCAGGGCTAAGGCCGCCCGCTCCATAGTGGGGAATGTGGGGATACCAGACTTTTGGAAACTCTTGGTTGCATCCCTGGCCGCCCGCATCTGGTCAGGGGCATAGTAGGAGACAACAGCCACCACTGCCTTGGAATTCTTCTTACCTATATCAGCCAGTAAATCGATCTGGTTCTGCAGGCGATCTGAGCCTCCCATACCGCCGGCGCTCAACAATACCAGGCTATCAATATTGGCGTCCCGCCCCAGGATCTCCAGAATACGCCCCATCTCACGGCTATTCTGGTTGCCGGTATCTACCGGATTACGGTAGCCGCCACCGATAAGGCTATAAAACTCCATCAACTGGTCATAAGATTCTTGAGTAAGGTTGGGTACACTGAGTCCTGCTTCGGCAAACACGTCGGCAATGGCTACCGACTGGCCACCCGAACCACCAGTGATACCCACCCTGTTACCCCGGATTGAAGGTAGAAACAGCAGGGCTTTGAGAGTATCTATCAGTTCCTCCATCCTGGCCACCTGTACCGCCCCGCACTGCCTAACCGCCGATTCCCATATCGTCTGAGGTACTGCCAGCGAACCGGTATGAGAGCTAATGGCACGGCCACCATCTTCGGTACGCCCCCCCTTCCATATCACCACCGGTTTACGTGCCGTTACCTCCCTTAACACCTGGAAGAACCACCTGCCATCCTTTACCCCCTCCAGATACATGCCAATAATCTTGCACTCAGGGTCACTGCCAAAATACTCCAGGTAATTGGTGGAATCAAGCACCGTCCCGTTGCCGAAGCTAACCGACTTGCTGATATCCACTCCCTGTACATGTGCCTCGTAAGCGAAATTTTGGGCATGGGTACCACTCTGAGATATGAAACCAACCGTGCCGGTATCGTTGTTATACTGGTTGATATTCTGCCCTATACCTACCCTGGGATTGAAGATACCCATACAGTTTGGTCCTATCAGATGGAAATTGGCCTGCTCCGCTTTCTCTTTAATAGTACGCTCCAACCCTACCCCCTCCTCGGTATCTGTCTCGGCAAAGCCCGAGGTGAAGAAATGGGCAGCGGCTACTTCCTTAGCAATGCAATCCTCCAGAATCTGAATAGCCGCTGAGCGTGGTGCAGTAACAATCACCAGGTCTACCGGTTCCGGGATGTCCCGAAGGCTGGTATAATTGGTTATGCCCAGCGCTTCAATATCCTTGATTGTTTCGGGATTGACCTGTACCGAATAAAGCTTACCCTTGAACCTGCCCTGGCCACGGAGCCACTGAAAATTGTTTCTCTTGCTATCCCCGACAACAACTACACACTGCGGATTAAAAGCCCGTTCTAATTTACTGAAATCTGTTTTCACTTTATACCTACCACATGGCTAATATTATTATAAATAACAGAGAACAGCAAGCAAACTGCTTCTGTCCTCTCGCCGTGTAACTCGCTACTTATTAAACAAGCTTACCCGACCCGGTCAGCCATGTCAAGGTAAGTCCCTTCGGGGTATCAAGAATTGATGGCAGGTTATGGCTCATCAACGCTTGGTTTGTGCTGCCGATGGCCGGTCAGATGGCTTATACTCCAACGCCAGTTTATCCATTTCAATCTGGACCGGTATCGGGTAGTCACCAGTAAAGCAGGCCATACAGAAGGTATCACTGGGTAAATCTATCGCCTTAATCAGTCCTTCAATGCTAAGATAGCCCAGTGAATCAGCACCGATAATATCCCTTATCTCAGGTATAGACTTCTGAGCAGCAATCAACTCCCACCGGGTTGCCATATCAACCCCAAAGAAACAGGGGTAGCAAATGGGCGGTGAACAGATCCGCATATGCACCTCTTTGGCACCAGCCTTCCTTAACAACCTTACTACCTGTGGTGTTGTCGTACTGCGGACGATGCTGTCATCAACCACCACCAGCCTTTTGTCCTGCAATACCTCCGGTAGAGGATTGAATTTCAGCTTCACTCCAAGGTCTCTTATCCGCTGGTCAGGTTCGATAAATGTACGCCCTACGTAACGGTTCTTGATCAAGCCCTCTGCCCACGGTATACCCGACCTGATAGCATAGCCAACACTGGCCGCCGTGGCCGAATCAGGTACCCCCATTACCAGATCAGCCTCAACGGGGTATTCTTCTGCTAACCTGGCACCCATTGCCTGCCGTGCCAAATACAGCAAACGTCCGTTAATCTCACTGTCCAGACGGGCAAAATAGATATACTCAAAGATACATAATGCCCTTCTCTCAGTGTCCTCACGGTATGATTCAACACCCCTATCGCTTATAGCCACTATCTCACCCGGTTCGATCTCCCTGACAAAACTGGCGCCAATATGGTCAAGGGCACAAGTTTCTGAAGCTAATACCCATTCACCATTAAGGTTACCCAGACAAAGAGGCCGTACCCCTAGTGGATCTCGTACCCCGAACAAACAGTCATTGGTTAGCAGGGTCAGAGAATAGGCTCCCTGAAGCCGGTGCATGGCATACCGTATTTTGCCCGCCCAGTCTTTTTCATGAGAGGAGATTATCAGATTGGCGATAACCTCAGTATCAGTACTCGTCCGAAATGAGTAACCCTGATAAGAAAGCTCTTCATGCAGGTGTTCGGCGTTAACGATATTTCCGTTGTGAGCTACAGCAATAGCCTTTGAACCCTTGCCAACAATAATAGGCTGAGTATTGATTGATCTGCTGGAACCTCGGGTAGAATAACGGTTATGACCGATAGCAATATTACCAGTGAGCTGGCCTAATGAATCCTCATTGAACACCTGGTTTACCAGTCCCATACTGGCATAAACCTGGATTCTATTCCCGTCGGTGGTGGCAATACCGGAGCTTTCCTGGCCGCGGTGTTGAAGGGCGAATAGTGCAAAGAAGGTAAGTCTAGCTACATCCTCATTGGGAGCATAAACTCCAACAACAGCACAAGACTCGTGCAAGCTAGCCTGCCTCTCTTTACCTACAAAAATAGGTCTGCCCTATTAAAATTATATTCGATTTCTCTCCTTCGGGTCAAACATTTTGCACTACCGGCGATAGTCAGCGTTAATGTTAAAAAACACTGCTTGATCAACACCACATAGGCCAATAACTGGCAATATACGAGACCGTTAACCATGGCATTATTATATTATGTCAACTTGAGCCAGACGAAAAACTCCCTGTTCCCCGAAGCTCCCAAGATAGGAGAAGCCACCAGGCCGGCTAGCCTGAGGTCATGCTCTGTCATCCAGATAATAAACCTGCCCAGAACACGGGCATGCACCAACGGCTTCTTAATCACTCCTCCCTTGCCTACCTCCTGTCTCCTGGCTTCAAACTGTGGCTTGATAAGGACAACTAGATCGCCAGTAGCCTTCAACAACGGTTCTACTGATGGTATTATCTTCTGTACTGAAATGAAGGACACATCAATGGTAATAAAATCAACATTTTCCGGTAGTGTTATGGGGTAACGGGCATTTATCCTTTCCATAACCACCACCCTCGGGTCCTTCCTGAGACGGTAGTCCAGCTGGCCAGAGCCAACGTCGACAGCATATACCCGGTCAGCTCCCCTCTGGAGCAGGCAATCGGTGAACCCCCCCGTTGACGCCCCCACATCAACCGCTACACGTGATGTTACATCAATCTGGAACCGTTCCAGGGCATAATCGAGCTTCAAGCCACCACGGCCGACATATGGGGGGGATTGTTTTACCGTAATCGCCAGGTCCTCGGCTACCATTGTCCCTGCTTTGTTGACGATTTTGCCGTCTACCGCCACTTCTCCCGCCATGATTAATGCCTGAGCCCTGGCCCGGCTCTCAGCCAGTCCCCGGTCAACAAGTAGACTGTCAATCCGCCGCTTGGTCAATCAACGAACCTCTTTATGATATATAACCTTCAAAACGGATTATATCACCAGCCAACAATCAGGCAAAACGAGCATATCTAATCAGGCCGGTACCCGTATTGACATTAACCGTCTCTGCCGACTAGAATACCAAAAACAAAAAGAGGTGAGGCAAAATGAAAAAACCAGACCTGCTGGTGCTGGTAGCTATCTGGCAGTTTATCAATGCATTCCTTTTACTCATCGGCATCGCCGCTATCGGCGTCTTCGCCTTCCCTGAGGCCCTTGGCTATTACGGCTTCCCGGGTGGCGTTAATTTCCATGGAATAATCGATGTCGGGGCAATCTTCGGGCTGAGCATAGCCATATTTTTCCTTTTCGCCTTTATCATTCTATCCGTGGCCGGTGGTATCGGGCTGCTTATGGGTAAAGGCTGGGGACGGACTATTAGCATTATCAATGCTGTCCTCAACCTGCTTAATTTCCCGATAGGCACCGTCATTGGGGTACTTGTCCTGATTTACCTCACCAAGCCCGATGTAAGGGAATACTTCGAGGTTAAACAATAATAATCTTTGTTACAGGCAGACAGTAATTAGCAGGATATTGAGATGGCGATAGTGGAAGCCCACGGCCTGACCAAGGCATTTGATGGATTCACCGCTGTATCCGGATTATCGCTGGAAGTGGCCGAAGGGGAGGTTTTTGGCTTTCTGGGCCCCAACGGAGCCGGCAAAACGACTACCATACGCATGCTGGCAGGCATTATCGCCCCGACTTCAGGGCATGCCGTAGTGGCTGGACTACGCCCGGACCTGGAACCGGAGAACCTTCACCAGCATATAGGTTTACTCACCGAAAATCCGGGATTTTACAACCGACTGAGTGCTCGTTTTAACCTTGGCTTCTTCGCTGGTTTCTATTCTGGCTTTGATATTGACCACCAGGTAGAAAAATACCTCAGGATGATGGGGCTCTGGGAACGACGAGAGGATAAGGTAGGTACCTTCTCCAAAGGAATGAAACAGCGTCTGGCCCTGGTCAGAGCACTCCTTCACCAACCAAAGGTTTTGTTTCTGGACGAACCCACCGCCGGTCTAGACCCTGAAGCAGCCCATGAAGTTAGAGACATGATTCAGGAACTGAGCGTGGAGGGGCAGACTGTCTTTCTTTCCACACACAACCTGGTTGAAGCAGAACTCCTCTGCCACCGCATCGGTGTGGTGCGGACAGAGCTGCTAGCCCTGGATACGCCGGAAAACCTTCGACGGAGTCTTTTCCGGCGGCAGGTTGTAGTCGAGCTGGAGAATCCGAACCCCACATTGGTAAGTACAATCGCCGGCCTGCCCTTCGTCCAGAAAATAGAACAGGCTGGCAACCAGTTCAGGCTAGAGCTGACCGACCCGGAGGTTTACCGCCCGGAACTGGTTAAGGATATCGTCGAGGCGGGTGGACGGATAATGTCGGTATCTGAGGAACGGCATTCGCTGGAGGATATATACCTGAGCCTGGTCCGCGAGGAAGAAAACAGTGGGTAATAAGCGTATCATTAACATCCTGAAAAAGGAATGGCATGTCCAGTCCCGTGACCTAAATAGTATATTATTTGTCACCCTGTTACCATTGCTCATAATTGGTCAGGCCCTGCTTATTATATGGCTGGTAGAACGCTTCGGCGGGGAAGCCATACTGGCCAATAGCGTGTTCCAGGGAGCAATAGAAAACCTCAGAGATGCACTCCCGGCGGTAAGTGGCCTCGGTATTGAGGGGCAATTACAGGTATTCCTGCTTAGCCAGATGAATGTCTATCTGCTCATAATACCGACTATGATTGCCATCAGTTTTGCCACTTTCAGCATCGTTGATGAAAAGCTATCGGGCAGTCTAGAGGCACTGCTGGCAACACCTGTTAGAACCTGGGAACTGCTATTGAGCAAGGCTCTGGCCGGGGCAATTCCAGCCCTGCTGGTCACCTGGGTATGCGCTCTGGTTCTTATTCTAGGTGTAGTCGGTATTGGCTGGGGGCAGACGGTCAATATGATTGTCACCCCATCCCTGTTCCTCTCTATCTTTCTACTGACACCAGCCGTAGCTCTACTCAGCTTCCTGCTGGGGGTTATCGGTTCTTCCCGGGCCAAGGATGCCCGTTCCGCCCAGAATATCGTCCTGGCTATTATATTTCCCGTGCTGGCCATCATCGGCCTTCAGGTCAGCGGTCTAATCTGGCTGACCCCATTATTAACGCTGGGCCTGGCCCTCGGAGTAGCCGTGCTTGATGTCTTTATTCTCAGAATCGCGGTAAGGCTTTTCCAGCGGGAATCGATAGTGGTCAAGTGGCACTAATTAAGAATCCACAGAACAGGTATGCATATCAGGGTTATACACTACCTTAAGAATGCTAATCAGGATGGTCAGTTAACCACCGGGACATGTTAAGCATGGTTTTCCTGTTATATTTCTCCACAAACTTTTGAATTAAACACTCAAGCCTTGTTAGAAAAAGAAAAGTCCCGGCCTAAACCACCGGGGCTTTTACCGCTATTGGCCAATCTAATACCAGTTATCCTGGCAGACAGTAAACAAGCTGTTCAATCC
>CP070645.1:1444887-1449968 GCA_020354275.1 Dehalococcoidales bacterium
CACCAGTGGCGCCCAGAGTCCTATTTAAACTACAGCAAAATCAATGACGAGGTATTCAACGAGTGGTACGTGGAATTCAAGGAAAACGTCCCGAACTGGGATAAAGTAAGTGGTAAGCTTAAGGAAATGGAGCCCAGGATGCGGGGAATGGCTTATGACATCTACCTACCGGCTGGATATTACTACTTTATGTGGTGGCCATGGCTGAAAGGCTGGCACGGTGAAACTACCATTGGTTATTGGAATAACTATAGCCAGATTAATTACCTCTGGATTGACACGGACCTAAAAAAGGAAATGACAGGGAGAGAAAATTAGATTATAGCAACTATACCAATCATTATATTGGCATAAAAACAGAGTAATTTAAGTTACTTTAAGCTTTTGGCGATAATCTGTAACAGGGAGGCCAATACGTGGCACAAGTAGAATTTGACACCAATCTAACAGATGAAGGTAAGGCAGTACTCAATGAGGCGAAAAGGTTCTTCAGGGAAGTATGGCGGCCAGCAGCTATCAAGCTGGACAAGCTCCCCACTCCGGAAGACGTGATTGCAGGAGACTCCATATTCTGGGATGTGCTCCGGCAAACCTACCAGCTAGGTTATAACAAGATGGGTTTCCCGATAGAGATGGGCGGTAGCGGGTTGCGTGACCCGCTGGCCAGGGCGATGATAACCGAAGAGATGGGCTACGCCTCAGCAGACCTGGCGATATGCCTGGGGGTATGCTCTATGCCTTTCAGTATGGCCATGGCATCACCCCATCCCGATTTACAGGAAATGGTTAGGCAGTATGCTGAGGATAAAGAAGCTAGAATGATCGGCTGCTGGGCGATAACCGAGCCAGATCACGGGTCAGACTGGCTCTATTTTGATAGCGACCACCACCACGATCCTGAGGTTGTTCCCCAAGTTAAGGCAGTTATGGATGGAGACCATTATATCATCAATGGCCAGAAATCAGCCTGGGTCAGCAACGGTACTATCGCCAGCCATGCCGCTCTCTTCTTGAACCTTGATTCATCAAAGGGAATGGATAGCGGGGGAGTAGCCATTGTTCCTCTGGATTTACCGGGGGTTAGTAAAGGAAAACCGTTAGACAAGCTAGGGCAGAGAGCCTTGAACCAGGGGGAGATATTTTTCGATGATGTACGTATCCCCAAAGAATATATGATATGCTCCGACCCGGTAGCATATAACAGGATGATAAACGGGATTCTGTCTGGGGCCAATGCCGGTATGGGAGGTTGGTTCGTTGGCCTGGCGCAGGCCGCCCTCGATGAAGCCATCGCCTATGCCAAACAGAGGGTACAAGGTGGACGGCCAATTTCCGAGCACCAGAGTGTCAAAGCCAGGTTATTTGATATGTTTACACAGGTTGAGGCAGCCCGTGCTCTATCCCGCCGTGTTAGAACAAGCCGGCCAGGGGGACAAACAACACTCCACTATTCCATTGCTTCCAAGATACTCTCTACAGAGACCGCCTTCCGTGTTGCCAGCATGGCTATCCAGATATTTGGTGGCTACGGTCTTTCTAAAGACTTTGTCATTGAAAAGCTCTTCCGTGATGCCCGGGCATCGATGATAGAAGATGGGGTAAATGAAACCCTAGCCCTGGAAGGAGCTGGAAAACTGCTTGAGTAAGTACAGACATTTAATGCAGCAGTATATAATCTATCAAGTGCATTGCTTTATGAGCCGTAGTCATTAGTATTATTTTTCAGCCAGCGGTAAATAACTGTTTTATCATATCCTGACATATTACTTTATGGCTATATCGCGGGCTTATGGGTATCGGAAGGGTATTCAGCATTTTCAAACAGAAGGGAACACAGCGAGAGCCATTAAAGCTCCCTGTCTACTTCTAGGTAACAAACTCCTGAATAATACAGGTCAAATTATAGTGGCCTCTTTAGTAATCGGAATCGCCACTTACTCTATTGGACTCTTTCATCATTATTATCTGTGTGTCACCAACGGCAACCTTCAGTTATTAATTATACACTTGTTGTGAATCCTAACTATGGACATTGCCTTAGTATCCCGGATCCTAAGTTGGCTTCTCTTACAAGAACTCCATTAACACAAACCGAACAGAACACATTTTCTTGAATTATTGAAAATTGACGCTAAATATAGTAAGATCAGGGTGTCGGTTGACCTAGTGTTTTGACACCCTGATTCTTTTCAAAAAACTCCCGGAAGGGTTGGGCTTCTGAAGCTGGTAGGCCGTGCAGGTCTCGAATCTGCGACACCCTGATTAAAAGTCAGATTATATCAATCCCGCTCAGTTGAGCTACACTGTAGAAAAACAGCTTAATATTTTCATCTGGGCAATCTCAGCAAAGACCACTAAAAGATAACTCAATCAAGGTTTCTATGCTTTGGTATAGAATAATCTTCATTAGTTATTACGCCGGACATGTGAATACTGTAAACTCATGCCAGGCAGAATGTGTAACCAGCCAATTTGTGTCGGTGCATTTCTACACTAATAAGTACATGTAGCTTCCCATGGTGTTCAGTCCTCCTCCTTAAAAGGAAAGGGGGAGATAATTATAAAGAGGGGCTTTGCCCCTCTTATACTCCCCTGTTCCAGTAGGAAATATCCCCACCCCCCTTATACCACCTCTACAAAATAAATCTACAAGTTCTGTCCAATAACCTTTAGCGCCTGCTCCAGGTCAGCGGGAAGCTCAGAAGTGAATTCTATATATTCACCGGTGGAGGGTAGTCTAAAACCCAGCCTGGATGCATGAAGAAACTGCCGTTCGAGGTATGGTGACTTCACCCCGTAGACCTTATCCCCCACCACCGGGTAACCGATTGCCGCCAGGTGCACCCTTATCTGGTGGGTACGGCCGGTCTCGGGTCTGATTTCAAGAAGGCTATAATCGCTAATGTACCGTACCACATGAAACCTTGTCCGTGCCTCCCTGCCCTTATCTTCGGTGACTACCGCCATACGCTCCCGGTGGCTGCGGTCACGCCCGATAGGAGCTTCAATAACGCCATCCTGTGGGGTGAGGTTCCCTTTTACCAGTGCCATATAGACCTTTTTAACCGAGCGGTCCTGAAACTGGCCAGCCAGATCCAGCTGGGCGTTATTATTCTTGGCGACCACCATCAAGCCCGAGGTATCCTTGTCAAGCCGGTGCACAATTCCCGGCCGCTGCCAGTCACCGGTATCAGGAAATTCCGCCAGGTGTGACAGGGTGGCGTTAACAAGGGTATGGGCAGCGTGTCCCGGTGCCGGGTGCACCGCCAGACCGGCGGGTTTGTCCACCACCAGAAGGTCTGTATCTTCATAGACGATATTCAGGGGAATGTCCTCAGGTAGTAAAGAGGCGGGTTCGGCAGAAGGCAAGCTGATAGTCAGACGGTCTCCGGTATTTAATATGTGGCTGGCCTTAACCAAACAGTCATTAACCGTGATATGCCCGTCATGGATCAACTTTTGGGCCTGCGTTCTGGTCAGTTCCGGGTTTTGCTCGCTGACGTATTTATCAAGGCGGATACCCGGTCTGTCCACCAACATATAGTATATCCGGTGTTCTTTAGCCAACCCTACCCCTTTCCCTCTTTTGTTAACCGGTACCTTCTCAATGGTATTGCCCTTCCCCGAAACCACCGAATCGGATAGATCACCGGTCTAAGGCTGCCGTCGATTTGAGGAGAGCGTAAGCAAATAGAATAATACCAACTGTTATGGCGGAGTCGGCAACGTTAAACGCCGGCCAGATGTTGAAATTCAGGAAATCGGTAGCGTGGCCAAGGCGTAGACGGTCTATCAGGTTACCTGCCGCGCCGCCGAGTAACAGCCCCAGAGCCAGTCTGCCTATCTGGTTATTCAGCACAGGGAACCGGTGGGGAAAGAAGACCATAATTACCAGGATTGTGGAAACTGCAACCAGGCCAATTATAATAAGTGGCAATGTATACTCCGGGAACAGCCCGAAGGAAGCCCCGGTATTATATATATGGGTAATTCGGAAGAAACCGAGCTCAAATGTTGACTGCCCCACATCGAGATTGGCCCGTATTAACAGCTTGGTTACCTGGTCAGCAAGTATTACCAGTATAGCCGTAAGATAAAAGACCACGTTCCGCCATTTACCCCGTGGGGAACCTGCTTTTCGCGTTCTGAGCCTTACAGCTCAGGCACAGGCTGGCCTGAGGGAGTGCTTCCAGGCGGTTGGCAGCTATAGGCTGGCCGCAACTGTCGCACATGCCGTAGGTTCCCTTTTCATACTTCTCCAGCGCATGCTCCACCTCAGCCAGATGACCCCTCACCTGCTTCTCGACAGCTAACCGTTTCTCCAGTTCGAAGCTTTCTGTGGCCTCTTCCTCTCGCTTGCCAAAAGGGCTGCCCTCTCTCCGCGCATCGGTAGAGCGGACACTGTTTTCCAGTTCCTCCAATTCCTCCAGCAACCGCTTCCGCTCATTCTCCAGAAGGTCACGAAACTTCTTATAATTAGCCGTCACCTCTCTTACCTCCCGCCTGCTTGTTTAAAAGAAAGGTTGCTTCAGGCCTCGGTTTGCCATGTTCAGATGCTAACAGGTGTGTTATTATACTCAGACGATGAATCGGAAAGCAATAATGGACTGGGCGGATTAGCCTAAAAACCTAAACTTGTAAGCAGCAGCAAATTCCTGTCTTCGTCGGCGATTATTAACGAAGAAACAAAGTTTAGTAATTATATACTATTTTCTCTATTTTGGCAAGCCCAGCTGCCTGTAATCCCATTTAATAACCACGATTTATTCACCCCTGCCACCTAACTAATAACCTTACTGCTGGTATTACAGTTGACAATCCTTGACAACAAACAGGGTTTTGATTAAAGTATAAATGATAATCATTTTCATTTACAGCCTAAGATGAGACTAACGGAGAAAGAAATATCCACTACCTTAAAAAAGCACGGTTACAAACTCACACCTCAACGTTGGGCGGTAATAAAAGCGATCACCTCTAATAATGACTGCCTTAATCCATCAGAGATATATGCCAGAGTAAGTAAACAACGCGCTGGCATTGGGTTGGTAACGGTTTACCGCACCCTAGAGGTCCTGGCC
>CP070645.1:1450068-1458287 GCA_020354275.1 Dehalococcoidales bacterium
AGCCCACCGCCGGGCAGATTGACGACCTCATCGAGCAGATAAGGGTACGCGTTGACCGGGGCGAACGGTGCCTGGTGACCACCCTGACCAAGAGAATGGCCGAGGAACTGGCCGACTACCTGATAGAGCTTTCGATAAAGACCCATTATCTCCATTCCGAGATTGATACCCTGGAGAGGATAGAAATATTACGTGACCTCCGGCTTGGCGTCTACGATGTTGTGGTGGGTATCAACCTGCTCAGGGAAGGGCTGGACCTGCCCGAGGTGAGCCTGGTGGCTATACTGGATGCGGACAAAGAGGGATATTTGAGGTCAGAGGGGGCGCTGATCCAGACCATGGGGCGTGCCTCCCGGCACATAGACGGGCATGTTATTATGTACGCCGACACCGTAACCAGGTCTATGAAGGCCGCCATTGGCGAAACAAAGCGGCGGCGGGAAATTCAGGAGAGCTATAACGAGGAGCACGGCATCAGCCCGCAGGGGATAAGGAAGGCGATCAAGGACATTACCGAAAGGGTAAGGGCGGTGGCCGAGACCCGCACGGCTTATGAGGCGGCGCCGCTGGATAAAGAGCAAATAGCCCGCCTGATAAAGGAACTGGAAGCGCAGATGAAGGCGGAGGCCAGGATGCTCAACTTTGAGAAGGCGGCACTGCTGCGTGACCGGATTATAGAGCTGAGAAAGGATTCTGATTAGACGATAACCTGTCTTTATACCCCGGGCTATCAGCGATAGGGATATTCTTGACATCGGCGGTACGGCAAAGTAAGCTGGGGTACCATGGCAGTACTGATTGTGACCACGGAAAAATCTGGCATAGACAAGTACAGCCAGGAACTGGGCAAGAGACTGGACATTAAGCAGATCCAGACCCGAAGATACCTCTCCCTTGCCGAAGGTTTCCGCCTGGAAAGGTTAGTCCGCCGGCAAGACGATATTGTGCACCTTCCCAACCAGAATTTCGCCCGGTATGCCATGTATTCCAGAAATCCGTTCATCGTGACCGTGCACGACATGATCCGGTTCTGTTTCGGCTTTGACCAGGAAACGGTTACCGAGAAGCTGATGTTGAAGCTTGATATGCGGTGCATCCGGAGGGCCAGCCATATAATTACCGTATCCCAGCGGACGAAGAAAGACCTGATTGAGCACCTGCGAATACCGGAGGCCAAGATCAGCGTAATCCACAATGGAATCGACCACAGCGTACTCAGACCGGGTGCCGTCAGGGCTATGGAGAAGCCGTATATTCTGTATGTCGGCTCGGAAAGGCCGAGAAAGAACCTAACCAGGCTGGTCGAAGCCTTTGCCCTGCTGAAGAAAGAATTCCCCGGGTTGAAACTGGTAAAGGTGGGCGAGCCGGGAAGGTCCAGGGAATACCGGCGGAGCTTGATGATGAAGCTGGACAGCCTGGGGATAACCGGGGACGTTATCTTCACTGACCACGCTTCGGAGCAGGAACTGGCCGCCTACTACTCCTCCGCCGTCCTGCTGGCCTACCCGTCTCTGTACGAGGGGTTCGGCCTGCCGCCTCTGGAAGCCATGGCCTGCGGCTGCCCGGTGGTTGCCTCTAAGGTTGCATCATTGCCGGAGGTGGTGGGTGACGCCGGTATTCTGATTGACCCCTACGATGTTGACGAACTGGCCAGGGCGATGAGAGAGGTTATCACCGATGACAGGCTGCGGGAAGATATGGTTGCCAGGGGATTGAAACAGGCAAGCCGGTTCTCCTGGGAAAAGACGGCCAGCCAGACCCAGGCCGTATATAATAAGGTATATAACGAAGCCTATAATAAGGTACCCGTTAGCCAGGCTGTTTAAATGGACAGAAGACAATTTGACAGCTCAGGAACCAGGCAGGAAAAACGTGAAGAGAAGCTCCAGAAAAAGCGGGAGCGGATGCAGAAGCACGGCCGCGGCTTCGTGCGGGTTTATAAAGAAGCAATCACCAAGCGGATAAACAGGTTGAGGAAGGACAAGCAGAAGGGGCAGGAGGGATAATAATCAAAACTCTCCCTCTCTCTCCTCCTGCGCCTTCTCTTCTTCCAGCTGGTCTATAATACGGGCGGCGCGGGGATAGCCGATACGCAGGCGGCGCTGCAGGAATGAGGCCGAGATATGCTCGTGCTCGCGGGCCAGACGGCGGGCCTGTTCCAGCATGGGGTCATCGGCAGGCCCCGGCTTGCGGCCGGTTGAATATGCAGGCGTGAGTTCCTTAATCTTAAGCGGCGGCTCACCTTCTCTACGCTGACTCCCCCAGAAGAACACCAGCCTCTCCATCTCGGTATCAGAGAGATAGCAGCCCTGGAGACGCTTGGGCTTGGCCGCCTCGGTGGGCATATAGAGCATATCGCCCCGGCCCAGCAGTTTTTCGGCACCAGCGCCGTCAAGAATGGTGCGCGAGTCAACCTGGGAGGTGACAGCGAAGCTGATGCGGGTGGGGAAGTTGGCCTTAATCAGGCCGGTGACAACGTCCACCGAGGGGCGCTGGGTGGCCACGACGAGGTGAATGCCCACCGCGCGGGAGAGCTGGGCCAGGCGGCACAGTATCTGTTCCACTTCATCGCCGCCGGTCATCATCAGGTCTGCCAGCTCGTCAATAATCAGAATCAGGTACGGGATTTTTTCATCGCCCTGCTTGTCCTTATTGTAACCGTCTATATTGCGCACACCGGCGTTGGCCAGCTTCTGGTACCGGTCATTCATCTCCTGGCTGAGCCAGCGCAGGGCATCCAACGCTCTATTGGTATCGACAATGACCGGGGTGGCCAGGTGGGGGATGCTGTTGAACGTGGTCAGCTCAACCCTCTTGGGGTCAATCATAATGAACTGGATATCATTGGGCGTGTTGTAGAGCAACAGGCAGCATATAATGGTGTCCAAGCATACCGTCTTACCACTGCCGGTGGCCCCGGCGATAAGTAGGTGGGGCATTTTACCCAGGTCAGCCGCCACCGCTTCACCGCCTGCCCCTTTTCCCAGCGCCAGGCTGAGCTTTGACCTGGTCTCCGTTTTCTGAAATACGCTGGTCTCTATCACTCCCCGCAGGCTGACCACGGTTGAGGTCGTGTTGGGTACCTCAATACCGACTATCGGTTTACCGGGCACGGGGGCTTCAATCCTTATGCTGGGCGCGGAAAGGGCCAGCGCCATGTCATTGGCCAGCGAGGTTATCCGGTCCACCTTTACCCTGGTCTTGGATACCTCCTCCATCCTTATCCTGACATTACCGTCCCTGTCCTTTTCTTTAACTTCCTTCATTTTTCTATCCCAGCCCGGCTCAATTCCGAACTGGGTGACCGTCGGGCCGGCGTTAATCTGGATCACCTTGGCCTCTACGCCATAACTGGCCAGCGCTTCCTCGATAATCCGAGCCCTCTGGATATTATCGGCCTCACTGAACTGCACCTCCGGGGAGCTTTCCAGGATATCGATGGGCGGTAATTTCCAGCCGTCAATAGTGACCAGCTCCGGGGACTCTCCGTATTTCTTCCAGACATCCTGGGCCACCTGCTTCAGCTGTCCCCGCGTCGGCGCCTGGCTGATTACCGGGGGAGGTTCTACCCTCTCCGGCTCCGCCTTCACCTCCCGGGCAATTTCTACGGGCCCAGGGGCAACCGTAACCTTTGGCGGCGCTGCTTCCCTGCGGCGGGCCGGTCTTGGCGCCGGGCGTCTCTGGAACTGCCTGCGTAGCCAGGAAAATGCGCCCCTTACCAGGCGAAGGCTGGTGCCGGGGGCCACCATAACGGCACCTATGATTACCAGAGCCAGTATCCGCAGGATACCGATAACATCTGTATAGCTAATTATTGCCAGCCCGACTCTGCCACCCTGGTTGAACATGGCCAGAATTCCCCAGGCACCTGCAGCTAAAAGGATAGCACCGATTGATCGATTCCACTGGCGGCCAAGAAAGGACAGCTTCCTGCGCCAGGCCATCCAGCCCAGGACTCCGACTGCGGCCACGATAAAAACGAACCCCCAGCCGAAGGTATTATAAAGGCTACTCCTGACATTACCAGCCCAGGCTACCACTGCCTCCCACTGCCAGAACAGCAGTAACGCGATCAAGACCGCCAGTATGATATATCTTGTCGGTGACTGGAACGGGAGCCGCAGCAGGATACGCCACCACGACCTGCCCTGAGACTTTGCCTGACGCTTCTTCGGGGGGCTGGTTTTGCGATTGGTTTTCTTTTTAGCCATAATTTTTATACACTACCATTATTATAGTGTCTGGTTATACTTTTACCATGAAGGGAAGGACCATCGGGCGGCGCCTGGTCTGCTCATAATAGAACTTGCTCAATGTGTCCCTTACCTTGGTGTGTGTGAACCCCCAGTCAGCGGGGCGGTCACCGCTGTGGTTTAGCGTTTCAGCCACTAAGTCGCGGCTCTCATCAATCATATCTCTGGATTCCCTGGTATCAACAAAGCCTCTGGAAATTATATCCGGGCGTCCCACCAGCTTGCCGGTCTGCCGGTTTATGGCGATGATTACCATTACTATTCCGTCCTTGGACAGCATCCTGCGGTCGCGGAGGACAACGCCGTTGATATCGCCGACACTCAGTCCGTCAACATACACGTTGCTGGAGGTAACCTTGCCGTTGATTTTACCCGACTGCGGATTGAGCTCGAGGATATCACCGTCTTCGAGCAGGAAGATACGGTCGCTGGCAATACCCACCGACTCCGCCATCCGGCCATGCAGGCTGAGGTGGCGGTATTCACCGTGGATGGGCATGAAGAACTTCGGTTTGACCAGGTTCAGAAGCAGTTTCAGCTCCTCCTGGCTGGCATGGCCGTGGACATGCACCGAGGCCACCCGGTCATAGAATACCCGTGCCCCCTGCTTGAAAAGGTTATCGACGGTACGGTTGACCAGGCCTTCGTTGCCCGGTATCGGTGTCGCCGAAATGACCACGGTATCGTCCCGCACTATATGCACCTGGCGGTGGTCGCGGTTGGCCATTCGGACCAGTGCCGAGGTAGGCTCCCCCTGACTGCCGGTGGTGACCAGTACAACCTTATCATTAGGCATGCCCTTGAGTTCGTCCATACGGCCGATAATACCGTCCGGCACCCGGAGATAACCCAGGTCTATGGCCATGCGCACCGTGTCGCTCATACTCTTGCCGACAATAAAGACACGACGCTGGTACTTGGCCGCGGCATTAATAACCTGCTGGACACGCGATACCAGCGAGGAAAAGGTGGTTACCACCACCCTGCCGGGCGCTTCGGCAATAACACGGTCCAGGGTTTCTCCGACCACTCTCTCCGACGGTGTATAGCCGGGTAACTCGGCATAAGTGGAATCGGAAAGGAGGAGGAGAACCCCCTCACCACCCAGCTTGGCCAGCCGGGACAGGTCGGTCGGCTTGCCGCTGACCGGCGTATAGTCAAGCTTGAAATCACCGCTGTGGATTACAGTGCCTATCGGCGTGTGTATTATCAGGCCAGCCGAATCGGGGATGCTGTGGCAGACGGGGAAGAATTCGACGGCGAATTTACCTATATTAACCTTCCCGCCGAATGGCACTGTCTTGAGGGTGGCCCCGGTCAGTGCCTTTCGCTCCTTGAGTTTGACCGAGATCAGGCCCCGGGTGAGCTTTGTGGAGTAGACGGGAACATTCAGCCGGGGCAGCAGGTAAGGCAGGGCGCCGATATGGTCCTCATGGCCGTGGGTAACGACGATACCCTTGACCTTTTTCTGGTTCTCAAGCAGGTAACTGATATCGGGAATAACCAGGTCGATACCAAACATGCCCTCTTCGGGGAACATGAGCCCGGAGTCAATGACTATAATGTCATCTTCATACTCCATTATCATCATGTTCTTGCCGATTTCGCTCAGACCACCGAGCGGGATTATTTTCAATCTGGGCTTGGGCATAATCTTTTAAACCTCAAACATTTTTAGCTGCTGGGGAGATGCCTCGGTTTCTGGAATGGCCCTGGCCTGTTCCAGTATCGAGGGTATCTTCAGCATGTCAGCCTCTATCTCCTGGCGCAGGCTACCCTGGTGCAGGGCTGCTGCCGGATGATACATGGCATAGTAGATAACATCATTGCGTTTCTGGGCAGTACCGTGAATCTTGCTGATACTTTTACCGGAAAAGAACATGGCCATAGAGTAACGCCCGAGGGTAACAATCATACGGGGCGAGATTATCTCAATCTGTCTTTCCAGCCATTGGCGGCAGTTCCGTATCTCCACGGGCAACGGGTCTCGATTTGCCGCCGGACGGCACTTGATAACGTTTGCGATATAGACCTGCTCCCGCTTTAAACCAATAAGGGCTAGTAATTCATCCAGGTACTGCCCGGCCGGGCCGACGAACGGGCGTCCCTGCTGGTCTTCGTGCCAGCCGGGCGCTTCTCCGATGAATAATATCTCGGCGTCTTCCGCCCCTTCACCGGGTACTACCCTGTTCCTGGTTTTGGCTATCCCGCATTGCTGGCAGCGGGCGATTTCTTGGTAAAGCTCAGTTAGTGCCGACATCTCATCCCACAATCATGCTAGCAACGCAGACAAACGGGTCTCACCAGCCTTTTGGCAAATAATAACATGAGGTATATGTCAAGTCAATTTGAAGTGGCTTTCCGCTACCTGTAATTAACGGTATCCAGATAGTCATTTGGTACTATATTATAAAGCCATAAGTCATACGGTGCCGGGAACTAATAAATTAGGCCGTGGCTAACCAGCCCACCTCTCGGCCAGGTTACCCGCCCAGGGCAGCTTGTATCTTTCCCCCTGGTAGGCTTTAATCATGAGTACCACCCACAATATGAATGCCACCACCCCGGCTATCCAGGCAATAACAGGTCCGATGAAGGGTATGAAGCCAAGGATAAGCCAGATACCATTAAGAATCCCAAAGACAATAATCGACTGCATGGCATGGTAACGGACAAACTTGTTTTCTGGTTCAATGAGCAGGAATATTATCCCGCTGATCCAGCCGAGAATGTAACACAGCAGCCCGGCGGCGTTTTCGGGTAACCCAGTAGAAGTCTTTTCCATATGAGTAGGCCTCCTCTCGTCAATTTCTGTTAGGGACAAGAATATATCACACAGGGGGTAGTGTCAATATCAATATATAAAATTTTTAGTTATGGTTATTGCCTTTGTTGACAGTCTGAAAGAGCGGTTGTAGACTTCTTTAAGGCCCTGGTAGATGACACAAGGGGGGAAAAAATGAGCTTCTTAAGTCAGGCAGATCCCGAAATGAACCATGCCATTCAACTGGAGAGCAGTCGCCAGAAAGAAACGGTAAACCTTATCGCCTCTGAGAACTATCCCAGCAAAGCGGTGTTTGAGGCGGAAAGCTCGGTCTTCAGCGGTAAATACGCCGAGGGTTACCCGCAAAGGCGTTACTACGGCGGCTGCGAGAATGTTGATACAGTGGAAAACCTGGCTATTAAACGGGCTAAGGAACTGTTCCATGCCGACCATGCCAACGTCCAGCCGCACAGCGGGGCCCAGGCCAACATGGCGGTCTATTTCGCCCTCCTGAAATACGGCGATACGGTCATGGGCATGAGCCTGGCCCACGGCGGTCACCTGACCCACGGCGATAAGGTAAGCTTTTCCGGTCAATCATATAACTTCAT
Organism: Dehalococcoidales bacterium; assembly: GCA_020354275.1. Classification (GTDB taxonomy): domain Bacteria; phylum Chloroflexota; class Dehalococcoidia; order Dehalococcoidales; family UBA2162. The sequence continues at coordinate 1,457,697 of CP070645.1, forward strand.
AACCTACGGGGTCAATAAGGAAACGGAGCGGATTGACTATCAGGAGCTGGAGAAGCTGGCTGTAAAACACAAGCCCAAATTGATCGTGGCCGGGGCCAGCGCCTATCCCCGGATTATTGATTTTGAGCGTTTCCGCCATATTGCCGATATGGTCGGGGCAAAACTCATGGTTGATATCGCCCACGTGGCCGGGATTATCGCTGCCGGTCTGCACCCCACCCCCATACCTTATGCAGATGTGGTAACATCGACTACGCATAAAACACTGCGCGGGCCACGTGGTGGGTTTATTCTGTGTAATAGCGACTTAGCTCAGGTAATTGACGGGGCGGTTTTCCCCTATACGCAGGGCGGCCCGTTTGTCCACCTTATTGCCGCCAAGGCGGTCGCTTTTCATGAGGCGATGCAGCCTGATTTCGTGGACTACCAGAGTTCTACGCTGGATAACGCCCAGGTCCTCAGCAGCGAATTAAAACGGCTGGGCCTGCGCCTGTTTTCTGGTGGAACAGATAATCACCTGATACTGATTGACTTGAGGGAAACTGGGATTACCGGAAGAAGGGCTGAGGAAGCACTGGGAAGGGCCGGCAT
>CP070645.1:1458387-1462849 GCA_020354275.1 Dehalococcoidales bacterium
ATGGCCAGCAAACCACTTCAGGACATCCCCTTTCCTGAACCATGTGTGGTTACCGCTATCGTCCGTTCCGGGGAGACAATTCCTCCAAATCCTAATGAAATTATACAAGAGGGTGACCACCTGTATCTTGTCGCATCCCGCGAATCTATGGACAAATTTGGAGATATGTTTACCCAACCTCATCGCCCGGTACAGAATGTGGTAATATTTGGCGGAGATCGTATCGGTCTCCTGCTCGCCGAGGGTTTGCAGAAACGGGGAGTTTCCGTTAAAGTCATTGAGGAAAACTTAGCCCGCTGTCAGGAAATCGCCGCTGTGTTACAACACGCAGTCGTTGTCCAAGGTAACGCCACCGACCGTGATTTTCTCATTGAGCAGGGTGTTACATCGGCAGATGCTTTTGTCTCTACTGCTGCCAACGACGAACTTAACATACTATGCGCACTTTTAGCCAAGAATATCGGAGTACCCCGGAGCTTAATAGTCCTTAACAATCCCGGTTATGTCCGCCTGGCTGAGGCAATTGGGGTTGATTTAGCCATCTCTCCCCTTTTGCTTACTGCCGGTAAAATCACCCATTTCGTCCTGCACGGTGGTGCCATATCGGCAACCTTCGTCGGTGGCAAGGAGCTACAAGCTATTGAATTTGTTACCGGCTCAACGGCCAGTATTGTAGATAAAAAGATCTCCGAAGCGGGTCTGCCCAAGGAAGCAATCGTCGGTGCTATAATTCACAACGATACTGTTATTATCCCCCCGAACGACAGCGTTATACTGTTAGGTGACCACGTTATTGTAATATCACCTCTCTCAGCCACTCCCTCCGTGGAGAGGCTCTTTAAGTGAAAAATAGACGATGAGAATAAGGGTTGTCTTTCATTACCTCGGACTGCTGGTAGTTATCCTTGGATTTTTCATGCTTCTCCCGTTTATCTGGAGTCTCATCCGTGGGGAGCCTTGCTCCCCGGCACTTGGTATTTCAGCCGCCATCAGCATGGGCTTCGGATTACTGCTCTGGCGTCTGGCACCGGGTGGCGAGGGGAGACTAAGTCGACGGGAAGCAATACTACTATGCGCGGGAGGTTGGCTATTAGCATCACTCTTTGGCACCCTTCCTTACGTACTAGCCGGCACCTTCCAGAGCTACCTTGACGCCTATTTTGAGGCAATGTCAGGCTTTACCACCACTGGGGCAACTGTTCTCGCTGATATCGATGCCCTAGTTACCAACCAGCAAGGTATCCTCCTGTGGCGTTCTCTCACCCAATGGCTCGGGGGAATGGGAATTATAACCCTGTTTGTCGCCCTATTCCCTATATTCGGTATCGGTGCCGCCTATTTGGTTGAAGCCGAAATGCCGGGGCCCCAAGCCGAAAGACTAACACCACGCATCCGGGACACCGCCAAGGCAGTATGGCTTTTATACCTTGGTTTCTCCCTCCTGGAGTTTATCCTGCTCATTGTCGCCAGGATGTCGGTCTTTGATGCCCTGACCATAACATTCAGCACTATGCCCACCGGAGGCTTTACCCCCACCAACCTGAGCATTGGTGCTTATAACAGTCCCTTCATTGAAGGTATTATTATTTTCTTCATGCTTATGGCTGGAATCAACTTTGGCCTGTTTTACTTCCTCCTGTGGAAACGTCAACCCAGACCACTTCTCAGGAGCCCTGAACTCAGACTCTATATCATTCTGCTGGTTGCTGCCATCGTTTTAGTAGCCCTGAACCTGACAATGAGTGCCGGGAACTCTATCACCGAAGCCTTCAGACACGGTAGTTTTCAAGCTGTATCTATAATGACAACGACTGGTTTTGCCACTACCGATTTCAATGCCTGGCCAGCCTTCGCCAGGTCAGCTCTACTCATACTCATGATAATCGGAGCTTCAGCTGGCTCAACAGGGGGGGCACTAAAGGTTATTAGGATTCTTGTATTGTTTAAATACGCCTATCGCCGAATTATACTCGCCTTTAATCCCCGGACAGTTATTCCCCTGAGGGTTAGTGGTATTGTTCTATCAGAGAGCATCATATCCGGGATAATGGGCATGGCTATCGTCTATTTCGTTATTATTATCATCGGTTTTTTGGTAATGACTGCCGTTGGTTTGGGTCACGTAACTGCTCTGTCTTCAGTTATTGCCACCCTAGGCAACGTAGGCCCTGGCCTCGAGCTGGTAGGCCCAACATCAAACTACCTATTCATACCTGCTATCGGTAAGGTTGTGCTCATAATATGCATGTTGGTTGGTCGCCTGGAGCTTTTCACAGTATTAATGCTCTTTACTCCTTCCTTCTGGAGATGGCGTTAATCTGAAATCCTTGATTTTATTTACCAGAAAGGTATTGTAGTTTTTTAATGACAAGGTTATAATACCCGTTACGCAATAATAAATCATTGTAAAACCTAATGGAATATCAGAACATTCTGGTACCCGTAAGTGGTACTGACATCGATGAAGAGGCAATCAGACTAGCCTGTAGGTTGGCCAAGGCGGATAAGGCTAAAATATGGGTTGTCTACGTCATCCCCATACAGCGTACCCTGCCGCTGGACGCCGAAATCGAAGCTGAGGTCCAGAAGGCCGAAGAGATACTCGACCGTATGGAGCGTGTTGCCAGAGGAGATAATTATGTAATAGAGACCGACCTCCTTCAAGCACGTGAGGCTGGACCCACCATAGTTGATGAAGCCATAGAGCGGGAGGTTGATCTCATACTAATGGGTGTTTCCTACAAGAGGCGCTTTGGGCAGTTTAGCCTTGGCAGTGTGGTACCCTATGTACTCAAAAATGCGCCCTGTCGTGTTATACTATACCATCAGTATACACCGCCAACTGAGGATGAGACATGAAAGTAGTAATTATGGGCTGTGGACGTGTCGGTGCCTGGCTAGCCAGACAGCTGGATGCTGACGGCTATTCTGTAACCGTGCTCGATACCGATCCCTATAGCTTTCGAAGGCTAAATTTCCCAAGACATCTACCCGATTACAAGGGAACGGCCCTTATCGGCAATGGCATTGACCAGGAGGCTCTTAAAAGGGCTGGTATAGAGGAAGCCGATGTCTTTTTTGCTCTTACTCAGGGAGATAATCGTAACGTCATGGCAGCTCAGATTGCCAAGCATATCTTCAATGTACCCCGGGTAATCTGCCGTATTTACGACCCGTTGCGCCAGGAATTATACAGCACTCTGGGACTGGAAGCCATTAGCCCTACAACAGAATTCGCTCAGACACTGAAGGAAAGGCTGGAGAGCTGAGGTGGAAATATGTACATCATAGTTGTCGGTGGTGGTCGGGTCGGCTACTATCTCACTAGAGCCCTGCTCAACGAAGGTCACGAAGTCCTCGTAGTAGAACAGAACCCGGCTATATGCGAAGCTGTTAATGATGAACTGGGTAGCATTTGTTACCGTGGTGACGGCTGCGAGGTCGCCAGCTTAGAGGAGATAGGCACCGCACGAGCAGATATGCTGATAGCAGTAACCGGTGACGATGAAGATAATCTTGTATCCTGCCAGGTAGCCAAGCATAAGTTCAATGTACCCCGCACTATAGCCCGTATCAGAAATCCCAAGAATGAGAGCCTCTTCAAAAAGTTGGGCATCGACGTAACCATCAGCAGTACCAATATCATTTTGGAGCATATCGAAGAAGAGGTGCCAACGCACCCGATAACACACCTGTTTGAAATCAGGGATAAGGGACTGGAAATTGTTGAAGTAAAAATACCCCCTGGATCAACCACAATAGGGAAAACCGTTAAAGAAATTTCTCTGCCGCAGGGAAGCGTCCTGTCCTTGATTATCCGTAAAGCCAGAAAGCCCATTGTCCCCACAGGGAGTACTGTCATTGAGGCTGAAGACCAGATAATCGCTCTTATTGATCCCGAATCAGAGGAAGCGCTGCGAACCACCTTGAGAGGTGAATAGATACCTATAGAATTTCCCCATGCTGTCCACCCCACCAACCTGACTTACTCTAACTGACGAATTAATTCCGGGAGGTATGTGATGACGGCCACCAGGTATGACCGGTTTTGGACACTAATCATCGTCCTACTGGTAGTCATCACCGTTACCGGCGCTCTGTTAGCCTGGATAAGATACCGTCCAGACAAGCCTATCGAGATTACAGTAGCTCCTCATCAAGACCTTCAAGAGCAAATCTACATCGGCGGTGCGGTCGCCAATCCCGGATTCTATCCTCTTAAAAACACCGACACAATACAGGCTCTTATTCAGGCTGGCGGTGGAACCACCGATGGTGCCGACATCACTCAACTTGAGCTCCTTTTGTATATAACCGACATGGATGAACAGCAAGAGCCGCAAAAAATTGATATTAACCGGGCCGAAATCTGGTTGCTTGAAGCCCTACCTGGAATCGGTGAAAGTAAAGCTCAAGCCATAGTTAACTATCGCCAGCAAACCGGAGCTTTCCACAATATGTA
>CP070645.1:1462949-1471105 GCA_020354275.1 Dehalococcoidales bacterium
AGTACCGGGCGTGCCGTTAAGGAGAAAGCACCTCTGAGTGCTGACGATATAAGTGCTGATATTGTCGAGACGAGTCCCGCCCGTGAAGAGGAGTTGGACTATGGAGAGTCTGGAGGTAAGCGCCAGGACCGTAGAGGAAGCTATCCAACTAGCCCTAGATCAACTAGGCGTAGACCGGGAGGAAGTAGAGGTCAGCGTCGTAAAAGAAGGTAAGCCTGGCATTCTGGGCTTAGGTGCTGATCAGGCGGTTGTTAGAGTGACGCCGTTGGTATCGACTGCTGAACCGGCCAGTGATGTTGCTGGGACAGCGAAAGATGCTCTGGAAAGATTAATTGATCTAATGGGGGTCGCCGGTTCGGTTACACCTCAAGAACCGCCTGATATGCAGGAGGAACTGGGGATTACCACCTCGGTTTTCTTTGATATTAGAGGCGATGATTTAGGTATTCTGATCGGGCGTCGCGGGCAGACCTTGACCAGCCTGCAATACATTCTGAGGCTTATTGTCGGTCATCAAACGAAGGTCTGGGAACCTATATTTATCGATGTTGAGGGATACAAGCAACGCCGTTACCAGGGACTGCAGAACCTGGCCAGAAATATGGCGGAACAGGCGGAAGCCAAGGGAGTGCCATTTACCCTTGAGCCGATGTCGGCTTATGAAAGGCGTATCGTGCACCTGGCGTTGGCGGAACACCCCAGGGTTACCACTGAGAGTATTGGCCAGGGTGAAGCCCGCAGGGTGGTAATTATACCCAGAAAATAGCCGGTTACTGGCAGAACCCCTGTGATTTATGTTTTGGGCACGGTGTTTTTTCCCGGTTCGGCAGGATTGATTGACTTGTCTGGTGTTATGTGATAGTTTAAAACCATAAAGGCTATGACGGAGACGAGTAGGGGAGTGAAGGGTGCCAAGCGAATCTGGTACGGTGTGAGCAGATGTACCCGGCTCTCTGAAAATCCCTCCTGAGCCGCCAACCGAAATGCGGGTTTAATGTCCGCAAAGTAGACTTGGACGGGTTCGTCATCCGTTACCATAGACGGGGGCATCATAGTGTGCCTCAAAGAGTGCCCCGGTAAGCCGGGGAATTAGGGTGGTACCGCGGGAGTAGTAAATCTCGTCCCTTATGGACGGGATTTTTTAGTTTATAAAACATGGGGGAAACTAGCTATGTTCAGACCGGTAAATAGCAAGGTGAATTTTCCGGAGATTGAGGAGAATATACTCAGTTTCTGGCAGGAGAAGAATACCTTTCAGAAGAGCATTGACCGGCGCCTGGGTGCTCAACGCTTTGTCCTGTATGAGGGGCCGCCGACAGCTAATGGCAGTCCGGGCATTCATTTCGCAATGCCACGTGTCCTCAAGGATATCATCCCCCGCTACAAAGCGATGAAGGGCTACTATACCCCGCGCATCGGCGGCTGGGATACCCATGGACTGCCGGTGGAACTTGAAATAGAAAAGAAACTGGGCTTCTCCAGTAAAGCGCAGATTGAAGAATACGGCATTGAACGGTTTAATGCCCTTTGCCGTCAGAGCGTCCAGCACTACATCAAGGAATTTGAGGACATGACCGAACGTATTGCCTTCTGGGTTGATTTGGAGCATGCCTATATTACCATGGATAACAGCTATATTGAGTCGGTCTGGTGGGCGATAAAGCAGATGTGGGACAAGGGGCTGGTATATATAGGCTACAGGGTTACGCCTCACTGCCCCCGCTGCGATACCTCCTTAAGCTCCCATGAGGTAGCCCAGGGTTACCAGGAAAATGTGGAAGACCCTTCGATTTACATAAAGTTTAAGGTGATCGAAGACCGGCGAAGTGTGCTTCCTGTAGACAAGCCTGCCTATTTGCTGGCCTGGACAACAACCCCGTGGACACTACCGGGCAACACGGCTCTGGCGGTAGCGGAAGATGCTGATTATTCGGTAGTGGAGACTGACAACGAGTATCTGGTCCTGGCCTCCTTTCTGTTAGACCCGGTGGGACTGGGTGATTCACCGGTCGTGTTAAAAGTTGAGGGTAGTGACCTGGTTGACCTGAGGTACGAACCATTATTCAACCCGCATAGCTTTGGAGTAGAGCGGTGGCGGTTTGGAAATGGCTCTGAGCTTCTTGTTCAGCAGGCTGATAATAATCTTACTTACCGTGTTATTGCTACAGATTTCGTCTCCATGGAAGATGGTACCGGTATTGTCCATATCGCCCCGGCCTATGGTGAGGTTGACTACCAGGCAGGTCAGGAGCAAGGGCTTGATTTTGTCCATACCGTTGACTTGCAGGGTAAACTACTGGGGAATTACCCCTTCTCGGGTAAATTCGTCAAGGATGCCGACCCTCTGGTGCTCGATAACCTGCAGGAGAGAGGGCTTCTTTTCCGCAGCGAGACCATCCACCATACCTACCCATTCTGCTGGCGTTGTGAGGCACCACTGCTCTACTATGCCAAGCAGACATGGTACATCAGGACGACGGCGGTGAAAGACAGATTGATTTCGGGCAATGCCGAGATAAACTGGTATCCCGGACACACCAAGTACGGCCGTTTCGGTGACTGGCTGGCCAATAATATTGACTGGGCATTTTCCCGGGAACGTTACTGGGGGACGCCGCTGCCCGTCTGGCAGTGCCAGTCCTGTGGTGAATACGATTGTATAGGCAGTGTTGAAGATTTAAGAATGAAGCCCGGTTTTAACGGACTTGAGGAGCCATTGGATTTACACCGGCCATTTGTTGATGAGGCAGTTTTTAACTGCCCCCGCTGTGGCGGTAAAATGATACGGGTACCGGAAGTGATTGACTGCTGGTTTGACTCCGGGGCAATGCCGGTAGCGCAGTCCCACTACCCGTTTGAGAATGACACACTGCTTGAGGACGGTCGCTTCCCTGCCGACTATATCTGTGAAGCGATTGACCAGACCCGCGGCTGGTTTTACAGCCTGCATGCCATTTCCACCCTGCTCTTTGACCGTCCCTGCTACAGGAATGTCGTCAGTCACGGCCATATCCTCGATGCCAAAGGCAAGAGAATGAGCACGTCTAGAGGCAACATGGTTGAACCCTGGGCAATCATAAATAAGTACGGTGCCGATGCCCTGCGCTGGTACATCTACACTGCCGTACCGATGGGTAACTCGATGCGTTTTGACGAGCGTGATATTGTTGAGATATCCCGTCGTTTACTGATGACATTGTGGAATGTCTACTCTTTCTTCGTCACCTATGCTAATATAGACAACTTCGTCCCCGGCTCTAACGGAGCCCCGTCAGAGGTACCGGAGCTTGACCGCTGGATTACCTCCGAGCTTAATCAGCTCATCATTGATGCTGACTCGGCTCTGGAAAACTATGAACCGAGGGAGGGAGCATGGAAGATTGCCGCCTTTGTTGACGAACTCTCTAACTGGTATGTACGCAGGAGCCGCCGGCGTTTCTGGAAGAGTGAAAACGATGTAGATAAACTCTCGGCATATAACACGCTTTATCAGTGTCTGGTTACCCTGTCGAAACTGATGGCACCGTTTACTCCGTTCATCTCCGAGGAAATCTATCAGAACCTGGTCTGCTCAGTGTCGCCGGATAACCCTGAGAGTGTGCACCTGTGTGACTTTCCGGTGGCTGATGAAACTATGATTGATGATAGGTTGTCGGCTGATATTCGGGTGACGATGAGATTATGCAGCCTGGGCCGGGCAGCGCGGAGCCAGGCTGGTATCAAGGTCCGCCAGCCATTATCCCATGTCACGGTGAGCCTGACCGGTCCTAGTGAGCAGAGGAGCCTGGAGAGGACGAAGCCTCAGGTCTTGGAAGAGCTGAACGTAAAGGATATAAATTTTGCCGGTAGTACTGCCGAGTTGGAAAAACCGGGTTACGTGGTTAGTTCGGAAGGCAATTACGCCGTGGCCGTGCCAACCGATATATCCCCTGAGTTAGAAGCAGAGGGCATGGCGCGGGAAATAGTACACCGCTTGCAGAACATGCGCCGTTCAGCCGGATTTGATATTGCCGACCATATAATTACCTATTATCAGGGTGACGAATACATGAAGCAAATTATGGAGAACGCGGAACTGGCGTCTTACATCAGGCAGGAGACATTATCCAGAGAGCTTGTTGAAGGAGTCACTGAAGATGTCTATTCGGAGAGCTTTAAACTGGGTGGTCATGAGATATTGCTGGGAGTAAAGAAGCTCGAATGACTCAGGATGGCGGTGGGCTTTCAGCCAGGGTGACACTGGCGGATTTCTTGATATTACCGTGCCAGAAGACGATTTCTACTGTCTGCGAAACCTGCGACAGGTGGATAGCCCTGATTAATTCATTAAGGTTGGTAATCTCTTGGCTGTTAAAGCTGGTAATAACGTCTCCCGCTTTCACCCCCGCTTTATCGGACGGGCTGCCGGAGGCTACCGAGACAACAAAAGCTCCTTTATCTACCGCCAGGTCGTATCTTTGGATGACGTAGTCGTCCACGGTATATAGACTTACCCCGAGCCAGGGGCGGACCACGTATCCGGTGGTGATCAGGTCTTCAATGATGGGCATCGCTTCGTTGGAGCTGATGCCATAGCCAACACCCTCGACGCCGACCTGGGCAATCTTGACACTGGTAATTCCGATCACCTCTCCCGACATATTAACTAACGGTCCGCCGCTATTTCCGGGATTGATGGCGGCGTCGGTTTCAATAAGGCCGTACAGTGTCTGTCCCTGGTCAACCTCCAGAGAGACCTCTTGCCGGCTGACTATTCCCTGCGTTGCCCGGATGCCCTGACCCAGCGAGTTGCCGATAGCCACCACCCAATCACCGACTCTAAGTGTACTTGAGTTGCCAACAGTTGCGGTTGGCAGGTCCTGGGCATTAATCTTGAGGACAGCTAAATCGGATAGCGGATCGGTGAATACCTTAGTTGCTGAAAAGGTTCTGTTATCGTCCAGGGTCACGGTGATGCTCTCTGCCCCTGCTACGACGTGGTTGTTGGTGATGACGATGCCGTCGTCCCTGATAATCCATCCCGAGCCGGCGCCTTCCTGGGTATATGGCCTGTTGAATATGTCGAAGCTGGTGATTTCGGTGTTAATGGCGACCACTGAAGGTTTAACCTGGCCAACCACATCGGCGATGCTGGGCAAAGCTGGCCCTGGATTTTCAGAGATAGGTATCGACCCCTGGGGGTCGATGGGGGTTGTGTCATAGCTAACATTGTCACTTGATGACGGCTCTGTATCTGAACCGGGCAGCAGGTCACAGCCGGTGCTCAGGGTGAATATAATAATCAAGACCAGCAGAATGATTATGCTTTTTATCTTTTTGCTATTCATGGCTCCCTAATTTTTAGCATAGATGCCGCAGGGACAAAAAGCAAGGGGCCGGGATAGTGCCCAGCCCCTCATTTAGTTATAATGATTGCGGCTTTATTATTCCGGTACCTTGGGCAGGTTAGCCAGCGCTTCCTTAACCTTCTCTTCGGGGTACTCGTAGTCCTGCAGTCTACCGGACAGGTACTCGTCATAGGCGGCCAGGTCGAAATGCCCGTGTCCGCTGTGGGCAATCAGGATGTTCTTTGACTTGCCTTCTTCCTTGCACTTAAGGGCTTCATCAATGGCTACTCTGAGGTCGTGGCACGGCTCCGGGGCGGTGATGATGCCCTCGGTACGGGCAAACATCACTCCGGCTTCAAAGGTGGGTACCTGATGCACGGCCCTGGCCTCGACAAAGCCCAGTTTGTGCAGATGGCAGATAATAGGTGCCATGCCGTGGTAGCGCAGACCACCGGCGTGTACCGGTGGCGGGATGAAGTCATGCCCCAGCGTGTACATCAGGGCTATAGGGGCCAGACCGGCTATGTCTCCATAGTCCCAGGTATAGGGACCTTTAGTAATAGTTGGGGCAGCTTGAGGTTCAACACAGATAATTTGCAGGTCTGGTTTTTGACCGCTGAGCTTGTCCCTAATCCAGGGCAGGAATTGCCCGGCGAAGTTCGAACCGCCGCCGATGCAGCCGACAATGATATCCGGATAGGCATCGGCCATCTCCATCTGCTTCCTGGTTTCCTCGCCGATGATGGTCTGGTGGAGCAGGACGTGGTTAACCACGCTGCCGATGGAGTATTTGGTATCGTCGTTGGCGAAAGCGTCCTCGCAGGCCTCGCTGATGGCGATACCCAGGCTCCCGCTATGCTCGGGATTATCAGCCAGAAAGCGTCGTCCGACCTCGGTTTCCGGGCTGGGGCTGGGAACACAGTTGGCACCCCAGGTCTCCATCAATATACGCCGGTATGGTTTCTGGTTGTAGCTCACCCTGACCATATAGACCTTGCATTCCAGGCCGAAGAAGGCGCAGGCCATAGCCAGAGAACTGCCCCACTGCCCGGCCCCGGTCTCGGTGGCCATACGCTTGAAACCCTCTTTCTTGGTGTAGTAGGCCTGGGCTAGAGCCGTATTGGGCTTGTGACTGCCTGCCTGGCTGGTGCCTTCATATTTGTAGAAGATCTTGGCCGGCGTGTCCAGGGCTTTCTCCAGTCTAAATGCCCGGTGTAGAACGGTTGGCCGGTAGGTGTGATAGGCAGCCTGTACCTCTTCCGGGATGTCAATGAACCTCTCGGTGCTGAATTCCTGCTTGTTAACGGCGTCGGTGAAGAGGGGTGGTGGCAGGGGGCCTTCGCGGGGAAGCGGTTCCATTGTACCGGGATGGCGTAACGGTGGTAATTCCTCGGGCAGGTCGGTCAGGACATTATACCACTGGGTGGGCATATCTTTTTGGTCTAGAAAAAACATCGCTCTTTCCATTGTTACTGTTCCCCCTTCTGTTATGAGATGATTAACCAAATACTAAATGGTAACTATAGTATGTAGGCATAATGTTTGTCAACAGAACAGCACCCCGAGCTCAGGTCACTTGACACTCAGCACTGCTAACTGGTAGAATTCTTTGTTTTGTGACCAATAATTGTGCTATTATTTAATGGTAAAGTGTCCTTAGAGTACGTGATTATTTAATTCAATCAGGGAGGCCGGAAATTTACGCTATTATTGAGACTGGCGGCAAGCAGTACCGGGTCAATCCCGGTCAGGTTATTGATGTTGACCGTCTGGATATAGCTGAGGGTGATACCGTTGAACTGGACAGGGTATTACTTATCGGTGATGAAGACGGGGTAACTGTTGGTGAGCCCACTATCGAAGGGGCTAAAGTCACGGCCACCTCGCAGGGAGAGGGCAGGGCCAAGAAAATTATAGTATTCAGGTATAAACCCAAGGTCCGTTACCGCAGAAAAACAGGCCACCGTCAATATTTTACCAGGCTGTCAATAGATGAAGTCATAAAACCAGGAGCAGCAAAAGGCGGGTCTACCAGGAAGGGACGCCAGAGCAAGAAAGAGGTGATAGAAAGTGGCGCATAAGAAGGGTGGTGGCCGTACCCGCAACGGACGGGACAGTCAGGGAAAAAGACTCGGCGTCAAGAGGTATGCCGGGGAGAGTGTTAATGCCGGGACAATAATAGTCCGGCAGCGTGGCACGCGTATTCTACCGGGTAACAATGTCGGTGTGGGCAGGGATTATACCATCTACGCATTGATTGACGGCGCCGTTAAATTCGAGCCTGCCAGGAAGAACAGGAGGAAGGCTAGCGTTTACGCTATTTAAATAATATGAAAGAAAAGGTTCATCCACGGTACTATGATGATGCCCAGGTAGTCTGTGCCTGCGGCAACACTTTTACTACCGGCTCCACTAAGAAGACATTAAAGGTGGAAGTCTGCAGCCAGTGTCACCCGTTCTTTACCGGGGAACGCCGGGTAATGGATGCTGCCGGCCGGGTAGAGAGATTCCGGCGGCGCTATAAAATAGAGAGCTGAAGAAAATCTACCTTATCAGATTTGAAGTTAAGCAGGTTCGTGGTTCAGGGAGTATTGGAGGGGATTCCGGTATTTACAGGTGGTTTTTATGGGTAGGAGCGGTGTTGTTTGACCGCTCCTCTTTATTTATAAAACGGAGTATTTATTGATGGCCAGGGAGTTCTATTACGGGGGACAGGCTTTGATTGAGGGTGTGATGATGCGCGGGCAGAAAACGGTGGCTACGGCGGTGCGTCGTCCCAGTGGTGAGTTGGTTATTAATACTCAGCCGCTGGCCAATATATATACCGGC
>CP070645.1:1471205-1474589 GCA_020354275.1 Dehalococcoidales bacterium
CATTATAAGGAGGTGCGTTATGGCAGAAGTCGAAAGTGTTGTTAGGACGACGCTTGAGGAAATTGAAAAGGTGCTCAGCACCAAGACCGTGGTTGGTGAGCCGATGACATTTGAGGGCAACACCTTAGTCCCGTTGATAAGCATCGGCTTTGGCTTCGGTGCCGGGGCCGGCACTGGTAAAGGTGACAAACAGAAGGGCGAGGGCACCGGAGCCGGTGCCGGGGGTGGTGCCGGGGTAAAGCCGGTGGCCGTCATCATCATCGGCAAGGAAGGTGTCAGGATAGAGCCGATCATGGGCAGTATGGCCACCGCCATTGAAAAGATAGGCGAGGCGGTACCCAACGCCCTGGAGAAGTTTATGGAAAAGTGGTGGGAAGGGAAACAGGGAAAAGAGGCATAAGCAGTTGTGGCTAATCATAGCTCTGGCCGGTCTGGTAGCTCTCTTGTTACTCCTTCTAAGCATACCACTTGAACTGGTACTGCGCCTTGATGTCGGCAGCGGTACAAGGTTCAACTTGAGGCTGGAGTGGCTCTTTGGTCTGATCACCAGGGAAATGGGGAAGGGAAAGAAAAAAGCCAAGTCCGTAAAACCGAAAAGGAAGAAGAGCAGAAGGGCCCGAGATTTCCTCAACTTAATGCGGACAAGGGGACTACTGGTGCAGATCAGAACCCTGGTTACTGATGTCCTAAGCTCTCTTAAGATAAGGCGGGCAAGGGCAGATTTCACGGTGGGCTTTGATAACCCGGCCGATACCGGACTCCTCCTGGCTGTCATCGGTCCATCTTTAATCCTCCTGCCGGCTTCAATAAGACACAATATTCTGGTTCAACCCTCTTTTGAAGGTGGGGCAATACTGGAAGGCCGTGCTCAGGCAGTCGTAAGCCTGCTGCCCATTCGGCTGGTGATTCCGGTGCTCAGGTTTATCTTCTCGCTACCGACTCTAAGAGTTATTAAAAAGGTGGTACTGCCTAAATGGAGATGAATAAGATAATTGTTGATGGCCCGATTTCGGCAGCCGGTCAAACGCTGATACCAGTCAACCGGGTATCTCTGAGGCATTGGTCGACAAGGACAGGCAGCGCTTTTATGGGCATCAAGCAGCCGCTGGCAGTAATAGTGGTCTCGTTAAGAACCCCAAGGGCTTTTCGTACAAGCGGAGAGGAAGTACCGCTGGACCAGCTAATGAAAGAGGCTCCAGAGTTAAAAGAAGTGCTAGAGCAGATATCGCCAAACGCCGTATATAAGAAAAAAGCCCTTCCCCAACGTGTCACCCAAGATGGGTCAATAAAGATCCGTATCATGCCGGATTAGTAACAGTGGCTACCCACTTCCCGGTAATCCTTGTATAATAGAGATGATCAAGGATCCAGTGAAGAAGGTAGTAATGGCTGTTACCCGAATAATAGATTGATAGATACATGAGCATACCGAGGCTAATATTAGTCAGCACAATCTCCCTGGTATTACTCCTGCCTGGCTGCTCTCCAGAGGATAGCAATTCTGCATCCTTGAACCAGCAACTGTTATCTCCAGATGCCGAGCTCGGCAAACAGGTAATTCTTGATTTCTGGAACGCCTTCAATTCCTATGACCTTGAAAAATGCCTCAGTTACCTGGGGCCAAACTACGACGACGAGGATGAGCAAGCCTATATCGATGAGATAACTATAAAGGCTTTTGACAACATATTTAGCGACAGCTGTACCGACTTCAGTAACTGGTTGGCCGGTGCTGACTGGCAAATCGACAATGATGCCTTTTACGGCCATCACGATGGCGACTCAACCAACAGATATTTAACGCTTCAATCAAGCCTGGACTTGAGCTCCTATTCAGGGCAGACAGTCACTGTCTCCTGGGAACAATGGGAGTATGGTAGTCTTGAGCCCGATGACACTCTATATTTTGCTTTTTCCGGTAATGATGGCGTCAACTGGAGTGATAACATAGTAGCCTTCAGCAATAAGATAGGCAGTACACCGCAGAGTTTCAGTTATCCCGTTCCAGACCAATACCTGACGGCTGATTTCAGGATGCGGTTTTATGTAGATAATTTTAGTGGCCTCGGTGGGCGAGCAGGCATTGCTAGGGACCTTGAGAGTTTCGAGATGGGTCGGGCACTCGGCGTGAAACTGGTACCGTCTGATTTTAAGGAGTATCCAGCTCTACCGGACGGCAGGCTCGATATCAGATACAAGTTGAGTATTAGGCCCGAAGGCTTGCAGGAAGATAAGTACCAGATGTGCTACATGGAGAACTCGAATGGTACCTGGAAAATCGCTCTAAGGGCCACAGACCTAGATAGAACACCACCTGCAGGGCCACAGACACTACAGATAAGTATTGTCAGTGCCAACAGAGTTGACCTGACCTGGGAGGACATGTCATCCAGAGAAACCGGTTACCGCATTGAAAGAGCCTTGGATACGGCGTTTAAGACCGACCTGGTTAGTGTCGAATTACCAATGGATACTGAATCATATAGCGATACGACAACAATGGGCGAGGTAATCTATTACTACCGTGTCTTTGCCTTTAGTGAAGCAGGTGATTCGAGATCTTCGGGCATTTACCCGGCAAGAATGCCGGGCTCCTAGCGCACCTTAGACGCAATTCATTTTTGATTTACATTGGCATCAGTGTATTAACAGCGAGTAATTAGTGATATATGTGATTCCATATTGATTTGCCGCTCCATTTTACGGATTGTCAATACTTAAAATTAATCTATAAATTTACAGGATTCTTATAAGTTTGAGGGCATCTTGTTTACATTCTGTAGTTTGGCACCTTCAAAGTTTCGGTATTTCTCCTGTCGATAGATTTCACATCGTGGTATATTAAAGCGGAACAACATACTACCCAGACCTGTAAAGGAGGATTTACCTAATGACGATCAAGATTGTTACGGATAGTGCGGCAGACCTGCCACCTGAGATAATTAGCGAACTTGATATTACCGTCGTGCCCGTTTATCTACTATTCGGGAAACAGGTTTTTCGTGATAAGGTAGACATCAGCGAAGACGATTTATATCAGAGGTTACAGGATGATCCCATACACCCTACAACTACTCAACCAACACCGAAGGATTTCTCTGAAGTCTATCAACAACTCTCCCAAAAAGCTGATAATATCATCTCCATTCACATCTCGGGCAAATTGAGTGGTACATATAACTCAGCGACGCAAGGTGTAAAGCTCGTGGAGAGTGGATGTCCTATTGAGGTGATCGATTCGCATACAGTATCAATGGCTTTAGGCCTGGTGGTCATAGTCGCAGCTACTATGGCTAGGGCTGGAAAGAGCCGACAGGAGATATTGGAAGAGTTAAAGAATATTATCCCATTTGTCAGGATATTAGTTCTTTTTGATACTCTAAA
>CP070645.1:1474689-1477743 GCA_020354275.1 Dehalococcoidales bacterium
TTCTGACCCCCTTGAGCCAGGGTATGCTGGAGGACCCAGAATTCCGAAGCTACGTAATGGATAACATTCTCTATCACCGCCTGGCCACACTGGACGACGTTGCCACCGCGGTTTGCTTCCTGGCCAGTGATGAAGCTAGCATGATTACCGGCGCCATCCTGCCGGTAGATGGCGGCTGGACAGCCAAATAGTACCACCACAGGTACGATTGACCGATAACCAACACCTGTTTTATTAATTATGGAAAAACATGCTAGCCAAGGTAATGAGCTGCGCCATAGTAGGACTGTAAGGTGCGGTTGTCGAAGTTGAGGTCGATATCTCGCCGGGGTTACCCTCGTTTACAATTGTCAATTGCCCTTCTGGAATGAATTGAACTTCATGTCAGAATGTTCAACTGTGATCCGAAGGGCTTGTCCTGCGGTTCAGGTAATAGCGATCCACTAAGAGTTTGTATAGTGCTGCGCTTGAAATCACTTTTCTACAGGTCTTCGTTATGATAAAATTTAGCTTTCAGAGAGTAGATTAGAACAGGGAGAACGAAGAATATGGAAGTTACGCGAAGTATATGTGATAGATATCTGGAAATGTTTAAGCCTAGAAGGATAGTAGGGAATCCTTCTTATGAAGAGCTCAGGGAATGGGCATTTGAAAAGGGAGGAGTAATAACTGAGTTTGGCAATCTGGCAGTAACCACGAATGTGCGTAATAGAATCGCTAAGTTTACCGAGATAGTAATGGGCGACCTCTCAGCTGAGGATGACCATCTGTGTCGTCAGGTTTTCGAATACCTAAGGGATAAAGAAATGATACAGCTGGATCGAGTGATGTGTCGCACCCCGAGTTTCAAGCGAAATTGCCGTGTATATGTAACCGCTGATTACCCGCGAATACCGCTAATGTGGGGGAATACCCTTTTTCCTAGTGAAGGTGGCGAGCCCGATTTCATCACTATTACGGTTGCTGAGTGGCCGGAAAAGAAGACCCTCGTTTTCCCCGAGGCAGGTTTCACCCTTATTCTAGGTAGTGACTATAAGGGTGAGAACAAAAAGGCAATGCTGCGTCAGGTGATGTACCAGGCCAAGAAGCAGGGTAATCTCGGGCTACATGCTGCCAGCAAGATCATAAGAGTGTTTCGCGAAGGGAGGATTAAGGACTATGGGTTCCTCCTCTTTGGTCTGAGTGGTACCGGGAAGACGGCACTCTCCTGCCACTCTCACTGGCTGCGCCCGCCAGAGCGGGTGACCATCCGTCAGGATGACGTGGTTATTTTCAAGGGTGATGGCAGCGCTGTTGGCACTGAGGAATCCTTCTACCTTAAAACAGACGGATTAGAACCCAATTCTCAACCGCTTCTTTACGCAGCGGCAATTAGCCCCCGTGCCATACTGGAAAACGTCTGTGTCGACCCGGAAACCGGCAGGGTTGATTTCTTCGACACCACGCTTACCTCCAATGGTCGGGCAATGATCAAGAGGCGAGATATTGCGTTCACTGACAATGACATAGATCTAGAAAAGGTCGACTTCGTGATATTCATCACCCGCCGCTCCGATATTCTGCCTCCGGTAGCCCGGCTTTCACCGGAGTGGGCAGCGGCTGCATTTATGTTGGGTGAGTCGGTGGAAACGTCGGCCGGCGATCCAACGCAGGCAGGTAAGGCATTAAGGGTTGTGGGTACCAACCCCTTTATTGTCGGTTCGGAGGAGGCAGAAGGTAACAGTTTTCTTAACATCCTGAGAAATAACCCCGATATTCGGTGTTTTCTTTTGAATACGGGCAAAGTTGGCGGAGCCGATAGAGGGCAGAAGATAACGGTAAAGGACTCGGTAAAGATACTAGAAATGATAGCCCGCGATAGCATCGTGTGGCAGAAGGATAATTTCTGGGGCTATGAAGTGCCCGTCGAAATCCCGGGCATTGACTTGAGTCGGTTCAAGCTCGACCGCTACTACTCTGAGGATCAAATACATGGGATGTCCAAGGATTTGAAACAGGAAAGAGTGGAATGGCTCTCTCAGTTTAAGCGTCTGGACAAGGATATCTTTAACGCCATTATGTCCTAGAGACAACAATCAAGCTAGACATTTGCTTTGCCGCGCTTTTCGGTGATTAAGATAAATCAGAGTCACAACCTACACTTTAACCCTCTATCCACCGGATACTACTTCTAGTTAATAGTTACTACACGAAACGTCAGCTTGTGCATAGGGTACTCTTGGTTAAAGCCGGAGGGTCCCACTACCCGAAGGTCATTGGTTTGAATCCAACCCCCGCTACTAAAGAGACTGAAGGGAAGCAGATTTGCTTCCCTTTCTGTTTATTTGCCAGGAGGACGATAAGCCATACTGGCTGCTCTCTTGAATACCTCTACTGATTCAGCAGCAGTCAATATAGGCATGGCCCGGAAAGACTCCCACGGCGCGCGAGCAAAGAAACCCACTGTTACGGCACCTAGGGTCGCTTCGTCTGGAATATCGGCTATCACGAAGATCGTATTCTCTGAAAGACTTACATAGTAGTGCTCAAGACTGGCTCCGAAAGCCTCAAAAACAGGGCGGACTGCCTCAGTGCGGTCTTCTGGCTTCTGCAACACGGCCGCCGCTGCCTGAGATGTGGTAGTTGCTTGAATCATATACCTTGCCATTGTGGAACCTCCTTTGTACGTTTTAGTGGTGTCAATTCTACTGTGCCGATTCACAAGTTGGACGCTTAGTGTAGACCCACTTGGTGCTATTGCCAATAGGCCGACATTCGTTTTCTTCGAATTCAACCTCCACAACTACTGAACTTTACTAAGTCCATGTGGTTATGCCAATGTTTACTTTATGGGTATTGATAACCAGGCGTGCTGGGTGGACGGTATCATCTTGAGGCTACAATATACCCGGCGACGAGAATTAAAGCACCACCAACAATCATGAGTGGTGTGGGTGACTGGGCCAAGAATAGAAATCCGAAAACTACAGCACTGGCAGGCTCCAGATAGGTTAAAACCACCGCCTTCTGAGCCTTTATCATACCCAGCCCTTTAAGGTAGAGGGTAACAGCAAA
>CP070645.1:1477843-1485327 GCA_020354275.1 Dehalococcoidales bacterium
CGCACGGCACGCTTTACCGCCATTTCTCTTGTGGTAGCCTATGCCCTGAGCCTTGGAGCTTACTTTACCGGCGAGTTTAGTGATATTTATTTATACCTTGACCTGATTTTCATTGCCGTAGGCCTGGTATGCGCCTGGCTTATCGCCGTCCGTCCCAGCCCTAAACTAGCCTATGCACTCACCCTAATATTTATGATGGGCATGGGGTCGTTGATTTGCCTGGCAATGGTATTGGGAAGCCTGTAGCTGAAAACCAGTTTGAAACAAAGTATTGCCAACTAAGGGAATTACTGCATATACTGGGTAATAAGGGAGAATGTTACTCGGCCTGCAACAGGAGGTAAGAGGTGAAGAACGGGATTAAAGCTCGCAGCACCCTCGCTCAATTTTTCAACGTCAAATCGTTAATTCTAGTGTTACTGGTAACTACTATGTTATTACCTGCCTGCACTGGACCGTCAATAGAAACCGATACTGGGCCTTCACCGGAGGCCAGCTTTGAAGTCAACACCGCCAGCGGGCAGGCACCCTTCAATGTAGAATTCTTCAATAAGTCCAAGAATGCAGACCATTTCCAGTGGGATTTCGGTGACGGCACAACAACCACCAGCAGTACGGTGGGAGAAAAAGTCACCCACCAGTACACTAAAACCGGGACTTATACCGTTACCCTATCAGCTATCAAAGAAGGAGATGGTCAGGAGACAAGCACCTCCGGTTTAACAATTACTGTGAACCCCGGTGCTCTGGACAAGGTAAGCATTCCTCAGACAATCGAGACCTCAGCCGGGGCAACCCAGCAGCTAACCGCAGATATTACCGACCAGTTCGATAACCAGGTAACCGAGGTAGATGTTTCCTGGAGCGCAACCAACCAGGAAGTAGTTACCATCACCCAAACAGGGCTGCTGGTTGCAAGTAGTACGGTAGGCACCTTCGATGATATCGTCAGTGTTGAGGTAACACAGGGCGGCTTAACCCGCACCACTACGGCCTCAGTTATCATCAGACCGGGGCCGATTGACCAAATGACCGTTGACCTTGACTCCATTGAGATAGGCATGGGAATGACGCATCGTTTCATAACAGCAGCCACAGACCAGTATGGCAACGTTATACCTGACCTGGACTCCGTATGGACTGTGCAAAATGGTGCCGGGACTATTGATAACAGCGGGCTGTTCACTGCCGGAACCACACCCGGTACCTATAACGACGCTATCAAAGTAGAAGCCACCCATGAAGACACCACTGCTTCGATTACCATCGACGTTACAGTACTAAGCAATGAGACCTGGAAACGGATGGTCAGCGGTACCACCGGTACATTGCAAGGCGTCTGGGGTAACTCACCATCTGATGTTTATGCTGTGGGGGATGAGAGTACCGTTCTACATTATAACGGGACTTCCTGGCGGCTAATGGATACCCCGGCAGAAGTGTCATTACAGGGCATCTGGGGCAGCTCTTCTTCCGATATCTTTGCTGTAGGCCTGGACGGGGCCATACTTCATTATGACGGCGAGGACTGGAGCCAGATGGACAGCGGCACTACCAGTTCCCTGGAGGCAGTCTGGGGCACTTCCTCATCCGATGTGTTTGCGGCAGGGGAGGGTGGTACCATCCTGCACTACGATGGTGATGACTGGAGCATTATGGATGTCAACCAGACAGAAGCATTCCATGATATCTGGGGCAGCTCCCCCTCAGATGTCATCGCCGGGGGAGATGGAGCCAGCCGGAAAATATGGCACTATGACGGCATTGACTGGGGCAGGGCGATAATTGATATTAACGCGGGACGGATCTTCGGTATCTGGGGCACTTCTCCATCAGACGCCTTCGCGGTAGGCTATGCCGGTATTATCTGGCACTACGGTGGGGCCTCATGGAGCCTGATGACCAACTACTTGGTCAATCCCAGAGAAACGCTTCACAGCATATGGGGAGAATCTCCATTGAACGTCTTGACCGTTGGGGAATCGGGTACAATCCTGCACTATGGTGGCGGCGCCTGGAATCTAATGGCGAGTGGTACCGATGGGACTCTCTGGGACGTCTGGGTCAGTTCCCAGGGAGACGCCTTTATCGTCGGGCAATCGGGCACCATACTTTATTATGATATAAAATCCTAAACCAAGCAGTTTATACTTTTACCACAAATACCATATACTGGTTTGATTTGAATATCAACTCCTTTCCACTTTCCTTTACTGATATTATAACTAAAGTTACATAAGCAGAGAATGCTTATAGTTATAATATTTATCTTAGAAAGGAGGGGTGAATAATGAACAACAGAATCCGTAATTTGGGCATTGTCATTATGCTATTTGCGGTGATATCTCTGGCCATGGGTATAGTATTTATCCAGCAGGGGTTTGCCAAAGAAAGCTACCTCGTAAATGCCATGACGCAGGAAGAAATTGTGCTGGAAGGTGTAGAAGGCGTCATTGACACACCCGCAGAAGCCCAGCTGGCCGGTGATACGGTAAGGGAGCACAGGCACGGTATAGCCCCAACCTACGGAGAGCTATTGGGAGGGGAACGGTTCGACCCAACCAATCCTGCACAGTTATCATATGCCCAAGCCCTTAACCTGGAAAACTACCTCTACCTCGCCGTAGCATCCTTCGGTATCTTCAATGTGGTCAAGGCTACCGGTGCATTTATGCTAGTCATGGGCCTGGCTCTGGGTGCCACAGGATACGGGCTGCTAAGTACTCGCAGATAGTAGTTCAAGATAGTGCCTGTAACACGTATACCGCAGACCAAGAGGTAGTGGGTCACCTGGTTAACCATAGCTCACTACGTCTATTCCTCATTGTACCAACAACTGCAAATACCACAAATAACAACCCCATTATTTGATATGAACAGCACGTTCACGGCTGACTGTTGACAATAGCGGTATAATATGGTATTGTTGACCAACATAGTCTACAATAATAGGAAATTTGTCGTCGATGAGGCTTTCCACCAGGGGACGGTACGGTACCAGGGCACTCCTTGAGCTAGCCCTTCACCAGGGAGAAGGGCCTGTTCTACTAAGGGACATTGCCCGGAAACAGGAAATCTCACTATCTTACCTGGAACACCTGATAACTCCTCTTATTGCCGCCGGACTGGTTGCCAGCACCAGGGGGCCAAAGGGTGGTGTTATGCTAGCCAAGCCGGCTGAAGAGATAAGACTGAATGAGATTATCTATCTTCTTGACGGTCCAATAGCTCCGGTCGAGTGTGTTAACAGCAAAAAAGCATGCGCTCGTTCGGAAAAATGCGCACCACGTGATATCTGGCAAGAATTGAGAAAGGCAATGAATGACATCCTATCGTCGATAACCCTGAAAGACCTGGCGAGCAGGCAGATAGCCAAGGAAGAATTCGAAGGCACAATGTATTACATTTAAGATAGAATAACAGTTACCTGAATATGCTACAAGTAAAGGTATTTATTGAATGAAAACCTCGGACATTAAGGTCAATGTAGAAAAACAGCAATACAGGGCAATTAACATCCCCAAACTGACCAGAGGTATTGCCCGGGATTCAACCGAACTAATTGGGAATACACCACTGGTCAGGCTAAACCGGATAACCGGAGAGGTCAGGGCAGAAATTGTTGCCAAGCTGGAGTCATTCAACCCGGTCGGGAGTGTAAAAGACAGGATAGGGATGGCCATGATTGCCGACGCCGAAGAGAAGGGCTTGATTAATAAAAACACGGTTATCGTTGAGCCCACCAGCGGCAATACCGGTATTGCCCTGGCCTTTGTTTGTGCCGCCAGGGGATACAAACTCATTCTAACCATGCCGGAAACGATGTCGGTTGAACGCAGGCAACTATTGTCCATCTTCGGAGCCGAACTGGTATTAACCCCGGGAAGCGAGGGCATGCCGGGAGCAATCAGGAAAGCTGAAGAACTACTGGCTGAAAACCCGGGCTACTTCATGCCCCAGCAGTTTAACAATCCGGCAAATCCAGAGATACACCGGTTGACCACTGCCGAGGAGATCTGGAGGGATACTGAGGGGAAAATTGATATTCTGGTAGCAGGGGTGGGAACAGGGGGCACGATTACCGGTATAGCCAATGTAATAAAGCCG
Organism: Dehalococcoidales bacterium; assembly: GCA_020354275.1. Lineage (GTDB taxonomy): Bacteria > Chloroflexota > Dehalococcoidia > Dehalococcoidales > UBA2162. Next base: position 1,481,951 of record CP070645.1, read on the forward strand.
AGGAACCCGCAGTTCAGAGCCATTGCTGTCGAGCCAGTCGATTCGCCAGTTCTCTCCGGGGGTGAAGCCGGAAGTCACAGGATTCAGGGTATCGGCGCCGGCTTTGTCCCTGATGTATTAAGGACAGACCTAATTGACGAAATTGTTCAGGTGAGTAGCGAAGACGCCGGGCAAACGGCCAGAAGGCTGGCCAGAGACGAGGGTATACTGGCCGGTATATCTTCGGGAGCAGCTACCTGGGCAGCCCTTGAAGTAGCCAGGCGCCCGGAAAACGAGGGTAAACTTATTGTGGTCATTTTACCCGATACCGGTGAGCGTTACCTATCAACCTGGCTTTTTCAAGAGCCTTGATAATATATCGTTAAAACACTGAGTAACCAACCAGCATCAAGAAGCGAAAAATAGGGCAGAACACAAGAATCCGCTGCTGGCTTTACTCGGTTGGTGAAAGCTGATAAACTAGGAAAATGACCTAAATCAGAGTGTACCTAACTAATAATAACAGTCAATTTACGGTTAACCTGACCAACTGTCTCCACCATTTATAATACCAGAGGGAATATAAAAGCCATTATTATCATCCTTAAGGGTGTAAAAGTTACTGAGCTGGACGGGGAAACCAGAATTAGATCCAGTTAAGATGAAGAATCGAAGAAGTCACGGAGAAAAATATGGCCAAGAGAAAGGTAATGCTTACCTTTCCCGAGACAATAATACAGGAACCAATCATTTACAACCTGAGTCACCAGTTTGTTATAGTTACCAATATTCACCGTGCCAATATTTCAGAAAGTAAGGGTTGGGTAGTACTGGAGATGGAGGGTGAAGAGAAAGAAATTAAGGAGGCAATTACCTGGGCAACGGCTAAAGGAGTGAGAGTTGACTCCATCTTTAGCGACCCGGTAGGAGAATAAGATATTGACACGGATATACCTTGATTATGCGGCAACCACACCTACAGATCCAGAGGTAGTAAAGGCAATGCTACCTTACTTCAACGAGACCTTTGGTAATCCTTCCAGCATCTATTCCTACGGGCAGGAGACTAAAGGGGCTATTGCAGAGGCAAGGAGCAAGGTTGCCGGCCTCATCAATGCACGGGACGAAGAGATTGTTTTTACCAGTGGTGGGAGTGAAGCCGATAACTCAGCAATAAAAGGTGTTGCCTTCGCCAACAAAAGCAAGGGCGACCATATCATCACCAGCTCCATTGAGCACCATGCAGTGATTGAGCCTTGTAAGTTTCTGGAGAGACAGGGGTATAAGGTAACCTATCTTCCGGTAGATGAGTACGGGCTGGTCGACCCCGACAGTGTTAGGAAAGCAATTACCGATAATACAATACTCATTTCGATCATGCACGGTAACAATGAAATAGGCACCATAGAGCCGATTGCCGAAATCGGCAAGATTGCCAGAGATGCCGGTGTCTACTTTCACACCGATGCCGTACAGACGGTAGGACATATCCCCACAGACGTAAATGAACTCGGGGTGGACCTTCTCTCCATGTCAGCCCACAAGCTATACGGACCTAAAGGAGTAGGAGCCCTTTATATCAGAAAAGGCACTAAGTTATTCCCTCTGATTCACGGGGGAGACCAGGAGAAGGGACGGAGGGCAAGTACAGAGAACGTACCCGGAATTGTTGGCCTGGGTAAGGCGGTAGAACTGGCCCAGCAGGGAATGACCGAGGAGGCAGAACGTCTGAGTTTCCTGCGTGACAAGCTCATAACTGGCCTTCAGGAACGTATTGACCACAGCCGTTTGAACGGCCACCCCGTAAATAGGTTGCCCAATAATGTCAATGTCAGCATCGAATATATTGAAGGTGAATCGATGGTCTTGAACCTTGACCTGGAAGGCATCTGTTGTTCCACCGGTTCCGCCTGTACTTCATCCAGCCTGGAACCATCCCACGTCCTTCTGGCGATACACCTTTCCCATGAACTTGCTCACGGTTCGTTAAGGTTTACCCTGGGCAAGTGGAATACTGAAGAAGACATAGAAACGGTTCTAAACACCCTGCCCGGAATCATCAACAGGCTCAGGGCTATGTCACCGCTTGCCAAAAAGTCATAAATAGGAGAACAAACATGCCCGATCCGACATCACTATACAGTGAAAAAGTAATGGAGCATTTCAGCAACCCGAGGAATGTTGGCGATATGGAGAACCCGGACGGCACCGGACATGTGGGCAACCCGGTCTGTGGTGATATCATGGAACTTTACATAAAAGTAGATAACAATACTATTACCGATGCCAAATTTAAGACCTTCGGCTGTGGAGCGGCCATTGCCACCAGTTCTATGGTCACCGAGATGGTAATCGGCAAGACAATAGAAGAGGCGCTGGAAATCTCCAACCGGGCTGTGGCCGAAGCCCTGGGCGGATTACCGCCAGTAAAAATGCATTGTTCTGTTCTTGCCGAAGAAGCTTTGAAATTAGCTATTGACGATTATCTGGCCAAGAGAGATAAAGAGGACGGTGAAAATGAGTGAAATCCCCGAAATCGGGAAAATATCTCCCGAAATCTTCCAGGAGCTGATATTTCCCCGGTTAGGAGCAGCGAATGATAAAGTACTGGTTGGACCTCAACACGGTGTTGACGTTGGAATAGTAGAAATAGGGGGCAGGGCAGTCTCATTCACCTGTGACCCGGTGTTTATTGTCCCCGAATATGGCTGGGAAAGGGCTGCCTGGTTTGCCATACACATTCTTTCTTCCGATGCCGTGACCTGCGGACTGAAACCCAGGTTCATTGCCATAGACCTGAATCTACCCATGGAAATGACCAAGAAGCAACTGGAGATAGTCTGGGACACCATGCACCAGGAATGCCAGAAACTGGGTATCGCCGTTATCACCGGTCACACCGCCAGGTACGAAAACTGTCATTATCCCATGGTAGGCGGTGCCACTGTGATCGGTATCGGTGAGCTTGACGAGTATGTTTCCCCCAGTTTCGCCCGCAGTGGAGATAAACTGATTATCACCAAGGGGCCAGCCATCGAGACAACGGGTATCCTGGCCACCATGTTTCCCCATATCATCGAAAGTCAATTCGGCCAGGATTTCAGCAAGAAGGCTGAGCAGGTGTTCTACCAGATGTCAGTGGTCGAAGACGCATTAACGGCGGTAGGCGTCGGCGTGAGAGATAATGGAATCACGGCAATGCACGATGCTACCGAATGCGGGGTATGGGGAGGCTTATATGAAATCGCCCAGGCCGGCGGCCTGGGGGTAATAGTAGAAAAAGATAAAATAGTGGTTGAAGATTGCATAGTTGAGATATGCGAATTCTTTGATATTGACCCCTATGCATCAATCAGCGAGGGGACACTTATAATCAGTTGCCGTGAACATAAAGCCGA
>CP070645.1:1485427-1490539 GCA_020354275.1 Dehalococcoidales bacterium
GGTTGGAAGTCAGGAAAATCATATCAAAGAATCACGCCAGCGCCAGAAGCGTTAAAGCAACCGGGATTGCTGTGCTGAAGGCAAAGCCTATCAGAGACAGGCTGAGCAGGAAAAGGGACGCCAGTTGCACCAGGCCTCTACGCTCCAGGCGGCCCATTGATGCGGTGACGACACCGCCAAAAATACCACCCACACCCACAGACGCCAGAAGGAACCCCAGAATCCTGCCCGACTCATCACCAAAGACCTTCACGGCGTAAATTGGCGGGAGTATGGTGAATACCGGAATAATAAAAAGTGGGAGGACAAACCCCATCAGCATGAAGGTACGGGTAACACGTTCCCTGGCTATATGACGGATACCCTCTCTAATATTGTCAAACGGGGAACTCTGAACTGCATCTGATTTTCGTGCCGGAAACTGAATCTTTGTGATGGTGAAGGCGATAAGGGCATAGGCGCTGGCTTGGACGAAGAAGTTCCCGCTGGGTCCGAACCAAACGATGAGCATGCCCCCTATCCCGGGGCCGAACGAACGCATCAGGCTCCATCCTGTCTGGACAAGGGCTACAGCATTGGGTGCCAGCGGGCGCGGCACCAGGTCGAAGATAAGAACCTGTCTTAGTGACATATCAACGGTCTGTGCCATACCGCCCAGGAAGGCGAAGACGAAAAGGCAGGTTATATTAGCCCGATCGAAAAGCAGCAAGAGCCCCAGGGTCAACGTAATAGTAAATAACCAGCCGTTCTCTATTAAAATCAACTTGCGGCGGTCAAGGCGGTCTATCAGAACGCCGGCCATAGGTATCATGCCCAGTGCGGCTACGGAACGAACCAGGTTGATAGATCCCAGCATGGTACCGGAGCCTGTCATATGATAGACAAGCCAACTCATCGTGATCTGCTGAATCCACTGGGCGGCATTGGAGAGCGTAGTCCCTACCAGCAATAGACGGAAATTCCGGATACGTAACGACGCAAAGGTGTTTATCTTCTCCGGGGCTGTCGAAGTCTCATTAACCATATCAGGGATTGCTTGCTCTTTACCAGGAATATCATCGGCGGGAGGTGTATCTATAGTTCCGGTACTACCAATCCTATTTCTAGGCGGGTTCTCATACCGGCTCAGAATAGTGCCGGATTATACCTGCTCACGCCTTGGTTCCCTTCTAATAGAGACATAGTACTCGATAGAGAACACGTTAGCAAGGGCATCAGGACTGCCACAGACGTTGCATACTGCCAGGAATCATGCCAATAAAACCATTTTAAACAATCCTTGAATTGAGCAGTGTCCTGCCTGCTCCACCGTGTTATAATCAGATAGCAATCGTGAAACGGGACTTACTTGATGGATGATAAGAGTCTGAAAATACTGGAGTTCCCTGAAATCATAAAGATACTGGCAGGATACACTTCCTTTCCTGTCGGCTGTGAGATGGTTCTTGATCTGAAGCCAGTTTCCGATTATGACAGAGTCTCCTTATGGCTTGGCCAATCCAGAGAAGCACGGCACTTGCTCTCACGGGATCCGGATTTTACCGTTAGCGGGGCTTTCGACATTCGGGAAACAACAAAGGTGGCAGCTCTGGGTAAAATGCTCGAGCCAGTGAACCTGGTCGAAATCCAGCATACTTTAGCTGTCATGCGGAAGGTGCGTAGCAGCCTTCATAGTATGTCAGAAGAGGTGCCGTTATTCTGGCATATTGCCCAAGGTCTTGTGGAACTCCCCGGCGTGGAAAAGGAAATCACCCGCTGTCTTTCACCTGATGGAGAAGTGTTAAACCAGGCTTCGTCTAAGTTAGCAGCAGTCAGGAAACAACTCAGAGAAGTGCGCCAGGTCTTGAGGGACCGCCTGGAAGAGATAATAAGGACACCCAAAGGTCAGAGGATAATTCAAGAACCTATCATAACTGAGCGTGAGGGAAGGTCTGTCATACCGGTGAAAACAGAATTCCGAAAGGAAATAGAGGGTATCACCCATGATGTCTCCAATACCGGTGCCACCGTGTTTATCGAACCGTGGGCAACGGTAGAACTGGGAAATACCATCCGTGAACTAGTGTCGGAAGGAAAGCGTGAGGAGGAAAGGATTCTCCGGAACCTCAGCACTTTGGTAGGCACACACGAGGCAGATATTCTTATTAGCGTGTCACGGCTGGCAGAATTGGACATGACTCTGGCCAAGGCCAGATACGCACGCGCAGTAAAGGCTGCTGAACCTGATTTAATAAGCTTTGTTGATACGTCAGTAAAAGACAGAACACCTGCCTTCCTGGGGCTTGTTGATGCCAGGCATCCTTTGCTGGGACAGGAAGCCGTGCCTCTCTCCGTTGAGCTCGGGCAGGATTTTTCCATACTTGTCATTACCGGGCCTAACACTGGGGGGAAAACGGTAGCATTAAAGACTATTGGCCTACTTATCTTAATGACGCAAGCAGGAATCCCAATTCCTGCCTCACCAGAGACCCGACTACCAGTGTTTGACAGCATATTTGCCCATATTGGCGATGAACAGAGTATAGAACAAACTCTTTCCAGTTTCAGCTGGCACATAGGTAATATCGTGCGTATTATTCAGAACGCTACCGAGAGGAGTCTGGTACTTATTGACGAATTAGGCACGAGCACCGATCCTGCAGAAGGTTCTGCATTAGCCCGTTCCGTTCTGCTCCATTTTCTGTCATCAGGAATATTGACGATGGCAACTACACATTACGGAGACCTGAAGGCATTCGCTCACGTAACACCAGGACTGCAAAATGCATCCTTTGACTTTGATCCCGTAACACTGACGCCGACCTATCACATGACACTGGGGATCCCGGGAGGTAGCAATGCGTTAGCTACCGCCGCTCGTCTGGGCGTACCACCTGCTATTATCGACGAAGCCAGAACCATGCTATCGAAAGGTTCTCTTGACCTGGATGCCACACTCGCCGACGTTATGGCAGAAAAAGAGAGGATAGAAGCGGTCAGAGAGGTTTTGGAAAAGGAAAAGGCTGAGACGAAGGCACGGAATGCCGAGTTGGAAAGCAGGCTTACACAGTTAAGAGCCGAGGAACAGCGGGTCATTCAAGAAGCCAGGGATAGAGTCGTCTATGAAATGGCTGAACTCCACAGGCAAATCCGCCAGGTAAGTTCCGAGTTGCGTAAGAAGAGGACCAGCGAAAAAGTTGACACGGCCAGAAAGGCGCTGTCAGACGCGCAAGCCCGGTTAGATAGTGAAGAATGGGCGCTAAAAGCGCCGGAAGCGGGAATAGAGCCTGGCATTTCAGTTGGTGATACCGTCTACCTGACTGACATGAATCTACATGGCACGGTGCTCTCTATCTTTGAGAAAACGCAGGAAGTTGAGGTCCAGGCCGGACATATAAAGCTAAGAGTCGCCATGAATAGTATAGAAAGAAGGCCAAACGCGACCGTTGTACCGCCAGCAACTCCTGACAAAACAATAAGGTTAGCACCCGGAGTAATCTCGGCTGAACTTGACCTGCGCGGCAAACGAGCCGACGAGATAGAAGTGGCACTGGACAGTTATCTCAACGATGCTACTCTGGTAAACCTTAACGAGGTACTGGTCATCCATGGAACTGCCACTGGTACGGTGCGCCAGATAGTCAGAGATCTCCTCGGTACTCACCCGCTGGTCAAATCTTTCCGAGCAGGGGGGCAGGGGGAAGGCGGTGACGGGGTTACGGTAGTCAGCCTATAGTACCGGTTAATAATCCACCAGTGAGGCAGTAATAGAAGTGGTTCTTGTACCAAGTGAGTTCTTCCTGGGCCGGTCCAGAATGCTTGTATTACTTAACGAGCTTGAAGAGTCTGTAGATTCTGGTGCTGTGTCGTTATATATGCCATCCGTATTATCCGTGCCGGAAATCGAAAGTCTACTTACCAAGATTAACATACAGGCCGTTCCCGACGGGCTAATTGAGAAAGCCGCTAGTTCTAAAAACGGGGCGGTCGTTTTGTGGGGTAGCACCCAGAGGTACCTGGTTTTGCCACCATTTCCTATCAGAGAAGAGACCACGTTTAGCGGCTATATTGCCGAACCTCTGCGTCAATTACTAGATAGTAGCCTTAAAATTGGGCTGATCCTGGTACATCTTGGTACGTACGCAATTGGTGTTTGTCAGGGAGAAGAACTCATTACCAGTAAAGTAGGGACAGGCCTTATCCACGGACGACACAAAAAGGGGGGTTCTTCACAACAACGTTTTCAGCGGCGCCGTCAAAAACAGGTCGAGGAGTTTCTCGATAGGGTATGCAACCATGCCAAAGCACAATTCGAACCCCATGCGCGAGAACTGGACTATGTCATTTATGGAGGGCCACACCAAACGGTACTCATGCTGCAAAAACGTTGCGCCTTTCTCAAATCATTCGAAGACCGGGTGCTATCGTTGCTAGATGTGCCCTCACTTCGCCAGAAAGTATTGGAAACGGTAGTAGGCCGTATCTGGTCCAGCCGCATAACCGAGTGGCAGGAAGTGTAGATAAAGTAGAAGAATGAGACCACAGCTATTACCAAAAAGCTAATATATAGTTGGTTTCCAGCGCACGAGATTGACCTGTATCCAATTCCACGAACCAGAAAGAAAGAATAACCTGACCCTTGGTGTGTCGATTTACCTAGTGTCATGACACCCTGATTCCTTATAAATCCTCTAAAAGAGACGATTTATTTAGCTTCAGTAGGCCGTGCAGGTCTCGAACCTGCGACATCCTGATTAGAAGATACAGAACTAATATCCCACAGAGTAATGGTGAATAACGTTATATCACTTTCTATAAGCGAGTTAGCCTTAATTTATACCTTCTAGTAACTTCTTATACTTGTATGTGTCTAGAAGTACGTTAGCAAAAATGTTAGAAGAAATAAAGAAGGGTAAAAACTTAGCGAATAGTCAAATCTCCCAGTCCAGTAATCTCAAAGGAGCCCTAAATTCTTCTATCATCTGTCGTAACTTCCTGCGCCCTGTTCCATTTGAATTCAAATGTTAAATAAAGAACATCATTGAAAGTTCGGTTCCCTCGAATATATTTCTACCCAAGCTGGCTTATAACCTAAGGAGCTAGCTATCCTTCTTGATGGGATATTAGTCGTAC
>CP070645.1:1490639-1495022 GCA_020354275.1 Dehalococcoidales bacterium
CCAAACGGGCTCTAATATGAATGCTAATGAAAAACAGAGGGCAGGGGCCGTTATTGTGGCCGCCGGCTCCAGCCACCGTATGGGCGGTACAGACAAAGTCTGGGCCCGGCTGGGCGACAGACCGCTTCTGGCCAGAGTGGCCGGTGTCTTTCAGGAGTGCCCGGCAATAGGCCAGATTGTTATCGTCCTCAACAAATCAAACCTGAAGAAGGGGGAGCAGATGGTGGCCAAGTACGGTCTGTCCAAGGTCAGCGATATCTGCCCGGGGGGCGAGCGACGCCAGGACTCGGTGGTTAACGGGCTGAGCCGCCTCAGTCAGTGCGGTTGGGTGGTCATCCACGACGGGGCCCGCCCGCTGGTCAGCCGGGATCTGATTGAACAGGGGCTGTCCGTGGCCGGTGCTACCGGCGCTGCTGTGGCCGCCGTACCGGTCAGCGACACCATTAAAGTAGCCGGGGAAGACCGGATAGTGCGGGAGACGCCACCCCGCCAGAACCTCTGGGCAGTGCAGACCCCGCAGGTTTTCCGCTATGACATCATCATGCAGGCCTACCGCCAGACAGAGGAAGATGTTACCGATGACGCCACCCTGGTGGAGCAGATAGGCTACCCGGTGCAGCTTTACATGGGCTCATATGATAATATAAAAGTAACCACTCAGGAAGACCTGGCCCTGGCCAGGATTCTAGTGAATAAATATGCAGAATAGGACACGTGTCGGCATTGGCTTTGATGCCCACCCGCTGGTCACGGGGCGGCGGCTGGTGCTGGGGGGTACAGACATTCCCTTCGAGAAGGGCCTCAGCGGCTGGAGCGATGCCGATGCCCTCACCCATGCCATTATCGATGCCCTGCTGGGGGCCGCCGGTCTGGGCGATATCGGCAGCCATTTTCCCCCCGATGAACCGTCGCTGAAAGATATCTCCAGCCTGATCCTGCTGGAAAGGATTAATGCCAGGCTGAAGGAGAATGACTGGAGGGTAAGCTATATTGACGCCACCGTCGTCACCGAGCAGCCCAGGCTGATAGACCATATTGACCGGATGCGACATCAGCTGGCCCAGACGCTGGGTGTAGACAAAGGGCAGGTTAGCGTGAAAGCCAGCACCGCGAACGGGTTGGGGGTAATCGGAGAGGGCGAAGGAATCGCAGCGTATGCCGTAGCTATGATAGAAAGAGAGAACTCTAAATAGATATGGAATTTAAAGGTATAAGCATTAACACAAATAACGTTCCCAGGCTTGTTGACTTCTATTCCAGGGTGTTACCTGCAAAAAATGATAGATAACTCTATATGATTGGAGGTTAAATAATTATGCTGGTACCGCATCTATATCTAGACGGAGACTGTGAAGAAGCCATCTCACAGTATGTCAAAGCTTTTGGTGCCGAGATGAAGGTGCTTATTTACAATTCAGATAACGAACCCAAAAAAGGGGTGATGCACTCCGAAATCTATATTCATGGGCAGAGGATCATGTTGAATGATAGCTCTTTCAAACCTCCTGGCCTGGTAGTTATTTACGACAACAAAGAAGATCTGATGAATTCTTATGAAATTATGAAAGAGGGGGGCCAAATAACGGATCCAATGATAGAAACATCTTACAGTTCCTGTACAGTTGGCATTTGTGACCGGTTTGGAATCAATTGGGTACTCATGGTAATAAAACCCTAATATATACTATCGTTATGTTAGTAGCATATCATCACTTACCTGATATAATTTTCTTTTCCAGAAGGCTAATCTGTATGTGTTCCATGCCCTGGTCATTGGGGTACCAGGGCAGGTGTATTTAGTATCTGGAAAGGAGATTACCGCGATGTCACTCTTTAGCAGCATCAAACGAGATATAAAAGCCGCCTTCGATCATGACCCGGCCGCCGTCAACATCCTGGAAATACTGCTGGCTTATCCCGGATTTCATGCCCGCCAGTTCCACCGCCTTAACCACAGGCTGTACCACTGGCACATACCACTCTTGCCGCGGGTTCTTTCCCATATCAACCGTTTCATGACCGGCATCGAGATCCACCCCGGAGCCACCATCGGCGAAGGCTTCTTTATCGACCACGGTATGGGCGTGGTCATCGGGGAGACCGCCGAAATCGGCGACAACGTCACCATTTACCAGGGGGTAACCCTGGGCGGTACCAGTCTGCAGAAGAAAAAGCGCCACCCCACCCTGGGCAATAACGTGGTGGTCGGTACCGGTTCACAGCTCATCGGGGATATCACCATCGGCGACAATACCAAGATCGGCGCCGGCTCGGTGGTGGTAAACTCGGCCCCGGCCAACGCCACCGTGGTCGGAGTCCCGGGACGGGTGGTGTCAATCAGAAACCCCGATACCGATACCACCGAACACCTGCCCGACCCGGTGGGAGAAAGGCTGGACGAGCTGGAAAAGAGGGTCAGCGAGCTGGAAAAGCATTTAGTTAAAGCAAAAGGAAGTAGAAAATGAAGGTATATAACACCCTTTCCCGCAAAAAAGAGGAGTTCGTGCCGCAGGGTGATGAGGTAACGATGTATGTCTGCGGCGTCAACCCCTACAGCGATGCCCACATCGGGCATGCCATGAGCTATATCTTCTTTGATGTCGTCCGGCGTTACCTGCATTTCCGCGGGCATAGGCTAAGGCACGTCCAGAACATCACCGATATCGAAGACAACATAATCGCCACCGCCAACCGCCTTGGAAAGTCGGTCCCGGAGCTGACCCAGGAGTACACAAAACGCTACGACGAGGATATGGCAGCCTTGAATGTCCTCCGCGCTGATGAATACCCCCGGGCGATGGGCGAGATTGAGAAGATAATCGAGGTTACCCGTGGCCTTATCGACAAGGGCTTTGCCTATGCCGTCGGCGGCAGCGTTTACTTCCGGGTGAGGAAAGTCCCCGATTACGGCAAGCTGTCCCACCGCACCCTGGAGGCAATGGAGCCCAGCGAGGGTGCTATCGGCAACGAAGAGAAAGAAGACGCTATGGACTTCGCCCTCTGGAAAGCAGCCAAGCCGGACGAGCCGTCCTGGGACAGCCCCTGGGGCCAGGGCAGACCGGGCTGGCATATCGAATGCAGCGCCATGTCCCTGAAATACCTCGGCGAGACTATTGACATCCACGGCGGCGGGCAGGACCTGATTTTCCCCCACCACGAGAACGAGATAGCCCAGTCGGAGAGCTTCACCGGCAAGAAGCCCTTTGTCAGGTACTGGCTGCACAACGGTATGGTACAGCTCCGGCAGCAGAAGATGAGCAAATCACTGGGCAACCTGATAACGATAAGGGAGGCGCTGGAAAAATACAGCCCCGATGCCATCCGTATCTTTGTCCTTAACTCCCACTACCGCAGCCCGCTCACCTATTCCGAGGAGGTGCTGGAGGCGGCGGAGCGGGGAGCAGACAGGCTGCGTCAGGCGGCAAACCCGGGAAGACCATCGTTTAAGGGTGAAGTAGAAGAACTACCTGATGCCAGAGCCTATTACGAACGTTTCGAAACAGCCATGGATGACGACCTGAACACACCGCAGGCAATCGCGGTACTGTTCGACCTGGCCAGTATCATAAATAGAGCCGCCAACCTGGACTACCTAGATAAAGTTGACCAACACCGCATTACATTCAGAGACATAGCCGGCGTACTCGGGCTCAAACTTGAACCCACGGATGTAATCAGCGGGCAAGTAGACCTCGAAGAGATTGATAGTGAAGACATCGCGGCAACACGGGGCGAAAAGCTTGACTTGCTTCTTTCTAATATTGAAAATGCCGTTAAAGACCCTGACATGGGCATTGACTCAATTAGAGGGTATGTTAATCTGGCGCTGGGTGTCCGTGATAGTCTACGCAAAGAAAGGCAGTACCAGCGTGCTGACGAGATAAGAGATAAATTGACCTCACTTGGATTTACGGTTGAAGATACCCCTCAGGGTACGGAATGGAAGCGTAAAAGATAACCCCTGCCAAGAATATCAGGAAGGCTGAGCCCACTTTATGGCAGGGGATATAGGTATTCACGGGTAATACGCAAATAATATAATGCACACTCAACCAAAGGAAGCACACTCAACTACAGCGAGTCAAAACGGGTAAAACCCCATAATTAACAGGTAGTACGCAAATAACAGGGGCACACTAAGCTAAAGGGAAAAAGGGCAATCGCAGGGAGTTGAAGAGGGGCGAAACCCCTCTTTCGAAAAACTCCCCTTCCCCTTGTTAAGGGGAAGGGGACACAGGGGATGGGGTTATATAATATATAATATAAATAAATACCATAATAGCAGGTTTGCCAGACAAGACCTCAACAGGGAGTAATGAAATGCAGAATGCCATATTTATCATAATCGGGCTATGCATCCTGACCCTTATTGGCTGGGGTTTC
>CP070645.1:1495122-1507089 GCA_020354275.1 Dehalococcoidales bacterium
GCCCAGGCAAGCGAGAAAGGAATCAGGATTGTGGCCGTTGACCCGCGTTATACAGACTCGGCAGCCACCTTCGCTGACCAGTGGATTCCTATTCGCCCCGGTACCGATACCGCCATGCTCATTGCCATGGCATACGTCATCATAACCGAGAACCTTCAGGATCAGGCTTTCATTGATAAATATACGGTAGGTTTCGAAAAATACAGGGACTATGTACTCGGTAAAGAGGATGGTATCGCCAAGACACCACAGTGGGCCGAAGAGATTACCACCGTACCTGCCGGAGTCATTGCCGGTCTGGCGCGGGAGTATGCTAACATGAAGCCGGCCGCCCTTATCGCCGGGTGGGGCCCGGCCCGCGCTGCCATGGGCGAGCAGTACTCGCGGGCCGCCAATGTGCTAACTGCCATAACCGGTAATATTGGAGTCCACGGTGGCTACGCCTCAGGCTTCATGAGGGCTACCAGCAGGCCGGTGAGGAGGAGGACGGACCGGCCGGCAGAAGGGAGGCCGCCGCCGCGTAAGGACAGTCTCTATAAACTGCAGGACAGCCTGCATGATACCAGTAGTGGCCGTATCCATAGCGCCAAAATATTCGATGCCATCCTGCGGGGCCGTGCCGGAGGGTATCCGTCTGATATCAAGATGGCATATGTCGTGACCGGCAACTATATTAACCAGAACCCCAATACGCTTCGTGGCGTGAAGGCCTTTAAATCTCTGGAGTTTGTCGCTGTGCATGAGCAGTTCATGACCCCCACCGCCAAATTCGGTGATATTGTACTGCCGGTCAATACCTTCATGGAGCGTAGTGACATCGCATATCCCTGGCTGGGCTCGCCCTACTGCATCTACCTTAACAAAGCTATTGATTCCCTCTATGAAACCCGGTCAGACCTTGAGATATGCCGGGAACTCTCTAAAAGGCTGGGCATTCCCCAGGCTTTCGGTAGCGAGAGTGAGGACGAGTTACTGCGTGCCATCGCCGCCCGCAGTGAGGATATCCCGGACTACGAGGCCTTTAAGCGTGATGGGGTGCGCAAGTTCAAGCCGGCCGAACCGATTGTCGGCTTTAAGAAGCAGATCGAAGATCCGGAGAACAATCCCTTTCCCAGCCTTTCGGGTAAGATAGAAATATACTGTGAGCATATCGCTGAGATGGATAATCCCAGGATACCTCCCATCCCCAAGTACCTGAGCAACTGGGAAAACTACGACGACCCCCTGGCCGCTAAATACCCCCTTCAGCTCCTTACCACACACTACAAGACTCGGGCGCATTCTACATGGCACAATGTCCCCTGGATGCGGGAAATCGAGCCCCATTCTGTCTGGATGAATACGGTTGATGCTGAAGTCCGCGGTATTAAAGACGGCGATTTAGTGGATGTTTACAATGACCGGGGGAGAATACGCATTCCGGCCAAGGTCACGGAGCGTATCATGCCCGGTGTGGTCAACGTTAGCCAGGGGGCCTGGTATGACCCCGATGAGGAGGGTGTGGACCGCGGCGGGTGTGCCAATGTTCTCACCAATGACGAGCAATCCCCCGGTGGAGCCATACCCAGCAACACTGCCCTGGTTCAGGTGGAACTCGCTCCAGGCGACCGAAAAGGAGATTACCGGTGAAACAGATGGGCGTTTATTTTGACCAGACCCGTTGCACGGGCTGCTATACCTGTGCCGTAGCCTGCAAGGACTGGCATGACATCGACGCCGGTCCGGTTAACTGGATGCAGATACATATTATTGAGAACGGCAGGTTCCCCAATCCATTTGTAACCTATATGGCCGTTCCCTGCTTCCAGTGTGCCAACCCGCCCTGCGTGTTAGCCTGTCCGGCGGAAGCGATAACGAAAAGAGAAGCCGACGGCATTGTGGTAGTTGATAGTGAGAAGTGCCTGGGTAAAGGTGAGTGCCGCTCACTCTGTTTCAACGCCTGCCCCTGGGATGTACCGCAGTTCGGTCCTGATGATAACGCCAGGATGCAGAAATGCGATCTCTGTCTGGAGCGCTTGGAGCGAGGTCAGCAGACCATCTGTGTAGAGGCCTGCCCCATGTACGCCCTGGATGTAGGGCCTATAGACCAGCTTAGGGCCAAATACGGAGACGTAGTCGAAGCTAAGGGCTTTAGTTACTCGGAGAGATTTAAGCCCTCGGTGACATTCAAACCGAAGCAGCGGCATTAAGAATGAATATTTTTACGGGTTGCCTGTATAATAATCAGGCAATATCAGGTATAATCCGTATAAGAAGAAATAGGGGGTGGTATTATGGAAGCCAAAGCTCGCTATGAGGAAAGGCCGTGGTTGCAGTTCTACCTCCCCGGAGTTCCGCCTGACGTTAACATTCCGGAACGCTCGGTAGTTGAAGCGTTTAACGAAGCGACGGATAAATGGCGGGACAAGACCGCCCTGGTATTTTACGGTAGGAAGATGAGCTACCGGGAACTGAGGGACGAGACCGATAGATTTGCCAGTGCCCTGTCTGCTCTGGGGGTGAAAAAGGGAGACAGGGTTGCCCTGTTGCTGCTAAACTCCCCTCAATTCATCATTGCCTATTTCGGAGCGCTGAAAGTCGGGGCTACCCTGACGGCCATTAGCCCGGTCTATGTCAGTCCCGAAATCAAACACCAGATTGAAGACAGTGGTGCCAGGGTGATTGTCTGCCAGGACATCCTTTACGACCACGTTGAAAAGGCAGGAGTGGAGCTGGACAGTGTCATCCTGACCAGTATTGCCGAATACCTGCCCCGGATGAAAAAGCTACTGGGGCAGAGCGTGCTCCGCGCTGTGTATCAGAAGATGTCGGCCCCGCCCACGGAGATCTTTGCCCGAGAAGGGTTTTACCAGTTCCAGGAACTAATCAAGAAGTATCCCCCCACTCCACCCGAAATCGAGTTTAATGTCAGAGAGGACCTGGTCACACTCCCCTATACCGGCGGGACTACCGGACTGCCCAAGGGTGCCATGATAAGCCATTATAATATCATAGCTGCCCAGCATATAGCCCAGATAACATGGGGCGATGTCGTTGAGCCGGGCAAAGAGGTTGTTTTAGCCTATTTACCCTTTTACCACATTTACGGTCAGTCAATAGTTATGCTGGGCGGGCTGTCTCAGGGTTATACCCTGGTGATATTTACTACCCCGGACCTGGATGATATTTTGAATGCCATAGAGAGTTACCGGGCCAGCATAATCTACAGCGTTCCCGCGTTATATGAAGTCCTCAGGGACTATGCCAGAACGGACCGGATTAACTGGAAGCGTATCAAAGTACTTGTCTCCGGCGCAGACGCTCTTCTCGAAGATACTGCCAGGGGCTGGGAGAAGCGGACCGGCGTTAAAATCCACGAGGGCTGGGGGATGACCGAGACAACGTCGATAGGTATTGTCAGCCCCTACGGCCGCCCGAAGATTGGTTCGTTCGGTGTGCCGCAACCCAGTACTATTGCCGGTATTGTCAACCCTGATGGTGATGAGTTTCTCCCTATTGGGGAGACAGGGGAGCTTGTCGTCAGGGGGCCGCAGGTAACAAGTGGTTACTGGAAGAAACCGGAAGAAACGGAGAAGATGCTGGCGACAATAGGTGGAGAAACCTGGCTCAGGACCGGAGACCTGGCCAAGATGGACGAAGAGGGCTACTTCTATTTCTATGATAGGAAGCGCGACCTGATAAAATACAAAGGCTTGGCCGTGTTCGCCCGGGAGGTTGAAGAAGTCTTGACCGGCCATCCCCAGATTAAAGAGGCCGGGGTCATTGGTGTTCCCGACCCGGATGTGGGCGAAAACGTTAAGGCGGTGGTGGTTCTGGAAACAGAGGCCCGTGGAAAATTGCTGGAGGACGATATCATCAGCTATTGCCAGGAAAGGCTGGCTCATTATAAAGTACCCAAAATCATAGAATTCAGAGGGGAGGTGCCCAAGACAGACGTCGGCAAGGTATCTCGCCGTGAGCTGAGGGAGGAAGAGGAGGTTTAAAATGGCACCGTTCTTTGAGGTAGAAAACCTGACCAAGAGCTTCGGGGGACTTGTTGCCGTTAAGGATGTCAGCTTCCGTGTTGACAGGGATGAGATAGTCGGGCTTATCGGCCCGAACGGTGCCGGCAAGACCACCCTTGTGCGGTGTATACTGGGCATATTAAAACCTGATTCCGGTAAAGTAAGGTTTAAGGATAAAGATATCACCAGACGCCGTTCCTGGGATATCGTACAAAGTGGAATAGTGGGAACATTCCAGGTGGTCAAGCCCTTTCGCCGTTTGCCCATCATCGCCAATGTGATGGTGGGTTGTCTCTCTCCACGGGTATCCAAGAGAGGGGAGTGGGTGAAAAGGGTGGAGGTGAAGGCCCGTGATGCCCTGGAATTTGTCGGGATTGCCGATCTAGCCCTTGAGCCGGCATCTGTTCTGTCTCACGGTGATTTGAAACGGTTGGAGGTGGCCAGGGCAATCGCCACTGACCCGGAGTTGCTGATACTGGATGAGCCCTTTGGCGGCTTAAACCCGGCGGAAACCGAACTGGTGGCCAAATCAATAAAGAGGTTGCATAAGGGGGGGAGGTTCGGCCGGTTACACAGCGAAGGGCCAGCCATGCTTATTATCGAACACAAGCTGAGTGAACTGATGAAGATCGTGGATAGGCTGATTGTGCTCAACTTTGGTGAGGTTATCGCTCAGGGTACCCCTGAAGAAATCGCCAGAAATAAACAGGTAATCGAGGCCTATACCGGGAAGGAAATGCTCGTTGCTTGAGGTAGAAAACATCACCGTCCGTTATGACACGGCTACTGTCTTGGACGAAGCCAGCCTGAGGGTTGAGAAGGGCGAACTGGTCGGGCTGGTCGGCCCTAACGGTGCCGGCAAATCCACTCTGCTAAGGGCTATCGCCGGGTTGATTAAATGGGAAAAAGAGGTCCTAAAAGGGACGAGGCAGGCCGATATCACCTTTGAAGGGCGTATTGAATTTGATGGTGAGAGAATTGAGCAGCTGCCTGCTTCCGAGATAGCCAGAAGAGGTCTTATTCTCTGCCCGGAGAGAGGCAGGCCTTTTGCCGAGATGACGGTCAAGGATAACCTGCTGGCGGGAGCATACCTCTGCAAAGATAGAAATGAGGTTGGTAGTAATCTGGACAATGTCTATAAATTGTTCCCCAGATTAAAAGAGAGGCAGAATCAGATATCGGGGACATTATCCGGTGGGGAAAGACAGATGCTTTGCATCGGCCGGTCACTGATGCATCAACCGAAGTTTTTACTCGTCGACGAGCCCTCCAGCGGGCTGGCGCCAAAGCTGAAAGAGGACCTGTTCAGGCGGGTTGAAGAGATCTACCAGGAGCTCGGTGTGACCATACTCCTGGCCGAGCAGGATGTCAGTTTCGCCTTTGATCTGTCAGCGAGGAACTATGTCATGTCACGGGGACACATAATTGCCCACGGCACGGCTCAGGAATTACTCGGGGACGAAACCATCAGGAAGACATACCTCGGCTTATAGGTTACCTTCTTAGTATAGAGAAGTGCTACAGGCCCGGCAGGTACGACGGAATGCTATATTGGATAACTTACAGCGTGGGCATTCTCTTTCCAGTTTATCACGTATCCAGACGGCAACCCCTTCGGGCATGAAAAGAAGGATCAGTACTACTATTCCGGCGAAGATTAAGATGCGATGCTCAGGGAAAATGCGCAGGAACTCCATAACGGGATATAGTATATAGACTCCTGCCACTGGCCCGTAGATGCTGGCAATTCCACCAAAGACTGTCCATATTACTGCCTGGAAAGAGAGGAATAAATCCAGGTTAGAAGGCCCGGCAATTCTCATAAAGTGGGCGTTGAGGGCACCAGCAATCCCGGCAAAGAAACCGGCCACGATGAAGGCCAACAGTTTATACCTTACCGTATTGATGCCGCTGGCCCGGGCGGCGATCTCATCTTCCCGGATGGCGTGAAAGATTACACCTGTCCTGACCAGGCTGCTCCTGGCATCAGTTAACTTCCACATTATCAGCACGGATACCACCATAACCAGCAGTGAGATATAGTAGTCAACCGTGCGGGAGTTGGAAATCCGGTCCAGACCAGAGATGCCCAGTTCACCACCGGTGAAATCAGAGAAAGCAAAAATAACACCGAGCAGAATGAGTGGAAAGGCCAGGGTCACCAGCGACAGGTAGGGCCCCCTCAACCTTAAGGCCGGTAAGCATACCACTACTCCCGCAACCACCCCTGCCAGAGCCCCTATGGGTATCGTTAACCAGGGTTGCCAGCCCAGATGGGTATTCAGCAGGGCTGACGTGTAGGCAGCGATACCAAAGAAGAGGGCATGGCCGAAGTTTATCTGACCGGTGTAGCCGGAGAGCAGGTCCCAGCTGACGGCGAAAATGACAAATATGTTGGTAAAGATAAGGGTACGGAGTATGTAGGGTTCTCTGGTGATAGGAGGGATCAAGAGAAGGATTAAAAGGAAAACCAGGGCTATCAATCTCCCCGGGATAGCCAGCACATCTCCCTGGAAATCCTTGATCAGTCTCCTTATCAATTACAACCTCTCTTCTTCAAAAGCGATGCCAAAAAGACCCTCCGGCCTAACCAGAAGCACTATCACCATAACTAGCAGGGCAATCGCTCCCTTGAGAAATGCGCCGGCCGGGAGTAAGAAAACAACCAGGACTTCAACAAAACCGATAATAAAGGCCGCAATGAAACTCCCCTTAACGCTACCCAGGCCTCCCAGGACGACGATGGCCATAATCATTATTAATGGGTGGGTCCACATATGCGGCTCAAGGACCAGCGTTGGTGCTACTACAATACCAGCCACTGCCGCCAGTGCCGCGGCAATACCCATGGTTACCAGCAGTATTCTGGAAACGTTTATCCCCATCAGGCCGGCAACTTCCGGGTCCTGAGCGGTAGCCCTGATGGCAATCCCCAGTCTTGTTTTAGACAGAAGTGCCCACACGCAGAGGAGAACGACCAGGACTACGCCAAAGATCAAGAGGTGTTGATAAGAAACCTTTACGCCGAGTATTTCTGCATAGCCGGGGATAAAGCTGGGTGCGCCGAGGTAATGGCTGCCAAAACCCAGAATCATGCATTCCTGAAAGACCATGGCCAGGGCAAGGGTTATCAGGAGCACGGTAACGTGGTGTTCACGTATGCGGTCAATGAACATTTTATAGGTGAGGAGTCCGATGATGGTGGTGGCTATTAGAGATATAATAATTGCCAGAACAGGGTTCAGTCCCATTAAATCGGCAAAGGTATATATACCATAAGCAGATAGCATGTAGAAGCAGGTATGGGCCAGGTTAATCATGCGGGCTACGCCGAAGATAAGGGAAAAGCCGACAGCGAGAAGGGCATATACCCCTCCCCTGATAAGCCCGTTAACTAATATTCCCTCAACCATAGCCTATCTGTTCTCTGAATAATCTGGTGCCAACCCTCCTTTAATGCCTGCTTTTCCTGGGGGCCCTGACTAGCCTTGGCCACTTCAGAGCCCCCAAATATTTTGTCTTAAACAAGTAAAAGTAGTTTTATAAAATTGTCCTATTGCGTGTATTTATTGATTACCCTGTCTGGTATCTGCCACATTACGGTGCCTTCATAGGTTAAGCCATCCCAGTCCCATGGCCAGACGGCTTTCATCTCCCCGTCCTGCCACTGGGTGGCAATACCGGTGGCATAGCCCGGGCCATAAGTTACATCGTGAGGGGTATCGGTATCTGTGCCCATGAATACCAGCCTGGCACCAGCACCCTTACGGTCCGTCTTCTCCAGTTCGGTGACAAGGGCATCAGTATCCAGGGTGTCAGCCCTTTCAATAGCTTCTACCAGTGTATAGATAGCGTCGTAGGTGCCGGCGGTATACGTCGGGGTTTCCCCGTATTCATCTACAAAGGCTTCAAAGAAGGCATTTGTTTTCTCGGTTAAGGCTACTCCTTCGGCATAGGTGTTCAGAGTGGTCTCATAATTGCCGTAACCTTCAGTTGCGTCCCAGAAACCGTCCTTCTGGGCTTCGACATTAATGCCTACTGAGGCGGCTGGTATTTCCAGTTCTCCCAGCTGGCGGGCATAAGGAATGCCTACCGGCCCGGAGATAATGGTCAGGATGAGATGGGCACCGGAGTCTTCGATAGCTGTCAGTTCGGCGGTGACATCGGTGGCTGTAGCTGATGGTCTCCATGTTCCAACAACTTCCATCCCCAGCATCACCGGTACATAGGCCTCATAAGCTGCCACCATAGCATCAGCCCACTCCGCCTGTTCCGCCAGTATGGCAACCTTCAATGATCCTTCCAGGCCGAGCCCTGCCTGCATGATGGCTCCCGCAGTTCCCAGGGTCATCAGGCTGTTGTTAACCAGGTTAACGTTACAGAACGGGGTTATCCTGAACCAGTACTTATAAGTATCGTAATCGTCGGCCACCCGGGTACAGAGCTCTTCTGTGGCAGCACCGCAACCCAGGAAGATCGTCTCGTAGTCCATGGCGACATCCTGCATGGCGAATACAGCTTCTGTCCTGAAGCCACCAATGACGAAGTCTGCTTTATCTACCGTTATCAGCCGTTCCATGGCAGCGGCAGCATCGGTCGGGCTCAGCATCTCATTTGAATCTGTCTTGATCAGTTCAATGGTGTAGTCTTTCCCGTCAACCGTAATACCGCCAGCGTCATTGATCTCGTCGCGTGCCATGGTTGCCCCGTACCAGTGGTGTTCACCCTGTACATAGGTCATTGGCCCGATAACACCGATTTTTATGGTGTTAACTTCCTCTTCAGTGGTGCAGGCGCCAAAAGCAAGTGATATCAATAAAAGGCAGGTGATTGATGAGAAAATTAGCTTTTTCCTCATTATGACCTCCTTGGTATTGTCTGTATTATATTGTGCATAACTCAATCAGTTGGGGACGGGTCACCGCGCGTCCACAACCACCAGCTTATTTGCCCTTGCTTTATCGAACCTATCACCTCCTTCTCCATTTTGTACTCGTTATCAGTTTACCGAATAGAAGATCATCGTTGGGATATTTATTTTATGACTAGCATGATTAATGGTAAAAACTGCCACCCTTTTAGCTGCCTTACTCATATATTTATGACTACTAAATATACATTTATCTGGGTATTTACGCTAGGCGTAACTGAGTATATACATCATATGTGACGTTGTCAATCTATTTTGTATAAACTATGACAGGCAGATACGTTTTGACATGGTAACATGCTGCCCTTACCGGTTACACCTTATACAATAGTCGGTCATGATTGACAAGGTCTGGCGACTGCTTTACTCTATTTATATAGATGGGGGAGGTGAAGATGAGCGGGAATGAGGCAACAGGTCCGCTAGCGGCTGGGAATGCAGGTATAGATATACCCCTGCAAGAAATAACGGACGGTGTGGAAGATGCTCTCCTGGTGATTGATAGCGATTACCGAGTCAGGTTCGCTAATTCAGCGGTTAGGGTTATACTCCATAAAAAGGTTGAGCCACTTACCGGACGTCTTTGCTATGAAATACTCCATGAGAGGAACAAACCCTGCAGCACGCCTCTATGGGAATGCCCGCTTAAAAAGGTCTTTGAAAGCGGTAAGACAGCCACAGTTATTCATCCTGTGCGTATCCTCGGGACTGATACGTACCTCAAGATAACAGGGTTTCCTCTCCGGGATAGTCATGGCAATATCAGGGCAATGGTCGAGGTGATGAGGGATATCACGGCAGAAAGAGAGCTGGAGCGTGAGGTTCTGAAGCGGCACCACCAGCTCCTGGCATTGAGTTACATTTCAAGTGCGCTGAGCGGACTGCAGGATTTGGACTCAATACTGAAGATTGCCCTGGATAACGTGCTGGAAATCATCAACGGTCCCATCGGAGGAATCCTGCTCCTGGACGAGGAGGCTAAATCTCTGTACTACCGCGTACAACAGGGCTTATCCGCCAGATATACCGAGGAAATGCGGATATCTGTTGGCGAGGGGATTGCAGGATGGGTAGCCGAGACCGGTAAACCTATGCTGGTAGAAGACCTCTCTAAAGACCTGCGTGCTGCTCGACCTGACCTGGTAAACGCGGAGGGCATCAAGGGGTTTGTCAGCATTCCTCTGAAGGCAAAGGAGAGGGTTGTCGGTGTTATGAATGTTGCCAGCCATACGGCAGGGAAGTTTGGCTCAGACGATATCTCCCTTCTCAGTTCTATTGGCGACTATCTCGGTACAGCAATAGAACAGGCAAGTCTTCACGAGCGACTGACCAGGGCGGGAGAAAGATATCGGGCCTTGCTTCAACATGCCCTGACTGCTCAGGAAGAGGAACGGAAAAGGATAGCCCGGGAGCTGCATGATGAGACCAGCCAGGCGATTACCAGTTCTACTCTAAGCCTGCACGCAATTATCGGGCTGGCCGAGATGAAAGGAATCGGTGATGCTGAGTTTATGGAAAGGCTTAAGACGACACATTCGTATCTGGTTCATACCGGTAATGAGATAGTAAAGCTAATGAAAGCGCTACGCCCCACATTGCTGGACGAACTGGGAATGGCGGCAGCAATCCACCGGTATGCCAAGGATGCTCTTCAACCTCAAGGTATCAATGTATCTACTGAATTTGAGGGTGCTGACCAGCGTTTCCAGCCTGAAGTTGAGGTAACTTTATTCCGTGTTGCCCAGGGACTAATCGGCAACATCCTGGAGCACTCAGAGGCGAGTAACACCTCTATCAGACTGGAGTGTAACGACAGTGAGTGCGTGCTGCATATCGAGGACGACGGCAAAGGCTTTGATGTTAGCAAACTTATACAGGTGGACCCCAGCGGTCGGGGTGCAGGCTTGTTCACTATGAAGGAGCGGGTACGACTGGTTGGGGGTAACTGTCAGGTTGAGTCCCAGCCGGGGCGGGGTACACAAGTCACCGTAAAAGTACCAATAGCTGCGGACATGTCATATGAAGAAGATTTCAGTGCTAATAGCTGATGACCACACACTGGTGCGAGACGGGATCCGTTCCTTGCTGGCTCTCGTTGCCAATATAGAGGTAGTTGGCGAGGCCAGAAACGGAAAGGAAGCCGTGGAGAAAACAAGGGACCTTGCCCCGGATGTGGTGCTTATGGACCTGGCCATGCCCGTCATGACCGGACTGGATGCTACGCGCCGGATACGCAGGGAGTTCCCGCGGACACGGGTGTTGGCACTGACCCAGTATGATGATAGCGAATATGTTATTCCTGTTATCGAGGCAGGGGCCCGTGGCTTCGTTAGTAAGATGGCGGCATTCTCAGAACTCACTTCAGCCATTCAGGCCGTATACAATGGGGATTCCTATCTATCTCCCTCGGCGGCAGCCGCCCTTGTCGAAGAGTGCCAGGAGAAGACCGGTTCGGAAGGGGGGAAAGACCCTTATCAACAACTGACGGAGAGAGAAAGGGAAGTACTTAAATTGGTTGTCGAAGGGCATACTACACGGCAAATAGCGGACGCCCTGGTTATCAGCCCCAAGACCGTGGAGTGGCACAAAACCAGCCTGATGAACAAACTGAACATCCACAACAAGACCGACCTCATAAAGTTTGCCATACGGAAAGCCATTATAACCGTATGATGACATAAATACCTGCTGATTTTTCCTCAAATAGTCCCCTCTTAACCAGGGTTTCCTCCGGGGTTAAACCACTGTCTTTCCCCAGGGGAAATTCCGTATACAAAATCCCTGCCGTTCTGGGGTATTTCCTATTGTCTTACTACTGAAAGCCAAGTAGTATGCCAGAAGAATCCCGGTTATTCATATCATAGGAGGTCTGATGGATTCATCTGCGGTTGATTACAACCAGGGCAATCAAGCGAATCGGACCGGTAAGTCCTTTCTTGACCACAGCCTTATGCCTCCCTGCCAGGTTGCTTGCCCCCTGCATATGGAAATCAGAGAGTACATCGACCTGGTTGCCCAGGGAAGAACCATGGA
>CP070645.1:1507189-1510329 GCA_020354275.1 Dehalococcoidales bacterium
CGTTGTGGCCAACATATGGCAGACCCAGGAGACCAGACCGGGCGGACGACGCAGCACCGAGGCAATCGTGGGCGATGAGACCGGTAACGTCAGGGTGATATGGTTCAACAACCCCTACCTGGCCAGGCAACTGAAAACCAAAACCAGGGTGGTTATCAGTGGCCGGGTGAGTCGGTTTAAGGGACGACACGTATTTGAATCACCGCAGTGGGACCTGGTGGAAGACGGTGATTCGGTGCACACCGGACGCCTGGTTCCCCTTTACCCGCTCACACAGGGGCTGAAACCCCGCCAGGTAAGAAAAATAATGAAGGAAGTCATCGACCTGTGGGTACCGCAGGTAACAGATTTTCTTCCCCCGCATCTAGTAAAGGACTGCCAGCTCATGGGACTCCCCCAGGCTATTAGCCAGGCCCACTATCCCGAGGATGAAACCTTAAAAGACCAGGCCAGAATAAGGCTGGCCTTTGATGAACTTTTCCTGCTCCAACTGGGTGTGCTGAGCAAGAAACGCAACTGGCAGGAAAGCCAGCCGGGGAATGCCCTGATTACCACTGAACAGGTGCTGGACCCCTTCCTGCGATCTTTGTCCTTTAAACTTACCACCGCCCAGCAGAAAACCCTCGGGGAACTATTAACTGATATCGGGCAACCACGGCCCATGTCCCGCTTGTTACAGGGTGACGTGGGCAGTGGTAAGACCGTGGTTGCTACCGCCGCCTTGCTGATAGCCGCCGCCAACAACTATCAGGGGGCATTGATGGCACCGACGGAAATCCTGGCCGAGCAGCATTTTGCCACCATATGCCAGCTCCTGTCCCGAACCGGGCATTTGGTCGACCAGGAAGATTACCGGCATAGCTATTCCGGAATCTTACCCCGCTCTATTACGGTAGCACTGCTTACCGGTGATATCACCCAGGCCAAGAAACGCCAGATCCAGCAGCAAATCACAGATGGAGATATAGATATCATCATTGGCACCCATGCCCTCATCCAGAAGGACATGGAGTACCGCCGGCTCGGGCTGGCCGTAATTGACGAGCAGCACCGTTTCGGTGTTGCCCAGCGCTCTTCCTTACGCCAGAAAGGGTACAACCCGCACGTACTGGTAATGACGGCGACACCCATCCCACGAACCATGGCCCTGACCCTGTATGGCGACCTTGACCTGTCAGTTATCAACGAGCTCCCTCCGGGAAGACAGACCATAAAAACGAAATGGCTCAAGCCGAATCAGCGGAACAGTGCCTATGCTTTTATCCGGCGTCAGGTAGCCGAAGGCCGTCAGGCCTTTATTATCTGCCCTCTCATCGAGGAATCAGAGACGATCCAAGCCCGGGCTGCCGTTGCTGAATACGAATATTTATCCCAGAAGGTATTTCCTGAACTCAGCCTGGGGTTACTACACGGACGTATATCATCAGCCGACAAAGACAAAGTAATGCGGCGTTTTCGCTCAGGTGAACTGGACATCCTGGTGGCAACCCCCGTAGTCGAGGTCGGTATTGACGTGCCCAACGCTACTGTAATGCTTGTAGAGAGCGCTGACCGCTTCGGGCTGTCACAGCTCCACCAGTTCCGTGGCCGGGTAGGCAGAGGACAGGAACAAAGCTATTGCATGTTTCTGTCACAGAATCTTTCCGAGATAGGACAGCAGCGCCTGGATATAATTGAGAATACCCAGGATGGCTTCGATCTGGCCGAAGAAGACCTGAAATTGAGGGGCCCCGGGGAATTTTTCGGCACCCGGCAAAGCGGCCTGCCCGACCTGCGTATGGCCAAACTCTCTGATATCGCCCTGCTGGAACTGGCCCGCCGTGAAGCGATAAACCTGTTTGAAGACGACCCCGAACTGAAGAAGGGCGAGTACGCTGACCTGGCCAAGGAGCTGGCCCGGGTATGGCCGCAGGCCGGCGAATGGAGCTAGGTACGGTACCAAGGAGGAGATTCAAAATGATAGTGGTGGCAATTAACTCTAGTCCCAGCATGGAAAAAGGCAACACTGCCGTTATTCTTGACCCATTCCTCGATGGCATGAGAAAGGCCGGCGCTGACGTCGAGCTTTTCTACACCAAGAAACTTGATATAAATCCCTGTCAGGGCGAGTTCAACTGCTGGTTCAAGACACCCGGGGAGTGTTTCCAGAAGGACGACATGGAAATCGTTCGTCCCAAGCTCGAAGAAGCAGACATCTGGGTGCTGGCGACGCCACTCTATGTCGACGGTATGACCGGCCCGATGAAGAACCTTCTCGACCGCATTATTCCGAATGCCCAGCCATTTTTCGAACTACGTGATGACCACATCCGCCACCCCGGCCGCGGTGAAGCCAGACACCAGAAAGTTGTACTGGTATCAAACTGCGGCTTCTGGGAAGTGGACAATTTTGACGCCTTAGTCGTCCATATCAAAGCCATTTGCAAGAATACCAACAGCGAGTTCGCCGGAGCGCTGCTCAGACCGCACGGCCCAGCCATGAAACCGATGCTGGCGATAGGCAGGCTGGTAGAAGATGTAGTTGAAGCCGCCCGGGAGGCCGGCCGCCAGCTCGTGGTCAATGGTAAAATGTCAGAGCACACCCTCAATACCGTCAGCCGCCAACTCATGTCGAGGGACGACTACTTCCAGGTCGTTAACCGCTCATTCCGGCAAAGGCTGGACGCACTGGAGAAGTAACAGCTATTATCAACTAGGCCAGAAACGTCTCCAAATGACAAAGAAGAGGGTTTTTAACCGGCCAGTTACCCTTGTTGCCCTGCTTTGTGCTATAATTGGAGCGTATGCGTTAACTAAATTATAATCTGTCTCTACCAACACCGGGAGGTCAAAACGGAAATACTGGCACTGAAGCAAAGACTGGTCGAGATGCTAACCAAGGCAGCGGACGAAGCCCAGCAAAAGGAAAAGCTGCCGGCAGTTACCATACCCGAAGCATATCTGGAGCGTCCCCAGAACCCGGAGCATGGCGACTATGCCTCAAGTTTTCCACTAAAGCTGGCCCGGGCCAGCGGGACCAATCCGATGGCCATTGCCCAGGATATCATCGAGCTTCTGGCTCCCGGCCCCGAGATTGACAGTGTTGTTGCCGCCCCTCCGGGATTCATTAACTTCACCCTCAGGAATGACTGGCTAACAAA
>CP070645.1:1510429-1513039 GCA_020354275.1 Dehalococcoidales bacterium
TACTGTATTGTAACTGGGAAATAATAAACTGCCATAAGGGCTGGAGGATAATGCTTTGGATAATAACCAGTCATACAAGACCTTTGCTAATACTCAAAGGGCTATGCTAAAGATTGAAGAGGACTGGTTGCAGTCCATTAATGCACCGGTGACAGCACTACCCAGCCAGATAGTGGAAGCAGTTGCTACCCGGGTGCTGCTAACGGGACTACCGCTGGAATACATTTTAAAATTCATGGAAGATATCGAGTCCGGACATGTCAAGGGTAAGACCGGGAGTGTCCGTTATGGTATAGATAAGGGCTTGCCATCAGCCAGGATTCAAAATAGAAACGGCCATCAGTTAATCAAGGAGACAGACGCCAGACAGCGGCAAACTATAATAGACAAACCCATAGCCCACCCCGATGCCAGACCGCCGGCGATAACCTACCATTCTACAGTAGGCCAGCAGAAACAACCGGTTGAACGTAAAAAATACGGTACCAGATCGAATACCAAAGAAGCGCTGGAATATAATACCGCCTTCTATATTGTTGATTTCTTCCGCAGGAGCCTGGCCGATATCGGTTACCTCGGCCTGAGTGATGATGATATCCTCAAAGCTACCGAACAGGCCTTAAAAGGAGAAATGGCTGATAGCGGTATCGTCATGCATATACAGGCCTGGCTTGACGGTGATTTGAATCCCTTTAAGCCCAGCCTGCAAAAGGTCTTTGGCGATTATCCGGTTTACCCGAAATCAACCGAAGAGGAAGGCATAGAACACTACACAAAGGCTGAACTCTTGCAGAAAACAGGGGAAATCATTCAGGACTTCCACAGCCAGCTGGCCAATTTCGGATGGTCAGGTCTACTTTACCACGAGGTGTATGAAGCCACCAAGCTAGCCCTTAAGATCAACTTCTTCGACGAAGCCAGAGATGAGATAAATCACACCCTGCAGCCAATAGCCTGGCATATACATGTCCTGCTTCAGGAAGCCGAATACGCCCATCTCAAACCAATCCTTGAAGAGGGTCTGAAGTCACCGGCCAAAGAGGTACTGCAGGCAACGGTCAACGCCGCCAAGAGCAACCGGTTACCCCGGAAAAACAAAACGTTAAAATAACCTGCGAGAAACAACGTTTTAGACCGGGCCATAGCATACCTTCACCAGCGTTCATTAAATCTTTCTTGGGACATACTGTTCCTTAATTTTAACCAGTATCGCCGTTGACAGCAGCTAGACCGCAACCTAGAATATCTTAAGGTCTTATTAAGGGGACAGGTTATGGACAAAAAGGAAAGGTTCACCGTATCTGGCCACAAACTCGTTGACAAAGTAAAGGAACTGATACATCAGGGGAATATCAGGAGAGTGCGTTTGATACACGACGGGAAAGCCCTGATAGATATTCCTCTCAGTGTTGGCGCTCCGGCCGCGGCCGTAGCCGTTCTGGCGGCGCCGGTTCTGGCGGCAGTGGCCGCAGTTGCCGCTATGGTCAAGGAATGCACCATTGAAGTTGAAAAGGTAGCTGAGGACGGCCAGAACGAGGAATAATATTAACCACCTTTTTACCTGTCTAAATAATCATCCTGTCACCACCGTCTGTAAATAACCCTAATTATTGTTATTGCAGGCTAAACCTCTTTTAGACAGGTTCGGGGATTAATAAAGAGTATGCCAGATAGTGGCTGTCAATCCTTAATTATGCTACCCAGTCCCATCTCTCTATCCTGTCATTGAACAATAAAAATTCAAAAGGAGGAAGCGCTATGCCTGAATTCGATTTTTCTTTCAACTTGGCTGACCTGGCCGCTGGTGGCATCAAGGTGCTAGTAATACTGGTTATCGCCCTGGTGCTGGTTTTAGTTCAGAGAAGGTTGATTCCCAAGCTAATAACGGCCCGGATTCCCAAAATCAGGGAGGAAAGCCCCGACCAGCTGGCCGCCCGGTCTAAGACACTGGCCTATGTTGCCACCAGGGTCCTCTCTATTATCATCTGGTCTATTGCCTTCGTCATGATTTTGAGCGTAATCGGGGTGGATATCACTCCCCTGCTGGCCAGCGTTGGCGTCGGCGCCCTAGCACTAGGCTTCGCGGCGCAAAACATCATCCGTGACTACCTTAACGGTTTCTTTATCTTAATGGAGGACTGGTACCGCATTGGTGAATGGGTCACCATTGCCGGTGTGGAAGGTGATGTTGAACATGTCGGCCTGAGACGCACGATATTGCGGGAAATAAACGGGACGATGCACGAGATCCCAAATAGCCAGGTTTCCATCGCCAGTAACCAGACCAGAGACTGGACCCGCATCAACATGGGTGTCACCGTGGCCTATAAAGAGAATCTCGAGCATGTCTATAGAGTCATCAATGATGTCTGCCAGGGATTGAAGGACGACCCCGACTGGGGTAAGAACCTGACAGATACCCCTTCTGTAATACGGGTCGGTGACCTCGGCGACCACGGCGTCACCATAACCGTCCGGGGCTTTACCAAGGCTGGCGAACACTGGGGGCTGACCGGCGAACTCCGCAAGCGGATTAAGAACCGCTTCGACGAGGAAGGCATCGAGATACCCTGGCCCCACACCAAGGTATACTTCGGTAACACCCCAGAA
>CP070645.1:1513139-1517327 GCA_020354275.1 Dehalococcoidales bacterium
AGACGGTTTTAATGCTTATTGTAGCAGTGAAATCAATTAGTTTTCGGAGATTGTACCGGGGTTGATTCGGTGGTACTGGTCATACGCTTTTTGACATTTGGCCCTTCTGTGGACTTCATTGCCGGCAACTGCTGATGGGGAAGATTTCCTTCGTCTGCCGAATCAGGGATAAGGTAGAAAAGGTCATCAAGCCGGTGATTGGGAAAGGCTTTGATAGCGCCAACAATGAATTTCTGGTTTATCTGCCGTTTACCTTCCCGCACCCGGTAAATCTGACTTACCGATATCCCCATCGCCTCGGCCAGTTCAGAAAGGTTCCTGTACTCACCGTTATACATTGTGAAGACCCTCGTTTTAACCAGCATGATAAAACCTCCAAGTGACAGCTGGCAATATTATAGCCTTTATGATGCCACCTGTCAAGGTATTAGGTGGTTATATTATGGCCCATATCTTGATAAATTGTGTTGGTCGGAGTATAGTGAAAGGCTGGTGGCAGCGGATGTCGGGATGCCGCATATGTGATAAAACCCCGGGTAAAAATTGCTTATTAATAAGGTAAAAAGGCGTAAAAATGGTCAAAGTGGACGGTGGGGGTGACCTGAGAAGCTCCCTAAACAGGCTGCAAGAATTAAGTTTGTGGCCGTTTTTAACTAGGATAATCGGGTATCTGAACGAACATAGAATAAAATCTTACGTCGTTGGCGGATTACTGCGTGACATGATGCTGGGACGGGTAGTGGCTGATATTGATATCGCCGTGACTTCGGATGGTCCAGGAACCGCTGCCGGGATAGCCAGTGCCATAGGCGGCAAGCATGTAATATTAGACAAAATAAACAGGATAGGCAGGGTGGTTGTAGCTGACCAGGGGGCACCTTCGGGAAAGGGGCAGTGGGAATTTGATTTTACCGCAATCAAAGAGAATATAGAACAAGACCTGGCAAGGCGTGATTTCACGGTAAACGCAATGGCGATTGATACAGGCCAGATAGGCGGAGATGTGCCTAGCTTACAGCTGATAGACCCGTTTAATGGTTTGGATGACCTTGAAAAGGGTGTAATCAGGGTGGTAAGTGAGACGGCACTGGAATCGGATGCGTTACGCCTGATGCGTGCGATACGCCTGGCCGCTGAGCTCGGGTTTAGCATCAGCCAACCAACCGAAACCCTGATTCAAGCCAGTTCCCATCTTCTGGCCGGTGTAGCCGGTGAACGGGTGAGGGACGAACTGTTGCGGTTGATGGTTCTCCCGGGAGCAGGGGAAAGTATGTTATACCTTGATAAGCTGTGCTTATTGACGGTGATATTTCCGGAACTGGCCAAGACCAAAGAAGTCGAACAGCCTAAGGAGCACTACTGGGATGTATTCGGGCATTCCCTGAGGACAGTGGCTGCCGTTGAGTTCTTACTAAGGCAGGGTACTCTGGAATACGCTGGTAATAAGGTCCTGGCAATAGTACCCTGGTCTGATATGCTGTCAGACCACTTCAACCAGAAGGTCAGTAGTAGCCCCCGAAGTGCGCTCATCAAGCTGGCGGCTCTACTTCATGATATCGCCAAACCTCAGACCAGGGCCATCGATGCCGCAGGCCGAATGCGTTTCATAGGACATGCCAATGAGGGTGCCGTCATGATAGCCGGTCTGCTGTCCAGACTCAGGTTCAGTGTTAAAGAGGCAAAGCTGGTGGAGACTATGGTCAAACACCACCTCAGACCGGGTCAAATGGCGCAGGAGGGACTGCCCACCAGCCGGGCGATATACCGGTACTTCCGCGATACTGAGGGGACTGGGATTGATATACTGTTCTTGAATCTGGCCGACCATCTGGCCACCCGGGGACCCAACCTGATACTGTCCAACTGGAAAGAGCATGCTAGAATGACAGAGTATGTGCTCTTAAAGCACCTTGAAGAGGAAAGTATTACCCGTCCGGCCAAACTTGTTGACGGACATGATATCATAGATGTATTTGCCATAAACCCGGGGCCTCAGGTCGGTGAACTGCTGGAAGCAGTACGTGAAGCCCAGGCTGCCGGGGAGATTACTACACGGGAGGAAGCCCTGGGTTATATCCATGATTGTTTGTTGAGTAAAGCGGGGTAGATAGGTGCCGAGAAGAAATACACAGATTTTCATATTGGTTCTGATAGTGTTTATCCTGGCAGCCCTTGTGGTTCTGCCATTCGATGATGGCATATTGACAGGGCTGGGTATCAGGCTGGGGCTCGATTTGCAGGGTGGTACCCATATTGTGTATAAGGTCGACCTCTCTTCGGTGAAGCCAGGTCAGGAGGCCAGCACTGTCGCCGGGGTGATGGGTGTTCTCAATAACCGGATTAACCCGATGGGTGTAACCGAGCCGGTTATTCAGAAGAGGGGAAGTGACCGGATTACGGTTGAACTGCCCGGTCGGGACATCAGTGACAAAGAGAAGGAGAGGCTTTCTAGGGTAGTAATGCTGGAGTTTGGTGAACTGGCCAGTGAAAATGAAACGGCAAGATGGGAAAACGAGCGGGGGCGGTGGAAACCGGCTACAGCTATCATCGACGGAGAGGAAAAAGCGCTGACCAGCCAGTACTTCGAAGAGAATACCTATGTACGGCAGGGAGAGATGGGCGGAGTAGAGTTAATATTTGAATGGGACAAAGAAGGCAGCGAGTTATCTGAGGAAATTACCGGGCGGCTTATCGGCCAGCCAATGGCCATCTTTGAGGGCGATGAAGCCCTGCGGGGGGAGGAAGGTCAGCCCTATGCTCCGGTGGTTCAGTCAACCATTGTCGATGTCGGTCAGATTACCGGTCTGTCCTTCGATGATGCTACCAGTTTATCGCAACAGCTGAATGCCGGGCGCCTGCCGGCACCCCTCACCATAATTGATGACGAAATAATATCACCTATTCTGGGTGAAAAGTTCGTTGAAATGAGCCTTCGAGCAGGATTAATCGGGATAATACTGGTCATGCTTTTCATGATTATCTATTACCGTCTATCCGGGCTCCTGGCCAGCCTGGCGCTGGTATTTTACGGGTTACTGGTGATGGCGCTCTTTAAGCTGATACCGGTAACCCTCACCCTGGCCGGTATCGGAGGTTTTGTGCTTTCTATCGGTATGGCCGTTGATGCCAATATCCTTATCTTTGAAAGGGTTAAAGAGGAGCTCAGGGCGGGCAGAACTCTGGGGGCGGCAATTGAGGCCGGATTTAACCGGGCCTGGACAGCTATCCGTGACAGTAATGTAACCACGTTTATTATCTGTGGCATTCTTTACTGGCTGGGGAGCAGCATTGTTGCCAGTGCCCCGGTGAAGGGCTTCGCCCTGACCTTTTTCATCGGTGTGGCCGTAAGTATGTTTACGGCTATTATCGTTACTCGAACGTTGCTGCGGCTGTTTGTGGGTACTCCCCTGGCGCGGCGTACCGGGTTATTCAGCCCTCGTCTGGGAAGGAAATAATGTTTGACATAGTCGGCAAAAGGCTCTGGTATGTAGTAATTTCCAGTGTGGTGATACTGGCAGGTATTGTTTCTCTGGCGACCTTTGGCCTTAAGCTCGGTATTGAATTTGAGAGCGGCTCGATGATGACGGTAAGCTTCGAGGAGGACATAACCGAGGAGGCGTTGAAAAATGAACTGGCCAGTCTGGGTTACAGCAATGTCATTGTGCAGAGCTTTGAAGAAGAGGGCGGTTATTTGATCCGCCTGCCGGAGCTCTCGAATGAAGCCAAAGATGACCTGGTTGACGGGCTGGCTGCCGGGCTGGGTGATATTAAAGAGAGTAGTTTCGATAAAAACGTTTCCCCGATGGTAGCTGCCGAGACAGGGCGTAACACCTTCTGGGCGGTATTTATAGCTGCTATCGGAATACTGCTTTACGTTACCTGGGCATTCCACCGCATGCCCAACCCGTTCCGCTACGGTACCTGTGCCATTATTGCCCTGGTTCATGACGCACTGGTAGCGCTGGGGACATTTTCCCTTCTCGGTGGTCTGCTGGGCTGGGAAATCGACCTGATGTTTGTCACCGGAATCCTGGCGGTTGTTGGTTACAGCGTTAATGATACGGTAGTAATCTTTGACCGGATACGGGAGAATTTAACCAGATATACCCGGGCTGATTTCAGGACGGTGGTCAATAACAGCCTGGTTGAGACCCTGAGCCGTTCCATGAATACCAGCTTGACCACACT
>CP070645.1:1517427-1522684 GCA_020354275.1 Dehalococcoidales bacterium
AGTATAAGGGTATAAATCAGGACGGTTACTGCCCTGAGAAACCTAACCCCTGTAACCAGGAGGATGAAAATGCCTGTCCGCCCCGGGTGGCATGACGACTACTGGAAACAACTCGATAAAGAAACATCTAAGAAAATAAGAACGATGTGTCCCCGCTGCGGGAGTGCCAACACCTATTATAACAAGCAGTACGGAACCTGGCGGTGCGGGAAGTGCGAACACTCTTTCGTTATAGACGGGTTCGGTACTGAAGCCCCCTGGTGGAAACGCCTGTTTCGAAGAGGTGTATAGTTCAGAACAATTCCCGGGGCCAATATAACCCAGGAAACAATAATAGAAAGGCTGCCCCTCTTATCCGGTGAGGTTACTCTCAGACCCCTACTGATTAAGTAAAAACATGTTAACCGCCCGGGCAACACCGCTGTGGTCAACATCAAGAGTTATATGGTCAGCCACCCCTTTCAACTCGTCATGGGCATTGCCCATAGCTACCGCCAGCCCGGCTTCTTCCAGTAGCGATACGTCATTAGCCCCATCACCAATGGCAACAACCCCATCAAGAGGTATCTCCAGATACGAAGCTAATGCTCTGAGAGCCCGGCCTTTGGAGACGCCCTTGGCAATCACATTGATAAAATTAACACCAGGGTAAGCCGGTGTCTCCGTCACGGACAGGCTGAGCCTATCCCCGAAATGCTGCCGGAAACTTTCTGCTTTTTCCCTCTCCTCGCCGGAAAATACCGGCAGCGTTCCCTTAATAATCCTTTCCTCCGGCCACAGCTTGCTGAAATCGCTGATGGTAGGCTGAAGCCCGAAGAACCGGCGGCGTATCTCTGTTGCCCAGTTTTCCCGCTCGATGAAATATTCAGCTATCGAATAGAAATCAAGGTTAATTTCATGATGATGGATAAACTCTACAATCTCTTGCACCAGCTGCCTGTCGATTGGTTCAACATAGACCTCCTCGCCCGTTTTCGGGTTACTGACCAGAGCCCCGTCAAAAAAGATGTGGTATCCGTCCAGTGCCAGCTGGTCAAGTATCTTCAAACAGGCCTGTACCACTCTCCCGGTGGATAGAGAAACCCGGATACCCGAATCAATGACCCTGGCAATGGCAGTCTTGTTCTCCTCCGAGATAATCCCTTCCCTGTCCAACAGCGTGCCATCAATGTCCACTACTAACAGTCCGTATCGACCGTCTGCCAACTCTGTTCCCCCTGATAAAAGAACTGGAAAAGTGTTATACTATAGCTGGCCATGACCACCGTTTTGATCAAATCAGATATCCATCGCCTATTAAGGCAAGAACCACCCCTGGTAGAGGGTTACATTGACCTCGACCAGCAGGTGCAGCCCAACGGCTTTGACCTTACCCTCCGTGAAATTGCCCTCCCCCAGACAGCAGGCAGGATAACTACCAGTGATCACCAGAGAGCCGTATCTCAACTGGCCCCTCTGGTGTTCAACGGGATGGGGTTCATTGACCTTATGCCCGGTGCCTATATTGTGACCTTCAACGAGGTCGTCAACCTGCCCAATAATGTTATGGCATTAGCCAGACCGAGGTCAAGCCTGCTGCGCTCTGGCGTCACCGTCAACACCGCGGTATGGGACGCCGGTTACTCCGGCCGCTCCCAGTCCCTGCTGGTTGTATATAACACCCAGGGACTGCGCCTGCAGAAGAACGCCCGCATCGTGCAGCTGATATTCCTGCAGCTAAGCGGCGAGACGGAGGGTTACCAGGGGGCCTACCAGGGCGAAAATACGGATTAAACAATATTATTAAACGATGACATTTAGTTTTGCCGGTACCAGAGAGAAGGACACCGGACCTTCTCCGAGAAGCTCACCGTCTGCCTGAACCAAGATATGCTCCGATGACTCTTCCGATGCCTCTATAGTAACCCTGTCCGCTTTGCCAATACGAACCTTGGGATGCTGACCGTGAGTTCCCTTATAGACCATCGGTAGAGACTTAAGCAGGTCAAATTTGCTCACATCACCAAAGACCACCAGGTCCAGCAGATTATCACTCAGGCTGGCTTCAGGAGCAACATGCATCCCGCCCCCGAAGTAACCGCCGTTAGCCACCACCACACTTAGAATGCGGGCTGTTTCAACCCTATCATCGGCAGTGATTACTACTGACTGGTTCCGGTAACCAGCCAGAGTCCGCAGCAGGCCAATGAGATAAGGCAAAGTCCCGCCAAAATACTTGGGCAGGCGTTCCGTTGTCTGCACTGCGGCAGCATCAAAGCCGATACCCGCCGAATTAATAAAAAAACGGCGTAACGTCTGCCCATCATGCTGGTATTCGACAACACCAACATCAATTAAAACCGTATTGCAGTTTACCAGTGATGAACAGGCATTAATGTAGTGCCGGGAGATACCCAGCGAACGGGCGAAATCACTCCCGGTACCGGTGCTGACTACTCCCAGGGCAATGCTACCGTCACCGGTTGAATCAATTATACCATTGGCGACCTCGTTGGTGGTGCCATCGCCGCCTACCGCTACCAGATAGCGGTAACCATAACCGGCCGCCTCCCTGGCTATCTCAATGGCATGGCCAACGCCCTCGGTGTATTGATAGTCAAAGGAAAGGCCGACCTTCTTCAGCAACCGGCTGATGCGGGGCCACCGGCGTCGGGTGGCATTGGCCCCGGCCACGGGATTTACAATTACCTTGGCATACGGGACAGACATATCATTAAATAAACCAGCCGTTTTTTAAGTTTACCAGTTATCCTCTACTTCATCCAGTCTTTTCTAAGCTTTGAGAACAGCACCATATCCCAGTATTCACCCTCCCACTGCACATATTCGCGGAGTATGCCCTCTCTGTGAAATCCCAACCTTGTCAGTATATTAAGAGACCTATTATTATCGATATGAACTGTTGCTTCAATTCTATTTATTCTTATGGAACTGAAGATATGTTCAATAACACTGCTGATAGCCTCTGACATATACCCCCTCCCCCAGTAATGTGGTGTTAATTCATATCCGATTTCGGCACGGGCACGGTGCCGGTAAAGTTATTATCCGGTCTAACCACGTAGTTCACCTGCTCCAGAAATTGACCGTCCTCTTTTCTGAATATACCCCAGAGAGTGCCTGTGTGGTTATTCAACAGATTCGTGCCCCAGTTTACTATGTCGGTTACATCCTTGATGCTTGCTGCTGGTTTAGCATCTATGTATCGTGCCACCTCTTCATTAGCGAAATGGGGGAAAATGACATCGGCATCATCAAGCGTCAACTCTCTTAAGATGAGTCTATCTGTTTCCAGCCGTGGAAATTCTTTCGTTTCACCCATCTAAATCCAAGGTACTGCCCTTTAATTCATTAATAAGACTAATACGCAAGATATCCGTACGTTAGTCAAGGCAATTGAACTAGCCCGTATCTCCTAGTCAAGATAGCTTATCCGGGAGGACGGTCTTTTTTTGATATCAACCTCAATGGCCGCTTCCTCAAACAGCCCGATGAATTCATCATCACTGTACCTGCCGAAGCTGACATACCGGGCTATCCTGGCATTGACCAGCATCTTGGCACAGAGAATACAGGGGGTATGGGTGCAGTATATGGTGCTCTTTTCCAGATTGACGCCGTAGAGCGCCGCCTGGATGATTACGTTCTGCTCAGCATGTATCCCCCGGCATATCTCATGCCTTTCTCCAGACGGTATGCTCCTCTCGTCCCTCAGGCAACCGAGCTCCAGGCAGTCCTTGAGCCCGGCAGCAGCACCGTTATAACCGGTGGAAAGTATATGCTTGTCCCTCACCGCCACTGCCCCGATATGGTGTCGGCGGCAGGTTGAGCGCTCGGCAACAACAGCGGCTACTTTCAGGAAATATTCATCAAGCTCAGGCCTGGTTACCTTTTTCATTTTTTAAGAGAAAGATAATCCTTTCTGTTTGTTCTCTCAGATTATCCAGAGAAGACCCGTTAATTATGGTAAAGTCCGCCATGGCTATCGGCCCGCCCTTATTGGTATTTTCAATTTCAGCACGGTCCCGGCTCTCTGCTTCCGCCACTGTCAGGCCCCTTTCCGGTCTATCAGCCAGCCGTCGGTACCTAGTTGACGGTGATGCCCATACGGCCAACAGATAGAAGTCTTCCTGGTAATACCCCTTCAAAGCGATGTATTCTTCCCAGGAATACAGCCCGTCAATTACCACATCGGAATGTTCCCGTGCCGAATCAATCCTGGGTTTATTGAGAAGGGCATAGGCTGCCATGCCGTGCTCCCTGCGCAGGAGTTCTCTGACATAGCGTTCGTTTTCCTCACTCAGTGCCAGTCCCCTTTTGCCGACTTCTTCATCGGTAACATCGCCAAACCTTATACTGGTAAAACCGTTTTGCTGAAATAGCCTGGCCACCTCCGATTTACCGGCACCGGCCATCCCGACAATAGCAACTATTTTCATGGCATTTTCAGCCCCCATTATAGGTAAGTAGCTGACAAATGGCAAAGGCTCAGGGCAGGTGCCATCCCTAAACGGTTAACCTTCGCCTCATGGTGACCAGAGATATGGAGAAGAAGAGGATGGTATAGGCAATAATAATAGCCAGAAACACCAGGAGCTGAGGCTGAAGGTCCCCCGAAACGAAAGCCCTGGCCATGTTGACCATCGGTGTCAGGGGAACCACCAAGCTTATCTTCTGCACTACCTGGGGGAACTCATCCAGAGGGAAGAACACCCCGCTGAAGAAGAACATCGGCGTGATAAACAGGGTAAAGAAGTAGTTGAATTCATAGAAAGAAGGAACCAGAGAGGTGAAAAGCATGGCTATCGAGGCGAACATCAGGCCTCCCAGAAATGCCAGCAATGGTATTAACAATGCCCAGGGTGAATGTACCAGCTGAAAGGCAGCCGCCACTGCCAGGATTACGCTGCCCGTGATGAGAGAACGGGTCGCCCCCCAGAAGATTTCACCGGCAATGACATCCTCAACGTTCAGCGGGGTAGCGATAATGGCGTCATATGTCCTGCGTTCCTCCATACGGAAGAAACTGCCGTAGGTACACTCAAAGCTGGCGGCAAACATCCCATAGCTGGCGATAACACCGGGGGCAACAAATTCGATATAGCGCTGGCCGTCAACCAGGGCGACATAGGCCCCGAGACCCAGGCCCATAGCCAGCAGAACCATAACCGGCTCGGCTATTATACCGGGTGCCTCTGAGTGCCATAACCGGAAGAAAACATCCCGATTACGCTGCCACATTCGAATAAAACGCCAG
>CP070645.1:1522784-1525706 GCA_020354275.1 Dehalococcoidales bacterium
CGCCGCTCAATGCCTGGATTCCAATATCGTGTGTACCTCCATCACCGGCGAAGGCTAGTACCGTTATTCCCTTTCTGCCCCCGGCTTTCAGCCCGGCAACCAGACCGGTAGCTGACGCTCCGGTGGAGGCAAATGGCGTGTTTACACAGGGGACATTGACTGAGGTTACTGGATACATGCCGTGTAATACGGTGAGGCAACTGGCTGGCACCGTCACGATAACCTGTCCTTCCAGCGCTTTTAGAATATGACGATAGGCGAGAGATAGGGCGCAGCCGGGGCAGGTCCTGTTGCCTGGCAGTAGATATTCTGTTTCGGTCAGGTTAACGGCGTTAATTTTCACTGTACAGAACCTCTCAGATATAGCATATCCACTCAGGATATTCGCTATTTAAAAAACCTTCTTTCAGCAGTGGTAGTGATTTGGTCACTGCATCTGCCATCTCTCTGGCTTTGACATCACGTCCCCCTAGTCCGACGATAAAGTTTCGTATTACCGCGTTGACACCACTTCCGTAGAGGGCTGATTTGATTTCTGAGCAGGTGGCTCCTTCCGAACCATAGCTGATATTCTTATCGAAAACCACGATAAGGCGGGATTTTTTCAGTGCCTTTAATAAATCGGCTTTAGGGAATGGCCGGAATACTCTCATGCCCAGGACACCTGCTTTGTGACCTTTTACTCGGAGCATGTCTGCGGCTACTGTTGCCTCCATCGCTAGGCTACCCATGGCGACAATAACTATGTCGGCATCAGCCAGTCTATCTTCCCAGAACATATTGGCGTAGCTTCTACCAAATAATTCAGCAAACTCCTGCCCTACTCTGATTATCACTTCCCCCGAGTTTTGCAAAGCCTCTTGGAGGAGATACCTCAGTTCCATGTATCCATGGCAGAGCACGCCCTCAGTATTGACCCGAGGGTCGGCTAAGGTTACCAGGTTGTAATTTTTGGGATTGGCCGGGTCTAATATCGTGTGGGGCTGGTACGAGGGCAGGAATTTATCCACATCCTCCTGTGACGGAACAGCTACCGGCATCTCAGCGTGAGATAAGACATAGCCGTCATAACAAACCATAACCGGTACATAGACTGTCTCGGCAATCTTATAAGCCTGGAGCACTGAATCCAATATCTCCTGGTTGTTTCGAGCATATATTTGTATCCAGCCAGTATCTCGTTGTGATATGGAGTCCTGCTGGTCATTTAGAATATTCCAGGGTGCTCCGATAGCACGGTTGACGCAGGCTAGAACCACGGGGAGGCGTGCCCCAGCCGCCCAATGCAGCATCTCATGCATATAAGCTAGACCGTGAGCACTGCTGGCGGTAAAGGTTCTCGCTCCCGCCATAGAAGCCGAAGTGCACACGGTAAGGGCGCTGTGCTCACTCTCAACGGCGACATACTCTGCATTGAGCTCTCCTCCTTCTACAAATTCAGAGAGTTTTTCGGTGAGTGGTGTCTGAGGCGTAATGGGGTAGGCAGCAATCACCTGGACACGGCTGAGTTTTGCGCCGTAGGCGGCAGCTTGGTTGCCATCAAGTATCTGGATGTCAGCTTTTCTGCGTGTCTTCTTCAGGATGTAGCTCCTCTTCGTTAATCATGGTTATCGCTTGCACCGGGCATACTTGTGAGCATATTCCGCATCCTTTGCAGTATTCTAGATTTATCTGGACGGGTACAGTTTTACTGATGACAGCCTCTGGGCAATAAAGCCAGCAGAGAAAACAGGCCGGTTTATTTTGTCTGGACGGGGTACATCTTTCCTGGTCTATCATTGGAAACGAGTTACGCCACTCGCCTGTCTTGCCTGCCTCACCAATACCCGGTGATGATTCATCACAAATATGTTTACAATCTCTGGTTCTCACGACTTTCCATCACCTTATTTTCTTTAGTTTGGTTATCTCAAAAGTCTTCATAATTGCGGCGAGGTTAATATCTATCATGCTGTCAGAAAACCTTTCTCTTATTACCGCTTCAATACTTGCCATGTCCACCACATTAGTAGCGTGGACAAGTGCACCTAATATGGCTGTATTCACCACGGGGAGGCCGGCGATTATCAGCCCTAGTTCCCGGCATACTCTGGTGGCATCAGCATTAGCGATGTTGAAATCACCGGTAATGTTAAGCTCTTTCGGGTGCTGCTGAGAATTCACCACAAGCCATCCCCCCCTGTCCAGTCCGCTGGTCACTTCCTGGTATTTCAGCAGGGTGTGGTCTAGGACTACTACTGTATCGGGTTTTTCCACCTGTGATATGACCATCACTGTTTGCGGAGAAATCCTGGTCGAGGCACTGACCGGGGCGCCTCTCCTCTCTGCGCCAAATGATGGTGCCGCAGTTATCCCCCGGTAGCCTTTAAGGTAAGCCGCCTGGGCCACTATCTTGGCAGCGGTTATCGCCCCCTGCCCCCCTCGACCATGCCATCTGATCTCATGCAGTCTTGCGTTCATAGACGATTCTTCGCTATTCCCTTAATTCTGGTAGTTCATCATGTCACATTTTAGGGGGTGTGAATATATCCTACCTTTGGTTACTCTTGTGTGTCAAACAGGACGAGCTGGATAAAGGGTATCGGTATCGGACTCTTAACAGTAATTATATTTTTTTGTGATGTTTATGGTATTTATGCGATAAGGTGTCTCTCGGCTCAATTTTTTGACCCTGGGGTGGCAATTTAAGCGTCTGTTGCCCCTAAATCGAGTTTGTATGACTATTTGGACACTTGACATCAAGGGGAAAGTTGTTTATTATTGTTAATTACACTCAATCAAAAAGGAGGTTTGACTAAATGCAAGCATATTGTGTCAAGTGCCGTTCCAAAAGGGAAATGAAGGATGCTAGAGGCATAACCATGAAGAATGGCAAACCGGCAACACAGGGTGTATGCCCAGTATGTGGAACCAAGATGTTTC
>CP070645.1:1525806-1540694 GCA_020354275.1 Dehalococcoidales bacterium
ACCGGATTGCCCGCGCGGCGTGGGCCGCGTCGCTCACGGCTGGAGTAAGCCCTCATGAAACCGGAGGCATAGCCACCGTGGATGCCAATATTGCCAGTCATGGCAGTGAGCACATTAGCAGCCCGGGAGTACTGCTCGCCCATGGCGGCGCGGGCCGGGCCCCAACCGGCGATAAGGGCGGCCGGCTTCATGTTAGCGTACTCCCGCGCCAGACTGGCAATAATTCCGGCAGGCACGGTGGTAATCGCTTCCGCCCACTGCGGCGTCTTGGCGATACCGTCCTCCCTGCCGAGTACGTAGTCCCTGTATTTTTCGAAACCTACCGTATATTTATCAATGAAGGCCTGATCCTGAAGATTCTCGGTTATGATGACGTATGCCATGGCAATGAGCATGGCGGTATCGGTGCCGGGGCGAATAGGAATCCACTGGTCAGCGAAGGTGGCCGCCGAGTCTGTATAACGCGGGTCAACGGCCACAATCCTGATGCCTTTCTCGCTTGCCTGGGCCAGGTAAAGGCTGGTACGGGGCTCCTGAATGGTATTGGCCGGGTTCCAGCCCCACATAATAATCAGTCGGGAGTTGAGGTGGTCATCGCGGTCACTGCCACTACGGATGGTGCCGTAGGTGGCCATAGAAGCGAAAAGCGCCCC
Organism: Dehalococcoidales bacterium; assembly: GCA_020354275.1. GTDB lineage: Bacteria > Chloroflexota > Dehalococcoidia > Dehalococcoidales > UBA2162. Next base: position 1,526,460 of record CP070645.1, read on the forward strand.
CTCAAAGGAGGCAATACCCCAGGTGCTCATAAAGCCACCGAATTGGGCCAGCATCCGGCTTACCGGCCCGGAACCGTGCAACCGTCCCTGATTACCCGAACCGGCGGCTAGTAGTATGGCCGAGTTACCATACTTCTCTTTAATCCTGATGAGCTCAGAGGCAATGGTATCCAGCGCCTCGTTCCATGAGATACGCTCGAACTGGCCCTTTCCACGCTCCCCGGTACGGCGCAGAGGGTATTGCAGCCTATCCGGGGAATAGACCCTCTGGCGGTATGCCCGGCCACGTAAACAGGCGCGTATCTGGGGTTCATCGCCATTATCGGTCTCAATCCTGATAATCTGGCCATCTTTAACATGAGCCTTGAGCACGCAGCGGCCACCGCAGTCATGACAACACCCGGTAGGCACGATAGTAATACCTTCATCACGCGCCGCCAGTTCCTTCTCCCTCATTTAGCATTCCTCCAGCAAAACGCTCTGTCAAACCATCAGAAGTCCCAGTACCAAGCCCTTAACTACCCTGGTATATTATGTCAACAATGCTTCTGGTGAATAAGATACGCTCTCTACTTAATAACCGGAATGGCCGTTAATACTCCAACTACCGGAACCTGACCATCGGCTCCGATTATTGTAGCAATGAAACTATGTATACGCAAGCACCAGCCAGTTTATTAATCAGATGCCTAAAAAGCGAAGAAAGCAGCGCACGTAATTGCATGGTCACGAGGAATAATCCCAAAAAAGCCCAGATCAAGTTTGGTACCCGTAGCTTAAGGACACAGCCTATATTCCGGCGGCAGCCAGGATATCGGGAACCACTTCTTCCCTACCGATGGCCATAATGTGGACGCCATCGCAGATGGAATCCTTCTTCAGGGCAGAAATCATCCGCCCGGCAATTTCAATACCCTTGGCCAGCACCTCTCCCCTGGGGGCAACCGAGAGTTCGTCAATCAGGTTCTGCGGGACAAAGATGCCGGGAACATTCTCCGTCATGTACTTGGCCATTCTGGCCGATGAAAGCAGTACTATTCCGCCCAGCACCTTGACGGGGAACTGGCGGGCGTACTCCATAAACCTGCTAAAGCTATCCAGGTCGTAGATTGCCTGTGTCTGGAAGAACTCGGCGCCGGCCTCGACCTTCTTTTCAAACTTGGCCAGCTGGGGTTCTATTGGCTGTGCCTCAGGAGTGACGATGGCACCAGCACAGAACTCCACAGCCCCGTCAAGATCGCTCCCGCCCATATCCTTACCGGATTCCAGCAAGCGTACTGTCCTTAGAAGTTGAGAGGAGTCAAGGTCAAAAACGCCTTTGGCCTCTTTGTGGTCACCTACCGGGACAGCGTCACCGGTAAGGCAAAGTACATTCCTAATCCCCCTGGTATACGCCAGCAGGAGCTCAGCCTGGAGAGCCAGACGGTTACGGTCACGGCAGGTCATCTGTAGAATAGGCTCACCGCCCTGCTCCTTGATAGCCAGGCAACCCCCGATAGACGGAAAACGCATTACCGAGCTCTGGTGGTCAGTGACATTGAGTGCATCAACCTTGTCCCTGATTAGTTCGATGTGGTGGTGCATCTGTTCCAGGTTCGTCCCTTTCGGCGGCGCAATCTCACTGGTAATAACAAACCTTCCAGAGTTAAGAGCATCTTTAAAACTCGACACCATTATCCTGACCTCCCCGCTCATTAGATTTTTATCATTCTCGGTCGTGGTGTCACCTGATAGTTCCGGGGTGGGTGATACTTCCGCAGCAGGTCCAGCCGGCCTTGTTTCTCAAGGCGTTCATAGATCAAGGTCCAGGCACAGTCCTGTTCCTGGTCAACCTCACACTTGCCATTGTTGGTACCGCCACAGGGACCGTTTACCAGCCCTTTGTGGCAGGCAGTTATGGGACAGATACCAGCCGTTTCACCGAGGATACACTGGCCGCACTGAGCACAAACTTCACGGAAATAACCCGGGGCATCTTCAACGGCGATAAACAGGGTATCCTGTGCCGGTATTACTGGACGGTCAATGTATAGGCTTATCCGGTGCACCCCCAAGGCACAGGGCATCGCCAGTACACAATTGGCATCTTCAATTGCCCGCTTATTTTCCTTTATGGACACCTCAGTCATCTCGTCACAGGCAATGGGAATAACCGTCCACCCGCTAACCCTTTTACCCGCTTCCTGAAGACGGTCCTTCATTTCAAGAACCTGGTCAATTCCACCGGTGCCAGTCATAGTAGTACAGGTACCGCAGCCAATAATATACACCCGACCAATATCGGCCAGTTGTCCCATAATTTCTTCAAATGGTTTCTGCTTGGTTATCGATTTCATGGCAATCCTCCCATCAGGTCAGCAGAGTCAGAATGCTACCTTTCCAGGTCACACCTGAGGCACCGCTTGGCTTCTAGCCTGGCCCTATCCTCAGAAAAGCTTAACTCTACTTCAGCGAAGCTTCTCTTTCTTTCTTTCACCGGCAGTGTCGGCACTTCAACCCTGGGTTGCTCCTCCCAGGCTTCATCAATTTCCTGACCCGGTAACTCGCCAACAATCCCGGCCTTAAGGTCATATATCTCTACCCTGGTAGTGTCTCCCTTCAGGTATTTATCGATAGCAATTGCCGCCCTCCGGCCGGCTGCGATAGCATCTATTACCATTCCCGGCCCGGTAACAAAGTCACCGCCGGCGAAGACTCCGCTGATATTGGTGGACAGGGTATTACTGTCAACTACCAGAGTTTCCAGGCGGGTACGCTCCAGGGCACTATCGGCAGGGAGAAAGGAAAGGTCAGGTGCTTGACCTATGGCAGCAATGACACTCTCTGCTTCCCCAAGAAACTCGGATCCGGCGATTGGTATCGGGCGCCTCCGGCCGCTGGCGTCAGGTTCGCCCAACCTCATCCGGCTGCACTGTAGACCGGTAACCTCCCAGTTCTGGCTGACTATCCTGGTGGGGCTAACCAGAAAATGCACCTGTATGCCCTCAGCGACGGCCTGCTCATACTCGACATCGGTAACCGGCATCTCGTCCCGTGATCGGCGGTAGTAAATACTCACTTCTTCAGCGCCAAGACGGAGGGCGGTACGGGCCGCATCCAGAGCCACATTACCACCGCCGATGACAGCTACCCGCCGGCCGATCTTGACCTCTCTACCCAGCTTAACATCTCTCAGGAACCTCAGCCCGTAATAGAAACCGGCCACGTCCTCCAGCTCCCCGGGTATACCGATACGCTGGCTCCTCTGCGCGCCGGCAGCGATGAATACGGCCTTGAAACCATCATTCCTGAGGTCTTCTACAGTGAAATTTACATTGATTGGAGTGTCATATCTGATATCCACACCCCGCTTGGCGATGTGATCAATCTCCCTTTGTATGACCTCCTGCGGCAGGCGAAACTCGGGTATCGCCACCGACAACATGCCCCCACCTATGGGAAGGGCTTCAAAAGCGGTCACCGGATAACCCATCTGAGCCAGGAAGTAGGCACAGGATAGGCCCGTAGGTCCGGCTCCGACCACGGCTACCCGCTGATTGTGCACTATCGGGAATGGTTCCGGGTCTTCTGTCACGTTGTCAAAATACCAGTCTGCAGCAAAACGCTTGAGCTCCCTTATAGCCACCGGGTCATCCAGCTCACCGCGGCGGCACCTGAACTCACAGGGATGGTTGCAGATACGCCCACAGATAGACGGGAATGGATTTCTTTCCCTGATGGTATCAACGGCTTCATGGTATTCACCGGAAGCAATATGGGCAACATATTTGGGAATATTAATTCCCACGGGACAGGTATGCTGGCAGGGGGATATCATTAAAGCATCGCAGACGGCAGCCGGGCATTTCTTTTCTTTGATATGGGCTTCATACTCATCCCGGAAATAGTTGATGGTAGAAAGCACCGGGTTAGGCGAGGTCTGGCCAAGGCCGCACAGTGAGCTCTCCTTGACCGTGGTGGCGATGGTAAGCAGGGTGTCGATGTCCTCATCACGCCCCTTGCCCTCGGTGATCCTGGTCAGGATTTCAAGCATCTGCCTAGTCCCCAGGCGGCAGGGAGTGCACTTCCCGCAAGACTCGTCCTGGGTAAAACTAATGAAATAACGGGCTATTTCCACCATGCAGGTAGCATCGTCCATCACCACCATACCGCCGGAGCCCATTATAGAGCCCACCCCGGCCAGTGATTCATAGTCCACCGGCAGGTCAACCAGACGGGCGGGAATACAGCCCCCTGACGGGCCACCGGTCTGTATCGCCTTCAACCGTTTATCTCCAGGAATGCCACCACCTATCTCATAGACAATCTGGCTTAAAGGAGTGCCCATCGGCACTTCGACAAGGCCGCTGTTAGCAATCTTACCGGTAAGGGCAAACACGGCAGTGCCCTTGCTATTCTCAGTACCGATGCCAGCAAACCAGTCAGCGCCGCGTTCGATAATAACCGGAACTGAGGCCAGCGTCTTGACATTATTAATATTTGATGGTTTGCCGTCCAGGCCCGACTGAGCCGGGAAGGGAGGACGGGGACGAGGCATACCCCGACGGCTTTCAATAGAGGCCATCAAGGCAGTCTCTTCCCCACAGACGAAGGCCCCAGCGCCCTCTTTGATCTGTACCGTAAAACCAAATCCTGAGCCCAGTATGTTACTGCCCAGAAACCCATTCTTCTGAGCCTGGCTGAGAGCGGTACGAAGCCGACTCACTGCCAGAGGGTACTCGGCACGCACGTAGACATAGCCATGGGTTGACCCCGTGGCATAAGCACCGATGACCAGCCCTTCAATGACTGCGTGCGGGTCTGCCTCGAGGATGGAGCGGTCCATAAAGGCACCGGGGTCACCTTCATCGGCGTTGCAGATCATGTATTTCTCATTACCTGGGGCTTCTCGAAGGCGTTCCCATTTGAAACCGGTAGAGACACCGGCACCACCCCTCCCCCTTAGCCCTGACTTCGTCACCTCTTCGACGACCTGCTCGGGAGTCATATGGAAAAGCACCTTGCGCAGTGCCTGATAACCGCCACGGCCAAGGTAATCATCAATCTTTTCAGGATTAATATGCCCGCAGTTACGCAGTATTATCCGCCATTGCTTGCTATAAAAACCAATATCCGAGTAATTCGGTATCGGCTGATCCGTTACAGGGTCCCGGTAGAAGAGACGCTCTACCAGCTTTCCATTCTTGAGATGTGAGGTAACAATCTCAACAGCATCCTCTGGCTCTACATGGGTATAGAAAGTGCCATCTGGTTCAACAACCACATTTGGACCCTGCTGGCAAAAACCGTGGCACCCAGTGAAGTCTATTTCGGCGTCCTTAATCCCCTGCTTTTGTACTTCTGCCTTCAGTGAATTAAAAACCGCGTCACCCCCGCCAGAGACACATCCAGTTCCCCGACAGACGTAGACGGTACGACGCTGTTTCATACTAAGAACCGTCCTCCTTCTCAAAAAGTCTGGCTACTTTTTTAGGGTTCATGTGACCGTGGGTGCTGTTATTGATCACGATATTTGGAGCCAGGGCACAAACACCGATACAGGCAACAGTTTCCAGGGTATACTCATAATCTGATGTTGTTTCGCCCTCTTCAACCCCCAGCTCTTGCTTGACCAGTTTCAGGATCGTTTTCCCGCCGCGTACATGGCAGGCGGTCCCGCGGCAAACCCTGACTACGTTTTTCCCCTGGGGTTCGGTATAAAGCTGGGTATAGAAGGTAATGACCCCCTGCACCTGACTGGGAAACAACCGCATGGCACTGGCGATATGGGGTATCACCACAGGAGGAATATAACCCTGCACCTGTTGAATCTCCTGCAGTAATGGTATTAATCCCCATCTCTGTTCGCTGTAGCGTGTAATAATACTGTTAATCCGCTTGAGGGCGGCCTTGGTGGGCTTTTTCACTTTAGCCATCTGGATTAATCCTTTCCAACCTTACGGCACACGGTTTAAAAGACGGGGCCTTAGCTCGCGGATCCAAATTAACACCGTATAGCTTGTTAACCGGGCTCTCCGGGAATGACACCGGCATGAAAAGCAGGCCTTTGGGTAATGCATTCGTTACCCTGACAGTGGTAGTCACCTCGCCAATAGGTGAGATAACCCTGACCACATCGCCGTCGCCATATCCAGAGTACTCAGCATCATCTTCATTGATTTCCAGCCAGGATTCCGACCAGAACCTCCGCAGCCGCGAAGCCTTCAGGCTCCTTGTGCCACTACCGAACTGGTATAGTATCGACCCGGATACCAGTGTGAAGGGATAGCCATTATCAGTCTGTCCTACTGGCTGGTTGTATTCGACCGGGGAAAACCGTCCGAATCCACTGGGGAAGAGGCCTTTAAAAAGGCGCCTTGCCCGCAGGCGTTCACTCTCCAGATCAGCACGCCCTAGTCCCTCTATCTTCAAGTCGGCATCAGCCAAGTACTGGTAAAGTGGTACCAAGTCTTCAATCTCAGTCATAACCTGTTGAAGAGTAGAATACGGCATCGATTGCCCCATAGCGCTGGCCAGCTGCAGAATTATTTCCCAGTCCGGCATGCTATCGCCAACCGGCTCAACAGCTTTGTGTATCTGCTGAACCCTTCCTTCGAAGTTGGTGAAGGTACCCTCTTTTTCAGCAAAGCTGGCAGCAGGTAAAACCACCGTGGCTAACTCGGCTGTTTCGGTGAGGAACAGATCAGTAGTCACCAGGAAATCGAGTGAAGTAAGGGCATCCCTCACCGCAGATGGGTTGGGAAAGCCTGATACCGGATTTTCACCCACAATCAGCATTCCCTTAACTCCGCCGGTCGCTGCCCGTTCAATCATCTCTATTGCCGTTAGTCCGGCTTCGGCTGGCAGATCAACACCCCAGTGCTCCTCAAAGCCCTTCCTGACCTGGTCATCATCCAGGCTCTGGTAACCGGGCAGGAAGTCGGGTAGAGTGCCCATATCGCATGCCCCCAGGCCATTATTCTCCCTCTGCAGGGCAAAAATACCCCCTCCTCTCTGACCAACATTCCCGTTCAACATCGCCAGGTTCGCCAGGGCTGTTACGTTATCAGTACCGTTTATATGTTGGGTAATCCCGTTGCCGTAGACAATTGAAGCCCGTTGAGCACCGGCCAGGAGTTGGGCGGCCAGTTGTATATCCTCGGATGAGATACCGGTTATGCTCTGGGCATATTCCGGAGTATTGTCTTTAAGGCTTCTCACCAGCTCTTCAAAATTGTCTGTCCGGCGGGTAACGAACTCCTCGTCAAAAAGCTTTTCATCGATAATTACCCTACATAGCTCATTCAGCAGCACCACGTCAGTGCCGACTTCAGGTCTAAGCCACAAGTTGGCAAACGGTGCCAGCCCGGTTTCCCTGGGATCAATCAGTAGAAGTCTCGCATTCCTGTGGTTAACGGCACGCTTGATAGCATATGATACCGCCGGAGCGGAGGCAGTCGGATTAGCCCCGATCACCATTATCACTTCCGAGTCTTCTATTTTATCGATTGTATTCGTCGTACTTGGAAAACCGATAGACTGCCCCAGACCGAACCGTGTAGCCGGATTATACAACCGGCTGCCGTTATCGATATTGTTGGTACCCAAAACCGCCCTGGCCAGTCTCTGGAGCAGGTAGTTCTCTTCATTGGTGCACTTTGAGGAACCAAGAATAGCCAGGCTACTGGCACCGTGGTCTTCTTTGATACGCTTGAATTCGCCCGATATATGGCCTAGAGCCTGCTCCCACGACGCCTCCTGGAAACTGCCATCGACCTTGATTAAGGGGCTGGTTAACCTTTCGTTACTATGTACGAAATCATAGCCATAGCTCCCCCTGACACAAAGTGTACCCCGGTTCACCTGGCTTTTTGTTCCGGGTTTTACTCTTACAACCTTGTTATCCTTGACCTCCAGAGAGATACTGCAGCCACAGCCGCAGAAAGGACATATCGAATCAACCGTAGTTGTCGTCGTCCCGTGGTAACTCCTTTCCTTTTCCATAAGAGCACCTGTGGGACACATGGCCACGCAGGTCCCGCAGAAGGTACAGGCAGACTCTTCCAGAGGTACATCGCCCAGAGTAGCCGGTTTGGCAGTGAAACCCCGGTCCATATAATCGATAGCACCCTCAACAACCAGCTCCTGGTCAGCCCGGATACACTTGGCACACAAAATGCACCGCGACAGGTCTCTTTCAATAAACGGGTTGACGTCTTGAATGGCTGCCGATTGCGGGAGCCTTTGAAAATCCAGCAGACCGATACCCATTTCCGAAGCCAGTTTGCGTAACTGGCAGCGGTTACCCTTATCGCACACCAGGCAGGAATCGGGGTGGCTGGCAAGCATAAACTGGACGATTACTTTCCGACGCTCGATTACCCGTGGTGACCGGGTATTTATTACCATTCCCGGTCTTATCGGAACAACGCAGGATGCCAGGAGAGCCCCTGAAGAATCGTCCTCTACCAGACAAAGCCGGCAGGCACCGGTCGGGTTAAGATGGGGATCGTGACACAGTGTGGGTATATCCACCCCAGAATCACGGGCCAGGTCAAGTATAGTCATCCCCGAGTAGCCACTTACTTCAACTCCATCAAGCGTTATGGTTACCGCTTCCAATAGCACCTCTTTATCATTCTAAAATTACGGCTAATTCTTGGCTACCGTATGCACAAATTGCTTCCCCTCACTTACTGACCTTATTCCGGTCAACAGCATGGAACTGACCGCTGTTTTCGGGATAAAACCGATAGCGCCCATCTGCTGGCTGACCAGGACATTTTCGTCATCATCATACTGGGTCAGCATTATCACTTTGGCCTGCGGGCATCCCTTGCATATCTCCCTAGTTGCATCCAGCCCGTTCATCACCGGCATGACAATATCCATGAGCACCACATCAGGGGAAAGCTCGATGGTCTTCTCCAGTGCTTCCCTGCCATTTACCGCATCGCCAATTACCTGCATATCCTGCTGGAGAGCCAGTACGGCGCGAATACCGTCCCTGACCACGGCATGGTCATCAGCCACCAGTATCCTGATTCTCCTGGTTACTCTATCTAGCAGCTTCTCAATACGGGACACCAGCACTGACGGCTCAACAGGCTTGGCCAGGAAGTCCTCGGCTTCGCACTGCATCCCCTCATCCTTTCTCCACCCCCTGGTGAGTTCCTCCTCCCGCCGGGCATTGACAACCAGTATAAGCACGTCGTTGAACCTTGATGTTTGTTTTAGCCATTGATGGAAGAGGAAGGCATCCCCCCGCGGCATAATCGTACCCAGAACAACTGCGTCTGGCTTATTAGCTCTTACCCCCGCCTCAGCCTGATTGCGGTTACCAGCAACGACTACTTCATACGGTTTTGCCTGTAAGGCTACCTGTATACCGCGCACAAAATCAGGTTCGTCATCCACAACCAAAATTCTGCCGATCTTTTCCATAACAACCCTCCTTCCCCTGTCACTGTCACCATACCACTTTACCTGATATGGTCAGGACAAATTCTGCTTCACCTGATAATAGCCTAGCATTGTGATATAGCAAGCGAAAGAGGGCTTCACCTGAAAAGATATGATGGTATACCCTAGTGTTTTCCAGTATTTTCCCTTGGTTTTCATTCACAGGTGAAAATGAATCAGACAGGTAATCTTAAAAAAGATTAAAATGGAGACTGGAGAGTACCCGGGCTAAGGTTTGAGGTTATAATATGCTTACCTGAAGACTAGTAGGGAATAATGCCCTTACGCAGGGCATACCTGACCAACTCAATTCTATTCCGGATACCGAGTTTGGCCATCAGGTTAGTCTTGTGTCCCTCAACGGTCTTTGGGCTGACGATCAGCTTATCGGCGATTTCCTGGGTGGTATATCCCTCCACCACCAGTTTAAGCACGTCCCGCTCCCTTGTAGTCAACTGCTGGTACGGGTCATTGCGGACGCGCTCACCTCCGTGCTGGTAGTTTTCTACCACCAGTTTGGTTATTGACGGCGAAAGGTAAGAATCTCCCTGGTAAATAGAGCGAATACCTGAGACTAGTTCCGCGGAAGCAGCTACCTTGCTGATAAAGCCAGAGGCTCCGGCTTCAATAACCGGGAATACATATTCCTTATCATCATACTGGGTCAGAACCAGCACTTTTGTTTTGGGGAACCGTTTGCATATCCGCCGGGTAGCCTCTAACCCGCCCATAATCGGCATAGCAACATCCATGAGCACCACGTCTGGCTCAAGCTCCTCGACCAGCTTTAGTGCTTCACTTCCATCAGCAGCCTCCCCAACTACCTCAATATCACCGGCCAGTGTCAATAAGGCACAGATACCATCCCGCACAATAGTATGGTCATCTACTACCAGTACCTTTATTCTTTCCATCTTCGTCATGCCAGCTTAATGGCACTCTGGCCCGGACATTAGTTCCCTGGCCCGGACTGGAATCTATTGAGCAGGTACCACCAAGAAGCCCGACCCTCTCTTTCATACTAAACACGCCACGGCCACGGCCATTTGGTTCAATATCGGTGATTTCTGAGACATCAAACCCCTGCCCATCATCACTGACGGTCAGTAAGAGTTCATCATCCCTGTGTTCCAAGACAATGGATGCGTTTTTTGCCCTGGAATGCTGGGCAATGTTACCGATAGCCCCCTGGGTCCAACGGTAAAGCCCGGCCTCGACTTCAGGTGGCAAATATCCTAGCACTCCGATTGTTTCCACATCTACATTTATATCCAGGGGGCGAAGGCTGGTCTCAGCATACTGACGGATAGCCGGGATTAATCCCAGTGTATCCAGCAGGGCGGGGCGTAAATCAGCGATTAACTTACTTATGTCGCCGTGCACCTGGGCGGCCAGAGATTGCACTTTCTTCAAACCTGATATAAACTCCGCGTCCTGAGTACCAGACATCTCGGCCATATCCACCAGCGCCTGCAGCTGAAGAGCCAGCCCGGAGAGTACCTGACTGGTCTCATCATGTAGCTCACGGGCTATCCTCCTCCGCTCTTCTTCCTGAGCCACCAGGGTCTGCTGAGCCAGTTGACGGTATCTTTCTCTTGCCTTTCTCAGCCGCTCATACAGCCGTGACTGCTCAATAGCAACACCGAGCTGGTCTCCCATGGAGTGCAGAAGGTACAGGTCACTGGTGGTAAACCGCCTTGGGGTACGGCTGGCTATGTTTATGACTCCCAGCACAGCGTCTTTAGCCCGCAAAGGAACACTGATGAATGCCTTCAAACCTTCAGTGGTTATCAGATCCGGACGTGCCACTCGCGGGTCAGCCGATATATCTTCCAGAAGTATGGCCTTTCCGCTTTCAGCTACCCTACCGGAAATCCCCTCACCCGGGCCGATCTGCATTTCCTCAACATATCTGGTACTCAAACCAGTATGGACACGATAGGCAAGCGATTGAGTCTCTTCATCCATCAGTAAGATGCCCCCGATGGTGCCGTTCATAACATCAAGCATGGTATCTAGGGCAACCCTGAGAATAGCATCCAGTTCCCACAGACCACTGAGTGCCGCTGAGACGCGGCTCAAGGCTACAAGCTCATGTTGCTGCTTTTGTATCTCTTCTTCCGGAGTCTGTACCTCTGAATTATCAGGGTTATCTGTTACCATTTACCGTAACACCTTATCCTAGTAAAGTTACCATTCATAAACGATGGCTATTTTTGACTAGACTATATGAAATCTCGGGGTAGTTGTCAAACACCGCCAGGCACCAATCCCTCGGTAGTTTCCACCTTGACATCGCCCAGCCCGCCGCCTATACTGTGACCACGATAAAGATAAAAAAAGTATTGAAGGAGTGAAACATGTCTGAGAATCCTTTACTGATCGAGCGACGGGAACGGGTAGCCATATTGACCATGAATAGACCCGACAGGTTGAACGCTTTAAGCCGCGACCTCCAGGACAGTATCATGCAGACCTGTCAGGACCTGAGAAACGATGATGATATCTGGGCAGTCATATTCACCGGGGCCGGCCGGGGTTTCTGCTCAGGGGTTGATTTACTCGGTGGCGGTGGTGGTACCCCTCCGAGGCGTGACACACAACCCAGCCGGCAGCAGCGTCTGGATGTATATGGCTGGACGGGAAGAATATCCACAGCGGTCTACCGCACTATTGATAAACCGACAATCGCCGCCGTCAATGGTGTAGCCGCGGGTGCCGGTATGTCTATAGCACTTGCCTGCGATTTGCGTGTCGGTACCGAGAATACCCGTTTCAAGACGGTTTTCATCGAACGCAGTTTAAGCCCTGACACAGGCATGTCTTATTTCCTGCCCCGCATCGTGGGTTACAGCCGTGCCTGCGACTTGGTCTTCAGCAGCCGTTACATTGAGGCTGACGAAGCCTACCGTATCGGCCTAATTGACCGTTTGGTACCTGTTGACAAGTTGCTGGAAGAAGCGGTGGAACTGGCCAATCAAATCGCCTTCTGGCCACCGGTGGCCATGCAGTCGGCACGGCGAGTGCTCCAGCAGAGCATGGAATCATCCTTTGATCAGCAACTACGCAACGAACAGTGGGGTCTCGACTTTGCCCGTAAAGCACCGCATGATTCGCAGGAATCACGTGAATCATTCCGGGAGCGCCGCCCGCCGAAATTTACCGGGCAATAATAGCCAACGCCAAAACGTTGCTTAACACCATATGGATTATAATCTAGAAGCTGATATGTAAGCCGTGGGTGCCTGATGGAGGTCTTGCCCTTAACGCAAATGCTCTATGACTAGGGTTAAAAAGGGGAACACTACTTATCACGGCGCCGTACCCTCTGTACTACCCATGCCAGGACAGCAGTCCCGATAATGAGGATAACCAGTTGCAGCAGGATCAGCTGTTTAAATATCGACGATATTATGGGAATGACAATCAGCAGAAACAGTAGAACCGCAATAAAAAGGGCAATATCTCTGAATATACCGCTTCTCAATATGCTGCTTGAACCCCTCTAACCTGTCCTGTCATACCTTGGTTAGCTGGATTAACAAATTCCCCCCAGTTCTATACGCCGGAAAGCCTCGGCCAGCTCGAAATCCTCTCCCTCAGCCAGCATCATATGCCGTTCCCGGCGCCGTTCCCTGGCCTCAGGAGACAGTGTATCACCCACCTGACTCTTATGGCAGAAAAGGGCAGCCAGCTTGGTATCAAAGGTACAGGTAATATCAGAACGGTAATTTGGTTCCGGTGAACCCCATAGCAGGACCTCGCTTACCTGATGCGGCCTAAGACCCTGTTCCAACAGCTCAGGATAGGCATTAGCACTGGATGCATAAGTAACAACGGCATCCAGTACCACCCGGCCGGTGATCCGGTGGTCCCGGTGCCAGATATAGCGCCGCGACAGGTCAACAGTAACTACTATCTCCGGGCGATATATCCTGATCAACCGCACAACATCTTTCCTGAACTCAATTGAATCCTCAAGACCCTGGTCAGGATAGCGTAAGAATATGACTTCTTTCACTCCCAGTAAATCAGCCGCGGCCAGTTGCTCCTTTTCTCTAATCAGGGCCAGTTCACTGGGTCTAATAGTAATATCGCTGGTGCCCTTATCCCCGTTGGTACATACCACGTAGATGACATCCTTGCCTTCGGCTATCCAGCGGGCAACGGTTCCGGCAGCACCAGACTCGGCATCATCCGGGTGCGGAGTAAACACCATTACCTGAGCTGATTTAGTATTCACTTACAGGGCCCCCTCATGTTGGGATATACCAAAAGGGAACTTAATAAGCTCCTAGACAGGAATTACCACTCCACCTCCACTCCCCGTTCCTCGAGCTGGGGAAGATACTCGCTTACTGAAACAATACTCAACGGGTTGCCTACCAGCGACACACTATTTCCCTCAGCAAATTCAGTGTTTTGTACCAGTGGTGATATATCTCTGATGTTATTGTACATCAGGTTCAAGTTTCGGAGGCTGGTAAGGCCTTTCAGCGACGAGATAATACTGATACTATTGTGCATCAGGTCAAGCTCACGCAGATTAACCAGCGTGGCAAGTGCGGCTATATTAGTGATGTTGTTTAACGATAGATCCAGGGTATCGAGATTAACCAGTCCCGCTAGTGGTAATATATCACTGATATTGTTATCATCAAGATATAGTTTTTGCAGGCTATTTAGATTAGCCAGATTCGCTATCTCACCTATGTTGTTGCCCGTTAAGTGTAACTCCCTTAAATTAGTCAGCCCCCCTATCACCCCAATATCCTCTATCTCATTGTGCATCAG
>CP070645.1:1540794-1545404 GCA_020354275.1 Dehalococcoidales bacterium
CGTTTCTTTAAGGTCATAAGCTAGCCCTATCCTCATCACTACATCCCTCCTGCTTGGTTTAACGTCCGTGTTTCAGCGATCGCGGCGGCAATCGGTTCCGCAGACCGGTTGGTCGCTGCCACGGTGACTACTTTTCTGCTAGAGGCTCTCGGGTTGCGATAGCGAAAGACGTCACCCTGATAATTCTTCACCAGAAGTTCACCTTCTGTCTGCGATAGTATATAGTTCGTCTGTATAGGTACTTTACCGCCTCCGTTGGGCAGGTCTACGACGAATGTGGGCACTGCCAGCCCCGATGTGTGACCACGCAGGCCTTCAATAATCTTGATGCCGGCCTCTACCGGAGTCCGCAGGTGTTCTGTACCCTGCACCTCATCACACTGGAATAAATAGTAGGGGCGCACCTTTATTCTGAGTAACCCGTTACACAGCTTCATCTGAGCCTCTACAGTGTCATTTATCCCCTTCAGTAGCACAGCCTGGTTATTGACTGGTATCCCACTCCTCAGCAGTCGGTCACAGGCCTTCGCTGCCTCGGGGGTTATCTCGCTCTCGTGGTTGAAATGGGTGTTGAGCCATATCGGGCCGTATTTGGATAGAATGGTGCACAGCTCGTCATCAATACGCTGGGGCAGGACCACCGGAAACCTGGTGCCGATACGTATGATTTCAACATGCCTTATGCTCCTGAGCCTGGAGATAATGTCCTCGAGGTGCTGAGTGGAAAGTGTCAGGGGGTCGCCACCGGATATAATAACGTCTCTTACTATTTCATGCCGGCGTATGTAGTCAAGCATGGCTTCAATCTCAGCTGCGGTACGCATCCAGCCACCCCTGTGCCACTCCCTCTTCCGGGTGCAGTGGCGGCACAGCATCGGGCAGATATCAGTGAGGACCATAAGTACCCTGTCCGGATAGCGATGCACCAGCCCCGGGACCACCGAGTTCCTTTTCTCTTCCAGCGGGTCTTCCGAGCCCATCAGGCCCATAGTTATTTCCAGAATAGAAGGTACTGCCTGTTTTTTAATGGGGTCATCGGGGTCATGTGGGTGAATCAGGGACAGGTAATAGGGTGTTATCGAAAGGGGATATTTTCTTGTTACAAGTCTTAGGCGGGTTTTCTCCCTCGATGATAGGGGGATGTGCTTGGCAAGTTCGTCAACGGTGGTTATACGGTTACGGAAGTGCCATTTCCAGTTGTCCCAGTCGGCTGGTGGGACGCTGGCAAAAAAACTGTGTCCAGTACTGATAGCCTTGCCCGGAGGTTCTTCATCCGGTTCGTCAGTAGTGCAAGTACTACCTGGAGGTTCGTCCTCAGTTAAAGCTGTTGATGTCTCGCTGCTAATTCCTGTCATCGTTTTCCCCCTTTATTTAGTATATTTTTGAACGAAGGGTTTCTCTTCTGCCCTTGGTGTTGTGGCGGTTGGTCCTGTGTTCTCGCTCTAATTCGGTGCGATAACCGCACTGCAGACAGTACAGATATCGGATATTTTCATCCTGCTCGGGTAATAGATTACCTCCACAGCGCGGGCAGTTGTTATACTTACGGATCATTATTTTACCTCCTCAACGTTTACTCAAGAGCGTCAACTA
Source organism: Dehalococcoidales bacterium (assembly GCA_020354275.1). GTDB lineage: Bacteria > Chloroflexota > Dehalococcoidia > Dehalococcoidales > UBA2162. The sequence goes on from CP070645.1 coordinate 1,542,388, forward strand.
TCATCGAAGAAAGGAGGACTTCGGCTCACCCTGGCTCGCTGGTATGACCAGGATAAGGGGAGTAGAAAATTTGAAGGTATCGTGACAGCCTTCAGCCGTTGGACAGGCAGAAAGGCTGGAACCAGCTTGTTCTTTATGCCCGCCCAGAGTAATACAGGCTTCCCGAAGAGAAGTTCGGGGGTACTTACCTTTGGCACATGGCGCACTTCAGAGATTTTTCGAAGCGGGGAGATGACAACCAGCCCTCGAAGCACGCCTGATATCAGGAAAAGGGTGAGCAGATTACTGCCAGAGAGGTGTGGCAGCCTTGGTGCCAGAAAGCCACCCACTAGGGCACCGAAACATATGGCAATGCCGTTAACTGCATTGAATATGGCTATGCTCTGTGTCCGGTTCTCTCTGGGAGAAGCATCATACAGGAAGTTGGTGGTGGCGAGGTTAAAGCCGGACCAGGCAAAGCCCGATAGTATCTGTATCGGAATCAGGAAGTAGGCCTGTCTGCTTACCAGCCATAGCAGCGGGACCAGAGGGATGAGGAAGGAAGTGATTCTAATAATCTTGATATTGCCAGCCCTGTCTGCTCGCTTGCCCCAGAGGGTCAGGAAAGTGATAGTGGCAACGATAGACGTGGCATTGATAGCAACATAGGTGAGGTAGCTGAAGTTCAAATCACGCAGCATATAGACGGCAAAGAAGGGGCCAGCCAGGCAGGTAGCGAAGTTCACCAGAGATACATAGACCATGAATCTGCCCAGATTTGAAGACCACGTCCTCTTTATTACACTCAGTAGACTGCTGCGGTTTTTTGTGGTACTGGTCAATGAAGGCTCATGCATTTGGGAGAGGAAGTACCATGAGGCTAAACGAGACAGTACTGCACCGCCAAATATCACCGAGAAACCGAGAAACGTGTTACCCGTTGTCCATTGCAGGATGCCGCCGGCTGCGAAGGAGACTATAAGCATCACAAAGTTGCATATTTTGGTTCTCAGGCTGAAGTATCTACCCCTCTTGTTTTCCGGGACCAGGTCCGCCATCATGCTGCCCCAGGCTGGATTTGCCAGTGAACCGAACACAGTGCTGAGTGTCATGAATCCAATCAACCACCACATTTTATTTCCCGGAAATAGGTGGGGAACGAGCAGGATGGGTATCCACATCAAGGCATGCAGCAGAACTACTGGCAGGATAAAACGCTTGCGGCTGCCGGCTCTCTCGGTTAGGCGGGGGACGGCAAATTGTGAAAGGGCCATGGTCAGACCGGGGATGCTGGACAACAGCCCGATTTGGGCAGTGGTAGCTCTGAGTGCCAGGGCAAAAGGCACAATGTAGCTCTGGGTCAGTCCGAGCATAGCGGAATGACAGGCACCGTCCAGGATACTGTTCTTTAGTGTTTTTTTTGTTATGTTCTTTCGTATATTGCTGGTAATCATTTTCCTTACTATCGCCACCTAAAAAAACACGGAAGAGTCATTCTAGGCTCTTATCTGACTCTCCCGTTCCTGGTGCAGGTGTCACAGAGTTGTCGCGGTTCTCACCAGTGCTATCCGGACGTCTGTACTGGGTAGCGGGTGTTTATTGTTTCTTCATTCGCAAAGGCGACCGTCGATCGGCTACATAAGCTTTCCCTTCTTTGTCAATATATCCCTCATAGAGAATCATATTCGGGTTCCCATCAAGGTCGGATATACTTGTTATTCTTACGTTCTGTTGCTGAGCCCTGATTGGACTGTAAATATGGAAGCGTTTTACCGTCTTGCCATTGACCGTGCCGTAAAATTCGAAGCACCGCAGGTTTTCCAGGTATTCCGGTAGCGCCGAAAATCTGCGCCTCATGTAGTCGTGTATTGGCTTGGGTAGTTTTTTGGAGTAACTGTTGTGTCCAATATGGAGGTGCATCATACCACCTCCTGTGGGTGCTTCCAGGACGTATGTTTTCCCAGGGTCATGTAATCACTGCAGGTAAAATTACATCCTTCTATTTTGCACTGTAGTTTTAATCCCGGATGATTTTTATATGTATGTTTTTGCAGTAAAAGATAATCCCCACAGCTAAAATTACATTCGTCTACTTGGCAAGTTAATCTTGGAGAAGCAGCTTTGTCCTTTTTCTTCCATAACATTTGCGTTACCTCCAGAGACCCGTTGCCGGGTTTATTGCTATTTTCATTCAAGTATCACTTAATCCTTATCTAATTAAGTTTATGTGGAGAGGCTGGCATGGATGCCAGCTTGCAATTACCACCCGATATATGGTATAAAACAGTGTAGATTTAATGCATGAACCGATTATCATGAAAACAATATCCTGTTATAATATACATGAATAATATATCATGGTTAATTCTTCTTGTCAATAGTACTATTGGTAAAAATGGCAGTATTTTTGTAGGAGTATTTTAGTAGGAGGTGTCTGATCGTGCCGGAATGGGCATTTTTAACGAATCATGCCCTCGTTCTCAGCTATCTGGCGAAACAGCCGAGTATCACGGCCCGAGAAATTTCAATGGCAATCGGCATCACAGAGAGGGCAATCCGCAAGATAATTACTGACCTTGACGAGGCGGGCTACATATACAAGAGGAAGATCGGCCGCGGAATGAGGTACAGAATAAATCCAGACCTGTCAATGCGGAACGAAGCGCATGACGACATTTATATTGGTGATTTCCTGGAAGCCCTGGGCTGGAGAAGACGGCGTCGGCGGTCACGCGCCGCAGAAAATAGCGACTAGAAGTTACTATAATAGAACCGCTGGGCAATAGGAACATGACCCTCGAAGTCTCGCTTATTCTTCATACCTGGTTGTCCCGCTTCCGCTGACTGTATACAGGTTATATTACCCTTGATACATGCCATACTCACACCTCATTACTATTAAAGCGGGGTGTACACCCCAAGATAGTTCAGGAAAGGCTAGGGCATGGCTCTATTCAGATAACCCTTGATACATACAGCCATGTAGCTCCCGGATTACAACAGGCAGCAGCTAACAAGTTTGACGATATTGTTTTACC
>CP070645.1:1545504-1557864 GCA_020354275.1 Dehalococcoidales bacterium
GAAGTGCGAGTATATATGGGGAATGGGGATAAAATAGATGAAATTCGTCCACTCTGGTGACTTATGGTGAATGATATGGAACGACCGGAAAGCCTGGAAAACCGTTGGGACATTCTTTACCGGGAATATCCCGAAGTCTACGACGAGTTTGCCACGACATCCAGAAAGCCCACTAATGCTGAAGTCCTTCATAAAATGTTCAATTTCAAAGACAGGGTAGTTCTGGATATCGGCTCTGGTACAGGTGCGTCTACTTTTGGTGTGGCAGCATATGCCAAATATGTAATAGGCATCGAACCTGGAGATGCCATGCTAGGGATCGCCATGAAGAAGCTTAAAGGTAAACCCAACGCCAATGTTGAGTTTATTAAGGGTAAAGCCCAAGGCATCCCATTGAAAGATGGCACGGTTGATAGCGTGATCGCTGATTTTGCCGGTCCCATCCAACCGGACGTTATAAAAGGGTTTGTGAAGGACGCCATTCGTGTCATCAGAAAAAACGGATTCTTTGCCACCGTCACTCTTCCCCCCAAAGGATGGTATGGCGGGGAGCTGCAACGTATCATTGTTGATAGGTCTGAGCCGCCCAGTGCTGATGAGTTTGGAATACCACTACACAGGACATACCAGGAAGACCTTGGGTTTGAGCACAAGGATTTCTATCAGATTCAGGAATATGGTTCGGTAGAGAAGATAGTTGCCGTTTATGGCTTTATCTACGGGAGATAAGCCATAGACTACCTGCGAAAGAACAACAAGACATCAATCAAGTGGAAATTCAGGATTTATTACCGGAAAGTATAGTATGAAAATACTCCACTTTGCTGACCTGCATTTGGGCGTTGAAACCTACGGGCGGATCGACCCGGCTACCGGTGTGTCCTCGCGCCTTACCGACTTTCTCTCAGCACTTGACCAGGTGGTAAACTATGCCATCGAAAATAGCGTGGACTTAGTCCTTTTCTGCGGTGATGCCTACAAGAGCCGCGAGCCAAACCAGACCCAGCAGCGGGAGTTTGCTAAGCGCATTAACCGGCTTTCAAGTAATGGTATCCCTCTCTTTCTCCTGGTGGGTAACCACGATATGCCCAATGCTATCGGCAAGGCGACCACCACCGAAATCTTTGACGCCCTTGCGGTAGAGAATGTTTATGTCTCCGACCATCCCGAAATAAACCATATCTCAACACCTGGGGGAGCCATTCAGGTTGCCTCTCTTCCCTGGCTGAGACGCAGTGCTCTTTTAAGCAAGGAAGAATCCAAAAACCTTGGTTTTGAGCAGATTAAAGACAGGCTGCAGCAGGTCTTGACCGGTATTGTCGCTTCCCATGCCCGGAAGGTTGACCCCACTTTACCCTCGGTTCTGGTGGCTCATGTCTGGGTTTCGGAGGCGCGGATCGGCTCGGAAAGGTTGATGACAATCGGGCAGGAGCCGGTCCTATTGCTCAGTAACGTTGTCAGTCCTGCCTTCGACTATGTTGCCCTTGGCCACATTCACAGGTCGCAGGTGTTATATGATAATCCGCCGGTGGTCTATTCCGGCAGCCTGGAGCGGGTTGATTTTGGTGAAGAGGATGACGAAAAGGGTTTCTACGTTATCGAGTTAGACCCGGACAGACCCGCCGGGGAGAGACTGGTGTCTTTTACCTTTCACCAGGTTACGGGACGCCGTTTCCTCACCCTCAGCGTAACGGTTGAGGACGGAGACACTGACCCGACATCAACCGTGCTGGGGGCTATCACTGAACGGCAGGAAGAGGTAAGCGATGCCATAGTGCGGCTTCAGATTAACCTTCCCGCTGAGATTGAGGGGCAGATCAGGGACAACGATATCAGGAATGCCCTGAAAGAGGCTTACTACTTCACTGTTGCCAAGGATATCCGGCGTGAGACCCGCCTCAGGCTGGGGCAGTTGGCAGCCGAGGAGATAACCCCGCTGGACGCGTTGAAGACCTATCTGGAATCGAGAAAGGTGCCGCCGGAGCGGGTCAAGACACTCATGGAATACGGCGAAAGGCTAATACGGGAACAAAGAACCGGGGAGGACTAGGAAGTCTTTGTCCACGGGTGTTTGGGAATAGACTGTTAGATAAAGGTAGTACTTTTGTCTAGTTTAACGAGGTTTGTCTGCATGTTATACTGGACATAATATCCGTGATTAAGGGGGTGAAGATGATGTGGAAAAGGATTTTATTCCCGCTGGTACTGGTACTGGCTGTGGTATCAATAGTGGCTCCAGGGTGTTCGGAGCCTGAATTTGATTTGACTCCGATAGAGCTTGTGCCCCAGCGTGCCAGCATGATTGCTGGTGTTCAGGTAAGTCAAATTATTGAAGACCCGGATCTAAAGGAGACATTCGCTGGTATTGAAAAAGACCCTGACCAACCTCAGACCTTCGATGAAGCTATACAGCAAATGGTTGAAGAGACCGGTCTTGACCTGCGCGATATTAGCCGGATTCTGGTATTTGGTGACATTACTTCCCTTGAGCAGACAGATTATGTGGGATTGATTGCCGAAGGTGACTTTGACGAGGAGCAGATGATAGGCGATATAGAGGATCAGACGGGGGAGAAATTTACCACCGGCGAATATAAGGGCTATACACTGTACCAGGAGGGATTTGAGGAATACAGCATTGTTTTCTTAAGCGAGAAAATGCTTATTTCCGGCACGACGGAAGCAATTGAGGATGCCATTGATGTCAGCAAGGGTATCAGGGATAAAGCCAGTGGCACTCTAATTGATACCTATAATCAGCTTGGAAACCCTCTGGTCAAGGCTGTTATTGAGCTCCCTGAAGAAGCCTGGTCGGCACTTGACGAAGAACCGGCTATGGGTGATTTCCCCCTGTCTATGGAGGCTTTTAGCGATATTGACATCCTTGGTCTGTCCTTTGACAAGGAAGGCGAGATAATAAGTATAGAGATAACCCCTCATTTTCTGAGTACAGATTCTGCACAGGATGCCAGAAACACTCTCAGTGGGGCCATAAGCATATTCAGGGGCACCCTTGATGTTCCTGAGCTAAAAGACCTGCTGGGGAAGATAGAGGTCAGGCTTGACGATTCCTGGTTGACCATAGTTTTTGAAATAACTCAGTCAGAAATAGAACAGCTGATGGAGACCTTCCAGTCAGATTTTTTGGATGGGTTTGAGTAGATAACTCAGGCAGGTAGTCTGCCGTATCCGGTTGAATAAATACCGGGGCCTATCACATGCCCTTCGCGTGGGTGATAAGCCCCTTTCTCAGTCCAGATTTAGACGCGTTTTTCCTGCGCCTATTCCTTTTCGGCCATTTCGTATAGTTTACGGAACAGGCTCTGCGCCTCCATATCTTTGGTTCTTCCCCCCAGTATCTTCAGGGTCTTTTCTATTGTAGCAGGGTCAATCTGGCCGTTTTCCAGCATTAACCTTGCCTGCTTCTTGGCCCACCTCCGCCTGGATATGACAAAGTACATTATGAAGCCAAGCAGTATCATGAATATTCCCCAGAAGACGGCGCCGTATATAACCGGGCCCCATAGTCCCGGGTCACCGAAGATGGCCAAGAAGACACCGCCGTTTACATCGGGGCCAAATATGCCTGAATCCATGGCTCTCATTGCTAACATCTCTACTTTCAGCTACCTTCCTAGGCGGCTTATCCTCCTTTCATTGCTTTATTGGCCCATAACCGTATATCTGTGTCAATTATGTTAGTTATTCTCGCTGGTTTTATAAAAACCAGAAACAATATACCGTATGGGTGGTAAAAAGACAACCGCCGGAACTGTTAGGGTAGCACTGGAAAGGTGTAGTCCCGTTGTTATTTAGCTACTGAAAAAGGGAGAACATGACCATTTTGTTTATATTAAACGGGAAGTAGCCGGAGGCACCCGGGGAATACTACCTTAGAAACGGAACATATTGGCGGCGGTTTCCGCCAGCTTCATAACGTATCCCGGGATAATGCCCAGCAGTAGGACACCCAAGCAGGACAGGAATAGAACCAGTTTGAGAGCTGCCGAAGAAGGCACTTTTTCTTCAGAGCTGGGCTCGCCGAACCACATTACCTTCACTACCCGCAGGTAGTAGTAGGCGGAGATCACGCTATTTATCACAGCAATAATTATCAACCACAGCAGGCCATGCTGCACAGCCCCGCTGAAGACATAGAACTTGGCCATAAACCCGGCGGCCGGGGGCATACCGATCAGCGAGATAAGGCACAGGCTCAAGGCCAGAGCCAGCCATGGTGCCCTTTTTATCATACCGGAATAGTCCTGGATCAGGTCGCTGTCTATCTTGTTAGAGATGGCAATGATGGCGCTAAAAGCTCCCAGGTTGGCCAGGGCATAACCGGCCAGGAAGAACAGGATGCTGCTCTGCCCCAGTAAGTTGCCTGCCGGGGCCATTCCCATGGTGGCCAACCCCACCATGAGGTAGCCGGCCTGGGCGATACTCGAGTAACCGAGCATCCTTTTGATATTGGTCTGAGGGAGTGCGGTGATATTACCCACAGTCATACCAATGGCAGCCAGTACGGCGAAGACTGCCCCCCAGTTAAGGCTGAGCCACTCCGGCATGCCGAAGGCGGAGTAAAAGACCCGCAGGATAACGGCAAAACCAGCCGCCTTGCTGCCAACTGACAGATAGGCGGTTATCGGCGTCGGGGCGCCTTCGTAAACATCGGGCACCCACATATGGAATGGGATGGCGGCTATCTTGAAGCCGAAGCCGCCTATCAGGAATACGATGCCGACGAGAAGGGCGGGGTTGTCCAGGATGCCTGATATTGACATTGACTGCAGGGCGGTGGCGATATCAGCTACCTGCGTTTTGCCGGTAACACCGAATACCATCGCCATACCGTAGAGTAAGACCGCCGAGGATACAGCGCCCAGCAGCAGGTATTTCAACGACGACTCGGTTGACTTGGCATCCTTAAGGAAGCCGACCAGGATATATAGGGAGATACTGGCCAGGTCCAGGGCAATATAGATGGCAATCAGGTCGGTGGTAGCTGCCATCAACATCATGCCCAGTGACGACAGGAGTATCAGGGCATAGAACTCGCCCTGGAAGCGTTCCATCTTACTGGCATAATCTACCGAGGAGAGAATTACCAGGGCGGCTATGCCTAAAAAGAGTAGTTTGAAGAATAGGGCAAAGCTATCCACCGCCAGCATGTCTCCCAAAATAGCCTCGGGCCCATCTCCCCACATGGCTATGGTAAAACCGGCGGATACCAGCAGGCCGACCAGACTGACCAATACCAGATAACCTTTACGCTGGACGATAAGGTCAAGCAGAATTACGGCTATGGCAAAGCTAGCCAGGCATAACTCCGGTATAAATAACCCCAGATTCAAAACCTACTCCTTTTAATATTCTGTACAATTATTTAACTATCAGGAACCCCTTTTTACCCGCCTATCAATCCTGTTATCGGCGAGATACCGAGCTTGATGACATCGGTCAGTATCGCGGGATAAATACCAACCAGCATGATTAACCCGATGAAGGCAAACATATAGACTCTCTCCAGTCCATCGGCGTCTTTAACGAAATTATATTGCTCCTGTACCGGGCCGTAGAAGGTACGTTGTATCATCCACAGGATATAGCCGGCTGACAGGACGACACCGAGTACGGATAGAAGGGTAAAGACCTCAATGTTATTGACTATAGTGCTGGAAAAGCTGCCGGTGAAGATGATGAACTCAGCGGCGAAACCGCTGGTGAGCGGCAGGCCGAGAGAACCCAGACCAGCTACTGAGAAGACAACGGCAATTATCGGTATCTGCCGTGCCAGGCCGCCTAGATTATTCAGATTACGCTCTTCGACGTTATGTATCACCATACCAGCCATGGCAAACATGAGTCCGGTAAGCAGGCCGTGGCTGACCATCTGCAGGGCGGCGCCCGTCAGGCTGACCTCGCCCAGGGCAAAGACACCCAGCAGAACAAAGCCCATATGGCTGACGCTGCTGTATGCAATCAACCTTTTAATGTCCGTCTGCCTCAGGGTTACGGCGGCACCATAGAGCACACTGATCATGGCCAGAGTAACCAGCAGAGGCGCATAGTCTCTGGCAACCTGCGGGAAGAAACTCACGCAGAGGCGGATCATCCCGTAACCGCCCATCTTGATCAGCGCGCCGGCCAGCATTACGCTGCCGGCTGTCGGGGCATCGGTATGGGCATCGGGCAACCAGGTATGTACCGGAACGACCGGCAACTTGACGGCAAAGCCGGTCAGCAGCAGGAAGAAGATGGGGGCTGCCGGCATGATTGACTGTACCATACCGAGGCCGTTCTGGGCTAGGTCGACCATGCTTAAGCTGCCGGTGGTGAAATACACGCTGAGGATACCGGCCAGCATGAAGGCGCTGCCGAACAAGGTAAAGATGACGTATTTTATCGCCGAGTACTCTTTTCTCCCTGAACCCCAGACTGAGATCAGGAAGTACATAGGGATAATCTCTATCTCCCAGAAGATGAAGAAAAGCAGCAGGTCAAGGGAGCAGAAAACACCCAGGATACTCGTTTCCAGCAGCAGGAGCCAGGCGAAGTATTCACGGACTCTGAGATTTATCTTCCATGAGATGAGAACGACAATGAAACCCAAAAAGGCGGTGAGTACTACCAGCGGCAGGCTCAGGCCATCGACACCAACGTGGTAATAGGCGTTGATCGAGTTGATCCAGGCAGCCTTTTGCTCGAACTGCATCACTCCAGCCGCCGCTGCTGAGCGGTCAAAGTTAACGAATAGGATTACGGCCAGAATCAGCGGGACCAGGGTAAAAATAGCCGACACGTACCTGATCAGCTTCGAGTGATTATTGGAGATCAGAGCAACGATAATTGCCCCCGCCAGCGGCAGGAAAATTATCCATGTCAGATAACTAGAATCCAATTATACTGACTCCTTTTCAACCAAATGTATACAGACAGATGGCAATTGCTAGGATGCCGATACCGATAAACAGTCCGTAGAGCTGTAACTGCCCTGTCTGCAGGCGGCGGATAATCCCGCCTCCGGCCGATGTCCCGTTAGCCACCCCGTTTACGGTCCCGTCAACGGCATAGGTGTCAACCTGCTGCAGGCCGGCGAACAGCACGCCGATTAGCGTTTTCCTTACTATTATGTCTTCGTAGAGCTCGTCCATCCAGTATTTCCTGAGGAACATGGTATAGAGCGGCTTGAACATATCGCCCACCCTCTCGGCTGAGATACGCTTTGAGCCGTACATCAGGTAGGCCAGAACGATGCCGCCTATACCCAGCAGAAGCGAAATAATCGGCCATGGAGAGTGGGTGAAGATGCCGAATAGCCCTTCTATGACGCCCTTTGTTTCGCCATGTCCCATAAAGGCACCGAAATGGCCGCTGACATTCCACCAGCCGGCGCCTACGGCCAGAACAGACAGGAAAACCATAGGCCATACCATCACCCCCGGTGACTCGTGGAGGTGACCGTGTGCTTCGGGGTCGCCACCGCGGTACTCCCCGTGGAAGGTCATATATATTACCCGGAACATGTAGAATGCAGTCATAAAAACGGTTATCATTGCCAGGATGAAAAGAAGGGTGTTGCCTTCAAGGGCTGTTATCAGTACCTCGTCCTTGCTCCAGAAACCGGCCAGCGGCCAGATGCCGGCTAAACTCAGCGAACCGATGAGGAAGGTGATATATGTCCAGGGCATGACCTTGCGCATACCGCCCATGAGCCGCATATCGAAAGTGCCGGTAGCGTGGTTGACACTGCCGGCGCCGAGGAACAGCAGCGACTTAAAGAAGGCGTGGGTAAAGAGGTGGAAGATGCCGACGGCAACGGCTGCCTTGGCGGCGTCGATGGCGGTGTGGCCTTCATGGCTGAGCACAATACCGGCCGCACCCAGCGCCAGCATCATATAACCGAGCTGGCTGATGGTAGAGTAGGCAAGCACACGCTTGATATCATTGGCCACCAGGCCCATTGAGGCAGCGAAGATGGCGGTGAACCCCCCGATCGCGGCCACAACGGTTACCGCCTCCAGTGAGTGGACGAATATCGGGAAGGTCCGCGCCACCAGAAAGACGCCGGCGGAGACCATTGTCGCCGAATGGATCAGGGCGCTGACTGGAGTCGGGCCTTCCATGGCGTCTGGCAACCAGACATGTAGCGGGAACTGGGCAGACTTGCCCATTGCCCCCGAGAAGATGCCGATGGCTGCCCAGGTTATGGCCGTGCCCGTCAGTGCACCCGCGGCAGCCAGGCTGCTTATTTCAGCGGTATCGAACGTGCCGGTCTTGGCATAGAGCAGCAGAACCGCGGCCAGGAAACCGAAGTCACCGAAACGGGTGACGATAAATGCCTTCTTGGCGGCGTTGGCCGCTGATGGTTTATGGAACCAGAAACCGATGAGTAGGTATGAGCACAGCCCGACCATCTCCCAGAAAACGAACATCAGCAGGAGATTGGAGGCGATTATCAGACCCAACATCGAGGCGGTGAACAGCGACATCCAGGCGTAGTAACGAGTATAACCGGCCTCATCATGCGCCATGTAGCCCAGGGAGTATATCTGCACCATCAGGCTGACGACGCTGACAACAACCACCATCACGGCGGTCAGTGAGTCCATTATTATCCCCAGGTTTATTTCAAAGACGTTGCCGATAGCCACCCAGGAAATGGAAGGCACGGCGATTTCGTGGTGGGGTGCGCCGAGGACCTCGATCAGTGTCCAGATGGAAATTACCGCCGAGCCAGCAATGGCCGTGATGGTAATATACCCCGCCAGGGGTGATTCCCGCCTGACGAACGGTTTAACGAATAATGTTATTATCGCAAACGAAATAACCGGCAGTAGAAATATAAACCAGAATAATTGAGTCGGCATTACAGTTTCCTCAATATTTCTTCGATAACATGCTCTTTGTCCTGTGGTACCAGCACCCGGTAGGCCGCTGATTCCTGCCCCATCGCTTCACCGGAAGCGGGCAGGAGGCGCGTCGGTACCCCTTCACTCTCAAAGAAGTCTTTCCACATCTCGGCCATCATCAGGTTCTGTACCTTTTTAATCTCTATCCACATGTTATCCCTTTATTTCTTATACTCTGTCTCCGCACCTCCTTGCGGAGAGTGGTATTATCTTGATTAAATCCTCTACTTTTTTATAATAAGGGTAGCCTTACCTGCCACCTACCATTTCATTAAATCAATATCAGTGCTTTCAATCGTTTCCCGATTGCGGTAGATTGATATCACTATTGCCAGTCCTACGGCTGCCTCCGCGGCCGCCACCACAATAATAAAAATGGCGAAAATCTGCCCGGTCAACACCGTGGGTACGATATACCGCGAGAAGGCAACCATGGCGATATTCACCGCATTGAGCATGATCTCGATGCACATCAGGATGACGACGGCATTCTTTTTTGCCAGCGCCCCGTACAGCCCTATTGAAAACAGGACTGCCGATAATACCAGATAATGTTCCAAACCTACAGACACAGGTTACTTCTCCCTTACCAGAACGATAGCCCCCAGAATGGCCGCCAGCAGCAGGGTGGCTGCTATTTCTACCGGTAGGATAAAACCACCTTCACCGAGTAGTTTGCTGGCTATATTGGCGGTGGTGTGCTCTAGGGGTGCTGCCGTAGATAGCTGCCACGGCGTGTTGAGCAGAGTGTAACCCACCACCCCCAGAAAAACGATAGCCACAATAAAGGCTGGTATTCTTAATTTATTGGATGGACTGCCCCGCTGTACCTCTCTGGTGAGCATTATGGCCAGAATAATCAGTACTGAAATGCCACCGACGTATACCAGGATCTGCACCGCCCCTAGGAAGTCAGCACTGAGGGTGAAATAGATGCCAGCTACGCTCAGGAAGCACAGAATAAGGGAAAGGGCAGACCGGAAGACATTCCGCAGGAAAACGACCATCAGGGCGGCTATTACGCCGATTATGGCCAGTATCCAGAAAGCAACATCAAATCCGATCACTATTCTTCGGTATTCCTCTCCAGAAGTAGGGTCTGCCTCGGTAGTTCATCGGCCAGTTCGGGGTGCATGTAGGCACTGCGCCGTCTTTCTTCTGAGGCGAAGAGCATCTCATTAGTCTGTACCAGTTCGCCACGGCGGTATTTCGCCAGCTCGTAGGCGTACCCCATAAACAGGGCATCAAAGGGGCAGGCTTCGACGCAAAGGCCGCAGGAAATGCAGTACCCGGTATCCACCTCGAACTTCTCGACTTCATATTTATTTTCATCAATCTTGGCGGCAGTGACCACATGGATAACACCCTGGGGGCAGGTCTTGGCACAGGTAGCACAGCCGGTACAGTTATTCCTGTCCCATATCAGCTCGTTACCACGGGTACGGCGCGAGATGTTCAACCTCTGCTCCGGATACTGTGTGGTAATCGGGTGCCGGAACAGGTGCCTGATGGTTACCGTCAGCCCCTTGGCGATGCCGATTCCGTAACGTTCAAACTTCAACTCTACCCCATCCTAGCTTGAATAGTTTAGACCACAGCAGCACTAGCACTACCGCGATTGCGAAATTCAGGAATATGACGCCCCAGGGCAGGGCATCCGGCCAGGCCAGTACCTGTATGCCGGTAATCAGTAAATTAATCAATGCCAGTGGAAGGAGGAACTTCCAGGCAAGGGCCATTAACTGGTCGATCCTGACCCTGGGCAGTGTTGAGCGTGTCCATACCATAACAAAGAATACGATGATTACCTTGATTACGAACCATAACCACGGCGGTAACAGCGGCCCCCTCCAGCCTCCCAGGAAAAGTGTGGTAATTATAGAGGCTATTGCCAGGGCTTCAGCATATTCCACCAGATAGAAGAGGGCAAATTTCATCCCCGAATATTCGGTGTGAAAGCCAGCCACCAGCTCCGAATCTGCCTCCATCAGGTCAAAGGGACTACGGTTGATTTCGGCACAGCCAGCGATGAAGAACAGGAGGAAGCCCAGCGGTTGCAGCAGTATGAAAGGAATATCCTGGGCCAGCACAATCTGGTTCAGAGACAGCGAGCCGGCGATCAAGACGACACCAATGATGCTCAGCACCAGTGGGATCTCATAACTCACCACGGCGGCCACATTACGCATGGCGCCCAGTAGCGAGTATTTATTATTGGAACCCCAGCCGGCCATAAATACGCCGACGGTTGATACCGAACTGATGGCCACGACATAGAGGATGCCGATATTTAAATCAGCCAGTAAGGCACCGTTCTGGAAGGGCACCACGGCAAATATCATCAGCGTCGGCGTGAAGGCGACAATTGGCGCCAACAGGTGGACTACCTTGTCAGCGTTGGTGGGCACCAGGTCTTCTTTAATCAGCACTTTGACGGCATCGGCTACCGGCTGAAGTAGACCGAAGGGACCGAGCCGGTTAGGACCAAGGCGGGCCTGCATGCGGCCCATACCTCTACGTTCCAGCCAGATATAGCCCATCACCAGCAATAGGACAAATACGATAATAATAATGGTGAATACCAGCCAGTGCCACAAGAAACCACCGGGCCAGTCGGGCGGCAGGATTTGCCAGTATTGCTCTAGATTTAGACCAGGACTAGTTATCATTATCTATCAACCTCGCCCATGGTGATATCGATACTACCAAAGATGATGATGGCATCCTGTATCTTCCAGCCGACCATCATCTCACGAAGAGCCGTAAGGTTCAGCAGGCTTGGTGCCCGGATGTGACACCGGTAGGGAGCAATGGAGCCGTCAGAGACCAGATAGAATCCGAGCTCTCCCTTGGGGGCTTCAATACAGCCGTAGGCTTCACCGACCGGTGGACGGATCAGTTGCGGCACGTCGCTCTTAACCGGGCCTGAAGGTATATCCCTCATGGCCTGTTCGATAATACGCAGGCTTTGCTGCATCTCGATAACCCTCACCCGGTAGCGGTCGTAACAATCACCAACCGTCCCGGTGGGGATGTCAAATTCAAAACGGTCATATACGGAATACGGGGCTACCTTGCGTAGGTCCCACTCGACGCCGCTAGCCCGGAGTACCGGGCCGCTGGCCGAGATACTGATCGCCATTTCTCTGGGCAGGATACCGACGCCCTTGGCACGGGCCAGCAGTATCTCGTTTTCTTTTAGGAGCTGCTCATATTCATTAATATAGCGGGGCATTTGCCGGATAAATTTCTCCAGAGCCGGGAAGAATTCTTCAGGAACGTCCTGGTTGAAGCCACCGACTCGCATGAAGTTGTAGAGCAACCGCTGACCGCTGACCATCTCAAACAGGTCAATTACCCGCTCTCTTTCCCGGAACATGTAGAGGAAGGGGGTAAAGTAGGCACCGCAGTCGTTAAGAAAAGCACCGACGGCGATCAGGTGGTTGGC
>CP070645.1:1557964-1563099 GCA_020354275.1 Dehalococcoidales bacterium
ATTGTACCTTAATGTCAATTTCCGGTGGCTGACGTTTCGTAGTATGTAATACGATTTCGGTCTCGGAGTCTGGCATTCGCAATCCCACCGAATCCTCCGTGCGCCAGATTAGTTGGTGGCCCAGACAATCTCGGTAAAATAGCAGACCCGCTTCGATGTCTGGCACGTACATTCTAATGCAGTCCACATTCCTAAGTTCAGGGACTTGATCTTCCATCGCTCTTCCTTTGCATTCTAAGGCAGAGAAGTTTACCATACATTGAGACGATGAACAATCCGCTATGTTGTGTAGTGTTAATTATATTGCTCACCAGTATGAATTGACGCCGATTAGCCGGGGAATTAAACTAAGGCAACAATTTACAGGGTAGTTTAGAAACGATACCAAGGAGGCGAAATATGGTAAGGAAAGCCATAGCAGTAGCTCTGTCACTGGCGCTGTTTCTTTTATGTCTTGGCTGTACTGCCGGGGTGTCACAGGAGGAATATGATGCCGTTGTTGCTGAAGTGAATGCTGCTCAGGACGAGATAGTCAGTCTGGAAGCGGAGCGTGATGCTGTTCAGGACATGGTAGCCAGCATGGAAGCGGAACGGGATGCTGCCCAAGCAGAGGCAACCCGCCTGGAAGCGGAGGTTGCAGACTTGAAAGACCACCGGGTTGAAGAAGCTTGGATAATGGCTTCAGAGCGTTACACGACGCTTCGGGACAGCATCGGATTCAATCTGGAGGAGATAGCTCCCTGGGTTAATCTACCGGAGATCCCAACCTGGCTTGATATGGCCCATTTATGTTCTACGATACTGGTTGACGAACCAGGGGCTTATGAGGCGGCGTGTCTAATAACCCTGCCTGATGAGCAAATTTATATGACGCTATCGGAGTACGGCGGAATAACCACGGCACTATGCCAGGGTAGCAGCCAAGAGTACCTTATGACAATTATCAGTGACGAGAGCGGTGATACCACTGAAGTGACGATGAAGGCTGGTGAAACCTGGACAATATTCAACTGGACTGAAATACAGGATGAGATGTTCTTCACTGCTGATGTAGATGGTGAAGCTTATGAAGTGCCGTGGTCAGACGAACCCGGTGATTTGGAGCCTATTTGTGTAGACTTCGTAAACTGGCTTGGCACCATCAATAAGACCGGAGGGCTGATAACGTCATCAGACCAATCGCTGCTGTTTCTTGGCGTGGGAGGGTTACATGCATCCCTGAGCCCTTCGTTTTTAGCCAACTGGAGGGTAATAGCCAGTCGTGTCCTGGTTGATATTCTTCAAGGAGTCCCGGCATCAGGCTGGTGGTAGTTACCTGCATAAACAATATTATGCCCCCGTTAGGTGGTTTGTATTGAATGGATTACGGTGAAGAGCCGTTCGGGGTTGGTTTTCGGGGTTGTAGTTAGAAAGGAGGTCTCCAGTGGGTTTGAAGGACAAGTATGCTATTGTTGGTGTGGGTTATACTCCGCAGGGAAGAGTGCCTGACAGGACTGCCTTGAGCTTTCATGTAGAGGCAATCAGCAATGCCATCAAGGATGCCGGTTTGAGGCGGGAAGAAGTTGATGGCCTGATCTGCTACCGTCACTTTCCACCTCTCGGGGGTGAACCTGATGTAACACCGTATCTGGTGGCACAGCATGCCGGTCTGGTTCCCAGGGTAATAAGCCAGGAAGCCAATTGTGCCCGGAGTCAGCTTTTAAACGCAATGGGCTGGCTTGATGCAGGGCTGTGTAACTATGTAGTGATTTCATATGCTCACAACCCTTTGTCGGGCGGGCGTTCCTTCGGCCAGAGGACGGATAATTACACTAAGGCCGTTTTCGGTCAGTTCGGGGCGACATCCGGCTATGCCATGGCAGCGCGCAGGGCGATGCATACCTTTCATACCGGGCCGGATACCTGGAAACATATTGCTGTAGGTCAGAGAAAGTGGGCTAACCTCAACCCGGTAGCCGTGATGAATGACCACACCATGACCTACGAGGACTATTTCAGCTCCAGGTGGGTGGTAGAACCACTAAGGCTTTTTGACAATTGCCTGGTTACCGACGGCGGTCGGGCTTATATCGTAACCTCCGTTGAGCGGGCGAAAGCCCTACAGCACCCTGTCGTGACTGTTATGGGCATCGGGCAGCACAATCCCGCCTTAGAAATCGAGCAGGCGACCAATATGGCCGGCCCCACGGGTGCCAGGTTATCGGGTGAAACAGCCTTCGCCATGGCAGGGATAACCCTCGATGATATTGACGCCTGTGAGATATATGACTGCTTCACTTACACGGTGGAGATAACGCTACAGGACTACGGTTTCTTCAAACCCGGGGAAGGCGAGAGCTGGTTCGAAGGCGGGACAATAGAGCCGGGGGGAAGGATGCCGGTCAATACATCCGGTGGCCAGCTCTCAGAGGCGTACTTCATGGGATTAACCCAGATAACAGAAGCGACCATGCAGCTGATGGGACGCTGTGGGGAGCGGCAGTTAGGGCTGCAAACAAATACTAAAAAACCAGAAATAATACTATGTAGTGATAACGGTGGAATATTACAGACCCATTCAACCGTTATTCTAAGGAGGTTATAGTTTGGATGTGAGTTATCAAAAACCACTACCGCAGCCAAATGCCGACGACAGGTTCTTCTGGGATGGCTGTAAAAAGCATACGCTACTGTTTCAAAAATGCCGTAATTGTGGCTTAGTTCGCTGGCCTCCGTCCATCATTTGCCCCGTCTGTTACTCCCAGGATACCGAGGTGATAGAAGCCAGTGGAAAAGGTAAGATATATACCTACGCTATCTACCACCAGGTGTACCATCAAGGATTCAGGGATGAAGTCCCTTATGTGACCGCAGTAATCGAACTTGAAGAAGGCCCCCATTTCCTCAGCAATATTGTCGGCTGTGAACCTGATAACGTAGAGTGCGATATACCTGTGGAGGTAGTATGGGAGGATATTACCCCTGAATTCAGCCTTCCCAAATTTAAACCAGTTCTATAACCGATTCGGTCGACCCCCACGTTGAAAAACGTGGTCTTCTAAAAGGATTACAATAACAGGGATAACTCAAATAAACTACGCCCATGTATTGATCCCGATGTTTGTTCTACCCTTCACTCAGATCCGAAACTGAGGCGCCTACCGTTTTTCGAACAGTAGTCATATATCTGAGTTTCCTCTGATTGGTAGAGATGTGTTGATTGTATTCGATAATACCACTCTTGGAGGAATTCCCTCTTGACAGAATAAGGAATGGTGATATAATGTAAATATATTTGCAATACAAAGATAATAATAAGGCAAAGGAAGTAGCATTATGAACCAGATTAATCTAAAAGAATTGGAACGCAAGGCGTTTCTCTCCACCTATCAAGATGGACTGTGGGATATGTGTATAGGTCTCATCGTTATCTGCATGTCGTTCTTCCTCTACAGGCCTGCAACAGGATACAGCCCGTTGAATATAGTTCTGGTGTTGGCATGCATGGCTTTAGCTTGCGCCCTCTTCTTGGCGGGGAAGAAGTTCATCACCCTGCCGCGCATGGGTCAGGTTAAATTTGGAGAAAAGCGTACGAGGCGAAGGAAGACTATGGCCATCGTCCTTGGAGTGGTGGTTTTGTTTCAGGCTGCTCTTCTTGTTATCCAGTTCGTTGGCTGGAGGAATCCGGAATTCGGCGCTATGTTGAATGAATTCTTCCAGGAAAGGGATGCCATGGATCTGGCCGTCGCTACTCTCGGCTCTCTCTTTGTGGGACCGAGCATGATCCTGGTGGCTTACTTCATGGATTTAACGCGCGGCTATTTCATCGCAGTGATGATCGCCTTGACTGTTTTTCTTATGATCTACCTGAACCAGCCGATCTATGCGATTATCATAGGTATATTGATCGCAGTGCCCGGTGTGGTGTTATTCCTGCGCTTCCTGCAAAAATATCCACTTCACAGAGAGGAGACGAAGCGTGAGTAAAGAAGTCGGGAAAGAGGATCTTTCCTCCCTGGCGGAGATTGACCGTTTTGTCCACGAGCCGGCACGTCTCGCGGTGATGTCTTTGCTTTATGTAGTCGAAAGCGCGGATTTCACTTTTGTAATGAACCAAACCGGTTTAACTTGGGGAAATCTATCGGCACATATCAGCAAACTGGAAAAAGCCGGATACCTGGAGGTTGAGAAGACCTTTAGGGGGAAAAGGCCGAATACTACGCTGAAATTGACTTCGCAAGGAAGGCGGGTTTTCCGGGATTATGCCAATAGAATGAAACAGGTTTTTCAGGATTTTGACGGTTGATTATGACACACCTTGCAACAAGGGCGTAACTGTAGACTCGATACTAGCATTCTACTAAGAGAGGAGGTTAGGAATGAGCGAAGGTTCGCCCTTAAATCATAGTGATAGCTCTTATATTGTGCCCCTGTTACCAGGTTATAGAATAGGAGTTACCTAGCGCTCTTTTAGTGCGTCGTATATTATCTTGACCTGCTTTTTTGACCTTTCCTCATCGTCGGCTTCTTCGTTGAGCTTATACAGCTCCTCCTTGTTAGCCCCGGTCGCCTCAATCTCAAATTCCAGGTCCTTGTACTTGGCCAACTCGGCTTTTACCTTCTCACGGTCTTTGCCAGCCGGGTCGTCAAAATCAGTCTTGAGCTTGGCGGCATCGGTGAAGATACCGGCAACCACCTTTTTACGCTCTTCGTGTTTTTTCTCCGATGATTTTTCCGCACTGAACCCCAGCGCTCGGAAAAACTTGCCTGTCTTTCCCTCTTTGGCAGCCAGGTTACGGCCGGCCTGACGGATTGAGTGGAACAGCTTGGGAACAAAGGTTATTGCAGCCCCGATGCCGCTTATGATTGACCCGAGTACATTACTAAATATACCGAAAACCTTCAAAACCGCACCGGCCGGTGCAGCTGCGACGGTCAAAGACAGGATCTCTCCTACTAGTGATGATACTGCCCCAATAAGTTTCATACCGTTACCAACCAAAGCGAGTCCCTGCTTGGTGATCTCTCGTCCGACGTTCTTCATCTTCTTAAGATTATTCTTCCCGATGTATACCAGGCGGTCTTTCTTGCCCTGTTTATCCGCCCTCTCCGCTTCGGTCTTGGCCGGTACTGCCAGCAACTCTTTTATCTTGGCG
>CP070645.1:1563199-1570224 GCA_020354275.1 Dehalococcoidales bacterium
CAAGTTCCGCGGCGAGTTCGAGGAACGGCTCAAGGCGGTGATGGACGAGGTCCGGCAATCACAGGGCGAGGTCATACTCTTTATCGACGAGATTCACACCGTGGTCGGTGCCGGAGCCGCCGAGGGGGCCATTGACGCCAGCAACATGCTCAAACCGGCACTGGCTCACGGTGAGTTACAGTGCGTCGGTGCCACCACCCTTGACGAATACCGCAAGTTTATCGAGAAAGACAAGGCCCTGGAGAGGCGCCTGCAGCCGGTATTCCTCAGCGAGCCCAGTGTCGATGCCACCATTGAGATGCTGCACGGGCTGCGGCCCAGGTATGAAGCCCACCACAAGATCAAAATCAGCGACGAGGCCCTTGAGGCAGCCGCCCATCTCAGCCAGCGCTACATCTCAGACCGTTTCCTGCCCGATAAAGCGATTGACCTGATTGACGAAGCGGCCAGCAAACTGCGCATTGACACCGAGAGCGCACCCCCCGAGGTCAAGTCACTTGAACAGCGCTTGAAGCAGATGACCAATGAGGAGGAGGCAGTCTCTCAGCGCCAGGACTACGAGCAAGCTGCCCGGCTCAAGTCAGAAAGGCTACGCCTGGAGGAGGAGTACAACCAGGCGAAAAGCCAGTGGCTTAAAAAGGAGAAGATTGACAGCACGGTTGACGCCGAGGACATTGCCAAACTGATTTCTAACTGGACCGGCATACCGATATCGCAGATGCTCGAGGGCGAAGCGGAGAAACTGCTGCACATGGAAGACCGAATCCACGAGAGACTGGTCAACCAGGAGGAGGCGGTCACCGCCATTTCGGAAGCGATACGCCGGAGCCGGGCCGGGCTCAAAGACCCCCGGCGGCCAATCGGCAGTTTCCTTTTCCTGGGCCCAACCGGCGTCGGCAAGACCGAGCTGGCGCGCACCCTGGCCAGGTTCCTCTTCGACGACGAAAACGCAATGGTACGCCTGGATATGTCCGAGTACCAGGAAAGGCACACGGTTTCCCGGCTTATCGGTGCCCCACCGGGCTATATCGGCTACGAAGAGGGCGGGCAGCTCACCGAGGCAATCAGGCGCCGCCCCTACCGGGTAATTCTGCTGGACGAGATTGAAAAAGCCCATCCGGAGGTATTCAACAGCCTGCTTCAGCTTCTCGATGACGGCAGGCTTACCGACGGCCACGGGCGGACGGTCGATTTCAAGAACACCGTGGTCATCATGACCAGCAACACCGGCGTCGAGCTCATCAAGCGTGATATGAGCCTGGGTTTCGCCACCCAGCGGGGCGGTACCAGGGCACGCCAGCAGAGCCACGAGGAAATGAGGGACAAGGTCATGGCCGAGGTGAAAAAGACCTTCCGCCCCGAATTCCTCAACCGCCTCGATGACATCATCGTCTTCCATGAACTGACCGAGGAACAGCTGAGAAGCATCGTTGACCTCCTGGTGGACGACCTCCAGGAACGCTTAACCGACCGCCAGTTGAAGCTGGAGGTAACCGATGCCGCCAAATCCTGGCTGGCCAAGACCGGCTTTGACCCTGTCTACGGCGCCAGGCCGTTGAGACGGGCAATAGAACGCTACGTGGAGAACCCGCTGTCAACCAGGGTGCTGCGCGGTGAGTTTAAAGAGGGCGATATCGTGCTTGTTGACCTTGAAGACGATACCCTGACCTTTACCGTGAGAACGGCAGAGGCCGTGACCAGCAAGTAGGCACTGAATGATATTTTGATAAACCGCCGGCGAAGTCCCCGGGGCTTTGCCGGCAACCTGTTATACAGCACCTTCGGCAATCCCATGAAAACAGAACGTGTTGACAGCAGCAAGGTTGACCTGGACTGGGAAGACGGGCACGTCTTCCCCCAGAAGCCGTACCCCGATGTCGCTTTCCTCTACCGGCGGATGAACGAAGTTACCCTGGGTGCATTGGCCACCGATAAAGGCGACAAAATCCTCGATGTCGGCTGCGGCCGGGCCACCGACGCCATCACGCTGGCCGGAGAGGGCGGTCGGTGCTCCGGGCTTGAGCCGTCGAGGAAGATGCTGGAGCTGGCCCTGGAGAGTATCATCCGTGAAAACTCCGGTCTGAACCTGGTTCAGGGAACCGGCGAGTACCTGCCCTTTGGACCAGCTTCCTTTGACAGGGTCATCTGCAAGGGGGCCCTCGATCACTTCCCCAGCCCCGGTAAGGCTATCGAAGAGATGGCCAGAGTCCTGAAGCCCGGTGGCAGGGTAATAATCGCCGTCACCAACTTCGAAAGCCTCGGTTTCAAACTGGGTCGGCAACTATTCAAGCTGATAGGAATCTTCTCCAGAGAAAAGGCGAAATACCGTGATGTCCTGCTGGTTCCCACTGACCACACCCTAGAGTTCGATTACCCCGTTCTAAAAAAGCTGGTTGAACCCTATCTGGCAATAGAGCAGTCCACCGGGGTATCGCTGCTCTTCGGTGTGCCCTTCTGGGGGGCACTACTGGACAGGCTGCCCGGCAGGGTCTCGCTCGCTATCCTGAACACGCTTGAAAGGCTGGCCTGCCGCTTCCCGGCAATGAGTAACGTCATCGTCCTGAAATGCAGGCCCCGCTGATTTACCGTCAACTATAAACGGTAGTACTGTCCGGGAGTAATTACTTCTTGACCATCAGAATAGAGGTAATTCCGTAACTGCCAACGATTTCATGCATCTCTTCTATTTCATCCCTGTGCTGCTCAATCAGCCCCTCGATCGCCTCGGTTACCTCCGACCAGTCCTCGTATTTATAATCATGGCAGCCGATAACCCCGCCGGAAACCAGGTGTGGCCAGATGATATGGAAGTCATTCTCGACATGGGCCTTCTCATGGCAACCGTCAACGAAGCCAAAGACAAACTTCTGTTCTTCGGGGAACCTGACCTTCATTGAATCCTCGATAATAGTAACGATATTATCAAAACCGCGGGTCGCCTCCTGATAGACGGCCAGCATCTGGTTCCCTCCCAGATAGGCTTCATAGACCTCGCAGGCCGTCATCCCGCCCCGGCTGGCGGTCTGGTCGAGACTGGGGTTAAAGATGTCGATAACATACACCACCTTCTCGTATTTCTGGGCATATCTGGCCAGCCTGACCGTGCCCCCGCCCATGAAGGCGCCGATCTCAACGATGTCACCGTCCAGCCTGTGTAACTGGCGGCTCTCCATGAAGGCAATCAGGTTCTCGTAACCCACAAAATCGGGTGGCACGGTCCTCAGTCCCAGAACATTTCTCAATATTTTTTTAAAACTACCCATCAGTCTGCCTTTCACTGTTATTGGATTTGTGGTAAGAACCTGACCCCGGTCTCATCCTCGCCGTCAAGCTGTGTGGTCAGGGCCATAACCACCGCGGCTGATGCCCAGGTGGGCTTCTCTCCATCCGGCCAGATTTCTTCCTCGGGTATCTTAATCCCCGTCCAGAAGCATCCGTCCGAGTCCCTCAGTCTGAATATCCAATCCAGCAGTTTTTCCGCACGGTCATCCTCCCCGATACGGCTAAGTGCCATGACCAGCTCGCACGTCTCGGCCACGGTCACCCACCATGGTTCCTCGACCTGGCACTTACAACCCCAGCCATCAATGACAAAATCATCCCAGCGTTCACGTATCCGCTCCCTGGCCTCCTTCCCTTTGACAACACCGGCCAGGACGGGGTAGTACCAGCTCATGGCGTAGTTGTGCTTGCCGTCAGAGAAGCTGTCAAAGAGTTCAGGCTGCTGATTGATTGCCCGGTACAGTCTGGCGGCGGCATCATCCCAGTCCGGCTTATCCCTGCCCAGCAATCCGGCCAGCTTCACCCCGCAGCGCAGGCTCTGCCAGATACAGCTTGACCCCGCCAGCAGGGCTCCCGGGTCGGCCTTACCATGTATGTCCCGCGCCCAGTAGACCTCACCGGTCGGCTGCTGCATGCCCAGGGTGAAGCCGATGCCATTCTCTAGCGCCGGCCATATCTGGGCGATAAAGTCCACATCCCCGGTGAGTAGATAATGGTACCAAAGCCCGATAGCCAGGTAAGAGCTGTAATTGGCGTCGCGGGTGAAGTCCGCAGGCATGTTATTCCGGTAGCTGAACCACCAGCTACCGTCATGGTTCTGATTTTTACCCAACCACCGGTAGGCATTCCTGGCCTGTTCATGCCGCCCGCACAGGTCAAGGGCTATGGCACACTCTATATGGTCCCAGGGGTCAGCTATTCCATCCTTAAACCACGGTATGGCTCCCGAAGCAAGCTGTGTCCGGCTGATATATTGCGCCTGCTGCTCAATTATTCCCTGAATTACAGCCGGCTTTTGTTTCCGTTCAAGGTTCATTGCTCTCACCGTGCACCTTACTGGCATAAAAGGCGATGCTTTTCGGGAATATGTGATTGAGGAAATCATCAATAAGACGTACTATCCTGGTGCCGGTCTTCAGGTCCCACACCAGGAACCTGTAATAAAGGGAGGGAATGATAGCTTTTTCCCTCCCGTAGCCAAAAAGGCAGCGGAATATCCAGTAGATGGAATGCAGGGCATGCTTGTGGCGGGTGGCATTTATAATGAGATTATTCTGTTTAAGCTTTGAAGCCAGTTCGCCGTTCTTATATATTCTGATGTGCCCCCCCGGCTGGTTATGGTAGTCCCGCGATAGCTTCCAGCAGATTGCCTCGGGTAGATAGCTTGGCACACTGACGGCAATCATGCCATCGTCCTTGAGCACCCTTACTATTTCACTGACACCCTTTTCATCGTCAATAATATGCTCCAGCACCTCGGAACAAATGATTTTATCGAATGAAGCGTCCGGAAAAGGGAGGTTGAGTATATTGCCCCTGATCAGGGCCCATTTTCCCCTGTCCTCTTCCTGCTCGTGCAGTGCCTGGAACAGCTGCCTGAGATTACCGAGTTCCTCAGAATCAACATCCAGGGCATAGACCAGGCAATCGGCTATTTTACAGGCTTCCAGGCTGTGCCTGCCCCCTCCGCAGCCGATATCCAGAATCCGCTCACCATCCCTGACCCCCAGCAGTCTGTAGTCGATGGTAAGCACTCATAACACCTCTTGGTACACTTCCACGGTCTTCCTGGCGGCTTGCTCCCAGGTAAAATTCTGCTCGATCCTCTTTCTACCCGTCGCGCCCATCTTCCTCCTTAAACTCTCATCTTCGAGCAGACGTTCCACCGCCGAGGCTATGGCAGCGGGGTCAGCTGGCGGTACAATGAAACCACTTTCCCCGTCCCGTCCCACCACCTCGGGCAGGGCTCCACCGCTGGTACTGACAACGGGCAGCTGGCAGGACATCGCCTCCGCAGCCGGGAGACCGAACCCCTCGTAGATGGAAGGAACAACGCATATCTCTGAGGACACATAGTGCCTGACCAGTTCCTCCATGGTTATCCTTCCGGTAAAGGAAACAATATCCTGCAGGCCATACTCCTCGACCAGCTTCATGTTATGCCCGTCCGGAGAAGGAGTACCGACAACCTTCAGCCTTACGTCCGTCCCGTTCTTGAGCAGCTGCAGGGCCTTCAACAGGTAAGAAACGCCCTTGACCGATTGTTCGCTGCTGTTCACCAGGATGAGGCTTCTCGGTTCCTTGGCCACGTTATCATCATTCTTGAAGAAGTTGCTGTCAATGCCATTATATACCATCCGCAGCCTGTCCCTCGGCACCTTGAGAGAGCGTTCAATGGCATCTACCGAGCTTTCAGAAACGGTTATCACCCTCTCCATGCGCCGCGACACTATGCCCTGCATAAAACAGAAGGAATACCATCTCTTCAGGCGGAACTTCTCCCAGAGGCCGTCAGCCTGAGATACCTCCAGGTTTCTATCAATGGGGATGGGGTGATGGATGGTGGCCACAACCGGGATACCGAGCCGTTTCATCATCAGTAGCCCGTAGCCCAGGCACTGGTTGTCATGGATAATATCAAACCGGTACTCTTTTATCAGCTCGCGAATAAGTCTGTAGGCCCGTAGGCTGAAGGCAAGGGGTTCCGGGAACGTTCCCAGACAAACAGCAGCGAATTCATAGAAGTCGATTGGATTGCGCACCCTCATCAGGCTCTTTACCAGAGAATCCCCTGTCTCGTAGAGGTTCAGGCTTTCCACCGGGTGCAGGATTACTCCATCGGCCACATCGGGGTAGGGAGGCCCTGATATTACGTGTACTTCGTGACCCTGGTTATGCAGCTCTCTGGCTAGATAGTAGATATAGATTCCCTGTCCGCCGCAATAGGGGTTCCCCCGGTAACATAGGAGGCAGATTCTCATATTTAACCTCCTATTTTCACCCCATCCCCCTCGTTATCATAACCACAGCAACTGATGGGATGGTATCTGCCAGAGTAACAAGCCATTCGGCGCAAATTATACATTAAGTTATGTGATTTGGCAATCACCTGGGTATATACTACAGAACCAGTATAAGATAATTCAGCCTGGTGCGGGTAAACAGCCAGTCTTACCACCCGGCTTTACTTGCCTTACCGGTTATTTTCTGCTAAATTCTAATACGTATCAGGCAAACACGTGGGGCTGTAGTTCACTCGGGAGAACGTTTGACTGGCAGTCAAAAGGTAGGGGGTTCGAATCCCCCCAGCTCCACCATTGAATTTAATGAAGCCAACATCACCTCCAAACACGCCCTCGTTTGTTACCACTCATCCTATATAGTATCGAATCGATTTATCCACTTCAGGTTCGGGATAAACCGCCATAGGTATCTCCTTAAGGCCAGCAGCGGCCCTACAGCCTGCAGCAGTGCATGGATAAACCTGCTGATGGTTTTTTTTGATTCATACCCCCTTTGACTTCTCACACTCGCCATGATATTCTTGGCACACTGTAACTGAACTGTAGTAAGGAGGAAATCAATGTCTGAAATTACGAAGAACAGAAAGACAGAAGAACAGCCAGACCCTAGAGAACTGATCAAGCCCGGCACGGGACCGGATATCGGCCCTTATCCCTGGCCAGAAATCTGGGAAAAGCTGTCGCCCGGCATGAAGAGGCTTATCGACCGCTTTACCAAGA
>CP070645.1:1570324-1576064 GCA_020354275.1 Dehalococcoidales bacterium
AGGGCTGACCACCAGCGGGTGGAGTTCCCACACTCTACCTCTATACTGACTGATACCGCCGATCCACCCCAGTACCTCCCCGTTATCATCAATGGCAACGCGGTTTATCCGGCCAGTATTAAAAGATTCCTGCACTTCATTCATGGCAGCCTTCATATCGGGCCAGGCATCTGGCCAGTGCTCCCAGAAACCCCTGACCAGCAGGGCTGCCGCTTGATGAATGGCTTTTTTATTATCTGGAAGCAGGTCAATGATTTGCATACTGGGAAACCTCGAAAAGAGTTCTGTCTGGTGCTCTCCTTCATGGTTTATCCTTGAGCTGGGGGAAGAGGATTACCTCACGGATTGACTGCTGGTTGGTAAACAGCATAACCAGGCGGTCGATGCCAATCCCCA
Source organism: Dehalococcoidales bacterium (assembly GCA_020354275.1). Lineage (GTDB taxonomy): Bacteria > Chloroflexota > Dehalococcoidia > Dehalococcoidales > UBA2162. The sequence goes on from CP070645.1 coordinate 1,570,721, forward strand.
GCCCTCCGGTAGGGGGCATGCCGTATTCCAGCGCCAGGAGGTAGTCTTCATCGATAGTCCATCTCTCTCCTTCTGCCTGGCGTTCTTTCAGTTGTTCTTCAAAGCGCTCCCTCTGCTTGACCGGGTCATTTAGCTCGGTATAGGCGTTTCCTATCTCCAGACCTCCGATATAGGGTTGGAAACGCTCAACCACCCTCTCTTCACTGGCTTTGTTCTTGGCCAGCGGTGACATTGAGACAGGATAGTCACAGACGAACGTGGGCTGGATTAGTCCGGGCCTGACATTGGTTTTCAGGATTTCGTCAACCAGTTTGGCCCAGTTCTTATCAGGGTCGACCTCAATATTCATTGATTGCATCTTTTCTCGTAACTCGTTGGCAGTAGGGTATTTAACGAAGTCAATGCCGCTATGCTCTACTACGGCTTCACGCAGGGTAATACGCCGCCAGGGTGGCGATAAATCAATCGTTGCATTATCGAAATGGATCTCTTTGGTGCCCAGGACCTGCTGGCTGATTTCAGATACCATCTCCTCCACCATTTTCATGACATCGTTATAATCGGCATAGGCTTCATAACTCTCCAGCAGGGTAAACTCCGGGTTGTGTCTGGTGTCTATGCCTTCGTTGCGGAAAGTACGCCCCAGTTCATATACCCTGTCAAATCCGCCGACGATCAGCCGCTTGAGGTGGAGCTCGGTGGCAATACGGAGGTAGAAGTCCTGGTCGAGTGCCTGATGACGGGTGATAAATGGATTGGCCAGGGCGCCACCTGCCGAGGGCTGGAGTACCGGCGTCTCCACTTCCAGAAATCCTCGCTGATTAAGGAACTGCCTTATGCTGGTAATAACCTGGCTACGCACCTTGAATGTGTCGCGGACCTCGGGGTTACTGACCAGGTCGAGATAACGCTGGCGGTAGCGCAGGTCGGTATCTTGAAGGCCGTGCCACTTCTCGGGCAGGGGACGGAGTGACTTGGCCAGCAGCTTGAAATCGCCCACGCCAATGGTGGGTTCACCCGTTCTGGTTCGAAATAGATTGCCGCTAACCCCGATGAAATCGCCGATATCCAGGTTGTCGAACAGTTCCGTTTTTTCCTGGTCAAACTGGTTGATATTCTGGAATAAAAGCTGTATCTTCCCGGAGCCGTCGCGGAGGTCAATGAAGACGTTCTTGCCCATCTTACGCTGGGCCATAATACGCCCGGCAACACTGGCTGTATCTTCAGTGGTGTTTTTTGATTCTAGCTTGTGCAATTGCTCGACGGCTTGCTCTGCGGTGTGAGTCCTGTGGTAGCGATGGGGGTATGGGTCGGTACCGCTGGCCTTAATCCGGTTGAGCTTCTCCAGCCGTTGCTGGGTTATTCGTTCCAGTCTGGATGTCATTTCTCTCCTGATAGCTTTTGATAAATAATAAAAATACAGTTTGGAATCTGTGTTCTATATTAGCTATCCTGGTAGATTGCTGTCAATTTGGACGGAATAGGCAATCCCGTTGCCGATTGTCTCTATCTATTTTTAGTTTAGATAAGCTTTACATTCCTAAGGGCTTTTATTACAGCCAGGGTGGCGCTTTCTCTTTCCGGTTCTTCTCCCCAGGAGCCGTCTTCGTTCTGATTCTCAAGAATCCATGGTATAGAGCGGAATATGGCTACCTTAGCTACCGGCATGTCATATCCAGCAATGATCTCCAGGTAGCCGGCTTTTGAAAACCACCGTTCGCCAAAAGGGCTGGAGAATTTACCGTCAGGCGTATTCTGGAGTCCTGTAAACCGCCACAGATGAGCTTCGGCTACTCGCCTGGCATCACTATTCTTGACCAGACTTAGGGCCCTGGTCGTCATCCACTCGCAATTTTGAGTAGAAGTCCACCCTAACAAAGCATATTCGTCAGTTTCGTCCCTATGAATACGGGCTACTCGAGGTCTTTGCGTTCCCGCGTAGGCCCGATTTTCCCTTAGTTCTTTCAAACCTCTTAGACCGCCATATCGGTATTGTACGATACAGGCTTTCTCGATATTCTCTATCTCTTCTGTCGAGTAAGGTTCTTTCCTTCTTGAGTCGCTAAATCCATGACTATACCCGCACTCACACCATTCCCGAACCATCAGTGTCCGTATACATACTTGGACTCTTTCGCTATCTTCATATCCCAGTGACAGCAACGCCTCCAGCACCAGGGCGTTCGGCCACATTATTCTCGGTCCGCAAGAGTTGCGTATCAGGTCATCTCCCGCCTTGACCATCTTAATCTCTGAAGCCGGCCTCTTTCTGAACCTGGGTCTGTTACCCCTGGTTTGCTGAATTCTCCGGCGGACAATATCTTGCTGCTCCTCAACCAACTCGTCAGTCAGGAACCACATGCCCGGATTGTGCCGGGATTGCGGCCTGTCTAATAGCCATTGCACCGCCCTCTTTATCTCCTCATCCTCTCCGGTCATGCCTAGTGCGGCTATTTCCCTCAGGTTTCTGGCGGTAACGGTTACACTTTTCGCCCAGGAACCGTCTTCATCCTGCTTTTCTAATCTCTCACTTATCAGCTCCACTCGCAGGCCCTCGTCTGATGCTTCGAGTATCCCCAGCACCTTCCGTGCCTGCCAGGCTTCTACGGTCTGCCGACCTCTCAGGAAACTCCTGACATTGTAATTCAGCTTGAGGTCTTTATATTGCTCCTCGAGCCGGGGTAGAAGCTGCTCCGGCATGGGCGTAGTCATAGCTTTTCTTGTTATCTTATTTGGTGTTTCAATGTCGAATAACCCTGTTCTCTCCCCTTCCTCCTCTATAATATCAACCTTCTTTATAGCTACCGCGTGTTCTCTCTGAATAAATCCCACCATTGAGTTACTGGATAAATCCAGTTTGTTGAGGATCTCTTCCGGTAAACGAAGCTTGTTGCCTGCCAATGCTGGTAGCTCTTCGCCGTTACCTTCTACCGCTGATATAAGTATCTCGTTTTGCTTATCCAGAAATAGCCTTTCCACTTTCTGAATCCCGAGGTGCTTCATAACAGCCTTTTTCAGGTTCAATTTCCCGTCTCGAGAGATTGATACGATGGCAATTATCTGTGGGATTCTTGCGGCTAAACCCCTGACCATTTCGCCCTCCTTAGCTACAAGTGACTGGCTGGTGACAGGTGCCATGTCGCATTGATTTAATTCGGTTTCAGCTTCTTAACCCGTTAGATTCCCCACTTCAACTGGTAGTATCCCGAAGCTAATGCCTTTATCGGGTTATTTATTTTATTCAAGGGAATTGGTACTTCCCCTTAAGTCGTCCAGCCAGGCCACTGATTTCACTTCTCGTTCCAGTAGAAACTTCAGGTACCCCCTCATAACCGTCTCCAGCTCTCGTGATAACGGCTGGTCCATCTTTAACTTGCTTACTGTATCATAGTTATTATCCTGCAGGAAACGCAGCACCTTGAGGGTGTTGACCGAGATGGGGTAACTTGATGGCTGGCTGGCACGGCATCCGGGGCAGGTTACACCGCCGGCGCTTGAGCAGAAGGCGTTGATAACGGGTTCTAACGGCTGGTGACAGATGACACACTGCTGGAGTTGAGGCCGGTAGCCGACTTCATCGAGCAGGTGTAACTCAAAGTAGCGTAAGAGTAGCTCAAGGTTGCTGCCTGAGCATAACTGTTCCATTGTTTCCAGGAGTAGATGAAACAGGGGACAGTTCTCAACGTGGTCGGCGGTGAACTGGTTGACCAGCTCGGTGGCGTAGAGGGCATAGGAGGTCAGGGTAAGGTCTGTTTTCAGGGGGAGGAAGCTGGTGATGGTCTGGCTGCCGGTGATGGTGTCCAGGTTGCGTCCGCGAGCCAGCGATACCTGGCTGTGAGTCAACAGTTCCAGGTGTCCGGCCAGCTTGCTTTTTGGTTTCCTGAGGCTCCTGGCAAAGCCCTGGATTTTGCCCAGTTCCGGGGTGTAGAGGGTAAGGATGCTGTCTGCCTCACCCAGCCTGGTCTTCTTGATAATGATTGCTTCTGTCTGATAGTTTCTTGGACTGGACATTTTTTATAAGAATTATAGTATTTTTAGTAATTCAGATAGAGAGTGTATTTCATATTTTACCTGAACATCGTTAGGGATATTTATTCTCTTTCGGTTAAGCCAGACACATTTAATGCCAGCATCAGTGGCGCCGATAACATCATTGTTTAGGGAGTCGCCCACGTTGAGTAGTTGCTCTTTTGAACAGCCAGCTTCTTTCAGGGCAATCTGAAAGAACTCGGGGTCAGGTTTTTCAACTCCGTAATCTTGAGAAAAGACAACAAACTGGAAAATACATTCAAGACCACAGCGTTCCGGGTAGCTATTGCCATTGGAGAGCAGTCCAAGGGTATATTTCCCCTGTAGTTCGTTTAATGTAGGTAAAACATCATCAAAGAGTTCGATGTCTTCAAAACGGTGTTTGAGATATACTTCATTGAGATGAGATGCTAAAGTGTCGTCAGGCCTGCCGATTTCTGTCAGTGTCTGTCTAAAAGCTTCGAGTCGAATAGCCTCAAGATTGGTAATCCTTCCCTTCAATTCCTCGGCCACCCTGTTTCTTATTTCTATCATCTTGTCAATATTGAGCATGGCTGCTACTCGGGGTTCAATTTCTCCCAGTTCCTTTAACACATGACTAAGTGACTGCTGCATGACTTTTTCAAAGTCCCACAGTGTACCGTCGGCATCGAACGAAATAGCCTTTATTCCAGTAATTTTATTCATTACTTCTATTTTTTACCAGCGACGAATATCATTTCCGGAGAATCACTAGAAAATTCCGATTTGTCAAAATCCCCGAATAAATCGACAACTCTGAATCCGCAGAGTTCCAGCAGGTGCTCAAGCTCGTATCTATAAAAATACCGCATCGGGAATGAATGCACCAGCCTTTCTGTTCTATCGTTAGGGTGGGAAATATAGTATATCAGTTCTATATCATTGTACTGCTGGTCGCGGTGGAAACCCGCCATTCTGCTGGTGCGCCGGACAGTTCTGCCGTTGGGCAGCTGTGTTTCAGGCAGGTCTTCCACTTCGACCATGTATTCCGGGTTATGGACTAGTCTGGGGGGGTAGGGGTGGAAGACATCAAAGCTTAAGAGACCGTCGGGAGCAAGGTGTTTATTGATGCTGGTCAGGCAGCCTTTCTGGTCTTCAACCGAGATCAGATGCTGGAAAGCCCGGAACGGTATCGCAATTAGCTGATATGTCTCGCCGGTATCAAAGCCGGTCATGTTTCCCCGGACCAGTTTTACCCGCTCCTGTACTTCTACTGGCTGCATATCCAGTTTTTCCCGGCATTTCCTGAGCATGTGGGTAGAAAGGTCCAGGCCGGTTATATCGCACCCGGCAG
>CP070645.1:1576164-1583561 GCA_020354275.1 Dehalococcoidales bacterium
AAAATTATACATGTCTAGTTCAGTGGCACCAAACCTCGTCTCGACGTAGGTAGTATCCTCATCAGCCACTGCGTCATAAACACACTGGTAGTTAAAGGAGGCACCCACCGGGTCACACTGTGAGTAAGTGCCAACCGTATTTGGCCTCAGGGTCTCGGTTCCGCTTGGACTACTAATGGTAAGTATAACCTGGCCACCGGCAACGTCAAGGTTGGTCTTGGAAGCAATCATCGTCTCATCATTAAAGGTATCTGTTACCGTATCACTAGAAACAATTTCGAGCATGATATCCCCGGGGCTTGATGAAGTATCAACGTTATTGGGGACTCCAGCTTCGAAATCAGCCTGAGTGGTTTGCACCCATATGTTAGAAACCCAGGCTTCGAAGGTGTTACCGGTATTCTGGTTGCTATCGCCAAAATATGACGTGGTCCCCAGAGCGCTCCGGCCAGCAATTAGGCCAATTATTATTAAAACTATCAGCAGTCTGTGTCGCATTTCCCCATCCACCCGACTTAAGGTTAAGTGAGGGGGAAGCGGCTGGTGCTTCCCCCATAATCAGTCATTGCTTGATTACCTAAGGATTATTGCTGGTCTGCTCGGCAGCAAAGACGAAGTCAACGCTGCAGCTCGTGCCCTGATAGCCGTCACCGGTGTCTATGGGCATGCCGACGGTAAAGGTCAGCGTCTCACTGCCAGTGGCTATCAGCGTCCTGTCCCCGGCCTGGGCACCCTGCGCCGGGTCACCAATAACGGCGCTGGATAACTTGCCGCTGTACAGGGTGACAGCCCCTACCTTGATCTCACAGTCAAGCTGCTCATCAAGGATGCTGGCAGCATCACCGGTGGTGGTCATGGCATAGCGTAATTCCAGCGTACCACTGTTGGTCACGTCTATGGTCCCGGTTACATTGTCCCCCGGCGCCATCGCCGTTACATTGAACGGCAACGGACTACCGTTGGTCAGAGCCAGGTCTATCGTCCCCGCGGTAAAGGTATTGGACGCACTGGTCTCGGTGTCTGTCCATAGTGCCATCGCCCCTACCGTAACCGAAGAAGCGACCAGGGCAATTATCACCAGGCTCAACAGAATCCGCCTTACTCCCTGTATATTTTTCATCTTCCTCCTCCTTTGCTTTGTCTCATTTACTAACTAGTACTTACCTTCTTAAGGTATCCTGAGCATATTCTACTTCTAGTCACATACATTGTTCGCAATCATTTGCGTTGTTCATATGTGAAATATTAACAACGGCAGGTCTAAACAACGATAAAGAAGGTAATGTTTTAGTTAGGATACGGTCTGTTTTCAGTAATGGTTTTCTCCCAACCCTACACCTGAGAGGATAGTGCCGTAGCTCCCATACAGGGTATTGACATTTATGCCAGCAGAATGCAGAATCTGGCTACATAAAATAAACACCTGCGGGGAGGATTAAATGGCCGTTGAAGAAGTAGGCGAAAAATACCGCTGTAATATCTGCGGTAACGAGGTCACGGTAACCGAGGTCGGCGGGGGAACCCTGGTCTGTTGCGGCGAGGATATGGAGAAGATCGAAGAGTAGACAGCTCAGGTATTCACAAAAATATATTTACGGGAAACAACCGGCATCGGTACACCTGATTCATCTGGTGAAAATGATGTGACGCTGCCAGCTTTTGGAACTCTGCGGAAAGTCAGAACGGAAATGGGCCCCGCGGCTTTCTTCTCTGATAAGAGCCGCCTCCGTCACCAGACGGCCGATTAACACCAGGTTATGTAGTTCGCAAGACGGCCGGTCCACTGACGGTGGTAACATCGTCTGCCAGGCTGCTAGAATATCAGCGGCCTCGTTAAGGCTTTGCTGATTGCGGATAATACCTACCCTGTCCCAGAGCAGGCTCTGTAGAGTAGCCAGGTCCGGCTCTGGTACATTTTGCGGGGGCGGTCTCTGACCGAGTGAGTGGTAGACTCCTTTATCCCAATCAGGAGACAGCACCTGCATTTCTCCAGCATGGCTGTTATGGTCAATGACTCTCTTACTGAAGACAACCGCTTCCAGGAGGGAATTGGAAGCCAGACGGTTGGCCCCGTGGACAGCGACACAGGCCGTCTCACCACAGGCCGTCAGCCCGGCGATGGTGGTCTGCCCCCAGCTATTGGTCTTAATACCCCCCATCATGTAATGGGCGGCCGGGGCTACCGGTATCTGGTCTCTGGTAATGTCCAGGCCCTGTTCAAGGCAGAAACGATATATATGGGGGAAACGGGTGGTGATAGTGCGCGGAGACATGTGGGTAACATCAATATATACCCTGTCGGAGTTTGTCTTCTGCATCTCGTACAGAATGCTGCGGGCGACAACATCCCGTGGCGCCAGGTCACCGCTGGACGTATAGTCTTTCATAAAGGCGTAACCATTTTCATTGCGTAGAATCCCGCCTTCTCCCCTGACCGCCTCTGATATTAGAAACGGGGTCACCCCGGGAATACGGAGAGCCGTGGGGTGGAACTGGTAGAACTCCATATCGGTAACCTCAGCCCCAGCGTTGAAGGCCAGGGCAACGCCATCCCCGGTAGCCACCTCGGAATTGGTATTGAACTTGAATAGCTGCCCGACACCACCGGTAGCCAGCACCAGCAGACGGCAACTGAACCGGTCTACCTTACCTCTACGGGAGTCCAGCACCTTGATACCAGCGACAGCCCCCTTTTCCAGTACTATTTCAGTGGCCAGGGAATCCTCAAGGACACGGATTTTAGATGAACGTACCCGGCTGCTGAGAGTAACCTCAATGTGTTCACCGGTGGCATCACCACCGGCGTGCAGGATTCGTGGCATACTGTGAGCTGCTTCCCGGGTGAGGGCAATCTCGCCATCCACAGTATCGAATGGCACCCCGAAGTTGACCAGCTCGGTAATACGGTCAGGGGCTTCATCGGCCAGAATACGGACTGCTTCAGTATCACAGAGACCATCACCAGCGGCAATGGTGTCCTGGTAGTGCATATCCGTTGAGTCATCGCGACCGATGGCCGCGGCAATTCCCCCCTGGGCAAACCTGGTATTGCAGTCATTAATACTGCCCTTGGTAATAACCAGAACACTGCCCCGTTCCTCGGCCAGCAGGGCAGTATACAGCCCGGCAATTCCGCTACCGACAATTATGTAATCATAGTCGGTTTTCAGACCATCATCTCTCACTTTTAACCAACCCTGTACCTGGCTTTTCCTTCCTGGTAGAGGTCGCCACCGTGGATATCATTTACTACCGTGGCCGGGAAATCGCTGACCTCCAGACGGCGTACCGCCTCAGCACCGAGTTCCTCATAGGCTACCACTTCTGACTTCCGGATACTCTGCGAGATTAGAGCCCCGGCACCGCCAATGGTACCCAGATAGACTGCCCGGTACTTTTTCATAGCTTCTTTCACCGCCGGTGAGCGAACACCTTTTCCTATCATTCCCTTTAACCCCTCAGCCATCAGGCGCGGTGCATAAGCATCCATGCGACCGCTGGTGGTCGGCCCAGCCGAGCCAATAACCTGGCCGGGCCGCGGTGGGCTTGGACCCATATAATATATTATCTGCCCCCTAATATCAAATGGCAGGGGTTTACCGCTATCCAGAGCCTCAACCATTCTCTTATGGGCAGCATCACGGCCGACGTAGATAACACCGGTGAGTAAAACACTATCCCCGCTTCTAAGCTCTTCCAGAGTTTCATCGGTTAGTGGTAAAATAATTTCCTTGACCATATCCCTAGTCTCCTGTTATACCTTCAGGCCTTTTAAGAGCTCCCGGGCGATTATATTCCTCTGCACATCCAGGGCAAACTCGGCAGCGCTGGCTGCCAGGGCATGGCGGCAGAGCCTTTTCATCGGTAATCCGGCAACATAGGCAGGCCCGCCGTAAATATGGGTAACCTCATCAATAACTCGGTAAACCATCTGGGTGGTAAACAGCTTGACCATAGCCGTCTTATTACGGATGGATTCCCCCCTGTCCGCTCTCCAGGCAGCTTCGTAAACCATTAACCTGCCGGCATGTATATCCATGGCTATGGCGGATAGAGATGCCTGTATATCCATCCGGCCGTAAACCGGCTGCCCGAAAGACTGCCACGACTCCGCCTGTATTGTTGCTTCCTCCAGCAACCTCTGAGCCACGCCAACGCACCTGGCTCCGCGCACAACCCGCCGGGCAGGAAGCCATTTTTCACCCAGATGGAAGGCCCCGTTTACCTCTCCCAGTATATTTTTCACCGGCACCCGGCACTGGTCAAAGGATAAGAATAACGGCTCCGCCAGCTGCGCCTGCCACCCCGCTTTTTCTTCACCACCGGCCACACTGAACCCCGGGGCGTCTTTGTCCACCAGGAAACAACTTACCCCTTCCCTGCCCCTGGTACCTTCAGTAACAGCAAAGACCACGGCAAAATATTCACCGCTGGCCTGGGTAAACGACAACTTCTGGCCATCGAGAATATAGCTGCTATTTTCCCGTTCTGCCCTCATCGCCATCCCCGCGATTTCACCCCCTTTTTCCGGCTCCATCAATGCCAGATAGGGCTTTTTCTGCCGGTAGAGGGCTGGCAGGAAGTAGTTCTCCATCTGCCGGTCATTGCAGTCATAGAGAATCGGAGTCACGTCACCCAGGCCAAAGGGTATGACTGTCTGGGCCAACTCTTCCTCGACCAGGCAGGTACCCAGGGTACTCAGCCCTACGCCACCCAGCTCCTCGGGCACGCTGGCTCCCCACATCCCCATCTCCTGTACCATCCTGACCAGTCTGTCTTCCTGCTCTACCGGGAGTGATATACAGGCATCGCTGAGGTCACCTGCCCGTCCCATCAGGTCTCTCTCCAGCGGCCTGAGCTGCTCACTGACAAAGTCCCTCACCAGGCCCTGTATCATCTTCAGTTCTTCATCTAATTCAAAATCCACTCTGGTTCCTTCTCAAAGGGATTAGGCGGGATTAATGGCTTCCTCAAGGAAGAGGTCTAAATCTGGCTCACTCTCATCGCCGATACGCTGTTCCAGACGTGACATTACTTCAACCATCCGGCGATTTACTATATAGTTCTTGATAGTGGTATCAACCTGGGGGCAGACTAGAACGCAGGCAGCGCACCGGTCACAGTCCTCCCCGACCACGCTCTCTAGCGCCATCGAGCTACGTTGCTCCGTCTTCTCACGGCGGGAAGGCTCCCGGAACAGGAACGGGCAGATATCAATACAGTTGCCACAACCCAGGCACTCCTGGTGGCCACTGATGTCTTCGGCAATGTCCAGTGCATGGGCTGGATTGATCCCGCTGGAAAGCAGCCGGCAACGGCCCACGGGCGGACTGGCGGTATTCAGGATTTCATTTAAAATAGCTTCGATTTCGGCAACGTCGCGCTGCCGGTATAACGGCATACCACCCTCCGATATCAGGTTATCTTCATCTGCCCGCCCGACATTGCCTGCCTGGAATGCAGTGACAGGTAATCAGGTACCTGCCGGGCGTAATCGGGCAATAGCTGCGGTGAGACCGGCCTTTCCCCGGAAAGACCCGCCTGCTCCAGCCCCTGCTGCCAGCGGCGTACGTGGTCCAGCGTCAGCGTTGCCGGTCGGGCTTCCCGGGCATACTGAGCCGCCGCCTTACCCGCCCTCCTGCCGAAGACACACAGGTCCAGCGTCGAGTTGCCAATCAGCCGGTTGCGACCGTGCACCCCTCCCTCACATTCACCGGCGGCAAACAGCCCCGGTACACTGGTCGCCCCAGCGGGGTCAATCCTGATGCCGCCATTCTGATAATGAAGAGTGGGATAGACCAGCATCGGCTCCCGGATAATGTCAATATTATAACGGGCAAACTGCCTGACCATAGCCGGCAATTCGCGGGCAACGGTCCCCTCACCCCGGATAATGTCTATCATCGGCGAGTCCAGCCATACGCCCATTTCCCCGGTCGGCGTATCAATGCCCAGCTTGCGTTCATGGCACTCCCTTATAATCGCCGAGGCCACCAAGTCTCTCGGCTCCAGAGGCATGATAAACTGCGCCCCATCAACATTCACCAACTGCGCCCCGAGTGTCCTCACCTTTTCGGTAACCAGCTGCCCTATAATCTGCACTGGATGGGCAACCCCGGTGGGGTGGTACTGCATGGTATCAATAAAGATAAGCTCGGCACCGGCGCGGTAGGCCAGTACCAGGCCGTCGGCGGTAGCGCCGTAGTGGTTGGTGGTGGGGAAACCCTGAAGATGCAGCCTGCCTATCCCTCCGCTGGCCATGACTACGGCCCCGGCCCGTACTAGGATTATCTGGTTCGTCTCCAGATTGACCAGCACGGCGCCAGCAACCCGTCCCTTATCACCCAGAAGCAGCTCTATAGCCGGTGAGAACTCGAGACAATCAATGCCCCTATTCCTTACTTCATCGCGCAATACGCGCATTATCTCCAGGCCGGTATAGTCACGGGCGGAATGCAGTCTCCGCCGTGAGGCACCACCCCCGGACAACTCGTGCATCGAGCCGTCCACCTCTTTATCCCAGTTTACTCCCAGCTCTTCCAGCCACTTAATCGCCGAAGGGGCGTCCTTGACCAGCGCCTCCACCAGTTCCGGTATATTGGTGAAACGGCCACCTCCCACCGTGTCCAGGTAGTGAATGGCCGGCGAATCATTGGGCCTGTCAGCCGCCTGGGTTCCCGCCTGGGCACCCACGGTGTTGGCATCACCCAGCCGCAGCTTGGTGGCCAGCAGCACCCTGGCACCGTTCTCCTGGGCCAGCAGGGCTGCCGAAGCCCCGGCCCCGCCACCACCGATCACCAGAACACCCACATCATAATCAACCCTACCGAGATCAACCTTATCGGGGTCGACACGGCTATTCCCCTCCAGCAAATCGGCCAGCTCGTTGGGGGCTTTTTCTCCCCGGTTCGGCCCCACCTGTAGCTGGCGCATACTTTCCTCTATATAATCAGGGTGGTATTTCTGCAACAGCGGCGTTTTCTCAGCTTCACTGAGACGGGGCAGGGCTTCCTTAAGCCGCCTCTCCCTGGTGGCTACCACCTTACCGATGCTTGTTTCCATGTCAGCGGGATACATTGGCTAACTCCTTGTTCCAACCGTTCTCAATAGGCCGGCTCAATGTCACGTTCCTCATATTTGCTATGCAGTTCGTCCTCGTCCATCTTTTTCAGCTTCTCCAGTTCGTCATCGAACTCACCGCTTTCAAGCCCGGCAATCCGCTCATCCAGGTGTTTGGAGACCGGGGCCAGGTAATGACCGTACAGACGCGGGCAAAGAAGGGCGATATGATAGGGCACCAGGCCCTGAGGGCAACGGGCGGCACAAAGGCCGCACATATTACAGTCAAAGGACTTGTTGGCTACCTCTTGAATATCACCGCTTAGGGCATCGGACAT
>CP070645.1:1583661-1587152 GCA_020354275.1 Dehalococcoidales bacterium
TATTGAAGATGGACGAGTTGAAAGTGTTTACCGGTAATGCCCATCCCGCCCTGGCCGAGTCTATTGTTGAATACCTGGGCATACCCCTGGGTAAAGCAGAGGTCTTTGAGTTTAGCAAGGAGAACATATTCGTACGAGTCCTAGACAATGTCCGCGAACGGGACACCTTTGTTATTCAACCGATATGCTCCCCGGTCAACAAGAACCTGGTTGAGCTACTGATCATGCTTGATGCCCTGAAAAGGGCTTCGGCCAAGCGTATCACCGCGGTAATCCCCTTCTACGGTTATGGCCGTAGCGACCGCAAAGACCAACCGCGGGTGCCGATAACCGCCAGGCTGATTGCCGACCTGATTACCGTAGCCGGTGCCAACCGTATGTTGACGGTAGACCTGCATGCCGCGCAGATCCAGGGCTTTTTCAGCATACCCGTTGACGAACTGACCGCCATTTACCTGCTCAGCGATTATTTCAAAAAGAGGGAGCTTGAAAACCTGGTGGTGGTAGCTGCCGACATCGGCATTTCCAAGCAGGCCCGTGACGTGGCCGCCAGGCTCAATGCGCCCCTGGCCATCATCGAACAGAGACGCCTGGGTAATGCTGACCGTAAGGAAGCCCTTAACGTTATCGGGGAAGTCAAAGATAGACCAGCCCTTATCGTTGACGATGAGATAGACACGGCCGGTTCCATGGTTAATGTTGTCTCTATTCTCCTGGAGCGCGGCGCCAGTGAGATATACGCCTGCTGCACCCACCCGGTGTTTTCCGGACCGGCTATTCAAAGGCTGGACTCGTGCCCGGTAAGGGAAGTTACCGTTACCGACACCATCCCCATCTGCAATGATAAAAGGATCGACAAAATCGGGGTCTTGCCCATAGGCCCTCTGCTCGGTGAAGCTATAAAACGCATCCACACCGGGCAATCAGTGGGCGCCCTGTTTACTTAAGAGCGATGGTTAAAGCAGCTTTGATGAATGGGGTAAGGATGATAATGAGGGAGGCTAATTGTGCTTAAATGGCTGGGTAACCTTATTGACTCAAATGAGAAGGAACTGAAACGGTTACAGCCGACGGTTAATGAGATAAACCGGCTGGAGGCCGATTTTGAGAAACTGAGTGACAGCGAGGTCCGCGCCAAGACCGGCGAATTCAGGGAGCGGCTGGGTTCCGGGACCACGCTTGATGAGCTTCTACCGAAGGCCTTTGCCACCGTCCGTGAAGCCGCCAAGCGGACTATCGGCCAGCGCCACTTTGATGTCCAGCTAATGGGTGGAATAGTGCTGCACCAGGGTAAAATCGCCGAGATGAGAACCGGCGAGGGCAAGACGCTGGTAGCCACCCTGCCCTTGTACCTTAATTCACTGAGCGGCCAGGGCTGCCACCTAGTAACCGTTAATGACTATCTGGCCAAGAAACACCACCAGTGGATGGGGCCGATCTATAATTTCTTGGGAGTATCCGTGGCCAGCATCCAGCACGAGACTGCCTTTATCTATGACCCCGAATACCAGGACGAAGAGCAGAAGTGGCACTTTTTACGGCCCGTGACGAGGAGCGAAGCCTACGAAGCCGACATTACCTATGGCACCAACAATGATTTCGGGTTCGACTACCTGCGCGACAACATGGCCATCGACCTGTCGCGGTGCGTGCAGCGTACCCTGAACTACGCCATCGTTGATGAGGTTGATAACATCCTGATTGACGAAGCGCGTACCCCGCTTATCATCAGCGGGCCGGCCGAGGAAGCCGGTCAGAAGTACCAGGTATTTGCCCGCATTGTTCCCCGTCTGCGCCCTGATATTGAATATAGCGTTGATGCCAAGATGCGCTCGGTGACCCTGACTGACGCCGGTATCAGCACCGTGGAAGCGCAGCTGAAGAGGGACGGTCTGCTGCAGGCACCAAACCTCTATGACCCGTTGAACTACTCGCTGACACGTTACCTGGACAGCGCCCTCAAAGCCCAGGTCTTATACAAGCGCGACCGAGACTATGTAGTCCAGAATGGTAAGGTGGTTATCGTTGACGAGTTTACCGGACGGATGATGACCGGGCGCCGCTACTCGGCGGGGTTGCATCAGGCACTGGAGGCCAAGGAGAAGGTAAAGGTTCAGCGGGAGAGCATGACCTACGCCACCATTACCTTCCAGAACTATTTCCGCATGTACGGCAAACTGGCCGGAATGACCGGCACCGCCCTCACCGAGGCTGAAGAGTTCCATAAAATATACCGGCTTGAGGTGGTGGTTATTCCCACCAATGAGCCGATGATACGTCAGGACAACTCCGACCTTATCTATAAAGATGAGGAGTTCAAGTTCAAGGCTGTGGTAAATGAGATTGAGCAGCACCATAAAATGAACCAGCCGGTTCTAATCGGCACGGTGTCTATCGAGAAATCTGAAATCCTTTCCGACCTCCTGAAGAGGAGGGGTATTAAACACGAGGTACTCAATGCCAAATACCATGAGAAAGAAGCCGGTATCATCGCCCAGGCAGGCCGCCTCGGGGCGGTGACGGTGGCCACAAATATGGCCGGCCGGGGTGTTGATATTTTACTCGGCGGTGACCCGGCAGATAGAGACCAGCAGGAATGGCAGAAGGAACACGACAGCGTCGTCAAGCTGGGAGGTCTGCACGTGGTCGGCACGGAACGCCATGAAGCCAGGCGGATTGACAACCAGCTCCGCGGCCGGTCCGGCCGTCAGGGGGATCCGGGTAGCTCGCGGTTTTATGTTTCTCTGGAGGATGATGTCGTCAAACGCTTCGGGGGTGACCGGGTAAAAGGCTTTATGGAGTGGGCCGGTATGGGTGAAGATACCCCCATTGAAAATAACATTATCAACCGCACCATAGAAGGCGCCCAGGTCAGGGTAGAGGGTTACCACTTCGACATCCGTAAACACCTCGTCGAGTATGATGACGTGGTCAACCAGCAACGTGAACTTATATATGACGAAAGAAGGAAGATACTGAGCGGGGTTAACCTGAAGGAGAACATCCTTGACATGGTCAATGGGGAAATTGAAGCCGCGGTTTCAGCCCATAGCCCGGGTGACTACGACGACGGCTGGGACAAGAACGGCCTGATTGCCGAAATTTCCAGCATCTTTCCCCTGCCTTCGGGAACGAGTGCCGGTCTTGATGATTCACTGAAAACCAACCAGATTGTTGAAGATTTTAAAGCTCAGGCAGAGGCGTTATACCAGCAACGCGAGCAGGAGCTGGGCGACGATAACATCAGGATGCTGGAGCGCCTGGTAATGCTGCGCGCCATCGACAACCTATGGGTGGAGCACCTGACCAATATGGAATATATGCGCCAGGAAGCGAGCTGGCAGAGCCTGCGACAGGTAAAGCCGGTGGATGCTTATAAGAAGGAGGGGTATGCCCAGTTCCAGATACTGCTGGACACCATACGCCACGACGTGGCTCGGACGATATTCCATGCCGGTATCGAGAAGCAGGAAGCACCCCGACGGGCACAA
>CP070645.1:1587252-1598138 GCA_020354275.1 Dehalococcoidales bacterium
ATGTCTGTTGAAGGTGCGGTTGAGTTCCAGCCTCACATGGATTTCTACGGTGCTGTAGCCGGGTACACCAATATTGATATCCTCCCCCACGGTTCAATTACCCTGCCCGGCTCGGGAGATGACGTCTTGAGTTATCCCGGTGGTGAAAAGGCAGTCATCATCTTCTGGAAGATATATTAGAAGCTTATCCGGTATTTAAGCCCCTGTTGCACCGACTGCATGTTTCATAATCCCTTCGAAACAAGTGCTACATTGCAGGCGGGAAGAAGCCTTTCGGTTCTCTGGGAACTGGCAAGGTGGAATTTCTCCCGTTAAAGCACTGCCCTCCCACCCCGGTTGAAAGCCTTATGGTAATCCCATTTCGTAGTTGATAGGCATCTACGCGGTTGATATACTAAAGTATAATGTGCCGGGCGTGATATATCCTGATGGCCAGTTTTTCCGAAACCGGGGAGGGAGCATCGGGAATGGTGTCGATTTACTTTGTCGGGCCTTATCCCCCGATAATGTGTGGCATAGCAGACTATACCAGCTTCCTGACCCGTGTCTGTCCGGCTGGCCAGTGGGGGATATTGTCTTTTGACCTTGACCGGTACGGTGCACCACTGGTCGGCGATGGCAAGTTAGCCACCGATAGAGTCTGGTACGGCATTCCGGGGAGAGACGGGTATTCTGCCGAGGCGATTCGCCAGGGGCTGAAGGAGTCTGAGGTTGAGGATAAAGGTGTAGTCCTCTGGTTTCAGCATGAATTTGGTATCTGGCCGGACGATGACCGGTTCGTAGCCATGCTTAAAGGGCTAGATGTGCCCAAGGTGGTCTCCTTCCACACCCTACACTTTCAGAGCCCGGAAACACCCAGTGGGTTAGGCCACCGGCAGTATGAATTACTTAGTATGTTATTGCCCTATGTCGAAGCAATAACGGTCTTTAGCCACGGGGTCTACCGGGCAGTAACCTTGGCATTCCCGGAATGCAGCAACAAGGTCTATCTCATAAGGCACGGTGTACA
Organism: Dehalococcoidales bacterium; assembly: GCA_020354275.1. Lineage (GTDB taxonomy): Bacteria > Chloroflexota > Dehalococcoidia > Dehalococcoidales > UBA2162. The sequence goes on from CP070645.1 coordinate 1,588,262, forward strand.
TTCCTATCCTGATGTTTGCAGCTTGAGCCGCCAGGAGGCTAAGGAGAAGGTGAATGACTTCCTGCTTTACAGGTCGGATCTGGATCAAGAGACAAAAAATGCCCTGGAGAAACAGCGGGTATTACTTGACATGGAGACCGTGGTGCTTGGTGAGACCGGCTTCCTCCGTCCTGCCAAGCAATCGGAACTACTGTACTCTGTCAGGGACCGCCTGCAGGAGGTAATGCCAGAACGGAAAATTGTGGCGGTGCGGGTCGGCAGTGTCAGGGATGCAGCCTATTCAATGTATCCCGGGCAGTTATACCAGGAGCGTGATAACCTCAGCAAGTTCCTCCTGGAAATCTGGTTACCACATGAGGTATTTCCACTGACACAACGTGCTTTCGATATCAATTTCCACTGGCCCAGTGAGTGTACTCAAAGTGGGGTGCTGGCGCATGTTCTGGGCGCGGGGGCCGTGGTAGCCGGACGGGATTTGGAGGGCGTTGGTGAAACCCTGAAAGAAGCGGGGCAGCTACTAGACACCGATCTGGGGCGGTTGATATTGAAAATTAAGGATGCAATAATCAATCCTGAGGTTAGGAAGAGGGTGGAAGAAGCGACGTCGCAATATGCCGGATTGTTTTCCTGGGAAAACCAGGTTCGCTGCCATTATGAAATGGCGGAGTCTATTTTGCGAACCTTGTCTCTCGGGGCGTAGCTATTATCCGGAAGTGGATAATAGGATTATTGAATATTAATAGAGTTTTCAGGTAATGTATATTACCTGTTCCGAGGAGTCAATGATGAACAACCCCTTTATTAACCCTGATAATAACGGCATTTCCGGAACTACCCCGGGCATATCCGCCAGAGTTAATCAGCGGAGAACAGAACCGAACTCCTTCGAAGAGGTCGAGGACCTTTATAAGAAGGTCATGCAGGAGCCCTTAACAAGGGCTGCCGAAATAGGCGAAGCCGATATTGTGGTGGGTATTCCTTTCTATAACGAGATTGAAACTATCGCATCGGTAATACAGACGGTTAGAGAGGGGCTGGAGGAGTTCTTCCCGGAGAATAAGAGCGTCATTGTGGCGTCCGGCTCCCCGGCAGGTAGCAATGCTCTTGAGGTAATCAAGGAAATACCTCCGAGTCGAGAAATAGAAATGATAGCCTTTTTACTCAGCGATGAAAGGCTGGATGGAAAGGGATGGTGCATACGGGCTATCACTGAAGTGGCCCGAAGGCTTGGTGCTGACCTGGCCGTCCTGGAGGCCGACCTGAGAAGCCGGGAGAAGGATGACGAAATCGAGGGACTGACTCCGGAGTGGGTCCGTCTTCTACTTGAGCCTATAAAAAGGGAAGAGATGGACCTGGTTATTTCGCGGTTCAACCGCCATTACTTTGAGTCTTGTATTTCTAGCCACTTCGTTTATCCCCTGCTTACCGCCATCTATAATTTCCCTATTCGTGATATTGCTGGGGGGCAATGGGGGATTTCCTATCAGCTGCTGCGTACCTATTTAAGGGACACCCGTCAGTTATGGAGCAGCGAGATCAGCGGCTACGGCGTGGACAGCTGGATGGTAACCAGGGCTATCACCAGCGGGGCCAGAATATGTGAGGCTAATCTGGGCATCAAGATACACAGTCCTTCAACGGCCAAGGCAGAAGTGCTGCTGCGTTCGGTAGCCAGAGTGCTATTTGACCAGATTATAGCCGATAAGGAATGGTGGGAGGAACTGGAAGCGGTCGGTAGAGCGCCCCTGCTACAGCCTTTACCTACCTTCGGGAACAGGAAACACCACCAGCCGGATGAAGTGAACATTATGCCCTCGGAACTGGTGGATAAATACCAGCAGGGTTTTAACAAGTTCCACGCGCTTTACCAGGGTGTTCTTTCCCCGGAAGTCTACCAGGAACTGGAGCAACTGGCCGGTACCGGAGTTAGAGAGTTTGCTTTTCCGGCCAAGCTGTGGGCCCAGATCGTCTATAGTTATCTACTAGATTTTGCCTTCGGAAGTAAGTTTGCACGGGGTGACCTCAGAAACTCATTTGTGGCTCTTTATGAGGGGTGCCTGGCCGGCTTCGGCCTTGAGATACAAAACCTGAAAAACAGGCTGGAACACTTACCTCTGGAGGAGGTAGAGCATCTGGCATCTCTGGAAGCCTGGGCGAAAAGCGAAGGAATGGTTGACGAGTTTATGCGCCAGAGGCTGGATTTCCTGGCTGCCTGGGAGGTTAGGGAGGAAGCCTTCAAGCCCCCGGTACCCAAAGTGACCTACCGAGAGTTCATCCCCAATGTTCCCCTGGTAGTGCCCCTGGAACTGAATACCCCTGAAGGTGGAGTGGTTACGGCCAATAGCATTTATGATTCCCTGTTCAGTAAATACCGCAGGGAGTTTGAACAGTTTGTTTATGAGGAGCTGAAGGTTGCCCGGGACGCCAGTTCAGTGGAAATAGGCGCAAGGATACGGGATTTCCTGCATCAGCTGGAAATGGAAATAGGCAGAATACTTTTACCCGGTGACTTATTTACTGTGGAAGGAACAAGGGAGGTGGTTGATAACCTGTTCCGCTACTTCCCGCATAAGGATACCTTTGCCCTGACGCCGGAAATGACCTCCTGGCTTTTATGGCAGCACCACCCGTTTGAATTGATTACCAGAATGGGCTACAGCAATCTCAACAGGTTACTAGGCGAATATGAACCCAATGATGTTTTAGCCCTGGCCAGCTGGTCCGAAGAAAGGGAGTATGTGGAACGGATATGGGCACTGGTGGTTGCCAACGTCCGCCCGGAGCATTTTTCAACCTGCGCCGTGAGGCCACTGGTAGTGGGCCACGATGACTTTCCTTCATTGATAGAAATGAGAGAAAGCGGGGCCTTCAGCAAGATTACCGGCAGGATAGCAGTCAGCAACCTGCATAAAGGTATAGGCGGGGAGTTCCCCAAGCTTCAGTATTTCACCCATATTGCCAAGAATATCATCGAGATGGAGAGATTCGGCAAGATATGGCAGGAATTCGCCGAAGAAAGGAAGGAGTTTGGCAATAAGGTGGTAGACTCGCTGGAGGGGCACTGGGGACGTGAACCCCTGTCAGCCCACAATATCTTTGAGAACGGGCATCATCGGGTGCTGGTGGAGCGTTTCCGGGAAATAGCAGGCAGGCTCCATCAAGATGGTGGAGAGAATACCGCTAGACTGGTTGACCTTTTCAATACCATGATTGATTCCTATCACCTGGCTTTCATCCTTCCTGATGGCGTTTTCATCCCCTGTTCCGCCTGGACCTGGGCCAGCTATAGTTACCGGGGAGGGAAGGGGTTGCCCACACCGTTATCGCTCCATGTAGAGAGGGACTGGTCGTCCAATGAATTTCTTACCAGGTATTACCAGGCCACCGGGGGAACGGAAGAAGAAATAGAACAGAAGGTCTTCGAGCTTATCGAGCAGGGCAGGGAGTCGGAAGATTTATCTCCCATACTGCTGGGGGAAGTGAGGGAGGCGCAGGATATAATATCCCGGCAAATCTATACTCAGGAGTATATGCCAGCGGGGATGCTGGAACGTTTTAGTGGCAATCCAGTACTAGAGCCGATCCAGGAGCACCCGTGGGAGTCGAAGTATGTTCTGAATCCGGGTGCGATAAAGCTGAACGGCAAGGTCTATCTCATTTACCGGGCCTTCGGTGACGACAGTATTTCCCGTCTGGGTATGGCGGTCAGCAAAGACGGATTCGATTTTAGTGAAAGGCTTGAGGAACCCATATTCGTGCCCAGGGGTGTACGCGAGGAGAAGGGGTGCGAAGACCCGCGACTGACCAGGATCGGCGACCGTATATATATGGTATATACAGCCTACAGCGGTCTTATCGCCCAGATTGCCCTGGCCTCTATCGGTATAGACGATTTCCTCAATTACAACTGGGGAGCCTGGCGTAGGCACGGGCTGGTCTTCCCCACGGTCACCAATAAGGATGCCGCCCTGTTCCCGGTGCAGTTTAACGGCAAGTTTGCCCTGCTTCATCGGGTTGACCCTCATATCTGGATAACCTTTTCCCCCCACCTGCGCTGTCCCTGGCCCAGGAAGGAGCACCGTATACTGGCGGGGTCATCCTCCGGGATGGCATGGGACGGGAAGAAGATCGGGGCCGGCACTCAACCGGTCTGGACGGAGTACGGCTGGTTGATGGTAACCCACGGGGTTGACTATGCCCATGTTTACCGGCTGGGGTCAATGCTACTTGACCTTGACGACCCGTCCAGGGTGATTTATCGCTCACCCAATTTCGTCCTTGAACCTGAAGCACGGTGTGAAACGGGAGAGACCGATGCCTGCTGGGTACCAAATGTGGTTTTTGCCTGCGGGGCGGTCCCGGTTGAAGAAAAGGGAGTCCTCAGTGCCCAGGATGAGATAATGATCTACTACGGCGCTTCAGATACGGTAATATGTGTGGCTACGGCCAGAATTGGCGATCTTATCCCCGAGGAATACCGGTAAGCAGGGCCTGGCATTTTAGAGACAGCCGGCATATACCCGAGTTATTGGCCTATCGCTTCTATGAGTTCTTTTACGTAATCGTCAGAGGCCAGGTCCAGCCTGATAACACTCTCGGTGGAGACCTGGGAAAGCTCGCCGAAAAACTCCTGCTCAATCCCTATTCTGGCGGTATCGTCTCTGCCCTCAACCCGGCAGATAATCATCGGCTGGGTGTTTGATTTTCTAACCAGGGCCTGGCCCCGCCACTCTCCGCGCTCATTAAACCATTTGATAAGCCCGCCGTCTGTGGTGTCGATGGGATAGCCCTTTGCCCGGAACCGCTCAACAACTTTGTCCACGATTTCCTGTTTTTCGGTAACTATATTGGTGGGTAGCCTGATGTTCAGTTCCGGGGTGGCCGAATACCTGGGTACTTCTTCATCCAGGTCGGTAAAACTTTTTCCTCTGGCTCGCGCCTGGGCGATAATTACCAGCAACTTGATGGCAGCCATTGTAGAGTCATCGAATATCCAGTTCTCTTCGTGCCCTGACATCTGGTGCCCGGAGAGTTCTGCCGCCAGAAAGACCGGCTGGCGGTTTCCGGTCAGGTCGATACGGCGTCCGAAAACGTCCACGTAAGACAGGCCTTTTTTAACCGCCCGTGAAATTAACTTGCAGCCCTCCTTGATGAAAGCAAAGCCGGTGGGGCTCATTATGTACTCACCACCCAGGGCGGTAATGAACTCTTCCGTGGCTTTGGAAAACTTGACTTCTCCCATGAAGCGGGGCCTGCCTTCACGCCCTAACCTTTTATGTTCCTCAATCAGTGCTTTTGCCTGGATGGCAAGTGTCCTGTCCCCCTCGACCACCCGCCCGTCCGATCTGACGAATATCCCCCGGTCGGCATCTTCGTCGAAGCCGATACCGATTAGTTCTTTATCACCTTGCTCTGGCTGGCTTCTGGCTTTCGCACCTTCGGCTAGCATGGTTTCTTCCAGCTGCCGGCGGTACCTGGCCTTGATCGGGTCAGGAATATGGGCTGGAAACGAACCATCGGGGGTGGCATTCAGGGCGATTACCTTGGCACCGAGGCTCCGGTAGGTCTCTTCGGTTCTCCAGGCAGATCCGTTACCGAAATCAATGACCAGTTTCAGGTTTTCCAACGGGTGCTTGATGGCCGTAGCCGGCTGCTCAAACTCTCCATCAAGACCTAATAAACGCTGTATTTCGTGCCACCTTTCTTCGTCCAGACCTTCGGGGAATTCTAGCCGGGCGGCGGTATCCAGCAGCGGCTTCAGGTTTTTATAACCCCGCTTCTCCAGCAGTGCTATCCATATATCCCTTCCCAGACGGCAGTTTGCTTTTACCAGCTCATTGTGGTAGAGGGCTATCTCATTTTCCGGCAAGCAGATATACTGCCCCTTTTCTTTTTCATAAATAAAATCGCCCTTGAGGACCATATCCTTTATGGTCAGCATATCTCCGGCGTCTATGCTGGTAATATAGCCATCATCACCGGTGATTACCTGTTTCAGGCCATTGTATTCCGCCTCGTTGTGGCTGGCGGTGATATTTATCCCGCCGTCTGCCTCCAGATAGGGAATCGAAAAGTAGAGGTCCGGCGTGGAGGTGATACCCAGGTCATAGACGTTAATACCGGTCGAACGCAGGCCCGTTATTACCGGCCTCCGTATTCTCTCGGTACTGAGCCTGATACTGCCGCCCACGGCAACCCAGAGTTTCCCCGCCGGGGACTGTTTTATCCTTCTCAGGTAGGTGCCGTACCCCTTGGCCAGGTAGTAGATTGTCCGGTCGGGCAGGTACTCATCGGCTATCGCCCGCACGTCATAGGTCTGGAAGATGACGGGGTCGATATGCCGGGTGGTATTGACGAAGGACTTGAGCAAGACGGCACCCTCACCGGTTGAGATACTATAATCGCCTGTCCCTGCCGAAACGAGCACTGACTGCCCCTGGGGAATTTTAACGGTAGAATCGTGGTTCTGCAGTAACATATTGCCCTCAATGCAGGTGAGCACCTGAAAGCCGCCCAGCGTATCCATAGCCAGTCCCTGACCCGGCTTCAGGGTCAGGCGGTTCAGCGAGAAGTACAGGCTGTCAATCAGCTTTTCTTCACTGTCGCTGATGGGCTTCGGGGTTCTGCGGAAGCTACCTTCGTCCCTGGCATCGAAATCGAGCACCCTCATGGCCTGTTCTATATGGAGAGGTCTCTTGGGGCTGCGGTTCCAGTCCCACACCCGGTAGGTTAGTGACGAGGACTGCTGTATCTCGGCGAGTAATATGCCCTTCCCCACCGCGTGTGCCGTACCCGCCGGGTTAAAAAAGATATCCCCCTTCTTTACCGGGACCGGCCGCAGGTATTTCTCGGCTATGTTTATATCAGGTGATAACAGGTCTTTCTCAAACTGCTCGGGGTCGGTCCCTTCCGTGAACCCCAGATACAATATGGCACCGTCTTCAGCGTCAAGTACCAGCCAGGCCTCGTCTTTACCACTGTCGGGTTCGTCCAGTTCGTCTGCCTCTTCGTTGCCGGGGTGCACCTGGACGGAGAGGTCTTCACGGGCATCGATAATCTTCACCAGAACGGGCAGGCGGTGGCCGAAGTCACCGGCGATGTCCGGCCCCAGGATTTCCTCTCCCATCTCTCCAATCAAACGGTCGAGCGGTATATCCGAGCCGTCTTCCAGGATGGCTGTTGAGGGGTGCTGGCTGTGGCCGGAGCACTCCCAGGACTCCCCGATACTCCTGCCGGAGGACGGGAGCCCCTTCATATGCTCGATACGGTGGCCGCCCCATACCAGTTCAACCAGATTATCGGCCAGCCTGATGAAACCGTATCCTGGCTTCGCCATCAGTACCTCCCTGGCAGAGCCTCATTGTTATCATCCAGTATACCATTATCCTTTCCGGCAACACATATAAAACCCTTGAAATTTTTTATCACGGGTCAAGGGTGCCATATTTCGTCAAAACAGTTATAATACGGGTGTTCACCCATCATGTCAATAGTGAGAGATGAGCAAGGATGATTTCTATTTAGAGGGGCGTAGCAATGCTGAGTGAGAGTGAAAGTAGCGGCAGAGAGTCGGCGGTGACAGGATTAACCTTTGAGCAACTCTGTATCAATACCATCCGTTTCCTGTCCGTGGATATGGTACAGAAAGCGAATTCAGGCCATCCGGGGGCACCGATGGGGGCAGCGACAATGGCCTGTGTCTTGTGGGACCGTTTTCTGAAGCACAATCCCGATAACCCGAGCTGGCCTGACCGGGACCGTTTTATCCTTTCGGCCGGCCATGCCTCGGCAATGCTCTATTCACTGCTCTACCTTACCGGCTATGACCTGAGCCTGGATGAAATCAGGCGGTTCCGTCAGTGGGGGAGTCGGACGCCGGGTCACCCGGAATACGGAACTGTCCCCGGCGTGGAGACGACCACCGGGCCGCTGGGACAGGGATTTGCCAACGGAGTGGGCATGGCCATGGCGGAAAGATGGCTGGCAGCCCGATATAACAAGCCGGGCCACGAGATAATTGACCACTATACCTACGCCGTTGTCTCCGATGGAGACCTGGAAGAGGGCGTCGCTTCGGAGGCGGCTTCTCTGGCGGGGACGCTGCGTCTGGGCAAGCTAATCTACCTCTACGACGATAACGGCATATCTATTGAAGGTGATACCGACATCACCTTTACCGAGGATGTAGCCCAGCGTTTCCAAGCCTATGGCTGGCAGGTTGTCGGACCCATTGACGGGCTAGAGCCGGCCGATATCAGCCGGGCGATAAAAATGGCCCAGGAAGAAACAGAACGCCCCAGCCTCATCATCTGCCGCACTATTATCGGCTACGGCAGTCCTAATAAACAAGGGAAGGCATCAGCCCACGGTGAACCACTGGGTGAGGAAGAAGTGCGTCTGGCCAAAGAACGTCTCGGCTGGCCCTACGCGGAGCCCTTCACCGTGCCGCTGGAGGTGCTGGCTCACTTCCGCCTAGCCGTAGAACGGGGTAATCGCTGGCAGCAGGAGTGGGAGGACAAGTTGCAGGAGTACCGCCGGGCTTATCCTGACGAGGCCAGGCAGCTGGAAAGCGAACTACAGGGGGAGCTCCCCGCCGGCTGGGACGGGGAACTGGCTGAGGTCTTGAAGGACATAGATAAACCGGTAGCCACCCGTGAGGTTTCGGGAAGGGTGATGAACAAGATTGCCAGGACGGTTCATTCTTTTATCGGCGGCTCGGCTGACCTGGCCCCGTCAACCAAGACATTGTTGAAAGAATACGGGGACTACGGGTCGGAAGATTACGCGGGCCGCAATCTACGTTTCGGTGTCCGCGAACACGCTATGGGGTCTGTAGCCAATGGAATGGCACTTCACGGTGGGGTTATCCCCTATACCGGTACATTCCTGGTGTTCTACGACTACATGCGTCCCTCGCTGAGGCTGGCGGCGCTGATGGGAGTCAGGGTAATCTTTATTTTTAGCCATGATTCGGTGGGTCTGGGTGAGGATGGCCCCACCCACCAGCCCGTAGAGCAGCTGATGGCTCTGCGGGGGGTGCCCGGTCTGGTGACAATACGTCCCGCTGATGCTACCGAGACGGTTGAGGCGTGGAGAGTTGCTATAGAGCGTAACAACGGCCCGACTGCCCTGGTGCTGAGCCGGCAGAACCTCCCGTTGTTGGACAGGGCGGTACTGGCCCCGGCCGGCGGGTTGCAACAGGGTGGCTATATCCTCCGGGAGGCGAGAAAAACCCCAGAGGTTATTATTATCGGCACCGGTTCTGAGGTTCATATTGCCCTGGCCGCGGCCAGGGAGTTAGAACAGGAAGGCCAGGGGGCACGGGTCGTTTCTTTGCCTTCCTGGGAGCTGTTTGAAGCCCAGCCGGAGGAATACCGTAACCGGGTTTTACCTCCCGGCATACGTGCCCGTGTTTCCATTGAGGCCGGCATACCGTTGGGCTGGGAGAGGTACGTGGGCCTGGACGGGACTGCTATCGGACTGCCGCGCTTTGGGGCTTCAGCACCCGGCGAGGTAGTTTATCAGCAGCTGGGCCTGACTCCCCAGCGCGTTGTAGAAGAAGCCAGGCGTCTTTTAGAAAGGAGGCAGCCATGAAGCTTGCTGTGGCCATTGGAGCCGATCACGGGGGTTTTGCTCTCAAGAATGAGCTGGTGGAGAGACTCCGTGCTGACTATGATATTACTGACCTGGGTGCTAAAACGCTTGATTCCGGTGACGACTACCCCGATTTTGCCGAGGCGGTGGCCAGGGCGGTTGCTTCCGGCCGGGCGCAGCGCGGCATACTGGTCTGCGGCAGCGGTGTTGGTGCCTGCATTGCCGCCAACAAGGTTCCCGGAATCAGGGCGGCCCTCTGCCATGACAGCTATTCGGCTCACCA
>CP070645.1:1598238-1601175 GCA_020354275.1 Dehalococcoidales bacterium
GATGATAACTAGAGCAATAGTAACAATGAAGGCGACTACAATAAACAGACCTAAAGTGCCGTAGTTCGCTAGCAACTATTGTTCCTCCTGATATTAGGCGGGTATTAGTATATCATATCTAATTTAGCATAAGCAAGAGTGCTGGTTCAAGAGTGATTGATGCGGATTATATATCTCTTTATAGGTATTCATACCACTTGAACCGAAGCAAATCCCTTCTGACGGAAGCTTGACAAGAACAGGCTACCTATTCAAAATAGCTAGTACTGTGAACTACCTTGATTTCTACAGGGAGTATATTATTGGCAGACACGCTGTGCTATCTCATGGTGTGGGCTCGGCATTCACGTTGGTACTTCAGGGAAAATGAGAGCCATCTTTAGTCAATATCGTATCTTCAGAATTCGTCCACGGATACATTACACCTGGTTTCTGGCCATTGTATTGATAACAGTTGCCATAGTAACCCATTTTTCCCTGGCTCATCCGCTAACTCAGAGCGTGATAATAGGGCTGGCGACCAGCTTGCTTTTCTTTCTAACCGTAGGTGCCCGCGAATTTGTACTAAATTTCATAGCCACCAGGAAAGGTATCAGAATAGAGAACGTTACCCTGTTTGCTTTCGGGGGTCTACCTAACGCAGATAGAGATACCACCGTTCCTGTTCTTGAAGTCCTGTTAGCTATGTCTGGAGCACTGTTGAACCTTGTGATAGCCGGAATCTTCTCGGTAATATACTTTGCTCTGATGGATACCGGTCACATTCTGGTTGATATGCTGGTACAGTGGATGGCGTTTATCTGGCTAACAATGGCTATTTTCCACTTTGTACCCGGTTTCCCTCTGGATGCGGGCAGGGCTTTAAGAGCACTTTTCTGGAAAATTACCGGCGACTATGAAAAGGCAACGCGAATCGCTAGTTGGACCGGGTGGGGTATCGGGGTGACTCTCACCATCGGTGGTATCCCATTGCTGGTCGTCGCCCAGGAATGGTTTACCGGAATACTCCTTATTGCTGTCGGCTTTATTCTACAGAACGCAGCAACCCATGGCCGTCGACAGGTTGTGCATCGCAATGTCCCCGATACTCAGTAACAGAGTGGCTAGCTGTTTGCCTTGATGCGTGGGAGTAACTATTCAGGGATTACATTCATTGCTTGCGTTTGCTGGCATTGCTTGAAGTAAATCCTCCATTCTGCTTTGAACCAGCGGAAAGGACTCTGCGCCTCAGACCATATTCGTAATCTCATGTCACGGATATCATCAGTGAGCCATGAAATATCTCTGATAGTGGCCAGGGGTGTGCCTTCCATTATTTCAACTTCATAGTAAGCCCGTTCTCTTTCTATCGGCAGTACCCCCTGCCAGAAAATGCTCCACTCTACCTGTACCGTATTCCTGGGTGCTGCCCTGCTTCGTATATAGAGTCGGCAATCTTCAGGGTCATCTGGATTCAACCAGCGCACCTCCTGGATGCTGGTGAAAAATGGGAAGGATACCTGTTTGATCTGTTGGCGGCTCCGTTTAGCATCAGGGGGGCATTCCCCCACTATATCCTCCCATTCCTGCCATCTGGTGAAGGACTCATTCTTGTGCTGTATTTTGCCGCTACTGGCAAGTTCGTCACCAACAACATCGTCCCAGTAATCGGTTCCCAGTAGCCAATCGGCTTTGTGTTCCAGAGGACCGCTTCTGACGAATACAGAACATTCTACAGGTTCGCCAAAAAGGTAGTTGAGGATTTGGCCTGATATGAATTCTGCTACTTCATATATGATAGAATAATCGCTGTGCCCGTACTCTCCATAGTAAATTACGTCAGCCCCATCAGCATACTGGGCTGAGAACGGCACGATGCCGTCATCCATATTTCTCGGCCAGGCATCGACCCCGGCCCGGTCAAATTGCTCACTAAGCGGTGCCCTTTCCGAGGATATGAAGGCAAGCCAGTGTTTATTCTCACTTACCCAAAGGCCATCTTGAGAGCTGTCGTAGTAGATTAAAGAAGCACAGATCCCCTCGTCAGAACCAAGCAGTGCACCCCGGCAATAGCCCAATAATGGCCCACCGCCGGGAGCATAATAATGCTCCAGACTTTTAACGGGGCTATTGATGGTTACCACAACCGCCACCTTATCGGCTATGTCACCCACATTCTGTGCTACGGCATACAGTGCCGCCTTACCTCCCATGCTATGCCCGATCAGTACAATATTCTCCTTATCCGGGTAGTATTCATTGATGTCATTGGCGATGTTCTCAGCCCAGATACGGATGCCTGCATAGCCCGGATAGCACCTTGTCAGTGTGTTAACTTGGGTAGTGGTATTGGTACCGGTTTGTTGGTGGCGAAGAGTATATTCTGGCGCCTGCTCTGCAATATAATCAGACAGAAGCTGAAGAGAACAGGGATTACCGCCCATGCCGTGGAGAAAAACAAAGTTTAACTCGTTGAGCGGAATAGAGTCATCGTGAGCCGATTTCACCCCGCTGGCGAAGACAAGCTGGGTAAATACTGCACCCGTTATCAGCAATGATAACCATGTTTGTCGCATAAGTATCACTTCTCTTTGAAAGGTCAACTCTATGCTATACGGCGCACTATTATATAGTCAAGGAACAGCGATGATTTCCTTGCGCTTGTCGGGACATACTATGTCCATTATAGATGGCATATAGTGCCGGTGGTCAAGGTCTGGATGGTAAAAATTTATAGCAGGATCTTAAGTGAAGTACCCGGGGGACCTCATTAGAAGGTTGCCAGATGCCCTTTGGCGGGTAGTTTTTAATGACAGCAGGCTAGTCGGGAGTAAGATAAAAAAGGTCGTCGAACTTGCGGCCGGGAAAGGCTTTCATCGCCCCGACAATGAATTTTTGATTGATGGGGCGCTTACCTTCGCGTACACGGTAAATCTGGCTTCCCGATATCTCCATAGC
>CP070645.1:1601275-1617433 GCA_020354275.1 Dehalococcoidales bacterium
TCACCACGCCAAACTGAAACATGTACTCGAACACTGTGTCGAGATTAACCGGCTGGAGAATCACGCAGACCAGATTTACCGCTCGGTAATCGGCGAGTTGTTCGATAACACAACAGACATAACCGAACTAATCAAGTGGCGTGAGATCTACGAGTACATGGAAGGCGCTACTGACCGGTGTGAGGACGTAGCCGACGTCCTGGAGGGGGTGGCCCTCAAGCATGCCTGAGTCGTCTCTCGGCTTCCTGATCCTGATAATCGCTCTGGCTCTGGGTTTCGGTATTACCAATGGATTCAATGATGCCGCCAATGCTATAGCGACAGTGGTCGGTACCCGCACTCTCTCCCCTCGAAACGCCATAATAATGGCTGCTGTCTGCAACATGGCCGGCGCCCTTACCGGCACGGCAGTTGCCTTAACCATCGGCAAGGGGATTCTGGTTGAAGGAGTTATTAATGAGTTTGGTTTCGCACCATTAATTGCCGCCCTGGCCTCGGTCATTATCTGGACTACCATAGCTACCATCTACGGGCTACCGGTAAGCCTGAGCCACGGCTTCATTGCCGCACTGGCCGCCGCCGGGGTAGCCCTGGCTGGTACCGGAGCGATATCCTGGGGCTGGCAGTCACAGCTATCACGAACCCTGATGGCAGTGGTTTCAGCTCCTGTAATGGGATTTGCCAGTGGTTTCTTGCTCATGGTGCTCCTCCTCTGGTTGTTACGGCGTGTAGCCCCTGACGCAATAAGGAGCATCTTTGGCAACCTGCAGATTCTTTCGGCAGCCTTTATGGCCTATAGCCACGGCAAGAACGACGGTCAGATGCCCATCGGTGTTGTTACCATGGGAGTAGTGATTTATACCGGGCAGACGGGTCTATGGGATAACATCCCGCTGTGGATAATTATTATTTCTGCATTGTCAATCAGCCTGGGAACAGCCATAGGTGGCTGGCGGGTCATTAAAACGCTGGGGATGAGAGTAACCACCCTCAGACCGGTTCATGGTTTTGCCGCCGAAGCCTCAGCCGCCACCGTAATCGAACTGGCCTCGTTCCTAGGTATCCCAGTAAGTACCACCCACTGCATCAGTTCATCTATTATGGGGGTAGGCGCTACACAACGCCTTTCCGCGGTGCGCTGGGGAGTAGCTGGAAATATTGTCGCTGCCTGGGTCTTAACCTTCCCTATCTGTGCTGGTCTGGGTTACCTGTTTGCCTGGCTATTATCACTAGTACTCTAGGAAATCTAAAGGTTGATTTCGCGGGGAACAACCCGAAACTTCTCGGCTGTAATTATGGTATTAATCGCGGCTACTGTGCGGTCAATTTCATCACAGTTATTTACCACCACATAGTCAAATAGAGGTAGCAGTTTCATTTCCCTTTCAGCCTTATCCAGCCGCAGTGCCATTTCCGAGTTCTGCTCGGTATTGCGTCCCTTTAGCCTTATCTGCAGCTCTTCCATTGTCGGTGGCATGAGGAAGATTACCACTGCCTGAGGGAGTAACCTTTTGATGGCAGACGCCCCCTGCACGTCAACCTTCACCATCACATCTTCCCCTTTGTCCAATGCCGTCTTAACCGCTTTTTTGGGGACACCGTACCAGTTGTCATAGACCCTGGCCCACTCCAACAACTCATTACTGTCAATCATATGCTGGAACCTGTCCGTTGAGATAAAATGGTATTCAATACCATCTCTCTCGTCAGTTCTCGGGGTCCGCGTGGTCATGGTAGTAATAAAGCAAAAGGGGGAGCCGGCCTTTTTCATACTGTCGAGAACAGCATCCTTGCCGACTCCCGAGGGGCCGGTCAGTACTATCAGCAATTTCCTGGGCAAAGGGCTTAACGAGGACTGAGTGTCATTAGAGGCTGCTGCCATCTCTCTGTTCTACCGCCAGCATTGATCCACCCCGCTCCGAAAAGCCTTCCGTCTGAGTTGCCTGTAGCCTGCCGGCAATAGTCTCTGGAGCCAGAGCAGCCAGAACAATGTGCCCGCTATCGGTGATAATAACCGCTTTGGTCCTCCGTCCGTTGGTCATATCAATAAGAAGCCCTTTGTTCCTCGCCTCATGTATGGTGCGCTTGGTCGGTGCTGAGTTAGGTGAGGCTATGGCTATTACTCTATTCATTACTATGGTATTACTAAACCCGATATGAACCAGTTCAATACCCATTGTTTTCACCTCAATTCATGAATTCTGTAGACGCTACCCTGGTCCCGATTTCCAACCCGTTTTCTAACCATTCACCCCTTCAAAACGGTATACATATCGCCTCAAGCTAACCTGCCCATATCTTATACCCATAAGGACAATTAAGCAACCACTAAGACTTGCATTATACACTATTTGATGGTAAATTATTACTTTGGAGGGACACTCCGGCAATTATTTTTCTCGGGAGGATTAAATTTGGCTGAGCAATTAGCAGAGGTACTGGCTCCCTACCGGGGACAAAGAGGAGCTACTATTCCCGTCCTTCAGAAAGTCCAGGAAAAATTAGGCTATCTCCCTGAAGAAGCAATCTCAGAGATAGCCTCTTTTTTGGGAATGTCTAAAAGCGAGATTTACGGTGTAGCTACCTTTTATGCTCAGTTCCGCTTTGAGCGACAGGGTGAACATACCATTAGGGTTTGTCAGGGTACAGCTTGTTATGTTCAGGGTGGACGACGGGTTTTGGATACAGTACAACAGATAACTGGTATCCAACCCGGAGGAACCACGGAAGATTATAAATTCAGCCTGGAGAAAGTAGCCTGTTTCGGTTCTTGCGCACTAGCTCCGGTCATGGTAGTAGACAAAGAGGTTTTTGGCCGAATGACCCAGGCAAAAGCCAGAGAAATATTAGCTCAATATTAAGGAGAACGGTAGTGTTATTTCAGGAAATCCGAAACCAAGCTATAACTGAATGGGATAACTTACAATCAAGTGATAAACCCCGGATATTGGTAGGTACTGCTACATGCGGTCAGGCAGCTGGGGCTAACGCTGTTTTGGATGCCATTGATAAAGAATTATCCAAGCTTGGTATTCAGGCTACAGTAATGCAAGTTGGTTGTATCGGGCTATGTTTCGCTGAACCACTGGTTGACATTATTAAACCAAATCATCCCCGTATCTGCTATAGCAGTGTAACGCCGGATATCATTCCCCAACTATTAAAGGAATATCTTATCGATAATAACCCCCGGCCTGACTTAGCCCTGGGCACGATTGGTGAATTAACTATTGATGGCATACCCAAACTTTTTGAACTGCCGGTATTCAAACCCCAGGTACGCATATCCCTGCGTAACTGCGGCCACATCGACCCGACAGATATCAAGCAATACATCGCCAACAGCGGCTACACCGGTATTTCCCGTGCACTGGAGATGACTCCGAAAGAAGTCATCGATGAGATTACTAAATCCGGACTGAGAGGTAGAGGCGGGGCTGGTGCCTCCACCGGTTTCAAATGGGAACGTCTATGGGAATCCCCGGGTAATGAAAAATATCTGATTTGTAATGCTGATGAAGGTGACCCTGGGGCATTCATGGACCGTTCCCTACTTGAGGGTGATCCCCACGCTGTTCTGGAAGGTATGCTCATCGGTGCCTACGCCACCGGGTCAAATCATGGCTATATCTATTGCCGGGCAGAATACCCACTAGCGATAGAGCGTCTAGAGAACGCTATGAAGCAAATGAATGACTATAACCTGTTGGGGAAGAACATCCTTGGCTCCGATTTCAGCTTTGATTTGACCATCAAAGAAGGCGCCGGTGCTTTTGTTTGTGGCGAAGAAACCGCTCTTATGATGTCAATTGAGGGCAAAAGGGGAATGCCACGGTCGCGTCCTCCTTTCCCCGCCCAATCCGGTTTGTGGAATAAACCCAGTAATGTCAACAATGTCGAAACATGGGCTAATGTTTCGGCAATATTGCAGAATAGTGCCGAGTGGTATGCTAACTACGGTACAGAAACCAGTAAAGGAACAAAGACCTTTGCCCTAGCTGGCAAGGTGGTAAACACCGGGCTAATAGAAGTGCCAATGGGAATTCCTCTGAGTGATATTATATATGAAATCGGTGGTGGTATTGTTGGTGGAAAAAGTTATAAAGCAACACTTACCGGCGGACCATCGGGTGGTTGTCTACCGGCCAGCTTACTATCCCTTCCCGTTGATTACGAAAACCTATCCAAGGCTGGCTCGATCGTAGGTTCCGGTGGTATGCTGGTGGCCGATGAAGATACCTGCATGGTTGATATGGCTCGCTTTTTCCTTGCCTTCTGCCAAGATGAATCCTGTGGTAAGTGCGTGCCCTGCCGTATCGGTACCAGGCAGATGCTTAACATATTAGAGCGTATCTGCCGGGGAGAAGGGCAGCCAGGTGACGTTGAGCGGCTCGAGCAGTTGGCTCAATTAATAAGGTCTACCGCCCTCTGTGGTCTGGGACAGACGGCCCCTAATCCTGTTTTGACGACAATCCGTTACTTCCGTGACGAATACGAAGAGCACATTAATAAGCAATACTGTCGGGCTGGAGCCTGCCAGCATCTGGTTAAATCACCCTGCCAGAACACCTGCCCGGCGGGAATCGATGTCCCCCGATACATTCGGGCAATCGGTCGTGGCAAATTCGGTGAGGCGGTTGCCATCATTCGTGAGAAAGTTCCCTTACCAGCAGTACTGGGATATGTTTGCGTGCATTACTGCGAAGCTAAATGCCGCCGTGGACAGCTGGAGGAAGCGGTAGCCATCAAGGAGCTGAAACGCTTTGCCGCTGATAACGACGACGGACTGTGGAAACAATATTTCAAGAAAGAACCAGCAACTGGCAAGAGGGTAGCCATAATCGGTTCGGGCCCTGCCGGCCTTACTGTGGCCTACTACTTGGCAAAACTGGGGCACGAGGTAACCGTATTCGAAGCTCTTCCCGTAGCTGGGGGAATGATGAGGGTTGGCATCCCGTCATATCGGCTACCGGAAGAGGTACTAGATAGGGAGATTAAAGACATCGAAGACATAGGTGTTGAGATAAAAACCAACAGCCGTGTTGAATCGCTAGATGAGATGTTTAACCAGGGCTATAATGCTATTTTTCTCAGTATCGGCGCTCATCAGGGCACCAGCATGGGTATCGAAGGAGAAGATACGCCCGGTATAATTGATGGTGTAGACTTCCTTCGTGACATCAATCTGGGTAATAAAGTAGAGACTGGCAAGAGAGTAATGGTGGTTGGTGGCGGTAATGTGGCAATTGATGCCGCTAGGACAGCACTTCGCATTGGTGCTACCGACGTTACCATCGTTTATCGTCGTACCCGCGCCGAGATGCCCGCCAGCGAGGAAGAGATAGAAGAGGCGCTGGAAGAAGGGGTTAAAATTGAATATCTGACCAACCCTACACGTGCCATGTCTGCCAACGGTAAACTTAAAATAGAATTTATCAGAATGGAACTGGGCAAGGTGGATGATAGTGGCCGACGCCGTCCGGTGCCTATGGAAGGCAGCGAATTTTCTGGTGAATACGACCTGATGATTAAGGCAATCGGGCAGGAGTCTGTCGTACCGGAGAAATTCGAACTATCGCTGGGTAGAGGTAACCGGATTACAGTAGACCCGGACTCACTGCAGACTTCCCGAGAGGGGGTTTATGCCGGTGGTGATGCTGTCAGTGGACCTGCTTCGGTAATCGAGGCAATAGCGTCTGGCCGACAGGCAGCAATAGCTATCGACAGGTATCTGGGGGGTGAAGGCAACATCAGTGAGGTTCTAGCACCGCCAGAAAGTGAAATCCAGCCAGTCAATCTGGACGAACTGGAAGGAGAACAATACCGCCCGAAAATGAATGTCAGGACTGTAGATAAATTACTCCAGGATTTTAACCTAGTAGTTCTGGGTTATAACCACAAAAACGCTATAGAGGAATGTAAGCGCTGCCTGCAGTGTGATCTAGAGGAGCGCTCAAGGTAGGTCAGCCTTGACAACATATAACAGTCTAGAGGTACGGAGGAGAAGCCAGTGAGTACCGCTACAATTAACCTGACGATTGACGATCAGCACGTAGTAGCCAGAAGCGGCATGACAGTTCTGGAAGCGACCAAGTCAGCCGATATATACATACCAACACTGTGCTATCACTCAGCTCTGTCTCCCTATGGTGGCTGCCGTCTCTGTGTTGTTGAGATTGAGAACATGCGTGGCTTTCCTACCTCCTGTACAACACCAGCCACTGACGGCATGGTGGTGAAGACGAAGACAGAACAGCTGCGGGATTTCCGCCGGGGCGTCCTGGAGCTCATTCTGACAGAACACCCTCACGTTTGCCTTGTCTGCAACCGTAACGACCGCTGCGGGCCTTTCGATATATGCCTGCGCAGCGTGGAGATAACCGAACGATGCGTACTCTGCCCCAATAACAAACGGTGCGAACTGCAGCAGGTGGTCGAATACATCGGAATAGAAGAGATTACGCTGCCCTATACCTACAAGGAACTGCCGATACATACCAACGACCAGTTTTTTGACCGGGATTACAACCTTTGCATTCTCTGTGGCCGCTGCGTCAGGGTTTGCCAGGATGTGAGGGGAGCCGGGACAATTGCCTTCACCTCACGGGGCTCGTTAGCACTTGTCGGAACCGCCTTTGACCAATCCCTACAAGACGCAGGCTGCCAGTTCTGCGGGGCCTGCATCGATGCCTGCCCCACCGGCGCCTTAATGGAAAAGAAAGTCAAATGGCAGGGAGCAGCAGAACGAGAGGTGCTCAGCACCTGCCCCTACTGCGGGGTAGGCTGTCAGCTCAAATTACAACTAAAAGATGACAAGATATTTGAGGTGATTCCCCAGCAGGAAAACGAGGTTAACCGGGGGCAGGCTTGTGTGAAGGGCCGTTTCAGTATCCCTGAGTTTGTCTACCACCCCGAACGCCTGACCACTCCCCTAGTGAAACGGGACGGTAAATTAATCGAAGCAACCTGGGAAGAAGCTCTGGAAGCCGCCAGTAAGCTGGCCAACTACAAGCAGGATGAGGTAGCCGTCGTCTCCTCAGCCAAGTGCACCAACGAGGATAACTACGTTGCCCAGAAACTGGGACGTGCCGTACTAGGCACCAATAATATTGACCATTGTGCCCGTCTCTGTCATTCTCCCACCGTGGCCGGTCTGGCCGCAGCCTTCGGAAGTGGCGCCATGACCAACTCCATCCACGATATCGGTGAGGCCGCCTGTATTCTGGCCATCGGCACCAACACCACCGAGACCCACCCGGTAATGGCGCTGGAAATAGTCAGGGCAGTACGCGGGGGCGGCAAGCTCATCGTCGCCAACCCACGTGATATCGCGCTGGTCCGTTATGCTAATCTCTGGTTGAGGCACCGCCCGGGCTCCGATGTCGCCCTGCTCATGGGAATAATGAAGGTGATAGTGGACGAAGGCCTGCTCAACCAGTCCTTTGTTGAGGAACGCTGTGAGAACTTTGATGAATTCAAAGAATCTTTAAGGGCATTCGACCTTGATTATGTCGGGCAGATTACCGGTGTGCCCGGCGAACAGATAACAGAGGCCGCCCGTATCTACGCCACCAATTCACCTGCCTCAATCCTCTATTGTATGGGCATAACCCAACATTCCCACGGCACCGATAATGTGCTGGCCACAGCCAATCTGGCGATGCTCACCGGTAACATCGGCCAACCCGGCACCGGCGTCAATCCCCTGCGTGGTCAGAATAACATTCAGGGCGCCTGCGACATGGCCGCCCTGCCCAATGTGTACCCCGGCTATCAGCAGGTCGCCGACCCGGCCAACCAGCAGAAATTCGAGACCGCCTGGAATTGCAGCCTCAACCCGACGCCGGGACTGACCCTCACCGAGATATTTGACTCCGCCCATAAAAAACAGATCAAGGCCATCTATCTCATCGGGGAGAACCCGGTACTGAGCGACCCTGACAGCACCCACATCAGGGAGTCTCTGGAAGCACTAGAACTGCTGGTAGTTCAGGACATATTCCTCACCGAAACGGCTCAGCTGGCTGATGTCGTCCTGCCGGCTACCAGCTTTGCCGAGAAAGACGGTACCTTCACTAATTCCGAGCGTAGGGTGCAGCGGGTCAGGCAGGTTATTGAACCCATCGGAAAAGCACTGCCCGACTGGATGATTACCTGCCGTCTTGCCCAGAAAATGGGCGCCAAAGGCTTTGACTTTGACACCCCGTCTCAAATCCTCGAAGAGATTACTGAGCTGACACCCAGCTACGGCGGTATCACCTATAGCCGCCTAGAGAATGGCGGTCTGCAATGGCCCTGCCCCCTAGAAGACCACCCGGGAACACCCATCCTGCATACAGAACTGTTTACCCGCGGGAAAGGCCATTTCACGCCCCTTGAGTACAAACCGCCGATAGAACTCCCTGATACCCAGTACCCCCTGACCCTGACCACCAAACGGAGCCTGTTCCACTTCCACACCGGCACCATGACCCGAAAGGTAAAGGGGCTCAATAATATCCTTTCCGAAGAGCTAGTGGAAATCAATCCCGCCGATGCCTCTTCCCTTAACATTACCGATGACGATATGGTCAAGGTCACCTCACGCCGCGGCCAGGTAACGGCCAGGGCCCGGGTAACCGAAGCCACACCGGCCGGCGTAGTCTCGATGGACTTCCATTTCGCCGAAAGCCCGGTCAACGTACTCACCAACCCGGCGATTGACCCGGTGGCCAAAATACCGGAATTCAAGGTCTGCGCCGTCAGGGTGGAGAAGAACGGCAGTAAATAAGCACTAAAACACTGCTGCCAGACGGTATTTAATGGGATGGGGCTTCAATATGTTTCCAGCAACCCTCTCAATGTTACGGCGTTTCTGATGGCAAAGGCCTCGGCATCATTATTAAAATATACATAGACTGCTTCCAGACCGTCGGCCAGTTCTTTCAGACTTTCCGCCCAGCCGGACAGCTCACCATCGGAATAGCAGCCTGCATAGAGCTCTTCACTGCCATGGAAACGGATATAGGCGAAACCGGCCGTGGCCACCAGAGGACAGCTCACCCCGGGCATATCAAATACGCAAAACCCGGTATTATGCTGGTGTAATATATCGAAAACGGGCTCCACCAGCCAGGAACCGTGGCGGAACTCGATAACATGCCTTAGTCCCGGAGGCAGGCCGGATAGGAAGGCCTTCAAGACCTCATCGTTCCGGCGCATGTTAGGCGGCAGCTGGTACAGCAGCGAGCCCAGCTTCTCCTTCAGACCCTTAGCCCTAGTAACAAACCTGTCCACCGCTTCCCCGCTATCCTTGAGCCTTTTGATATGGGTGATATAGCGGCTGACCTTCACAGAGAAAACAAAACCGTCTGGTGATGATTCGTACCAGCTGGCGAAGGCCTTCTCCGAGGGCAAGCGGTAAAAGCTGTTGTTAAGCTCAACAGTGTTGAAACAACCGGCGTAGTGCCTGAGCCAGCCTGCCCTGGGCAGTTTTTCAGGGTAGAACCGACCCCGCCAGTGCTCATAGTGCCAGCCGGATGTTCCGATATAGTACTGTGGAGAATGCCCTGAAGCCCCGCTTTTTCCCATCAACCCGATTATAGCACTACCTGCCTAGAAATAGGCCCCAAAATCCAAATACTGGTTTTACATCTTAATATGTGATAGACTATGCTAAATCGAGCCACAAGTCAGGGAAAAGGGGACCACATTGTTCACTGGCATGAAAAAGAGAGCTACCGCTAAATAGAACCCCGGCAGCACTGCCCGGAAACGGCAGGCAACTGTATAACAGCCGAATCTTGATATACGCCGTCAGGGAATATCTCTTTATGCTACGTTGGACTACCCCGTTGCACCTTACCCCCTATCAACACCGCAGATATTGTCCACCCGGTTTTGAGACCAGTGCCTGTCCTTAGACCCGGAATTACTTTTCAACCTCACCTTTACACCCTGGACAAACTGGAAAATAGTGCTACCGAGGGTTGGAATCACCCACACAAATCAATCCAGCTAGGCAGGTGAGCACTATGACACATAATAAAGGTAATTTCGCTATAAAACACTCCCAGAACGAGATAGTAAATAAACATCTGATACAGAGACTGGTCAATCAATCAAGTATCACGGAGGGCGACCTGGTATACGATATCGGCACCGGTTCCGGCGCAATCAGTAAGGCACTATTGGATAAAGGTGCCAGGGTGGTTGCTTTTGAAAAGGATAAGAGCCTATACCTGAAATGCCGGCAGAAGCTCATAAACCAGGACAGATTTGAAATATACTTAATGGACTTCTTGATATGGCAATTCCCGCAACATCAAAAATATAAAGTCTTTTCCAATATCCCCTTCTTCCGTACGGCTGATATCGTCAATAAGCTGCTTCTCAACAAAGAGCCGCCGGAAGACTGTTACCTGATTGTCCAGAAAGAAGCCGCCGAGAAGTATACCGGTATCCCTGATGAAACACTGGCATCGTTGCTTATCAAACCGTTATTCTGGATCGACATCATATACCGTTTTCAGAGAAACGACTTCCATCCGGCACCATCAGTCGATGTTGTCCTGTTACAAATAGAAAAACGAAAATGCCAGCTGGTTCCTGATAAGCATTACGGCCTGTATAAAGACTTCATCGTCTTCTGCCGGGAAGGGTCAAACAGAACGGTCAAGAAATCATTAAAAGAACTATTCACTTGCCATCAACTGAAACAACTATCAGATTCATTGGATATTGATTACCGAGTCAGCCCGGCTGATTTGAATTTCACGCAATACCTGTGTCTTTTCCAGTTCTACCTGGAACACAACCTGAGTAATAAAACAGTAATCCGTGGAGCCGAAGCCAGGTTACGTAAACATCAAACGGGTATAGTGAAAACCCATAGAACCAGGAAGAGGGCACGGAACTGACCGGACTATGGTAAATAACCCAATCTGGCCTTACGCCTTATTGTGTGATAGAATGGATAACTGTATTCTCAGAACCAGAAAAGGAACCAATTATGACTGATAAACCGCTCCCCGACCTGGCAACATTTATTGAAAACGTCAATAAGAAGGACAAAGCAAAGGGCAAGAAAATCCGTTTCGGTTTTACCAAGCGGAAACGGAAACGCGGTTAATAACAGCCAGATTTATCTCAGGGTAACCGCACTCGATCCAAAAGGGTTTCCTTCACGGGTAAAATCGGGGCGGTAATCCTCAGCAGCGCCCATTTCCTGCACCCAGCCGTTCTCCAGCCCCAGCTCTCCCAGCAGCCGGACAACCTCCCGGTATTCTGCTGCCGTTATCTTCCGGTTAAGGTAGGGAACACGCCCGGCCAGATTTGCCGGGAAGTACTGGGA
This sequence comes from Dehalococcoidales bacterium, assembly GCA_020354275.1. Lineage (GTDB taxonomy): Bacteria > Chloroflexota > Dehalococcoidia > Dehalococcoidales > UBA2162. The sequence continues at coordinate 1,612,608 of CP070645.1, forward strand.
CATAATACTTACCGTTACTTCCGGGGAGACCTCGTTAACCAGCCACGTCAATGATTCCCGGCTGCCCGCTAGCCCTCCGGGGAGTATCAGGTGCCGCACGATCAGCCCCTGCCGTGCCAGCCCGGAGCCGTCAACCACCAGATTACCCACCTGACGGTACATCTCTTTGATAGCGGCTCGTGAATGTTTGACATAGTCCTTCGCCTGTGATAGTTTCCGGGCCCACCTGTCATCGGCATACCTGATATCAGGTAGATAGATACTTATTATGCCGTCAAGCTCCCGCAACGACGGAACAGAATCGTAGCCGCTGCTGTTATAGACTACCGGCAGGCTGAGCCCCATGGGGACAGCTTCCAGCACCGCCCGCACTATCTGCGGGACGAAGTGTGACGGAGAAACAAGGTTGATATTGTGACAGCCCGCTTCATCCTGGAGATATAGCATCCGCTCCGCCAGGGTATGAAAGTCCATCTCCCGGTACTGCTGCCCCGAACGGTCCTGGCTTATCTGGTAGTTCTGGCAATAGTGGCATCTCATATTACAGCTGGCCAAGAATACCGTCCCCGACCCCCGGCTCCCGGAAAGGACCGGCTCCTCCCCGTGGTGAGCACAGACAGCGGCGACCAGCGGCAGACGGCCGGAACGGCAAAACCCCGCCTCTCCGGCCAGGCGGTTGACCCGGCACTGGCGGGGACATATATCACATGAGGCTAAGCGCGCCTCCAGCCTAACAGCACGTCGCTCAAGCTCGCCAGATTTGAATAGAGAAACATATCCCGGCTCAGATAACTCCACCCCGTTCCAACCTCACTTTACAGTTGTTTCCAGTATTTCCTTTTCCAGCCGTCTGACTCCCTGTACCGTGAAAACTGGTAATTATAAACACCGGAAATAAGGCGGGAATGCTGGTCTTCTTCTCGGGCTACCTCCGCCGTGCCGGGGCAGTGGATAATCCAGCCGCCCTTCCTGACCACCCGTTCAAACTCGCTCAGCTCGGCTTCCAGCCGCCAACCCAGGGCATGCGAGGTGATAAGCACATCGGCAAATCCATCGGGTAAAGGGATGGTATCCAGGAATCCATCGATAACGAAGATATTGTTCATATTGTCCTTCAAGGCCTTCTCCCGGATAAACCGCCTCAACCGTGCCACCGGTTCCACGGCGAAGACATGCCGGGCAGTACGGGCAACCTCCAGTGTCACCCTCCCCGTCCCCGCCCCTCCATCGATTACTATTTTCCCATCAAGGGGAGCAATCATGATGACCTCGCCGAAATCCCAGTTGTGGAAATCCAGCGAATCATAGACCTCGGGACACTTGTGGTAGATGAGAAGGTCAGCGATGGTCCAGAGGAGCTTATCACTGCAATCGGCCAGCTCCTGCTGATTCCCTGCCGGTTTATACTTTGCCAGGGCGCCCTCGATAAAGCCGGCAACCGAGGGATTTCTCTTCACCAGGTAGTGCTTGATGGCAGGGTGCTCATGGAGGACAACCGCCAGCTCGCGCTCCGGTACCACCCCCGGAAGATAACCTATCTGAAAGGATTCTAGAAGGAACAGGTCTTCTACTTCCAGATATGCCCCTTTAAACATGCGTTTGAATGCGTCGGCAAGAGACATGGCCAATCACCTCCCTGAAGCAGCTAAATAACGCCTTCTTCCATCAGGGTTTTGACCTCCTCTTCAGAAAGACCGAGTTCACCCCGGTATATCTCAAAATTATGCTTACCAGCCACCGGCAGGCTGCTGCTAGCTATCCAGGGTGAGTGGTTGAGTTTAACGGGCACTCCCGGGTACTGGAACCGCTTTCCTGACTCCGGGTCGGTAAGATCAATGAAGAAATCCCGCTCCTTCAGCTGGGGGCTTTCGGCAACGCGGGGTATGGAGGCTATTTCCGCCCATGGAAAGCGCATTGACTGTCCCTTCTCGACCAGCTCAGCCACGGTATGGCTTTCCGTCCACCGTTCCAAAACCTCAACAATATGGTCAAGCCCCTCCACCCGCCTGTCTCTATCCAGCCACTTCTCATCGGTCAGGTCGCCGGCCATGCCCTCATCATCAAGCCACTCCACCAGCGTCTGCCACTGCTGAAATAGAGAGAGCAGGATATGGCCGTCACGGCAGGGAAAGACACGGTAGGCATTGTTCCAGTATAATCTGCCCTGCCTGCTGGCTATCTCCTGCTGGTAGAAATAGCGTACCAGAACATGGTCCAGGGTGGCCGCCACGCTTTCCTGAAGGGAAATATCCAGGTGCTGCCCCCGCCCTGAAGCGTGCCGCTCCCTCAACGCCAGCATGATACCTATGGCCGCCATCAGACAGGCGGTGTATTCCGCCTGGTTGCCAAACGGCTTCAGCGGCGGCATGTCAGCTTCACCGCAGATATTGACCTGGCCACCGAGAGCCAGGGCCACCAGGTCACTCGACCGGTAGTCCCGGTAGGGGCCATCCTGCCCGAAGTCCGTAATCGAGGCCATGACCAACCGGGGATTGATACGTTCAAGGGTAGCATAGTCAAGCCCCAGCCCTTTCAAATGTCCCGGCGGATAGCTTTCAACGACGATATCGGTCTTTCCAACCAGCTTCCTGAAGACCTCCTGCCCCCGTTCGACCTCGAGTTCAAGCGTCACCGACCGCTTACCCAGGTTATCCGGCTGGCAAGGTTGCTTCTGCTTTACATTGCCTGCCGGTTTTTCCACCCGGATAACGCTGGCGCCCATATCGGCTAGCAGACGGGAACACAGCATGCCCCGTTCAACAGTCAGATCAAGGACACGGTAACCAGATAAAGCACTATTATTACCGTCCGTCTGGCTCATGGGAAACTCCGTAAAACGTAATCAGGGAAAAAACTAACCAAGCTTTTCTATGGCTGCTTCAATTCGTCGCAGGCACAGGTCCCTGCCCAGCACCGCCATAGTCTGGAATAAAGGTGGTGCCGCCGCCCTTCCGGTGACGGTTACCCTCAATACGCCAAAAAGCTGACCGGTCTTCAGGCCCAATTCATCAGCCAGTGGCCTCAGCAGAACCTCCAGCGACTCGGTGTCAAATCCTGTCATCTCCCCCAGCCGGTTGCGGGATACCTTTAGTGCCTGGAGAGCCGATTCCTGGTTCATGCCCTTGCCAATCAGCAGTTCACTTTCATAAGAAAGCTCCTCACTGAAGAAAAAATGAGCCAGGTCGGTCACCTCGGCCATTTCCCGCATCCTCTCTTGGATCAGCGGCATAATCTGCCTGACATACTCTATTGACAACGGGCGTTTCACCTCGAGCGGCAGTCCGGTATCCAGAAACGGGAGTGCCCGCCGGGTCAAATCATCCAGATCGAGGTTACGTATATACAGGCCGTTCATCCACTTCAGCTTTTCATGGTTGAAGGTGGCCGCCGTCCGGCTCACCCTTTCCAGAGAGAAATTATTGATAAGGTCTTCCCGGGAGAAAATCTCGGTTTTATCATCCAGTGACCAGCCCAGCAGGGCCAGGAAGTTCAGCATCGCCTCCGGCATATAGCCCAGCTCCCGGTATTCGGTTACTGAGACCGCCCCGTGCCTCTTGCCCAGCTTGGCCCGGTCGGGGCCGACCAGCAACGGCATGTGGGCGAAATAAGGTGGCTGATAGCCAAGGGCACCATAGAGCAGGATATGGCGGGGCGTACTGGATACCCACTCCTCAGCCCGGATAACATGGCTTATCTCCATGGCATGGTCGTCGACCACATTGGCCAGGTGATAGGTCGGGTAGCCGTCCGATTTAAGCAAAACCAGGTCGTCAAGAGTGCTGTTGTCAAATTCAATATCACCCCAGATGATATCCTTAAAGCCGGTTTTACCCTCAAGGGGAGTCTTGAAACGTACCACCGGGGTAATACCGCTGGCCTCCATTCTGTCCCGTTCAGTTTGGTCAAGGTCGCGGCAAAGACGGTCATAGCCTGGTGGTTGCTTCCGTCTTACCTGCTCGGCACGCATCTCATCCAGGCGGTCCGGTGAGCAGTAGCAGTAATAGGCATCACCCTGCGATACCAATCGCCGGGCAGCCTCATGATAGAGCTCCAGGCGTTGCGACTGGAAATAGGGGCCATAATTACCGCCCACCTCAGGCCCCTCGTCCCATTCCAGGCCCAGCCAGCGCAGGCCGTCCATGATTGCCTCTATTGAACCTTCCACCTTTCGCTCAACATCCGTATCCTCGATACGCAGGATGAAACTCCCCTTGTTATGCCGGGCGAAAAGCCAGGTAAAAAGGGCGGTGTGCACGCTGCCCACATGGAGGAAGCCGGTAGGGCTGGGGGCAAACCGCACCCTAACCGGTTTTTGTTGCGGAGAAACCATCAATTCCCACCTTTTTTATCTTTCTTATGTTTTTCAGGTAACGTTCGGCCAGCTTATTACAGCTCTCGAAACCGTCGCACTGCCAGCAACCCTCCATTTCGTTTTTCTGACAGCACCTCCTGATCTTGCACCATGGGTTACCACCCCCCTCACGGCATAGCTTCGAGCAGCGGAATCGGGCCAGGCCATCAAGGGTCTTCTTGAACGGCTCATACTCACCTAAAAAAGGCACGTCATTCCAGGCATCCTTTAGTTTGGCCGCCCGCAGTTCCCTCCTCAGTGACTTGGCCGCCTCGGAGACAACCTTGGTGTAGCTGAAGCACTCGGCGCAGTTCAGACCGCAATAACCCACCGGGCTCATTTTTTCATTCATTACCTACTTATATCCTTTCAGAGCCTTCGCTTCCCCATTCTACCACCCAACCCCTCAAGATTCCAGAAGTGATTATATTGGATCCTCACCCCCATTATACCCCTCTCGGTGGACTAAACACCA
>CP070645.1:1617533-1626596 GCA_020354275.1 Dehalococcoidales bacterium
AAATGGCCAGGCGGCTCGCGGCCAGTACGGTGCTCACAACGATGATATGATCCACGGTTTGAGCAGGATGGCAGAGGCGGTGCACCGGGGTGGAACTAAGATTGCTTTGCAGATAGTGCATTCGGGGATAAATTCCGCTTACCTTGCCAGTAAGGGGGAAACTTTACTGGCAGTATCCAGGATGCCGTCAGTGAACAGGGAGCACCGGGAGATGACCGGCGAAGAGATAGAAGCCATTATCGCTGACTTCGGTGCCGCTGCGGTGCGGGCCCGGGAGGCCGGGTTCGATGCCGTCCAGCTTCACGGTGCCCACGGCTATCTGATGAGTCAGTTCCTTTCCCCCCTGTACAACCGCCGTAACGACAGGTGGGGTGGCACCAGTGATAACAGGGAACGGTTCCATCTTGAGGTGGTAAAGAAGGTACGCTCAGCAATAGGCACCGACTTTCCCCTGCTGATCAAGTTCGGGGTGCAGGACGATAGGGAACGGGGATTGCCTTTAAGCGACGGCCTGCAGACAGCAAAGGGTATGGAAGCGGAGGGCCTTGATGCTATCGAGGTCAGCGCCGGCATCGGTACATCAAGCCAGGTAATAAGGGAGGGTGAAGCGGAACGCCCCTACTTCCGTGAGAGGGCGGCTGCCGTTAAAAAGGCGGTCAATATCCCGGTGATGGTGGTCGGTGGGATACGCAGCCTGACCACGGTCAGGGATATTGTTGCTAGCGGTGATGCTGATATGGTTTCCTTATGCCGTCCCTTCATCCGTGAACCGGGCTTAGTTGCCCGGTGGCAGAACGGTGACGAAGCACCAGCTAGGTGTATTTCCTGTAACAGGTGCATGGCTATCCTGCAGCGGGGTGAGCCGCTGGAGTGCGGTGAGGAGCGACGCCTGCGTGAGGAAGCGGCTGCCGGTACCTAATAATATAGGGTTTAGGCCGTAACTGCGTCCAATATAGTGTAATTGCAGGCATTAGGTATTGACTATACCTGTTTCCGTTTCCAGCGGCCCAGGCGGAAGTAGATTAACGAGGCGATAGCTCCGCCCACTATGCCGGCAACCATCCCCCAGCGTACGCCGTAAACACCGAGGTCGGTAATCTTGGGCAGGAAGTATGCCAGCGGCAGCTGGATAAGCCAGAGTGTTACCAGGCCGAATATCATCGGCGGTACGGTATCGCCGGCCCCGGACAGGCACTGCTGGAAAACGATAGCCAATCCGAACACGGAATACCCTACTACTGCAATCCTCAGGAAGTCGGTGGTTATATCTATGAGGCCGGGGTCGGTGTTGAAAATCCCTATTATCTGTTGGGGCCATATCAGTATTGCCACCGAGCACACCAGCATGAAACCGGTTACTATACCGCTGGCCAGCCATCCGCTCTTTTCGGCACGGCCCGGTTGTTCGGCCCCCAGGTTTTGCCCGGCCAGTATGCCGGCCGCCTGGCCGAATCCCATACAGGGCATGAACAGCATCATCTCTATTCTCTGCACCAGGGTGTTAGCGGCCACGGCCAGGGTACCGAAAGCGACGATGATATACATTAGAAGAAAATTACCCAGGCTGTGCTGTAGAGTGGTAACTGATGCCGGGATGCCGATCTTGACGATGCGCCATATCATGCTGAAGTCAAGGCGGAAGTTGCGCAGGGTCAGCTGTATGCGGGTACGTCCGGTGAGGAGGAACCACAGGGCAATGGCTGTTCCCAGGCTCTGGGAGAAGACGTTGGTCACAGCGGCACCACTGACGCCCATGCGGGGGAATATCCACCAGCCGAAGACGAGGAAGGGGCAGAGTGCTACATGGAAGAAGCGGAAGAGAAAGCTTATTTTCATCGGGGTTATGGCATCACCGGATGCCTGCATGATACCTTCCGCCATCATCCGGAAGGAAAGGGCTGCTGACCCGACGAACATTATGCGCATGTAGTCCGCCCCCTCGTCGACGACATCGACCTCAAGGCCCATCATGATAAGGATCGGTCGGGCCAGCAAGATACCGATTGCTGCCATAGTGATGGCAAATACGGAACTGATGACAAAGGCCTGCTGGGCGGCGTGTTTTGCCCCTTCGATATCATCGGCCCCGATATAACGGGCGACAATAGCCCTCATTCCCTGGCTCAACCCCATTCTGGTGGAGTTCACCAGCATGACCGCCATCCCGGCGACGCCTACACCGGCAATGGAAGCAGCTCCCAGCTTGCCCACCCATATCATGTCGATGGTAGGTCCGAGCATGGTGAGGCTGCCGCTGACGATCATCGGCCAGGCCAGGGATAAAAGGTTGCCGGCTATGCTGCCCTTGGTCCAGTCCCGATCAATGGCACCCCTTCTCTCTCCAGGGCCCCTCATTTCCCCCATGTTACACAGTCAACTCCGGCTAACGGTTAAACGTCAAATACATCAAGTCTTGATACTACTTGGATTGGCAGGCTTTTGTCCACCTACACCTGTTTCTGTTTCCACCGGCCCAGCTTGAAATATACTAAATAGACAATTGCCCTGACAGCTATGGCAAGTACTATTCCCCAACGTACCCCGTAGACACCGAGGTTGGTAATCTTGGGTAGAAAGTAAGCCAGGGGTATCTGCACTCCCCACATGGTTACCAGTATGTTCACCATCGGTACTATGGTATCACCGACACCGTTCAGGCATGTCATCAAAACTATAACAGGGCCAAACACCATGTACTGTACTATCTGTATTCTCAGGAAGGCGTTGGACATCTCAACCAGAGGGGGGTCGGAACTGAAGATGCCAACCACGTTTCTGCCCCAGAACCAGATTACCAGAGAACCGACAAACATAATAGCGGTGTAAAGGACTATTGATATCCAGCCAGTCTTCTCCGCCCGGTCGGGTTGTTCCGCTCCGAGGTTCTGTGCCGCCAGTACCCCGGCTGCCTGGCCCAGTCCCATTGCCGGCATTTGTATAAAACCGTCTACCCTTCCCACCAGGGAATGGGCGGCTACGGCTAGGGTACCAAAGGGGGCAATGAACCACATCAATATCATATTGGTCAGATTGATTTGTATCATGGTTATTGAGGAAGGGATGCCAATCTTGATCATGCGCCATATTATATCGCCGTCGAAGTGGAAGTTGCGCAGTGTCAGCCGTAGCCTTGTCCGCCCGCTGAAGAGAGCCCAGAGGAGGATTGCCCCTCCCGCACCTTGAGAGATAACACCGGTCAGGGCAGCACCGGTAACGCCCAGGCGGGGGAATACCCACCAGCCGAAAACCAGGAAAGGACAGAGTGCTACGTGGAAAATCCTGGTAGCAATACCTATTTGCATCGGTGTAATGGCGTCCCCTGATGCCTGCATCACGCTCTGCGCCAGCATCCCGCCGGACATGGTTACCATGCCAATGAGCATGATACGCATGTAGGCAGCACCTTCGGCGACGACATCAGCCTCCAGCCCCAGCAGTAACAATATCGGCTCGGCCAGGAAAATACCTATTACCGCAGTAAATATAGAGAAGGCAATGCCGATAACGAAGGCCTGCTGCGAAACATGATTGGCTTCCTGTGCTTCCCCGGCCCCAACGAAGCGGGCTACCAGCGCCCGCAGGCCGGTGAAGAGCCCAAATATCAGTGCATTGACCGACATTACGGCAATACCGGAGACGCCTACTCCGGCAATAGAAGCTGCTCCCAGCTTGCCCACCCATATCATGTCAATGGTGGGACCCAGTATCATTATGGTGCTGCTTATTGTCATCGGCCAGGACAGTGACCAGAGGTTACCGATTATGCTCCCCTTGGTCCAGTCCCGTTCCATGACATCACTGCGACCCTCAGGGTCTCTTGTCATTCCCATGTAATAAAGTCAACTCCTGCTAACGGCTAAATAGGAAACGGTTGAAACTTCAATAGTACCTGAGTTTCCCTTGGTTGTCTACCCCTAAACCTGCTTACGCTTCCACCGGCCCAGCTTGAAATAGACAGTATATGTAATTGCCCTCATTACTATGGCGATTACTATACCCCAGCGTACTCCGTAGACACCCAGATTGGTAACCTTGGGCAGGAAGTAGGCAAGGGGTATCTGCACCCCCCACAGGGTTACCAGGGTGGTAATCATCGGTATCACAGTATCGCCGACACCGTTCAGGCAATTAAGCAGTGTTATAACCACGCCAAATACCAGGTAATGTACTATCTGTATCCTCAGGAAAACGCCGGATATCTCGACGAGACCGGGCTCGGGGTTGAAGATGCGGACTATGTTTTCAGCCCAGAACCAGATTACAATTGCCCCAATGACCATGACGCCGGTGTAAAGGGCTGCCGCCAGCCAGCCGGTTCTCTCTGCTCTCTCGGGTTGCTGGGCTCCCAGGTTTTGCGCAGCCAGCACCCCGGCGGCCTGTCCCAGTCCCATGGCGGGCATGTGAATGAAGCCGTCTATCCTCTGGCACAGGGAGTGAGCGGCTACGGCAAAGGTGCCGAACGGGGCAATAAAGCGCACCAGTAAAAAGTCGGCCAGGCTCCTTTCCATACCCGTTACCGAAGCGGGGATACCGATTTTCACCATGCGCCATATGATGTCACCATCAATACGGAAGTTCCTTAGCGTTAGGCGTAGCCGGGTCCGTCCGCTGAAGAGAATCCAGAGGGCGATTAAACCTCCCCCACCTTGAGAAATGATGCCGGTCAGGGCAGCGCCGGTGACACCCATCCGGGGGAATAACCACCAGCCGAAGATGAGGAAAGGGCAGAGGATAACGTGGACAACCCTAGTTGCGATGCTTATTTTCATCGGAGTCATTGTATCCCCCGAAGCTTGCATGATATTCTGGGCTATCATCCCGGCGGACATTGTTACCATGCCTATTAATTGTATACGCATGTAGGCGGCACCTTCAGATATAACATCAGCCTCCAATCCAAACAACATCAGAATTTTCTTGGCTAAGAAGATACCGATAATTGCCGTAAGTATCGAGAAAGAGGCACCAATAACGAAAGCCTGCTGTGCCACATGATTGGCCGCTGGTTCGTCGTCGGCACCGACGAAGCGGGCCACCATAGCCCTTAGACCAGTAAAGAGGCCCATTATCAGAGCCATCACTAGCATGATGGCTATACCGGAAACACCGACCCCGGCAATGGAAGCAGACCCCAGCTTGCCCACCCATATCATGTCTATAGTGGGGCCCAGCGTCATGATGGTACTGCTTACTGTCATTGGCCAGGACAGTGACCAGAGGTTGCCGATTATGCTCCCCTTGGTCCAGTCCCGGTCGAAGTGAGCACGCTTTTCGGGTGGTTCCTGTCTTTCTCTACTCGTCACGGACGATAAATCCTTTCCGCTGGTCAAACCGTTAAAACAAATACCCTGCCTGCTCTATTGCACCAGCAACGACAAACAATGAACCGGTAATGCAGATTAGGTCTTTCTCCCCGGCCCGGGACAACGCCAAAGGTAGGGCAACCGAGATATCCTCGGTCGCCAGCGTAGTTACCCCGTGCCGCCGGCACCCAGCAACAACACTAGCAGTGGGCATAGCACGGGGATGAATGGAGTGCGTGGCAATTACCTCGTCAAAAAGAGGCTTGAGTTCGGATATTATTGCCGAGAGGTCTTTGTCAGACGATACACCGATAATCAGAATGGCGCGTTCAAAGTCGAAGTGCTGTTTAAGGGCTTCCCTTAAACATGCTGCTGAATACTGGTTGTGAGCGCCGTCAACAACGACGGTCGGGTTACGCCGCAGCACCTGAAGACGGCCGGGCCAGCTCACCCCAGCCATGCCATCAACAATGCTATCACGGGAAATGTGATAGCCCTTTTCAATCAGTACCTCCAGGGCAGCCACGGCTGTAGTCGCATTCTCCAGCTGGTACTGGCCCAGCAGTGGTATTGTCATCTGATAGCTACCCAGCCTCCCCTTCACCTGCAGCGACTGCCAGTGCGAATCATATCCGAGCTCCTGCCAGGTGACATCAACACCTATCCTAATCAGTTTTGCCTGGCGCTCAAGGCAAGTCTTTTCGATTACCGTGTCCGTTTCTTCTGCCTGGGGAGAGGTGACGACAACGTTACCAGGTTTGATGATACCCGCCTTCTCGGTGGCGATCTGGGTAAGGGTATTACCCAGTGACTCCATGTGGTCGAAGCTTATCGAGGTGATAGCACATACCTCCGGCCGGACGACATTGGTGGCATCGAGCCTGCCCCCAAGCCCCACTTCGATAACCTGAAAGTCTGCCTTCTTCTCCTCGAAGTGGGCGAAACCAAGGGCTGTTATCACTTCAAAGGTTGTCAACCGGCCGTAGGTGGCTTTTTCATTTACCGCCTCAACGTGGGGGTGCAGCTTATTGACCAGAGCAACCAGCTCATCGTCAGCAATAAGGTTACCGTCCAGCCTGATACGCTCGTTGAATACATGCAGATGGGGCGAGGTGAAAAGCCCGGTCTTATAACCTGATGTCGTGAGTACCGAGGCTATCATGGCAGCCACGCTGCCCTTACCCTTGCTGCCGGCGATGTGGACTGTTTTTGCTTTCAGGTGCGGGTCACCCACCCGGATTAACAGTTCATCCATTCGCCGCAGGTCGTAGAAAGACGGGTCTCGCGGTCGTGGTTCCCTTTCATAATCAGTAAAGCTGTAGATATAATCTAGAGCTTGCTCGTATTGAGAGTATGTTGACGTCACTCCACCATTCCTGGGAAACAAGAAATTACATTATAGCACCATTAGGTAAAAAAAGTGAAATACCGGTGTTGTTGCTATTATCGGGGTATGGCGCTGGCACGGAATCTATATGCCGGCGTCTTAACCTAGGCGTGCAATTCGATAATGTCGCCGTCCTGCAGTATGTGCTCCCTTTTGACCCTGATGCCGTCGTGCTTTCCCGAGCCCCATAGCTTGGCGTATTTCAACTGGCTCCGAAAGTCTTTATGGACTGATTCTGCCGCATCCTCCAGGGTGCTGCCCCGCGGCAGGATTATAGGGTCGTTGTAATCCGGTTTTTGCCCCGGCGTCTTGGTGTACACCCGCAGGATATCGAGCGTTTGAAATACCTTGAGTTTTAACTCTTCCAGGCCGGTTCCCTGTTTGGCCGAGATGGCTATCATGGGCAATTGGTCACCATACTCGTTCTGTAGAACCGTGTAGTTCTGGCTGGTCCCTACTACGTCTATTTTATTGCCGACTATTAATGCCTTCTTGTAGCGGAGAGGTATCTGCTGAGCGTCCTCGGTCTTATCCTCGATGATGGTGAACCTCAATTTCTCCAGCTGGACGGTGATGCTTTCCATTTGCGGTAACGGCTCCTCGTTCAAATCGACCATGACCAGCAGGGCGTCTGCCCTGACCAGCGTCGGTGAAAACCAGGGCTCGGTGGCCAGGGCGGCCAGGGGGGGAGTGTCGATTAATTGTATCTGTATGTTCTCAAATTCCATCATACCCGGGGTGGGGGAGTACGTGGTGAAGGGGTAGTCGGCCACAGGTGGCGAGGCATTGGTAATCCTGGCAATCAGCTGGGACTTGCCGGTATTGGCCTGGCCGATGACGACAATCTGGGCTGCTCCCTCTCTGGCGATGACCATTGATGCCCTCTGGCCGGCCGATTTCTTGTCCACGGCCTGAGTCAGCTTGGCGATCCGCCTTCGCAGGTCGGCCTTCAGGTGGTCGGTGCCCTTGTGCTTGGGCATAATGGCCAGCATTTCCTCGAGGGCGGCAATCTTGTCCGGGTTGGTCTTTGCCTGCCGGTAGCGCTTTTCAGCTTCAAAGTACTGTGGCGGTAGATTGGTCGGCATCTTTTATCCTGCCTGTATTATTCTGTTTATTATATAAAATCCCATCCCCCTGTGTCCCCCTTCCCACAAAAAAGGGCCTCTTTCTTCCTGGAGACCGTATATAATCCGGTTACGGGAGCCTTTCCATCAGGACGTGGGTATCAGTTTCACCGGTGTTTCCAAACCCCATTCTGTGATAAAACGTGGCTGCCCGTTTGTTTACCTTCAATACCTGGAGCCGGACAGGAAGCCTGGAGACAGCGGCATCTTCAATAATATGCTTGATACAGGCCGCGCCGATGCCCCGGCTCTGGTACTCCGGTAAAATGAACATCTGGTTAACTTTTACACAGTCGGGCTGCCGGACTATGGCCAGAATACCGACATCGATGCCAGATACCTGTATCACCCGGAAGTCCTGCGATGCGAAGCGTCTCTGGTGCAATTGGCGTTGTTCGTCCTCGTCCCATCCCCAGACCTTCTCCACATACTCCCTGAACGCTGACTTCTTTGTCTGGTAGGCGAAATCGCTGTCATCAGTGGTTGCTTCCCTCAACCTCAGATCAGAAACTCCCTGGGGAAAGGTTATTTTATCTTCCGCCAAGTTTCCTCCTTATTGTCTTAATAAGGGGAGGGAGGTAAAGGGGGGTAGGCTTATAGGTATTTAAAGATACTCTTTTATTTTACGCGCCTGGCCTTGTGTTATACCTTTTATTTTAGATAGCTCCTCCACGGAGGCTTCACGTATCCCCTGTACCGAACCGAACTTTTCGAGTAGAACCCGCTTGCGCTTGGGGCCGATGCCGGGAATACCGTCCAGCACCGAAGTCAAGGCCTCCTTACTCCTGATGTTGCGGTGATAGCTGATGGCGAAGCGGTGGGCTTCATCACGGATGCGCTGCAATAGCTGCCGGGCAGGCGAAGTATCAGGCAGGGTGATGGGTGTTGCCTGCTGCGGTATGAAAACCTCCTCGTTTGCCTTGGCAATACTGGCCGCTGCCACGGAACTGACGGACATTTCGTCAAGCACCTTTAATGCGGTGTTTAACTGTCCCTTACCACCGTCGATGAGGACGAGGTCAGGCATAATGTCCCAGGCGTTTTCTCTGGCGGTTGTGTCCGCGTTTTCCTGGGCTGACCGCGCAAACCGGCGCCTGAGTACCTCACTGAGCATGGCGTAGTCATCAGCTCCGGTTACAGTCTTGATGCGGAAGCGCCGGTAATGGTTTCGTCTGGGCTTTCCATCTTCAAAGACCACCATGCTGCCGGTGGCCGCTTTTCCCTGTACATTGGATATATCGTAGCACTC
>CP070645.1:1626696-1645133 GCA_020354275.1 Dehalococcoidales bacterium
CTATGGAGCCAATAAGAGTAGTTGTACACGGAGCCTTGGGCAAACTAGGACGAGAGGTAGTAAATGGCATCTGCTCAGAATCCGAAACACAACTGGTTGGTGCGATAGACTTACAGGCTTCTAAAAATTCTCTACCTCTGCCTGATGGTTCAGGCGAAGTCCCTCTTTCTACAGATTTAAATGAAATTCTCAGTAAATGTCAGGCCGAAGTCCTGATAGATTCCACCGTTGCTAAAGCCACCATGCCTGCGGCACGCTTGGCTACCGAAAAGGGCATCAATCTGGTTATCGCCACCACCGGTCTGAGTGCCGACGACCATACTGAGCTGGAAAGATTAGCTAAAGCTAACAAGGTCGGAATAGTGATGGCTCCAAACTTCGCTTTAGGAGCGGTTTTGATGATGCATCTAGCCAGGATAGCGGCTAAATACATGGACTATGCTGAAATCATAGAGTTGCACCACCACCTAAAGGCTGATGCGCCATCAGGAACGGCCAAATTGACAGCCAGAGTCATCGCAGAGGCTAGAGGGAAACCTTTCTCTCGACCCCCAGAGGGAGAGCAAACCTCAAAAAGTCGTGGCGAGAATATTGAGGGCGTCTCTATTCATGCCGTAAGGCTACCAGGTCTCATGGCCCACCAGGAGGTAATCTTGGGCGTAGCCGGACAGACATTGACAATACGGCATGATACAATCAATCGAGAGTGCTATCTTCCTGGCATCATTATGGCTGTAAAAGAAGTAGTTAAGCGACCGGGATTTACATACGGTCTGGATGCTCTGCTTGGTCTATAGGAGAGGTCAATGAAACAGTATAAAGTAGCCATTGTCGGGGCTACCGGTGTAGTAGGACAGGAATTTATTAAAGTCCTGGAACAACGTAATTTCCCTATGGACTCAATCAGTTTGCTGGCATCGGACCGCTCTGCAGGTAGAAAAATGATGGTCAATCACCAGGAGATTGAAGTTAAGGAGACCACTTCCGAGTCTTTCCACGGGATAGATATTGCCCTCTTCTCTGCCGGTGCTGAAACCAGCCGTTACTTCTCACCCGTAGCTGCCCGGTCTGGGACAGTGGTCATTGATAATAGTTCTGCTTTCAGGATGGTATCTACCGTACCACTGGTAGTGCCTGAGGTTAATCCTGGAGATATTCAAAACCACAGGGGGATTATCGCTAACCCAAATTGCTCTACTATTCAAATGGTAACGTGCCTGTATCCACTACACAGGGTAAACCCCATAAAACGTATTATTGTGGATACCTATCAGGCAGTTTCTGGTACAGGGCGGGCTGCGGTGGAGGAATTGTCCACACAGACCAAGCAGGTACTGGATGGACAAAGCACCATCCCGCATGTTTACCCTCACCAGATAGCTTTTAATATCCTGCCTGAGATAGACGTTTTCCTGGACAATGGTTATACCAAAGAAGAGTGGAAGATGGTGGAGGAAACAAAAAAGATAATGCATGCTGATGACATAGCCATCTCAGCTACCTGCGTGCGTGTGCCAGTCATAACAGGACATAGTGAGGCTGTTCATGTAGAATTTTCCAACGCCATGTCACCCGACGACGCACGGCGTATCCTCGCTCAAGCCCCCGGAATAAAAGTGCTAGACGACCCTGTTATCAGCCTTTATCCGCAACCATGGTCGGCGGCCGGTACTGACGAAGTCTTTGTGGGACGTATCCGCCGTGATGCCTCTAACGCCCGCAGTCTGGTAATGTGGATTGTAGCCGACAACCTGCGTAAGGGAGCCGCCCTGAATGCTGTACAGATTGCCGAAGAGTTAATAAAAAGTGAATGAATTCACCAGGGAGGGGAGGTAAATGAACAAAATAGGACGACTGCTAACTGCAATGGTCACACCCATAAATGAAGAAGGAGCCGTAGACTATGAACAGGCTAAAAAACTGGCCCTGGCCTTGCTTGACTCGGGGAGTGAAGGCCTGGTGGTAGTCGGCACTACCGGGGAATCACCTACACTTGTCCGAAAAGAGGAAATGCGCCTGTTCAGTGAAATTAAGTCAGCAGTGGGCGACAGGGGAACAGTGGTGGCAGGCACCGGGAGCAACAGTACCGCGGAAGCTGTGGAGGCTACCAAAGAAGCCGAGAAGACCGGTGTGGATGCCTGCCTGCTGGTAGTCCCTTACTATAACAAACCCACCCAGGAAGGTCTATACCAGCACTTTAAGACTATTGCTGAGAGCACCAGGTTACCCTGCATTCTGTATAATGTCCCCTCCCGCACCGTTACCAGCCTGTCAACCGAAACAGTTATCAGGCTGAGCCATATTGATAACATTGCCGGGATTAAAGAGGCTTCCAGTAATCTGGAACATGTTGCGGCAATAATCAATAATTGCCGGGACGACTTCCTGGTGTGGAGCGGTAATGATACCGATACGCTGCCCATACTCGCCCTTGGTGGTTATGGAGTGATCAGTGTTGCCTCGCATCTCGTTGGTCAACAGATTAATGACCTTATTTATAATTTCATTAACGGTAATACTAATGAAGCCGCTGCCATTCACCGCAACCTTATACCGCTTATCAACGCCCTGTTTGTAGTTTCTAATCCCATCCCGGTGAAATATGCCTTAAACCACATCGGCTTCAATGTCGGTAAACCACGGTTGCCCCTGACCGAACCGGATGAAAAAACAGCCGCCCTGATAAAGGACACATTGAAGAAATACAGGATTGACCTTCCGGTGTAACCAAGAGTCCGGTAGCCTAAAAACAGGTGCCCATAATCAGAGATACATTCGAAACCCATGGGCTGAGTCCTCAAAGCCTGATGATTGGTAAAACTGGTGCGCTTCCGGACGCTTCTTGTTACTGCTCAACTGAATTTTATAGCACCCTGCTTCTTTTGCCCGGGCTATAGCATAGTCCATGAGTAATCTACCCAAGCCCCTTCGTCGGTAGCTGCTGTCCACCATCATATTCTCTATCAATGCCCAGGGTAGGGCACTATGTGAAAGGTTGGGGATAATGAGCAGCACCATGGTACCTAGAACAATCCCGTTCTCTTCGACCACCAGTAGTTCATATCCCGGCACATTCTGGATCTCATTAAAAACACGCTGGTAATCATCTCCGGGAGAACCCCGTTTCAACTCCTGCTGAGAAGTGGTAATGACCAACTCCTGATAAAGCTCCAGAATGCGGGGTAAATCATGCTCAGCCGCTGCCCTGACGATGGCCACCGTACCTGAAACCTCCCTGCTATATGCCGTTAAAAGGCCGGCCTGACCTGGATAGTCTGGGAACGCTCCGGACCAACACAAACAAGGCTTACCGGGCAGTTAATTAGCTCTGCAATTCTATCCAGATATTGCCGGGCCGGCTCCGGCAGCTGTTCGTATTCCCTGATATCTGTGGTCGGGGTCTGCCATCCAGGCAGTTCCTCGTAAACCGGCTCACACCTTTCCAGATCGTTGACATTGCCGGGGAAATAGTCAATGGTCCGGCCATCAAGACGGTAGGCAACACAAATCTTCAGTGCGGGTAACGTATCCAGAATGTCAAACCGTGTTATTGCAGCACCGGTAAAACCGTTGACCCGTTTACTGAAACGACCGGCAACAGCATCAAACCAGCCACAGCGACGCGGCCGGCCGGTGACGGTACCATATTCGTGAGCCCTTTCTCTGATCTGGTCACTGATTTCATCGTTTAGTTCAGTAGGCATCGGCCCGGTACCAACCCTGGTACAGTAAGCCTTGTAAACACCCAGAATAGAGCTTATCCGGTTTGGCCCGATACCGGCCCCCAATGAGCCCCCTCCGGCCAGCGGTGAAGAGGACGTGGTGTAGGGATAGGTGCCGAAATCGGGATCAAGCAGAGTACCCTGTGCCCCCTCCAGTAATACCGGTTCCTGTCTGTCGATCATCTCCTCTATCATTGCGGTTGTTTCGCGGATATAAGGGGTGAGGAATTCGCCATACTGGCAATACTGCTGGTAGATTTCATCTAACGATAACGGCTCTACCCCGAAAACTCTGGTTAAAATAGCGTTCTTATATTCAAGCAAGGAACTCAGCCTTTCCTTAAAGGCAACTTTATCAAGAAGATCTCCGATCCTGATTCCCAGCCTGGCTGTCTTATCGGTAAAAGCAGGGCCTATACCCCTTCGGGTTGTACCTATTGCTTTGCCGCCACGTGATTCTTCTTCCAGGCCATCAAGCAGAGTGTGATACGGCATAATCAGATGGGCGCGGTCACTGATATTCAGCATTGAAGTATCGACGTTATTTTGCTTAAGCAAATCTATTTCCTCAACCAGGACTTCTGGATTAATCACCACACCGTTGCCGATAATGCAAACGGTTTGTTTGGAAAATATTCCCGAAGGCACAAGACGCAAAGCATACTTACCGAAGGGATTAATAATAGTATGCCCGGCATTGTCACCACCGGAGAAACGAACCACCATCTTCGCTTTTCCGGCAAGCAGGTCAACCACTTTACCCTTGCCCTCATCACCCCACTGGGCGCCAATTACTGCAACGACTGGCATTTTACTCCTCCTGAAAAAAGATCTATAAACGGTTAGTCTTTTACGTGACGCCTGATATAAATTACCCTTTGCAGGATTGTAACCACGCTGAACACTATAATAATACACAGGGCAATTGTTAAGGCAAAATTGAATTGGCTTAGCAGAAGCCCCAGCGCCAGTACCACCACTCTCTCCGCACGTGTAAACAAACCAACCCGGCAGTCCACACCTATTGCCTCTGCCCTGGCCCGCATATAACTCACCATCAACGAACTAACCAAGGCAAAACCAACGATTACGACTTCAGCTGCCGTGTTCCCCCGAGCATAAACAAATAGAATAGCCAGCAACAGCAGGGACTCGGAAATGCGATCAAGTGTGGCATCAAGAACAGCCCCGAAACGGGTTGCTTTATTGGCATGACGGGCCAGCGCACCATCCAGTAAATCGAAAAACCCGGCAACCAGTACCATAAAACCGGCGGCAAATAGGTGGTTGGTAACAATGAGGACTGCTGTTCCGGAAGTTAAGACAAAACCAAACCAGCTGAGGAAATTAGGAGATACCGGTACCAGATCCAGCAGTTTTACTACAGGCCGACTCAGATAGTTGGATAGAGCTCTACGGACTTCGGATAACTCAGCCATTCTATTTTGTTTCCCTCAAGGTATATTATAATAACCCCGTTAACTAAATCTACTACTCAAATGAAACTGACTGGACCCCTGATCTGCTAGTCACTAATTCTTTGAGTGTTCGTCAATTGCCTTCTCATAGAAATTAAATATTCTCTGAGTGATGCTTTCCCAGTTATAGTCCAGGGCTTTTTGTCTGCCCTTGACCGCCATCTTTGTTCTGGTTTCTTCATCGCTCAACACATGAACCAGGGCACGTGCCAGCTCGCTGGCGTTCTGTGGTGGCACCAGAAAACCATCTTCACCATGACTGACCACACTGGCATATCCTTCTATGTTGGTAGCCACCACGGGCTTGCCCATTGCCATCGCCTCAAGCAGGACAATACCGAAACTCTCGCGGCTTGTTGCCGGAGCACAGAAAACATCGGCTGTCTTATAATACCGTGGTTTATCATCTTCAGAAACAAAACCAACAAAAATAACATCATTTTCCAACCGGTGTAGCCTTACCCATCTTTCATATCTCTTACGGAGCCTGGTGCCGGGCCCGGCAATAATCAGCCTTGTATCGTGAATTTCCGGTTTGACCTGCAAATAGGCCTTAAGTAGGTAATTGACACCTTTACGGAATTCCAACCGCCCCAGGAACAATATATTCTTTTTACCATCACAAAACTGCTCGATTGGCGGTAAATCCAGAGAGAATTGCTCAATATCAATACCATTGGGAATAATCTCGAACGGACCCGGGATATAGCGACTGGCATAATTCATGGCCGTTCTAGATACCGCAATCTTACCATGAAGCTTGTGGAGCCTGCGGCTAATCATCCAGCTACTGATAGGCCTGCCCCAATTATAGCCGGGTTTACCTTGATTAGCATGGAAAGTGCCCACATTAACCGTGTTAGAGAAGCGGAGTATGGCACTACAAAGCATGGGCATGAAGGGTTCATGGAGGTGAATAATATCGAAATTTTCTCTGGCCAGGACTTCTTTGATGGTAGGACCCAGCCTTAGTGATATACTGACACGGATTATTGATTCACTACTGGGAATAGGATACGGTCTGCCTATTGGTATGAACCTGTCTCCAAAATCGCTTATTTCCCTGGATGCCGGGGCAATAACCTTAACCTCATGACCCATCCGAGTTATATACCGTTCCAGCGATGAGATATGACTGGAGACCCCACCCGGGTGGGCAAAGTCATAAGGGGAGACTAGTGCTATTTTCATCAGTAGTTGCTAAAACCTCACCACAAATTTAGGTAACCAAAATACCTATTTACAGCTTATTAGCCATTCAGCTACTCATCTCCCGGTCTTAAGCCCAATCTCTTTCGATAGATGTAATTATCAACCCCCTAATTTATTGTTCTCTTCTCCCATTGCAGTACTGATTTTTTCAAGATGATTAGCACTAATAAAGTCTTCTACCATCCGACGGGCTTCATCATCTGTATACTGGACGGGCGGTGATTTCATGAAATAGGATGACGGGGCTATCAGTGCACCGGTCAATCCTCGTTCCAGGGCAAGTTTAGTGCACCTGATTGCATCAATGACCACCCCAGCCGAGTTCGGGCTATCCCAGACTTCAAGTTTCAACTCCAGGTTTAAAGGAACATCACCAAAGGTACGGCCCTCCATCCTGACATGACAGAACTTACGGTCATCCAGCCACGGGACATAATCGCTGGGCCCGACATGGATATTTTCCTTCTCAAGGTCATAGTCAAGCTGAGAAGTAACGGCGCTGGTCTTGGATATTTTCTTGGACTCAAGCCTTTCCCGTTCGAGCATATTAAGGAAGTCGGTGTTACCTCCAAAATTCAACTGATAGGTCCTTTCCAGTTTGACACCACGGTTACCAAATAACCTGGTAAGTACCCTGTGGACAATAGTAGCACCAACCTGAGATTTTATATCATCACCAATTACCGGCAGCTCTCTCTCTTTAAACCTTTCCTGCCAGTATTGTTCCCGGGCGATAAATTGAGGAATACAGTTGACAAAACCGCACCCCGCAGCCAGTATCTGTTCAACATACCATTTGGTAGCTTCCTCGCTGCCCACCGGAAGGTAATTCAGCACCACATCGGTCTGTGTCTCCCGTAAGATTTTTACAATATTTGCCGTTGGTCCAGGCGCCTTTTCAATTATTTCAGATAAATATTTACCCAGTCCGTCATGGGTCATGCCCCGATGAACCTTGACGCCCATCTTAGGGACATCGGTAAATTTATAAGTATTATTTGGCGGAGTAAAGATGGCCTCTGCTAAGTCCTTACCCACCTTGTTCTTATCAATATCAAAGGCAGCCACGAAATTAATATCTTTTATGTGGTACCCTCCGAGATTAACGTGCATAATCCCGGGTACAAAATCGCCATCTTTGGCATTTTGATAATAGTGGACGCCCTGTACCAATGAAGAAGCACAGTTGCCCACACCTATTATTGCAACATTTATGCTACCCATAAATCGACCTTCCTCCTTTCTCATAGCATTATATCCCATAGCATTATATACTATGAGATTATACCTTAGTTATTGGTTTGTATTACCTACAACCCAGAATACCTAATTTTTATCTCTTGTCTACCTGCTTATGATTAATATACCCCGCCACTTTTCACCACCAGCTTCATAATGTCAACCACTAAATACGGGCATTCGCCAGAAACCGTGAATAAAATGTGGCTATATAAATACCTTTACAGGCTGCCATTCCATTCTCTCAGGGTTGAAGCGTAGCACACCCAGAAACCACCCGTCAAGCGTATAAGCCCGACAGTATTCCCCGCTTGAAGACGATGGAGGGAGTTGCTGTTCATTGTAGATACTCCCTTCAACTACACCCTCTTCATCTACAACGATTGACCGCCCGTTACCTATTTTCTGCTTCATATCATCATCTACAAGTATGGCCTTCCAGTTAGCAACCACCCTGTCCAGATGATAAATAAGTTGCTGCCAGTACCCATAACGGAAAGCATCTTCAAGTTGAGGTAGTGATATAGCATCTTCTATATTAAAAATACCACACCTTAAGCGAACCAGGTTCTTTAAATAGGCCCCGCAACCAAGAAGCTCACCCAAATCGTCAGCCAGGCAACGAATGTAAGTACCCTTACCGCAGACTACTTCTATTGTTACTAAGGGGGGTTGCCAGCTCAGTAGCTCAATCTTATGGATGTTAACCGGGCGAGGTTCCCGAGTGATGTTAATACCAGCCCTTGCCCACTTATAGAGTGGTTTGCCATGATATTTCAATGCGCTGTACATCGGGGGAGTCTGACACCCCTGACTGTTTAATGAAGCAAGCGCCGACACCACCTGTTCCCATCTAATCCCCGAAGGGTCTTTTGACCGGGTAACCTTACCACTGCCATCATAAGTATCAGTACTGGTTCCAAGCTCAATTTCAGCATGGTAGGTCTTACTGGTATCCATCAAATACTCGATAACACGGGTTCCCTGACCAAAAGCAACAGGCAGTACACCGGTTGCTGCCGGGTCAAGGGTACCGGCATGGCCAACACGCCGCTGGCCGGAGAGACGTTTTATAATTGAAACTACACTAAAAGAGGTTACACCAGAAGGTTTGTTAACATTTAAAATGCCGTCCATATTTCAAACCTTTATTTCTCAGGTACTTTAATTCTAATTTTAACTGGCTTTATGAATGATTACTGATGACACAAAAACAAACCCGAATACCTTTATACCACACGACATGCTAATAGGAATACCACTTTTACCGGATTTGAGAACACCATGGTTACTGTAGATTCAAAGCAGTCTAATCGGGGGTAAACCTGTCAATCAGTTGTAAGAGGTAATCCCCATGTTCAATAGAATCATCCCATTGAAAATTCAGCTCTGGGGTGTATCGCAGTTTCAGATTTTTACCTAACTCCCGGCGTAAGAAACCCGAAGCAGTAGCCAGCACATCTAATGTCTCTTGCTTTTCCGCCTGAATACCCATATGACTAACGAATATCCTGGCATGCTTGAGGTCAGAGGAGGTACTAACACCGGTAATAGCTATGAAGCTGCCAAGTCTGGGGTCTTTAACCTGGCTCTGTAGCAGGTTGCTAAGTTCCTGGCGAATAAGGCTATTTACCCGCTCAATTCGGTGTGCCATGGTCATCTACCTCCTAGCCAGCCTCCTCAACCCTAAAGAATTCAAACATATCTCCAACCGCAAACTCATTGAAGTCCCTGATGCCCACACCACACTCGTAACCAGCGGTTACTTCTCTTACATCATCTTTGAAGCGTCTCAGACTGGCAACCGTAGATTCAGCCACCAGTTCATTACCTCGAAGCACCCTAACCGAAGTACCACGGGTGACTTTACCATCAGTAATGTAAACCCCGGCTGCTTTACTCGCTTTACCTGAAGGGAATATATCGCGCACCTCAGCCCTGCCTTCAACAACCTCGGTATAAGTCGGCTCCAGCATACCTTTCAGAGCTTTGTTGACATCATCTACCAGGTTATAAATTACATCGTAATAACGAATACTTACTCCTTCCAGAGCGGCCAACCGGCGAGCCCCTACCTCTGAATCCGTACTGAAACCAATGATAATACCCTGAGAAGCGATGGCTAGCATGACGTCACTCTCGGTAATATTACCACTATTGCTATGGATTACCCTCACCCTGACTTCATCTGTCCCCAGCTGTGCCAGAGAATTCTTTATCGGTTCAATACTGCCTTGAACATCAGTCTTAAGGATTATATTAAGCTCTTTCACCTGCCCCGTACTTACCTGTTCCAAGATATTGCTCAACCCCACCCCCCTCTGCGCTGTAGACTCTTGCTCTTCCATCTGCCTACGCTTCTCTACCATATCCTTTGCCTGCTGTTCACTGGCCACAACGGTCAGAATATCGCCTTCTCTAGGCACACTATTTAAACCTAATATCTTTGCCGGGAAAGAGGGCCCCGCCTCTTTCACCTGCTTGCCGACATCATTAAACATCGCCTTAACTCTACCCCAGGTATCACCGGCCACTATAGTATCGCCAAGGCTGAGAGTTCCTGTATTAACCAGCACAGTAGCCAATGGCCCTTTAGTCTTATCCAGTTGGGCCTCGATAACAACGCCCTCTGCCGGCCGTGAAGGGTCTGCCTTGAGTTCCTCCATCTCAGCTACAATGAGAAGATTTTCCAATAGGTCCGATATACCCTGATTCTCCTTGGCTGAAATTGGGACACATACTGTGTCACCTCCCCATTCTTCAATAAGTAAACCGGCATCAGCCAGCTGTTGTTTCACAAGCTCTATATTAACCTCAGGTATATCAATCTTGTTTATGGCCACAACAATAGGTACCCCCGCTGCTTTGGCGTGATTTATGGCTTCCAGAGTCTGCGGCATTACTCCATCGTTAGCCGCTACCACTAAAACAGCAATATCAGTGACCTGGGCTCCACGGGCCCGCATCGCCGTAAAAGCCTCATGGCCAGGTGTATCCAGGAAGGTAATTTTCTGTCCTTTAACCTCAACTTGATAGGCACCAATATGTTGAGTAATCTCTCCGGCTTCGGTATCCATTACATGAGTCTGCCGGATCGCATCAAGAAGTCTGGTCTTACCATGATTAACATGCCCCATGACAGTTATTACCGGGGGACGTGTATCCCCACCGACTGCCCTGTCATGCTTTAGTTGCTCCTGCTTAATGTCTCTAACCTGAGTGGTTACCTTTCGGTCCGCCTGGGGTTGAAGATGTGCTTCATAACCATAAGTAACGACTACTTTAGCTGCCGTTTCGTAGTCAATAGCCTGGTTAATGTTAACCATGATACCATTCCGCATCAACTGCTTGATGATATCGATGGGACTAACCTGTAAAAGGTCAGATAATTGCTTTACCGTCAGGACATCAGGAATGTCGACAATACGCGTTTTTGATGATGAAGGGCTAGCAGTGCCGGCTTCATCTGGTAGATCTGTCACATTACCCTGCTTGCTCACCCCTGGCACGATATTACTCCCTTAATAATTCCTCCCCAAATCTTACAAGCCGTTCCCGATTATCTTCGTTAATTGTAGTTTTTAAAACACTCCCAAGCCGGTTACCTTTAATTCCCGTACCCCAGCACGCCATTGTTGGGCACAAATAAGCACCACGCCCTGGCATTTTACCATTACCATCCACCCCCACACCATCACCGGGTATACACACCAGACGAATCAGTTCCTTTTTACTCTTAATTTGCCTACAGGCAATACAAGTCCGCTGAGGTTGCTTTTTTATGATTTTGCCAGCTGGTCTACTCTTAATATTCCTCGTCATCATCTATTGAAACTCTCGCCTCCCGGCGTTGTTTTCTCTTGCCGATTCCATCTTCTTCAGTATCTCGTTCCTGGCTTCCCTTCTGTTTTTTCTTCTTTTTGGTTTTAGCTTGAGGTTTGGTCGGCCCACTTTTCAGAATATCCTCAGCAAAGCGTATCTGAGTTACCTCGGCTACTACTTCTGGTTCGATAACTTCTGGTGGTGGAGTAAATGCACTATCCAGTGATGGTAGAGATTCCACCTCCTCTTCTTCTTCTATTATTTCTGGCTCTGCCGCAACCGGTATTTCAACGGGGAGTTCTTCCTCAATAACAATTTCGTCTATTACTTCTTTTTCAACCACCGGTTGGGAGATTTCTGCTTTCTCTGCTTCTGCAACCGAGGCACTCTTAATATCAATTCGCCATCCGGTAAGTTTGGCGGCTAAGCGGACATTCTGACCTTCTTTACCAATAGCTAATGATAACTGCCGATCAGGTACAACTACAATGGCAACCCCTTCATCCGCATCCAACTCAACACTTAAAATCTGAGCCGGGCTGAGAGAATTGGCGATAAAGAGAGAGGCATCGGGACTCCACATAACGACATCTATCTTCTCACCGTTTAACTCATTAACGATATTTTGTATCCTGATACCACGCAGGCCGATGCAGCAACCTACCGGATCAACACCTTCCTGAAGTGCAGCGACCGCTACTTTACTCCGGGAGCCGGCCTCACGCGCAATTGATTTGAGCTGTACGGTCTCATTGTATATTTCCGGCACTTCCATCTCGAACAACCGACGGACAAGGTCGGGGTGTGAACGCGATACTATAACCCTTGGTCCGCGGTTAGTACGTACCACCTCTAATATTATCACTTTCAGCCTTTGACCTACTCGATACCGCTCACTGTTAACCTGTTCTACCGCCGGTAGTATCGCCTCGGTCCTGCCTAAATCGACGAGTATCTGCCTCGATTCAATACGCTGCACCAATCCGGTGATAATATCACTCTCCCGTCCAGCATATTCCTCAAAGACAGCGCTGTGTTCTGCTTCATGAAGACGTTGCAAAATTACCTGTTTTGCTGTTTGCGCAGCTATTCGACCAGCATTACGGGGTGTTGCTTCTACAGTAATAACATCCTCAAGTTCAGCATCCGGTTTCAACCGGCGTGCCTCATCCAAAGATATTTCAGCACGGGCATCTGTAGGTTTTTCCACTACAGTCTTATCAGCCCATACCTGTACCCTGCCGGTAGTGGGATTAATCCTGACCGAAATATTCTGGTTGGCAGTAAAATTGTCTTTGCGGTAAGCTGATACCAGCGCTGCCTCTACCGCACCGATAACAACCTCACTGGGCAGGTTCTTCTCAGCCGAGAGTTGTGTTATAGCGAGTAAGAAATCGCTCTTCATCTCGGATTAGACCCTCCATATTTTTTCTACAATAAAAAAGTGGGTCTCATTCCCACTTCACAAATCACCCAAGTATACCACAATTAACTCCACTACGCAAGTTGCCATAACAGTCATAAAAGCCGGTAATAAAATAGTTATAGAAGCTAGAAATCCATCTGGTGTTGGGATATAATAAGGGGTAAAATTAATGGTTTTTAGAAACAATTCACGCCTGTTTAGCCTTGAGTTGTTTCTAGTGTTATGTCAAGTGTTTACATCACTGAACGGCGCTTTTCCTGGTGTTTCCCCCTTAACGGGGTCTGTCAAGGGATTATTCTATTTAATTTGCCAGATTTTTGATATAACAAAGGCGCCGGGAATGTTTTTGGCTACGGGGGTAGTGTGGACACAGCAGAACTGAAAGCCGAGATAGTTTCGGTAATAGATGCCCACCAGGAACAGATTACCGAGTTATCACGGAAAATCCATGAAAACCCCGAAGTTGGTTTTCATGAAGTACTGGCGGCCGCCTGGTTAACCGACTACCTGCAGGACAAGGGCTTTTCTATCGAGCATGGTACAGGCGGTCTGGCCACCGCTTTCACAGCCAGCTACGGCCAGGGAAAGCCAGTTATCGCCCTGATAGCCGAGTATGACGCCCTGCCCGAGCTGGGCCATGCCTGCGGCCACAACCTTATTGCTGCCAGCGCCACCGGGGCTGCCATTGCCGCCAGAGCCGTAACCGACCAGTTTAATGGCAATATCATGGTTATCGGGACACCGGCAGAGGAGCTCCACGGCGGTAAGGCGATAATGGCCAGCAAAGGGGTATTCAATAGCATCGACATCGCCATGATGGTGCACCCGTCCACAGTCAACACGGCGACAACAGAGACGCTTGCCCTGCAGGTAATTGATATCGAGTTTACCGGCAAACCGGCGCACGCTGCTGCCCGGCCCGAGGCCGGAATAAATGCCCTAGATGCCATGATCCAGTCATTCACCGCCATAAATTCGCTGCGCCAGCACATCAGGAGCACCGCCCGTGTCCATGGCATTATTACCAGTGGCGGCGAGGCGCCCAATATCGTCCCTGCCCACACCGCCGCTACCTTCATCGTCCGTGCTAAGGAGGACGACTATCTTGACGAACTGAAAGAGAAGGTTTTAAACTGCTTCATGGGGGCTTCACAGGCTACGGGTGCTCAATTGAAATACCAGTGGGACTCGGTACGCTACGCATCGATACGGAATAACCTGTCGCTGGCACGGCTATTCAGCCGGAATATGAAATCCCTGGGACGACGGGGTGTTCTGTCCGACCCCGGTAGTGCCTTCGGCAGTACTGATATGGGCAACGTGAGTCAGCTACTTCCCAGCATCCACGCCCGTGTGGCTATTGCCAGGAAACAGGTGCTGATACACACTCCCGAGTTTGCCCTGGCGGCTATCTCAGAAGCCGGCATCAAGGGCATGCTTGATGCTGCCAAGGCTATGGCGATGACGGTAGCCGACCTGCTCACTGACGGGGAAGCTATGAACAGGGTAAGAACTGAATTCGAGCGGGGAGACTAAGAATACCTCGTTAATATTTGACCAGGGGTTATAATTAAATAATGATAATTGCTGTCGACGCTGCTGGAGGGGAATATGCCCCCCACGAAGTAATCAAGGGAGCCATCAAAGCGGCCCGTGAGTACCAGGTCGAGATTGCCCTGGTAGGCCGCAAGGAAATACTATATGTGCAGGCCGGCCGCCATCTGGGTAAGCTGGGGATGACCATCATTGATGCCAACGATGTTATCGGGCCTGACGAGCCACCGATCGAGGCCGTGGACAGCAAGCCGAACTCTTCAATCGTTATCGGTGTCAACCTGGTGAAAGACGGGGCTGCCTCTGCCTTTGTTTCCGCCGGCAACACCGGGGCGATGCTGTATTCATCATTTATTATCCTGGGTAAGATACCGGGCGTAGACCGCCCCGCTATCGGCAGCCTGATTACAATCAACACTGGTTCCCCTGTCCTCCTGATCGATTCCGGTGCCAACGCCAATTGCCGTCCCCACCACCTGGTCCAGTTCGCCCAACTGGGAAGCACCTACTTCCACGGGCTTTTCGGCATCGATGCACCACGGGTCAGCCTGCTCAACACTGGCGAGGAGGAAAGCAAAGGGAACTCCCTTGCCCAGGAGAGTTATCAGCTTCTGAAAAAGACCGATTTGAATTTCACCGGCAACATTGAGGGACAGGACATCGCCAGGGGTAAGACCGATGTCATCGTTACCGATGGTTTCACCGGCAATATATTACTGAAGACCCTGGAGGGTATAAGCGCCCACTGGCTGTATTCGCTGCTGCAG
Organism: Dehalococcoidales bacterium; assembly: GCA_020354275.1. GTDB lineage: Bacteria > Chloroflexota > Dehalococcoidia > Dehalococcoidales > UBA2162. Next base: position 1,641,917 of record CP070645.1, read on the forward strand.
TCTGGGCAGGTCTTTTCCAAGGCCTACCGTCTTTCCCTGCAGGCACTTAACCGCGACATCGGGATGGACGCCTGGGCAAAAAGACTGGACTACCGCGAGTCCGGGGGTGCCTGTCTCCTCGGGGTAAACGGGAATATTATTATCGCCCATGGCCGCAGCCAGGCTACCGCTATCAAGAATGCCATCGGCCTGGCCAAGCAGACAGTGGAGCAGAACATCCGTGATAACATTATGGAGGACACTTATGAGCAAACCGGTATCAGTGGATGATAACAGCTTCGATCAGGTGGTGTTAAAGGCAGAAAGGCCAGTGGTGGTGGACCTGTGGGCTCCCTGGTGCCAGCCCTGCAAGATGATCGCCCCGATCCTTGACGAACTGGCCGATGAGTACAATGGCCAGATCAATTTCGTCAAGGTGGATATTGACCAGAACCCCAAGACAGCCGCCAGATACGGCATAATGAGCATCCCCACCCTGCTTATCTTTAAAGACGGCCAGCCCGTCTCGCAGCTTGTCGGACTTCGGCCCAAGCGGGAGTTGAAACAAAACATGGACGCTGCCCTGAAATAGACACGGAAATACCCTGACAAGAATGGAGCCCTATGCCACAGGATAAGACCAGCTATGACGTTATCATTACCGGCGGCGGTCCGGCCGGACTCTCCGCCGGTATATATACTGCCAGGGCCAGGCTCAGCACCCTGCTTATCGAAAGGCTGGCTATCGGCGGCCAGATAGCCACCGCCGAACAGGTGGACAACTACCCCGGCTTCCCCGATGGCATCGGCGGTTTTGAGCTAGGCCAGCTGATGCACCAGCAGGCAACGAAATACGGGTTGCAGACGGTCACCGCCGATGTAACCAGCATCAAGCCCGCTGAAAAGGATATTACTGTCAACACCACTGCGGATGATTACACCGCCAGAGCGGTAATCATTGCCGGCGGCTCCAAACGTCAGAAGCTGGGGGTGCCCGGGGAGGAGGAGTTCACCGGCAGGGGTGTTTCCTACTGCGCTACCTGCGATGCCGCCTTCTTCCGGGAGAAGCCGGTGGCCGTAGTCGGCGGGGGAGACGCCGCCATCACCGAAGCGATACACCTTACCAAGTTTGCTTCTAAGGTTACCGTGATACACCGCCGTAATGAACTGCGCGCCACCCGTATCCTGCAGGAGATTGCATTTGCCCAGCCGAACATGGAATTCAGCTGGGACAGTACCGTGGAAGCCATTGAAGGAGAAAGCTTCGTGGAAAGGCTGAGTCTCAATAACGTGCGCACCGGGGAAAAATCAACCCTGGTGGTATCAGGGGTGTTTATCTCCATCGGCTTCCAGCCGGACACCGGATTCCTGAAGGGTGTCGTACCGATGGACGCTAACGGCCTTATCATTACCAACGAAAGGATGGAGACCGGAATACCGGGTATCTACGCAGCCGGGGACATCCGTCAGAATTCAGCCCGCCAGGCGATAACAGCCGCCGGTGACGGGGCAACGGCGGCAATATATGCTCAAAAATACCTTACCGAACAGGCTTAACCTGCCAGAATCACCATCAGGAGGGATGATGAATGAGTTCCGATTGTGAAAGATGTGAGATACATAGTTACGCCGTGAGGAAGCCGGATTCGTTGATAAGTAAAGTATGGCGATGGCATACAAAATGGTGCCCCGGTTGGAAGGCATACCAGATAGAACTGGCCAATAAATGAATGTTTAATGGTGGGGCAGGCTGCGGGGTTGGGATTTTAATACAAGCACAGGACTACTCTTTGGCCGCCTTCTTGGCTTTTTTTGCTTCCTGCTTGGCCTTTTTCTTTTCTACCTTTAGCTGGCTCCGGGCTACTTTTTCCTCCGGGGTGGTGGGTAAATCCCGGGGCGGCCCGGTATCTTCATCCGGTGAAGACTGTTTCTTGAGTATTTTGTCCAGCAGGATTTTGGCCGGGTACCGCCCGAAATAGCCGATGAAACCGGCGGCCAGCGCCAGCCCGACCCATATCAGAACATCGAGTGCCATGTCGCCTTCCTGCCCACCTATTTACTACTTGCCTGCCCGTAAATATGCCTAAATTATATCATGCCAGCCGTTGCAACACCTCCGTCAGCACCTTCTGCCAGCGTTTACCCAGACGCCTGATATTAAGGCGGAGCTGATTACTGCCTACATCTACACCAGCGTCAGGATAACCGAGCTTCTGCCTGTCAAAACGCATCCCCACAAATAACCTCAGTGTTATCTGGCCTGTTTCCGTGTTAATGGACTCAATGCCGGCCCTGGACGCCAGCGCCTTAGTGCGAACAATAAAAAGGAGGTTCTTTAATTCAGCGGGCAGGGGGCCGAAACGGTCGGCAAATTCCCCGGCCAGAGAATCTACCTGGCCAGGAGCCGCAAGCTTGACCAGCTTCTGGTAGAACTCCAGACGGGTGGTAAGGTCGGTAATATAATATTCCGGTATATAGGCGGACAGGGGCAGGTTTATGCCCGGCTCCGGCAGGCGTGACTCCTGTACCACTTCTTCGATAATGCCGGCCTTCCTTGCCTTCTGTTCCTCCACCGCCTGCGCCAGCAGCTGGCAGTAGAGATTGAAGCCGACGGCGCTGATGTGGCCGCTCTGCTTAACCCCCAGCAGGTTGCCGGCACCCCTAATCTCCATATCCCTCATGGCGATTCCGAAACCGGCCCCCAGTTCGGTGGCGGCCAGAATGGTCTTCAGCCGTTTCTCGGCGACCGGGGTCAGACGCTTGCCCCTCTCGTAGAGAAAATAGGCATGGGCCAGACTGGCCCCGCGGCCGACCCGCCCCCTCAGCTGGTAAAGCTGGGTAAGGCCCATCTTATCGGCACGATTGACAATCATGGTATTGACGCTGGGCATATCCAGACCGGACTCGATGATGGTGGTGCAGACCAGGATATCGCTCTTACCCCGGATGAAGTCGGCCATCACCTGCTCCAGCTCCGCCTCCGGCATCTGTCCGTGGCCGATGGTAATGCGGGCCTCCGACACCAGGTTCCTCAGCCTTTCCGCCACCAGGGCGATGCTCTGCACCCGGTTATGCACGAAGAAGACCTGACCGTTCCTTTCCAGTTCCCTCAGTATAGCCTCTCGAACCAGGCGGTCGTTGTCTTCGGCTACGTATGTTTTAACGGGCAGGCGGTCTTCAGGAGGTGTCTCCATGATGCTCATGTCCCTGACCCCCACCAGCGACATGTGAAGGGTGC
>CP070645.1:1645233-1654020 GCA_020354275.1 Dehalococcoidales bacterium
ATAGAGCACGCTGCGATAAGGCGTGTTCTCCCGGGCCATCGCCCTGACTGCGGCCACCATTATCTTTTCATTGACGGTGTTGACCAGTTCCGGATTGAGGAAGTTGGGCGGACTGAAGCTGCCCATGCCGCCGGTATTGGGCCCCTGGTCACCATCATCTATCCGTTTGTAATCACAGGCAGAAACCATGGGGATAACGGTTCTGCCGTCGGTAAAGGCGAAAGCGCTCATCTCATTGCCGGAAAGGCTCTCCTCAATAACCACCTTGTCGCCGGCCGCCCCCAGCGCCCTCGTCTTCATCAAATCGTCGAGAATCCCCAGTGCTTCGGCAGTAGAACCGGCGAATATCGCCCCTTTACCGGCAGCCAGTCCGTCGGCCTTAACCCACATGGGTCCTTTCTGCTGCTCGATATACTCTCTGGCCTGGTCGTAATCAGAGAAGCTGACACTCCCGGCACAGGGTATGCCGTATTTCTGCATCAACTCCTTGGCAAACACCTTGCTCGACTCTATCCGGGCTGCTTCCTGGCCGGGCCCGAAAATGGGGATACCTTCTTGCTGGAAACGGTCAACGATACCGTTGGCCAGCGGCACTTCGGGCCCGACCACCACCAGCTCGATACGCTTTTCCTTGGCCACCCCCACCAGCCCCTCGGTGTCGTCCGGGTTGATATCCAGGTTATGACCCAGCCCGGCTGTCCCGGCATTACCCGGAGCGGTATAAATCTCGTCTACTCTGGGGCTCTGAGCTATCTTCCAGACCAGGGTATGTTCCCTGGCCCCGCCCCCGACAACCAGTATCTTTATCTACCTCACCCCCTCAAGTCCCCCACTCCTTCAAAGGAGAGGGGAAGGTCTTTGTGAGAGAGGTTCCACCTCTCTCTGACTCACCTAATTAGTGATGGAAAAGCCTGGTGCTGGTGAAAACCATCACCATGTTGTAGTCGTTACATGCCTTGATGACCTCCTCGTCGCGCAGGGAGTTTCCCGGCTGTACCACGTAGCTGACTCCGCTCTGCTGGGCGCGGTCTATAGTGTCCCGGAAGGGAATGAATGCATCCGAGCTGAGGCTGACTCCGGTCATCTTGCCCAGCCATTCTTCCTTCTCTTCAGGCGCAAGCTGTGGAGGCACTTCTTCAAGCGCTGCTTCCAGTAACTCCCGTTCGATAGGGGTTATCTTATCCTGCAGGTACAAATCAATTCCGTTATTACGCTCCGGTCGCCCCACCCCTTTGCGCCACTTCAGGCCCAGGACGGCGGGGTGCTGGCGCAGGAACCAGCGGTCGGCCTTGTCAGCGGCCAGTCTGGTGCAGTGGATACGCGATTGCTGCCCGGCGCCAACTCCTATCGCCTGGCCGTCAACAGCAAAACCGATGGTGTTGGACTGCGTGTACTTGATGGTGGTCGTGGCCACTATCAGGTCTCTCACCGCCGATGGCGGCAACTCTTTGTTAACGGTGACGGTATTTTTCAAAAGGTCAGGGGTTACCACCAGGTCATTCCGTTTCTGCTCAAAACGGATGCCGAATATCTCCCTGGTCTCCAGCTCCTCCGGTTCGTATCCGGGGTCGATCTCAATTACGACGTACCGGCCGTTCTTCTTCTTCCGCAGGACATCAATTGCTTTGTCATCATACCCCGGAGCGATAACCCCGTCGGAGACCTCGCGGTTAATCAGCCGGGCCGTGGGCAGGTCAACAACGTCGCTAAACGCCACCCAGTCGCCGTAGGAAGATACGCGGTCAGCCCCCCTGGCCCGGGCATAGGCCGTGGCCAGTGGAGAAAGCTCCATGTCATCAACGAAATAGGCCTTCTTTAACGCTTCATCAAGCGGTACTCCGACCGCCGCCCCCGCCGGGCTTACATGTTTAAAAGAAGCTGCCGCCGGCAGGTCCAGCACCTGTTTCAGCTCGCGGACCAGCTGCCACGAGTTCAGGGCATCGAGCATATTGATATAGCCCGGGGAACCGCTGAGGACACGGAAAGGCAGTTCGCCTTCCGGCCGGTATATCCTGGCCGGCACCTGGTGGGGATTGCAACCATATCTAAGCGCTATCTCGCTGTCGGTCATTTCTATGCTCCTTTGTCTCTTGCTATTCATTGCCCGGCTTCTGCGGGACTTATGTGTCCGCTCTCGACCCAGGTTTCAATCTGTTTCCTGTGGTTAACATAATCATTATTCAGGCCTTCAACCATATTTCCAACCGTGACAGACCCTCCCCTATAGGTCACTCCGTAATCATTATCCCATTTGTCGGAGTCGATGGAAAGCAGAAACTGCTCTAGTTTATGCCTGGATATCTCCAGTTCTTCAATCAGCTTATGTCTATCCTCTGAGTTGTATTCCTTTACCAGAATGGCATTGAACCTGCTGAAATCATACCCCGGGTCAATAAAGAATGAAGGGGTCTCTCCCTTTATTATTTGCTGGCATCCTTCTACTGTACTCCGGTTCCAGCCGATTAAATGGGCCAGGATATCACGGGGTGCCCAGTCATCAAGCTTCTTGAGAAACAAGCCATCGGGTAAATAACTTATACATGCTTTGAATTCATTGATATTGCTGGTTAGATTGCTTATCTGTTCTTCAACAGTCATCCCAGAACTGCTTAACCTTCGGGTCTCATTACTCTGCCTTTATACTTGACATAACCTTAGAAACAATTCACGCCTGACCAGGCACGATTTGTTCCCTGAAAATTTTAGTACTACCTTACCGTGTTTTTCACTCCCATTCAATAGTTGACGGGGGTTTTGAGGTTATATCATAGACGACCCGGTTGACTCCGGGCACCTCGTTGACAATGCGGTTCGATATCCGGGCAAGGAGGTCATAGGGAAGGCGTGCCCAGTCCGCAGTCATGGCGTCCTCGCTGGTAACGGCGCGGATGGCCACCAGATAGCCGTAGGTCCGGTAATCACCCATTACGCCCACGCTCCTGACATCGGTGAGTACGGCGAAGGTCTGCCACAACTGACTGTACAGCTGGGCCTTCTTTATCTCGTTCATCACGATGAAGTCCGCCGAGCGCAGTATCTCCAGCTTCTCTTCGGTTACCTCACCAATAATCCTGATAGCCAGTCCCGGGCCGGGGAATGGCTGCCGTCCCACCATCTCTTCGGGAAGGCCCAGCTCCAGCCCTACCTGTCGCACCTCATCTTTAAACAGGTTACGCAGGGGCTCAATCAGGCTCAGCCTCATCTTGGCCGGCAGTCCGCCAACATTGTGGTGCGTTTTTATTTTAGCCGAGGCGGTGCTCCCCGTGGAAGCACTCTCGATAACGTCAGGATAAAGGGTGCCCTGGGCCAGGAAGTCAACCGTGCCTATCTTGCTGGCTTCCTCTTCAAAGACGGCGATAAACTCCTCACCGATAACCTTGCGCTTGACTTCAGGGTCAACAACCCCTCTCAACCGGTTGAGGAACCTCTCGGTGGCATCAACATAAATTATATTCATACCCAGATTATTGCGGAAGACATTGGATGTCCTCTCCACTTCCTCACGCCGTAAAAGCCCGTTATTGACGTAGATGCAGGTAAGTTGGTCACCGATAGCACGGTGGATGAGGGAAGCCACCACCGCCGAATCGACACCACCGGAAAGTGCGTTGATAACCTTACCCGCTCCCACCTGCTTCTGGATCCGGGAGATGCTCTCGGCGATAAAGCTGCCGATTGTCCAGTTCCCCTGGCAGCCGCACACCCGGTAAACGAAATTGGCCAGGATAGTCTTACCCTGCGGGGTATGGGCAACCTCAGGATGGAACTGAATACCGAATATGCCGTCGCCATTACCCATAACAGCCACCGGTGAATTCTCGGTATAAGCCAGAGCAGTGAATCCGGGCGGCACCTCTTCAATCTTGTCACCATGGCTCATCCACACCGGGATAGAACTATCCATACCGTCAAATAATGGTGAATCGACATCCCCTATGTGCAGAATGGCATAACCATACTCCTGTTTGGCACCGGGAGCTACCTGCCCACCCAGTTGCTTAGTGATAACCTGCATCCCATAGCAGATACCCAGTATCGGCAGGTGCTTTTCATAGATATAAGCCGGGGCAACCGGTGCACCATCCTGGTAAACACTGGCCGGGCCCCCGGATAGGACAAATCCCTTGGGTTTGAGAGGGGCTATCTTTTCCCAGGGTGTGTCGTAAGAGACCATCTCACAGTACACCTGGCATTCCCGTATCCTTCGCGTAATCAACATGCTGTACTGTGAGCCAAAGTCAATAACCACAATGGCCTCACGTTCTTCACCAACTGCCGCCTCACCGGCAACCGCGGACTGCTCGCCAGCTATCTCTTTGGCAATCTCCAGATAGGTGGAGACCTCAATATCTCCGCTGGTAGCTACCCGGCGATCGGTTTTCGATGTCTGTTTTGATCTATCGTCATCCATTTATTAAAGACCATTCCTGTGCTATACTGGCAGCAATAAGATAATGATAATTATACCCATTTCATCACCGTAAATCCAGTATTTAGTCCTTTATCTTGCAGTAAATAAAGCTAAACGAGTTTTTTCCAATCTCCGGCATGCGGATTATCTTGGACAAGGCTTTTACGGATATCCAGGAACAGGTCAAAAGGGGTATCGCCATTCTCAGAACCGGTGGTGTAGTTGCTTTTCCCACCGATACTGTTTATGGCCTGGGTGCCAGTGCCGGCATTCCCGAGGCAATAGAAAGGGTCTTCCAGATTAAAGAGAGGCCGCATGAGATGGCACTCCCCCTGCTGCTGGCCGATGAATCACAGGTGAGTAGCGTTGCCCAATCTGTTCCCCGGATTGCCCGGCTCTTAATCAGCCGCTTTATGCCGGGAGCACTGACATTAGTCCTGCTGAAGTCTGGTTCGGTACCTGATATTATTATCGCCGGCGGTAATACCGTTGCCATCCGGATACCGGCCCACCCCATTCCTGTTGCCCTGGCGGCCGGTCTGGACGCACCCATTGTCGGCACCAGTGCCAATCTCAGCGGTAAACCCAGCCCTTTAACCGCCGACGAAGTCCGCTCTCAGCTTGGTAGCACGGTGGATTTGGTTATTGATGGTGGGCGGTGCCCGGGCGGTGAGGAATCAACCATAGTCGACGTCACCGGACTGAAACCCGTTTTACTGCGGGAGGGTGCGATATCAAGAGCAGAAATAGAAAAAGCCTGCGGCAATATCCTCTCCACAGAATAAAACAAGGTCAAATAAAGTAGAAGCAGCCAATGATTTCAGGCGGATTAAATAGCGTATAGTCCTCTTTGTTGGGTAACCTGCCGTTAACAGTTGACAATAAATATCAACTATGCTATTTTAACAACGTGATGACTTTTTTAAATATTCTGGTACTCGTTATTAATACATAATTCGGTCTGTGGGTCCGTCTCCAACGGGGCCGTCCCCACCGGGGCGGCTTTTTTTTATTAATAAAAAGGCAGAGGTAGGCAACATAATCATGAGAAGCGATGCAATAAAGAAAGGTGCTGAACGCGCACCACACCGGTCACTTTTATATGCTCTGGGCTGCACGCCAGCCGAAATGGATAAGCCATTTATCGGCATTATCAACAGCTACAGCGAGATTGTCCCGGGCCATATGCACCTTCGGGATATTTCCGAAGCAGTCAAGGCCGGAGTGTACAGCGGCGGGGGTGTACCTTTTGAGGTCAACACGATCGCCGTCTGTGATGGAATCGCCATGAATCATCCGGGCATGAAATTCAGCCTGCCCAGCCGAGAACTAATTGCCGACTCAGTGGAGATTGTCGTGGAAGCCCATGCCTTCGACGCCCTGGTCTTCATTCCCAACTGTGACAAGATAATCCCCGGCATGTTGATGGCAGCGGCAAGACTGAACCTGCCGGCCATCTTCGTCAGCGGTGGCCCGATGCTGAGAGGGTATTTGCCGACTGATGATGGGCTTAATAAGGTTGACCTTAATTCCGTCTTTGAAGCAGTAGGTAAAGTAGCCAGCGGACAGATGGCCGAGGAAGAACTAGAGAGACTGGAGATGGTTGCCTGCCCCGGCTGCGGCAGCTGTGCCGGGATGTTTACCGCCAATACCATGAATTGTTCTACCGAAGCACTGGGTATGGCTCTGCCCGGTAACGGTACTATTCCGGCAGTTGACATCAGAAGGCGGCAGCTGGCCCAGAGAACCGGGCAACAGGTCGTAAAACTATTGACCGAGAATATTAGGGCAAGGGACATAATAAACGGTGATTCGCTGCATAACGCCTTCACAGTGGATATGGCCTTAGGCGGCAGTACCAACTCAGTGTTACACCTGATAGCCCTGGCCAGCGAGGCAGGAATCGATTTTCCGCTATCGCTGGTAGATAAGATCAGCCAGAGCACTCCCAACCTGTGCCGCTTAAGACCAGCCGGGAATTATCATATTGAAGACCTGGACCGTGCCGGTGGTATTGCTGCGGTAATGAATGAGCTCCAGGGACTGTTGAGACTGGATGCTATTACTGTTGCTGGGAAACCGGTAAGGGATAATATTGCCGGTAGCCGGGTCTGGGACAGAGAAGTGATCCGCCCGTTTGATAATGCCTATTCACCCCGCGGTGGACTTAGCATACTTTTCGGTAACCTTGCTCCAGAGGGGGCGGTGGTTAAAAGTGCGGCGGTATCTCCGGAGATGATGGTACATAGGGGCCCGGCCAGGGTCTTTGACTCTGAAGAAGAAGCTACATATGCCATAATGGACGGCAGTATACAGAGTGGAGAAGTGATTGTAATCCGTTACGAAGGGCCTAAAGGCGGCCCGGGGATGAGAGAGATGCTAACACCCACGTCACTGCTTTCTGGTATGGGTAGAGATAAAGAAGTAGCCCTGATAACAGACGGGCGGTTCTCGGGGGCAACCCGTGGAGCGGCGATAGGGCATGTCTCCCCCGAAGCCGCCAGCCGGGGGCCAATCGCCGCCTTAACCAACGGTGATATGATTAAAATTGACATCCCAAATGGCAAGCTCGAGGTGGAGCTTGGGGATAATGAGATAACCAACCGCCTGCTAAAACTGGGTGATTTTAAACCCAAAATAATGACAGGTTACCTTCAACGGTATGCCGAGAAGGTAACCTCAGCTAGTAGCGGGGCGGTTTTCAGCAAAGAGGAGGAACAACAATGAAGATGACCGGTGCTCAGATAATTTGCGAATGTTTGGTCAGGGAGGGTGTCGATGTTATCTTCGGTATCCTGGGTGGTGCTATATTACCGCTATATGATACCTTGCCCCAGTTTCCCCAGCTACGCCACATTCTGGTACGTCACGAGCAGGGTGCCGCTCATGCTGCTGATGGTTATGCCCGGACCACAGGAAAGGTAGGGGTATGCTTTGCTACCTCTGGGCCCGGTGCTACCAACCTAGTAACTGGCATTGCTAACGCCCACCTCGATTCTTCGCCGATAGTCGCCATTACCGGGCAGGTGGCCAGGCCTTTTATCGGTAAGGATGCCTTCCAGGAGGTAGATATTACCGGTATCACGGTACCGATAACCAAGCACAACTATCTGGTTCTAGAAGCCGGGTCAATGGCTAAAACAGTTGCAGAAGCGTTTTACCTAGCCAGAACGGGGAGACCCGGGCCAGTACTAATCGATGTGCCCAGAGACGTCTTTATTGAAGAAGCAGAATTCCATTACCCCAACAAGCTGGAAATACGTGGTTATAAGCCAATACTGCAGGGGCATCCATCACAACTAAAGAAAGCCGCCAGATTAATCAATGAAGCCAAACAACCCGTTATTATTGCCGGGAGGGGCGTGATTATCTCCGGAGCTTTCAGCGAACTGAGGTACCTGGCCGAGACATCACAGATACCAGTTATCACTACTTTGCTGGGTATTGGCTGTTTCCCGGAAAGTCACGCCCTAAGTTATGGAATGCTGGGAATGCATGGCACAGCCTATGCCAACATGGCAGTTAATGCTGCTGATCTGGTCATTGCCATTGGCATGAGGTTTGATGACAGGGCTACGGCCAAGGTGGCTGGTTTTGCCCCTGATGCCCGTATTATCCACATTGATATCGATCCTGCTGAGATTGGTAAAAACGTCCGTGTGGATGTACCAATCGTGGGTGATGTCAAGACTGTCCTGGAAGAGCTGAACAAATCAGTCACACCATCTGACCATGTTGACTGGGTCAGTCAGTTGAATAGCTGGCGCCAGGAACACCCTTCGACGGTAATCAGAGATTGGAAAACAATCCTGCCGCAATATGTCGTCCGTCAGATATACGAGGTAACCAAAGGTGATGCCATTATAGTCACCGGAGTGGGGCAGAACCAAATGTGGGCCGCCCAGCAATTTTGGTATGATAAGCCGAATAGCTTTGTTTCATCGGGCGGATTGGGGACGATGGGCTTCGGATTGCCGGCAGCCATCGGGGTCAAGACAGGTTGTCCTGATCAAACGGTGTGGTGTATAGACGGAGACGGTAGTTTCCAGATGACCATCCAGGAGTTAGGTACCATCGCACAGGAAAACACAGCGGTTAAGATAGCTATTATGAACAACGGTTATCTGGGAATGGTAAGGCAGTGGCAGGAGCTTTTCTATGACCGACGGTACGTAGCCACGCCACTCAGTGGGCCAGATTATGTCAAGGTTGCCGAAGCCTATGGTATTCCGGCGCTGAGGGTAAAGGAAAAAAATGAAGTAGTCCCGGCTATTGAAAAGGCGATGGCTGAACCGGGGCCATTTCTGATAGATTTTATTGTAGAACCGGAGGAAAACGTTTATCCTATGGTTCCACCGGGAGCTTCTTTAGCCGAG
>CP070645.1:1654120-1667895 GCA_020354275.1 Dehalococcoidales bacterium
GTTGACCTCGATGCCTTCTTCGTCTCCGTGGAGCAGGTATTGAATCCCGAGCTCCAGGGCAAGCCGGTGGTGGTGGGGGGAAGACCTGGCGGTAGGGGAGTGGTGGCGGCGGCATCGTACGAGGCACGTGCCTTTGGCCTTTATTCCAGCATGCCGCTGGTGACGGCCAGCCGTCTCTGCCCGCAGGCAATATTTATCGAGGGCAACTACACCAGGTACCGTGACGCTTCACAGAAATTCATGGCTATCCTGGCTGACTTCACCCCCTTCGTTGAGCCGGCCGGACTGGACGAGGCCTATCTGGATGTGACCGGTTTTGAATCTATACACGGTTCTATTCATGAGATGGCGGTGAAAATCAAACAAAGGGTAAAAAATGAAACGGGTCTATGTGCTTCGGTGGGTATCGCCAGCAGCAAGATTGTGGCCAAGGTTGCCTCCGATTCGTCCAAGCCGGACGGGTTGATAGAAGTGGCCAGGGGAAAAGAACATTCTTTCTTAGCCCCAATGGCGGTAAACAGGCTTCCGGGAGTAGGCAAAAGGACAGAACAGAAATTAAAGGGTCTGGGGATAAACACCATAGGTGAAATGTATGATTTGCCATTGGCTGCTCTTAAAAGCCATTTCGGTGCTTCTGGTGAGGCACTGTATCGTTTTACGCGTGGCCAGGACAATAGAAGAGTAGAGGTTCCCGGGGTTGCCAGGTCTATCAGCCGGGAGACCACATTCCAGGAAGACACCAGAGACCAATCGAGGCTGAAGGCAACACTGCGTTATCTTGGCGAGAGGGTTGGCGCCGATTTGCGCAGCCGGAATAAACGGGCGAAATGCGTCACCCTGAAGCTGAGATATGCCGATTTCACCACCATCACCCGCCGGCATACTCTGAAAAAACCAGCCGACAGTGACAGGGTGATATATGATACCGGTGAGGGGTTACTGGAAAGGGCACTGGCCCAGGAAAAGCAGGCGGTCCGTCTTATCGGCACCGGGGTATCAGGGCTGGTTGAATCCGGCCAGCAGCTGGATATGCTTGATGCCCAGACGCGAAGGCAAGAGCAGCTGAATATGGCCATTGACCGAATCCGCGACAGGTACGGCTTCACCGCTATACAGACCGGGCAGACCCTGCTGTTGAAAGACCTCTACAAAAAGGACGGCGGCCGGTACAGCCTGGATACACCTAGCTTATCGCGGTAAGACCTCATGAGAACCCTTCTTTTGTCTCATCCTCATCCATAGGTTTACCTACTGGCTAACTGGTTAAGGTACTCCAATATACCACCTAACCTGATTTAGGTCGGGATAATAAGGGGTAGGTTGAAGGGGCAACGCCCCTTCATAAAAAACTTCCCCCTTTCCTTTTAAGGAGAGGGGGATACAGGGGGTGAGGTTATAGATAACCTAATTTCCCTCTGTATCCACGGTATCGGGGTTGGCAAAGGGGAAGGAGGGTGGGGTACCTTCTGGCCAGTGCAGGTAGGTGGTGCGTACCGGGTAGTTGATGGTGATTCCCTCTCTGCCGAAACGGGCGTGAAGGCGCTTGACCAGCTCGCTCTGCATCCGGAAGGTAGATATTCTATCCCTGGCCTGCACCCATATCCAGAAATTGATGTTGGAATCACCGAACCCATCGAAGCCGAACCAGGGCTCAAACGTCTTGACCGCCTCCTCCAGTTCGTCAATCACCTCCCGTGCCACCTCCAGGGTTACTTTTTCAACATAGGTCAGGTCGCTGCTGTAGCTGACGCCGCAGTTGACAATTACGGCGACCTCCATGGAGGGGCCATAGTAGTTGGTGATTATACTGTCAACCAGGCGGGAGTTGGGGATGATTAACATGTTGTTGAACGGTGTGCGGATGCGGGTGCTACGCCAGCCAATATCGGTAACATAACCCCTGGTAGCAGGGTCAATCTCAATGTAGTCGCCGACGCGCAACATACGGTCGGATACTATCTGAACACCGGCGAAGAAGTTGCCCAGGGTTGGCTGAAGTGCCAGGGCGACAGCCAGGCCGCCGATGCCCAGACCGGCGACGATAGGCGTGATGGCGATGTTCAGGTAATCCAGTAGTATAAGGACGCCAAATATATAGACAATTATTATCAGAAAACGGCGGAAAAAGCGGATAAGCCCCTCGTCTATGTTTGCCTTACGGCGTACCGAACGGCTGCGCAGGTACCAGACAAGCAGGACACTGCTGACCCGGGCGAACCCGTATGTGACCAGAACGATGACCACGGCGATATTGACTGTCAGCAAAACTGGCCGCCATGTTTCCAGATAGGTAACAGAGTTCAGTGCCAGGAAGATCCCCTGGAGCATGACTAGGAACACCACCGGCCGGTAAAGACTCCCCACCAATTGCGAAGCGAGAGTCTCCCTGTCCTTGTTTCTCAATCTGTTATGAAAGAGTCTCATGCCCAGAAAGATGAGCCAGGAACCCAGGGTAAAAACGAGCACTATTCCCGTTGCCCAAAGAGTTTCCAGTAATGGGGAACCAGACACAAAATCAGGTGGCATAATATCCTCCTCCGAGGGTTTGAGAAAGCCTTTTTATAAAGATATTATCGCTTAAGTAGCCACTAGTATAGCACTGTGCCCTATGTGAGTCTAGCTGGGTAAATATTCATGGGGAGTGGCGGTTAGATGGGGAAATGTATTTGACGGGTATTCGGGGCGGGGTAGATAATGGACTGGAGGGAAGGGTTACTTGCTTTATAACTGAGCAGTGACTATAATAGTGCCCAGCTAGGAAAGGAGATCTCAGACAATGCCGTCATATGCCTTTTTTCATGATGAGTTTGTTCCCCTGGATGACGCCAGGATAGGGGTTATGACCAACTTCTTTCACTACGGCACCGGGGTTTTTGAAGGCATCCGGTGTAACTGGAACAGTGAGAAAAGAGAGTTGTTCATCTTCCGTCTGAGAGAGCACTATGAACGGCTGCATCACGGTTGCCAGGTATTGAAGATTGACTTGCCCTATACCATTGATGACCTATGCCGGATAACGGTAGAACTGGTACAGAAGTGCGGTTTCCAGGAAGATATATATATCCGTCCGCTGGCCTATAAGAGCTCCGAGGCTCTCGGTGTCCGTCTCCATGACCTGGAGTGTGATTTCCTGGTATTTGCCTTCCCCTGGGGCCCGTACCTACCGGAAAAGGTAAGGTGTTGCGTGTCCTCATGGCGGTTCCCCAGTGAAGTGCCGCGGGCTAAACTTACCGGACTGTATGTCACCAATGCCCTGGCCAAGACAGAGGCCATCGAGAGGGGTTTTGATGAGGCAATAATGCTTTCACCGGATGGTTATGTCGCCGAGGGGAGCGGGGAGAACATCTTTCTGGTTAAAGATAATGAACTGGTTACTCCGGCCACCTATGATGGCATTCTGGTCGGGGTTACCCGCGATACGGTGATAAAGCTGGCCAAAACCGAACTGGGCATCAGGACCACGGAAAGGCATGTTGACCGTGTTGAGCTTTACAATACCGGGGAGTGCTTTCTTACCGGAACGGCGGCCAATATAACCCCCGTGGCTGAGATTGACGGGCGCAAGATAGGCAGCGGGGAGATCGGGGATATAACCGGTAAACTGCAGCAGATCTACTCCGATGTTATACGGGGCAATAACCCGAAATACATTCATTGGTCTATACCGGCTTATGAGCAGGTGGGCTCAGTAGCCGAGGATTGAGACACTTAGATGGTGGTCAATGAATTTGTCAGCGGGTCTATTGCCGTAGTCATTGCCTACCTGCTGGGTGCTATCCCGGCAGCCTATATAATCACCCGTATTTTTAGTGGCAAAGACATCCGTCAAGTGGGTGGTGGTAATGTCGGTGCCCGGAACGTTTTCCAGGAAGTGGGGTGGGTTGCCGGTGTGGCCACCGGGGTTTTCGACATCGGCAAAGGGGCAGCCGCGGTATTCATCGCTATAAAGATACTTGGAGTGCCTGCCTGGTGGTTTGCCGATGTACCGGCCGAGTGGCTATCGAGTGTTCCTACATACTTTGTGCTGGCATCTGCACTGGCGGTGGTGGTGGGACACATCTGGCCTGTTTACCTCAAATTCAGGGGGGGCAGGGGTCTGTCGCCGGCCATCGGCGTTCTGGCCATACTGATGACCAGGGAATTACTGCTGGCTTTTGCGCTGACAATCGTCATCCTTTTCTTTATCCGCAACCCGATACTTTCGGTAAATATCAGCTTGCTGACGGTGCCGCTGACCGGCTGGTACATGGAGAAATCATGGCTGCTGGTCATTTTCACAGTGGTACTACTGCTGGTAATGGTACTGCATTTTGTGCCGACAGCCAGGGCGGCGCTTAAAAAAGCGGGGAGCTGGGATAACCTTATTGACGAGTTGTTGCGGCGGGAGAAGCCCAAGAAAACAAAGCAGAAGGTGGTGAAGTAACCCGTATTGAGTATCGTTAAGCCAGCTGCCTGATGACCGCGATTACTTTACCCTGGATTTCGATGTTGTCCGGTTGGGTGTAAATGGGTTCCATCTGGCTATTGGCCGGTTGCAGCCGGACACGGCCGGGCTCACGGTAGACCTTCTTTAACGTTACCTCTTTTTCTGCCTTGAGCCAGACGGCGGCCATCTCGCCGTTCTCCGCCGAACTGGCCGACTGCATCAAGACAATATCTCCATCATTAATCAGGGCGTCTATCATTGATGAGCCCTTGACCTTGAGGGCGTAGATATTGCTTTTCCCACTGACTAAGTCTGAGGGCACATCAAGGGTATCTGAGGAGGCGGTGATATCCCAGGTGTCCGCTGTTGGCACCGGTATCGGCTCGCCGGCGGCAATCTGCCCGACAACCGGTATCTGAAAGCTGCTTGCCATGGCCGTAGCGCGGTCGACCAGTTCAATACCGCGTGAGACACCGGCATGACGGCGGATATAGCCCTGCCGTTCCAGTATATTCAGGTGGTAGTCAACGACGGATGTTGAGCTGATGCGGCAGCCACTGACGATATCTCTGACCGTGGGTGGGTAGCCCTTATTTGACCAGAAACGGCGGATGAAATCGATGATGCTGTTTTGTTTGGCTGATAACCCTTTTGCCATTTGTCCTGCTCTAGTTTGAAAGGTTACTAACGAACACTTGTTCTAAATTACTATATAGTCAATCGGTGTTTTTGTCAAGAGGTGCACACCTGTTTGGCTATTAGAAAATATAGTAGCTCAAGAAGCGATATGGAAAGGACACTTTTGGTATCTGTAACGGTCTGCTAGGTTGGTAAGGTGAAGGTAATGACACCCAAATCCTGACCAGTTTCTGGAACAGATCGTTTAACTTGCTTCGGCCTGGGGTTCCGGTTCTGCCGACGGTTTGAGCTGGTTCAGTTTCTTCATCAGCCGTTGTTTACGCCGGGCGGCATTGTTGGGGTGGATAATCCCCTTATTAGCTGCTTTATCCAGGGTGCTGACAGCTGTTACCACTGCTTTCTCAGCAGCCTCAAGGTCTCCGGCAAATATCAATCTCTCCGCTCTGGTGATGCTGCTTTTGCACATACTGCGGACGGACTTATTACGTACTGCTTTCCTGGCGGATGAGCGCATCTCTTTTTTGGCTGTTTTGGTGACTGGCAATATGTTCCTCCATTAGGTTTGTACCAGACTATTATTAAACAAAATGGGACATATTTCAAGGGAGCCGGTTTATTTGGGGAGGTAAAATCCGGGATAATTGCTTTAAGGTTCAACTGGTATCAGGCTGAGTGCCGGTCTTGGTTGGAGTGGTATCACTCGTCCTGGTGGCACTTATTACTCCCCGGATCCCCTCTATCTTGGTCAGGAGCAGGCTTAACTGGGCCAGGTTTTTCGTCTCCAGGGTAAGGATGGTTGATGTTGTGTGGTCTTCGTTATTGGCGAAGTTGACAGCGGCAATATTTACCTTTTCCTCGGCAATCATGGTAGTGATATCGCGTACCAGGCCGACCCTGTCCCAGGCCTGGACCTGTATATTTACCGGAAAGACAGAGTCGGTTAATGTCCACTCTACGTTGACCAGCCTTTCCTCCTCATTAAGGTTAGCTACGTTGTGGCAGTCCTGGCGGTGAACGGTTATACCCCGGCTACGGGTAATGTAGCCTGTAATCTTATCACCGGGTACGGGGTGGCAACACTGGGCCAGGGTGGTAAGTAAGTCACCGACACCGTCTACGGTAACAGCCGATGAAGGCAGTTTGCTGGGGGTTACCTGGGTTATCCGTGGCTGTTGTTGCTGGGAGGCCAGCCTGAGAGCAATCTGGTGGGTGGTGATTCCTCCATAGCCGATAGCGGCATAGAAGTCATCAATACTGTCGTGTTTAAACATATCGGCCAGTTTTTCACGGTCGATAAGCTTCAAGCCCAGTTGCCTGATTACCTTTTCCAGGAGTTCGCGGCCACGTTCGATGTTTTCCGTGCGTTCCTGTTTCTTGAACCACTGCCTTATTTTTTCCTTGGCGTGGGACGTCTTTACCAGAGCTAAGGCCGGATTTAGCCAGTCACGGCTGGGTCCACGCTCACCTTTAGTTGACATAATTTCGACAACATCGCCGTTTTTAAGCTGGTAGTTGAGTGGCACCATACGACCGTTAACCTTACTCCCGATACAGCGGTGCCCGAGGTCGGTATGTACCCGGTAAGCAAAATCGAGGGGGGTAGAACCCATGGGCAAGTCCTTTATCTCTCCTTTAGGGGTATAAACAAACACCTGGTCATTGAATATATCGGTCTTGACCGATTCCAGGAACTCTTCTGCCCCGCTCAGTTCGCGGTGCCATTCTACCAGTTGACGCAGCCAGCTTATCCTTTCCTCGAAGTGGATATCTCTGGTATCACCCTCTTTATACCGCCAGTGAGAGGCCACCCCGAACTCAGCAATACGGTGCATCTCATGGGTGCGGATCTGTATTTCCAGGGAGATGGTTCCCTGGAACCAGACCGTGGTGTGCAGCGACTGGTAACCGTTGGGTTTGGGATTGGCAATGAAATCGTTAAACTGGTCGGGTAACGGGTGCCAGAGATTGTGGACGGTGCCCAGAGCGCGGTAGCAGTCGGGGACGGTATCAACCAGTATGCGGATGGCCAGGAGGTCGTGTATATCGTCAAAGTCTTTGCCCAGGTCGGCATATTTCTCCATCTTCTGGTGTATGCTGTAGATGTGTTTGGGTCTGCCTGAGATTTCAACCATTAGACCTATCTGCTGGAACTCCTGGTGAAGGGTTTGAATTACCTCGGCGATAAAGCTCTCCTGCTGCAGACGTCTGGCAGAAAGCAGCTCGGTGATATGCTGGTGTTTTTCCGGCTCCAGATAGCGGAAGGACAGGTCTTCCAGCTGCCATTTTAACTCCCATATACCCAGGCGATGGGCCAGGGGAGCATATATCTCAGCGGTTTCCTGGGCGATGCTACGCTGTTTCTCCGGAGACAGGGCATATAGTGTTTGCATGTTGTGTAACCGGTCTGCCAGCTTGATGAATACTACGCGGAGGTCTTCGGCCATTGCCACCAGCATTTTCCTCAGGTTTTCGGCCTGCTCTTCGCGACTGGTAATACCACTGTGTTTGGCCATATCCTCGGGTGCCTGCCAGGACAGCTTGCCCAGCTTGGTGGTGCCGTCGACCAGCTTGGCGGCTTCCTTACCAAAGCGGGACTGGATATCCGAGATAGGTATGCCGCAGTTCTCGGGAACATCGTGGAGCAGGGCGGCCACCAGGGAAGTGGTATCAAGCTGTAGCTCGGCCAGGGTCAGGGCAACGTGTAACGGGTGTTCCAGGTAGGCTTCGCCTGATTTACGCATCTGCCCTTGGTGGGCTTCAGCGGCATAGTGGTAGGCATCTTCCACCAGAGCCACCTTGTCCGGAGGTAGGTATTCCCGGATCATGTTTATCAGCTGGTCAAAGCTCATCATCCACCTGACTAAAAACTTATACCTAAAGTATAGCCCAAGGAAAAATTTATGTAAAACAAAGATTATCAGTGACCATATCTTAGCAGTAAAAAAGGCTGTGGATTTATATAGAATGATATTTTACGGTGGTAAACGTGCAATTTGAGGCCTGGGCCCTGCTGTGCTATGATTTTTCAACGCAGATGGAGATTAACGTTTTGATTGAAGAAGACTTCGGGGAGGGCCTTGAGGCGGACTGGCTGAAGGGTGTGGTGGAGAAGGTGTTGCTGGCTGAGGGCGTTGACCCGGAGATAGAGCTTGGGCTGGTTATTACCGGGCAGGAGAAAGTGCAACAGTTAAACCTGACTTACCTGGGAAGGGATGGGCCTACGGACGTGCTGGCCTTTACTATGGCACCGCAGGAAGGTGGTGGGAAACAATCGCCCTTTGTAGTACCGCCTGACGGGGTCACACACCTTGGAGAGGTGATAATCAGTTATCCTCAGGCAGCCATCCAGGCCGGGGAGCACGGGCATTCCGTAGAAAAAGAGATTGCCATTCTCATTATTCACGGTGTGCTGCACCTGCTGGGTTGTGACCATGAGGAGCCCGGGGAGGAAAGGGAGATGAGGGCCCGTGAAGAGGAAATCTTAGGAACAATTGAGGAGATAATAAAATGAAGGTATTGAGTGTTTCCGGAAGCCCCCGGCGTGGCGGGAATACCGAGACGTTGCTGGATGAGCTGATGAAGGGTGCCGCCAGTAAAGGGGCCGAAGTGAAGACTGTCAGGCTGAATAGCCTCAAGTTCAGTACCTGTCAGCACTGCGATGCCTGTCAGAAAGAGGGCAACTGCCGTATTAAAGATGACATGCAGGATGTTTTTCAGGAACTTGAGCAGGCCGACGTAATAGTCCTGGCCTCTCCCATCCAGTTTATGGGGGTGACCGCCCCGATGAAGGCCATGATTGACCGCTGCCAGTCGCTTTGGGCCAGAAAATACGTACTCAAGAGGCCACCCCTGGGCGACAACCGGCCGAGGAAGGGATTCTTTGTTTCCGTCGGCGGTACCAGGTTGGAAGACCTCTTTGAGCCGGCACTGGTGATGATCAAGACCTTTTTCAGAATCCTGGACATCAGCTATGCCGGTGCTCTCCTATTCAAGGGTATTGACGAGAAAGGGGCGATAAGAAAACACCCCGATGCCTTGGAGCAGGCCTTCCTCGCCGGGCAGAAACTGGTAGAAGAATAGTACCGGTGTCCCGAGCTAACCAGAAAGGAAGCCGCTATTAAATATTCCGATATTCGCTCTATCTTCATGGGACTTTTACCCCTGTTTGTGGTCGCCCACTTCGGGCACCATCTGCATGCGGCGCTGCTGGTGCCGCTCATGCCGTATATCCGTGATGATTTTGGCCTCGATTACACGCAGGCGGGGGTACTGGTCTCGATATTCACCGTAGCCTATGGCGTCAGCCAGCTGCCGGCGGGGTGGTTGGCTGACCGTATCGGCCGGCGTGTCCTGATTGGGGCCGGTGTTTCCGGAGTGGCGTTGTGCGGGATTCTGGCCGCTCTGTCACCGACCTATGCGGTCATGGCCGCCTGCTTGGTGTTGCTGGGAATGACGGGTGGTGGCTATCACCCTTCAGCAGCCCCTATCATTACAGAGTCGGTTGACCCGCAAAAGCGGGGCCGGGCGCTGGGGTTCCACCAGATTGGGGGCTCGGTCGGCTTCTTTCTGGTGCCACTGATTGCGGCCGGGACGGCGTCTGTCCTGGGCTGGCGTGGTTCCTTCGTCGTGCTGGCAATACCGGTAATTATTTTCGGCGTCTTCCTGTACTGGTTCCTGGGCAGGAGGAAAAAGGCCAGCATAATTGAAACGGTGGTACATGATGAGCTTTCAGTAAAGGCTGGTAGGAGTGTCCTCCGCAGGTTGGTACCTTTCCTGGCCCTGAGTATTGCCGGTCAGTCGGTGATTTTTTCGGTGGTCTCTTTCCTGCCGTTATTTGCCGTGGACAATCTCGGTACCACTGAAGAGATGGCGGCGGTGTTTTTGTCATTGGCCTATTCTGCCGGGCTGTGGTCAGGGCCTGTGGGTGGGTATCTCTCCGACCGTTTCGGGGCGGTCCCGGTGATACTCATCGTCAGTCTGCTGGCGGGCCCGGCCATTTATCTGCTGAACCTGGTGTCCTATGGATGGAGTATGGTTCTGGTGGTAATGACTATCGGTATGTGCATGGATATGCGTATGCCTGTATCGGAGGCATATATCATCGGCTATACCACGGAGCGTAACCGCTCGACGGTGCTTGGTATCTACTACTTTGCCAGCCGGGGTGGCCCCGGTATAGTGACCCCGGTGCTTGGTTACCTCATCGACCGGTTTGGCTTCAGCAACAGTTTTACGGTGATGGGTGTTGCGTTGCTCGGTGTTGTCCTGGTCTGTGCCATGTTTTTACGGTCGGGCAGGGCTGACTGACCGCAGGGCCCGTTGGCTGACCCGACGGGCATTTATTGCCTTCCTACCCCCACAAGTTCGTTTATATCCGCTATGCCCTCTTTCGCCATGAATTGCTCGATTCCTTCAAGTACGTGAAGGGGGGCCAGGGGGTCGGGAAAGCTGGCGGTGCCTACCTGTATGGCGGTGGCTCCCGCCATTATGAACTCCAGGGCATCGGCGGCGGTGGCAATACCCCCGCAGCCAATGACGGGTATATCCACCATGCCGGCCACCTGATACACCATATATAAAGCTACCGGCTTGATGGCCGGACCCGAGAGTCCCCCGGTGATGTTGCCCAGGGCCGGCTTACGTTTGTTGGTGTCAATCGCCATACCTTTTATGGTATTTATCAGCGATACTGCGTCGGCTCCGGCTCCGGCCACGGCAGAGGCCACAGCGGAAATATCGCCGGTGTTGGGGGTTAGTTTTACCAGTACGGGCAGTGAGGTTGCTTTCCTGACGGCTGCCGTTACCCCGGCCGCGGAAACGGGGTCGGCACCGAATTCGGCACCGCCGGCCTTGATGTTGGGGCAGCTTATGTTGAAATCCAGACCGCTGACACCGGGAACGCCATCAAGCTTTTCCGCCAGCTGTCTATATTCGTCAACACTCTCCCCGGCAATATTGACGATTACCGGTATCTGCCAACCCGCCCAGATAGGCGCTTTTTCCCTGATAAGGGCTTCGACACCGATGTTCTGCAGGCCGATGGAGTTGAGCAGGCCACTGGCCGTCTCGTAAAGTCTCGGTTGAGGGTTGCCTTCCCGTGGTTCCAGGGTTGTCCCCTTGCAGACAACTGCCCCCAGTTTTTGAATGTCGAAGAGATGGCTGTTTTCTGTCCCGTAGCCAAAGGTTCCCGAAGCCGTCATTACCGGATTGGACAGCAGCAGTCCCCGGGTGTGTTTAGGAGCCAATTGAACCGCCAGATTCACAGCAACTCCTTACTGAAGCGTAATCCACTTACCGGAATTATTGAAAAAGAAGCTATCACCCATTTCTCGCGCCATGATGGCTGCAGCCGGTAACCCGGTGCAGTGGGAGACGCCTATTCGGGATACGCCCAGCTCTTTCAGCGAGGCTATGGTCAGCATTATTCGTTCCTCGGTGGCACCCATGAGGTGGCAGCCGCCGATTACGGTATTTATCTTTTCAACGCCGGTGAGTTGTTTGGCGTGGTAGAGGGTGTTGATGATACCGCGGTGGGCACAACCCAGTATCACCACCAGCCCCGACTCGGTATTAATAATGAGCGCCTGGTCATCCAGGAGCTGGTCCGGTCGGAGGTCTTCCCCTTCATTGACGTACATATTGGCATCTACTTCCTCGAAACCGGTTACCATGGGGATTTCGCCGGTGGTCATTATGTCGTCGTCTATTTTTACCGGTTCTTTCGTCAGGTTAAAGCGGGCCCCGTGGCTTTCCAGTACCTCAGGCGAGAAGGGTATACCGATGTTACGGGCTTCCCGGCCCGGGCGGTAACTGCATTTGGCTGCCCAGATGTCGGGATGGCCTATTATCTCTATGTCCTTACCTATCCTGCTCAGGATTGACTTCAGGCCGCCGGTGTGATCAAAGTGGCCGTGGCTCAAAACTATCTTATTAATTTTACCAAGGTCAATCCTGAAAACGTCGGCATTGTGGCTGGCTGAAATGCTTTGCCCGGAATCAAAAAGAACGGTTGACGTATCGGTCTCTATCAGGACGCTCAAACCCCATTCTGCCAGGATGCCGGGAGAGGCGGCCGTATTTTCGCTCAGGGTGGTGATATCTAATTTCAATCTATCTACCTGTCTACTACTCGGCAGTTGTCAATGATTATAGGTTATGTATCGTGTAACGGCAACCCTTTACGGGTGAATAGCAGGGGGAAGATAATGTCGCTCAGGCAACAGGGCAGCCAGACAGCCAGGAAGAGAAAGACGAAGATGGACAGAACAATGACCCAGCTTATTGTCGCTCCCAGTGCCATTATGACGTGGAATGCTGATGCCCAGGTGCTGATAAAAACATGTCCGAAGTGGGGGAACTTGGTGGTCGGTTTCCAGAAGCTAAGGGCTATACCCAGAATTGCCGCTGGATTAACGATCTGCCATTCTTCAATAAAACCCAGGTGGATTTCCCGGTTGGGGAGATCAAGCAGGACTTCCCCCAGGTAGGGGATTAAGGAATCACTTATGGTGGCGATACCTATTGAGCCGAAATAGCCAACCAGAACAACCGCCCAGATCTTGCCGTTGCCGTATTTACGGTAGAGAGCCGAGGTTACCATGGCGCTGAGCACGACGTGCAGTGGGTGTAAAATATAGAATACGGTTAATGAAACACTGGCCAGGACATTGAGGCGGACCATTATAACCAGGATAATAATGCCGCTAATGGCCCCCAGCGCCGTGAAGGGGATATGTTCTCTGAGTTCAGTGGCTATATGTTTCAATATTTTCGTCTGTTACTGATATTCCCACTATCAGTTGGAGACATTATTAGTATTCCTGTGCTGTGACTGCATTAAGATACCCATTGACTGTCTATGTTTAACTTACCTTCTGGCAACCCTGGCAGAGGCCGAAGAACTCGAGCATGTGGCTTTCTATTATGAAACCGCTTTCTCTGCTGAGCTTGTTTTCCAGGTCAATGAGATTGTGGCCGGTGAAATCGATTACTGTACCGCAGCCCGAGCATGTCAGGTGATGGTGGTGTTCGGATGCGCTGAGTGTGTAGTTCCGCTGGATACCGCCAGCCGGTAGTTCACAGATTAGTTCAAGCCTGGTCAGGATCTCCAGGGTGCGGTAAACGGTTACCAGGCCGATGCCAGCGCGTTGGCTACGCACTCTGGTGTATATCCCTTGTGGATTAAGGCAGTCATTGTTCGAGGTAATTGCCTTTATTATGGCCCGGCGTTGTGGCGTGAGTTTGTAACCGTGCTCTTTTAAAGCAGCTGATATTTCTTTTGCCGTTAGTCTCATCTTAGCCTGTAAATGATAATCATTTTCATTTATACTTTATTTAAAAGTTCTATTCATTGTCAAGGTTGATGCACCGCAATAGTGGCAATAACGTTGGTTGTTTTGGGGCAAGGGTGAATTATTCATGGATTTCTAGCAGGATGACAGTGGGCCGGGCTTGCCAAAATAGAGAAAATAGTATATAATAGATAAACTTTATTTCTTCGTTAATAATCGCCGACGAAGACAGGAATTTGCAACTGCTTACAAGTTTAGGTTTTTAGGCTAATCCACCCAGTCCATTATTGCTTTCCGATTTATCGCCTGATTATAATAACACACCTGTTGGCATCTGAGCATGGCAAGCTGAAGCCTGAAGCCATTTTTCTTTTAAACAAGCAGGGGGAGGTACCAGAGGTGACGGCTAATTATAAGAA
>CP070645.1:1667995-1672469 GCA_020354275.1 Dehalococcoidales bacterium
ATTTTCTCGTTCGAAGATTGTTGCCATGCCTTGCCCGCCGGTGGCGCTTAATGCAGCCAGGCCAAACCGGAGGTTCCGGCGAGCCATCTCACGAGCCAGTACTTCAGTCTGGGTGATTCCAGTCAGGCCTATGGGATAGCCAATGGAGATAGCCCCACCGTTAACATTAGTTTTATCCCATTCAGCGGAATTAAAGCCCAGCTGACGTCCAGTATAAAGAACCTCGGCAGCGGAGGCTTCATTAATCTCGATAATATCGAAGTCCTGAATCTTCATCCCGGTTCTCTTCAGGACTTTGTCGATAGCGGCATAAGCACCGGTGCCCTTGACAAGGGGATCAACTCCGGTAACCATAGCTGTCCTGAAGGTTACTATTGGTTTTAAGCCAAGTTCTTTAGCCCTTTCCTTGGACATCAACACTACCAATCCAGAGCCTTCGTTTTGGGCACCGGAGTTGCCGGCTGTCACCTTGCCGTTCTCCATGTAGACTGGCGGCAGCGCCTTGAGCTTTTCCAGTGTGACGTCGCGGCTGGGTGCCTGGTCGGCTTCTATCACTTCCGTAGAGTCGTCTTCGTACTGGATGGTGATTGGGAAGATAGAGTCCTTGAAGAGGTCGGCGTCCTGTGCGGCTCTCGCCTTCTGGTGGCTGCTCCAGGCATAATCGTCAGCGTCTTCACGGCTGATGTCGAAGCGCTGGGCAAGCTCTTCAGCGGTGCGTCCCAGATTACCAATCCACTCCGGAAGGTCAGGGCGCCGCTGAGGTAAGATTTTGGCAGCAAATTTCCAGCCT
This sequence comes from Dehalococcoidales bacterium, assembly GCA_020354275.1. Taxonomy (GTDB): domain Bacteria; phylum Chloroflexota; class Dehalococcoidia; order Dehalococcoidales; family UBA2162. The sequence continues at coordinate 1,668,786 of CP070645.1, forward strand.
TCGGGATAGTCTGCTTTGGTGAATGTTGGTGGGGCTGGCATACCGGCTGCCTTCATTCCTGGTGGTGGTAGCGGTCCGCTTCTTCCCGGGGTTTCCAGACCAGCGGCAACCTGGATGTCGGCATCATCATTCATAATATACTCGGCACAGATGGCTATCGCTTCCGAGGAGGAAGCGCATGCCCTGGTGGTGTCGCTACCAGCCGGCTCATAAGGCCAACCGGCAACCAGATTCGTGCCCCTGATACCACCACCTCCGCTATAGCCACTGACGACCTCATCTATGAAACCCGACCAGAACTTGTTCCTGGTGTATATAGCCTTTAGCAGCTGTACTATCAGGTCATTACCGGCGATGGCCTTGTATACCCCTTGCTCACCTGCCTGACCGATAGGTGTTCGGAAGACATCAACTACTACTGCTTCTTTCATATATAACTCCTTCTCTTGTGTATTTTAATGTCTGATCGTACAGTGGTACCACGGGCAATATAGCATATACAAGTGAGGGCAATCAACATGAAATAACAATCGTAAAATTCCTTCAGAGATTTGTCGTTGGTGAGCCGTTCAATCCTAACATACGTAGTGGAGTATGTCAATAAGAATGCCATGTTAAGGGCGTGTCTCAACCGTACGAAATAGCTGACGAATACATAGTAGTGCGGGTGGTGCATTTTACCCTGAGTGTGGTATATTGGAGCGGCTGAATACAAGTAGATTGTTTGTCACAAAATCATACAAATTGCTTTTGAGTATAAATAAATGGCTAAAAACTGAGGTTCTGCTATTGACATTAGCGTAAGCAATGGTTTATCTTCCATATTAAAATAAACATGGAGGTCACTAAATGGAAGCATACTGTGTGAAATGTCGTGCTAAAAGGGAAATGAGAGATGCCAAGGCAATAACGATGAAGAATGGCAAGCCGGCAACTCAGGGTGTATGCCCCAATTGCGGAACCAAGATGTTCCGAATAGGCAAGAGTTGAAGCATAAACCGTCGAAACTAGTAAAGAAGCTGGGTAGATTCAGGTAGAATGCCCGGCTTCTTTATTTATGGGATACCTAAGATAACCATAATATGGGATTTGCCGGTTAAGATACCGGGGTAGCGGAGTAGCCATTACTTGGCTTGATAAATGAATAGGGGTTCCTTGTCAGTAATCAGCTTTGTTTGCTGGTTAAACTCGGTTCTAATGTATTTGGGCAGGGAAAACATTCCCTGGTGGCTCAACCCATCATAGAACTTCAGGCTACCCGATAGCCTGGTTGATATTGCGGAATCAATTTCACCGGGTGATAATTTTGAGGGATCGGTGTTTATTGAACCCAGGCAGAATCCCCAGGGGCCACCAAATGCCGGGATATCAGCCTGATAGGGACAGACTACGGGGAAGATACTCTTCAGGGTGTTGTTTACTGCCGAGAAGTTTAACAGCTCAGTCAGGCTGGCTGAACCGGACTGGACAGTGATAATCCCGTTAGGGGTCAATCTTTCTCTAACCAGTTGGTAAAACTCCTGAGTGTAAAGCAGATAAGCCGGTCCTTCTTCAATGGGGTCAGGTAAATCGATAATAATAATGTCAAAGGAATCACTGCAATTAGCCAGGTATTCCCTGGCGTCAGCATGGTGCAGTTCGGTTCGTCTGTCATCAAAGGCACCCTGGCTGTGGTCTGGTAAATACTTTTTACAGGTAGCTATCACATCCCGGTCGATATCAATCATCACGGCTTTACTCACCGTTTTATGAGACAATACTTCCCTAAGGGTAGCTCCTTCACCACCACCGGCGATAAATACCGTCTCGGGGCAAGGATGTGCTATCATTGCCGGTTGTACCAGGGCCTCGTGATAGATGAACTCATCAACCTCACTGGATTGAATCTTGCCATCCAGCACCAGACACTTGCCAAAGCTACCAGTACGGATAACTTCGATAGATTGGAATTCGGTCCACCCGGTGTACAGCACCTCTTCTATGCTGTGCAGCTGGACTAAATCCCGGCTTACTCTATCGTGGAACCATTTATCAGGGTCTGCGTCCATAATTAATTATTTATTAATTCCTTTACTAGGTGCCAAGGATTCCTCTCTGTATCTCCAGAATGGAATGGCTCTTGGCATCAAGCTCTCTAATCACTCTCTGAGCTGCCTTCTCCGGCTGAACGGAATCTCCGCAGGTGAAGATATCGACGGCAGCATAACCGCATTCTGGCCAGGTATGTATGAACAGGTGGGATTCAGCGATGATAACCACTCCACTCACTCCGTGGGGATTAAACTGGTGGAACGATTCCCCCAATACGGTTGCCCCGGCTTCGGTGGCTGCGGTCGGCAGCATGTCCTTTAGAAAGCTTAAATCATTTAGTACCTCCCTATCGCAGTCTTTTAGCTCCAGTAGTAAATGTTTACCTAGTGCATTCAATCACCTGCCCTCCTTAGAAGATTTTAAAAGCCCTGGTCTCTAAGACTAACCAGGCACAAACGAAATTGTATAATAAAACAGTCATTTTATCAATATATTATGTGAATTTGTACTATTAATGCGGCTAGCCCTATTTATAGAATAGGGCTAGCGAAAAATAGGGGAAGTCACTTTAAAAATGGTCTTCTATTTAACGTATATTAAAAACTCAGGCAGCTATACCCATTCCCTGATACACTGCTGGTAGATTCAGGCGCTGTCTAATTATCTCCGTAATCCTGGGTAATTTACTACCTTGGCTAAGCTTTGTGCTAACAAGGGCGTTTTCAATATTGCTGGCTACCGTGCTGATGTCATCATCCGTTAAAATGATGGGAATATTCTTTTCTGTTGCCCGGGCAACGATAACTGGCTTGGGTGCAGTGAAGCCGGAAATAACCAGGCATTTTGTCGAGGTCTCCAGGGCGGCTAACTGCATATCAGGCCGTTCACTTCTGACCACTACCGCTTTATTATCCCGGTGACTCAAATAGTCCAAACCAGAGTCAACCGACATAGCGCCAATCATGAAACTCTCTACTAAATCATCTGATTTGTCGGCACCGCTCAGTATCTCTCCTTTAATATATTCGGCTAACTCACCTATTGTCGGGGCCAGTAGAGTCCTGTCTTCAGGTATTACACCCAGAACTGTGGTGCCGTTCTTTCCGACACGGGTGGATATTTCACCAGGCAGATGCTCTATCATATTGCCCGGGACCTTATTGACCACAGTCCCCAGTAAGTTTGATCTCAGGTCCTTAAAACCTTCTTCGGCCTTAAGCAACTCCTGTGAGTATGCTTCCACGATGATTACCTTGGCATCCAGTGCGCGTACTATATCCAGGGCTGATTTGAGCTGGTCAGAAATTCCCTCTATGATAACGACATCTTTATCTTTAGAGACTTTATTATAGGCTTCTTTAATCTTGTTGGTCAGGTTTTTATTATCCTGTAAGACCGGGTTAAGGAGTTCTACTGGTTCTGCTAAAGCAAACAGGTGCTTGATAAAGGCCACATCGCTATCCGTACCTTCTTGTGGCGGGCTCTGGCCACCGGCAATTACCGGTTTGAAGTAGGATACTTTTTTACCATCATTTAATAATTGTTTACCCAGACCGGCAGATACCGTGGTTTTCCCGCTACCGTTTTCTGATGATGTTACATATAGAGCGACCAAGCTTGCACCTCCGCTGGAGAAGATTTAAACATGACAAG
>CP070645.1:1672569-1675496 GCA_020354275.1 Dehalococcoidales bacterium
CAACATTCTTGAAAAAAATATTTGAGATTTCGGGGTGAATGATATTCATCCCAGACACTATTATTTACAATATTTATACCTCAGGGAATCCGGGTAGGTGCCGGTTAGAGTCAGACCTGTAATGTTGACAACCATAACCATAGGTAATAAACTCAAAAATTGACATCTGACGTTTTAGTGGGTTGGATGCATTACACCAAGGAGGGATAGTAGAAGTGTCTTCAGCTCTAGAGGGTATTAAAGTTGTCGATGTATCGCAGGTGGCGGCAGCACCGGTAGCTGCCCGGCACCTGGCTGACTTCGGGGCGGATGTAATCCATGTTGAGAGTACGGTTACCGGTGATTTCTGGCGAGGCTATCAGTCGGGGCATGGTGGCACTGTTGGTATCACCTCGGAGATAAATTACAACTGGGAGAACTACAACCGGAATAAGAGGAGCATTACCATCAACCTGGCTCAGGAAAGTGGTCGGACAGTTGTCCATAAATTAATTGAAAATGCGGACGTTTTCATTACCAATATGCGCCCATTCGAGCTGGACAGGTTTGAACTGGACTATAGCACCCTTGAACGGCTAAACCCCATGATTATCTATGCTTCGATAAACGGTTACGGTAAAAAAGGTACCGATAAAGACTCTCCTGCCTACGATATCACCGCCTACTGGACCAGGGCCGGAGTACCGTATGCAATGACCAATACTGGTATGCCCAACCCGACTTTCCGTCCTGCCTTCGGTGACAATCTGGCCGGGATGACTCTGGCGTTTGGTATTATGGCGGCTCTCTTTGTCCGTGAAAAAACGGGAATAGGGCAGGAAGTGGATGTTTCTCTGTATCATACCGGGATTTACCAGCTATCGTTTGACTACGCCGCGGCCCTGGCCACCCGGCAGGATTTCAAGGAAGAGATGATAAAGAGAAGGGGAGAGGCTGGTCGGGTGGTATCACCGGAACGTGAACAGATTATGGCGGAAGCAGAAGCAGCTGTCGCCCGTCTTTCCGAGTCCACACGGGGAACCCTGCCGAATTCGCTGACAATATCCTACACAACCAAGGATGAGAGACGGATCCTGCTTCAAATGCTGCAGCCGGACCGTTATTTTCCCAGGTTCTGCCGGGCAATAGGGCAGGAACAATTGATTCAAGACCCCAGGTTCAATTCGTTTGAGACCAGGAGAGAGAATAGCCCTGAGTTGACTCAGATACTGGATGAGGTCTTTAAAAGTAAGACCCTTGAAGAGTGGAAGCCCTGCCTGGGGGATATCCCCTGTGCCCCCGCCCAGACTATTATGGAGGTGATTGACGATCCCCAGGCCAGGGAGAATGATTTCTTTACTTCCTTTGACCACCCCACGTACGGTCCCCTCGAGGTAATATCCAATCCGGCCAAACTCAGTAAAACCCCGGCCAGTGTCAGAATGCCGGCTCCGGAACTCGGTCAGCATACCGAGGAGATTCTACTCGAGTATGGTTACACCTGGGAGGATATCATCCAGTTCAAGGAACAGGGCATAATTGCTTAGTAGAATCAAAGGGTAGTCCGGTTGGTACAAAATTACGAAAGCAGCGATATTGACTGTACCGCTGCCTTTCCATTACATCCGGGTAAGTTATTATACCGGCTTTATCCGTTTGGAATGGTTATTCTGCGGTGTTTTCCTGGCTGAACTGTCCTGATTAATGGAGTGACAGGGCTACTGGTTTTAGCCTATAATTACACAAGGTAATAGTGGGTTTATCAATGTGTTCTATGGATAGAATCAGTTACCGGCTGGTAGCTAATAAAGACGAACTGGAAGAAGCCTTTGAGGTCAGAAGAAGGGTCTTTGTCAGTGAACAGGGTATCGACGAGAACCTGGAATGGGACGGTCACGATGGTGAGGCACTGCATATGGTGGTCAAGGATGGTGAGATGGTTGTCGGCACCGCCAGGGTTCTCTTCCTGCCCGATAAGCAGGCCAAGATAGAACGAATGGCGGTACTGGAACCTTTCCGCAACCGGGGAATCGGCCGGGGGATAATATCCTTTCTAAGCGAAGAGCTAAAGACCCGCGACATAGAGGAAGCAGTCCTCCATGCTCAGCATACTGCTGTCGGCTTCTACCGGGCCTGTGGTTTTAAGGAAACCGGTCTGCCTTTCTGGGAGGCTGACATAAAGCATATAAAAATGGAGAGACGGCTCTAGGATGGTCTGTATCTTTTCGGTTATTTATTGAGTTCGGGTTTATTCTTGATGAAAGATTCCCGGTTCACGAGTTTAAGCCGGAAGAATTTGTGTGTTACTGTAATTTACAGGAAAAGTAATCATATGATTATCATTTGGAGGTCAGATGAGCAAGTTCATTGACAGGCTCAACCAGATGTCGCGGGCAACCCCTCAGCCTATGGGATTCGGGACCAGACAGGGGGCATCAACAAGGCTGAAATTGCAGCTGCTGGCCAGTGTCACCCAGGAAGATGCCGAAGGTATGGCCACTCACCTGGCCGGGGCTGATGCCGCAGTTTTACGTATCTCGGACCCGGGTTCCGCTCACCAGGTATTGCAAAAGATGTCACAGGAGGTTACGGATGTAATCTGGGGTGGCTGGCTGCTACCCGGTAGCCTGGAAAAAGCAGGGGACATAAGTAAAATTGGCGGCGATTTTCTGGTCTTTTCAGCACAGGACACGCCCCTGGCCATGTTTCAGGATGATGATGTCGGCCGGATATTGCAGGTTGAAAGGGCAATCAACGAGGGCATGTTAAGGGCGGTCAATGAGCTGCCGGTAAATGCTGTGCTTATTAATGGTGAGGATAAGGAGAAAGACTTACTTAACTGGCAGGACCTTATGTTATTCCAGCGCTTTACCGAGTTACTGAACAAGCCCCTGCTGGTAACGGTGCCATCGGGGATTACCGCTGCTGAACTCCAGGCGGTATGGTCG
>CP070645.1:1675596-1678464 GCA_020354275.1 Dehalococcoidales bacterium
ACAGCAGTTATTCTAAAAAACTACCCAAGCCAATACACGATTATATGAGGCGAAGATTTTCGACGTTGCCTGAATACCTAGAAGACCTGAGGTGCTTCGAATTTTACGGCACAGTCAATGGCAAGACGGTAAAACGTTTCCATATTTACAGTCCAATCCGGGCTCAGCAACAGAACATAAGAATAACAAGTGTATCTGACCTTGCTGCGAAGCCGAGCATGATTCTCTATGAGGGATATATTGATAAAGAAGGGAAAGCCTATGTAGCCGACCGAAGGTCGCCTTTGCGAATGAAGAAGCAATAGATACCCGCCACCCAGTACAGACGTCCGGATAGCACTGGTGAGAGCCGAGACCACTCTGTGACACCTGCACCAGGAACGGGAGAGTCAGATAAGAGCCAAGAATGACTCTTCCGTGTTTTTTTAAGTAGCGGATAGTAAGGAAAATGAGTACCACCAATCTACAAAAAAATAGTATAAAACAGACACTGAAGAACAGCATCCTGGACGGTGCATGTTTTTCCGCTATGCTCGGACTAACTCAGAGCTATATTGCACCTTTTGCCCTGGCACTCAGAGCGACCACTGCCCAGATCGGGCTGTTATCCAGCATCCCGGGTCTGACCATGGCCCTTTCGCAATTTGCTGTCCCCCGTCTGGCCGAGAGAGCCAGCAGCCGTAAGCGGTTTATCCTGCCAGTGGTCCTGATGCACGCCCTGATGTGGGTACCTATCCTGCTTATCCCCTACATATTCCCGGGAAACAAGATGTGGTGGCTGATTGGATTCATAACACTCAGCACTGTCTTCAGTTCACTAGCAAACCCAGCCTGGGGCAGTATGATGGCGGACCTGGTGCCGGAAAACAAGAGGGGTAGATACTTCAGTCTGAGAGGTAGAATATGCGATTTCGTGATGCTTGTAGTCTCTTTTGCAGCCGGTGGTATCCTACAATTGACAACAGGTAATCCGTTTCTCGGTTTCTCCGTGATATTTGGCGGTGCAGTACTGGCCCGTCTGGCTTCATGGTACTTCATCTCCCGAATGCACGAGCCGTCATTGACCAGTACCATAAAAAAACGCATCAGTCTGCTGAATGTAATAAAGAAGACGAGGTCTTCAAATCTAGGCAGGTTCATGATATATGTAGCGCTGGTGAATTTCGCTACATGCCTGGCCGGCCCCTTCTTCGCCGTCTATATGCTGCGTGATTTAAACTTCAGCTACCTTACCTATGTTGCTATCAATGCCACCTCCACTCTCGCCACTATCACCTTCCTGACCCTCTGGGGAAAGCGAGCTGATAGGGCTGGCAATGTAAAGATTATGAGAATCACCTCCTACCTCATCCCTCTGGTTCCACTGCTATGGCTGGTAAGCAGACAGATCTACTTCCTGATACCGATCCAGATAATAGCGGGCTTTGCCTGGTCCGGTTTTAACCTCGCCAGCAGCAACTTCCTTTACGATGCTTCTCCCAGAGAGAACCGGACGCAGAGTATAGCCATATACAATGCAGTTAACGGTATCGCCATATGTTTGGGTGCCCTAGTAGGTGGTTTCCTGGCACCAAGGTTACCACATTTATCCGGCAGCAATCTACTCACCATTTTCCTGATATCAGGTGTTGTTCGGATGCTGGTTGTTATCTCCCCGCTCAGCAAAATCTCCGAGGTACGCAGTGTGTCAAAGATAGGTGTACCTGAACTTCTCTTCGGGAAGCCCGTATTGCTCTGGGCGGGCATAAAGAGCAAGCTGGTTCCAGCCTTTCTGCCTGTCCAGCAGCTGAAGGCTATCACGATACCTTCAAATTTTCTATTCCCCCTTACCTGGTCGTACCAGCGAGCCAGAGTAAGCCGGAGTCCTCCTTTCTTCGACGATAGTTGACGCTCTTGAGTAAACGATGAGGAGGTAAAATAATGACCCGTAAGCACAACAATTGCCCGCGCTGTGGAGGCAATCTACTACCCGAGCAGGATGAAAACATCCGATATCTGTACTGTTTGCAGTGTTGTTATCGTACCGAATCACAGCGAGAAAATAAAAACAACCGGCACAACACCAAGGGCAGAAGAGAAACCCTGCCCTCACCAATATAACAAAATAAAGGGGGAAAACGATGACCGGATCTAGTAAAGACAAATCAACAACATTAACTGAAGACGAACCTCCAGGTATTACTTCCACTACTGGCGAACCGGATGACGAACCTCCGGGCAAGGATGTCAGTACTGACCACAGATTTTTTACCGGCGTCCACCGAGCAGACTGGGACAATTGGAAATGGCACTTCCGTAATCGTATCACGACCGTTGAGGAACTCGCCAGACACATCCCTCTATCATCTAAGGAAAAAGCCCGCATAAGACTTGTAACAAGGAAATATCCCCTTTCGATAACGCCCTATTACCTGTCCCTAATTCACCCACATAACCCCGATGACCCCATTAGAAAACAGGCAGTACCCTCTATTCTGGAAATATCCATGGGCATGATGGGCTCAGAAGACCCACTGGAAGAGAAAAGAAACTCAGTGGTGCAAGGGCTGGTACATCGCTATCCGGACAGGGTACTAATGGTTCTCACCGATATCTGCCCGATGCTGTGCCGTCACTGCACCCGGAAGAGGGAATGGCACAGGGGTGGCTGGGTACGTAGCGCAGCCGAGATTGAAGCCATGCTCGATTACATACGCCGGCACGAAATAATAAGAGACGTTATTATATCCGGTGGCGACCCCCTGACACTTTCCACTCAGCACCTCGAGGACATTATTTCCAGCCTCAGGAGAATAAGGCACATTGAAATCATACGCATCGGCACCAGATTTCCGGTGGTCCTGCCTCAGCGTATTGATGATGAACTGT
>CP070645.1:1678564-1691087 GCA_020354275.1 Dehalococcoidales bacterium
GAGTGACCTTATTGAAGAAAGGACGGGGGTATCACCAGGTCAGACAGCCCCGTTCTTTAAATTGAATCCCAAGGTTGATGATATCCCAGAAAAATACGCCGTGCGACAGAACGGCATCAGACTGATGAGAATGGGGAGGGTCAAAAAGGGTGGAGCCGGATGCTATTGTCCTGAGAATGCGCTACTAAAGGCTTTACTGACACATTTGCTTGTCGCCAGGAATGAGGTTGTTCTACTGGATATGGAAGCAGGGATTGAACACCTGGGACGGGGTACAGCCACAGTAGTGGATAAACTAATCGTAGTAATTGAGCCGGGCAGACGAAGCATTGAAACCGCTCTTAATATCAAGAATATGGCTACCGAGATTGGATTGGAAAACGTCGTCCTAGTGGGAAACAAAATCAGAAAACAATCAGATACCGATTTTCTGATATCTGCCCTACCAGACTTTCAATTCCTCGGTTTTATCCCCTATGACCAGGCAGTGGTAGATGCTGATTTGGCTAATCAGTCTCCACTTGATTCTAGTAAGGAGGTTATGGACGCAGTAAAAGAAATATATATGAAACTATTGGCTGAAGATGAAGCGAAAACAACATTAGCGGATACTTCAAACTAATGTAATTTAAGGAGGGTTTATGGCTTACGACGCAACAAAGATGCAGGACTGGCAGATTGCCGAAGCAGCTGAGGAAAACATGCCTACTCCAGATGAGTGGCGCGAGAAGTTAGGTCTTGAGAAGGATGAGATCATTCCCTATGGGAAAACACCACGACTTGATTTTCTGAAGATTATCGACCGTCTCAAGGACAAACCCGATGGTAAATACATTGAGGTTACTGCCATAACGCCAACCCCATTGGGCGAAGGCAAGAGTACAACCTCCTGCGGCCTTATCGAAGGTATGGGCAAACGAGGCTGGAATGTTGGCGGTTGTTTACGGCAACCATCAGGCGGTCCCACAATGAATATCAAGGGAACCGCTGCCGGTGGTGGTAACGCGTTGCTAATTCCTCTAACCGAATTTTCGATGGGCCTTACTGGTGATATCAACGACATTATGAATGCTCACAACCTGGCAATGGTGGCTCTTACGGCTAGGATGCAGCACGAACGCAACTATAGCGACAAACGCTTGGCTGATCTCACCCGCATGCGCCGACTTGATGTTGATCCCACCCGGATTGAAATGGGCTGGATTATGGATTTCTGTGCCCAGAGTCTGCGTAACATTGTTATCGGTCTGGGTGGCCGTATGGATGGTTTCACAATGCAATCGAAGTTCGGTATTGCTGTCAGCTCTGAGCTAATGGCTATGCTATCTATCGTCAGGGATCTGGCTGACCTCCGGGAAAGAATGGACCATATTACTGTGGCTTACGATAAGAGGGGTAGACCGGTAACTACTGGTGACCTTGAAGTTGGCGGAGCTATGACTGCCTGGATGCGGAACACTATCAATCCTACCCTGTGTAGTACGGTAGAGTATCAGCCATTAATGGTACACGCCGGGCCATTTGCCAATATAGCTGTCGGACAGTCATCCATTATTGGTGACCGTATCGGCCTGAAGATGTTTGACTACCATGTTACTGAGAGCGGGTTTGCCGCTGATATCGGTTTTGAGAAGTTCTGGAATGTGAAGTGCCGCTATAGTGGTCTCAAACCCCATGTTTCAGTACTAACCACTACCATTCGAGCGCTTAAGATGCATGGCGGCGGGCCAAGGGTAGTAGCTGGTATCCCACTGGATGATGCCTACACCAAGGAGAACCTGGAACTCCTGGAGAAGGGTTTACCCAATATGCTACACCTTATTGGTGTTATCCGGGAATCCGGCATCAATCCGGTAGTCTGCATTAATCGTTTCCACACCGACACTGATGCCGAGGTTGCCCTGGTAAGGAAAGCTGCCGAAGCGGCCGGTGCCCGTTGCGCTGAAAGTACTCACTGGGCCAACGGTGGAGACGGTGCTCTTGAACTAGCTGACGTTGTTAAGGAAGCCTGTGAAGAAGAGAATGAATTCAAGTTCCTCTATCCCAATGAAATGAAGTTGCGAGAGAGGGTAAACAAGATTGCTAAAGTAGTCTACGGGGCTGATGGCGTATCATGGTCACCTGACGCCGAGGACAAAGCCAAAAGATTCGAGTCAGATGACAAATATGACGAATACGCCACCATGATGGTGAAGACTCACCTCAGTCTGACCCACGACCCGGCACTAAAAGGCGTACCCAAGGGATGGACTCTGCCCATACGTGATGTCCTGATTTACTCCGGGGCTAAATTCCTCTGTCCCTGTGCCGGCGATATCACACTAATGCCGGGAACAAGCTCTGACCCAGCCTTCAGAAGAATAGATGTTGATGTAAATACTGGCAAGGTTGAGGGAGTCTTCTAGCATATATCTGTAAAATTGGTAACAAAGGGCCTGGTTGTTATAAAATGGCTCACCAGGCCCTTTGATAACCAGTCAAATCGGGAGTAATTGTTTGACTTTTAGTATTGCTGTTGCTGGAAAAGGTGGTACTGGCAAAACATCGGTAGCCAGCCTCATTATCCGTTATCTACAAAACAAAGGGTTACTCCCAATTCTTGCGGTTGATGCTGACCCTAATGCTAACCTTGCCGAAAGCCTCGGACTTGAAGTCAGGCAAACGGTCGGCCGCATACTGAATGATTTTCAAGGAGAAAAGCTAAGTATACCGCCAGGGATGACTAAAGAGGCTTATCTAGACTACCAACTGAATGGGGCTGTTACTGAGAGTAAAGGCCTTGACCTGATAACAATGGGCAGAGGTGAGGGGCCAGAATGCTATTGTTATCCCAACGTGATTGTCAGAAAAATTATTGATGAACTAGCCCACAACTATGCCTATGTAGTCATGGATAATGAAGCAGGGATGGAACACTTAAGCCGCAGAACCACTCAGAACATTGATGAGTTGATACTTGTTTCAGACCATTCAGTTAAAGGTGTGCGTGCCGTTGCCCACATAAAGGAGCTGGTATCTGAGCTAAAACTGGATGTTAAAAGACAGTCAGTAATAATCAATCTAACTACCAATGGGATAGACCCGCTTATCGCTAAAGAGCTGGATAGACTAGAGATTGTACCTTCAGCCACTATTCCGATAGACGAGGAAGTCCGCCGCTGTGACCTTGAGCTCAAACCACTTCTGGGATTGCCGGATACCTCCAAAGCAGTGGTGGCCGTTAACTGTTTGATGGATGGATTACTAAATAGAGAATGAACGCCGGGTACTTACCAGACATGATAAAGCGATAGTGTTAGTTGATTGCTATACAGTTGAGGTTCATGGTGAAAATTGAATACAATAAAAGGGGGATTAAATAAATGACGGCTCAGATTATTAACGGGAATGATGTTGCCAAGGAAATCAGGGCAGAACTGAAGAAAGAAATTGCCGAGTTGAAAGAAAAACACAATCTTGTACCGGGATTGGTTACTGTCCTGGTAGGTGCTGATCCAGCCTCTCAGGTATATGTAGGACAAAAAGAAAGGACGTCTGAAAATCTGGGAATATATTCCGAGCGGTATGATCTGGAGGAAAACACCTCTCAGGAAGAGCTTCTCAAATTAATTGACAAGTTAAACAAAGACCCCAAGATACACGGCATCCTGGTTCAGTTACCTTTACCCAAACACCTGAATGAAGAAGAAGTGCTCTATGCTATTGACCCTAAAAAAGATGTCGATGGTTTCCACCCGGTGAATGTCGGTAAACTAATGATTGGTGAGCCTGACTACCTACCCTGCACACCACATGGGATTCAGCAGTTGTTGATGAGGACAGGGGTTGAGACCAAGGGGGCAGAAGTTGTGGTGGTTGGCAGGAGCAATATTGTAGGCAAACCGATAGCTAATATTATGCTCCAGAAGAAAGAGGGAGCTAACGCTACGGTTACCATATGCCATACGGCAACCAAAGACATGGCCTTCCACACAAAACGAGCTGATATCTTAATCGTCGCGGCCGGGAAAGCCAAAGCAATAACGGCGGATATGGTCAAGGAAGGGGTAGTTGTTATTGATGTCGGCGTAAACCAGATCGGGACGACAGCAGACGGCAAGAGGATTTTATCCGGTGACGTTGATTACGACGCCGTTAAGGAGAAGGCAAAAGCGATTACACCGGTGCCTGGTGGTGTTGGCCCTATGACAATCACCATGTTAATGATGAATACGGTAAGAGCGGCAAAGGTGGCTGCCGGGTTGACTTAGAAGCTTTTCACAATATATCTACTGGTTGATTGACTAAAGGAGGCAAGTGCATGGAATATAAGGTCGAGAAAAAGAGCGCTCCGGGTAGGGATGAGGTTGAAGTACTGGGGGAAACTTTTGAAGAAGGGAAGCCAGAGGACATCGAGTTGGGAAAATGGCGGTATAAATTAGATACCCGAGAAGAGAAACTCAAATACCTGGAAAATGGTGAGAGGTACTGGTACGGTAAAGAATGGTATGGAAGTGAAAAACGGAAGAATCCAGCCTAGAAAGGGGTGCGATAATGACATTTGAAATACCAAAAACGGCGTATAGCGGGAAAATAAGGGAAATCAGTCTCGGCAAAGGGGACAAAGCAGTAGCCGTTGGGGGAGAAACCTCTTACCCCTTTTATCTGTTTGAAGGCGAGATGCCCAATAAACCACGGATAGCCATGGAAGTCTGGGACTGTCCACCGGAGGATTGGGCTGAGGCAGCTCTAGAACCCTTCAAAGGGGTGACTGATGACCCGGTTGCCTGGGCTAAGAAATGTGTAGACGATTATGGAGCCGAAATCATTGCCCTGGAACTGATTAGTATTGACCCTAACGGGCTTGACCGCGGTGTTGACGAGGCTGCCGGTGTTATCAAGAAGGTTGCTGATGCTGTTGATGTTCCCTTAATCCTTTGGGGAACATCCAATCACGATAAAGATACCGAGGTACTCAGGGCCGTAAGTGAGCTCTGTCAAGGTAAGAATTTGATTATCGTACCGGTAGAAGAGGGAGACCACAAAAGAATTGGTGCTGCGGCTCTGGCTTATCACCATACGGTGATTTCTTCAACCCCGATAGACATCAATCTAGCCAAACAGCTCAATATTCTGCTTGGTAATCTCGGTGTACCCGATGACCTGTTGGTAATGGACCCAACCGTTAGCGGTATAGGTTATGGCATTGAATACTGTTATTCGGTAATGGAAAGAATGAGAATGGCCGGCCTGACCCAGCAGGATGAAAAACTTCAGTTCCCCATCATTTGTAATGTCTCCAAAGAAGTATGGAAGACCAAAGAAGTCCATCTACCGGATGATGAGCTCAATATGGGTGATGCTAAAAAACGGGGCATTCTAATGGAGGCGATGTCGGCCATGGTTCTGGCTCTGGCTGGTGCCGATGTTCTAATTATGAGACACCCGGAAGCAATAAAGCTAATTCGCGAAATGATAGCTGAGCTAACAGCTTCTTAGAATATTTATAGTTGGGAGGTTTGCAGGATGGCAGACAAAAAAGCAAAGAGCATTGATCAAGCTACTATTGAATTGATCGAGAAAGCAGCCAAAGATAATTGTAATATTGCTTTTGACAGGGCGGATGAAATGAAGCCATGTCCGATAGGCTCTGTCGGCAGTTGCTGCAAGAACTGCGGAATGGGACCCTGCCGGGTACCATTACCCAGAGGTAAAGAGGAAACACCGGAAGAACAAATGAAGAGAAGGGGCATCTGCGGAGCTACCGCTGAAACGATATCAGCCCGTAACTTTGTCCGCATGATAGCCGGTGGATCGGCTGCCCACTCGGACCACGGAAGAGGAGTTGCAGAACTCTTCCTAGCAGTGGCTAAGGGAGAAGCCTCAGGTTACGAAATAAAAGACGAGCAGAAGCTTCTACAGCTGGCCCTTGAGTGGGGTATTGAAATAGGCGACCGCAGCAACAATGAAATCGCCATTGATATTGGAGAGAAAGCCCTGGCTGAATTCGGTAAGCAAGAAGGTGAACTCTTGTTTATCAGCAGGGCCCCACTGAAACGGCAGGAAATATGGCGCCGTGAAGGTGTTGTACCCCGTGGTATTGATAGAGAAGTAGTCGAAATAATGCACCGTACCCATATGGGTGTGGACCAAGACTATGATAACCTACTTAAACAGGGTACTAGAGCAGCTCTGGCAGATGGTTGGGGTGGCAGTATGATTGCTACTGAACTTCAAGACATCCTATTCGGCACCCCATCCCCGCTTCTAAGCCAGGTAAATCTCGGAGTGCTTAAGAAAGATGAGGTAAATATCATCATCCATGGTCATGAGCCGCTACTTTCAGAAATGATTGTAGCCGCGGCTCAGGACCCTCAAATGCTAGAGATGGCCAAATCGAAGGGTGCTAAAGGTATCAACCTGGCTGGAATATGCTGTACTGCTAATGAAATTCTAATGCGTCACGGTGTGCCCCTGGCCGGCAACTTCTTGCAGCAGGAACTTGCCCTGGTCACCGGGGCAGTAGATGCCATGGTTGTGGACGTACAGTGCATCTTCGAATCGCTACCAGAAGTTGCCCAGTGCTACCACACCAAGATTGTTACTACATCTTACAAAGCCAAAATGAAAGGGGCTACACATATCGAGTTTGAAGAACACGATGCCCTTACATCGGCTAAAGAAATAGTTAAACTTGCCATTGAGAATTTCCCCAACAGGGGGAGCAACATCCATATTCCGGAAGAAAAAACTGACCTGATTGCCGGGTTTAGTCATGAAACCATTAACTACCTTCTTGGTGGATTATTCCGGGCTTCTTACCGGCCGTTAAACGAAAATATTATCAATGGCCGCATTAGAGGGGTAGCTGGCGTGGTCGGCTGCAATAATCCGCGTGCCATGCATGATGAAGCCCATGTGGCTATGGTTAAGGAACTGATCAAGAACGATGTTCTGGTGCTTCAGACGGGTTGTAGCGCTATGGCTACTGCTAAAGCCGGCCTTCTAGTACCGGAGGCAGCAGCCCAGTACGCCGGTGCAGGCCTGGCCGAAGTATGCGAAACGGTTGGTATCCCGCCGGTACTGCATATGGGTGCCTGTGTTGATAACAGCCGTATCCTGATCGCGGCCACAGCTGCCGTCAAAGATGGTGGATTGGGAGATGACATCAGTGACCTACCGGTAGCTGGCGCTGCCCCTGAGTGGATGAGTGAAAAAGCTATCGCCATCGGTCAATACTTTGTCACTTCTGGTGTATTCACGGTATTCGGAGTAACCTGGCCGACAACCGGTAGTAAAGAAGTCACCGACTTTCTATTCGAAGGAATCGAAGAGAAGTATGGCGGCAAGTGGGCCTTTGAACAAGACCCGATAAAAGCGGCTCGCCTGATGATTGAGCATATTGATAAAAAACGTGCTGCTCTGGGCATTGACAAGGCGAGAGAAAGGGTACTCTACGACATGGCAATGCGGCGAGAGCTGGACGAGGTGTAGAAAAAGTATTGCTAATAATTTAACGGAGGGCTGTAAATATGTCGAAATTAATTGCCTCGGCGGTAATTAGAGGGGCACATAATGTAGTTAATCAGGCTGAAGAGAAATGGAAACAGGCTATGGACAAATGGGGTGCCAATGAACCTGTTGGTTTCCCCAACACAGCCTATTATTTGCCAGTAATCTATGGAATCATGGGCATTCCGGTTGAGAAACTGGGTGATATGGAGCTAATCCTGAAAAAGTGCAAGAACTTTCTACCGGCACCAGTCAGGGAGACTCACCCGTTACCCTACCTGGCACCAGCCCTTGATGCCGGGATGGTAACCTTCTTTGCCGAAGAACTCATTGAGGCCATAAGGTATCTGGAAGAGCCCGATTTCTATACCAAGCAGGAAGACCCGACTGACAGCAATATATGGCTGGGAGCTGCTGACGATATCATCCTCAGAAAAAGGGGTATAGAATTCGTCGATGGCACCGCCCCTGGTTTCGCCGCAATCCTGGGTGCGGCACCCAATAGTGAAATAGCCGCTCAAATTGCCCAGGAACTCCAGCAGAAGAACCTCTATGTGTTCATGTCATCTGAATATAATGGAAAGCGGTTTTCAGAGCAGCTGGTTGAGGCTAGTGTGCAAATTGGTTGGCCAACCCGGCTGGTATCCTTCGGACCCAGCGTTTCAGCAACGGTGTTTGCTGCCGGTTTTGCTACCAGGGCAGCCCTGTCCTTCGGTGGTATTGAACCCGGTGACTATCGAAAGGTGCTTATCTATAACAAGGACCGTGTTTTTGCCTTTGCCCTACCGATGGGTTACGTTACCGACGAATGGTATGCCAATGCTGCTGGTGCCATAAACTATGGCTTCCCGGTTATTGCCGATACCCCAATACCTGAGGTTCTACCTACCGGTATTTGCACCTACGAGCATGTTGTCTCCAATATACCTCATAATAATCTGGTAGCTAAAGCTGTAGAAGTGAGAGGACTGAAGGTTACCCTGGCTGAAGTGCCGATACCGGTTGCTTTTGGCGCCGCCTTTGAAGGTGAAAGAGTCAGGGGTGAAGACATCTACCTGGAGGCCGGTGGCGGGCGAACTCCCATGGTTGAGTGGGTTACCAGCAAGCGAATGGACGAAGTAGAAGACGGTAAAATCGAAGTGGTTGGACCGGACATTAAAGACATTCCCGCCGGAACTCAATTACCGCTGGCTATAGCTGTCGAAGTGGCTGGTAGGGAGATGCAGGAAGACTACGAGCCTATCCTGGAACGGCAGATACACCACCTTATCAACTATGCTCAAGGTGCAATGCACATCGGGCAAAGGGATATAGCCTGGTTACGAATTGCGAAGCAGGCCGTGGAAAAAGGTTTTCTCCTGTCTCATATCGGTACTATTCTGCATGCTAAACTGCATCAGGATTTCGGGCGGATATTCGATAAAATACAGATAACGCTTTATACCGAAGAGGACAAAGTAAAGGAAATAATAGAAAAGGCAAGGGAAGTATATAGGAACAGAGATGCTCGTATTGAGGGCATGACCGATGATACCACTGATATCTACTACTCCTGCACGCTGTGCCAGTCTTTCGCTCCGAGCCATGTTTGTGTTATCAGCCCGGAAAGGACCGGACTCTGCGGTTCTTATAACTGGATGGACTGCAAAGCTGCATTTGAGATTAACCCCACCGGGCCCAATCAACCGGTGGAGAAGGGCGATGTAATTGATGCCAAGTTAGGCCAGTGGAAGGGAGTAAATGAATTCGTCATTAAGGCTTCGCGTGGCAAGATAGACCACTACAACTTCTACAGCATTGTTAATGACCCGATGACGACATGCGGTTGTTGCGAGGCCATTGCTGCCATTCTACCTATGTGCAACGGTGTGATGACGGTAAACAGGGAATATACCGGAGAAACCCCCTGCGGGATGAAATTCACCACGCTGGCAGGAACCATCGGCGGCGGATTGAGCACTCCGGGATTTGTTGGCCATGGTAAGTACAACATCACTCAGAGGAAATACCTCTCCGCTGAGGGTTCGCTGCTGAGGATGGTCTGGATGCCCAAGATGCTGAAAGAGGAAATTGCCGATAGGTTAAAAGCCAGGGCTGAGGAACTTGGTGTACCGGACCTTCCTGACATGATTGCCGATGAAACGGTCGGTACTACCGAGGAAGAGATACTACCGTTCCTGCAGGAGAAGGGACATCCCGCCCTTACCATGGAATCAATACTGGGTTAGTAACAAGGCTTTAGAATAGACACCATAATAATCAATTATAAGGTTTTTACCTGATAAAGGTATTAAAAAAAGCGGGTGAATAGTGGTGACACCGGTTGAATTTGGTGCTATTGGGTACTGTGCTGATTCTAAGAGCGGAATAGATAATTCCTGAGAAAGGAGTAAGAAAATGCCACTTACTGGAATACAAATATTTAAATTGTTACCCAAAACAAACTGTGGTGATTGCGGGGTACCCACTTGCCTTGCTTTTGCTATGAACCTGGCGGCAGGCAAAGCCGAGTTAGTCGCCTGCCCCCATGTTTCCGAGGGAGCAAAAGCTCAATTACAGGAAGCGTCAGCACCCCCAATCAGACCGGTTACCATTGGTACTGGCGAACGGGAAGTTAAGGTCGGTGGCGAAACAGTGATGTTCCGTCATGAAAAAAGGTTTGAGAATCCTCCCGGCCTGGCCATCTTAATCAATGACACCATGGAAGATTCAGAGATTGACAGCCGGCTGGAAAGGTTCAAACAACTGGAATACGAGAGGGTAGGGCTTACTCTGCGTCCTGAGATGATTGCGGTAAAAGCAGAGTCTAGTGATGCCGGTAAATTCACGAATCTTGTGGATAAGGTAAGTAAGAATAGTGATGCCAGTATCATTCTGATGAGTGACAACGCCGATATACTGGCAGCTGGTGTCAAGGCCTGTGCTGACCGAAAGCCTTTAATTTATACAGCTACCAAGGATAACCTGGATAGCGTAGCCAGCTTAGGCAAGGAGAATTCCTGCCCGGTAGCCGTCAAGGCCTTCAGCCTGGAAGAACTAGCCGAATTAACAGAAGAACTGAATAAAGCTGGGATAAATGACATCGTGGTGGATTCCGGGTCAAGGGATATCCGCCAGGCATTTGAGGACCAGGTAATTATCAGAAATTCCGCCCTGGCCAAGAAATTCAAACCGCTGGGTTACCCTACTATTGTTCTGCCCTGCGAGATGACCGATGACCCCATGAAAGAGGCCGTTATCGCCTCGGTATTTGTGGCCAAATACGGGGGCATCATAGTGCTGTCTGATTTCCAGGGAGAAAGCCTGTTCCCTCTGCTTGTGGAAAGGCTGAACATTTTCACCGATCCCCAGCGCCCCCTAGCAACCACCCAAGGGATATATGAAATCGGTAACCCTGATGAGAATTCACCGGTACTGGTTACCACCAACTTCTCACTCACCTATTTCATCGTCTCCGGCGAGATTGAATCCAGCAAGGTACCCAGTTACCTCCTGGTTATGGATACAGAAGGGCTCTCTGTAATGACCGCCTGGGCGGCTGGCAAGTTCGTCGCCGACCTTATAGGTCCATTTGTTAAAAAGAGTGGCATTGAGGATAAGGTTAAGCACCGCAAACTGGTAATCCCGGGATACGCTGCTGCCGAAAGTGGTGGCCTGGAAGAAGAGCTCCCCGGGTGGGAGATCATGATCGGTCCACGTGACGGTTCTCTTATTCCAGCATACTTGAAGGCATGGAAATCATAGGGAGGGATAGATGATCCTTATAGCAGAAAGCATAAATGTAATGTCTAAGACCCTCGGTCCGGCAATGAAGGAGAGAGACCCGAAACCTATTCAGGAGATGGCTAAAACCCAGGTTGAAGCCGGGGCAGACTATCTGGATATCAACATTGGCCCGGCACGGAGACAGGGAGACGAGATGATGGAGTGGGTGGTCAATACGGTACAGGAGGTTACTGACCTGCCCTTGTCCCTCGATACTACAAACCCGGTCGCCATGGAAGCCGGGCTTAAAGTTTGCCGGAGCAAGGCACTGATTAATTCTATATCACTTCAACCGGATAGATTGGAGGCAGAGTTGCCTCTGGTGAGCAAATACAACGCCGATATGATCGGGCTCTTATGGGGTATAGACGGGATGCCACGGGATGCTAATGAAAGATGCATGCACACCGTTGATATTGTCTATAGAGCAAATGAGGCTGGTATCCCGAACGAAAATATCTGGATTGACCCCATCGCTAGCCCGGTGTCGGTAGAGATAAACCAAGTAAAAGCCTGCCCCGAATTCATGAGCATGTTAGGCGATATTGCTCCCGGGTGTAAATCTACCGTTGGACTGTCTAATATCTCCAATGGCGCTCCTGCCCATCTCAGGGGACACCTGAACCGTACCTATATGATAATGCTGATGCGGTACGGGCTGTATTCGGCAATAGTCGACGTGTTTGATACTGAGTTGGTGTCAATAGCCAAGGGGCAGATGCCGGAGATTATTGACCTGGTATACCGGGTGATGGATGGTGAAAGGCCTGACCTTTCTTCACTAAGTAAAAAAGAAGTCGAGTACGTTAAAACGGTCAGGGTACTCACCGGTGACTCGTTGTATTCCGATTCCTGGCTGGAGATTTAGCCGGACTAAATAGGTAAATTACCGGGGATTCCAGATATCTGTTGGTTAGTGGGTGATAGACTTCTGGAATGTTAAATAAGCAGGTTATCGAATGGATAACAGACGTTTGACAATACCAGAACGAAGAAACTATGAAGTAGCTAATAAGTATGCTTACAAACTCGCCAGTGAACAGATAGCCGGAATTACAGATATTGACCAGCAGTGCCGTAACAGTGGTGCCCGATACCAGGAAACAGGTGCGAAGAAGACAATACTTCTTCAATATCTAAACCAAAAATACCGGATTACCATTCCGGAGGTTGAGGTCACATTAGATAGTGGTACTGGAGAAGTCTCTTTACGGGATAAACTCCTAATACTCCACTATTTTATCTGTGCCAAAGGCACGCCACTTAC
>CP070645.1:1691187-1696845 GCA_020354275.1 Dehalococcoidales bacterium
AGCTCCTCCAAGTGCACCAATGAAGAGAACTACCTCCTTCAGAGATTCGCCAGATGTGTATTGGGCACTAATAATATTGATAATGGCAGTCGCCTATATAACGCTGCCTCCCGAACAGCTCTTGGCTATTCTATAGGTCTCACAACCACCACAAACCACCTTGGTGCTCTGGAGCAACTGGAGCAATCAGAGGTGATAATTGTTATCGGAGCTAACCCCACCTCCTCAGCTCCACTTGTCGAATACGCTATAACGCGTGCTGTCAAACACAGGGGAGCCAGACTAATATTGATAGACCCTCGGCGTACTGACCTTTCTTCATTGGCCCATCTCTGGTTGCGACCCAGGGTCGGCACCGATGTAGCTCTATTAAATATCCTGGCAAAGGTGATTATTGACGAAGGCCTGTTTGCTGGAGGATCTGTCACCCGGAAAAAAGAGGATTTTAAGGCACTGACCAAAGCATTAGCAAAATATTCTCCGGATTATGCAGAGAATATCAGCGGTGTTCCCAGCAGGGAAATTCACGCCGCCGCTCAGCTATACGCTAAGGCAGGTCAGGCAGCCATTGTCTATGGCTCAGGAATCACCCAGAATGCACATGTCATAGACAGTATAAAGTCTTTGGTAAACCTGGCAATGCTGACCGGGAACATTGAGCGAGTGGGGGGTGGCATCTACGCCCTGCAGCGGGATAACAATGGTCAGGGTGCTTGCGATATGGGAGCACTGCCCGATTTACTCCCCGGATATGAGAGTGTGGCAGATGCTCAGGCGAGAAGGAAATTTGAAGAACACTGGAAGGTTAATTTGCCGGCCCAGCTCGGGCTAACTGCTATAGACATCATGGACCAGGTAAAGGGTGAAGAAATCAAGGGCATGTGGATTGTCGGGGAAAATCCCGTTTTGAGCTTCCCGCACGGGCACTTGGTTGCTGATACTCTGGCTTCACTCGATTTCCTTGTAGTGCAGGAAATGTTTCTTACTGAGACAGCGAAGCTGGCTACAGTAGTCCTGCCTTCGACAAGCTTCGCTGAAAAAGAGGGAACCTTCACCAATTTCGAGGGAAGGGTAAACAGGGTACAGAAAGCGATTGAACCCCTCGATGAAAGCCTGCCGGACTGGGAAATAATCCTGAGACTAGCGGGCAAAATGAATAATCCGTTACCCTTTTCTGCTCTCCACGAGGTTACGGCTGAGATTGAGAAGTTAGTCCCCCGATTCCGAGTCTACCCCTATTCAGGGAAGCGTACACATGGTGAACAATCATCAAAGGGCTTCACCCATTTCATGCCAGTTGAGCATATACCACGGGTAGAAAAGACGACAAAAGATTACCCTCTCACTCTGCTTACCGGAACCATTCTGTATCACTTCGGTAGTGGCACCAGAAGTTTCCGGGCATGGCGGTTGAAGAAATTCTATCCGCAGTCTTTCGTGGAAATCGGAGAATCCAGTGCTAAGAAGCTGGGAATTAAACACGGTGATGACCTAAAGCTCATCTCACCGACCGGTGAATTAACTGCTAAAGCCAGCATTACCGATACCCTCCCTGACCGGATGCTCTTTATGCCGGTTTCATTACCGGAAGCTCCGGTTAGCGCCCTATTCGACATCATCCTGGACCCGGAGACAAAAGCGCCCTTACTTAAAGCATGTAATGTAAGAATAGAAAGGATTGGGGATTAATGGTTAAAGCAAAGAAACTGACAAAAGCGGACCTGGCTCAAATCAATACCATGGTTTATGAATACAGCCAGCAGAAATGGCCATTGATTCCTCTGGTACAAAGAATCCAAAATGAGTTTGGCTATATCCCGCCTCAGTCCATCTCGGTTATCGCCAAATTACTGGGGCTCTTCCCCAGTCAGGTGCAAGGGGTTATTTCATTCTATGCCCAGCTTTACACTAAGCCACGAGGCAGGAGAGTAGTTAGAGTATGTCGGGGAACTGCCTGTCATGTGCGCGGGGGGAAGACAATACTGAAACTGGTAAAGCAACAACTGGGCATAGAAGAAGGCCAGACCACTCCTGACCTGGAATATACCCTTGAGACGGTTGCCTGTATCGGTGTTTGTGCCCTGGCACCTAATATGGTGGTCGGCGACCAGATTCACGGACACCTGAACCCAAAGAGAGTAGAACAAGTATTAAGGAGAGACAGAGGGTAGGATGCAAAATCATCGCACCATTTTTGTCTGCCAGGGGACGGGATGCGTCTCCGCAGGGTCTGATACTGTCTATGAGGCACTCAAGAGCGAGTTGACCAGACAGGGTATAAGAAATGCTGAGGTTGACCTCACTGGCTGTCACGGTTTCTGTGAGCAGGGCCCGAACGTTGTCGTTGAACCCGAAGGCATCTTCTATACTCATGTCCAGGCTGAAGATGCTCCCGAGATTGTCAGCTCCCATCTGCGAGATAATAAGCCGGTGGAACGACTTCTCTACCGTGATCCGGTAACTGGCAAAGCCATACCATATTATTCAGAGATAAAGTTTTATGAAAAACAACAGCGTGTCATCCTGCGTAATTGCGGCCACATCAATCCTGAGAAGATTGAACAATATATCGCCCAAGGAGGTTATCAAGCCCTCAAGAAAGCTCTCCTGGAGATGACCCCGGAGCAGGTTATTGAAGAAGTAAAGAAATCTGGTCTGCGCGGGCGTGGTGGTGCCGGATTTCCCACTGCGCTGAAGTGGGAATTCTGCCGTAATGCCAGCGGAGACAAGAAATATATTATCTGCAATGCCGATGAAGGCGATCCCGGTGCTTTCATGGACCGCTCCATACTGGAAGCTGACCCACACGCAGTTATTGAAGGACTAATCATTGCCGGATACGCCATAGGCGCAGGTGAAGGCTACATCTATGTCCGTGCTGAATACCCCCTGGCGGTAAAGCGAGTTCATATTGCCCTGGAGCAAGCCAGGGAGAGTAACTTCCTGGGAAAAGATATTCTGGGTTCGGGCTTTAGCTTTACCGTCCACGTGAAGGAAGGCGCCGGGGCCTTTGTTTGTGGTGAGGAGACAGCTTTAATCGCCTCTATTGAGAGTAACCGTGGCATGCCACGTCCCCGTCCCCCATTTCCTGCTCAATCGGGACTGGATGGAAAACCCACCATTATCAACAACGTGAAGAGCTTGGCTTCAATCCCGATTATTATTGACCGCAAAGCTGACTGGTTTGCCAACATCGGCACTGAAGGGAGTAAAGGCACCGCCATTTTTGCCTTGACCGGGAAGATTACCAATAGCGGGCTGGTAGAAGTGCCAATGGGCACGCCTCTATCCAGCATTATATTTGATATCGGTGGTGGTATCCCTCGAGAGAAACGGTTTAAGGCAGTACAGACAGGGGGACCTTCGGGCGGTTGTATTCCTGTTCAGTTTCTTGACACCCCCGTGGAATATGAAAATTTGGCTAAACTGGGCTCGATTATGGGCTCTGGGGGTATGGTGGTAATGGATGAGAGCACCTGTATGGTCGAGATAGCCCGCTACTTTCTGAGTTTTACTCAAGACGAGTCCTGCGGGAAGTGTGCCCCCTGTCGCCTGGGCACCAAGCAGATGCTACAGATTCTGACTAGAATCAGTCAAGGGAAAGGACATAATGAGGATCTCGATACCCTGCAGGCTATAGCCAGGACAGTAAAGGAATGTTCACTATGTGGACTAGGGCAGACCTGCCCTAACCCGGTACTTACCACCCTTGATTACTTTAGAGACGAATATGAAGCTCATATAAAGGAGAAAAGGTGTCCGGCAGCGGTCTGTGATGCCTTGATGATATCCCCGTGCCAGCATACCTGCCCCGTGGGAATAAATGTCCCCCAATACCTGGCTCACATCGCCGCCGGTGAGTATCTGGAGGCAATTAATACTATCAGGGAGCGTAACCCCTTCCCGGCCATCTGCGGTCGTATTTGTCATCACCCCTGTGAAAGGCGGTGCCGACGGGGAGAACTTGATGAGTCCGTAGCTATCAGAGCCCTAAAACGCTTCGTTGCCGACTGGTATTTTGACCATGCCTCTGAACTGCCTGAGCCAGAGCCTTTCCCTCAAACCCAGAGCCAAAAGGTAGCCGTGGTAGGGGCAGGACCTGCCGGACTATCCTGCGCCTACTTTCTCGGCCAGATGGGCTACCCGGTAACCGTTTTCGAAGCTCTTCCTTTGGGTGGAGGCATGCTCTCGGTGGCAATACCTGAGTTCCGTTTGCCCCGTAATGTTATTCAAAGTGAGATTGACTATATTGCCAGTTGTGGTATCGAAATAAGATACGATACTCCAGTAACCACGAGCTTCACTGTGGACGACCTGAAAAGAGACGGTTATGAAGCTATATTCATTGCTGCTGGAGCCCAGAGGAGTCAGCACATAGGTATACCGGGTGAACTGGAAGACATTACCAACTTCTACTATGGGCTCAGGTTCCTGAGAGACGTGCGATTAGGTAAACCGGTCACCGTAGGACGACGTGTCGCTGTCATTGGCGGGGGAAATGTAGCCCTGGATTCCGCCCGTACCGCCCTCCGCCTCGGTGCCGACGAGGTGAGCATATACTATCGGCGGTCGCGGGAGGAGATGCCGGTTACTGAAGTCGAATACGATGAGACTATAGCTGAGGGCGTCCAGGTCAATCTCCTGGTAACTCCCACCCGTATAACCAGTGAAAACTGGAAAGTAAACGGCCTGCAATGCACCCGTATGGGATTGGGCGAATTTGATGCCAGCGGGAGACGACGGCCGGTACCAATCGTCGGCTCTGAGTTCTTTGTCGAAGCTGATACTGTTATTGCTGCCGTCGGTCAGGCTCCAGACCTTTCTTTTCTGCCTCCTGATAGTGCCTTGGAGCGTACCCGATGGGAGACACTGGTCGTTGATGATAATACCCTAGTGACGAACATTCCCGGAATATTTGCCGGCGGGGACTTTACTACCGGACCAGGCATGGTCATAGACGCTATCGCCGCAGGTAGAAGAGGGGCTATCGCCATAGATAAATACCTCAAGGGTGACGCCTCACCGGTTTATATGTACGATGTAAAAACGGCAAAAGCAGTGGAAGTAAGTCCCAGAGAAGAAGTGGAGGAGGAGGAGGAAGAGGTGTGGGAGGCAAGACCCAGACTGGAAGTACCAACCCTGCCTACTCAGCAAAGAAAGCAAAGCTTCCAAGAGATTGAACTCAGCTTCTCGGAAGAACAGGCAAGAGAAGAGGCCAAGCGATGCCTGAGGTGTGATTTGGAAACAACCTAAGAACAAGAATAGGACGTAACGTCCGTCAGGGGGGTCAAGGATGAAATCCATTACCAAGCAAAAGCCTATTGAAGAAATTGAGCAACAACTGGAAGAGCAGGACAGGGTATACATTATCGGCTGCGGCACCTGTGCCACCATAACCAAGACCGGGGGTAGAGAAGAAGTTCTGGAAATGAAAGAGCACCTCCAGAGTATGGGCAAGTTTGTCACTGGCTGGATAGTAATTCCGACTGCTTGTGACGAAATGACCGAAGCTACCTTGGAAGAAAACAATGAGGCAATTGAGAATGCCAACTGCATCCTGGTGATGTCCTGTGCCATGGGGGTACACCGGATAAGTTCATATATTGACAAACCGGTTATCCCAGCTCTGGATACCCTCTTCATTGGTATGGAAGACGG
>CP070645.1:1696945-1702077 GCA_020354275.1 Dehalococcoidales bacterium
CGCTGAAGAGACCCTGCCAGTAGCTCCGGGGAATATTATCCACAGGGAGGTTGCCACGCCATTTGAGGGCCCCGATACTGGCCAGCCGGATATCCTGGTAACGCAGGAAGCGCTGACCGCATGGCGGCTGAGATTCCTGGAGTATCCCCTTCAACAGCTCATCAACCTGAAACGGATTGTCTGGTATTTCCTGATGAAGTACCTTTGAGCACTCCTCTATGAGGCTGGCGTCTTTGTGTTCTTGAGGGTGTTGTTTGGTACCAGGTCTGTTCAATAGCTGGATGTTATCATAGGAGCCTTCTTCCGTGGTTCCGTCACCTGATAGCTGTCCCATACTTATACGGAATAATAACTGCTCGAGGAGGGTTGAGAGGTATAATCTGGCAAGCATGACACGGCCTTTCGTGGGCGTACCAAGGAGGCTATGGAGTCCGGCCACCTTATCTAGTTCAAGGGATTCAGGTACCGTACGCCGGTCGTCCAGCCATTGTTGCACCGCTACCACATAGTGGAGTATCTCTCGCCACCGGTCGGGTGATATATGCAAACAGAGCCCCGTCCGCTGGGGGTGGCCAGTGCCAATGGCATAACAGGCACTCAACAGATTATCGGGGAAGTCATAGGCGAACCAGCACACATAGTTTGCCTGCGCTGCGACAGCCAGAGCACCATCAGTTAACTTGCTTTGCCTGGTTTCAAACGCTGTTACCCTATCCGCGAAAACAGCATCCTTTTCACGCATCTGTCCCGTAAATTCATACCAGGAGATGGGCACACGTTTCATCTACCTTGACCTTCACCGAACTCAGATAGCACACTGAAAAGGTCAGCCCCGCACGACCTGCACTTGCTTTCATACCAGGTGAAGGCTGCACCACACTGCTTGCAACTCCAGCGTTGCTTCTGCTCTTCGAGCCAGGATTCGAGACCGACCTCTTTCAGTCGCTGACCGTTAGATATAATGGTCCAGTGATGGGGGTATCTGTCGGTACCCGCTTCGTTAATGTTGTTGCACGGGTATTCATTACAGAAACAGCAACTCTCAATCTCTTTGTCCCGGGCGCACTTTATGAATCTGCAGTCCGGGCTGTGGTGGTTCTCGTTCATTACCTTGCACCCGTTGCAGATGGGCGTGCTGCAGGACCCGCAGTAGATTCCGCAATATGAGTCGAACCGTTCTTTCATTTCTTGCTCCTGACAATAATTATAGATTGTGTAAAATAGCCATACTGCTCCATATCCGTGTCTTTCTTCATTGTATTCGGCGATGTATGCAGGTCATCTGCTGACAGTCTCTTTCAGCCAGGAAGTAGCCTCTGGGAACCTGTCAATCAACTCAGTAGTCTTAAACCATCTCTGGTTGTTTTTAATTGTCTTCAGGAGACAGGCAGCCAGCCATTCCTTGACCTCGTCCTTCTTGCCGAGCGAAGACCGAACCTTTTGAGCAATCTGTAATGAGTCGCTACTGGTAACGTATAGCCTGCCCTCAGGCCACTCGAATTCTTCTGAAGTGGATTCTCTTAGCCACGAGTTAATAGCAGCAGCGTAGGTAAGGATGTTTTGCTGAACGAAGGCATACAGTTCATATAATCGAAATCTTTCCCCCAGTTGCCTTGTTTCGCCGAAAGTTCCGGTGCAAACCAGGGCAGCGTTGAGGAACATGACATAGGAGCAGGGGCACTCTGGTATCTCATTGGCTGACCCCTCACACTTAAAACAGTTGAAGGGTCGGTCAGGAGTGTCGAGTGCTGCTTCGCCTTGGGTATCAACGCATTGTTGGTGACAGAGTTCTTTAAGAGTAAGTGCTGAAGGTTCTTCGGGGTCAATCTGGGAAACGAGCTTGTCAATGAAGGATAGCTTGTTATCTGTAGGCTGGCCGAGAAATCCATAAATCCTGAAATCGATAGCATTCTCCTTAGAAGATTGTGTCAACCACCTGGAAAGGCTGTGGCGATATTCTGCCAGGGTTTCTCTCCTCTGGTCACTAAGAGCCCGGGCATCTTCATAACCAAGGGCTACGAGTAAATTGCGGCCTTCGCAGCCTAATCGTAAAGGCGTGGAGAATCGGGCGGAGCCAATCTCATTACAGAGGATATCAATGCTCTGCGGGAAGAGAGCGTGAACGCGACAGAATTCGGCCATCTGGGCACGGATGAGACGGTGGTCATCGGTCAACGTGTCCAGGTTGGCCTGCATTTTGTTTATCGCATGTACTTCGTCGTCCCAGGCTTCGGGATTATCGGAGAGGGTGATGTTGAACCAGAGGTTCCAGATACCCCCTTTGGAGCCGGGGGATACTATCTCACCCGTGTGGCCATGTTCGGCACCACTGCCGAGGTCAATGACGATTTCAAAACCAGGGGGGACATACCGGTAAGAAAACAATTCAGTGCTCATCTCAAACAGTCTCCTTATAATTATTCAAATGCCGGGTTATGGAATTACAGTCCGGGCAATAAAAGCACTTGGGCTGTTTTGTTAAAGGGGCAATGGTGTCTATTGATACAGGTAGGTTAATGTGCCCTTACCAGCAGGATGGGGTTGGTAACTCCGTGCAGAACCTTGTCAGCGACGCTGCCGAAGGCCCACCGCTTGGCCCACGACCGCCCGTGTGTCACCATTACGATCACGTCAAAGCTGTTCTTATTATTATACTCGATAATTTTATCGGCCGGTTCACCCTCCATCACCTCAACCCGTACCTTGATTCCAGTATTTTTAAACCGTTTTTTAACATCGTTCAGGTAACTCCGGGCCGTTTTCTTGGCATCATCTGTGATTTGCTTTATTTGCTTCTCCCAGTTTAAGGGCATGCTCACTCCGGGGTGATATGGTGAAATATGGGGCACCTCAAATACCATCAGCAGGACCACCTCAGCTGATTCGACAGTGCACTCCGTTGCCAGCGTGATGGCATGAGGTATAACCTCTTCAGCCATTTTTGAGCCGTCCAGCGGGACCAGGATTCTTTTGTACAACCCCTACCTCCGGCCATGGATTTCCGACTGTAGATTAAATAATACCGCACCTGGCCTTGGCAAATCAAATCGGTCTATGTGAGTGTTTAAAACGGTTTGTGCTTGTGTTTCCAAGTTATAGAATGTTTCAATTCTATCTATAATTGACAAAATAAACTCCATTATTTAAAGTGTTGACCTACAGGTTTTTACAATGGACACTGACGACTGACAAGAGGGCACATGGCGAAAAAGTCAGGTTTCTACCCTTTGTTAATAAAGATAGTGAAATGTTCCCGGTTACCTTGGTACTGGGTGACAGTAATTATTGCTGTTATACTGCTCATGGGTTTGGTCCTGGCAGCCTTCCTTGATGTAGCCTTCACCCGACTATCAGAGTGGGGTTTCTGGCGGAATTTCTTAGATGGGCCAGTTTTAATAACATACATACTGGTAGTGTATCCTTTTATATGGCAGTTGTGGTGGCGGGCCGTAGATACTTTACAGTCACTATTACCGGCAGACGAGGTGGACTCAACTCGGTTAGAAGTGGGAGTTCCCGTACCTAACCGTCGCTGGGAGTGGGTGGCTACGCTTATCGGGGCGGTCTTCTGGCTGTCTCTATGGCAACCCTGGGGTTGGGGTAACAGATGGGAAGCCGGTGCAATCTGGCTGTCTGCATATGATGTAGTCACTCAATCGATATTATTCGGCTTATTGAGCTTGCTGCTCTACAGTTCGTTTACTGGCAACCGGTACCTTAATCGGTTGATTCGCCAACGTCTGAACCTGGATATATTTAATACCAAGTTGCTGACACCCATCGCCCACTCAAGTCTAGGCTTCTCCATTGCTTTCATTGGTGGTATCAGCTTGAGTATGGTATTTCAGACTCAAAATGACTTATTGATGTGGAATAACATCATTGTATGGGTAATTATGGTGTGTTTTGTAGTGCTGCTATTTTTCCTGTCTATGTGGAGTACCCATACTGCTATGGCCCAGGCTAAGAATCGTGAGCTGGACCTGGTGCAAAAACACCTGAAGGCGGCCTCTCTTGAACTAAAGGAAGGAGTGGAAGAGAGTAGTCTGATGGGTAAGGAAGAACTCTCCTCAGAACTCTACTCATCCATTACAGCATTGGTGAACTATGAGAGAAGGGTCAAAGAGGTCCCGGAATGGCCCTATAATGCCAGCATCATCCGAAGGCTGGTAGCGTCAACATTTGCCCCCATAGTCGTCTTTCTGATAAAGGTTTACTCCGGCCTGGGAATACGTTTCTGGTGACCTACGCAAATAAACAGCACTAGTTGTTAAACTGGGCTTAAAGTCATTTTAACATTAGATTTGATATACAAATTCAATGTATAAAACGGTTGCATTTCCTGGACGTTTCCCTTATTATTGCTAAAAAGAATATATGTAACCCGGGGTGCCTGATTCGGTTCAGGTATAACCGGAGAGCAAGTTGGTGAGATTCCAACGCAGTCCCGCCTGCTGTGACTCGCTGAGGAGCGAGAAGCCAGAACGCCGGGCCGCCGGGTATCCATCAGCCTCCGCGGAGGAAGGGGGTGGGAATATGTTTAGCGGAACATGAATGTCCCCTTGCCCAGGCGGCAAGGGGTTTTCTATTACCGGATAATGTTTAATTAAATGATTTGAGGAAACGTATGTTAAGAATGAAACAGATTGCTATTTTCATTTTGGTTCTAGGTGTGTTATCAGCTGTAACCACCGGGTGTCAGACCAGTTTTCAGCCGGGGACATACACCGATGATATGGGCCGGGAGGTAAACATAGAGGAAGCCCCGCAGAGGATAGTATCCCATGTACCGCCGATTACAGAGATACTCTTTGCTCTGGAACTGGACGAAAGGGTAGTCGGCGTCAGCGACTTCTGTGACTACCCCGAAGAAGCCAAATCAAAGCCCAGCGTCGGCAACTATTACAA
Organism: Dehalococcoidales bacterium; assembly: GCA_020354275.1. Taxonomy (GTDB): domain Bacteria; phylum Chloroflexota; class Dehalococcoidia; order Dehalococcoidales; family UBA2162. The sequence goes on from CP070645.1 coordinate 1,701,854, forward strand.
TCCATCTATTGAAAGTATCGTTGCCCTCGATCCTGACCTGGTATTGACTGACGGCCACAGTGAGAGTATCCAGCAGCTTGACAACCTGGGGATAAACTATCTGGTTATTGACCCCAAGGATATTGACGATATCTTTGAGGATATCGAGTTGATTGGTGATGTAATCGGTATAGCCGATAGGGCCCGCCAGCTTATTTACGATATGAAGGCCGATATATCCAGCG
>CP070645.1:1702177-1709125 GCA_020354275.1 Dehalococcoidales bacterium
CTATAGTGGCGCTGTTCCGCCCCGGTCCCATGGACCACATCCCCACCTTTATCGCAGCCAAACACGGTAAAGAAGAAATTCGTTATCCTCATCCCGCTCTTGCCGACATCCTCAAGGAGACTTACGGGGTAATCGTATATCAGGAGCAGGTGCTATTTATTGTACAGGCGCTGGCCGGTTACAGCCTGGGGCAGGCTGATATCTTCCGTAAGGCGATGGGTAAGAAGATCCCCGGAGTTATGCAGCAGGAAAGCCGCAACTTTAAGGCTGGGGCCAGGAAAAGGGGTTTTTCCAGCAAGGTAACCGACGAGGTTTTTGCCCTTATTGAACCGTTTGCCGGTTATGCCTTTAACAAGGCTCACGCCTTTAGCTACGCCCTTATTGCTTATCAAACTGCCTATCTCAAGGCAAACTACCCGGCGGAATATATGACCGCTTTCTTGATTACCAATGCCGACCAGCCGGAAAAAGTGGCCGGTGCTGTTGCCGAGTGCCGCCGCCTGGGTATTTCCGTATTGCCCCCCGACGTTAACCATAGCCAGGTTAATTTTGGCATTGAGAAGGGCGATGACACCGCCGTGGCCATTCGCTTTGGCCTGACCGCAATCAAGAATGTCGGGCCTGGTGCTATCCAGCCCATCGTTGCTGAGCGAGACGAAGGAGGCGAATTCAAGTCAATTGAAGACCTCTGCCGCCGGTCCGACCTGCGAGGGGTGAACAGGCGGGTGATGGAAAGCCTGATTAAGGCCGGGGCTATGGACTGCCTGGGTGAAAGGGGTACGCTCCTGAATAGTGTTAGCCGTGTCCTGGCTCTGGCGCAGCGGGAGCAGCACCTGCGGGAAACGGGACAGTCCACCATGTTTGACCTCTGGGGAGATGTAACCCCATTGCCAATGCCCAGTCTCGACCTGCCTGAAGTGGAGATATCGACCAAAGAAAAAATAGGCTGGGAAAAAGAGTTGATGGGAGTCTATATGTCTGAGAATCCCCTGAGTTCTTTTGCCAGCATAAAACCCCCGGAAGGCACCACGTTATGCGGGCAGATTGACGCTGATATGGTAGGTAAGGATATTATCGTAGCCGGTATGGTAACCGGTGTAAATGAGCTTTTTACCCGAGACAGGCGACCCTTCGCCAGTGTCATTCTGGAAGACCTGGATGGCCATATTGAGATTATGGTGTGGAACCGGGTATATGAGAAGACCGGTGAGTTATGGCAGGAGGGGAATACCCTCCTGGTTAGAGGAAAGGTAAGGATAAGGGATGATAAGGTGCAGTTGTACTGTGACAGTGTCGACCGTTATCAACCTGAAGAGACCGTTAGCCGGGTTGCTGAGAAACCCGTGGTAGCCGAGGATACCTCTGCCGGTGTTGCACCCGCCAGGAGTCAACGTCTGGTTATCAGCGTTATTCAGACAGACGATGAACAAAGTGATATCGCCCGGTTATATCAGTTGATCAGTACGGTGAAGGAATTCCCCGGCACAGATGAGGTTAGCCTGTCAGTGAACATCAACGGCAGTATCACCAACATGAAATTACCGGACGTGACCACCAACTACTGTGCAGAACTCCGTGAAAGACTGGTGGAGCTGTTGGGGGAGGAAGGATTAAGGCTGGAATCAATGGCTGGTGAATAAATATAGACCAAGGAAAATCTGATGCCTGCGGAAAGAGACCCGACGGGACACCGAAAGAGATTGCGTGAGAAGTTTATCAGGTCTGGCCTGGCAGGATTTCATGACTATGAAATTATCGAGTTACTGCTCAGCCTGGGTACACCGCGTAAAGATTGTAAACAGCAGGCGAAAGAAGCCATTCAAAGGTTCAAGACCCTCAGGGGGGTTCTGGAGGCAACTACTGAGGAACTGCAGCAGATTAAGGGAATCGGCCCCCACAGTGCTTTTGGTATCAAGCTTGTGCAGGCGGTAGCCAGGGAATTCCTCAAAGAAAAAATTATCGAAAAACCTGTCTATAAATCTGCCCAGGAAATTTTCGATTATCTCTACCACTCAATGCGCGGTCTTAAAAAAGAGGTGCTCAAGGTAATTTATTTGAATAGCCAGCACCAGATAATGGAGACCGAAGACCTCTCTGAAGGAACGGTAAATAGCAGCTCTGTTTCTCCGCGTGAGGTTATCGAGGGTGCCATTAAAAACAATGCCGTCTCTCTGATTTTCGTCCATAACCATCCCTCCGGCAACCCCGCGCCCAGCAAGAGCGATAGGGAACTGACCAAAGACCTGGTTTATGCCGGGAGCATCATGCGTATCAAAGTCTTGGACCACATAATAATCGGCAATAATAATTTCTATAGCTTTGCCGGTGAAGGCCTGGTAGAGGAATACGAGCTGGATTTCCTGAATCTGAAAATCAAAGGCGTGTCGAAGGCGAGGCGGAGCCTATACCGGGCCAACGAGTCTACTAATGAACTCCCCTGGCGTTAATAACCGCCAGGATATGCATTGCTATTAAAAAGCCTTCTCGGTGTTTCCGGGTTATTCAGCAACTATCCGTTACGGCTTCCAGCCTGAGCAGGCGCCGTTTAATCTCCAGGCCACCGCTGAAACCGCCCAGTCGGCCATCGCTGGCAATTACCCGGTGACATGGGATGATTATAGGCAGGGGATTCCTACCCAGGGCTTGTCCTACTGCCCTGGCTGCTCCCGGACTACCAGTCTGTTCAGCCACCCGCTGGTAACTCCTGGTCTCGCCATAGGGGATAAGCCTGGTTTTTTCCCACACCTTGCGTTGAAAAAAGGTGGCTGCAGAAAGGTCAAGCTTGTCGAGGAAGCTTGTCTTACCGCCGCTCAGGTAGGTCTGCAGTCGGTCGGTCAGGTCCTCAAACAAACAGGGGTAGCATGTGACCTGGGTGTGGTTTATCCCTAGTAACTGGTAGGCTTCTTCTGCTGAGTTTTGGGGCAGCGTGGTGGACAATAACCCCGCTGGTGAAGCCAGTATTCCTACCCATCCCAGGGCGGTTTTGAAAGTGGTATATTTCAGTTCATCGCTCATATACTTTGACCGTTTGAGATGGCTTATAATTAAAGGCCTAAATAATTTCCCTTGGACGGAGGGGTAATGCCCTGATTTTGCAGTACAGGGGCTGTGGTAATGGCCTGGTGGAGTATAGGAGCCATGCCATATACCAGATGTATTTGAGGGTCATTCTCTCCGCTGCTTTTCATTATAGCAGATTTACTTGGATAGATTGTCGCAGGGAGTAAATAGACCTTAAGAAGTGCCCATAGACCAAAGATATGTGATTTATTCCCTGAGCAGAGAAACCGGTCAAAGCTGGATTTGGGGCATGAAAAATGCTATCCTAATTATCTAAATGGAGCATGAAATATATTTCAAGTTTATCTTGAGTTTCGCCCTTATTCTGATTTTTGCCAGAATAGGGGGGGAGGTTACAGAACGTTACCTCAAGCAACCGGCTGTTGTCGGTGAATTAGTTGCCGGGATTATTATTTCCCCCTTTGCTTTAGGCGGCTTTATCAATGACCCGGTGATATTAAATTTCGCCACTATTCAGGGTGGATTTGTTGAAAACGGGGTTGACCTGCAGCATTTCGCACCCATGGAGATTATTTCTCAAATCGCGGTAATAATCCTGCTTTTCGTTGCTGGGCTGGAGACTGACGTCCGGGCGTTTTTAAGGCATGGAATAACCGGTACTCTGGTAGCCTTTGGTGGCGTTATCGTTCCCTTTGGCCTGGGATATTTTGCCGCGATGAAGTTCTTTCCCCATCTGGGTATGGTCGCCTGGTTGTTTATGGGAGCTACACTCACAGCGACCAGTATCGGGATTACGGTACGCATCCTGATGGATATGAAAAGGTTAAATACCAGAGAAGGGACGATAATTCTGGTTGGTGCAGTCGTTGATGACATTATCGGGCTGGTTATCCTGTCAGTCGTCGTCTCCATGGCCGAGACCGGTGAACTGGATGTTTGGGGTGTAGTCAGGACTGGACTGGTCGGTTTTGGCGTCTGGTTTGCCCTGCTGATGCTGGGAGTTTACGGTCATAGATATATATCACGGTTTATCCTTCAGCCGTTTAAGAAATCGGGCACCATGCCCATTATTGCCATAATTTTTGGTTTGTTGATTGCCTATATCGTCACGCTGGTTGATTTACATCCGGTAGTCGGTGCCTACGTGGCCGGGTTGATGTTCGCTGCCGCTGCCGAAAAAGAAGAGATACTGGAGAAAACCAGGCCGATAATGCTATTCCTGGCCCCGTTCTTCTTTACCTACCTTGGCATGCAGGTGGACCTGGGTCTGGTATGGTCGGCAATTGTTCCGGCTGTAGTGTTGATAGTGCTGGCCATTATCGGGAAACTGGTCGGCTGTTACATTCCCGCCAGGTTGGCCGGTAGGGTACCGCACGCTGGCGGAATGATAGTGGGCATAGGGATGGTGCCGCGTGGGGAGGTGGGGCTGATTATTGCCGGGGTCGGGCTGGTTGCTGGGGCGATAGACAGGGAGCTCTTTGGGGCTGCGGTAGCCGTAAGTATGGTAACCACGCTGATTACTCCGGCTATGCTAAAGCCATTCTTTAGAAAGCAGAGGACTACTCCCCCAAGGCGTAGCTAACTGTCCCATATTCCCTGACTAGAACCGGGCTCCGCTATCTAAGCTGGTCAGTGGACATGGCCTTTTCTCAGTGAAGGTGGTTTATTGTTCGGTTATCGTTGAGCCACCGGAAACACTAACGCTACCCAGCGAGGGATTGCCGGAGTAGACTACCCTAGAAGCGCCGCTGGCATGGACGTCCAGCTGTTCGCTGACATTGACCGTGGCCGAACTGGCCCCACTCAGGTCAATGGACGCGTTATTTACAGCGAACTCGGACAGTCTTATGACGCTGGCACCGGAGGCGTCAACCTGGATATCGGTGGCAGTACCATCGAGGTCAACACTGCTGGCGCCGGATACGATAAAATCGCCCTCGGTGATGGTAATACTGCCGGAGACCCGGCTGGCGCCGGAGACATTAAACCGCGTGCTGCCGGCTCTGACATCATCAATGGTCAGAGAGCTGGCCCCTGATGCTTCCAGCTGTAGCGTATCCGCTGAGCTAAACCCGCTGATTTCCCCCCTTGAAGCCCCGGAGAGCTCAAGCCCGTGCAGCTCCGGCAGTGTGATTTCGGCTCTTTGCGTGGTGCTGCGGTAGCTGTGGTTGGGGTCAAGGTTGATACGCAGCGTATCCCCTGCTTGCTGGATAACGAGGTATTCGAAAAGATTGTCGTCCAGGGTGATACTTACCGAGAAGGAGGTGGACTTGGTAATATCAGCCTTGAAAGCGTAGCCTACTTCTATCTTGGTGAAATCATCATAGTCCATATCCCGGGTTTCCAGACTACCCGAGCCGGAGATAAGCGGGCCGTCCCCGATACCGACGATAGTAATACACCCGGTAGAAAATACCAGGAGGGCAACCAGCAATATTGGCAGGCATAGAATCCCAGTCTTCTTGATCGACATTTTCCCCTTTACCTCCTTGTTGCCAGAGAATTGGCCATGAAAACTCATGCCTGAAAATTTATCTTTGTTTACTCAAACTCATTCCGAGATACAGCAGCAAGTATAATAGCCACCAGGCCGAGCAGGAACGTAGGTGATAGTGCGCAGATTGAGCCGACCAGCGTCCAGCCCCATTTTTTCCTCTGCAGGGCAAAAGCACCCCCGATGATGGCCAGTATACCGAGAAAAAGCGCCAGTATAGTAAGGATGAGCAATACGCTGAAGGCAATGGCTATGCCCGGTTGGCCGATATAAATAGTGACAAGATTCAGGCCGACCACAATAACCGCTATGAGAAGGGGGATAAAGCAGATCAAACTGAGAATTCCGGAGGTAAGGTTTAGAATGCCTGTAATAACGGGCATCGCCGTTTTGCCTGCTGTCTGTGCCATTGGTTACCTCCTCACTCAAATTGTAGTGGAAGTACAATCATTGATAATATCATTATCTGCCGCCAGGGGAAACGGGATATTACTTTGAATGTGTTTTTTTATAAGGAATGGGGTACCAGCATGACCGGCTATGGACTAAAAAATATTATATAAGTGCTGACAGATTGTCAACTACTATTTAAACCTCTTCTCTGGATGTCCCTTATGATTTCTTTTTTGGTTGTGTGGCTTTCTTGGGGCTCTTGCTGGCGCTCTCTAATCTGAGGGAGTCAATGATCAGCTTTTCTACCCAGTCTTCAAGCTGGGTCATCAGGTTCTTTATTTCATCGGTAGCCACCGGGTCGCTGTCTCTCAATTTCAACAGGTTGAGCCTTATCTGTGCGAACAAATCATCAATGGCTTCACTGGCGCTCTCTTTCACATTGCCCCCCTTCACAGGCTTCCTTTAAAGATAATAATAACCTTTATTTATAAACTGTCAAGCATTCCAGCTAACCCGGCTTGATGGCAGAAACCTTCACGCTGACTATTGAGCTGGCGACGTCGTTTATCATTTCCATTGGTAACGCTGTGCCCTCGGTAATTATCTGCACTATCGGGTCATTTACCATATACTGTGTCGGGAAAGGCGTCTCATCAATTATGGTGACGTCCTGGAATCCCGCAGCTCTTATTGCGGCGATATAATCGGTCTTTTTTGCTGCCCCGGCAATGCAGCCGACATAGGCTGCGATTGAGTTCATGATAGGGGGTGGCAGCGGCTTGAGCAGGACAATATCAGAGACCATTACCCTTCCCTCCGGCTTCAGCACGCGATAAGCTTCAGCGAACACCCTCGCCTTATCGGGTGATAGATTAATGACGCAGTTTGAGATAACCAGGTCAGCCAGGCCATCCTCAACCGGCAAATTCTCGATCTCACCCAGCCTGAACTCTACGTTTGAGTAGCCACCCTTAATGGCATTCTCTCTGGCTCTGGTCACCATTTCGGGCGTCATGTCCACGCCGATGACCCGGCCGTCC
>CP070645.1:1709225-1721516 GCA_020354275.1 Dehalococcoidales bacterium
CTCATATTTACGAAGACTCCGATCCTCAGAACCAGGGCAGCTTCTTCAGGCGTGAGTTCGGGTTCGTTTATCTCCTCCTGGCGTGACCGACTGCTTGATTTATTCGCCAAAAATGAAACTCCGTCACCTTTTCTGGATAGTTGGTAGTAAAGTACCAATTATAGTCCAGCGGCGTCAAGTACTTCAGGGACCCTCTTTTCCCAGCCTATGGCCATGATGTGGGCGCCTTGACAGAGGGGTTTCATCTCGTTAATTAGGCGAGCGGCAATCTCGATACTCTTCTGGGTCCGGTTCTTTGCCTGGTCCATCTCCTCAATGAGTTGTTCCGGTACGTGCACACCGGCCACATTTCGGTTCATGAACCTGGCCATAGCCGCGGACCTCAGCATTACTATACCTACAAGCACCGGTACATTCAGGTGCTGTACTGCTTTCATAAATGTTTCAAACTTCTCTGGTTCGTAGACGGCCTGTGTCTGGAAGAATTGCGCCCCGGCTTTTACCTTTTTCTCCATTTTGATAAGCTGGGGTTCCAGAGGTTCGGCTCCGGGAGTCACTACTGCTCCAAGGCAGAAACTGGGCGACCCTTTTAATTCGTTACCGGAAAGGTCTCGTCCCTGTTCTAGTTCCTTGGCCGCCACCAAAAGGGAGACCGAATCGAGGTCGAAGACCCCTTTGGCTTCGGGGTGGTCGCCCAGGGCGACAAAATCACCGGTAAGGCTAAGGACATTTTCAATACCCAGAACATAAGCGCTGAGCAAGTCAGATTGCAGGGCGATCCGGTTGCGGTCACGGCAGGTCATCTGAAAAACCGGTTCCAGCCCTTTCTCTTTAAGGAGCCGGCAGACGGCCAGAGACCCTAGTCTCATAACGGAGCTTTGCTGGTCAGTGACATTGATGGCGTCTATCCTGCTCCGCATCAGTTCGGCGTCATCCAGCATTTCCTTAATATCCACCCCCTTAGGCGGGCCAACCTCAGCGGTAATTACAAACTTCCCATCCTTGGCTAAACTGGCGATTTTCATTTCGTGGCAACCTCCTCTCCTTCCCGTTCTAGAGCCCATAATATGGTTTTTCTCATGTCCGCAGGGGGTCGCATTTTACTGTTGTCTTTGGGGCTAATTATGATACTCATCTTGTCCAGTTGCCCCAGTTTCTTTAATTTTTCGTATATCAGGTGCCAGCCACAGTCGCGGGTCTCCGGTTCGAACTCGCACATACCGTTTTTAGCACCACCGCAAGGCCCGTTTATCAAGCTCTTGGTACAGGCAGTTAACGGGCAGATGCCGCCAGTATAGTCCAGCAGGCATTCTCCGCACTCGAAACAGCGCTCTTCCCCGCGCCATTCCCCGCGTGCACCCCCTACGTTGATGGTGTTGCAGGCCGGGTGGATTATCTTGTCGACTACCTTGGCTGTAGCTTGTACCCCGATGCCGCAGGTCATTACCAGAATGGAATCGGCGTCGATAATTTCTTTCTCGTGCGCTTTAAGACTGAACTTGACCAGGGCTTTATCGCAGAGAAAATCGGCTATTGCATAGCCAACTATCTTTTTACCTTCCTCTTCCAGTTTTCCTTTCATCTCTAGTACCTCGGTTTCGCCACCGGTATGGCAGGCCTCGGCACAACCCTTGCAGCCGAGAATAAAGATGCGTTGTTCTCCTTCCAGAGACTCAACGATTTCTGGGAGAGGTTTCTGTTCGGATATAATCAATTCCTATTCTCCTTTCTCCGGCCTATCGGGATGGTACTGACCTGCTTCTTGCAGCACTACCTCGATGATCCGGGGCATTCGTTGTTTTAACTCGGTTGATAGCTCTATTCCCCAATCGGTTTCTTTGGGTTGTACTCCAATAATAACAACATCTCGGTACTTCTGCCCGAATATTTCCATCAATCGCAGATTATCGAGCAGACTTACTTGATGCAGTGACGTAAGGCTGTTATCGTCCAGGTTAATATCATGAGGGCAAAACCGGTAGATCGCCCCCGGTTCATCCCCGCCCTGTACCGCGTCGACAACGATTAGTTTGTCGGCTTCAGTAAAGGCGAGGGTGGCATCCGGCGATGTTGCCCCATCGACCACCTCCAGTTCTATACTGTCGGGTGATGGTGCCTTCTGCAAAGCATGGGCAACATGGACTCCGATGCCCTCGTCCTTTAACAGGAGGTTACCCATACCGAGTACGACAACCTTAGGATTGTTTCTCACAATATATCTCCCGTTTATTAGCACACGCGGAATTTACCCAGGCTTCTTCCTTTGGGGGTTACCATGTGTATGGCGCAGGCCAGACAGGGGTCGAAAGACCTGATAACACGCACGACTTCAAAGGGATTGCTTTCATCTTTGATCTTTATCCCGGTAAGCGCCTGTTCCACCGGTCCCGGCTGACCGTTGTTGTCTCGGGGGCTGAAGTTCCAGGTGCTGGGTACCACACACTGGTAGTTGGCGATTTTCTGGTCTTTGATCTCTATCCAGTGTCCCAGGGCGCCCCGTGCCGCATCAACCAGGCCCATTCCATTGGCTTCGTCCGGGATAGTGTAGTCTATGCAAACCGGTTCTCCCGGTTTCAGTTGCAACAGCCATTCGGGCATGGTATCGGCGATGAGTTTACAGTAGAGAGCCCGTGCCGCGTGACGGCCGAGTACCGAGAATAAAGCCGCCGGGGAAGCATTGAATCTGGATAGCACGGAGTCAACCATTTCTTTTACTCTGGGGTTACCGCTGGCATAGGTAGCTGCCACGCGGGCCAGCGGGCCTACCTCAAAAACCTTGCCATCGTAGCGTGGAGATTTAACCCACGAGTAGGCCCCTGCTTTCCCGGGTTCGGGTCTGGTTTCACCCTGGGTGGGGTGTCGGGTATCACTGGAATCAGCATACCAGGAATGTTTCACCGCTTCCGTTATCTTGCTGGTGTCCAGTTCTCCCAGTTTGAGGTCGGTGGAGACTGTCCCCTGTTTAAGTAACCTGCTCCTCTTGGTCAGGTCTGTCTCACTAACATCCAGATCAAAGCTGCCGTAGGAAAGTAGATTACCGCAGCCTTTGCCTATATCAAAGTAATCACTGTAGACTTCGGCTACAGCCAGTACATCGGGCAGGTAAACATTATCGATGAAGTCCCTGAGTTCATTCAGACGCCACAGGAAGGCAGCGATTTTATCTACGGTAGGTACCTCGGTGACACCGCCGGGCATGATGGCGCAGTTATGGGGCATCTTCCCGCCGAAGATAGACAGCATTTCCTGTCCCTTACGCCGCATGTTCAGGGCTTCCACATAGTGGGCTACAGCCTGCTGGTCAATTTCATCGGGCAGGCGGTAGTCACCTTCATATCGTGGGACGAAAGGCCCCAGTTCACCCCGCCCGATGAAATCCTTTATTGAATTCAGGGCGGAATTACCACCCTGGTAGTTGGCTACCTTGGTTACATCCACATAATCAAGGGCACACAGGTGGTAGAAGTGTAGAATATGGTCGGCAATATGGGCCGCGCCCAGAATGATATTACGTAATAACCTGCCGTTATCCGGTATCTTATCGCTGATGCCAAAGGCACTGTCCAGGTTGAGGGTAGCTGCCGTAGAATGGCTGGTGGGGCAGACTCCGCAGATGCGCTGAACGTAGCGCTGGGCGTCACGCGGGTCTCTGCCTTTCAATATGATTTCGATACCACGGAAGAGGGTTCCCGTGCTTTTAGCTTCTTTAACCTCTCCGTTCTCTGTTACCAACTCTATTTTAAGGTGACCTTCAATACGTGTTACCGGGTCAATTATTATCTTAGCCACTCGATCAAACCTCCTCTCTGCTACCGATATTCGGCAGGATGTCTTCAGTCAATTTCTTATAGAACGGGGCCAGCTGGTCAGGGAAGCCGGGTTCAACACAGCCTATGCAGGGAGACCCGCTGCCTATACACCAGTTCACCCCGCCATTCCACAGCCTGAGGGGGCAGTCGGCATGGGTTACCGGGCCCTTGCATCCAAGCTCGTTAAGACAGCCAGGATCGCTGAACTTTTTAGCGAATTTACCTTCGTCAAAGTAGGCACGGCGGGGGCAATTCTCGTGTATTAGCTGACCGTAGAAGTCCTTGGGCCTACCGTACTCATCTACTTCTTTCGGCCCCGGTAGACCGATAAGCAGGACCTTGGCTATGGTGCCGATAAACCAGTCGGGATGGGGCGGGCAACCAGGGATATTAACCAGAGGCGTAGTAATACCTTTTTCTTTGAAGAGGTCTCCGACGCTAATGCATCCGGCAGGGTTAGGTTTACCAGCGGCAATCCCGCCGAAGGCGGCACAGGTTCCCAGGGCGACCACTGCCAGGGCATCTTTGCCCAGAGTTTCTACCCGTTCCACCATGGATACCGGTTCCCCGTTTTCTTCGCCGATGGAACCATAGTCAGCTGCCTTATCTGTTGTAGGGATCGCCCCTTCTACTACCAGTATATATTTACCTTTCTCCCTGACAGAGGTCTCCTTCATCTCCTCTATGACTGCGTCCCCCGCTCCCGCCATTACTGTGGCCTGGAATCTCAGGTTGACGTGTTTACCCGGGATCACTTCATCTATGAGCACATTCTTGATAGAGGGGCTTACCGAATTTAGCGCGGAAACGGAGCAACCGGTACAGGTAGCACACTGAATCCAGATCACCGGGCATTCTGCAGTTTTTGCTTTTTCCATGAATTCCTCCTAGTTCTAGAATCCGGCCTGGTTTCCTGGTTGAAACCTCTTAATTATACTCTTGGATTAGTAAAACCATGGTTTATTACATCAGCAGGCGTAAAGTCATAAAAAGTAGGTAAAGAGTCAGAAAAAGAGTAAGGGGACTGCTATGTCTGAAATGGCAGGTTAAGGCGTTCAATTTAAATGTGGTATGATGAAATTGCCCGTGTTCTAGCAACATAATAGCTTGGGGGCCCTTTAAAATAATACACGTCTCAGATAGAATTGTCAACGAAAAAAGGGGATGCCAGAGCAACGGTATCGAATGGTATTTTGGGGTTCCTATCCTTTATTACTATACCTGGTGGCTGATAGTCGGGGTGTTTAACGGTATTCGGTGTAGCTAACGTTAATTCTGGGAGTCAATATGGACCTGGCACTGCTGATTCTGGTGAGCCTTCTGGCCGGCGCTGCTACCGGTTTGGGTGGCATTCTGGGGATTCTTTTAAAACCGGGGGAGCGGAGCCTGGTTTTGGGGCTCGGTTTTTCCTCGGGTGTGATGCTGGGAGTTACTTTTTTGATTCTGGTTTGGGAATCCCTCAAGGGAGGGTTTTTACTAAGTTTCAGCGGCTTTGCCGTTGGCTCCCTGGCCTTTCTGTTACTGGATTTCGTTCTGCCGCATATGCATATCATCGAATCGAGAAGCAACCTTTTCCGGCTGGGAGTATTAATCGCCATCGGTATTGCCATCCATGACCTTCCCGAGGGGTTCGGGATTGGCTCGGGGTATGGAGTTTCGGGTGATCTTGGTATGGTGATCGCCATCGCAGTTACATTACATAACATCCCGGAGGGGATAGCTATTGCCATCCCATTTCATTTCTACGGGATGAGCCGATTGAAAACCGTTCTTATATCCTTTGCGGCTGGTATTTCCACACTAATAGGTGCTTTAATAGCCTTCTTTTTCCTCGGTTCAGCCTCTGAAAAGCTGATGTATTCCGGTCTGGCATTTGCCGCCGGGGCAATGTTCTACATTACCGTTAATGAGCTCATCCCCGAAGCGCATAAGTATGGAAACACCCGCCTGACCGGTCTGGCCGTCCTGGCAGGTCTGCTGGTAACCTTTTTACTGGCGCAGGTTGCTGCTTAGAGGATAGCGTAGTAGAAAGGACAGACTTTTTATCTGGTCCTTACCCCGAGCTTTAGTAGAATTTCTAGCCAGTGGACTGTCTGGTCGGGACTGGAACGCCAACTGTTATAGTAGCCCCATCCACCATCCTCTTTTTGATTCTCCAGAAGATAATGTATACACTCGTCTACATACTGGTGTTCTTTATCATATCCCAGCATAAAAAACACGCCCAAGGGGTTTTCTACTGGTTCTTTCCATCTGTCCCGGTGAATTAATATTGCATCTTCGGCTTTCTTGATTGTCTTTGAACTCTTCTTCTCTCCAGTGGCTAAAAGCGCTGAAATGACATCCTCCATCGCCCACATATCTGTACTCTCAGGCTCTTCTGAACCGGTATGTGAATTCCAACCACCCTCCCTATTTTGAAGGCCTTTCAGGAATCCCCTGGCCTTTCGTATATTTGGGGTGTCAGGCGGATGCCCTGCTTTGGTTAACGCCGTAATCACCAATCCTGTGATCCACGTTACGCTGTGATCCACACTAAACCAGGCCCAGCTTGCTGACATAGTCTTACCCAATTGTGGACTTTCTGACCATCCCCCATCTTCTCTTTGGGTTTCTAACAGGAAATTTAATGCCCTTTCCAATTCTTCAGGAAATGTGTCCGTACCAGTATCAATGAGTGTGGGGATAATATAGGCTGTATCAGTGATGCTGCTCGGTATCTTTTCATCGAATCCCCATCGACCGAGCCATGGCCATCCCCCATCGTCATTCTGAGCTGCCCTTATTTTGGTTAAGATATCGTTAAGCTTACCCGTATACTTTTTTTCGAGAAAATTCAGGGCTCTCAAGATATGATAGTTGTTACCTTGCTTAAATATGATTGGCACCGGGTCGTATTTCAGGGCATAATCTTGCATCAACAGAACCTGCCTGTATACGCCAGAGGATAAAATCGTTTGCGTAGAACTCCGCAAGCAAATATTATAGTTCGGTAATCAACGGAATACAAGCAGCAGCTCAAAGTCAGGGATTTGGGTTGCTGCTTAACAAAGAGTACAAGCAGAACGGGATGAATACGGCACCATGTCTGTTTGTGTTAATGGCGAAAACCAGCCGGCTGTCTTATCTTAGTGTCATGTCGAAGAAGGTAGTTACCCGGTTTATGTATTCTTCAGGGTAGGTCAGGTATGCTTTCACATGGCTGGCGCCGGGTGCTACCCATAGCTGGTTTTGGGGGTTAAGGGAAGCCTGGTACAGTCTTTGGGCGTGTTCCTGGGGTACCGTTTCATCATCCTCACCGTGAATAAATAAGATGGGCCTTGGTGCAATCTGGGCAACTACTGCGACAGGGCTGACCGCATTAAAGTCAACGCCGTACATAATCTTGACCAGGAACAGCAGGGGGCCGAGAAAGAACTTCGGGAACTTGGTGCGTTTGCTAAACTCCGGCTCCATCATGTCTTTCAGGTCAGCAAAGCCACTGTCACTTACCAGTGCACTGATATCGCTGTTTTCTGCGGTGGCCAGAACAGCGGTGGCGGCACCTACCGAGAAACCGAGCACGCCAATCCGCTGAAAGCCCCGGCCTTTCACATATTCCACGGCCCCGTTAAGGTCCCTTTGTTCGTAGTAACCGGCTGACATCATGTTGCCCTCGGATTCGCCGTGGCCGCGAAGGTCGAACATGAGGACGTTGTAACCATGCTCAACCAACTTTGAGGCAATACCGAGCATTCCGATGCTGGGGTCGGCTCTGTGCTGGTCGGCGCCGTGTACCATGATGATAACCCCCTGGCTGTCCGCTACCGGAAGAAACCAGCCGTGAAGGATTAGTTCATCTTCCATGCTCGGGAAGGAAACGTCTTCGTAATCAAGCCCGACCAGTGCCGGGTCCTGCTCTACGGCTAAACGCTCTACCCGGGTCATGGAATACCCCAGATAACCGGATATCCCCAGCGTCGCCACGACAATGACCAGAACAAGGGTCAGTACCGCTTTCCACCACCACTTCATTGGGGAGCCTCCTTTGTGCTAGCTTGCTATATTAGAGCCCGGCTTGCCCCTTGTCAAGGCAAAGATGTAAAATCGGGAAACCGGGCTGCAATCATGCCTTATCAACTTAAGGCCAGCGGTTTTTAATTTCCTGCTAATGGGGTGTTTAAATGGTTAGAGAGCTGATACTGACGAACAGGAGCTACCGCAGGTTCTACCAGGAAGTATCTGTGGAGATGGAAACCTTAAATGAGCTTGTTGACTTGGCCAGGCACTCGGCATCGGCCGGCAACAGGCAACCGTTGAAATACATCCTTTCCTGTGATGCCGGTAAAAATGCCCTTATCTTTCCCCATCTTGCCTGGGCTGCCTACCTGGCGGACTGGCCCGGCCCGGAGGAAGGGGAAAGGCCTTCAGCCTATATCATTGTTCTTGGCGACACTGAGATAGTCAAATCTTTCGGGTGCGACCACGGCATAGCCGCTCAGAGTATTCTCCTGGGGGCTGTGGAGAGGGGCCTGGGTGGCTGCATTATTGCCGGGGTACGCCATGACGGCCTGCGTAAAACACTCGCGATACCTTCCCGATATGAGATACTGCTGGTGCTGGCGATAGGTAGACCCAAGGAGACGGTTGTTATTGAGGCTGTTGGTGCTGACGGTGATATCAAATACTGGCGTGACAGCGAGGGCTGGCACCACGTCCCGAAACGGTCCCTGGATGATATCATTGTTGATTAGCCCATTTTGGGGTTATAATATAAACGCTTTTCAACCGTAAAGGTATTCTTGCTGAAGAAGGGTTGAGCATTTGCCACCGGAAAAACCTTACCCGCTGGATGAAATCCTGCACCCGAAATCGGTTGCCGTTGTTGGCGCTTCCGCCAGTCAGCAGGCGGGGGGCTGGGTATCCCGGCTGATAAACTTTGGGTATACCGGCGAGGTCTATCCGGTGAATCCCCGTGCTGACGAGATAAACGGGCTGAAGGCTTATCCTACCGTCAGGGATATACCCTACCCCGTGGACTATGTAATTTTTAATATTCCGGCCAGGCTGGCACCCCAGATTATGGAAGACTGTGTTGCCAAAGGGGTGAAGGCAGTCCACATGTTCACCGCCGGCTTCAGCGAGACGGGTCGGGGGGAGGCGGCGGAACTAGAAAGACAGACAGCCGAGACTGCCCGGAAGGGCGGTGTTCGTATCATCGGCCCCAACTGCATGGGTGTCTATTGCCCGGAATCGGGTCTGACTTTTAATCCGGCCTTCTCCAGGGAGCCGGGTAAGGTAGCCTTTATTGCCCAGACCGGAGCCGGAACAATACGCTTTGTCTACCTGGCCAATGACATGGGTATTCACTTCAGCAAGGTGATCAGCTACGGTAATGCCATAGACCTTGATGCCCCTGACTTCTTAGAATACCTGGCTGGTGATGACGAGACCGGTATTATCGGTTGCTACATTGAGGGGGTCAGGGACGGGCGCCGTTTCCTAGAGGTGGTGAAGAAGTGCCTTTCGGCCAAGCCGGTGGTCATATTGAAGGCGGGGCTGACTGAGGGCGGTGCCGGGGCAGCTGCCTCGCACACCGCTGCCCTGGCCGGTTCGGGATTGGTCTGGGATGCTTTCTTCAAGCAGACTAGGGCTGTCCCGGTGAATACCATTGAAGAAATGGCCGATATGCTGTTAACCTTTTCCCATATGCCCTGCCCCGGGGGAAGGAGGGTGGCTATTGTGGGCAGGGGTGGTGGTATCGGAGTCATTGCCACCGATACCTGTGAGCGGGCCGGGCTCAGGGTTCCCCCTTTCCTTAATGAGACCAGAAGGCAGCTGGAAGAGATAATACCTGAGGCCGGTACCGGTGCCCGGAATCCGGTTGAGACGGCCCTGGGGATGGCCGGTGCCGCTGATTTCTATAACCGGGGGCTGGCTATCGTGGATGCCGATCCCCAGATAGACCTTATCCTGATACAGCTGGCGGTGGATGTTTACGGTGGGCGTCAACCATATTTGAAAGAACAGTTGGTAAGTACCGCTGAGGTTTTAATCAACACGGCTCAAGCACTGGCCAAGCCGGTAGCCGTTGTTTTTGGAATTGGTGAGGATATCAATAGCATTACCGCTGTGCTTGAGGCCAGGCAGAAATTACTGGCGGCCGGGATACCGGTCTATTCCAGCATTGAGGTGGCTGCCCGGTGTTTGAATAAGCTTATCGAATATAATCAGTGGCCTGAAACAGACTGATAGTTGGCGGTCTCAGGAGTCGTCTTCTTGGGGCGGGCTTTCTTGAACGGACGGTTCTTTCAGCGGTATTTGCAGGGTTCTCATCAGGTCAACGGCGTTGCGTGGGGCATACGCCTGCCAGTGGTTATTAAAAAAAGCAAACATTAATCTGGCCTTTTCTGTAGCTCTCTTAACCTGACCGGCCAGATCATCTATTTCCGGCTGGGAATATAAATATTTATAACGGGTTTCGCTGTTTCCCTTCCACCACATTTCGGCATTCCTGCCGTGGAAGCGAAAATATGACATGTCCGATGTTACTGGTATTTCCCGGGCTACCGAGGTCCCGAATTTGGGCTCATCAATCTGCACCCAGCTTATCTGGTTTTCGCTGAGCAAACGGGCAGTGTTATCATCGTCGCTCCAGCTGCGGTGCCTCAGCTCAACGGCCAGGTTATAATGGCCAAATGTCTTGATGACCGCCTTCAATATCTGTCTGCCCTCACCATTATTCTTGAAGCTGGACGGGAACTGTGCCAGCAGTGCCCCCAGTTTCCCGTTACTCGCCAGCGGTTCAATGCTGCGCTGAAAAAGTTCAACATCTTCACGGGATATCGCCGCGTCCTGTCCGGTCGATTGCTGGTACATCTTTGGGTGAGTGAATTTCTGCCACAGCTTGACGGTAAAGAGGAAGTCTGCGGGTACCTTACGGGCCCAGTTATGAGCATAACCCGGGTTCGGTGGCCGGTAGAATGAGCTGTTGATCTCGACAGTATTGAAAAACTGGCTGTAATAGGATAGTTCATCAATCTTACCCCTGGGGTAGAAGTAACCCGCCCAGGTGCCCTCTCCCCTGGGGTAAGACCAGCCTGATGTGCCGATATAGAGCCTGGTTGTATCAGGTATCTCCATTATTCCTCTAAGGTTATTTGTATATGATAATAGAATATTTATTCAGCCACATCAATTGGTAAAAGTAGATTTAATGGTAATCGCTATTATTTTACCATTTTAACTTAGAATACCGTCTATTTTTAGTTGATTTTACTGTAACCTCCATTGGCAGGACGGTTGTCGTGGGATATAATTGTCATGGTTACTTTCTAATTCAAACCGGAAAGCCAGGCAAATGGGAACATGCTTCCACTCTGTTGTCTGGATGGCTGTTGTTTATATGACGGGCTTGTTAGATATTGATTTACTGCGATAGTAATTAATTAGATTGATTCTACATCTTGAGGAGGGTATATGAAACTTAAAGGACAGGTAGCAGTAGTCACCGGTGCCGGCCGGGGAATCGGCCGTGCCTATGCCCTGCGGCTGGCGGGTCTCGGGGCTGATGTTGTCATTAATGACATCGACCTTGAATCAGCCCTGGAGTTTGACGAGGAACTGACGGCCCCAACGGTGATGGACGAAGTGAAAAATCTTGGTGTGCGAAGCCAGGGTATTGAGGCTGACGTCAGGGATAAAAGTGCCGTTGACGCTATGTTCCAGCAGGTTCTCGCTGAGTTCGGCCGGGTGGATATTCTGGTGAATAATGCCGGAGGTATGGCTGGAGATAGAACCCGTAGCTTTGCCGCCAGTATGCCGGAAGAAGATATACGGGCTACCTTTGATAGGAACCTGATGGGAACTATATTTTGTTCCCAGGCGGCAGCAATACCGATGAAAGAACAGAGGTACGGGCGTATCATTACTGTCTCTTCGCAGGCTGGTATGAGGGGTAGTCCCAGGGGGTTCTACGCATCCTACAGTGCTGCCAAAGCAGCTATTATTAACTATACCCAGAACCTGGCGCAAGAACTGGGTCCCTATGGCATCAACGTCAACTGCATTGCCCCTGCCTACATTAAAAGCGGGCGGATGATAGCCTGGAACCGGTGGGACCTTGAAGAACGTCAGCAAAGTATGTCCCGGGATATTCCTCTAGGCAGGTTGGGGGAACCGGAGGATTGCGCCAAGGTACTGGAATTCTTCGTGACCGACCTATCCGACTATGTCACCGGCCAGTGCCTGAGTGTCTGTGGCGGGGCAATAAGGTTCAAATAAGACCCCGGTGTCATTAAGACGCCCCGGATCGGCGTGTATACTTTGATTGAATAGTAATTAGACTTATTAGAGTATTTCGTTGACTGTGCTGATAACGGTAAGGTACGTTACTTAAGCCAGTTCCCGGGGATTATTCCAGTACCCCCTCCCTTATTAGCTCTTCAATCTCCTCGTCTGACATGCCGAGGAACTCTTTCAGGGCATATTCATTATGCTCCCC
>CP070645.1:1721616-1727215 GCA_020354275.1 Dehalococcoidales bacterium
AGGTTTAAAGTCTGGCGGAGCAAGACCATGTCTTCCGGTTCTATCTCGTCATAGCCTATCCTGACGACAAAGTCGGTGCTTACCCGCCTTCGCCTCGAGTTCTCCTCGTCAAGGGTAAAGACGGCCACCTTCTCGGGGAAAAGCTGTTTCAGCGCCTTGACCGCTGTACCGGACTCGCTGCTCCCCGCCCAGCCATACTCGCTGTGCATATCAAAGATGAGGTTGACGGCGGCGCTCTTCTGCAGCATGCCGATAAGTAGTATCCTGGTGAGGAATGTCTTGCCGGTACCGCTCTTACCGAAGATGCCGTTGGAGCGCTTGACTAGTTCCGGCAGGTCAAGGCAGATCTTGGTCTCCATATCCAGCGGCGTGCCGATATAAAATTTCCTCTCGTCCTCACCCCCGAAGACCAGTTCTATGTCCCGCTGTGAGGCCAGCTTTACCGCGGAGAAATGACGGGGAACGGTCTTGACCGGCTGCGGGCCTTCGATAAGGTCGGCTACGTCACCGCCTATGGTGAGCATGGGCAGGACATGAAGCATTCCGTAGGTACTGGTACCGGCCAGTACCTCGGCGATAAACGGGTCAGCAACATCGGGGGGTGCCACCGTCATCCGCTGGTCAGCAACCTCCAGGCTGATATCGGTTATCATGCCGAAGAAACGCCGTTTCTCCCCCTCGATGGTGACATAGCGTCCCACCGCCATGTCTTCGACTGATGTCAGACTATCCAGCCTGACCTCTACTCCTCTGGTTAGAGAACCAGAAACAACGGTTCCCAGTCTTTCACCATTCTCCTGCATTGCTCTCTACTCCTCACCAGACTTATCGGCCAAAACCAAAAACCGCACCCGCGTGAAAGCCAGTTTTTCTCCCTCATCAATTTTACGCTGAAGTCTCTCCAGATGACGGAGGTTATTATCCACGCTGAAATCTTTTACCACCCATGGGATTGCCTTAAGGAAATATACTATAGCCCCCACATCCTTGAATTCTACTTGCCCGGTCCATTCTTCTGCTTCTTTTATCCTGAAACCTGCGTCCCGAATTTGTTTTATTGATGTACCGAGTGTCCAGTCTCCATACTGCGGGGCAGCACCGAATTCTCTAATTAGATCGTTCAGGTCATCTCCCCCCACCTGCTGCGTCAGGAATACCCCTCCTGCCTTTAGTATCCTGAAAACCTCTTGGGCCTGAAAAGCACTGTGCCTGTTCAGAACCGTATCAAATTCCCCATCGGCAAAAGGGAGGTTGCCTGATTCAGTAACCTCTAATACTCTGACACCCAGAGGTTCGAGCCTTCTCCTGGCAACAGCCACATTGGGTTTCCAACCTTCCACTGCAGTAGCATGTTTGGGAAACGGCGCCAGAGATGCAAATCTCTCACCCCCGCCGGTTCCCATATCAAGCACAGACTTTGATTTCTGTACCAGTTGCCTGGCCAGTGTTATATAGTCCCATGACGGTTGCCCTTCAAGCCAGCGGCCGTCCAGATATGAAAAATCCCAGCCCTTGAAGGGCGCTTCATAATCTTTTCTCCATTGAGAGTGTAAATCATTCATAGGTTAATAGCTTCAACGCCTGTCATGCAGTAGCAATTCTTCTCAGAATAGCCCTTAGCCGGTTGAAATCGCTGCCCAGTAATACAGCCAGTTCCTTCCCTGCAGCCACCAAAAAAGCACGGGGGTCTTCCTGCACCAGGCTCATCTGGCGCAATGCGGCGCTGGTAATCTCCTCATTAGAAACGGGCAAACCCGTACTAATCAGCGTGCTGAGAAAGTCAAATGACTCGGAGAACTCCCTGACCTCATCGGGATGGCACTGGTAAACAAAACCATGTATCCGGGCTGGTCTGGACGGCAAATGGTGGTAAAGCCTACCATCCTCCCGATAGCCGACCACCAGTGTATTAAACTCGGTACGCAGCAGTTTTAGAAGCTGGGGGCTCTGTTGATAGACCGCCTCCTCACTGGCTTCATCCTTGCCCCGGGCAATCGGGCGCCGCCCCGGTTCAAGACTGCCGGTGCTGGCATAATAGACTATGCCATAAACCTCCACTGGCATATCCGCCGTCTTCACCAGACTACCTAGGGGTGGCGGCTGGTAAAGCTCGTAGCACTGCGTCACAAACTCCGCGGTAGAGACCTCAATTACCTCGCCAACCCTCTCCGTTTTATCCATTATCAATTTCCCCTTTATAAATTAGCAGAGGGACAAACTGCAAAGCCACCGCCAGTGCATAACCGGTGATCAGCCAAGCCAAGTCAGCCTTTCCCAGCCAGAACAGCTCAGTAATCACCACCACCAGAACCAGTACCAGGCAATCCAGTAGCAGAGTTTTCATGCCACTACTTCTTCTTTCCGACGGGCTTCTTCTCCTTTTTCTCTTTCTGCTGTTTGGGCTTTTTTACATTCTTCCTGCCCTTAGTCCCCATATTCCTCCTCCACTATATATTCCCCCTCCTCCTCCATATCATCGATAACATCAATAATATCAATGCCGAATTCATCCCATCCCCCCTCAATCTCTTCACCATATTCCTGCTTGAGTTCCAGGCTGCGGAAAAACCAGTGTAAACTGTAATTAGATTCGTCCTCTACCTGGATCTCTTCCCAGGTCAGCGGGTTTTTCTTTTTATATTTATCCAAAAATTCCTGGTTCTTCTTGCTTAGTATAACTGGCTCCAGAATCTGGAAGAATTCCTTCTCATAGGAACTGGCCTGCTGCTCACCCAGTTCGCGGTTTATCATAAGGAGGGCAAAACCCCTGATAGATGCCGGCGGTTCTAAAATAGCAAACTCGTGGGTATCCTTATATGCGGTGAACCTTGTCCACTCGGCACCTCTCTGCTTCACCTCCTCACCGGAACCATACCTTTTCAACCACGTATTGGCCAGAAACCAGTGTTCATCCCGACCCGGATTGTTTTTCCTGAGGTCGAAGTAGCTTTCTTCTAGTGTTTTGATTAGATCCTCACCGGAAGCTTCTTTATTCAGTTCCTCCATATTCTACCTTTCTTGTTTTGGTTCGCTTTTACCCGGTCTTTTTAAGCTCGTAAACCCTATCCCCCTCAGTCCCCCTTCCCCTTTGAAATGGGAAGGGGAAAGGGTTGTATGAGAGAGGCTTCACCTCTCTGTAACTCTCCTTACATTTAGTTCGCGAGTTTAAGAGGGTGTCAACCCTCTTTCTCTTATTCCCCCTCTCCTTACTCCTTTCACTTCAAGGAGAGGGCGATAAAGGGGGTGAGGTCTTATAATACCCTATACCCACCTTGTCCTTTTACTCTGGCTCTTGGCCGAGGTGGGGGTGGGGAGGTGTTCTTCCACCATCAAGGAATCCACCACCTGCCAGAAGTTCTCCCTGTCCACCATGGTGACCACCGCCTGTTCATGGGCTTCGGATAGTGCCACCGGATACCCCTGCCCCCGCTGGCACTGGTCAATGACCAGGGTGTGCGTCAGGTTCAGCAAATCCCCATCCCGGGCTACCCACTGTGGTATCTCCACCCGGGCGATTTCATCGCCCACGTTGAGGTAAAAGAAATTAATCCAGTGCTCGCCATAGTACTTGCGCACCACCGAGGATTGACTGGTAAATAATGCCGACCTTTCCCCCGCTTCCAGCACCCTGGCAAACAACTCCCTGTCTACGACGCCGGAAACCTCCTCACAGCGTCTCTGGGTGCATTCCCGGCAGTGGCGGTCGGTATCCAGCGGATCCTGGGGACATAGGGCTACCCGCAGGACATTTACCACATCAGCCGACCGGGGATAGCTTATATAGCTGGCCAGGGCAATTTTACGGCTACTGTTAAGCTTCTTCATATCATCGAGACAGGTCAGAAAACCCCCGGTTAACAGTTCCTCGGTAACGAATTCGGGATAAGCCTCCAGACCCCAGAGGACGAGCGAGCCGTCAAGCAGGGCAAGAGCAAGGCTGCCCGTGCCTATCTCAGCAGCCATTCCAGCCAGATGGCGGCACTCGTCAACGCTGCGCTTGATCCCCAGCAGATTGCCTTCGATCAACTGCTCACGACCTGTTGATTGGGCCGGGGCAATAACCAAGTCTTCATCTCCGGCATACAGATGGGGGAAGCTATCTAGCACCGCATCGGGGCTGGCCCCGTACCGGAGTAAAACAATGCCGATATTTATCAGATAACACCGGGCTGACCGGTGGCGGTCAACATCAATGTGGGAACCATCAGTGGCCAGTACGGTGAATTCAGCCAGCAGTGGTGCCGCCTTATATTTCCGGTCAAGACCCTCAACTAGACCGGCCACCAGCCAGGTGGTCCGGCTGGCAGCAACCTTCTTCTTTAATGGATCCAGGGCGGCAGCCTTTTCATGAAGGACACCAACGGCGTAGTCCAGACGGCGTTGCCTTTCCCTGCTCCCGTCCCTGAGCCTGGCCACCATCTCCCCGACCTGTGCCGCCACTTTGCTTAAATCTAACGACACCTCTCCTACCCTCCAGAAGGCAAAACGCCTGCTCTGATATGTCTCTGAAACCAAGTATAATTGGTCAGGGAAGCAAACTCAAGTAACCGCCGGAATTTTGCTGAATAGAAAGTACTGTCATCACTTTAGAATGACAGGAACCACCTGCCGATATGCTACAATGGGGATAGCAAGACGATTAAAAGGCTAATTTCAGGACTTCTCTATTGTTCTCTTTTTTATTAAGTCTGGTGGTAATCTCATTTTCCGGGGTAATGCTACACGGCCCCATGTTTGCCGTTACTGTGGCTAAAAGTTATAAGTCACAGTCTGCTGGTATGAAGATAGCCCTGGGACACGCCATTGTAGAGATTCCCCTGATATTGCTGATCTACTTCGGATTTGCCCAGTTTTTTCAGGAGAACCTGGTACAGTTTGTCCTCAGCATCCTCGGCGGGGGCATCTTAATCTGGCTCGGAATCGCTATGTTCCGTGCCCGGACCGAGGTAGTCCAGAAGGGCCAGGACCTTGCCTATAACCCGTTTGTTGCCGGCATAGTCACCAGCGCCCTCAATCCGTTTTTCATATTGTGGTGGGCAACCATCGGCAGCGTGCTCATTATGAATTCATTGGAATTCGGCATCACCGGTTTTGCCCTCCTTGTCCCCGTCCACTGGCTTTGTGACCTCGCCTGGTTATCACTTGTCTCTGTCCTCATCTATAGGACCCAGGCACTCTGGGATATAAAGTTCCAGCAGGGCCTGTTTATTGTCTGCAGCCTGCTGCTCATCGGGTTCGGCGGCTGGTTTCTGGTATCCGGCCTGCAGATTCGTATATAAACAGCAGGAGTTTCTATGTAAAAATGCAGAACAGAGCTGCCTGCCCAAGGCGAGAACTCCCTTACCGCCTTCCTCCACGCCTGGGCAGCCACCGGAACAGCCTGGCCAACTCGCCCTTTTCCCAGGCTACCAGTAACTGGGGAGCGACACAGAGGGAGCTATAGGTACCGGTAATGACGCCGATGAGCAGCACCACGGTGAAGTTTTGAATTGACTCGCCGACAAAGAGTTGTAACGCCAGCACCACGAATAGTGTGGTCAAGCTGGTATTCATGGAACGGCTCAGGGTCTCAACCAGGCTGTTATTGACCACCGTCCTG